>OZ220700.1:0-1544120 GCA_965116725.1 Thermodesulfobacteriota bacterium
GCGCTCGTAACCGAATGATTCTATAAGCCAGGTGGTAAGCGGGTTTACCACCAGCCCGCTTACCGGAACCCCCGCCGTGGCGATTCCTATGGCAAGCGCTCTTTTCTTGACGAACCACCTGCTGATAATGGTGACTGGCAGTATGTAGAGGAACCCGTCTCCTATTCCCACCATCACGCTGTAGGTCAGGTAGAGTTCCCAGGTGGTTTCGGCATAAGCTGAGAGAAGAAAGCCGAATGCTCCTATGAGCCCTCCAAAGAAGGTGAGGTATCTCGCGTCGTGAGTGTCTATAAGCCTTCCCGCGAACACGAACGAAAAGGCCATGCAAACGCATCTGAGGGAAAAAAATGACGATCCGACGGCGGTTGAGAGTCCGAAAGCTTCGTTCAGATAAGGGAGAAATATCCCGAACGAGTAGAGAACCATCCCGTCAAGCGTTATGAGCAGGTGTCCCGCTATGACTATTACCCATCCGTAAAAGAATCTGTTTCTAAGCATAGGTTTTTCGGTTGGAAACGGAATTTCGCCGTCTGGGGCTAATCAGAGAAGTTTCCGAAAATCGCTGTGCCCCCAAGGTCGGCGAGTTTTTCGAGGGGAAACGTCTTTTCCTCTCCGGTTCTCATGTTGCGAAGCGAAAAGACTTTTTTCCGAAGCTCGTCCTCTCCGATAATTACGGAGTACGCTGCCCCGGTCCTGTTCGCTTTTCTCATCTGGCTTTTTAAGCTCTTGTTTTCGTATTCGGTCTCGACCCGTATGCCCTTTTTCCTCAGGTCATCGGCTATTTTTGCCGCTTCACCTCTGGCCTCATCGCCGATATGGATAATGCATACGAGCTGTTTTTTCCCGGAGAATTCTTCCGCGTCCCGATTTTTTCAAGCAGAAGGAGTATCCTCTCAAGCCCAATCGCGAAGCCCACCGCGGGAGTTTCCGGTCCTCCCATCCGCTCCACCAGAAGATCGTACCTTCCTCCGGCGGCCACGGCGTTTTGGGAACCGAGCTTGTCCGTCGTTATCTCGAAGACGGTGTCTGTGTAGTAATCAAGTCCTCTCACTATTCTGGGGTTAAGTCTGTAGGGTATGGATTTCCCTTGAGGGAAGAGGTAAGAGCGCCCAGATGCTCGCTGCTTTGCTCCGAGAGATAGTCCCGGATCGAGAAGGGGATCTCGGAAGTTACCTCACGGCACGTTCCGGTTTTGCAGTCGAGTATCCGAAGGGGATTCGTGCCTAGTCTGTTTTGGCAGTTCTCACAAAGGGAGTCTTTCTTCGGAGAGAGAAACCCGATAAGGGCTTCTTTGTACTGCTCGCGCTCGGCAGGCTTCCCTATCGAGTTAAGTTCAAGTTCCACGTGATCTGAGAGCCCGAGTTCCGCGATCGCGAGCCAGAGCATCGCGATTATCTCTGAATCGGCAAGAGGGTCCCTGGAACCGAAAAGCTCGGCCCCTATCTGGTTAAAGCTTCTCTGTCTCCCTTCCTGGGGTTTTTCGTGCCTGAACATCTCTCCCGAGTAATAAAGCTTCGTAACGGGCGACTTCCTGTGAAGGGAATGCTCGATAAAGGCCCTTACAACTCCCGCCGTTCCCTCGGGTCGCATCGAGACCCACTCTCCGCCCTTGGTCTCAAACGTGTACATCTCCTTCTGGACGATGTCCGTGGTGTCGCCAAGCCCCGTTGAGTAGACCCCGGAGAGTTCTAGGATCGGAATGATTATCTCGGAAAAACCGAAGCGCTCGAATACCTCTTTGGTCTTGCTCTCTACGAGCCGCAGTTTTTCCGTTTCGGGGTGGAATATGTCTTTGAATCCGTGAAGACGGGCCGCTTTCATGGTGCGTTTCCCCGGGTGAGCAATTATCCCGGCGGGTTGGTTAAGGTTATACGCTCTTCAGTTAAAAATAAAGTTCCGGATATTGAAGAACGCCATTGAAACGCAGCCTCGCTCAGTCCTAATATCTCAGTAGCGTTCTCAAGATGCTCGTTTTCCTTGAGATGGCAGACATTATCCGCCTTGGCTATCAGAAACAGGCAGCTTAAAATCTCCTTAAGCACCGGAGGTTTGCCCCCTGAATATCTCGGACGACTGACGTACACAGGACTCAAACCCCCGAGAGTCGGCCGCGCCACGCTCAAGTGCTTTTCCCTCGGTCTCCATGGAAACGGAAATCGGGACGGTATTCTGGAGAACCAAAAGACCTCTTACGCTTCTCCGGGCAAGAAAGAACCGCGTCTTGACGCCAGCGCCGGAAAAAGCGAGAAACCTACACTCCGCGAACCGTCCGTATAATTTTTCAGATCAAGGAGCTGGGACGTTTCTTCTCTCTTCTATAGTACGGTCAAAGTAACTAAGTATCTTGTAGACTGCTACTCCTATATCTCCTTTATCATCAAAATCAATACGCCCGGAAATTCCTTCGTAGTTAATATCGGTATCTTTATTTTGAATTTGCATGGCGCATTTTTCGTAGCTGATACATCTCCCCGGCGGACCGCTGACTTCCACTAACGCCTTGGCCAAAGCATCGGGCTCAGAACTGCCGGCGCTTAAATACGCAAGCGCCAGCAATACCACCGCATCATAAGTGTTGGGGGTATATTCCTCCTCATGCCGAGACCGGAACTCTTCCTGAGCATTTGCTAACTCCATATCATCATCGTATCTATAACTGTCCGTTGAAGTGGCCAGGAATCCGGAAGAGTTGCTATGGAAAAGCTGAGCCAGCGTCTCGGGGGGATTTTCCAGGTTGCCTTGCCCTAACTCCTCCAATTCATCTTTTAGCTTCTCAATCTCGGCGTAATATCCGTCGTTTAGGTAGTACCTGTTTTTCTTGGAGATATTTTCCGAACTCAAAGGGTTTTCAGTATGCTCTCTGCCTCATTAAACGCGATCACAGCTACATTGATATCTCCGCGATCACCAAGAAATTCTTCAACCGTGCTAGCGATGGTGTCTTCTCCTTGTCGGTCATACTCCATGGTCATCTCGGCAGAGGAAACGCCGTTAACCAAGAGACCTGCGTTGAAAAACTCTCCCCAGGTGTCGTTACGGTAAACCACGTATGTTTGCGTTTGCGCTGTCGAAGTATTTTGGATTTCTCTCGCCAAAATCGCCGCCTGGTTTAGATCCGAAGGAGCAGTCCTGAAATAATAATCGTATATACTCTGACCCGTACTGAAAACGGCAGCGGTATTGGCGGGCGAAATCATGATAACGTTCTCAATTCCGGACACGGCCGCTTCATCACCGCCTCCTAGAATACTGTTTGAGACTCCGGAACATAGATGTCCTACTATGGCGTCGACTCCCATATCGACTAACTCTTTCGCCGCAGCCCTGGGAACAGAAAAATCGTCGCAGTCACCTACTTCTTTGAAGTGAAGTTCTATGTTGCCGCCGGCACTCGCAATGTCGGTTTCAGCCTTCCTGGCCGCATCTGCAACGCCCGCAGCAAAATTTGCGAGAGACGGATCCGGTATGAGTACCCCTACGCAAAGAGCATCTTCGCTGCAACCCGCCATGTCGGCACTATCACCGCATCCCCAAATCGCCAGCAAAAATACAGTTATCAGAACAGAAAAAAACAAATTAATCTTCTTCATCGGCACGCATCCTCCTAAGCTGGTTTAACAAATACCCTGCTACTTCCCACTATAAATCGAACTTGCGGAAAATTTCAAGCAGAATTGTTTTTTCGGTACTAAAATATGTATCGCCATCACCGAATCTCCGGTCCGTTGACGTATTCTACGATTATACACCAAAATTGGACCAAACGGTCCAATTTTTTGCGATGATTTATATATAGGTAAAAAGTTTCTTTTGGTTTAATGCTTGGGGGAAGGAAAGGCTATTCGTTTATCAGTTTTTCTTCGAATTCACCTATGGGGATTGCGGCCAGGGTTTCTATATGAATTGTACCCCTTGAGCCGAGCTCTATTACGATTTTCGTGATTGTCTCGTTGTCGGGAGCTTCCACTATGTTTACAAAGTCGTAAGGACCGAGCGCCGCGTACTGGGCTTCAACCTTGGCGCCCATCTCTTCGAGTTCCCTGTTAACCTCGTTTATCCTTTCGGGCCTCATCTTTATTGTCCTTCTGCCCTCGTCGGTGAGGTTGCTAAGCATGATGTATTTTCCCATTTTTCGTGCCCATGCCCGGAACGTATCAGTCCAGGGCCTTGTTCAGTACCTTTTCTATTTCACTTTTCGGGACGGCGCCGACTATCTGCTCGGCGACCTCGCCGTCTTTAAAAACTATCAGCGTGGGAATGCTTCTTATGCGGAATTTCATGGTTGTCTGGGGGTTTTCGTCCACATTCACCTTTCCCACCTTAACGCTGCCTTCGTAGTCATTGGAGATCTCCTCGATGACGGGCGAAAGGGCTCTGCAGGGACCGCACCAGGGAGCCCAGAAGTCAACCAGGACGGGGACTTCGCTTTCCATTACTTCCTTATCGAACACGGAATCTTCTACTTCGACTATGTTTGAGGATGCCATTTTAATCTCCTTTTGGGCTTTTATGCCTATATGCTAATACCAATTTGGAATAATACAAGGAGAGGGCCGGAGATGTTTCTCGTCTATAGTACCGGTTGTTTAGTCATGTATAATTTACGGGATTCCGAAACGTGCCGGCGCCGCCCCGCGCCTTTAAAGTAGGATGTGTGCGGGTTATTCGCGGTTATTCTGAAATGGATGTTTGATATATGGAGAATGAAGCCGTGGTTATGCGAATAACAGTCTTAATGCTTTTTTTAACTGCCTGTTTTTTCCCCGGGCTCTCACTCGCCCAGCCTCCCGACGCTCCAGTGGTGGTATCCGCGGTTGTCGAGAGGGAGGTGAAGAGGCCCCTCAGGCTTGTCGGCGCAACCTTTCCCGCGAGAAAATCCACCATATCAAGCGAGGTCGAAGGAGTCGTCGGGAAAATGAACGCCGAGGAGGGACAGTACGTAAAAAAGGGTGAGACTCTCGCCGAGATAAAGAACGACAAGATCCGCTTTGCCCTTGAGCGGCTTAAAAACGAGAGGAAGGAAGCCCTTGCGAGGGCAGAGCTTTCGGAAAAAGATTTTGCAAGGATGGAAGAGCTTTACGACAAGGGAATTATTTCTGACGGAGATTTTGACAGGGCGAGGACCCAGAGGGAGTCCGGCCAGGCCGGGCTGCTCAGCCTTGAGAGCCGCATCGAAATCGCCGAATACGATCTTGCGGCGTCGAGAATCGCCGCTCCTTTTAACGGCTACGTGACCAAGCACCACACCGAAGCGGGACAGTGGCTGGGTCTCGGGGACAAGGTGGTTTCCTTTGTGGACATAGACACGATAGAGGTAATGGCTGGGGTGCCCGAGAGGTACATAGACGAGATAAGCGAGGGCATGGAGGTCGAGGTCATACTGCCCTCTCACAATCGGCTTACCATTCCCGCAGAGATCTCTTCAGTCATCCCGGACGCAGACCCGAGAGCCGTATCCTTTCCGATAAGGGTAGTGCTTGAGAATCCCGATCATACGATAAAATCCTCGGCTTCCGCCGTAATCATGGTAAGGATCGGCGAAACCGAGAAAATAAAGCTCGTGCCGAAAGATTCCATAGTCAGGTCTCCCCAGGGCTCTATGGTCTTTGCCGTGAGGGAAGGCCTCGCTCACCCTGTGCCGGTGGAAGAAAAGGGCTGGTATGAGAGCTTCACTCACGTTGAAGGCGCAATAAGCGTAGGCGAGAGCGTGGTCATAAGAGGCAACGAGAGACTCAGGCCCATGCAGAAAGTCAGGATTACTGACACCATAGAGCAATGAATCTTGTCGAGACCTCTATAAAAAATCCCGTAACCGTAGCCGTCGGCGTTATATTCCTCGTTATTTTCGGGGTTATCTCGCTTTTCAGGATTCCCGTTCAGCTTACCCCGGATGTCGAGACGCTCAGGGTTACCGTGAGCACTTTCTGGAGGGGGGCAAGCCCCTTTGAGATGGAAAGCGAGGTGGTAAACGAGCAGGAAGACGAGCTCAGGGGAATAACGGGACTCAGAAGGCTTGACAGCGAGAGCTCGGAGAACTCCTCCGAGGTAATACTCGAGTTTGAAGTCGGCGCCGACATTGACTCCAAGGTAGTCAAGGTCTCGAACAGGCTTGACCAGGTAAAGGAATACCCGGACGAGGTCGAGCGGCCCGTGATAACCACCGTCGATCCCAGGGCAAACGCCATGGCGTGGTTTATCCTGAAGCCCCTTGCCGGCAATCCCGCTGATATAAATCTCTACTACGATTTCGCGGACGAGATAATCCGCACCAGGCTTGAGAGGGTTCCCGGAGTCGGGGCCTCGAACGTGTTCGGCGGAAGGGAGCGGCTCATAGAGGTTCTTTTCGATCCCGCCGCGCTTGCCAAGAGGAATATCACGATAGCTGAGCTTGCCGCCTCCATTGACAGGGAGAATGAGAATTTCAGCGCCGGTTCCTTTAACGAGGGTAAAAGGCAGTATCTCGTTCGAACCGTCGGAGAGTACAGAACCACGCGGGATATAGAAAACATAGTAGTGGCTACCGCGCAAAGCGGTATTCCCGTTTACCTGAGGGATGTTGCCACTATCCGCCTCGGGTACGAGGATCCAGGCTACACCGTGAGGCAGAACGGAGAGCCCTGCATCGCCGTTAACGTGCTTCGCGAAAGCGGGGCGAACTCAATAGAGGTTAAGGAGGGCATCTTTGCGGCCGTTGAAGAACTGAATGAGGGAGTCCTCAAGGAAAACGGACTTCGCCTCCGGAATGTCTATGAAGAGACCGGGTACATAAAAAACGCGATAAAGCTCGTGAGGGGAAATCTTATCATAGGCGGCGTGCTCGCCATAACGGTTCTTCTTCTTTTCCTGAGAAGCGCGAGCAGCACGATGATTGTGGCAATCGCCATACCGTCAAGCGTCATAGGGACTTTCATAGTTTTCGAGGCGCTCGGGCGCACCCTAAACGTGGTCAGTCTCGCGGGGATGAGCTTCGCCGTCGGCATGGTTATAGACAACTCGATCGTGGTTCTTGAAAACGTGTACCGCCACATGCAGATGGGGAAATCGAGGATGAAGGCAGCCTATGACGGCACGACCGAGGTCTGGGGGGCGGTGCTTGCAAGCACCCTCACCACGGCCGCCGTGTTCATTCCGATCATGTTCATTCAGGAGCAGACGGGACAGCTGTTTCGCGACATAGCCATAGCCATAAGTGTTTCGGTCATACTGAGCCTTCTTGTTTCCATAACCGTCATACCGTCTGCGTCTTCTAAGTACCTCTCCGCGAAGGGCGCGGAATCTCTTGAGCGCCTTCGTATCATGTCGCGGCTGTTCGGTTTCGCGGGAAGGGTATCCGGCTTTATAAACCGCTTTACCGAGCAGATAATGACAAGCGTTAAGAAAAGGGTGGTTCTCGTAGGTTCCTTCACCCTCCTCTCAATAGTGCTTATAATCGCCGTCTTTCCCAAGACCGAGTACCTGCCCACGGGAAACAGGAACCTGCTTTTCGGGATACTTATTCCGCCTCCCGGATACAATGTCGAGGAATATACCGCCATCGGAAAGCAACTCGAGGCGGATCTCGAACCCTACATGAACGGAAAAACCGCGAGCGGGAAAGATCTCCCGCAGATAAAGAATTTTTTCTACGTCGCTAGGGGAAAACAGATTTTCATGGGCGCGGTCGCCGAGAACAGAAAGGAACTCAAGGAACTTTTTCCCGTTCTTCAACAGACCCTATCCAAGGTCCCGGGAACGTTCGGAGTGATAATTCAGCCCAGCATCTTTAACGCCAACATAGGCGAGGGGAGGTCAATAGACGTTAACGTCACGGGAGATGACCTGGATGAGATACTGAGGACCGCCAGGAGCGTGTTTTTCATGTCCATGGAGAGCATTCCCGGGGCGCAGATAAGACCGATCCCGAGCCTTGATCTCGGAAACCCCGAGCTCAGGATCGTTACTGAGCGGGAGGCGGCTTCCCGGGTCGGGATAACCAACAGAGAGCTAGGGTTTGCCGTGAGATCTCTCATAGACGGCGTCCAGGCAAGCGAGTTTAACCTTGAGGGACAGGAGGTCGACATAGTCTTGCGGGCGGAGCAGGATTTCTCCGAGAGAACCCAGGATATAGAGAACATAATGATCACTTCTCCGAGCGGGCAGGTGGTTACCGTGGGAGCCTTGGCCAGGGTCAGTCTTGAGAGCGGCCCGGAGCAGATAAATCACTACGAAAGACAAAGGGTGATAACGATACAGATAACTCCTCCCGAGGAACTTGCGCTTGAGGAGGCGATAGAGATCGTTAACGACGATATAATCTCCGTGCTTCAGCAAAGCGGCCAGGTGGGGGAGCGGACCGGTTTTGCCCTTGCCGGAACCGCGGACAAGCTCGCAACGGCAAAAGACGCGCTTCAGTGGAACTTTCTTCTGGCCGTAGTGATATCGTTTCTGCTGATGGCGGCTCTTTTCGGGAGTTTTCTCCATCCTCTGGTTATCCTGGTCACGGTTCCGTTTGCCTCCCTCGGAGGGTTCCTCGGGCTTTTTATCCTTAACCTGTTCACGTACCAGCCGCTTGATATACTGACGATGCTGGGTTTTGTGATTCTCATAGGGATAGTCATTAACAACGCCATACTCATAGTCCACCAGGCGCTCAACAACATCCGGGCCGGAATGGAGCAGCAGGCGGCCATACGCGAATCGGTAAGGGTGAGGATAAGGCCGATCTTCATGAGCACGCTAACAAGCGTGTTCGGCATGCTTCCCCTTGTGCTTGCTCCGGGAGAAGGCTCTGAGCTTTACAAGGGCCTTGGAAGCGTCGTGGTCGGCGGACTGGTTCTATCCACGGTCTTCACCCTGTTTCTGATCCCTTCCGTTTTCAGCCTCATGCTAGAGTTCCGAAGAAGGCCCTCCTTCTTATGAAACCGGTTCTGTTTGTGGCATAATAAATTCCCTGACTGAAATTGACAATCATTTGGAGGGAATCTTAAATGGCTAAGACAAAATACAGAGTGGAATCCGACTCGATGGGGAAGATGAAAGTTCCCTCGGACGCTTATTACGGGGCGCAGACGGCAAGGGCGGTTGAGAACTTTCCCGTGAGCGGACGCACTCTTCCAAGGGAGTTCATAAGGGCGATGGGTCTTGTGAAACTGGCCGCCGCCCATACAAACTCAGAACTCGGGTTCTTGAAGAAGGGTGCCGCGCGGGCCATAGCGAGAGCCGCCCAGGAGGTTGTTGACGGGAAGCTTGACGATCATTTCGTGGTGGACGTTTTTCAGACGGGTTCTGGCACCTCGACAAACATGAACACGAATGAAGTGATAGCCAACAGGGCGACCGAGATACTTAAGGGAAAGACCCGGGTGCATCCGAACGACCATGTGAACATGGGTCAGTCAAGCAATGACGTGATCCCCACGGCCATGCATGTCTCTTCCCTTGAGGCGATAGAAAAGGACCTTATACCGTCGCTTGAGTATCTTCGCGACGCGCTCTCGAAAAAGGCAAAGGAGTTTGATCACATAGTAAAGATAGGGCGCACCCACCTTATGGACGCCACCCCTATACGGCTCGGCCAGGAGTTCAGCGGATACGCGAGCATGGTTGATCACGGGATTTCGAGATTAAAGCGTACAAGAAACGACCTTTCAGAACTTGCCATAGGAGGGACCGCGGTCGGCACGGGGATAAACACCCACAGGGATTTCGGAAAAAAAGTGGCGGCAAGGATAAGCGAGGCTACGGGGGTTAAGTTCAGGGAAGCTAAAAATCACTTCGAGGCCCAGGCGTCAAAGGACGCGGTTGTCCAGGCAAGCGGAGCGCTAAAGACGGTATCTGTGAGCCTAATCAAGATAGCGAACGACATACGGTGGCTTGGAAGCGGCCCGCGCTGCGGCTTCGGAGAGATCCTTCTGCCCGCGATACAGCCGGGTTCGTCCATTATGCCGGGGAAGGTTAACCCGGTGATCGGCGAGTCGGTTACGCAGGTCGCGGCCCAGGTGATCGGGAACGACGCGGCGATAACGATCGGAGGACAGTCGGGGAATTTCGAGCTTAACGTGATGATGCCCATGATGGCGGACAACCTTCTCCAATCGATAAGGCTTCTCTCAAGGGTATGCACCGTGTTTGTCGACAAGTGCATCTCTGGTATAGAGGCGGACGAAGAGCGCTGCGGGGAAACCATCGAGCAGAGCCTCGCCATGTGCACCAGCCTCGCGCCGATCATAGGTTATGACAACGCGGCTGCGATTGCGAAGGAAGCCTACGCTTCGGGGAGCACCGTAAGGGAAGTTGCCAGGAAAAAGGGAGTGCTTTCAGACGAGGAACTCGACAGGGTTCTTGACCCGCTGTCGATGACAAAGCCGGCTTCCTAACGCCATGGGCCCGGATGGCCGCTTGGCTGTGTAGAGTATTTTCGGCGGAAATTTGAATAATGAGGAAAATTCTTTTAGTTTTTCTGCTTTTTTTGGCGGTTCCGGTTTCTTCTTACGGAAAAGAAGAAGTTTACAAGACCTATACTGATATCGGAGAACTTGAACCGCCGGCTGTAACCATCTCGCAGGTTCTCTCCTCACGTGATGAGTTCGACAGAAAGATATTCACCCTTGACGGGCAGGTGGGTAAACTGCGGTTTAAGAAAATGGTGAACGGAAGAAAGTTCACCCTGTTCCGGTTCTTCGAGAATAATCCGGAAAAAAGAATAAACGTTTACGCAAGAGGGTTCGTGGAAGGTATTGAGAACGGGAGCAGAGTAAGGATCTGGGGTCGCTACAGCAAGCACAAAAGGTATTTTCTTTCCAAGCGCAAGAACATCATGAAGGCGAAGAAGATCCATATTCTTCAGGAGATTCCGGAAGTGCTGGAAGACCTGCCTGTAGAGAAAAATCCTTCTTGAGTAATACTTAAGTACATATTCAGGCATTTGCTGAATTGATATTCCAGGTGGTTGCGGATGGATAATCTGGGGCAACTTCTTTACTAGATGAAGCTAATTTATCACCCAAAACAATCCACTTTCAAAAATCTTTTCGAAAAATACGGGCTTAACCCAAGTGATGAGACAACCCTTTTCCTTCTCCCCGGCGTCTCGGTTGTACAGGAAATAGAGGACTGCTACTCTGGCGAGGGGGTATGGGGAAAAAACCTGCTTACGTTCAATGAACTTTCGGATTTTGTAAACGAAGCATCCCCAAACCTGAAGAAGAAAAGGATATCGAGAACCCAGGCCTTATCGGTAACTAGAAAAGCGGCGGAGTCGGTCTCGGAGAACCTTGAGGTTTTCGGAGAGTTTTCGCAGAACCGGGATTTTCTAAACGCCACGGCTTCGATTATTTCGAAACTGAAGCAAAGCAAAATTTCCGCAAAGGAGCTTGTCGGGTCTGCCAGAACAATCAAGGCTCGGAGCTTGCGGAAAAAACTCTCGGATACAGGGCTTGTTTACGAGAAATACGAGGCGCTTATCACCGAGAGAGATTTTCTTGACGATGCGGATTCTGTCCGTGTCGTTTCAGAAGAGCTGGAGAGGGAAGGGCTTACGCCGTTTTTCCCGTCTGCAAGAAAGCTTGTTATCTTCGGGTTCTCCGATTTTACTCTCTGCGAACTTGACGTGATAAAAGGCCTTTCCTCGGCGGTTCCGGAAACTTTCTTTTTCGTAAGCGACTTCGGCGGTCTGGATAAATACAGAGACTGTTTTCTGGGCAGATTCAGCGAAGCTTCCGTGGCCTGTGAAGAAGATTCCGCAATAACAGACGAAATTCCGGCAACCAGGACGCAGAGCGAGTTCAGTGAGTTCCGGGACTCTCACGATGAGGTCGAGTACGTCTCAAGGAAGATCAAAAAGCTCATTGTTGATGAGGGACACAAAGCTTCTGATCTTAAGGTTCTCGTCAGGTCATCGCAGAAAAGAGGTCAGTCCATAGCACATATATTCGAGAAAAACGGAGTCGCGGTTGACCTCAGAAACTCCGGAACCCTGGCGGGGAGCGTATTCGGGCGCCTGGCGGGCGATATCCTTCGCCTCAAGTCAGGCAATTTTCACAGAAACGACCTGATTGGACTTCTCTGCAACCCGCTTTTTTCTCTCTACCTGGGAGAGTCTGAGTTCTCGCAGCGCTGCACCAATCTCGTAAAGGAGATTTCCTCCGCAAGCGTTTCTTCCGAAGACAGGAAATACAGAACCGTGAGCGGTATCTCGGGCTGGAAGAGGTTCTTGAACACATAGTTAAGCGGGATGTCCGGCTCTCCTCAGTCGCCCGCGACATAGGCATGGCGCTTGATTCGGTATCGTCAAAGTTCGGCAGAAGAACTTTTTCAGCGATGACTTCTGATCTTAGAAAGATTTTTTCAGAACTCAGGGTTTCCGAGAACTCGGCGCTGCTTATAGAGAGAGAGCAGACCACCAGGGAGTGTTTCGACGAGTTCTTCTCTTTTCTCAGAGAGCTTTCCTTCTCTTACGGAGAGTTTGATTTCCGGGTTCCAGACCCCGGAGAGTACTTTCTTTTTCTGGATGAGTTTATGGGAGAGAGGACGGTTCCCTATAAAACCCCCTGCGACGGCGATTCGGAAAGGGTGAGCGTTACCGATTTCTCCGCGGCCCGCGGAATAAACCCGAAGTTCCTTTTTCTGGTCGGCCTTTCGGACACTTCTTTTCCTTCCGCTTTTCCCGCGGATCCCGTGCTTAAGCCCAGGGAGAAGGCGGAAATAAACCGGGTGCTAAAAAAAAGGGTTTTTGACGAGGAAGGTCTTCATTACGAAAAGGAAAAGCATCTTTTCTCTACCCTTGGCGCCGCGGCTTCCGAGAAAGTGTTTTTTTCCTGCTTCCGCTACGACCAGAAATCAAGGGATGTAAACCGCTCTGATTTTCTTGAGGAGGCGGGGATTTCCCCTCAGGCGCGACGCTCTGAGAGCTTCTCGGAACCGGGAGAGATATTCTCGGGGGAAGATGCCCTGTTTCACTGTTTTTCACCCTCGGGAACATCGGATGTCGCCCCGGAGCTTGTGGAGGTCATAAGAGAGCACTACGGTTCGGATATGGTCGGTTATCTCTCAGATGGCATCTCCGCTGAGAGAAAAAGACTCGAGCTTGAGGGTGATTACACGGACTTCGAAGGGGTTCTCCGAAACGCCCCTCCGCGACCGGACACTTTTTCACCCACAAGGCTTGAGACCTACGGGACATGCCCCTTCATGTATTTTTCGAAGGAAGTGCTGAAACTAGGAAAGGTCGAGGACCCCGAGGAACAAAAGGCGTCGCAGCTTGACCTGGGCTCACTTGCCCACGAGATACTCAAGGAGTTCATGGAGACAGTTTTCGCCGAGGGTTCCGGCTGGCCTGATGCAAGCCGCGTCGCCGAGGTCTATGAGGAACTCAGAAGGAAGCACGAAACGAGGCCGGGAGTTTTCTCCCATCTGCCGAAGAACGTGGCTGAGATTGGGAAGAAAAGGTTTTTTGACTGCATTTTGCCGAACTTCATCGCCGATGAGATTCAAAGAATCGGAAAAGATGAATTCATCCCCCGGTTTTTTGAAAAAGAAGTGAAGTTCCGCATCGGGAATGCCGAAATCAGCGGAAAAGTGGACAGGGTAGACGTCCACAGAGACGACGAGAAAAAGGCCGCGGTTGTCGATTACAAGATCGGAGGGGTAAAAGGCAGAAAATATTTTGATTTTGAAAATCTCCAGCTCCCCCTTTACCTGAAAGCGTTGTCTGAAGAGGGGGTGGTTCCCTCCAGAGGCTCCTATCTTTCAATCGGGAAACCGGGAGACAGCGTTTCTTCCCGGGATCCTTCTCTGGAGGAAGCGGCTTCGCTTGCGGAGTACTACGTGGAGAACATAAAAAAAGGTTTTTTCCCTCCCTATGTGGGGAAAAAAGAGGAGAATCAGGAAGTCCATCACCTCGAGATGTCCAAGAATCGTCCCTGCTCTTACTGCGATTACGCGGACCTTTGCAGGGTAAAAGACGGCGTGGCAAGGAGAACTGGGCATTCGCAAGGATAAGTCATGGAGAGAATTTCCAAGTTCCTGAGTCTTAACGAAGAGCAGTCCCGGATACTTCACCCGGCAGGAAAGGTAGCGGTCAGGGCGGGAGCGGGCTCGGGAAAGACAAGAGCCATAATAGCCGGGTATCTGGGTATCCTGGAAAGAGGGGAGGCGGATATCCCTCAGATTGTTGCCGTCACCTTTACGGAGAACGCCGCCGCGGAACTGAAATCCAGAATAAGTTCCGAAATCACGAGATATATCAAGGAGTACGGCCACAGGGGGAATATAGCCGAGGGTTGGCGCAGGAAGTTCTTCTCCGCTCCCATAGGAACTATCCACAGCTTCTGCTCAGGGATACTGAGGGAAAACGTCTTCGATTCAGGACTTCCGCTTAACTTCTCCGTAATTGAAGGTTCCGAGGAGGACGCTTTTTACGAACAGAATATCGGCAAGTTTCTTCTGGTGAAGATCGGGGAAGGCGACCCAAAGCTGAAGAGGCTTCTCGAGATGGAATCTTATGATTACGCTCAGATTCTGAAGATCATAGCGATGATACTGAAAGAAGCGGCAAGGCTCCATATGACACCTCCTTTTTCCTACTGCGGAGAGAGACCCGGCCCCGAAAAGCCTCCCCCGGAAGCGCTTGAATCCATGGGTAAAAGGCTTCGCGCGAGGATCGAGGACTATATCTCCGTTCTTTCGTCCCGTTCTGAGAGGAGAAAACAGGCTCTTCAGGACCTAAGCGGAAAAATAGACATGACTCTGGGTCTTGACCCAAATATTCGCTACCTGAGGGCCGTTTACGAAGAGGCGAGAAATGAGATGAGAAAGTCCGAGGTTGAGCAGTCGAGGCTTGCGCTTGTTGATACGGTCTTTTCAGTCATGGGACATTATGATTCGGAAATCAACTCTATCTATCTTGATTTATCAGGCGACGCGTATGGTTTTCTTAGGCAGAGGAAAATCCTTGAGGAGAAAATAGAGTACGAGGACATGATACGTCTCACAATTGAACTCCTCGAAAAAAATCCTGAAATATTAGGCTATTACAGAAACTTCCTGAAGTTTATTATAGTTGATGAATTCCAGGACACCGATTCCCTTCAGCTCAGGTTGATGAACCTTCTCACGGACGGCGACTCTGGAGGCAGTCTTGTTGTGGTCGGTGACGTGAACCAGTCCATCTACGGCTTCAGGGGGGCCGAGCCCGAGACGTTCGGGAAGATACTTCAGGCCGGGGATTTCGAGAAGATATCCTTTGCGGCCAATTACCGCTCCCGCGGCAGTCTCATAGACTTTTTCAATGTTTTTTTCGCCGACACTTTTCCCAA
Source organism: Thermodesulfobacteriota bacterium (assembly GCA_965116725.1). Lineage (GTDB taxonomy): Bacteria > Desulfobacterota_D > UBA1144 > Nemesobacterales > Nemesobacteraceae > Nemesobacter. The sequence continues at coordinate 15,294 of OZ220700.1, forward strand.
AGGATATTACGAAGAGATGACAGCCCCTGTACCTAAGAGCGGTTCCGGTATCTCGGTGGAAATCATCGCGTGCGAAGGAGCGAAGCCCGATGCGGCTATTGAGCTTGAGGCCCGCGCCGTTGCGTCGAGGATAAAGGAGATACAGAAGGAATCTCCGGAAGAGATTGCTCTTCTGTTCAGAAGATCCTCAAACGTCTCTGTCTACGAGAAGGCCCTTGCGCGGGAGGGAATCAGGTTCCAGTCACGCATAGGGCGCGGTTTCTACGATCTTCCCGAGGTAAGGGACGTCATGTCCATGCTCAGATACCTGCTTGATCCTCAGGACCTGCTGGCCCGGGCGTCTGTGCTCAGGTCTCCTTATTTCGGGGCGTCGGATGACGAGCTTTTCTCCCATTTCCGGGTAGGGGGAGGAGAAAACGGCTCCAGGGTCGGGCAATACCTTCGTTTTCTTGATGAAAAAAGAAGGGAATACGTTAACGGAGGTGCATTCGGGGCGGTCGATTTTGCTGTAAACGGGCTTGGTTATTCCTCCGCGGCCCTGGCGCTCCCGGACGGCAAGGCCAAATACCTCAACCTCAAAAAAGTTCTTCTGATGGCAGAAAATCTGGTCTCACACAAGGGATACGGGCTTCGCCAGGTGGTTGAGCACTTTGATTCCATGCGCGGAAGTTATGAAGAAGAGCAGGTTTTTGAGGAAACAGACGACAGCGGGGTAGTGAAGCTTATGACGGTTCACGGGGCGAAGGGGCTTGAGTTTCATACCGTTTTTCTCTGCAACACTAACTACAGAAGGGTCGTGCCGTCTGAAAGGGTGATGGCGGATATCGAAAAAGGTTTTGTAGTCAGATACCCGGCCTCCTCTTCGGATAACTGGGAAGAGCTTAAATCCCGCGTCGAGAGAAAAGAAACCGAGGAGGAGAGAAGAGACCTCTACGTGGCCATGACCCGGGCCGAGGAAAGACTTTTCATATGCTTAAGCGGCCGCCGTCTGGCCAAGGAAGACCGGATCCAGGTGGAAAAGGGAAGCTTCGCCGAGCTTATTGATTCGAAGCTCTCCCTCTCTTCCCGGTGTCTTGAGGAACCGCAAGGATTTACAGACGGCACCTGGGGAATCTCTTTCCCGGGTCTCTACGAGGGAGAAGCTTCAGAAGAACCTGACTCAGCCTCGGGTACTCCATCCGTGGAAACGAAAACTCCTTTGCGGCTTAAATACATGGAACCCGCATACGGCAGGGAAGATAAGCGAGAGCGGGCGGATGTTTTCCCGCTTCCAGACCTGTTTTCTCCGACCGACCGTCTGAAAGACCCCGAGAGGGCAGGGAGCATAATGCACAGATTCCTTGAGGTCTGGGATTTCAGGGAGGAAACGGCTGAGAAAGAAATTAAGTTCGTTCTGGGGGAATTTCTTGTCTCAAACCCGAACATGAAGGAACTGCTGCTGGAACTTTCCTCGAATTTCCTGGAGTCCGAGCTCTTTTCCTTTATAGGCGAGGCTCAGGAAATCAGAAGAGAGCTTAAATTTGTCTTTCGTCCCGGGGAAGGTGCTACGAAAAGAGGCAGGATAGATCTTCTGACCGAAGAGGAAGGGGGAATACGTCTTTTTGACTACAAGTACAGAAAATCGATGAATGAAGACGCCCGTGAGGCTTACGAAGAGCAGATGGACGGTTACTGCGAAGCCATAAGCTCAAGATTCGAAAAACCACTGCTTTCGCGGCACATAGTTCTTATCCCGCAGGTTGAGCTTGTCTCCATATAAGAGTTCCATGGAAAAGACGGTCGTGATAATCCCGGCGCTTAACGAAGAGCGCTCCATAGGGCAGGTGATCGGGGATATTCCCCAGGACCTCGTTACGGAGATAGTGGTCGTTAACAACGGTTCGACCGACTCCACGGCAAGCGTTGCCTCGGGCTGCGGAGCCACGGTCATAGACGAAGAGAGGAGGGGGTACGGGCAGGCTTGCCTTGCGGGGATAGATTACATTAAGAATTCTTCGTATCTGCCTGATATCATAGTATTTCTGGATGGAGACTATTCTGATTATCCGGGAGAAATGAAAAACCTCGTCTTACCGATAACCGAGGACGGATACGATCTCGTCATAGGGTCAAGAACCATCGGCGAAAGACAGAGGGGGGCGCTTCTGCCCCAGGCCCTTGTGGGCAACTACGTGGCGACCAGGCTTATAAAACTGTTTTACGGAGTGAGCTTTACCGACCTTGGTCCCTTCAGGGCCGTAAGATACGACAAGCTCCTTTCTCTTGGCATGAGAGACAGGACTTTCGGATGGACGGTCGAGATGCAGGTGAAGGCCGCCAAGAAAGGACTTCGCTGCACCGAGATTCCGGTGAGTTACAGGAAGAGAATAGGAACTTCAAAGGTAACGGGAACAGTCACGGGAAGCTTTATGGCCGGGGTGAAGATCATCTGGGTGATATTCAGGCAGCTTTTTTCGTAGGGTTTCTTTTTGGCGCGTCCCCGGCAGGATTCGAACCTGCGGCCTCAGGATTAGGAATCCTGCGCTCTATCCAACTGAGCTACGGGGACACAGAAGGGAAAATGAGTCTACCCGCTTGGGTTTCCGCTTCAAGGGGAAGCGGAAGCGAACCTTATCTCGAAGACCTCGGACCAGTTCTTTCCGGTGACAAGGAAAGTGCGGGAGGAGGATTTCCAGGCGATTCCGTTCAGCACTCCGGCCTCGTGCGCGAAACTGAGCCTTTCTCTAAGTTGTCCCAGGGTTATGCGTCTCTCCACGATACCGCTCTCGGGGTCTACGATCACTATGTCGTCCGAGTGCCATATGTTGCAGTAGATTCTTCCCTCCACGTATTCGAGCTCGTTAAGTTTCCCAACTGTCGCCCCGTTCTCCTTTACGCTTAAGACTTTCGTTACCTCGAAGCTTTCTGGGGAGAGAAAATACAGTTTTTCGGTTCCGTTGCTCATTATAAGTTGCGTTCCGTCGTCGGTAAGCCCCCAGCCTTCCGTGGAATAGGTAAATGATCCCTTGAGCTTTAAGCCTTCCTTGCCGTATATGAAGCCTTTGCCGGACTTCCATGTGAGCTGGTATATGCTGTCGCCTATTATGGTCAGACCTTCGCCGAAAAATTCTCGGGGAAGGTCTATCTTGGCAAGTACTTTCCCCGTGGCCGGATTCGTTTTTCTAAGAGATGACTTTCCGTATAACCCCGTGCTTTCATAAAGGAATCCGTCTCTGTAGGCAAAACCCTGAGTGAAAGCGGTCCGGTCGTGAGGAAAAGAATTAAGCAGAGTGAAGCTATCTTGGGACTCCGAGGTCTTTCTTTCCGCGAAACCGGAAACTTTGTCAGGATTACTTCTTGAGTTCTGCGTTTCGGAACAAGAAGAAAAAAGAAAGAGAGAAAAACATAGGAAAACCAGAAGGCCCGGAACAAGGTTTTTTCTTCTGCCGCGGGGTTTTTCCATGGAGTTTATTGTATGCAATAAGTACTTCTTTTCGAAACCTATAATTCTTGCTTGACAGCGGGTTTGTTTTTGCTAGAATTAAAAAGAAATTTAGACAAGACTAAAATATTTTTTTGTCTATTTGAATCTTAGGCGGTTTTTGCTTAGATAAAGAGAAAAAAAGATGCTTTCACAATCAATAGAGGATTACCTGAAGGCCATTTACGAGGTTGAGACTTCCGAGGGGAAGGTTTCAACCAGCGCGCTTTCGGAAAAACTGGGCGTGTCTCCGGCTTCGGTGACGAGCATGATGAAAAAGCTCTCGGAGAGAAAGCTTATAACCCATAAGCGCTATCAGGGAGTGAAACTTACTTCCGCGGGCAGGAAGATAGCCCTTGAGATAATCAGACATCACCGGCTTATCGAGCTTTACCTCAAGGAGGCGCTTGGTGTTCCCTGGGACAAGGTGCATCAGGAAGCCGAGAAGTGGGAACACGTGCTCTCAGAAGACCTTGAAGACAGGATCGACAAGTTTCTTGGTTATCCGGTCACCGACCCGCACGGTTCGCCGATTCCGCGCCGCGACGGCACCATGATCGTGAGGGAGTGCGACGCTCTTGTGGATGTAGAGCCTGATACCTTGGTAAAAGTGGTTGAAGTGAGCGATCATGACCCGGAACTGCTTCGTTATCTGGGCGGGATAGGTCTTTACCCCGAGACCGAGATGATGGTTGTTTCGAAGCAGCCGTTTAAGGGCCCAATAATCGTTGAGCTGACCGGGAAGGAATATCCCATAGGGCGAAACGCGGCCAAGTACATACTGGTTGAGAAAGCGAACAACTGAGAGAGGAAAGAATGAAAATGGTAACGGGCATAAGGTTCTTTCTGCTTTCTGCGCTGCTGGTATTCTCTGCGGCCTGCGCTGAGAGCAGCGGAAGCGTAAAAAGAGAAGGCACGATAAAAGTGGTTACGACTACCGCTATGATCGGAGATCTGGTCAAGAACGTCGCCGGAGAAAAAGCGGAAGTCATTTCCCTCATGGGAACCGGGGTTGACCCGCATCTTTACAAGGCAAGTGCCGGGGACGTGGAAAAGCTTGCCGGAGCCGACATGATTTTCTATAACGGCCTTCATCTCGAGGGAAAGATTACGGATGTTCTTGCGCAGATGAAAAAAAGCGGGATATTCACCGTGGGCGTCGCTGAGGGAATCGACAAGTCCCTGCTTCTTTCTCCCGAGGAATACGAAGGATACTACGATCCGCATATCTGGTTTGACGTCGCTCTTTGGAAAAAAGCGGCCAAGATTGTCATGGAGGCCTTCTCACTCTACGATCCGCAAAACGCCGGTATCTACAAGCAAAACGCCGAATCCTATCTCAAAGAACTGAACCTTTTGCAGTCTTACATACAGAAGAAGATAGCCTTGTTGCGCCACGAAAGAAGGGTGCTTATAACGGCCCACGACGCATTTAATTATTTCGGAAGAGGTTACGGGTTTGAGGTAATGGGGCTTCAGGGAATAAGTACCGATTCTGAAGCGAGCGTTGCGGATATACAGAATCTCTCAAAGGTAGTCGCCGAGCGAGAAATTCCGGCAGTTTTCGTTGAAACTTCCATCTCTCCCAGATACATGCGTGCCCTTCGGGCCTCGGTGAAGGCAAGAGGCTTTGATGTCCGGATAGGCGGCAGTCTTTACTCGGACTCGATGGGCAGCCCGGGAACAGAAGAGGGCAGCTACATAGGGATGTTCAGAAGCAACGTGGATACTATCGTTGAATCCCTCAGCCGCAGTATCGAGGTTGCCGACTCCAAGGCCGAAGCCGCCGGAGATGGGTAATGAGCAGCGGAGAGCAGAATCCGGCCGTCCGTGTGACGGACCTTACCGTCGCTTACGGCGACAAGACCGTTCTCTGGGATATAGACCTTGAGATTCCAAACGGGTCGATGGTCGCCGTTGTGGGACCAAACGGCGCCGGCAAAACAACCCTAATAAAATCCATCCAGGGACTTGTTCCGCGCGTTGCGGGAGTCGTCTCCATCCATGGCAAGCCTTACGAAAAACAGAGGAAGGAAGTGAGTTACGTTCCCCAGAGAGGTTCTGTAGACTGGGATTTCCCCACCTCCGTAGTGGATACGGTGAAAATGGGGAGTTACGGAGACTTGGGATGGATAAGGCGTCCCGGAAAAAAGGAGCATGAAAAGGCGCTCAGCGCTCTTGAAAAAGTCGATATGCTTGAGTTTGCCCAGAGGCAGATAAGCCAGCTCTCCGGAGGGCAGCAGCAGAGAGTCTTTCTCGCAAGAGCCCTTGTTCAGAGCGCATCGGTTTATCTTCTGGATGAGCCTTTCCAGGGGGTTGACGCCACGACCGAGAAAGCGATAGTCAGGATACTTAAGGAGCTTACCGCCGGGGGAAAGACCGTGCTTGCGGTTCATCACGATCTTAACACTGTTTCTGAGTACTACGAGCGGATCGCCATTCTGAACGTGGGACTTGTGGCCTCGGGGAGGGTGGATGAGGTCTTTAATTCCGAGAATCTCATGAAGGCTTACGGAGGAAAGACCTCCTTTTTCCCCGAAAGAAAATCGGCCAAAAGGGCAGTGTGATGCTTGAATTTGCGGTTGAGCTTTTCTCTGACTATACGGCCAGGACCATTCTCTTGGGAGCGGCTTCCCTGGGCATTGTAAGCGGCGTGGTCGGCTCTTACGCGGTGCTTAGAAAGCAAAGCCTCGTGGGCGACGTCATGTCGCACGCGGCACTTCCCGGGATAGTGCTTGCCTTCCTCATAATGGGAGTCAAGGAACAGCTGCCGATCTTTATCGGGGCTGCGCTCTCCGCCGTCCTGGCGGTTTTTCTGATCAACCTAGTTACCAATAACTCGAGGATTAAAACCGACAGCGCGATGGGGATGGCTCTTTCTGTTTTTTTCGGGCTTGGCCTTGTTCTTCTTACCTACGCGCAGAAAATGCCGGATGCCAACCAGGCGGGGCTTGATAAGTTTCTTTTCGGTCAGGCGGAGGCCCTTGTCGAAAAAGACGTCCTTGTTATAGGTGTTACGGGGCTTTTCGCCCTTCTGGTTGTGGGACTTTTCTGGAAAGAGTTCAAGCTTCTTTGCTTTGATCCGGATTTTGGGGGCACTATGGGTTTTTCCATTAAGTCTCTGGACCTGCTCGTTACGGCCGTCATAGTTTCGGCGATAGTGATCGGCCTGCAGACAGTAGGGGTCGTGCTTATGAGTTCAATGCTCATTGCCCCAGCGGTTGCGGCCAGACAGTGGACCGGCGGTATGGGCTCGATGGTGATTCTCGCGGCCTCAATAGCGGCCGTCTCCGGCGTAACGGGTGTTGCGCTGAGTGCCGGCCTTGAGAACGTGCCGACGGGACCCGCGGTTATAGTCTGCGTGAGCGTTATCGCTTTTTTCTCGGTTCTTTTTTCGCCGAACGGATTTTTCACCCTGAAATTCAAAGACGCTAGGAGCAGAAGGGAGATAAAGAAGGATTACGTCTTAAAAGCCCTGCACGATCTGGCTCTTGAGCATAACGATCCCGGCTACGCGCATTCCGAGAAGCTGCTTGCGCTTGGAAGCGAGAAGGGGTTTAACGTGAGAAAAAGTCTTTTGCAGCTGCAGGCGTCGGGATACGTGGAGAGAGCGGGGGAAGAGAACTGGCGGCTTACCCCAAGCGGTATTCGCCAGATCAGAAGGCTTTCGCCGGTGGGGAATAACGGATGAGCCCGCATCAGTTTGATATACAGCTGGTAGCCGTCATAGTTGCGGCTTCATGTGCCATACCAGGGGCGTTTCTTGTTCTAAGAAGAATGTCCATGATGACTGACGCGATCAGCCATTCCATTCTGCTCGGCATAATCCTCGCTTTTTTTGTCGTGAAGGACCTTTCATCGCCGATTCTCATAATAGGAGCTGCCGCAAGCGGGGTGCTTGCGATTTCGCTCATAGAGGCGGTTAACCGCGCAAGGCTGGTTAAAAAGGACGCATCGATAGGGATAGTCTTCCCGTTTCTTTTCAGCGTGGCGGTCATATTGCTTTCCAAGTACGCGCGAAACGTGCATATTGACACCCACTCCGTGCTTCTCGGAGAGATAGCGTTTGCTCCTTTTAACCGCCTGATTCTCTCGGGTATGGACCTGGGACCCAAGTCGGTTTACGTAATGGGCTCGATTCTTCTTCTGAACCTGCTTTTCATCTCCTTTTTCTATAAGGAGCTTAAGGTGTCGACCTTTGACGAGAACTTTGCGTCGTCAATAGGATTCCGTCCCCGACTTATCCACTACCTGCTTATGGCCGTCGTGTCGCTTACATGCGTCGGGGCGTTTGACGCCGTGGGCTCGATACTTGTTATAGCGCTTATAGTGATTCCGCCGTGCTGTGCCTACCTTCTTACGGATTCGCTCTTCAGAATGATTCTCCTGAGCGTGGTCTTTGGAATCTCGGCAGCCGTTTCGGGGTTCTGGGTCGCCAACTGGCTTGACGTTAACATAGCGGGTTCAATGGCCTTCGTGTGCGGGTTGTTTTTCCTCGTGGTTTTTCTCCTTGCTCCTCAAAGGGGATTCTTCGGCATAATGAGAGAAAAAAAGAGACAGAGGATGGACTTTGCCGAGGCTTCGCTCCTCGTGAGTCTTTACAACCAGGAAAGAGGAGATGCGGTAAAAAACCACCCCGACAGCAGGGGTATGTTCCGGTCGGCTGATTTCGCCTCAAAAGTGGTCGAATTTCTGAAGCAGAAAGGAGAAATAGCTGTTGCGGGAGGAAAGCTTTTTCTTACGGAGAAGGGAAGGGAGAGGGCTCGGATGACTGTGGAGGGGAGGTAGTTTATTGCGGAGAGGGCTCAGAGTATTTCAACTAGATCTGCTTCTACGGTCTCGCCTATGCCCAGTTTCCCGTCTATCTTAACTTTGCGTCCCTCGACTATTTCTTCGCACGGGAGATCCTCTTCGTCCCCTCTTTCAATATCGGTTCTTGATGTCAGATTGACTGTTACTTCCGTTTCGTTACCTTCAGATAATATTACTACCCTCATAGTTCCGCTTGGTGTGGTATCGTTGACACAGTTCTTCGAATCTACCTGCCCCTCGAAGCTTATATTAATGTAGTCATACCTTGGAACTCTATCCTCAATTATAATGTCCGCAATATCGATCGTAGCTCCCGGGAAAACGGGAATTCTTATTGTGCCAAGCGAGGAGTTTCCGTTCTCAAGAAATTCAAGTTCTACTTTTGGATCGAGGTTGTTTTCTATGCGGAAATCATCTCTTACAGATGTCGTATCCTCACAGCAAAATACTGTCTCATCTTTTACTACGCTTGCCTTTACAACAACGTTTGAATCCGTGCCTATATCGGGAATTATCTCCTCGATAAATCCCGTGATTATCTCATTCTCTTCCACGTCCTCATTTTCGTTTCCGCCGAACTCGACATCCAGACCGCATCCCGAAACTGCGAATAAGGAAATAAAGAGGAAAAACAGGTAGATTTTCACGGCACTTGCGCAGGTTTTTGTATGCATTAAGATTCCTCGATTTTTAATTTGCCTGACATAAAAGATAACATGAAATTCATATTAGTTTATTTTTCTTTTCCGTTTTGACACTCCGGGGGATTTTACCGCAATATCAGCCAATATGGAAAAAACAAATGTACTTTTCATCAATCACTCGGTAAGGGACGGAGGGCCGGGAAGAAGCCTCCTCTACATACTGAAGTACATCGACCGGGACAAGATAAACCCTTTTGTGCTCGTGCCGAAACACGACATATTCTCTGAGAGCCTGAAATCCGAGGGCATCTTTGAAAACGTCATAGTCGACCCCAGGTTTCCCGAGAACATACAGAAATCAACAATGGTGGCGGACACCACATGGGCCCCCGGTCTTACGAGAGTTTTCTCCATAATCGTAAACATAGTGAATATGCTCCGTCTGCTTTGCGGTTCCCCCAAGATAATCAGGGAAAACGGAATCGACATTGTCTACTGCAACGGAACCCTTGCAAAAATCGTGGGAACTCTGATCGGAAGGAAAAACAAAAAACCCGTTATCTGGCACGTAAGGAACATACAGCAGACGCGGTTTATGAAATTTTTAATGGAAACGCTCTCGGGGTTTCAGTGCGTGAAGAAGATAATATGCGTTTCCCGCGCCACGGCCAAGCCGTTTGAGAGGGCAAAAAGCAAGGTTCACGTCGTGTATAACGGCATTGATCCCGCGGATTTCGACAAGGATTCCGTTCGGGGTTCTCTAAGAGAGGAGTTCTCCATCCCCCAAGATACTGTGCTTGTCGGAAACACCGGGAGGGTGGTTCCGAGAAAGGGCTACATGGAATTCATCGACACTGTAAGCCGACTTGTCTCAGACGGCAATATTAACGAGAAAACAAAGTTCGTTATAGTCGGAGATACTCCGTGGTTTTTTCCGAAAAACCATCTGCGGGAGCTTGAGGATCATGCGGAGAGGCTGGGGGTGCGGGACAGCTTTATCTTCACCGGGTACAGAAAGGACGTAAGGCCGTATCTTAAGGACTTTGATCTCTTCGTTATTCCGTCCAATTATCCGGATCCTTTCCCGAGGTCAGTGATAGAGGCGATGGCGTTCAGTCTTCCCGTCGTGGGTTTTTCAATAGGGGGAATAGCGGAGGCCATTGAGGATGGAAAGACCGGTTTTCTCTGCGCGCCGGGGGATTTTCAGAAAATAGGGGAGAGCGTCTCGATTCTTGCACGGGACGCTGAGGCCCGGGGTGAAATGGGCCGAAACGCAAGGCGCAGGGTGATGGAAATGTGCTCCGCCACTGAGCGAACCGCGGACATACAGAAGATAATACTCAAGGTCCGGTGATCTAGACTTCCTTTCCTTCCCTGTCCCGAAACAGAAGCCTGAGGGGAGACCCTTCGAAGTCCGCGTACTCCCTTAACTTGTTCTCAAGAAACCTTCTGTAGTTCTCCGGGATGCCCTTTGCCGAATTCGTGAAGATCGTAAATGTCGGCGGTGCGGTAAAAGGCTGGGAGATGTAGAAAAGCTTTATCTCCTTTCTTCTGTAGACCGGGGGAGGATGGCGTTTTGTAAGGTCTTCAAGGAACCTGTTTAGCTTTCCCGTGGATATCTTTCTTTTAAAATTGCTCTCCACCCGCTCGACAACGTCGAAAATTCTCCCTACTTTCTTGCCGGTAAGAGCGGAGATGGTCAGCACGGGGGCGTAGTCAACCCCGGGCAGTTTCTCCTTTATTACCTCTTCAACCTCTTCGGGGTCCGCTATGTCCTCGGGAGCGAGGTCCCATTTGTTAAGCAGTATTATAAGGGCCCTGTTTCTGCCTTTAATCAGTTCCGCGAGGCGCGAGTCGTGGTGGGTCGGGCCTTCTTGACCGTCTATCATCAGCAGCACGATGTGGGCTCTTTCTATGGACCTTATAGCCCGGAAAACACTGTGTTTTTCAACCGGGGCGTCTATTCTTGACTTTCTTCTTATGCCCGCGGTATCAATAAAGACGTATCTCTTCCCGTCTTTTTCATAGATGGAGTCAATGGAGTCACGTGTCGTGCCGGGTGTGGAACTTGTTATGAGTCTCTGTTCTCCGAGTATCCTGTTCACCAGGGTGGATTTTCCCACGTTGGGTTTCCCGATAACGGCGATTCTCGTCTCTTCTGACTCTTCCGATTCTTCCGGTTGCCCGAAGGTTTCTATGCAGGAAGCGATCTGCTCCACGAGCTCGTAGATATTTTTGTTGTGAAGCGCGGAAATCGCCATGAAGTCATCCGTGCCCGTTCCGTAGAATTCGTATGTCTTCAGCACCTGCTTTATGTTCCCATGGTCGATTTTGTTTACGGCGTAGATGACTTTCTTGTCGGTCTTTCGAAGATACCGCACTATCTCGGAATCCTGAGGCAGGACCCCGTCCCTGCCGTCAAAAAGCATCACCACGAGATCCGCTTCCGAGATAGCCACGTCTATCTGCTCTTTTATGAGTGAGTAGTCCTGGTCGTCTTCGCCGAGAGAAAGACCTCCGGTGTCAACCAGAGTGAATTCCTTTTCCTTCCATCGGGTGTCTTCATAGACCCTGTCTCTTGTGACTCCAGGGATATCCTCTACTATCGTCTTGTTCCACCCTATTATTCTGTTAAAAAGGGTGGACTTGCCGACATTTGGTCTTCCGACTATGGCTACGACCGGCTTTTGCCCGTTCATTGCGTTTCTCCGTTACTGCTTCTGGCAAGAGTATGACCGAAGCCCTGTCTTTTAAAAATTGAAATTGTAGAAAAAATCGACTCCGGGGTTTTCTCCGCCCATCTGGCTTTCGATCGAGAATCTTCTGTTCAGTCTCCATTCAAGGTTGAGCTTGTTGTGCATCTGCACCGTGTGGTCAAGCGAGGTCTTGGAGGGCGACCTCTCGTAGCCGACGAAGATGTCTCTTGTGACGTAGGAGCCGACTTTTAGCGTGCTGTCCTCAAACCCTCGGTCTCCCTCCTGTATGCTCAGGAGGTCAAGACCGATTTCAGAGCTTAAGAGCTCCGAGATTCCGCCTGCGGCAACCGCGGTCGCGAATTTCCCCATAAATGCCCTTTGCTGGCTCTGGAGCCTGTTGCTCGAAGCTCCGAAGACTATATAGGAAATTATGTCGATTTCTTCGAGATCAGGAGTGCTTGAGAGAGACAGGTCCGGTTCTCTCAGGTCTCCCGTGACGTTTACGTACACGTCAACATCACCGGCGTCGTAATAGGCCTTGACGTTGAGATCCGGGTTGTTCGATGCCCCCGTAAAATTAAGCGTGGCGTCCTCTATGTCGAAAAGCTTTCCGAAGACCGCGTAATATCCCTCGGATGACACTATGTTCCCCTGCATGTTAAGGTCGCCGCCCGGTTCTTTTTTAAGCCTCAGTTTTCCTCTTGTGTTGAAATTGGCCTCCTTGGTTTTAATCCACGTGCCCGAGGAGATGTCGACTGAGATATCCATCGCGGTTTTTTCTCTGTAAAAACCGGTTTCATTCTGTGCCTCAAGTGAAAACTCATCGGTAAAACTTTCGGTTTTCTCTATGAAGCTGATGTCTTTTATGCTTTTTATCCTGCCCGGGTAAAGGCGAATTCTTCCCGCAGTGACCTTGGTCTTTCCCGTTACTTTAAGAAATTTGCCTTTTTTCTCTATCTTGAGATCACCGGAGAGATCCGTTTTTATCGAATGAGGATTAAAACGGACTTTCTCCATCTCAAGATCGGCGCGGTAGGTGAAATCGGAGATGTTCATTTTGCCTTTCAGGTAGGCTTTCCCCTGTTTTGAGAGGATTTCCGTTCTTGGCAAGGAGAGTTTTGTCCCGCTGAACGAAAGCTTTGCGTGTTCGGTGAGGAGACTGTTTCTGAGCTGGGCAAGAGAGAGTCTTACGTCATTTAGTTCAAGATTCCCTTTTACACGCGGTTTTGAGAGGGTGCCGTTTAGAGAAAGACCGCCGGATGAAAAGTCGCCATCGATTTTCTCTATCGAACTTGAGAAAATTTTCATGAAACCAAGGCCGTATCCGTCCGATTTCAATTCAAGGTCCATCGAAGTTCCCATTATCGCTTCTAGCGGGCTCTGCGCATTTCGCGGAACCAGCAGGTCTCCCCGCAAGCTTAGGCTTTCCTTCTGCCCCAGCGAGGATAGCAGGTCCAGAGAAAGTTTTCCGTTTTTCCCACCAAGCCTGATCTTCATATCTCCCGATGCCGGGAATCCGTAAGAGAAGCCTTCCGATCTTATTTCGGTCTGAACTGAAGGAGAGGTAAGAGAACCGCTGGCTCGGACTTTTCCGTTGAGAGTTCCTCCCAGGTCGTGTCTTAGATTAAGAACCTTCGATATGATCAGCGGATTGAAGTTTGTTATGTCGGCCCGCAGGTCGATCGTTTTTTCTTTCCGGTCAATTTCTCCCAGAAAGTCGGAGATTTTCCCCTCTCCGTAGGTAAGTTCATCTCCCCGGATACTTGTTTTGTCAGAAGATATGTCAAGGAGGATATCTCCTTTGTTTTTAAACAGCTTTTCGTCCAAAAGACCTTCAAGATACGTGATCCTCAATTTTTTCTCGTTTTCCATTAGGTCGCTGACGCTGAATTCTGAAGAGGCGTAGGAACCGTTTTCCTTGCTCAAAAGAACTCCCGCGTCAAAGCGAGTTTCCGTTCCCCGAAGCTTTGCCTCGATCGTGTCCGAGTAATTGCCGAGAACGCGGGCCCGTTCTCCCAGCAGATATATATCAAGCGATACCCTGGGGGTGTTTTTTAAATCAATCCGGGTGCTTGACCGGACGGACATGTCCTGAGCTATGAAATCTTCTCCGTAAGCGAAGTTCTCTACGCGCGAGTTCGCCTCGATAAGCGGGGTGGAAATGTCTCCGCTTATCTTTCCGCTTGAGTCTATTTTTCCTAAAACCAGAGGGATCCTTTCGTCAATCTCGGAGAGAAAGCTCAGGTCCTGGGTTTTGAATTCAAAAACGGAGTCAAGGCCCTTCTGTGTTACTTTGGTTTTTTCCGCGGACAGGGAAAATTGATCGGACAGGACGTTAAGCCTGTTTACCGTCAGGGTTCCTTTTTGAATGCTGCCGTCTATCCGGGAGCTTATGTTCGTTATTCCGTATAGTTCGTCTGTTTTCAGATCGGCGTTTACGCGCAAGTACTTGTCTTCAAAGAATTTGCCTTTTTTCGGTATCGCCCCCTTAAAAGTCGCGCTTCCGTCAACATAGTTGTCAATTGTGATATCCGGGAATTCGAATTTCAGCTTGAATCTTTTTGCCTTTGAGGTCGAATCGAAATCCATGCCGTCGTTTCTGAACGTCATGTGTCCTTCGATCCGAAGGCTGCTTTGCTCGCCGTCTATTACGTCGAGATAATCGGGTTCGATTCGAAGGGAATAGATTTCCCTGCTCGCCCAGTTGCCGCTTACCCTGAGATTCGAGTTCAGCCTTGAGTCGTTTCCGAACTTAAGCGGGTAGGGGGTGCGGTTAAGTATCTCGGTCAGTTCATCCGTGTTCGCCCCGCTTAGCTCCGCGGTGAGATCAAACCAGTTCTTCTCTCCTCTCGCGAGCCATTTCTTAAAGTCGATGCTGCCCTCGAGGCTTGACTCCCCGAATCCTCCGCCTGCCGTGCCTTGTATAAAAGCCTTTGTTCCTTTAACCCTGACCGGCTTGAGGTCCATCCGAAACGGCTTTCCGTTAAGAAAAGAATCGGGTGTCGAGAGCTCCATCGTGCCGACCATGTTGTCTAAGGAGTGCATCTTGACTTTCGTTTTCGCCTTGAGGTTTATCTCTCCCTTTCCGTTTATTCCGAGCGCATCGAAAAACACGGTCATGTCAAATTCTGGGTTCCTCAGGCCTCTTGCGATCCCGCTTCCCCTGACCGGCACGCCCTCAACCTTAAATCCTGCGTCTTTGAATACGCAGTCCCAGGAAGCTATGTCGATTTTCCCCTTGAGGTTCCTTATCCTGATTCTGGGGGACACGTAGTCGAAATTTATGTCCTTTGCGTCAAGTTCGATCTTTTTCGTCAGTTCAATGATGTTTATCGAGAAAAGAGACTCCTCAACCAGGTCAAATTCCCAGACCTTGTCTCTAGTGCGGTCAACAATCGTAATGCGGGAATCGCGGATTCTGTTATCTGAGAAAATGAGGCTTATTCTTTCCCCTTGCGGGCCCTCGTCGGTTTTGTCCTTGTTCTTCAGTTTCTTGAAATCCCATACCCCGCGTCTGTCCTTTGCAAGAAGAACCCTGAGACCTCGTATCTCCGTGTCGGACAGGTAGAGCTTCTTTCTCGAAATCATTGAGTAAAGAAGCGGGATTGAGTAATTCGTCGAGAGTTTTTCGATCTTCATGTAACTCTCTCCGGCTATTTTTACTTCAATATCGCTTATCTCCAGTGTGGAGATTATGCTTCCCTCGATATCTCCGAGGCTGATATGAAAATTGGGGATTGAGTTTAGCCTTCGCTCTATGAGGTTTTTTGCGTACTGGCGGCTTCCCTCGGTCTGGGAGAACAGAAAAAGTCCCAGGACAAGGCCGCAGACTACTACCATGAATATAAAAAAAATCGTTCTTCGACGCACTGTCCTTAGTAAAAACGCAGGGAACTTCTCTTCTGTTACGCTGTAAGGATCTGGATTTTCCTAACAAGCCTATTATACTTAAAAGCCGCCAAATAAAAACAGAATTTGCCTGAGGTGCCCGGAAGGTCCTTTCCAAAGAAATGTTCTGTTTGCTGCGGGCTTTTCCCCGTAAAACCGGATCGCGCGAGAGGCAAGTTTGAGATCCCTGAGGCGATGCGGAAACAGGGTTTCTTGTGGTTCACTTACGCTATCCGGGCCGCTCTTATGATGTTATAAGCGAAGCTGCTACGGTAATTCGAAGGAGGTTGTTTTAAATGCTAAAGGTATCCGGAAAACAGGTTGCGGCTGTTTTTGGGATTGTGTTTCTGATCATTGCTCTCATAAAAGTTATCTCCATTGCCGAGATGAGCCCTCCCGTCATATCCTTTGAGCGGGATGTTAAGAGTCTCGGCTTAAAGCCCCTTGAGGTGACGGTGTCTGACAAGGGCACAGGGCTTTCCAAGGTGCGTATCTCTCTGCTTGATGCTTACGGGGAATCCGTTCTTGTTGAAAAAGAATATGAGAAAGGAACTAAGAGCGATGTGATAAGCGTGAGAATCAATCCCGAGAAGCTTGGCATAAAAAGCGGCGCAGCGGAACTTTTAATAGAGGCGACTGACCGTTTCATGAATGGTCTTTTCCCTGGGAGAAAGGCTGTTTTCAGCCAGAGAGTCACCCTGGATTTCATCCCTCCCGAGATACAGGAACTCTCGCCCGCGCTGTACATAAGACACGGGGGCGCGGGAGTTGTCATTTACAAGGTTTCCGAGGACACGGTCTCAAGCGGCGTTGAAATAAAAGACCTCTTTTTTGAAGGCTACACGGGATACTTCGAAGACCCCTTGGTATACCTTGCCTTTTTCGCCTACCCGTATAATGCGGACAGGGGTGAAAAGATAGAAATTCTTGCGGCTGATGCGGCCGGCAACGAAGCGAGGGAATCTGTTTATTACAGGCTTCTCAGGGCCTCGTACGTAAAGGATGAGATAGGCCTCTCCGAGTGGTTTCTTAAAAGCAAGGTGCTTCCGCTTTTCACCAAAGTTTACGGCTATTCCCCGGTCGGAGATGACGGGAAACCTGATTTGCGCAAGGCGTTTCTAAAGATCAACAGCGAAACGAGAAAGGAAAACGACAACAGGATATATGAGATCGGAAGACAGAGCGGGGAGGAGATTCTCTGGAAAGGGAAGTTTAACCAGCTTCGCAATTCCAAGGTGGGCGCGACGTTTGCGGACCACAGGAAATACCTGATGGACGGCAACGTGATCGACAACCAGTATCACCTTGGCTATGACCTCTCGGTTACCAAAAAATACCCCGTTCCCGCCTCCAACACCGGAGTGGTGGTCTTCGCCGAGCACCTCGGCATATACGGCAACACGGTCATCATCGACCACGGAATGGGAGTTATGAGCCTTTACTCCCACCTGAGCTCGATGGATGTGAGCGTCGGGGACAGCGTGGGGAAAAAAGATATCGTGGGGAGGACGGGCACTACCGGGCTTGCCGTTGGAGACCATCTGCACTTCGGGGTTTACGTCCAGGGAGTTCCGGTGAGGCCGCTTGAGTGGTGGGACGCCAAGTGGATCAACGACAACATACTGTACAAGGTTAACTACGTTAAGAAGAATTTCGGGATCGCGGAGAGTCCGCGTTGATAGTCTACGGCAAGAACTCAGTTGCCGAACTTCTCCGCAACTCTCCCCGGGAGATAAAGAAAATCATGGTCTCGGAGAATTTCGACCTTTCTTCTGACCCGAGGATTAACGCCTCGATCAAGAAATTCCGCATAAAACTCACCCATCTTCCCAGAAACGCGATTACGGACATATGCAAAAGCCCGAATCACCAGGGCATAGCGGCTGAAATCTCTGATTTTACCTACAGTTCGGTTGAGGAGATTCTCAGTGTAGCAAGGGAAAGGCAGGAGAAGGTTTTTCTTCTTGTTCTCGATCATATAGAAGACCCGCAGAATCTCGGCGCCATAATAAGGACCGCGGATTTTCTCGGAGTCCATGGGATCGTGATACCAACTGACCGGGCGTGCGACGTGAATCCGACGGTGGTAAAAGTTTCTTCCGGGGCTTCGGCCAACATAAAGATCGCCCGGGAGACGAATCTCGGCAGGGTGATCGATACTCTTAAGAAAAAAGGGATCTGGGTCGCGGGAGCCGATGCGGGTTCCGAGGACGCGGTCTGTGACTGCGACTTCGCTTCGCTCGATATAGCCGTTGTGATCGGGAACGAGGGTAGGGGGATGCGGAGCAAGACAAAGCAGAAATGCGATTTTCTGCTTTCTGTTCCAAGAGAGGGGAAAGTGGAATCTCTAAACGCCTCCGTCGCCGCGGGGATCTTTCTCTATGAGGTTTACAGACAGAGGCACGGAACTAAAGCCCTATGAGGCTTTTCAGATGTTCTTCCGTAATGATATCCGTTCCGAGCTCGCGGGCTCTCTGAAGTTTCGTGGTTCCCGGGTCCGCTCCTGAAACCAGAAAATCGGTCTTTCCGGATACCGAGTTAACGACTTTTCCACCGAGTCTCTCTATCTCGCTTTTTACCTGCTCCCGGGGAACCGATAGAGTGCCTGTCAGGACAAACGTTTTTCCGGCGATCTTTTCGTTTTCCCCTGACGGTTCGGGCTCTTTTTCTATTCTCACCTGACGCAAAAGCGCCTCAACCACATCCCTTCTTTCGTGATCCTCAAAGAACCCGAGTATGCTCTGCGCCAGCTCCTCGCCTACGCCTTCCACTTGGAGAAGATCCTCGCTTGTGGCCGCCATGAGGTTCTCAGGGGTTTTGAATTCTTGTGCCAACATCTGGGCAGTTCTTGTGCCCACGTGCTTTATGCTGAGGGAGTTTAAGAATCTCCCGAGGCTTATATCCCTGCTTTTTTCTATCTCTTCGAGGAGGTTGTCGGCGGACTTCTCCGCAAATCCCTCAAGCCCGAGAAGCTGCTCCTTTGTGAGAGTGAAAATATCTGCCATGTTTCGCAGAATTCCTTCGTTTATAAGCTGTGCAACCCTTTTTTTCCCGAGTCCTTCTATGTCAAAAGCGTTTCTCGAGACAAAAAGACTTATCCTTCCGCTGATCTGCGCAGGACAGGAAATGTTCGGACAGAGATGAAATGAGCCTTCTCTCTCAATCGGGGTTTCGCAGCGTGGGCAGTCCTTCGGCATGGAGAAACTTTCTTTTCCTCTTTCCTGCGAGGGAACTACTTCCACCACCTCCGGGATCACGTCTCCCGCTCTCTGGACCACCACGGTGTCACCGATCCTCACATCTTTTTCCCTTGCGGTGTCCTCTGTGTGAAGAGACGCCCTTTTTATCTCTATGCCGGATATCTTTACCGGCTCAAGCTCGGCCACCGGAGTGAGGTGTCCCGTTCTTCCGACCTGGACGGTTATATCCCTTATTTTTGTGGTTATCTGCTTGGGGGAGAACTTTATTGCAACGCTCCAGCGGGGATATTTCGCGGTTGTTCCCAGGATTTCCTGAAGCCTTCTGCTTCTTACCTTCAAAACAGCCCCGTCAACCTCATAATCGATGGAATCCCTTTCTCGCTCAAGCTCTCTCGCGTACTCAATGGCTTGGTCGATGCCCAGGCAGTCTTTGGGTTCTTCAACACGGAACCCCCATTTATGAAAAGCCTCGTATATCTCAAGCTCGTCTCTGAAGTCCGCCCCTTCGCAGCCGCCCACTCCCCAGGCGTAAAAGTGCAGGGGACGTCGCGCGGTCACAGAGGAGTCAAGCTGGCGAAGCGACCCTGAAGCCGCGTTTCTCGGGTTTTTAAACAGCATCTTGAGAGGCTTCGGTTTTTTGTCTTCTTTCAAAAGGGTTTCATTCTCTTTTTCAAGTTCTTCATTAAGTTTTTTAAGCTCTTCATTCAACTTTGCGAACACGCTTTTCGGGAATATGACCTCTCCCCTTATCTCGACCAGCTTCGGCTTTCGGCCTCGCCCCGAAAGAGCCAGGGGAATGGACCTTACTGTCTTTAAGTTCGCTGTTATCTCTTCTCCCGTTTTCCCGTCTCCCCTAGTGGCGCCGTGGAGCAGTTCCCCTCCGACGTAGGTAAGCGATGCCGAGACTCCGTCGAACTTGGGCTGCAGGACGTATTCGATCTCTTCTTCGGTCTTTAGAAATCTTTTTATCCGCTTGTCAAACTCCCTGGTTTCCTGCTCATCCACTGCGTTGTCAATGCTCATCATTGGAATTACGTGGGAGAATGGACTGAACTGCTCAGCAACCTCTCCCGCAACTCTCTGCGAAGGGGAATCCGGGACGGCCAGATCGTAGTCCTGCTCAATCTGCACAAGCTTTCTCATCAGCTTGTCGTAATCGGCATCGGGAATCTCGGGGTTGCTCTCCGCGTAGTAGAGATGGTCGTGGCGCCTTATTTCCTCTCTCAGGCGGGACACCTCCGCCCGGGCCTGCTTTTTGGTGAGTCGGGCCATTTTACAAGTCGTGGCTTGCAAGCCATTTAAGGAGTTCTGAAAGGCCGTAGGTGTTTACGACATCCGTTTTCTTTACCCATCCCCGCCTTGCCGTTCCGACCCCGAAGATTATTCTTTCAAGGTGCCCGGTTCTGTGGGCGTCGGTTGACACCATGATTTTCACCCCGGCCTCAACGGCTTTTCTGGCGTGGGTATCTTTTAGGTCAAGTCTCTTGTAGGATGAGTTTACCTCAAGCGCCTTATCGTGATTTCTCGCGGTTTCGATAACGGCGTCTATGTCGACCTTGTAGGGCTCTCTCTGCCCTATCAGCCGTCCGGTCGGGTGTCCCAGGGCGTCCACGTTAGGGTTTTCTATGGCGCCGCATATCCGTTTTGTCATTTTCTCTTCTTCCATGGAGAAAGAGCCGTGAACCGACGCGACGACGAAATCAAGTTCCCGAAGCACTTCATCGGGATAATCAAGAGAGCCGTCGGGCAGTATGTCCACCTCGGAACCCATGAGTATTCTTATTGCTCTGCCCTCGGAGTTTATTTTCTCCACTTCCTCTTTTTTCTGCCAAAGTCTCTTTATGTTTAGCCCCTTTGCTATTCTCGAAGAGGGCGAGTGGTCGGTCATGGCTATATATTCGTAGCCGAGCGAAGCCGCCTTGTCCGCCATCTGCCGTATGGTTGACGCTCCGTCGCTCCAGGTTGAATGGGCATGAAGGTCTCCCCTTAAGTCTTCTATCGCAAGCAGCGCGGGAAGTTCCCCTGCGCGTGCCGCTTCAATCTCTCCGCGGTCTTCCCGCAGTTCAGGGGAAATGTAATCTAGCCCGAGGGATTCGTAGATTTCTTCTTCGGAGACAAAGTAGCCATTACCGTTTCGGATACCCTTGGGGTCCGTATCAAGGCCCTTTGCCGCCGCGATTTCCCTTATTCTTGCGTTATGGGAACGCGAGCCCGTCAGGTTCTGAAGCGCTGAGCCGTAGCAGTGGGGCTCTACGACCAGAAGATCGGTCTCTATCCCGGCCTGCGTAAGGACCCGCGCGCTGTTTTCGGTTCTGCTGAGAACTTCCTTGGTGAAGCCGAGAGCTGTGAATTCCTCAATCACTCCCGCCTTGTCATCCGCCGAGGCGATTATGTCTATGTTCGCGACGGTTTCCCTCATCCTTCGAAGCGAACCGGCAAGCTCGGCCCGCAGGACGCCGGGGATTTCCTCTATTTCCTCTTTTATTGCCGTGGCGAGAGGGTGGGCTTCGGTAAGCCTCATTCTCTTTTTCCCGCCCTCGAAAACCTCTACCGAGCGCGATATCTGATCGATTTTCTTTTTTCCTATGCCGTCTAGCTCGAGAATGTCCGGACTGGCGATCGTTTCTTTCAGGCTTTCGATGTCCGCTACTCCGAAGTGCTTTACGAGAGTGCGGAGAAACTTCGGTCCGACTCCTCTTATGTCGAGAAGTTCTGCGAGTTCGTCTGGAACCTGTTTTTTTATCTCCTCGTAGTAGGCGATTTTTCCGGTGAGCCTGTGCTCGATTATCTTCTGGGAAAGATCCCTGCCGACTCCCGGTATCGTTGAGAGTTCCTTTTCCCCGTCGAATTCCTCAAGGGAATCCGGCATTGATGAGATATTGCGCGAGGCCTTTCTGTAGGCGTTTATCTTGAAGACATTTTCATCCAGGATCTCAAGAGAGTCGGCTATCCTTGAGAATATCTTCGCGATCTCGCTGTTTACGCTGTTCATAAAGTATGCTGGGCCTCAGGAGACTTTCTGGGTCTGCATTGAGTACTTCTTTATCCCCAGAACTATTCCGTTCACTATCCTATTTATGTAGGCTTCGCTCTTCAGCCTTCTTTCCTCCCTGGGATTTGTTATGAAGGAGGCTTCAATCAGCAGGCTCGGCACGTCAGCGCCGATCAGCACGACAAAAGGAGCCTTTTTCACTCCCTTGTTCTTTACGTACTTGTATTTCACGGAAACGTTCTGGATTATGGATTTCTGCACGTAACCGGCGACCTGCTGGGATTCCTCTTTCTTGGCGCTGAGTATGTATTGCTTGAGCGTGCTTCCAAGCTCGTGCAGTCCCTTGGTCGTGGTAGCGTTCTCCCTGGCCGCGAGCTGCAGGGAGGTCTGGTCGTCCGTAAAACCCAGTATGTAGGTTTCTATCCCGTGCGCCTTTTTCCTTCTTGCCCCGTTGCAGTGTATGGATATGAAAATGTCTGCCTTTCTTTTTTTCGCTATTGCCGTGCGCTCCTCAAGGGGAATGAACCTGTCGGTGCTTCTTGTAAGGTAGACGTTTTCTATGCCGAAGCTCTTTCCCTCTTCTATAAGCCTCTCCCTCAGTCTCTTGGCTATCCTGAGGTTTACGTCCTTTTCCCTGAGGCCGCTTGGACCTACGGCGCCCGGATCATGTCCTCCGTGGCCCGGGTCGATCACTATGGTCCTTACCTTGAGTCCCAGGGCCTGCTTGAGGCTCGCTATCTCTCCTTCGGGAACCTTGGATTTAAGAGAGGGTCCCTGCTTGTCGTGCGAAGGAGCACCCTCCGCGAATATTTTCTCAGGCTGCGCCCCCGCTCCCTTTATATCCATCACGAGCCTAAAAGAAGGGTTCTGCTCCGACTTTCTCAGGGAAAAGACCTTGTGGCCCTCAAGATCCTTTATGTAGAGCACGACGCGCGAGACTCCCGGGCGGTTGCTCGCGAAACTTATCTTCTCAAGAAGTCCTTTCGTGATGGGTTCGATGTTGACCGAATCCGAAATGACGGTTTTTTCAAGGTCGACGTAAAGACGGGGAGGGGTCTTTAACTCGGGGTCGGCACGCAGCATGTTGGATGTGTACTTAATCTCCCTGTCGGCCTCTATTACGACCCGCGTATAGTCGTCCGTTGACCAGTGCCTTATTTTCTTTACGACGGCGTATCCTTTGGGATATTTTTTGGGCGGGGCTTTTTTTGCCGCGGGCTTCGGTTTCTTCGAAGTCTTTGCTCCCGTGAGTGTCGCCAGTTTCTTCTTCGCTATCTCGTAGGTGTCTGCTTCCTCCATTCCGTAGACGATTCTCTGATACGCCGTGGCGGCCCCCTTCTTCTCTCCCCTGCGCTCGAGGATCCTTCCCACCCGAAGCCAAGAGTCGTCGACCAGGCTGTCTTTCGGATATCTTTTCACAAACTCGCGCGAGTACTGAAGCGCTTTCTCGGAGTCCTCCGGCGTTTTGAATCTGAGAGACTTTTTGTCATAGACCCTGGCGGCGGCGAAGAGACAGAGCGGGGCGTTTTTCCACTCGGGGTCCTGCGAGTACAGCCTGTAGAAAGTGCTTCCCACGAGATCCCATGTTTCGCTTCTTTTGGCTTTCTCGGAATTTGATTCGAGCTGGCGGTAAAGCTTGAAATTCTCCTCGAAGAGGGCTCTGTTTTTCTCCTCCGCCGTGGCGAAAGAAAGGGTAAGCAGACAGATAGAAGCTATACAGATAGAAGATATGAGGAAGGGAAAAAGTTTTATGCGGCTTTTCACTTTACGCAGAAAGTATATTGGTTGTTGGGCCGATGTAAATTTATTTTCGGAAGATTTGTATGTTATGTTCTTACAAAATCAATTCTACCATGTTTGGCGTGTTCTATGAAGGTCAGAGTGCTTGGATGTGCCACTTCAACCGGCGTTCCCGTAGTGGGCTGCCAATGTGACGTATGCACATCGGATAATATTAAGAACAAACGTACCAGAAGTTCCGTGGTTGTTGAGGTGGCCGGAAAGAAAATACTTATCGACACCTCGACCGATCTAAGGACCCAGGCTCTTAGGGAAGGTATAACCAGAATCGATCTCGTTCTCTATACCCACTCCCACGCGGACCACACCCACGGAATAGATGATCTTAAGGCGTTTAACTTCATAAATTCAATGGACATAGACTGTTACGCGAACCCGGTGACCCTCGGCGACATAAAGCGGAACTTCGCCTACATATTCGATTCTTTCCCCGCCGCGGGAGGGAAACCCAGGCTTAACTTCAAGGAGATAAACGGGGAAATCAGGTTCGAGGGAACCAGGATAGAGCCCATTGACATCTATCATCACAACTGGCAGATACTCGGCTACAGGATCGGGTCTTTCGGTTACGTTACAGACTGCAGCGCCATCCCCGAGGAATCCTACGAGAAGCTCTCGGGGCTTGAGCTTCTCATACTAGGCGCGTTGAGGTACAAACCCCACAGGGCTCACTTCAACATAGAGCAGGCGGTAGAGGAAATAGAAAAACTGGGACCCAAAAGGGCCCTTCTTACCCATATGGGGCATGAGCTTGAGTACGAAAAGCTCCTTGGGGAACTTCCGGATCATATAGAGCCGGCGTATGACGGAGCCGAAATAGAACTCAGTGACCCATAATGTTATCCCGCCCGGGTGGCGGGCAAGGAAGGAAAATGCAGGATCTGGTATCAAAACTTGTTGAGAGAAACTCCTCGAAGATAGTTCTCTGCGTCCTTGACGGACTCGGGGGGCTTCCGGTTGACGGAAAGACCGAACTCGAGGCGGCCAAAACCCCTAATCTTGATGCGCTTTCTTCGGCCGCGTCTCTGGGACTGCACGTGCCGGTTGAGAGGGGTATAACCCCTGGAAGCGGCGCCGCGCACCTCGCGCTTTTTGGTTATGACCCCGTCAGAAACGAGATAGGAAGGGGAGTGCTTGAGGCGCTTGGTCTGGGCATCGATCTCGGCCCGTCGGACGTGGCCGTGAGGGGCAACTTCGCCACCGTGAAATACGAAGGGGATACCCCGGTTGTTACCGACAGGAGGGCGGGCAGGATCAGCACCGAGGAGAACAAGAGGGTGATTTCCAGGATTTCGTCGGTCGTCAAGGAGATATGCGGGGTAAAAATAAATTTCTATCCGGGTCTTGAGCACAGGTTTGTCGTGGTTCTGTCGTTTCTGGCGCAGCTCTCTGAATCAGACGCGCTTGTCTGCGACACCGATCCGCAGGCAGAAGGCAAAGCTCCTGTCAGACCCCGCGGGGAAAACGACAGTTCCCAGAAGACGGCCGAGATCGCGGGAGAGCTGATTGACAGGGCCTGCGACGTGATAAAAGATGAGCCCGTTGCTAACTACATGCTTCTTAGGGGTTTTTCCGTAAGGCCGAACCTTCCGACCTTTGATGAGGCCTACGGGCTTCGGGCCGGGTGTATTGCCGCCTATCCGATGTACAGGGGAGTATCGAAATTGCTTGGGATGGATGTCCTCGAGGTCTCCGGGGATTCCATAGGTGATGAGGTCGAGACGCTTTCTCGTAATTTCGAAGACTATGATTTTTTCTACCTGCACGTAAAGAAAACAGACAGTTACGGGGAGGACGGGAATTTTGGGGCGAAGGCAGGCGTAATAGAGGAATTCGATTCACTCCTCCCCGAAATCATGGGACTCGGGGTTGATGTTCTTGCCGTAACGGGTGACCACTCGACTCCGGCGGCCATGAAGTCGCACAGCTGGCACCCTGTGCCCCTTATGATCAGTTCTAAATTCTGCAGGGGAGGGGGTTTGGCGGGTTTTTCCGAATCGTCCTGCCTGTCCGGCGACCTGGGGGTCATAAAGGCGACCGAGATAATGCCGCTTCTTCTTGCCCACGCTGGGCGGCTTCGCAAATTCGGCGCTTGAAATTTGTCCCTTGCGTGATACTTTTTACAATCCGATTCTGTGCCGAAGTGGCGGAATAGGCAGACGCGCTATCTTGAGGGGGTAGTGCCCTACGGGCGTGCGGGTTCGACTCCCGCCTTCGGCACCACAAGTTTTCTTCCTAAGGCGGGGCTTTTCTAATATTTCCACTTTATCCAACTGCATAGGGCGAAAAACGATTATTTCGTCAGGAGCCCTTGAAATTTTTTCTTGAGGATACACTTTCAATAGTATGGGAGGTTCTATCGTACCCAATATATGGAGTTCCCTTGAGAATTTAGGGAGCTTAGTAATGCAAATTGTGCAGAGAGTGATTCATGAGTGTGGACTTGGCAACAGATAAAGCAGATGAGGGTGAATTTCAGATGAATGACAACAAGAAAATAAGCATGTCAATATTCCTTCTAAAGGAGGGAGTTTCTCCAGAAGAAGCCCTGAAGGAAAAAGCGAGGAAGGATTTAAAGGATTTCGAAAAAATCTCCGGCTGGAAAGTTCTGGCCAAGGGAAATCCTCCTCTTCCTCCCGACTGGGCTGACTGTCTTGGTATTAATGTAGAAATTTCTACCGCAAGCGCCGTGTTGTTCATCAAGCGTGAAGATCTCTGGTTTGCCGCGTGTTTTGGACATGGGCATAACTTTCTCGATAAGAACGAAATAGTCGTTGACTTCGGATTGCGTACCGCGCTGAACGCTCTAGATAAAGACAAAATTAAAAGCTCAGATATTTTTTCTCCGTCGGATCACTCCAAGCAGAGGAGAACTCAAACAGTTGCTGATTCAAGTCTTCGTGGACATGACATAGACGGATTTTCTCACATACTCAAGAGAATTACCGGCGGAGTTCAGGGACAATATGGAGAGTTATTTAAAACGATCAGCGCATCAAGCGAAAGCATTAAAATTTCCGTCTCGAAAGACATCAACGAATGGGGGCGTATATGTTCGGAACTCCATTCTATATATTCCAAGGGCGATTGTGAGGAAAACTTTCCCGAGGTTTTCCATCTGCGTCCCGTGGAATACATGAAAACTGAGGAACAACTCTTTGAGCGCTTGCTGTCAGAAATTAATGGCCGAGGCAAGAGAATTTACTTGGAAATTCCAGAATTAATCGATTTCCAGGAAACAAGTGGTTTCAGGATCAGCGTCAAGAATAGAAAAAGTTATGTTTTCAATTACGAGGACCTGAACATAGAAAAATTCTATGAAGTCGTATCCGAACTCGGGAAGGCGGTTGAACTTGAGGACTTAAAAGAATGGGAACTCATTTTGCTAGACGTTAACAGAAAAGACAGGAAGACATTTCGGCTGATTAAATGCTTGGTCTTTGAGTGTGACCTTGAAGGGGATCGGGAATATCATTTCTCCCATGGCCGTTGGTACGGTATCAACCAGGAATTTTCTCAACAACTCAAAGAGATTGACAATCTGCTGAAACGTGAAATAAATGGAATTGACCTGCCTGCGTACCAGCACGAAAACGAGAATAAGTACAACGAAGATCTTGCGAAAACATTAGGTGGTTGTTGCTTGGATAAGAAACTGATCCCCATGCATGGATACGACAAAGTAGAGCTTTGTGATGTTCTGCTTTTTACTGGTGGTTCCGGGAGCGAGGGTAAAAACATGTTTGTTCACGTGAAAAGAAAGCACAGAGGTTCTCGGGGTTGAGCCATCTTTTTGAACAAGGAAGCGTTTCCTTAACGCTCTTGAACAGCCGAAACAAAAAATTTCTCAAAGGCGTTAAAGAACTTAAAGGAGATTTTGACGAGTCCCTTCCCGTTGTAGTTCACTACTTGATTGTCGGGGACAAAGAGAATGATTCAATTCCCCTTTTTGCGAGGATAAGTCTTTTTAAAACAATCGGAGAAATTAGATCTAAAGGCGGTGAAATTTTCTGGTCAGTTGTTGATCCGATTTAAGTAAATAGGTCTAGCTACTCTTGTCTGGAAGAACAGAGAAATGACAGTTCCATTCGAAATTACTGGAGAACATATCGCGGAACTGAACGATTCCGACCTCCGTTCATTGATAGGGTTACTGTGTGAAGCGGACTATCGGGCTGCGGGTCTTAGGACATCGGGGATCAAGTGGGGTGGACATCAGAACGCAGGGGACGGCGGCTTGGATGTTGTCGTGGAAGACGAGATAACTCCTCCCGCAAACAGTTTTGTACTTAGAAAGGTAACGGGGTTTCAAGTTAAAAAATCTGACATGCCAAGAGCGAAAATTCTCGAGGAAATGAAACCCAAGGGTGCTTTGCGCCAAGAAATAAAGTCCCTGATCGACCGGAAAGGTGCTTACGTAATTGTGAGCTCAAACGGTTCTGTCTCGCGTCCAGCGCTTAATTCCCGCATAAAAGCTATGAAGGATGCCGTTTCCAGCGAACGGAACGCCTGCGATCTTTATCTCGATTTTTTTGACCGAGGACGAATCGCGACTTGGGTACGCTCTCATCCTTCCCTGATTATTTGGGTACGCAACAAGATAGATAGGCCCATGAGGGGCTGGTGTTCATACGGAAACTGGGCAAATGCCCCAGGTGGAATTGAAGAAGAGTACCTTCTTGATAATAAGTTAAGATTGCACGACACAACCGGAACTGTCGACAAGGGACTGACCGTGGAAGGTGGTTTGCTGAAAATTCGCTCTGCATTGTTGATGCCGAGGGAATGCATACGCCTTGCCGGACTCTCGGGTGTTGGGAAAACTCGATTTGTTCAGGCTTTGTTCGATTCCAGAATTGGAGAACGGGCGCTTAATCCTTCTCATGCCTTTTACACCGATATTTCAGATGGTCCATTGCCGACTCCGCAGGAACTCGCCCTATCGCTTGTAAACGGCAACACAAGAGCGGTTCTAATTGTCGACAATTGCCCACCTGAGCTACATCGGAGTTTAACACAGACATGTTCCGTACCGGGAAGCCTCGTCAGTCTTCTTACGGTTGAATATGACATACGGGAGGATGTTCCAGAGGAAACCCATGTATTCCGGCTTGAACCAGCAAGCGACGGGATTATCGATAGTCTTGTCGGAAGTCGCTTTCCGCACATTAGTCCTCAAGATGTGCAGACTATCGCAAATTTCTCGGGGGGAAACGCACGCATAGCTCTCCTACTTGCCGCCACGGTAAAAGAAGGAGAAATGCTGTCCCACCTTCGTGACGAAGTATTGTTCGAGAGGCTCTTCCAACAGAGACACGATCCGGATAGGAGTCTGCTTGTCTCCGCAGAAGCATGCTCTCTTGTTTATTCTTTTGAAGGTATTGATACAAGTTCTGACAGTTCAGAACTCAAATTTCTGGCATCCCTGATCGGTAGCAAGTCAGTCGAGGATCTTTATCGAGACGTGGCTGAGCTTAAAAGACGGGAGCTTGTACAGTTGCGAGGGAAGTGGAGAGCCGTGCTTCCGCACGCTATAGCCAACAGACTTGCCCGTCGCGCTCTTGAATTCATCCCGAAAGAGTTTTTAGTGAGTAAGTTTATCAACAGCGGCAACAGCCGTCTTATACAATCGTTTGCTCGGCGCTTGAGCTATTTGCATGACTGCGATATTGCCGTTGAGATTGTAAATGGCTGGCTTGAAGAAGGTGGTTGGATTGGTGGATCAATGAAAAACCTCGCAGATATAGACATTGATCTTCTTGCGAACATTGCACCAGTCTCGCCAGAAGGCACTCTCAATGCTATAGAACGGGTGGCGGGAGAAAGTGAAGGGAGCCCCATATCCGCAAGACATCCTCGCTATTATACGTTTGTCAACCTTCTCTGCAATTTGGCCTATGAGGCGGAACTGTTTTATAGGAGTGCAAAACTTCTGTGTGGCTGCGCACTATCTGAGGGCAAAGTGGGACAGATAGGTTCTGCGAGCGTTATGCTCAAGTCTCTTTTTCAGGTTCAGATGTCTGGAACCTACGCTTCTATTGAATCAAGGGCAAAGGTCATTGAAGAACTTGTGAATTCAGAAGACGAGGACAAGCAGGAACTTGGGCTCCTGCTTCTCAGTGTGGCACTTGAAACACGAGACTTTGCTCCATATTTCAGGTCTGATTTTGGAGCTAGGTCAAGAGATTTCGGTTATGAACCGCAAACACAGGAAGAGCTTTCTCGTTGGTTCGCCGTTTTTATACGTATTTGCGTGCGCTTGGCTCTTTCGGGGCGACCGATAGAGGAACGGGCGAGAAAATTGCTGGCCAGCAATTTTTATGGCTTATGGACCAGGGCGCGCATATTTGACGATCTTGAAGAATCGGTCAGGGAAATTCACAAGCGAAGAGCATGGAATGACGGATGGATAGCGGTCTGTAATACCATCCGCAAGCATAATAAAGATGGTCTTGGAAACGGAGAAACCACAACTAGGCTCCATCAGTTGGAAAAATTTCTGAAGCCTGATGGTCTCTTAGAGAAAGCACGTTCCACAGTGCTTTCAGATCAAAAAGATCTTATTAACTTGGAAGAGGACTTTAACTCTGGGGAAAGCACATCTATTCTTTTGGATAAAGCTAGGAAATCGGCCTTGGAAATTGGTGCTCAGGTAGCGCAGGACCCAGATCTTCTGAACGCTTTGTTGCCCGATCTTGCAACTGCTGAGGGAAGGAGATTGTGTCATTTCGGAATGGGACTTGCGAAGGGATGTGCAGATAAACGGGAACTACTTCAGGCCTTACGCGATGCACTTATGAAAACGCCTCCCGAGGAGCGCAAAGTTGATGTCATTCAGGGATTTCTGTGGTTTTGTGAGGAAAACGATCCCACATTTTTCAATTCAGTGCTCGACGAAATGCTAGGGGATGAAGTTCTGGGTGAATACCTCCCCTTTTTTCAGATTAACGTGGTCGCCATTGACCGGCGCGGTGTGGAACGGCTTCATGCAGTTCTTGATTCTGGGAAAGCGGGAATCCATATGTTTCACGGAATTGCTTTGAAACATATGCATGCATCCATAAGCGACGATGAACTGGCCCTGCTTTTAAGGAAAATACTTTTCAGAAAAGGAGGGCTTCGAGTCGCTATAGAAAATCTTAAAATGAGGTTTGGTCTGGACAAACGTTCGAGTTATTCCACAAATCTGCTGGCCGTGGCACGTGAAGCCCTGCTGGTGCATTTCTCTAATGAGGAACTGAACAGAAGAGGTAATAACGATTCCGATCTGGCAATTATTGCCCGCGTATGTCTCGACGGACAGGAGGGGATTCAGTGTGTGACGCGTGTCTGTCAAAATATTTCAGACGGGATGAAGAATTACAGAATTTCCCGCTTTAACTATCCTGAATTGCTTAGTGTCCTTTCGCAAAGACAAACCGAGGTGTTTCTGGACGTGTTTTTGCTGAGCGAGTGTGAGACCGAATATTATCTACAGACAGCAATGTTCTCAGGCTATTCCGAAAACTGGAGTAACCCGCTTGACGAAATTGCAGACGAAGTGCTTATTTCTTGGTGTGAAACTGATCCATATAAGCGATATCCTCTGCTGGCTTCGGCAATAACACCGCTTAGGAAATCGAACGGGACAGGGAAATATGAGTGGAAGTCTTTGGTATTTATTATTCTGGAAAAATCACCAGATTTAAGCACCGTTCTTAAAAATCTGGAAGGTGCAATAGATCCGACAGGTGGATGGGGATACTCTTTTGCGGATATTTACCAAGAACGGACCAGTTTGTTTATAGAACTTAAGGAGCACAGCAATCCGGAGGTCAGAAATTGGGCCGAGAGTCAGCTTTTGCTTCTGCAGGGAAAGATAGCAAGAGAAAGGAATTTTGAAGAACATAGACGTCGAGAGGACGAGGGTTTTGAGTAGGGGAAGGCAAGATTTTGACCGGCTTTCACTCAATAAGACTGTATATTATTCATCAATAACAGCGGGATTCGTAAAACCAACCTTTCATCTTACTAGGAACAAATTCCCCTTCTTCAGTTTTAGGTCGACTGGTTGTCTTGTCCAAAGTGATGGGAAGCTGTAGAAGTTCAAAGATGGTCTGGATATGGTTTTGATTCACTTATCGGGCTGTCTCGCTTGGCGTCTCGCTGCGGATTTTCTCCGCTTTCTCGGGTTCTCCGGTCTTTTCGTACACAAGACTCAACTGCCTTCTCGCCTGGATGTAGTAAGGGCTTTCGTTTCTGTTCACTTCGGAGAAGTATTCTATGCTCTTGTCCCATTTCTCAAGCTCGAAAGCGGATAGCCCGATCACTAGGTTTGCGCCGTCGCGGAAAATACCGTCTTCGGGATCCTCGTCGAGGAAAAGCTCAAGATGTTTTATCACTTCTTCGAAGTTTCCAAGCTGGTAATTGATCATCCCCATCTGGTAAAGAGCCAGAACCGACACCTCGGTTCCGGAATGCTCTTCACGCAACGTTTGCAGCTGTGAAAGAGAAGCCTCCATTTCTCCGCCGTTGTAGCTCTTAACGGCCTTGCGGAACTGCTCGTTTGCCAAAAGGTCTTTTTCTTCCTGTTGCGAGGAAACAAAGCAGACTGCGAGCAGGCCCACTGCTATGACGCCTATGCCGATAAGTATCTTGTTGAAGTGCTCCGAGAGACCTTCGAGGGATTCCGCCAGGAACTCTCTGAATTTATCGGGGCGCTTGAGTTCTTTGGTCGTATATTTTATCTTGGGCATGAATCGTAAATTCTTGCCTTATAGAAAAGCGGCAAGCCTGTGAATTCCGTGTCATTAATGCCGGATTTATCTGCTGTGTTAAAATATTTCTTGAGTGAACATGATACGTTGTTTCTTAAGACAATGTCAAAGGCTTTCGGGGAATTATCGGGGGAATCGGCTGAGGTTTGATTCCCCGGCCCGCAAGTCCGGACGAAAAAGGATTATGCCCCAAGCGGGCAGGGGTCCGCTTTTTCGTATTTCGGTCTTTTTCCTGCTCCTTTCCGCGATTTTGGGTTATCAGGTATCCGCCGCCGACCCGGAAGCTTCTCCCCGGACGGCAGAAATAGTTGAGATCCAGATAAACGGTTCCATAAACCCCTCGACTGTGGACTACATTAAAACCGGTCTCACAGAAGCGCGCGCCCGCAATGCCACCGCTCTGCTTATCCTCCTGGATACTCCCGGGGGGCTTCTTAATTCCACGAAGGACATAGTGAAGGTCCTCCTTAATTCCGAGGTTCCGGTGATAGTTTACGTTTACCCGAGGGGAGCGACGGCTACTTCCGCGGGAGTTTTCATCACGCTTTCAGCCCACGTGGCGGCCATGTCTCCCGGAACGAGCATAGGAGCGGCCCATCCCGTGATGCTGGGGCGTGGCCAGCAGAGGGGCCCGGCTCCCGGGAAGCCGGAAGAAAAGAAAGAAGATAAGTCTTCTGACGTGATGAACGAGAAAATCGAGAATTTCGCGTCGTCTTTTATGGAAAGCATAGCCAAGGAAAGGGGAAGAAACGCGGAATGGGCTGTCGATTCAGTCAGAAAAAGCGTTTCGGTGACTGCCGATGAGGCGCTCAGCAAAAATGTGATTGACATCATATCTCCCGATATTCCCTCACTTCTCTCCGAGATAGACGGAAAGGAAGTAAAAGCTAGCGGCCAGAGCGTCCGTCTTGAGACAGCCGGCGCGAGCACGCAGCGTCTTGAGATGAGCCTGCGGCAGAAAGTGGTCAATATTCTCAGCACCCCGGACATAGCGTTTCTGCTTCTCTCCCTGGGGTCGCTCGGAATATTCCTTGAATTCTACAACCCGGGACTGATTTTTCCCGGAGTCGCCGGACTTATTGCCCTGCTAATCGGGTTTGTTTCCCTCCAGATCCTTCCTTTTAACTACGCCGGCCTCATACTTCTTTTCGTCGCAATGGCGCTTTTGATATCGGAGGTGTACGTGACTAGTTACGGCCTCTTGAGCCTTGCTGCGCTTGCGTGCCTTGTGTTCGGGGGGCTTCTGCTTTTCGATACGCCGGAATCTGATGTCGGCGTGAGCAAGGGGACCATAGCGACAGTGGCCGTAGCCATTGGATTGCTCTCGGTTTTTATTGTATATTTAGGCGTGAAATCGTTCAAAGTTCCCGTTCAGGGCGGTTTCGAGGGGATGGTGGGTCAGAAGGGGGAAGTTGTTTCCTGGTCTCAAAAAAGCGGAAAGGTTTACATCGGGGGAGAGTACTGGGAAGCGACGGGCGAACGCGAGTTTTCACCCGGGGAAAAAATAAAGGTAATAGAGAGCACAGGAGATCTCGTCGTCAAGGTTTCAGACTATGACGACAAACAATGACGCACAATGTCGATAACCGCGATTGTAATTCTCGTAATTGTTTTTCTAATCATCATATCGGGACTTAAGATCCTCTATGAATACGAAAGGGGCGTGATATTCCGTCTCGGAAGAATAGTCGGAGTCAGGGGTCCCGGGTTCATAATCGTCATCCCGTTTCTTGAAAGAATGGTGAGAGTCAGTCTGCGGCTCGTAACCATGGACGTGCCTCCCCAGGACGTGATAACCAAGGATAACGTTTCGGTAAAGGTAAACGCGGTTGTCTATTTCAGGGTGGTTGAACCGAACAGGGCGATCCTTCAGGTTGAAAACTACCTCTACGCCACTTCCCAGCTTGCCCAGACAACCCTGAGAAGCACGCTCGGGCAGGTGGAGCTAGATGAGCTTCTCTCCGAGAGGGATAAACTTAACGTCAAGCTTCAGGAAATTCTTGACAAGCAGACCGACGCCTGGGGAATCAAGGTTACCATGGTTGAGGTTAAGTACGTTGACCTCCCGCAGGAAATGCAGAGAGCGATGGCCAAGCAGGCAGAAGCCGAGAGAGAGAGAAGGGCCAAGGTAATAAGCGCAGAAGGTGAGTTCCAGGCGTCGGCCAAGATTGCGGAAGCCTCTGAAATATTGTCTGCAAACCCCGTTTCCCTGCAACTCAGGTTTCTTCAGACAATAAACGACATATCTTCCGAGAAGGCCTCCACGATCATTCTCCCTGTTCCGCTTGACATCTTGAAGGCCTTTGCGACAAAAGACGAAAAGACGGATTCGTAAGCTTTTTGCCGGACCGAAACTCTTTGTAAAACTTCATGGAAAAATTTCTGCGTCTTTTTGCACTCGCGCTGCTGGTCGCGTCTGTGGGGTTCTTCTCTGCGGGATGCTCCAGGAGCACGGACTGTCAGGATAAAAACGATAACGCCTCACTTGTCGGCAATGCAGACCCTAAAGCTTTTTCCGCCGGGGGTTCGCTCATAAGGGAGCTAGGCGAGGAGCCCGCGACCCTCAACCCCGTTATAGCGACTGATGTTTACGAAGGCATCGTTAACGGCGGAATCTACGAGACTCTTATAAGAAGAAACAACGAAACCCTTGAGTTTGAGCCCCTCCTCGCAAGTTCCTGGAAAGTTTCAGAGGATGGGCTTTCCTACACTTTTTATCTAAGAAAAGACGTAAAATGGCATGACGGCACTCCTTTTACCGCAGATGACGTGGTTTTTTCCTATGAATCCATAAGAAACCCGAAAGTCGCCGCCGCCCACCTCCAAAGCTACTACCAAGACGTAAAGTCCTACACCAAGATCGATTCCCATACCGTAAGATGCGAGTACGGAAAACCCTACTTCCGCGCTTTTGAGTTCTGCGGAGGGATTCCCATAGTGCCGAAGCACCTGTTCGCAAAAGGGGATTTCAACACGAACCCCGCAGGCAGAAAACCCGTCGGGACCGGGCCCTATGTGTTTGAGCACTGGGAGACCGGAAGGGAGATCAGGGTCAGGAGAAATCCCGATTACTGGGGCGAGCCCGCGTGGCTAAGTGAAGTGGTCTACAAGGTCGTGCTCGATCCCACGGTGAAGCTTCAGCTCCTAAAAAAGCAGGAACTTGACTATGGGGGTCTTCTTCCGCTTCAGTGGTCAAAGCAAAGCTGCGGGAAGCCTTTTCGGAAAAAGTTCTACAGGGCTTCTTACACTACCCCGGGTTACAACTACATAGGCTGGAATTCGAGGAAGCCATTTTTCAGCGACAAAAGGGTAAGGCGGGCGATGACCCATTTTGTCGACAGGGAAACCATCCTGAGAGAAATTCTCCTGGGTCTTGGAGAGATAGTGACCACTACTTTTTACGTGAACAGCCCCGAATACCCAAAGGACGTAAAGCCGTACGCCTATAACCCGAAGAGGGCGAGGGCGCTTCTTGATGAGGCGGGGTGGCGCGACAACGACGGTGACGGAATAAGGGACAGAGACGGCGTCCCGTTTCGTTTCGAGTTTCTGCTGCCCACGGGTTCTGAAACCGGTGAGAAAATAGCGACCATACTGAAGGAGGAGCTCTCCCGCTCCGGCATAGAGATGAGCATAAGAAAGATAGAGTGGGCGGTTTTCATCCAGAGCATAACCGAGCGAAAATTCGATGCCGTGACCCTGGGCTGGAGCCTCGGGGTGGAAAGCGATCCCTACCAGCTCTGGCATTCCTCTCAGGCCGAAGAGGGCTCGAATTTCGTGGGTTTCAAAAACCCCCGCGCGGATGTACTGATTGAGGAGGCAAGAGAGGAGTTCTCAAGGCCGGAGCGAATAAAAAAATACGAGGAGTTCTCAAGGATTCTTCACGAGGAACAGCCGTACACGTTTCTGTTCGCGAGAAAATCCACCGTGGTTGTGCACAGAAGGTTCAGTAACGTAAGGCTCTATCCGCTCGGATTTGATACCAGAGAATGGTTTGTTCCGGAGGGTTTACGCAAATACTAGGATTGAGGGAAGCTGACGCCTGGACGGCTCAGGAAAAGACAACCTGAATATCCGTATATTCCACCAGACCTTCTTCTGCGAATTCAACACCGAAGCCGGAGCGTTTTACCCCGCCGAACGGGGCGTTGGGCTGGATCATCCCGTGCTTGTTTATCCATACCGAACCGCATTCCATCCGGTTGGCGATTTCTCTTGCCTTTTCTATGTCCCGGCTCCAGACCGAACCCCCGAGACCGTTCGGATTGTCGTTTGCCTTCTCGATCGCTTCCTCGATATTGTGATAGCGGATGATCGGCAGAACGGGACCGAACTGCTCTTGGTCAACCAAGGGGTCTCCGTTTTCAAGGTCGGCTATGATCGTGAGCGGATAGAAATATCCCTTCCCGCCCGTTTCTTCCCGTATCTCTCCGGGGTCTCCACCCAGGAGCACGCGTCCCTTGGACTCCGCGCTTCGCACCAAGTCGGCCACGATATCGTACTGCTTGCGGTTCTGGATCGGACCCAAAACGACATCCTCATTCGTACCCTCGCCAACCTTCATCTTTCGGGCGAGTTCAACCAGCTCATCGCAGACCTCATCGTACACGTCATCATGAACGTAGAGCCGTTTTAACGCCGCGCAGGTCTGGCCGCTATTGATGAACGCGCCCCAGAAAAGCCCTTCGGCGATCTGCTTCGGGTCGACGTCCGGAAGAACGATCCCGGCGTCGTTTCCGCCGAGTTCAAGAGTAAGCCGTTTCATGGTTTCCGCCGAGTTCGCCATGATCTTCTGGCCGGTCGCGCAGGAACCGGTGAAAACGATCTTGCCGATCCCCTCATGCGCCGTCATTGCGGCGCCCAGCCTGTCTTTGCCGGCAATGCAGTTGACCACGCCTTCCGGCAACACCTCGTTCATGAGTTCAACCAGGCGCAGCGTTGACAGGGGCGTATAGGGAGAGGGCTTGCTTACTACCGTGTTGCCCGAGAGAACAGCGGGAACGATATGCCAGATTGCGATCAGAACCGGAAAGTTCCAGGGAGTAATCGAGCCCACGACACCGATCGGCTTGCGGTGAAGCTCGACCCTGCCTTCATCGTTGTCCTGAAGGACCTTCACCGGCAGGGAAAGACTGGCTGTATAGCGGGTCCAGGCTACTGCGCCGCCGATTTCCCAGCGTGAGCCTAGGCCATTTAGGGGCTTGCCCTGCTCAGCGGTCAGGATGCGGG
This sequence comes from Thermodesulfobacteriota bacterium, assembly GCA_965116725.1. GTDB lineage: Bacteria > Desulfobacterota_D > UBA1144 > Nemesobacterales > Nemesobacteraceae > Nemesobacter. The sequence continues at coordinate 52,771 of OZ220700.1, forward strand.
CGAGTTCCTCGGCGTTTTCCTCGATTTTCGAGGCAATCTCAAGACAAGCTGCCTGTCTCTGCGATTCGGGTACTTCGCGCCATTTTCTAAACGCCGTCTGGGCGGCTCGCACGGCATCATCCAGATCTTTCTTTCTTGCAAGCGACGCAAGTCCGGCCACTTTTTCGTTGGCGGGATTAAGCACTTCAAAGCATCGTCCGGTAGGAACCTTCTTGCCGTTGATGATAAGGTGGAATGGTTTCGTCGTTGGGCTCATTCAGCTTCTCCTTTAATCACTAGCAGTAAGTGCCGAGATATCGATCACAATATCTGATACTACCACATTCCTGCCCGTTAATGTCTAGACGAACGTCAGGGGGTTTCGACTTTTTCCCAAGATTGTATAATTACCATTACTCCCGACAATATTTCCTCTGCGTTAAACAGGTTTGAGGCGCTCCTTTTGTTTAACCGAGTTAAAAAGGGAGAAAATTAATAAAAATTTCAGCAAAAATGTGTTCCACTGTAGAAAGCAGAAGCGGGCCAGTACTTTTTATATTTGCGCCCGCATTATTTGTTTTCTTATCTGGCGCACTTTACGCTGTGCCCGCGAGGACATGCGATGAGCAAAGCAAAAGGCGGTGATGGTGGGGTCGATGGTGATCTCAGCATGTCACCGGAACAGATGCTGGAACTTGCACGCCAAACGGCAGAGTTGGTGGTGCGGCGCATTGAAAACCTGCCCGAAGAAGGCGCTTGGGAGGGAGAGTTCCGACGGGAACTTGAGGATCGGCTGCTGAAGCCTCCGCCCGAGGAGAGCCGTTCGGCCTCGCAAGTGATCGAGGAGGTCGCACACGAGATCCTTCCGATCGCACTGCGCTTGGACCACCCGCGTTGTTTTGGATTCATCCCTTCGCAGCCCACCTGGCCCGGAGTGTTGGCCGACTTCATAGTTGCCGGATTTAACATCAACCAGTGCTCCTGGCTGACTTCGAGCGGTCCGAGCCAGCTTGAGCTTGTCGTGATCGACTGGTTCCGGCGCTGGATTGGCTATCCGGAGAGTGCGGGCGGGCTGTTGACGAGCGGGGGCTCGGCTGCGAACCTTGATGCCCTTGTCGCGGCGCGGGAGGCCGCAGACCACCCGGAACGTGCCAGCTTGTACATGAGCGACCAGAGCCACAGTGCGCTCGTCAAAGCGGCCAGGATTATAGGTATTCGTCCGGAATGCATTCGCATGATTCCGACCGACGGGCGTTTCCGCATGGACATGAATGCTCTTGTCGAGACCGTGGCCGAGGACCGAGCCGCCGGACTCAGCCCCATCGCGGTGTGTGCGAATGCTGGAACGTCCAGCAGCGGAGCCATCGACCCGCTGGAAGCTATGGCGGACTACTGCGAGGCCCAGGGTATATGGCTTCACGTCGACGCCGCGCATGGAGGCTTTGCCATGGTGACCGAGGAAGGCAGGAAGGTTCTGGGTGGAATCGAGCGTGCCGATTCAGTTGTGCTTGACGCACACAAGTGGTTCTTTCAGCCTTATGAGGCGGGGGGCCTGATGGTTAAGGATGTACGCACGCTCGAGCGGGTGTTTGCCACCAAGCATGATATTCTCCAGGATACGATTTGGGGTGCTAACCATCCGAATTTTTCGGACAGGGGCCTGCAGCTCAGCCGCTCCATTCGGGCGTTGAAGATCTGGATGTCGGTTCAGACCTTCGGTATGGCCGCGTTCCGGCGGGCCGTATCGCAAGGGATGGCGCTGACGCGCCGGATTGAGGAGTACGTCGAGGACAGTCCAGTCCTTGAGATGTTAACTCCTGCGACATTGGGGATCGCATGCTTCCGCGTAAACCCCGCAAACACCGACCTTGGCGAGGATGTGCTGGAAGAAATCAACAGGACCGTACTCGCCCGTGTCTTCTGGGAAGACCGAGCGTTCATATCATCGACACTTCTTCACGGGACCTTTGCGCTCAGGATGTGCGTCATCAACTACTCGACGACCTGGAACGACGTACGCGAGACATTGGAAGCCATCTCGAAATTCGGGACGGAGAGTTTGACTCGAACTGGCTGATTCCAGTTAATCGTGCCGGGCCATGTGCACATAAATGGAAACCGGTTTGAGAACACGGCCGTTTAGGAATGAAGAGACGATAGTTTCCTGATTTTTCGATCCTGTTGCGTGTATAATTCTCCCCCTAAGGTTTTTTCCCAATGAAAGACTACATCCTGAAAAGACTTCTGCTGATGATTCCCACGCTGTTCGGGATCACCCTTATCACTTTCCTGGTGATACAGCTTGCGCCGGGGAGCCCCGTTGAGAGCAGGATGTCGCTTGATCAGGGAATAAAAAGCGATCAGGTGACCAAGGAGATAGTCGAGCAGACCAAAAAGCTCTACGGTCTCGACAAGCCCGTTCACCAGAGGTATTTCATCTGGCTCCGCCAGATCGTGACGCTTGATTTCGGAAATTCCTACAAGGACCACCGACCTGTCATAGACAAGATAGCGGAAAGGCTCCCGATCACCCTCATACTGAACGTTCTTTCGATCTTCCTTGTCTACCTGATAGCCATACCGATCGGGGCCTGGTCAGCCGTTAGGCAGTGGAGTTTTGCGGAGCGCGCCACGACTTTCGTTCTTTTTCTTCTCTACTCGATTCCGAGTTTCTGGATGGCCGTGGTGCTTATCTATTTCTTCGGCGGCGGGGGAGCCTTCGATATTTTCCCCATATACGGCGTGCACTCGAGGGGATATGAGGATCTTCCCTTTTTCGAGAGAACCCTCGATTTCCTTTGGCATCTTGTTCTCCCCGTGTTCTGCCTTACCTACGCCTCCCTGGCGTCGCTTTCGCGCTACCAGAAGGGAAGCCTTCTTGAGGTGCTCCGGGAGGACTATATAAGAACTGCGAGGGCCAAGGGACTTACGCCTAACAGGGTGCTTTTCAAGCACGCGCTGAGGAATTCGCTCATTCCCATAGTGACGATAATTGCCTCGATTCTTCCCGCCATGATAGGGGGAAGCGTTATCATAGAGACCATCTTTTCGATCCCCGGGATAGGAAGGCTGGGTTTTGAGTCCGTGCTTTCAAGGGACTACCCCGTCATAATGGCCGTCGCCACCATCTCCGCTTTCCTTACCCTGATCGGCATTCTCATATCGGATTTAACCTACGCCGTGGTTGACCCTAGGATAGGCTTTGAGAGGAAGTCATGAAGCAGGGCTCAGGCATCGGATACTGGGACAGGGTATGGATCGAGTTCAAGAAGGACTCCCTCGCGTATGTCTCGTTTTTCTTCATAGTTCTCCTCGCGGTGACGGCACTTTTTGAAAGCTTCCTTGCGGGCAACAGGCCCATAGTGCTCGTTGAAGAGGGCAAGTACTATTTCCCCGTGGTTATCGATTATCCCGAGTTTCGAGGAGAAGACCTTCGGGGGATGTATCTTGACGATCCGGATTCGTTCGCGATTTTCCCCCCCGTAAAGTACAGCCCCACCGAAAGCGATTTCTTCTCAGTTCTTTCGGCTCCCGACGGGAACCATTTTCTCGGCACGGACGACAGGGGAAGGGACGTTCTCAGCAGGATGATTCACGGGGCGAGAATATCGCTTTCAATAGGCGTGGTCGCCGTCGGGATAGCCATGGTGATAGGAATAATACTGGGAGCGATCGCGGGTTATTACGGCGGCTGGATTGATTTTGCGATTTCAAGGCTGATAGAGGTGATGATCACTTTTCCCGTTTTCTTCCTGATTCTTACCATCCTCGCCTTTACGGAGCCCAGCATCTACAACATCATGATAGTAATAGGCATAACGGGCTGGACGGGCGTGGCGAGGCTCGTTCGCGGGGAGTTTCTTAAGCTTCGCCAGACGAACTACGTCGAGGCGGCATGGGCGCTTGGAAGTGGCGACCGCAGGATTATACTAAAACACATGCTTCCAAACGCTCTTGCGCCCGTTCTGGTAAGCGCCACCTTCGGAGTGGCGGGAGCGATACTGGTTGAATCGAGTCTCAGCTTTCTCGGGTTCGGGGTGACACCTCCTGAGCCCAGCTGGGGAGAGATAATCTCGCAGTCCCAGAAGTACGTGGATTTCGCGTGGTGGCTTGTTCTTTTCCCCGGGCTTGCGATTTTCGTTACGGTTACGGCGCTTAATCTGGTGGGGGAAGGATTCAGAAACGCGATAGACCCCAAACTAAAGGAAAGATAATATTACGCAATGGCGAATTCACATCTGCTTGAGATAAAAAACCTTAACGTGTCCTTTCCCTCAGAAGGCGGGGAGCTTGAAGTCCTGGGAGACGTGAGCCTCAGCATAGGGGAGGGGAGAATAGTCGGGGTTGTGGGGGAAAGCGGCTGCGGCAAAACCCTTACGGCTCTTTCCGTAATGGGGCTTCTGCCCGTGCCGCCGGCCAGGGTGAACTCGGGGGAGGTGATATACAAGGGAGAAAACCTGCTTTCGCTCACCGAGCGGGAACTCAGGCATTACCGCGGAAACAGGATCTCCATGATATTCCAAGAACCGATGAGTTCCCTTAATCCCGTTTACACCGTGGGGGATCAGATAGGCGAGGTCATACGGGTTCACGAGAACGTCACAAGAAAAGAAGAGAAGAAAAGGGTAGTTGATCTGCTAGACACAGTCGGCATTCCCTCTCCCGCGGAGAGATACTCGAGCTACCCGCACGAAATGAGCGGGGGAATGTGCCAGAGGGTAATGATTGCTATGGCCCTTGCCTGCAGCCCCGAGCTGCTGATAGCCGATGAGCCCACGACCGCCCTTGACGTTACCATCCAGGCGGGGATTTTGTCTCTTATAAAAAGCCTGCGGGACAGGATGGGGATGGCGGTTATGCTTATATCCCATGACCTCGGGGTTATCTCCAACGTCGCTGATGATGTCTATGTTCTTTACGCCGGGAAGGTGGTCGAACAGGGAAGCGTCGAGCAGCTTTTCTCCGCCCCTGCCCATCCCTACACGATAGGGCTTATAAATTCGATTCCCGGCCAGTCGGAGGGCGAGGAGCTTCACTCGATCAGGGGCACGATTCCGTCTCCCGGGGAGTTCCCCGAGGGATGCAGGTTCAACAACCGTTGCGAGTACGCGGAGGGAAAATGTTTTGAGGCGCAGCCGGACCTGTACAGTGTTTCTGATTCTCACGGTTCGGCATGTTTTCGCTACGAGATGTTTTTGAAAAATGGAAGAGAATAAAGCAATAGTAAGCGTAAGGGGACTTAAAAAGTACTTTCCGGTTCGCAAGGGTGTTTTATCAAGGGTTTCAGAATATGTACGAGCCGTTGATGAAGTGGAACTTGAAGTGAAGAAAGGCAGTACGGTGGGCCTTGTGGGGGAGAGCGGCAGCGGAAAGACTACGCTTGGAAAAACGGTGCTGAGACTTCTTGCCCCGACCGCCGGGAAGATCTTCTTCGAGGGAGAGGATATCACCGAACTTGACCCGTCCCGGCTTCGTTCCCTGAGAAGGGAAATGCAGATGATATTCCAGAACCCCTACGGTTCCCTTAACCCCAGGATGAACGTGGGTTCGCTTGTCTCCGAGGGGATAAGCATCCACAACACGGTAAAGAAGGAAGAACGCCGCGAGTTCGTGGTCCGGCTTCTCGGCGAGGTGGGTCTGGGCGCTGACGTCATGGGTCGCTACCCTCACGAGTTCAGCGGGGGACAGCGCCAGAGAATAGCCATAGCGCGCGCGATCTCTCTTCACCCGAAATTCGTTGTCTGCGATGAGCCCGTCTCGGCGCTTGATGTGTCGGTGCAGGCTCAGATAATAAACCTGCTTAAGGACCTTCAGAAAAAACACGGTCTTTCCTACCTCTTCATATCCCATGACCTCCGCGTCGTGAAGCACGTAAGCGATCTGGTGGCCGTAATGTACCTTGGGAAAATAGTCGAGATCGCTCCCAGCGAGGAGATCTACTCAAACCCCATGCATCCCTACACCAAGATGCTTATCTCCGCCATTCCCGAGATAAAAACAACCAGGAGCGAAAACGGCGGCGAAGCATCCATATCGGGGGAAATAAAGAGTCTTGCGGATATTCCCTCGGGGTGCAGTTTTCACCCGAGATGCCCTCTTGCGACCGAGGTGTGCTCCAGGGAGACTCCACGGCTTGAAAAGAAAGGAGCAGACGGGCGAAGCGTCGCCTGTCACAATGTCTGAGCGGTCCGTTTGTTTTCCCGGCGACTGTTTTTTTCCAAATAACTTGCAATAAAGCGATTGTGGTTTATATTAGACCAATTTTTGCAGGCGGGGTTTCCGCGCGATGAGAGTTAACGTATCGGAAATAAAAGACGGGGGATTGAGCCTTGATCTCACGAGGGGGCCGGGATGGCTCGGCGGTTCCGAGAAATCAGAAGTCGCGAGCGTGGATTCCGATATAGAGTTTCATATTGATCTTTTGCGCACGGCGGGCGAGATAAGCGTGCGGGGGAAAATCGGATTCCTAGCGGTCGCCCGGTGTTCCCGTTGCTTAAGCGACGTGAGCGTTGATACGAATCTTGAGGTAAACCTAATTCTTTCGCCTTCTGAGACAGAAAAGAAGGAAGAAGCAGGCGGGGACATAGATTATGAAACTTACCAGGGTAGGACGATAGACCTTAACGATTACATGAGAGAGCAGGTTAATCTTTCGCTTCCCTACAAGGTGGTCTGCGTCGAGGACTGCAGGGGACTTTGCAGCGGGTGCGGACAGAATCTTAACGAACAGCAGTGCGGCTGCGAGACTCACCAGGAGGATTCGCGCTTTGCGGTGCTTAAAGATATAAAGATATAGCTTCAAGCCAGGAGATTGAGATGGCATTACCTAAAAGAAAGACTTCCAGATCGAAATCAAGAAAAAGAAGAACCCATTATTCCGTTGCGTTGCCTGGGGCTTCCTTTTGTCCCGAGTGCAACGAGATGAAACCTCCCCACAGGGCCTGTCCCAGTTGCGGTTACTACAAGGGAAGGAATTTCTTCAGGCAGGCTCCCGATACGGAAGTCGTTGCGGAAGACTAAACACACACTGAATCCATGATAGCTTTTCTTTTTCCAGGTCAGGGCTCCCAGTACATTGGCATGGGCGCTGATTTCTGCGCCGAGTTCGCGGTTGCGAGACAGATTTTTGAAGAGGCAAATGACGCTCTGGGAATCGACCTGGCGAAGCTTTGCTTCGACGGCGAGGCGGCGACCCTTGCTCTTACGGCGAATGCCCAGCCGGCGATACTTACAACAAGCGTGGCCGCGTTGAGAGTGGTTCTTGAGGAAACAGAAATAAGGCCAGACCTGGTTGCCGGACACAGCCTCGGGGAATTTACGGCCCTTGTCGCCTCCGGGTGCCTCGAGTTCAGCGACGCCGTGCGCACCGTGAGAAAAAGAGGAGAGTTCATGCAGGAAGCGGTTCCCCCGGGAGTCGGGAAGATGGCTGCCATTCTGGGCCTCACGTCCGAGGAAGTGAGCGAGCTTTGCGCCGAGGTTGCAGGGGAAGAAGACGTGGTCTCCCCGGCTAATTTCAATTCGCCCACCCAGACCGTTATCTCAGGAGAAGCCCGGGCTGTCGAGGCCGCGGCGGAGCTTGCCAAGGAAAAAGGGGCAAGACGGGTTGTCGAGCTCGAGGTGAGCGCGCCTTTTCACTGCTCCCTTATGGAACCCGCGGCCGCGCGCCTCAGGGACGTTCTCGGGGAAATAGATTTTCACCCTGTTAAGTATCCTGTAGTCACCAATACCGGGGCGGAGGCCAATTCCGATTCCACGAGGGTGGCGGATATTCTGGTGGAGCAGGTGGTAAGCCCGGTTAGATGGGCCGAGTCCCTTGAGTTCCTAAAGAACTCCGGGGTTTCTGAGTTTCTCGAGATCGGACCCTCCAAGGTTCTAAGCGGTCTTGTGAAAAGAACCCTTAAGGGCGTTAGTTGCGCCGGTATTGAAAAAATTGAGGAGTTAAATCATATTAAAGCAGATGGAATTCAGTAATCAGGTTGCACTAATAACCGGCGGGTCGCGCGGGATAGGGAAGGACATTGCGAAAAAACTCGCTTCGCGCGGGGCGTATGTTCTGATTAACTACGTAAGTAACAGCCAGGCGGCCGAGGAGACCCTCGGGGAGATAGAGCAGGAAGGGGGCAAGGGCAGGGCGGTCGGCTTTGACGTTTCCGATTTCGACGAGGTTCAGCAGCGCGTGGGGGAACTCTCGGGAGAACTCGGCGGAATACATATACTTGTTAACAACGCGGGAATAAGGAATGACGGGCTTTTGATGAGAATGGGGGAGGAGGACTGGGACCGTGTCATGGACATAAACCTCAAGGGAGCGTTTAACTGTACCAAGGCGGTTTCAAGGGGAATGTTCAAGAACCGTTACGGAAGAATAATAAATATCACCTCGACTGCCGGTGAGGCCGGAAACCCCGGGCAGGCGAATTACGCCGCTTCAAAGGCCGGGGTAGTAGGTCTCACGAAGGCAACCGCCAAGGAATTCAGTTCAAGGGGTATAACCGTGAACGCGGTAAGTCCCGGTTTTGTTGAAACTGATATTATCGCGGACCTTAACGAGGAAATGAGAAAAAAATATCTGGAAGCTATACCTCTCGGCAGATTCGGGCGCGTTGAGGACATCTCAAACGTGGTGTGTTTTCTGGTTTCCGAAGACGCGTCGTACATAACCGGGGAGGTTATAAAAGTTAACGGCGGAATTTACATGTAAATTTAGGAGGAGGTTTGACTCACATGTCAAAGGATAACGCTGAAATTTTAGCTAAGGTAAAGGAGATGATCGCGAGCCATCTCGGCAAGGCCGAGGATGAGATAACTCCCGATTCTTCCTTTATAGAGGATTTAGGAGCCGACTCGCTTGACCTCGTGGAACTTATAATGTCCATGGAGGATGAGTTCGGGCTTGAGATTTCGGATGAAGACGCGGAGAACATAATAACCGTTCAGGACGCGATCAACTTTATCCAGAGTTCGGTTGAAGCCGCTTCGGAGGATGACTGAGGAAAGATGGGAAGAAGGGTAGCGGTTACAGGTATAGGGCTAATAACCCCCGTCGGGGTGGGGAACGACGCCACGTGGTCTTCGATCTGCGAGGGGGTTCCGGGAGTGAGCAGGGTCTCGTCCTTTGATCCCTCGGATCTTAAAACGCAGATCGCGGGGCAGGTGAAGGATTTCGATCCGACGCTCTACATGGAGCCGAAGGACGCGAAGAGAAACGACAGGTTCATTCAGCTCTCAATCGGGGCCACCAAGCTTGCGCTTGAGGATGCCGGGCTTGAGGTTACCGACGATATCGCCGGGCGCACGGGGACTTTTATCGGATCGGGAATCGGCGGGATGAAAACCTTCTACGACACCGTCCTTACGATGGAGAACAAGGGTCCCAACCGCGTTTCTCCGTTTTTCATACCGAACATAGTGACCAACATGGCTTCGGGATACGTCTCGATAAGGTTCAACGCCAAGGGTCCCAACTGTTCTTCGACGACCGCGTGTTCCGCAAGCGGTCACTCTCTTGCGCTCTCCGCCAAGATAATACAGGACGGCAAGGCGGACGTTATGATAGCCGGCGGAGCCGAAGCTCCGCTGATCCCTCTTACCTTCGCGGCTTTTAACGCCATGAAGGCGCTTTCGACCAGAAACGACGAGCCCGAGACCGCGTCGAGGCCGTTTGAGATGGGGCGCGACGGGTTTATCCTCTCGGAAGGCGCGGGAGTGCTGATCCTTGAAGAGCTCGAGTTCGCGAAGAAAAGGGGCGCCAACATATACGCGGAGGTGCTCGGCTCCGGAATGAGCGCCGACGCCTTTCACATCACGGCGCCTTCTCTTGAGGGGCCGTCAAGCTGCATGAACGCGGCTCTTGAGGATTCAGGCCTAAATCCCGAGGACGTGGATTACATAAACGCCCACGGGACCTCGACGCGTCTTAACGACGTTAACGAGACCAACGCGATCAAGGAGGTGTTCGGCCAGGACGCCCGGCGAATTCCGGTGAGTTCCACGAAATCCATGACCGGCCATCTGCTCGGCGCGGCGGGCGCGGTAGAGGCGGCAATCTGCGTGCTTGCGCTACGGGACGGCGTTTTGCCGCCGACTATAAACCTTTTTGAGAGCGATCCTGAGTGCGATCTGGATTACATTCCGCACACCGCGAGGGAGAGCGACATAAAGGTGGCTCTCAGCAATTCCTACGGTTTCGGCGGGACGAACGTAAGCGTCGCGCTACGCAAATTCAACTGACCCCCCGGAGTCGGGGAAAATCCCCGGCCCCCCCTCCATTGTCTTGTCTTGGCAGATAGCTCTCGGGGCTGTTGTTAATAATTGCGGTAGAGCATGTCGGTGGTCCGGTTTGCGGGGAGAGAGACTATACTGCTTGCTACCGGGGAAGACATGCAGGTGTCATATCGCCAAGGGGATAATCTTAAGGTGATCCTCTATGGCCTTGACGGCATTGCCCGGCAACGGAAGATTCGCCTTCTCCGCATTCCAGTACTGGTAAAACAACGCGACGGTTTCACGCACAGTATCCAGAACAAGCTTCTCCGGCAGCAGGGCCTTGGCGGCAAGATGGGAAAGCTCGTCCTCTGAATAGCGATCAAAGCGCCTGGTCCGGCTGAATTTCAAAGCGGCCTCGTTGTCCTCTATATAGGCAATTGTGGAGACGAAATCATAGGCCGGCGCCAGCGCCGCATTACGCCTGTCGGGGTAAATGAGGGACCAGTTCTTAAGGTGCATGTCGGCATTGCCGATAAGCGTGTTGAAGGTCAGGCGGCGGATAAACTCGACAATGTCCCCCTCGCCGCATTCAGCCCCGATCACCGTGGCAATGTTGCGCGCGCTGGCCTTTTTATACTTGTCCTCCGGATAGACACCGAAAACCTGCGCGAAGTCCTCGACGTGAACCGCGCCGCCGTCATCTGACCGATCAAAGCGCCTGACGGCAAGCGTCTGTCCGCTTAAGCGACCGACATCTTCGGGCAGGTTCTCGATCTTGTCAACGCTGATGAGGCGCACCTCCGGCACGTTTATGCCGACGAGGCGGGCAAGCGTCATCATCGAGAACTCGTTCTCGGGCACGCCCGCAAAACGAAGCGAAGGCAGCTTGACTATCCATGAACCGCCGACGCCTCTGGCCGGGAGGGCAAGACCGCCGCGAGCCTCCTCAACGGCCGAGAACTTCAGTTGTACGCCGGCCAGGGAAAATCGCAGGGCATTCTCACGCCTGCCGCTGCCGCGGTTGCTCTGGTCGGAGACATCCGACGGCCATGGTTCCCCTCCCGAGGGTGCGACGGTGACCGCCCCCGGCAGGTCCGTGCCAAGGGCCCAGAGCAGGAAGAACTCGCGGACGGGTTTTACACCCGCACGCTCCGCGAGGTAGGTACGCATGCGCCCTTCCGGAAGCAGGTTTGAAAAAAACGGTATCAGCCGCGTCTGCGTGGGCGGAAACCCGGTAATCAGTTCTCCGAACCGGTCCTTGAACCCCAGACCGAGCGTGGGCCTTGCGGCATCCCCGATATAGGAGTCGTTGAAGGCGAATAAGGCACGGTCGTCGCCGACGCGTGTCAGCGTGCCTATGGGGTCGCCGTAGAGCAGGACATCCAGAACATGTACGTCAGTCATCTCCTTCCTCATCAAGGTTGTAGAGCGGCTGCGGGGTTACCCTTTCCCGCAGCGCGTCCGCGGCGCTGCCGCGCGCAAGCGATTTCAAGGCGGGAACAACCTTGCGCGGGGCGAGCACGAGTTCCAGGTCAAGAGTGCGGGCAAGCGCTACCAGGCTTGAAACCCTGAGGTCGACCGCGCCGTTCTCAATCTTTGAGATATGGCCCTGTGGAACGCCCGCTTTTTTGCCGAGTTCGCGCTGACTGAGTCCCTTTGCCTCGCGGGCCTTCCTCAGCGTGCGGGCTATATGTTCAATCGCATAGTTCATTTTGATATCCAATTCTATATTGAAAGCGATTCTTAATACAGCTTAATATATCACACCGGGAGGGATAGGCAAGAGTTAATATGCTAATCCATATAAAATATTATATTTGATATATTATTAGATATCAATATCGGACCGTCGCCAGAAAGACCAAGACAGGAAATATTCTTCCGCACGTGATTCTCCGGCAAAAAGCGGGAAAAAACTGTTTTATTTTTCCGCTCGTTTTGGTAGAATATCCGGCTGACTTCCAAAAAGTGAAACTGCGTAAAAGAGGTGCCATATGGCTTTGAGTAACAATCTTGATACTCTCTCCGACCTTCCGGTCGGCGACAAAACTTACAAGATATATTCCCTTGCAAAACTTGAAGAGCGCTACGGCGTATCGATTTCAAGACTGCCTTTTTCAATAAGAGTACTGCTTGAGAACGTGCTCAGGAACTTTGACGGAGAGACCGTGACTGAGCAGCACGTGGAGTCCCTCGCCAATTGGGACCCTTCAAATACCGAGGCCAAAGAAATTCCATACAACCCCGCGAGGGTGATACTTCAGGATTTCACGGGAGTTCCCTGCGTGGTCGACCTTGCCGCGATGAGGTCCGTGGTCGAGAAAAAAGGGGGAGACCCCTCGCTTGTGAACCCCATAGTTCCCGTCGATCTCGTCATAGACCACTCCGTTCAGGTCGATTATTTCGCAAGCGGCGACGCTTTCGGCAAGAACGTGGAAGTCGAGTACGAAAGAAACAGGGAAAGATATACATTCCTCAAGTGGGCCCAGGGGTCCTTTGACAATTTCAGGGTCGTGCCCCCGGGAACCGGAATAGTGCACCAGGTGAACCTTGAGTGTCTTGCGAGCGTAGTAGTCTCAAAGCAGACAGGCCCCGAGTTGGTGGCTTACCCGGATACCCTTGTGGGAACGGATTCCCACACGACCATGATAAACGGTCTAAGCGTCATGGGCTGGGGAGTAGGGGGGATAGAAGCCGAGGCCTGCATGCTCGGGCAGCCGCTTTACATGCTGATACCTGACGTCATCGGATTCAGGCTCACCGGCCGCCTCTCGCAGGGTGTTACCGCAACGGACCTGGTTCTCACGGTGACCGAGATGCTTAGGAAAAAGGGCGTTGTCGGCAAGTTCGTCGAGTTCTTCGGACCCGGAGTTAGCAATCTCGCGCTCTCTGACCAGGCCACGATAGCAAACATGGCTCCCGAGTACGGAGCCACCATGGGCTTTTTCCCGGTGGACGCCGAAACACTTAGATATCTCGGGACGACGGGCAGAGACGACGCGGCCACGCTCGTCGAGGCCTACACCAAGGAACAGAAGATGTTCAGAACCGACGACGCGGAAGATCCCATATACACAGATACGCTAGAACTTGACATATCGACGGTAGAACCGTCTCTTGCCGGTCCGAGCCGCCCGCAGGACAGGATATCGCTCGGGGACATGAAAAGCTCCTACCACGAGAATCTTCAGGCGAGGGGACTCGCCGCGAACGGAGACGCATCGCGCGCCGCAAACGGAATTTCAGACGGCTCGGTCGTAATAGCCGCCATCACGAGCTGCACTAACACCTCGAATCCCTCCGTCATGGTAGGGGCGGGACTTTTCGCCAAAAAGGCCGTCGAGAGGGGACTCACCGTTTCGCCTTACGTGAAAACGAGCCTGGCGCCGGGGTCGAGGGTGGTAACGGATTACTTAAACGCCGCGGGACTTACCCCGTATCTTGAGGAGCTGGGTTTCGGTCTGGTCGGGTACGGATGCACGACCTGCATAGGAAACAGCGGCCCGCTTCCAGAAGACGTGGACGCGGCAATAAGGGAAAACGATCTTACCTGCGCCGCGGTTCTAAGCGGAAACAGGAATTTTGAAGGCAGGGTGCACCCGCTTGTGAAATTCGCTTATCTGGCGTCGCCGCCGCTTGTAGTAGCGTTCGCGATAGCCGGCAAGGTGGGAATCGATCTCTACAGCGAGCCTCTCGGGGTTGGAAGCGACGGAAACGAGGTGTTTTTAAAGGACATCTGGCCGACGCAGCAGGAAATAATCGATACGGTAGCGGAGTCAATCACCCCCGAGATATTCAACACCCAGTATTCCCGGGTTTTCGAGGGCGATGAAACCTGGAAGTCTCTTGAGGCTCCGCACTCAGACATCTACGAGTGGGATACGGAATCGACTTACATACAGGAGCCCCCGTTTTTCGATGATTTCCCGCTTGAGCCCGAAGACCCGGAAGACATAGAGGGGGCGAACGTGCTCGCGCTTCTCGGCGACTCCATAACCACGGACCATATTTCCCCAGCGGGCTCAATCCCCAAGGACGGCCCCGCAGGCGGCTATCTCATCTCGAAGGGCGTTTCCCAAAGGAGCTTTAACAGCTTCGGCTCAAGGAGGGGGAACCACGAGGTCATGATCCGCGGGTCGTTCGCTAACATCAGGATAAGAAACAAGATGGTCGGAGGAAAGGAAGGAGGGTGGACTGTTCACGTTCCCACGGGAGAGGAAATGTCGATTTACGAAGCGTCCTCAAGATACATGAGCGACGGGACGGACCTTGTCGTGATCGGCGGGGAGGAGTACGGGACCGGAAGTTCCCGGGACTGGGCGGCAAAGGGAACCGCTCTTCTGGGCGCAAGGTGCGTCATAGCTGAGAGTTTCGAGCGGATTCACAGGAGCAATCTGGTGGGAATGGGGGTCCTGCCCCTTCAGTTCGAAGAGGGGGAGAGCGCGGAATCCCTCGGCATCACGGGCTTTGAGACCTTCGGTGTAAGCGGGATTTCAGAGGACCTTTATCCGGGCAAGCGGATGACCGTAACCGTGACGGACACTGATGGCGGGCAGAGAGAATTTCACGCCACGTGCAGGCTCGATACGCCGGTTGAGGTCGAATATTACCGCAACGGCGGGATACTTCAGACCGTCCTGCGTCAGATGATATCAGGGTAGGTTGAGAGACAGATTTGAAAAGGGCGATTTTTTTCATTATATTGTAAGATTTAAATTTTTGTTTAGCTCAAAAGGAGAGGTGTTCAATGACAGTCCCAAGCGGAGAAAAAATACAGATTGATGAGGAAAGCAGAAAGCTTGTAATTCCCGACAACCCTATAATTCCTTTCATAGAGGGTGACGGGATAGGCCCCGACATCTGGCACGCGTCCCAGATAGTGTTCGACGCCGCGGTCGAGAAGGCTTACGGAGGAAAGAAGAAGATAGCGTGGCTTGAGGTGCTGGCCGGAGAGAAAGCGTATGACCAGACCGGCGAATGGCTTCCCGAGGCGACCACCGAGACGATAAAGGAATACATAGTTGCAATCAAGGGCCCGCTTACCACTCCGGTTGGAGGAGGAATAAGGAGCCTTAACGTCTCGCTCCGCCAGATACTTGATCTCTACGCCTGCGTAAGGCCCGTAAGATGGATCAAGGGAACCCCCAACCCTCTTCTGGTTCCCGGCAAGCTTGACGTCGTGATATTCAGGGAGAACACCGAGGACGTGTACGCGGGAATCGAGTGGGAGAGCGGTACCGAGGAAGCGGCTGCCGTAAGGGAGTATCTCGTTGAGAATTACGGGGTGAACATCCGCGAGCTAAGCGGAATAGGAATAAAGCCCATAAGTCCTTTCGGAACCAAGAGACTCGTCAGAAAGGCGATCGAATACGCAATAGAATACAAAAGAAAGAGCGTCACCCTCGTTCACAAGGGCAACATAATGAAGTTCACCGAGGGTGCCTTCCGCGAATGGGGCTACGAGCTTGCGAAAGAGGAGTTCCCGGAGATCACCATAACCGAGGATGAACTCTGGGACGATTACGGCGGCAAGCAGCCCGATGGCAAGATCGTCATAAAGGACCGCATAGCCGACAGCATGTTCCAGCAGGTTCTCACGAGACCCAGTGAATACGACGTGATGGCCATGCCCAACCTAAACGGCGACTACATGTCGGATGCCTGCGCCGCGCAGGTAGGAGGTCTCGGAGTTGCTCCGGGCGGCAACATAGGCGATTACCTGGCGGTTTTCGAAGCCACCCACGGAACCGCTCCCAAGTACACCGGGCAGGACAAGGTAAACCCGGGTTCCGTAATACTCTCGGGAGTCATGATGTTCCAGTACCTTGGATGGCACGAGGCTGCGGAGCTTGTTTTCAGGGCGATGGAGGAGACTGTTCTGCAGAAAACGGTTACCTATGACCTCGAGAGACAGATGGAGGGGGCGACCCTTCTTAAGTGTTCCGAGTACGGAGAGGCCATCGTGTCAAACATGGACAAGGTAATGGACTAGAGGGGTTCGCGGCACGCAAATCTTTTCAAAAGGAGTGGAATCTTGAAGAACGGCAGAGCGAAAATTTCTGTGATAGGTGCGGGAAACGTCGGCGCGTCGGCGGCGTTTCGGATTGCACAGCTTGAACTTGCCGACGTGGCTTTGATTGACATAGTGGAGGGAATTCCCGAGGGAAAGGCGCTTGACCTTGCCCAGATGTGCCCGATTACCGGAAGCGACGTAAATCTTGTCGGTTCAACCAACTACGAAGACACGGCGAACTCAGACGTGGTGATAATCACCTCCGGGATTCCGAGAAAGCCCGGGATGAGCCGTGATGATCTTATCTCGACAAACACCAAGGTGGTAAAGAGCGTTGCGGAGCAGGTGGTTGCTCATTCCCCGGACGCGATACTCATACTGGTAACCAATCCGCTTGACGCCATGGTTTACGTGGCGCACAGGGTAAGCGGCCTTTCAGACAACAAGGTGATGGGGATGGCAGGGGTGCTTGATTCCGCGCGTTTCCGCGCGTTTATCGCGATGGAGCTCGGGGTATCGGTCGAGAACATAAACGCCTCGGTTCTCGGCGGACACGGAGACACGATGGTCCCGCTTCTTAGCAACACCACTGTGTCGGGTATTCCCATAGCGCAGCTTGTCCCCGCCGACAGGCTTGAAGCGATGGTCGACCGCACCAGGAAGGGAGGGGCCGAGATAGTAGCGCTTCTTAAGACCGGAAGCGCCTTTTACGCCCCCGCGGTAGCCGCCGTGGAGATGGCCGAGGCAATCATAAAGGATAAGAAGAAGGTGCTTCCCTGCTGCGTGTACGCGGACGGACATTACGGAGTGGAGGATACGTTCGTGGGTCTTCCCGTAAGGCTCGGCGCGGAAGGGGTTGAGGAGATAATAGGGGTTGAGATCTCCAGTGAGGAGATGGAGGCTCTGCACGTCTCGGCGGGCAAGGTGAAAGAGCTTTGCGAAATAATTGACGGAATGGGAATCCTCTAGGGTTCCATTTGCATTCCGCCCCCCGGCGCCGTTTATAATCTCGGACGGACGCTCCGGAAATATTTTTTGGAGGTTTCTACAATATGGCTAACGGCACGGCGAGCAAGGCGCTCACCATGAGAAAGGATATGTGGTGGGTTGAGCCTCTCATAACCGGGGTGGTGCTTGGGGCTTTCGGAATCTACTCCACGTGGAGGGCTCTTTCGAACCAGTTTTTCTACACCGAGCCCTACCTCTCGCCTTTTTATTCCCCGCTTCTGCTCTTTGACTGGTGGCCGGCTTCCCCGGCAATACTTATTCTCTGGGCGCCACTTGGATTCCGGGCGACCTGTTATTACTACAGAAAAGCATACTACCGGGCGTATTTCTTCTCGCCTCCTGGCTGCGCGGTAAAACCGGTCGGCAAAAGGGGCTCCTACACCGGAGAGTCTAGCTTTCCGTTCATCCTGCAGAACATCCACAGGTTTTTTCTCTACGCCTCTATCGTCATTCTGCTGTTTTTGTGGATTGACTCATACGAAGCCTTTTTCTTCCATGACGGGGTCGGAGTGGGCGTCGGGACCATCGTTCTAACATTAAATGCGTTCCTGCTTACCATGTATTCGTTTTCCTGCCACTCGTTTCGCCATCTGATGGGAGGAAATCTTGACGTGTTCTCAAAGTGTCCGACCCGCTTTCGCCTCTGGGGCGCCATAAGCGTCCAGAACGAGGTGCATATGAAATGGGCGTGGACAAGCCTTGTTTTCGTGGCTCTTACGGACCTTTACGTGTTCCTGGTAGCGAACGGAACAATCACTGATCTGAGGTTGATATAGACGTGGAAAAATACGAAACACACACTCATGACGTTATAGTTATCGGCGCAGGCGGGGCAGGTCTTCGGGCCGCCATCGAATCTTCCGCCCAAGGCGCCTCGACAGCTCTTATATGCAAATCCCTGCTCGGAAAGGCCCACACCGTGATGGCCGAGGGCGGCGTCGCGGCCGCCTTGGCGAACGTCGACACGAAGGACAACTGGGAAACCCACTTCAAGGACACCATGAAGGGCGGGAAGATGCTTAACAACTGGCAGATGGCCCTTTACCACGCGCAGGAAGCTCCCGAGAGGGTGAGAGAGCTTGAATACTGGGGAGCTCTTTTTGACAGAACTAAAGAGGGAAGAATAAATCAGAGGGCATTCGGCGGTCACACCTGGAAGAGACTTGCCCACGTGGGCGACAGAACCGGTCTTGAGATGATAAGGACCCTCCAGGAAAAGGGGATACACTCAGGCATAGACGTCTACATGGAGTGCACCATAACCCATCTCGTAAAGGACGGAGACAGGGTTGTGGGAGCTTTCGGCTACTGGAGAGAGAGCGGGAAGTTCGTTCTTTTCCGCGCAAACGCCATTGTTCTCGCGACGGGCGGGGTGGGAAAGGCCTACAAGTACACCTCGAACTCCTGGGAGTACACCGGCGACGGTCACGCGATGGCGTATGAGGCGGGAGCCGAGCTTATAGACATGGAATTCATACAGTTCCATCCCACGGGGATGGTCTGGCCCCCGAGCGTTAGGGGAATCCTGGTTACGGAAGCGGTGCGCGGTGAGGGAGGCATCCTCACAAACAGCGAAGGCGAGCGCTTCATGGAGAGATACGATCCCGAGCGCATGGAACTCTCAACCCGCGACGTGGTGGCAAGATCCATATACACCGAGGTTGAGCAGGGCCGCGGTTCTCCCCACGGCGGAGCGTTTCTCGATGTCTCTCACAGGGGGGCCGATTACGTAAAGCGCAAACTCCCTAGCATGTACCACCAGTTCATGGAATTTGCAGATATAGACATAACAAAAGGTCCGATGGAAGTGTTCCCGACCACCCATTACGTAATGGGCGGAGTCAAGGTTGAAGGAGATACCTGCTCGAGCACGGTTCCGGGGCTATTTGCCGCGGGCGAGGTAGCGGGGGGAATGCACGGCGCCAACCGTCTAGGCGGAAACTCCCTTTCTGATCTTCTCGTTTTCGGAAAAAGGGCGGGCGAGGGTGCCGCAGCCTACGCAAGCGGAAAATCCCACGCACAGATACCCGCCGAGCTCGTTGAGGGATACGCAAACGAGCTCAGGGAGCCATTTAACAACACCCAGGGAGAGAATCCCTACACGATCCACCAGGATCTCCAGGACGTGATGCAGCTCTACATAGGGGTGTTCCGCACGGAAGAAAACATACAAAAGGGCATAGACGAGATAGAGGGCCTCAAGGAGAGGGCGAAAGTACTCAAGATAGAGGGCTCGGTGATGTTTAACCCGGGCTGGCATCTCTGCAGGGATCTTAAGTCGATGCTGATAGTCTCTGAGGCGCTTGCGAGATGCGCGCTTGCGAGGAAGGAGAGCAGGGGAGCTCACAGCCGGGTCGATTTCCCTGAGAGCGACGACGAGAAATGGGGCAAGCTTAATTTCATTGTCTCCTTCAAGGAGGAGGCGATGAACGTCGCAACGCGGCCGATCATAGAGATGCCCGAGGAGCTTTCGAAACTGTTTACGGAGGATAAGTGATGTCGGTAGCCAAGCTAAGAGTTTTTCGCGGTGACGCGCAGGGTGGAGAGGAAAAGGAGTACGAGGTCCCGGTAGATGAGGGGATGGTGGTCCTCGACGCGCTTTTCTACATACAGGCTAACTACGACGGCGACCTGGCGATAAGATGGAACTGCAAGGCGGCCAAGTGCGGCTCCTGCAGCACCGAGATAAACGGAAAACCGAAGCTTGCCTGCAAGACCCGCATGGACAGTTTCGCCGAGGGCGAAACGATTACCGTCCACCCGATCAAGGCGTTTCCAGTGATAAAGGATCTCGTGACCGACGTGTCGTGGAACTACGAGGTAAGCAAAAAGATTCCTCCGTTTACCCCCGCAGAAGACACAGAGTGGATCATGTACCAGGAGGACGTGGAAAGGGGACAGGAATTCCGTAAATGCATAGAGTGCTTCATGTGCCAGAACGTCTGTCACATACTTCGCGACCACAACCGAAAAGACGCGTTCGCGGGGCCGAGGTTCATGATAAAGATCGCCGAGCGGGAGATGCATCCCTTGGATGTCCTTGACAGAAGGGAGTTCGCGCGCGAGGAGGCGGGAGTCGGTTTCTGCAACATCACGAAATGCTGCACGGAAGTGTGCCCCGAGGACATACACATAACGGATAACGGAATCATCCCGCTCAAGGAGAGGGTGGTTGACAAGTACTATGATCCGCTTTCCTGGCTTTTAAGGAAGATCAAGGGGAAATAGGAGAGGGCCCAAGATTGAACGTACACGAATACCAGGCCAAGAAGCTTCTCTCTGATTTCGGAGTCAGGGTTCCGGGCGGACAGGTGGTTTTCAGCGCGGATGAGGTGTCTGAGGTGCTGGATACACTTAACTCTGCAAAGTACGTGGTAAAAGCCCAGATTCACGCCGGCGGCCGGGGCAAGGGAGGCGGAATAAAGGTGGTTGACAATTCCCACGACGCTATGGAGGCTGCAGATGAGATAATCGGCATGAATCTGGTCACCCACCAGACGGGCCCCGAGGGTAAGACGGTTGGAAGCGTTCTTATCGAGGAAGCCTCAAGCATAGAAAAAGAGTTTTATCTCGGCATGGTGATTGACCGCTCACGGGAAAAAGTGGTTGTTATGGGAAGCCCGGAAGGCGGGGTCGAGATTGAGGAAGTGGCGGCCAAGTCTCCAGAGAAGATAATAAAGGAGCACGTCGATATCTCGGTTGGCATTCAGCCTTACCAGTGCCGGAAAATTGCTTATTTCATGGGTCTTGAGGGAGGCGCCGTGAGGCAGGCGGTATCGTTTATTTCATCTCTTTACCGGGTGTTTATCGAAAAGGACTGTTCCCTTGCGGAGATAAACCCGCTTGTTCTTACCTCAGACGGAAACATAGTCGCTCTCGACGCGAAGATTAACTTCGATGATAATGCGCTTTTCCGCCACCGCGACATTGCGGGGTTAAGGGACAGGGACGAGGAGGACCCGCTTGAGCTTGAAGCGAGCGACGCGGGAATAAGCTTCGTTAAGCTTGATGGAAACATAGGATGCCTAGTTAACGGTGCGGGGCTTGCCATGGCCACCATGGACATTATCAAGCACCACGGCGGAGAACCCGCGAACTTCCTTGACGTCGGCGGAGGCGCTACAACGGAGCAGGTTACAAAGGCGTTTAAGATGATCCTGAGCGACGAGAACGTGAAGGCCATCTTCGTTAATATTTTCGGCGGCATCATGAAATGCGACACCATCGCCGATGGCATTGTGGAAGCCGCTGGCGAAGTCGGAATAAACGTTCCCTTGGTAGTCAGGCTTGAAGGAACTAACGTCGAAACCGGAAGGGAAATTCTTTCGAACTCGGGTCTTGATATCCAGACCGGAGCCGACATGAAAGAAGCCGCGTCCAAAGTAGTTGGGGCTGCTAAAGCCACTTGATTTTAGCGGGTTACAGTAGATACTTAATCTGTTTTCTCTTGTCTCTAGCTTTGCGATTTACCTCTCCTAATGTGGCCGCAATTTTTAAACCTGTATTTTCCTCCCAGCTCCATAGTCATTGAATAGAAATTTCAAATTAACAGTTGATTGGGATTTCCTACCTTTCATCTACCCTATCCAGTAAAAGAGAAGTTGCCACAACTTGTTTCTTAGATTGCGAGCTCTCTTAAAGGGAACTCTTGGTTTGGCGTGATAAGTTTTCCCGTTTCGTCTAAATCAGGTTCAATGTGAGCATACGGTCCGGCACAGGTTTCTCCACTGCCATTATTAAGATTGGCACTCAGTTTGCACTATTACAGAGAAGAATACGGCTAGATCAAAAATTTTCCTTAAAAAAAGCTTCTATTGATTCTCTAGTTTTTGTTTCACACTCCCATATCACAAGGACTTTCCAGCCGTCATGTTCGAGTTCTTTTCTGTTTTCCGTATCGCGCTCCATATTGCGTCTGAATTTCCTGTTCCAGTATTCGGTGTTGGTTTTTGGAGTCGTTGCTCCCGGACAGTTTTTGTGTCTGTGCCAGAAACATCCATGCACAAATAGCGCTGTTTTCCTCCTTGGGAAAATCAGGTCCGGCGAACCCGGCAAATCTCTTCTGTGAAGACGAAACCGCAATCCGAGACTGTGGGCAGCAGAACGCACTCTTCTTTCCGGGGCAGTATTCTTTGATTTGATTGCCCGCATGTTTTTACTGCGCCTTGCAAGCGATATAATATCTGCCATTTTTCAACCCCTAGGCAGGTTCCGAATTCAAACCGGAGTCCCCAAAACAAGTTTCGCCGCTGGTTTTCCTGAAAACTGCTGCAGCACAGACATGTTTCAGCAAGTACTATTTTTGATTTTACCTGAAAAACAGCCCAGACTTTCCAAATCAGCATTATCAATTACAGTTAATACAGTCTGTGGCTTGCCCGGCTTCCACTTTGATTAATGCAGAAAATGAAGACCACAATATGAACGGAAAGCTGAAGTTCTTGAATCTTTTTGCCGGAGGAGGAGGACTGTCCGAGGGATTTATCCAAGCAGGATTCGCTCCGGTTGCTCATGTTGAATCGGATCCGGCCGCATGTTTTACCCTGCGTACCCGGATGGCATACCATTGGCTGAAAGCCCGCAGGCAGCTTGAACCGTATGCAGAATATCTGAGCGGTAAACTTAATCGTAACGAGTTCTTCAAGCATATTCCCAAACGCGTTACTTCTTCAGTTATCGATGCCGAGATAGGTAGGGCAACTTTGCGGGACATCTTCAGCCGAGTTGATGTATCGCTGAAGAATCGGACCCTTGACCTGATTGTCGGCGGCCCTCCCTGCCAAGCCTATTCCCTTGTCGGCCGCTCACGTGATCTGAACGGAATGAAGAGCGACAAGCGAAACTATCTGTATATTTATTACGCCGAATTCCTGAAGAGGTACAAACCGTTGTATTTTGTATTCGAAAATGTTACAGGTCTCCTGTCCGCAAGAGACGAGGACGGAAATCTCCACTTTGACGCTATCAGAAAACTTTTTCACGAATGCGGCTACGAACCCGAATTCATGACACTGTCGGCCGAGGATTACGGAATCCCTCAGAGGCGGAAAAGGATCGTTCTTGTCGGAAGAAGGGGCAAGGTCACCGGCTTCTATCCGGTGCCGGACAAATGGAACCCTAATACATTTGTGGGGGAAATATTCAGCGATCTTCCGCCAATTGCTGCCGGGGAAGGCGAACCCGGACCATGTCGAGTCGGTCCATACAACGGAACATGGCTGTATGAGGCCAACATCAGGAATGACGCTCTTCCGGTCACATGGCATCAGGCAAGACCCCATACAGATCAGGATCTCAGAATTTACCGGATTGCGGTTGATCTCTGGAACAGGAAAAATATCCGTCTGAATTACAATGAACTTCCAGACAGTTTGAAAACTCACAGACATCGGAATTCTTTTCTTGACAGGTTTAAAGTCGTCGCTTCAAATCTACCATTTTCCCAGACCGTGGTTGCTCATATAGCCAAAGACGGACACTACTACATTCATCCTGATATTGATCAGAACCGCTCGATCACACCTAGGGAAGCGGCCCGGTTACAGACATTCCCGGATGATTATTATTTTGAGAGTGCTGGTGGCAGTCCGAGGCGCACTCCCGTCTTCCGTCAGATTGGCAATGCGGTACCTGTCCTGCTGGCAAGGAAGATAGCTGACAAACTGCAGGAGGTCTGGAGGTGAACCCAAGCGGAACATACAAGATAAAGCCGGCCGGACGACATCTCCTGACCATAGGCCGTGACTTGATCCAGGATGTCCATGCGGCGGTTGTAGAACTGGTAAAAAATGCATATGACGCCGATTCTTCTGAAGCAACCATCGAATTCAGAGCGGATTCCAACCTCAAGGGTTATTCCATCGTAATTTCCGATCGAGGACACGGTATGTCCAGGGATACTGTGATCAACAATTGGATGGTGCCCTCAACCCGGGACAAACTTGACCGCCGAACAAGCCCTTCCGGAAGGGTCATGCAGGGACATAAAGGGGTAGGCCGCTATGCAGCATCCATTCTCGGCACGGACCTGCTTCTCGAAACAGTCACTGTCGAAGGTGAAAAAACCACTGTTTGTATCGAATGGAAAAACTTTGAAGCAGCTCAGTATCTGGATGACGTAGAAATCCTCATTGAAACTGCCGAGGTGTCCGAACCGCAGGGTACCCGGCTTACCATAAACGGAGATAAAGGCTTCCTTGCTGAATGGGACCAAAAACAGTTCAGAAAACTCCAATTTGAACTCAAAAAGCTGAAATCACCCGTGAGTGCGGTCATAGGGGATGATGACTTCAGCATAAACCTGAAGATTATCGGTTTTCCTGAAGTTGAAGACATCTCGGAAACAATTGAACCTTACCAAATCTTTGAATTCTTTGACTACAGGGTCACCGGGACCATCAGCCCAGAAGGCAAGGGCACTCTGAAATATTCAACCCAGAAAACCCGCAAAACCCTTGTTGAGGAGGAAGAAATTCCTTTTAACGAATTCAACAACGGGGGGAGCTGCTGCGGCGAGTTGATTCTGGATATCCGCGTGTACGACCGCGAAAAAGAAGCGATTGAATCTCTGATCGGACGTGGCCTTAAAGATGAATCGGGCAACTATGTCGGAAAAAATCAGGCTAGACAGATTCTGAACGAATTCAATGGTATAGGTGTTTACAGGAACGGATTCCGCATCCGGCCACTGGGCGACGCGGACTTTGACTGGCTTAAACTTAACGAGCGGCGTGTCCAGAATCCGTCGCTCCGCATCGGCAGCAATCAGGTTATCGGATATGTGCAGATT
The DNA here is from genome assembly GCA_965116725.1 of Thermodesulfobacteriota bacterium. Taxonomy (GTDB): domain Bacteria; phylum Desulfobacterota_D; class UBA1144; order Nemesobacterales; family Nemesobacteraceae; genus Nemesobacter. The sequence continues at coordinate 77,766 of OZ220700.1, forward strand.
CAGCCGGAGGAACAGTCCGGACTTATTGAAAAAAGTGCAAGAGATGGCCTTAGGGAAAATGCAGCTTTTAACCGGCTCAAAGAAATTACGATGGGAGTTATTGCGAAACTTGAAGAGCGGCGTTTCGATTACAGAAAAAAGGCCGGTTTGGGAAGATCTAGGATAAGGCCTGGTGAAGACTTAGAACTTCTTTTTTCGTTTGAATTGTTGAAATCAGATATCCGAACGCAACTCACCGAGATTGGAGCTCCCGCAAAAATCTCTGACAGAGTCATTGAGATCATCGGAAAAGATGAGGAGAACAGAAACAAGATTGCCCATGAAATCCGCCATGCGGTTGCCATTTACCAAGGTCAGGCTACACTGGGAAAAATCATCAATGTAATTCTTCATGAAGGCAGACAACCGCTCAGCTACTTCCGGAACCAGATACCGAACCTGCGGCACTGGCACGATTTGTTGCAAAAAACTGGAGATTCCGAAGCGCTTGAAAAAATCCTCCCTCTTGTTGACGGCATAGGAGAAAACGCGGAAATCTTCGTTAAGCTCTTCGGCAGGCTTGATCCTCTGGCAGCAGGAAACCGCGCTGCAAAAAAGAAATTGAAACTAAAAAAAGCGCTTCAGGATGCGGTTGCCATCTTTGAAAAAGAAATGAAGTCCTGCAAGGCTACTTACGAGGTCACAGGTGCTAACAATTTCAGCTTTCCCTGCTGGCCTCAGGACATTTATGCGATTTTCACAAATCTCATTGATAACAGCCTTTACTGGATGCGTGGAAAAAAGATTTCTGAGCGGAAAATTACTGTTGAACTTGTGACTGAGGACGGTTCACTGCTTCACGTTGATTACCGTGACACCGGACCAGGTATTGAACCGGCACTTATTGCAAGCGCGGCGATATTTGAACCCCAGTTCTCCACCAAACCGTATGGCACCGGTTTGGGTCTTGCTATTGCCGGTGAAGCTGCTGCCCGAAATGGTCTTGAACTGAAAGCCTTCGAGTCCGATGAAGGAGCTTGGTTCAGACTGCAGCCGAAAACGGAGGACGAAGAATGAGTGCATTTCAACTTCTCCTTGTCGAAGACAATGAGAAAGAAATTAATGTCTGCAAAGACGCTCTAGAGACATACCAAAAGGTAAAACAGCGAGAAGTAAATCTTATCGAATGCAAAAACCTTAAAGAAGCCTTGTCAAAACTCGACAGTTCCATTGACGGCGCAATCATAGACCTGAAGCTTCAAGGCAAAGCGCATGAAGGCAATAAGGTTCTCATCGAAAACGAAAAGCTCCACTTACGGATTCCAGTTGCCATCCTTACAGGGACACCTGATGAAGCAAACGTGAACTGCGCAAATATAGGGGTTTTCAAAAAAGGGGACCCTGGAACAGGATATGCTGATCTGCTGGAGCGTCTCTGGAATATCTATGAGACCGGACTGACCCGCATCATGGGCGGCAGAGGCACCATTGAAGATACCCTGAATGAAGTGTTCCGTAACAGTCTTCTTCCGCGAATAGATGAATGGATGAAGTACAGTGAAGCTGACCCTAGCAGAACTGAAAAATCTCTCCTACGTCATACTCTAAATCATTTGCTCCAACTTCTTGATGATGAACATCCTTACTATCCCGAAGAAGTGTATTTGCATCGGCAGCCTACCACAGAAACTTGGACCGGCAGTCTTGTGAAAAAGAAAGAGGAGGATAAGTGGTTCGTTGTAATGAATCCGGCCTGTGACCTAGTCAGACGGGAAAATGGTCGTCCGAAGACTGACAGAATCCTCATTATCGAAGTGGATTCCATAAAAGCGACATCTCGAAAAGAACGAAAAGAAATGTCTAAAAATAAGGAATTACATTATCATTTGCTGCCTGAAACAGATTTTTTCAAAGGAGGTCTCCTGAATTTCAGGAAACTGACTACTCTGGAAATCGGAGAGTTCGAAGAAAAATTTGAGGTTTCTCAAATACAGATATCACCGTCTTTCGTTAAAGATATTGCGTCGCGCTTTTCCTCATATTATGCCCGGCAGGGACAGCCGGATATCGACTTTGATAAATTCATCGATCCTTGAACCAAATAGACCGAATCCAGAAACGCCGAGAAACATGACGAATACGCATTGATTGCTAAATGGTTCTGTCTATTATTCAATTATTCTTCTTGAACATGCAGAAGAAATAAGAGATCAGATTGAGGAATGTCAAGTGAAATATATTCCTATACGGAAGATAGAAACATTATCTTTAAATATTTCAGAGTTACCGTTTCTGAAACTTTATCACTGTAGAGCCGAAAAAGAATATAGAGTAATCTATGTAGACACTGAAGTTTTAACCAAACCTAAGGACTATGATATTAACTTGCATTGGATAAAATGGATTTGTCTTAGTCTTTGGATGCCAGAATCATTTTTAGAATCCGTGAAGAAAACTCTAAGATTCATTCCCGGCTGTAAAAAACGGAGAGATAACAATCGCACAAACAGAAACTTTCACTTCGCGACTGGAGAACCTGCCTATCACGATTGACTCTTCCACATGGAGGCAGTCATTTGCTCGGACCATGGTTTCTTGCCCGTTCTTATGGTATCAGCAGATACGACGCGGCCTATCTGGATCTTGCAGTCCGAGAATCCTTAACACTTGCTAGCTTGGACAGAACACTGGTAAAAGCGGCAGAGAAAGCAGGAGTAAGCATTTATCTTAAAGAAAGGGAAGGGCAAGTGCGTTATCTGTCTGGGAGTTTTCCGAGCGCTAAGCCTAAAGCAGCAAGAAAACTGATTTATTTCAGCAGACTACGATAAGAAATTAATCTGTTTTCTCTCGATATTCTCTATCCCTTTATTTTACTCTTAAGCCTTGACATGACTCTTTTGATGATTAGTTTGAGAAATGGAGGTACATGCTAGATGCAAACGGCAGTTGCAACCTGCGATTCTCTTTCGGTTTTTATGCGGGAGATGGAAAAACATCCGCTTCTCTCAAAAGAGGAAGAGTACGTGCTTGCGGTCAGATATTACGAAAACGAAGATCTTGAAGCGGCCAATAAACTTGTGGTCTCAAACCTAAGATTCGTGGTGAGAATCGCTTCTGAGTACAAATCCTACGGTTTTCCAATGATGGACCTTGTTCAGGAAGGTTCGATAGGACTGATGCGAGCCATTCAGAAATTCAACCCCTACAAGGGATACAGGCTTATATCATATGCGGTGTGGTGGATCAGGGCAAGGATCCAGAACCATATAATGAAGTTCTGGAGCAACGTGAAGATCGGAACCACGCAGTCCCAGCGAAAGCTTTTCCAGAGGATAGAAGGAGCGAAGCGCAAGCTCGGGATAACTGCCGCTAGTATGGAAGATGACGACATAAGCCGTCTTGCGGACCATTTTGGCGTTAAGGAAGACGAAATCTCCCAGATGCAGGTCCGCGCTTCCAAAAGAGATCTTTCCCTCTCGGAGCGTCCCGCAGGGGAAGACTCCTCGGCCACTTACGGGGAACTGCTTCCTGACCCGTCGGATAACCAGGAACAGGTGCTAAGCGAGTTCGGGTTCGACAGCCTTGCCAGGGAGAATCTGCACGAAGCTCTCAAGACGCTCTCAGAGAGGCAGAAAAAGGTGATAAACGAGAGGTATTTCACCGAACCTCCAAGAAAACTCCACGAAGTAGCCCGGGATCTCGGGGTTTCCCAGGAGAGGGTAAGGCAGATACAGGCCGAGTCCATAGGGAAACTCAGGGGATACATGGCCGAAAAACTTGAAATTCACCCGTAACAAGAAGAAAAATCAGGAGGAATTAAATGGCTTCTAAGATAATAGGAATAGACCTTGGAACAACTAATTCATGCATAGCCATCGTTGAGGGCGGCGAACCGAAAGTGATAATCAACGAGGAAGGCACGAGAACGACCCCGTCGGTAGTCGCGTTTCTAAAAGGCGGAGAAGAGATTCTGGTCGGCGGACCGGCGAAGCGCCAGGCCGTGGCCAATCCCGAAAACACCGTCTACTCCACGAAAAGGCTTATGGGCAGAAGGTTCGAGGAGATATCGAGCGAAACTTACAGCCTTGCCTACAAGGTAGTGAAATCAGGCAAGTCGGACGCCTGGGTAGAGGTAGAGGGAAAAGAGTATTCTCCTCCGCAGGTCTCAGCGCACGTGCTCACGAAGCTTAGGAAGGCTGCCGAGGATTACTTGGGGTCTGAAGTCACTGAAGCCGTTATCACTGTTCCCGCGTATTTTAACGACAGCCAGCGCCAAGCCACAAAAGATGCCGGGAAAATAGCTGGCCTTGACGTAAAGCGCATAATAAACGAGCCGACCGCGGCAGCTTTGGCCTACGGGTTTGACAAGAAGAAAGAAGGCATGATAGTCGTCTACGACCTCGGAGGCGGAACTTTTGACGTATCGGTGCTTGAGGTCGGAAACAACGTTATAGAGGTAAAGTCCACAAACGGCGATACCCATCTCGGCGGAGACGATTTTGACAAGAGGGTGATCGACTACATAATCTCCGAGTTCAAAAAGGATTCCGGGATAGACCTCGGGGCGGACAAGATGGCCGTGCAGAGGCTGAGGGAAGCCGCCGAGAAAGCCAAGATCGAGCTTTCAAACACCGTCGAGACGGAAATTAACCTGCCGTTTATAACGGCCGATGCGAGCGGTCCAAAGCACCTTGTGATGAAGATAACGCGTTCAAAGTTCGAGCAGCTCATAGAAGATCTTATAAAAGGCACGCTTAAGCCCTGCGAGCAGGCCCTTAAGGACGCCGGACTTCGCCCGGGCGAGATAGCCGAGGTAATACTGGTTGGCGGATCGACCAGGATCCCGCTTGTGCAGAAAGTCGTGACTGACTTTTTCGCAAAAGACCCGAGCAGGGGGATAAACCCCGACGAAGTGGTTGCCATGGGGGCCGCCATACAGGCGGGCGTGCTTGGAGGGGACGTAACCGATGTGCTCCTTCTCGACGTGATACCGCTCTCCTTGGGTATAGAAACCCTTGGAGGGGTCATGACCACTATAATCGAGAGAAACACGACCATTCCCACGAAGAAAAGCCAGGTTTTTACCACAGCAGAAGATAACCAGAACTCGGTTGAGATCCACGTGCTGCAGGGGGAGAGGCAAATGGCTGCCGATAACAGGACGCTTGCTAGGTTCATCCTGTCGGGGATTCCCGCGGCTGCAAGAGGGATTCCGCAGATAGAGGTCACTTTCGACACGGACGCCGACGGAATACTCCACGTATCCGCCAAGGACAACGCGACCCAGAAGGAGCAGAAGGTTAAGGTCGAGGCTTCAAGCGGGCTAAGCAGCGATGAGATCGACTCCATGGTCGAAGAAGCCGAGAAGATGTCCGAGAAGGACAAGGAGAAAAGCGAGCAGGTTCAGAAGAGAAACCAGCTTGACGAGCTTGTTTACAGGACCGACAAGAGCTTCCAGGAGCTTGGCGATGGTCTCTCCGAGGATGAGAAGAAGGATCTAGAGCAGGCCCTTGAAGAAGGAAGGGAAGCGCTTAAGTCGGATGATCCGACCAGAATTGACCAAGCGACAGAGAAAATAACCGCTGTTTCCCACAAGCTTGCGGAGCTTATGTATAAGAAACAGCAGGAAGAGGCTGCTGAACAGGGTGCCGGGGAGGGTGGACAGGAAGGTTCTGCGTCTGGGCAAGGAAATTCCACCTCGGGCGATGATGTTATAGACGCCGAGTTTACCGAGCAAAAGTAAGCCTCGAATTCAATTCCTCCCCCTGTTTTTCATTGAGAGGGCATCGCTCTTCTAATCGGTAAAAAGAGTGCCGAAATAGTTTTGCTAGGGGAGTTATATATCTAGCTTCCCTAAACTAGACAATCTACTCAAATAAGTAAGGAGCTAGGGCTACGATTTGTCCATTGGGTAGAGAAACATTATAATTTAAAAGCTCGTTTCATCAAACGACAAAAATGCTTCCATCACTCTTTTTGTGCTAATAACTTCGTATAATCAGTAATTATTTCTTTAAGTGGTACTCACAAATGTCACGTTAAATCCAATGAGCGACTTCTGATCTACGGAAGACTTGGTTTGATCACGAAATCAGGAGTAATATCCCAAGAAATATAACAATGCCAACAGTCTCGGACTAAAGTTTCACCTCCACAGAAGAGATTTGCCGGATTCGCCGGACCTGATTTCCCCAAGGAGAAAAACAGCACTGTTTGTGCATGGATGTTTCTGGTACAGACGCAAGAATTGTTTGGGAGCAACGACTCCAAAAACCAACATTGAGTACTGGAACAACAAATTCAGGCACAATATGGAGCACGATAGGGAAAGCAGAAGAAAATTGAGCATAACAGCTGGAAAGTCTTTGTGATATGGGGTGTGAAACAAAAACTAGGAAATTAATAGAAGCTTTTTAAAGGAAAAACTTTTTAATCTAACTGTCAATTCTTCTATACATCCCGCTTAGGTGCCCATTACCGCACCGGCTTCCATCATAATAGCCTCGATTTCGGGGCGCAATTTATTTGGTATCTCTGCTGCTTGGTTTATCTGAACATATTTGAAAGTGTTTAGATCAAACGGCACCCGGTCGTCACACTTGGCAGGTTCAAACAAGAAAATAAGGCGGTTCTTCTCGTGGTGCTTAAGGGCGAATCCCGCTTCGATATAGACATTGGGACGATGACCTGTAAGGTCGCAAACAATAATGTCAGAAGAAGCGATGGCCTCATACATTCTGGAATGAATGGGAAAAGTGCCGCCTTCCTCAGTTCCCATGTCGATCAGCTCAAGTCTCATACCATGAACTTGCTGAAAAGTATTGAGTGTTTGTTGAAGTTGTTGGAACCGTAACACCGCTTTATCGTAGGCATTTTCCGGTGCATCCTGAGCCGGATACCAGCGGGCGAGAAAAACGCGATTGGGGATACGGGACTGTGCCACCTTGAAGGTTTCAAGTAACTGTTGTGCTGGAGAAATCGGATTCAACAAGTTGGTAATGCCATGGTCGCCTAGCCAATGGCCAATCCGATCAAGGCAATCCACTGTTCGGCGAACCTTCTTTTCGTGATCTTCCCCATTTTCTTCATGCCAGACTAGAGCAGCCAGTTCAAGGAAGCCATGCGTTTTGCAGAGAGAAGGATGGTTAACTTCCAACTGCGTAACGATATCGGATAATCCTGCAAACAAGTCATTTGCGAAACTAGTCAATGTTTGTCGATCTCGGGCGATAGCCGCATCCATGTTGATCATGTTTCGAGCAGACTCCCACAAGGCAGTCAGTGGACGCTCACCGAATCGCCGCCTTGTCGGTTCCGGCAATCCCTTCAGTTGATTCGCCAGAAGTCGTGTCAAGTGCAGTTCTTTACTATAGGAAAACTCGTTGTCCGGTGTCATTGCATAATCTGGGTGCTGGCCGAGCAGCAGGTGCATTCCGTGTTCCGATTCTAACGGCAGCGCAGTGCTGTTGATGGTATGAAAGATCAGCGATTCCGAGAAATCGTCGGCGTCACTATCTGGTGGCCCAAGCAACACCATGCAAAATGGTGCAAGATATTTTTGCGGAAGGTTCACGTCCTCCTGCAAATTTTCAGCAAACGCCAGCCGATGGTTTCCATCAATACGGCGGATGAGCTTATCCGCCTTAATTGCTTCCAATTCACTAGACTTCACCCGCAGTTTCTGAATACGGTGATTCTTTCCTGTGAAACGCCTTCCCATCCTGATGAGGCCATAGCCCTTTGTTTCAATACCTACGGTTTCATTGTCAATCTGGATCGGCTCTCCTTCACAACGGACAGCGAGAATCACCTCTGGGATGAAGCGATTGTCACTGTATTCCAGATAGTTCTTAATATCTTCTGCGTGTTTAGCGTCAAGCTTGCGTTGGTGACCGTCTACTTGACCAGTCTGGTCACCAACAGTCATTTGATAGGGAACGGAAACCGCCGCCAGATCACGCAAGTCAGCAAAACCACGAATGATCTTGAAGATGCCGAGAACCCCTGCCGAAAACAGTCCTTCGAATTCGATGTATTGTCGTCGACGGGACATATCAACTTGCCCCTACAGGATGAATGCCGAGGATCATCTTTTCAATATCGGTTTCCCGGTCGATCAATGTACCGTTGGCAGCGCTGATGTTTTTCATTATTTTTAGTCGGCGTTGTGCGAAATCTTGCTGAACAGCGCCAGATATTTCGGGAAGCCTGATCTCGGCTAAGTTCGCATAGTACATTCGTTGTTTCACACCGCCCACTCGGTTGAATGAAACAAGCGAGAGAAAATAGTCCGTCCGCAGCAAAAGCGCCATGAAATCAGGAAGAAAACCGTTTTTTATCCGCCATACTTGATATTCTGGACTGGTAATCGCATCATTCGGTACATCCGGCACGATACCGAGGGAACCGACATTGGCGCGGGTCGGGTTATGGAAAAACCAGTCTTTCTCGATCTTCTTGTATGACGCATTGAAATCCTTGCCCTTTTGTATAGAACTTAGGAAAATTCCTTCTTCATTGTTAACGCCATATATGAACCATTCCTTCTCAGGTTCCACCCAAGGTTTGACGGTTTCGGTACATTCCTCAGTATAATCGCCCAGCCGCACAAATTCAGGATTGGTGGAAATGAAAGCAGCTGCACGTCCGGCTTTTACATCCCATTGTGTAGCATTAGCGTAGTTGGCAAAAAAGACCCTGGAACGGGCGGTTTGACTAAAGGCGTGTGTTTGGTTTGCGAGATAAGTGTGAAGTTCAGAAACCAAATCCGATAAAGCCACTTCCGCTGCAAATAAATCTTGCCGCGCGGCCGCCCAGTACGCCTCAATCTGCCGCTGAACAGGTAGCGACGGGACAGGGACTCTAACTACTTCCAACTGTGCTGGTTGAATGCGCTTGCGCCCAGATGTCCCACTAACCATCGAATTTAGATATTTCTTAAACGCCACTGTTCTAAACAGGAGTCTTATATAGCCCGGAATCGCTTTATCTGTTTTTACTGAATAGACGGGAAACTCCGATGTGACACACATATTCTCAATATCGTCTGGCGCAAGGCCAATCGCGCCATTGCGTACATCGATCTTCGAGAAAACTACATCACCCGGATGCGCACGAAATAGTCTTCCCTTGATGTCTTTGATTTGAATGGGAACACGTGGTTCAATTGAACCGTCAAAGCGAATGGTGAGCAACGTGACCCTTGTCTCTGGAGATAGAGTGGCAAGTGCAGCTTCGCTCCTTCTTTCCAATATCTGATTCAATGGCTGGATGATTTCATCAGGCCAATTCCAATTGACAGAAAATTGGGCTGCTACAGACCAAGATGCCAGTTTTTGAAAAGCAACTGAGAAGGTTCTTGGGCGAAGTAGAGAATCCATACTCATTCTTGCGTGCCTATGATCATGGCGAAGGCCTCTGGGTCAGCCAGAAATTGCCGGTACCACTCCACACACGTCTTTTCGATCTCCGGGGGCTGATTGGAATTCGGATAAAGCTCGTTCTGATCCTCCTCGCCGGTAGCAGAAATACCGACCTTTTCTGCTTCATACATAAAAATAGGATAGTCGAAGCGTTCCTTGACAAGTTGCCTGGTTTCGGAATGTTTTCTAGCATCCATCTCTTTCGCGTAGTCCTTCAGTTTCTTTTGCATGGTCTTACGCGTTTTGGCATCCCTGTTGTCTTTGGCTCGCTGAATAGCGGCTTCCAATAGTGCTTTTTTCGTTGCTATTTCCTCTGCGTACTTGTCTTCTACCTCATCCGTGGCAGCAGCAAGGGTTGCGTCGAACCACTGTTGCTCTTGTTCGGTGAATTTCTTCAAAAAGAGCAGCGAACATTTTACACTGGCCCCAGAACTTATAAAAGTCTCCTCTGGAAGACTTACCACGGCGCGCAGAAAAGCACGGTCTTCGGTGAATTGACGCACGTAAGCCAGCGAGGGATTGTTGTAGATACCTTCGGGCAACACGATCCCCAATCGACCACCGGGTCTAAGCAGGTCAAGGCAACGTTCGATAAACAGTATTTCTGTCTTTATCTTCGCCCGGTTGCTTTTTGGCAGATCAAACAGGCTGGCAATGGGCTTGTTAAGTGCAGCCCTTACTCTGTCCTGAGCAGCGCGGTAAATATCCCCGTATTCGCTTATGTAGGACTGCTCTGCCACTGAGTTGACCGTAATATCGGTCTCAAGCACTCTATCGGAAGGTTCGACATTGGCACCGAAAGGCGGATTAGTCAGGATGATGTCAAAACGACCCTCGAAGATACCATTGACGTTTAGAAAGCCATCGTGATGATGTACGCCCCCGTGCCCGTCACCGTGCATGATCATGTTCATCTTACTGGTACGCGCCATCCTGTCATTGGCATCTGTTCCATAGATGCAGCGATTCGATAGGTTCCACAATCGGGAGCCTTCGCGCTGCTGGTCAATGGACGACTGAATTTCTGTATATTTATCCTGAAGCATTTTGGCTTTTTTTGCTGCGGGCAATGATTTTTTTACGTCAATGCCCTTTTTGTAGGTGTTATATTCCCGGTCGGCGTCTTCCAGTATTTTTTCCCGCACGAGTTCAAAAACACGGATTAAAAATCCACCTGAACCACTGGCGGGGTCACAGACAATTTCACCTTCTTGAGGATCGACCATGCGTACCATGAATTCGACGATGGAGCGTGGAGTGAAAAACTGACCGATCTCTCCCCGAAATGTACGCCCAAGAAAGCGTTCAAAAGCAACACCCTTTACATCTTCGCTGGTATCGGAAAGGTTGTATTTCTCTAGCTTCCGAACAATCTCTTCACCGGTGGCTGGCCTCAAGTTGATGCGCTCTTCTTTCTCAAAAATCTTGTCATTGGCGTAAGCGTTCTTTGTGTTTTGAAAAAGGGTATCTAGCGGATTTTCGGAAATCTGATCATGAAGCACATCAACAGTAAACAGATTCTTCCTATTACGTCGGGTCAACAACTGCCGTTCCACATAGACTTTCGTGAACAACACTTTGGCGATCTCATCAAAAGCGGCCGCCGGGTCCTTCTTTTCTCTGTTACGAATGATGTTGTGGCACTGGTGTAATAGATCGGCGAATTCTTTTTCCTTGAAGGCGCGCAATTTGGAGAATAATTCAGTAATATCACTGTCCGAAGCATCACCATGCGGAATATTTTCGATTTCCTCAGTGTAACCGGGCAGTTTATCTTTTATTATTCGCCAGTATTTTGTTTCCCGCGAATTATGGGTAACAAAAAAGGGTGCGCCACAGATACGCGCATAATTTTCGCCCTGATTGTAATCCTGAGCTTTGATCGTGACGTTATCGGATTTGCATTCGACAATAATAAAGGGAGCGTTATTGTCCGCTTTATCCTGTTGCGTCCGCCATATGACGAAATCCGCTCTAGCCCCGGCACTACCCGGACCGGTCAGATCTAGTTCCTCCGATATTTGGGCGGGTGTGAAACCATATTCGTTGATCAGTATCAATAAGTAATTTTGTCGTACGGTCTCTTCGGGGGTTTCAACTAACCATTTACTGCGAATGTAGCTCCAGATTTGTCCTTTTGACTCGTCTCGTTTGATATTTAAGGCACTCATATCTCGGTGTTTCCTTTGCAAACTAAGCTATCTTGGACAACCTCTTCTGAAAAGGTCGTGGTTTCTTGTTTTATTCTATTGCCCTGCTTGTCATTGGTTGGTGTCGTACCAATGACCCGTATCGCATAGTCAATATTCGTGTACCTGTTTCGATTTCGCCACGGGTACCCCGTGTTCGTTGCAATGGGAATTATATACAATCCTACACAAAACTTTGAATTTCTCCCTGTAAGACCTTAACTCTCACTCTTGTTTTAGGTGATATTTTACACAAATAGAGAGAATGATTAAGAAGAGTTAGAAATGTCTAAGAAGAAACGTAAAACCCTTGGGAAGTCAGACGGAGAGGGGATAGAATTGAGAAACTGTTTTAACTCTTTCCGACTGAGGAAGCGACGGTGAAGTAGTTTGAGGAAAGACGCTGGCCAATACGTACAAACAACGGTGACAGCCGATTAAAGCCCGGCGAATACCTTTTAGAATCTGGCTCTCCAGATTCAGGTTCATATAATTTTCTGGATCCATATCGACTCGACTTCGTGCTCTTTGTCGTACTTAAAATGAAAGGACAAAGAACATTACACAAGAGCTCGCTAGCTGGACATAGCTGTTAGGTTATTTGGGCCGGCCGAAAATATCGGATCAGAAAGCTACGCTGGAAAGGCTTACTAAGAAGTTCGAACATGAAAAAGAAAAACCAAACTAAGAAAACTCGAGACCGGCCAGTCAAGAACTTAAGCAAGCCTACCAATGCCTCACCAGAAGAAACAGCTAAAGCAATATCTCTGCCGGCGGAAAAGAAGCTAGAAGTCTCAAAGAAAATCAAGAACTAAGAGTCTGGTAGAATTGTATATAATTTCCAATCCATTAGATGAAATGTTTGGTCCATATCCAAATTTCAGCAGTAATACACGCTCTGAGCTTCTGCCGTAACTTCTCTGGTGTCTCCCAAACAATACGATTGTATTGGCGTGTGTCGAAACGGATTTTCTCTATTACATCTCTACAAGTAAATATCACCGGAATATTGAGTCCATGAGCAAAGTCCGCTTCGTAGTAGACACCCTATACTGGGTTCTCACTCCTCAGTTGCTAAAGGCTCCGGTCCATAAGTAATTTCCTTAGATTCTCCTTCTCCTATCTCCCAGCATTGACGAAATCTTTCTAAACGATCCGAGCTGAAGCGAGCCTCATATAAGCGAGTAGAGCGGGTTGCTACGACTGAAAATTGGAAGGATTCATCACGTGCCAAGGAATTCATTTTCTCGACCATTTCTTCTTCGTTGGTATCCCACAGTTCTATGTCTCTCGCGTTGCCTCCTTTGTTGTCGATTATCCAGATCCACCAATTCTCGTGTGAATCGATTCGAAGAGTGAGATGGGGTATGATATCCCGTGAGTCTGCTTTCTGTAACAATTCAGTCTGCTTGCCGAGCTGATCTCGCGTAAGCGATAACTCCTTGCGCTGAAGGCGGAGTTCTTTGGACTGCAGGAAATACCCGTATACCAGCCAAAGGAAAGCTAGAGGTGTGAAGAGACCTGCAAGAAAGTCTCCCAACTCGCTAAGGTTGCCTGCCTTTAAGAGCTCCCATGCATCGTTACTGCGGAAAAAGAGAATGGCGACAATGTAGAGAATACTCAGGCCAACTATTATCCAGGAATTAGAAAACTTCATTCTTCCGCCTTCCGCGTGTCCTACTCCGGAACTTTTGGGGTTCAGGGTTTCCCTCAGAAGTCGCTAGCAGATTTCGCCGCATACTCTATAGTAATAGAATTTACTGAATGATTAACAGGAATCAATAGAAATTATGCCAACCCCTGTTTGCCGCTTCTAGCATTGAAGAAAGAGTGGTCAAACCATTTTTGCAGCCATACTTGGGTTTCCTCGAAATAGTTCCGCTCCAGTAGTGATATTTTCCCCCCTGCGGTTAAAATGATTTTCCGAATCCAGGCTTTCGCTTCAGCTCCAAAGCACCGTTTTGAGCGTCTGAGGCCGGGTTCCGGATTACAAGGGCAACATGGTTTTTCCATGTTGCAAATTTCCCCTGCGGCCCCGTTTCGCCGCGTTTTGCATGGGTAATGGAAGAAGATTCTCAAATTTCGGAAGAAGAAGTTGAAGATCGGGAATGGATCGAGTCACTTGAATACGTGATCGAGAACTCCGGCCGCGAGAGGGCAACCGAACTGCTCCGAAAGCTCAGGATATACTCCCAGAAAAAAGGCGTACAGGTTCCCTACGCCGCGAACACCCCCTACGTGAACACCATTTCCCTCGAGGACCAGCCGCCTTACCCCGGCAACTACGAAATAGAGCGCAACATAAGAAGCATCATAAGGTGGAACGCCATGGCCATGGTCGTGCGCGCAAACAGGATAAGCGACGGCATCGGCGGACATATATCGACCTACGCCTCGGCCGCGACGCTCTACGAGATAGGGTTCCACCATTTCTTCAGGGCAGGCGACGAGGGCCGGGAAGGGGACATGATCTACTTCCAGGGACACGCCTCGCCGGGCATATACGCAAGGGCCTTTCTCGAAGGCACGGTCTCTATCGAGCAGATGCGCAATTTCAGGAGGGAGCTCGGCGGAGACGGCCTTTCTTCCTATCCCCACCCCTGGCTCATGCCGGACTTCTGGGAGTTCCCGACGGTCTCGATGGGACTTTCTCCCATAATGGCGATTTACCAGGCCCGTTTCAACAGATACCTCGAGGACAGGGGCCTAAAGCCCAGGACCGACGCCAAGGTGTGGGCCTTTATCGGGGACGGGGAAACCGACGAGCCTGAGACCCTGGGAGCCATCACCCTCGCGTCGAGGGAAAAGCTCGACAACCTGATATTCGTGGTTAACTGCAACCTCCAGCGCCTTGACGGCCCCGTCAGGGGAAACGGCAAGATAATACAGGAGCTTGAGAGAATCTTCAGAGGGGCGGGGTGGAACGTGATAAAGGTTGTCTGGGGAGGAACCTGGGATCCGATCCTGGCGCAGGATAAAGACGGCTTTCTGGTCGAGAGGATGGAAGCGGCCCTTGACGGGGATTACCAGAGGTACACCATTTCTCCCGGGAAATACATAAGGGAGCATTTTTTCGGCACCCGCCCTGAAATCCTGAAGATGGTCGAGGACCACGCGGACGAGCAGCTTGAGAAGCTCGCAAGAGGAGGCCACGACTCAGAGAAGGTCTACGCCGCCTACAAGGCCGCGGTTGAGAACACCGGTTCTCCCACGGTGATTCTCGCAAAGACCATAAAGGGTTACGGTCTCGGGGAAGCGGGGGAGGGGAAGAACATAACCCACCAGCAGAAAAAACTTAACGAAGAGGAACTCAAGCGCTTCCGGACCCGCTTCTACATACCGATTACGGACCAGGAAATCAGAAGAGCTCCCTTCTACAGGCCTGCTCCCGACAGCCCCGAGATGAAGTATCTGCGCGAGAGAAGGAAGGCACTCGGCGGACCCGTCCCGAAGCGGACCGTACGGGCAAAGCCGCTTCGGAAGATTCCGGAACGGGTGTTCGAGGACTTCAAAAAGGCCTCGGGTCCCAAGAGGAAAGTGGCCACTACCATGGTGATCGTCCACATGCTCTCAAGACTCATGCGGGACAGGGACATAGGAGATCTGATAGTGCCCATAGTCCCCGACGAGGCGAGAACTTTCGGAATGGAGGCGCTTTTCCGCCAGGTGGGCATCTATTCAAGCGTGGGACAGCTCTACGAACCCGTTGACGCTGACACCCTCCTTTACTACAAGGAGGCAAAGGACGGGCAGAT
Source organism: Thermodesulfobacteriota bacterium (assembly GCA_965116725.1). Classification (GTDB taxonomy): domain Bacteria; phylum Desulfobacterota_D; class UBA1144; order Nemesobacterales; family Nemesobacteraceae; genus Nemesobacter. Next base: position 93,111 of record OZ220700.1, read on the forward strand.
ACTCGAAGAAGGCATAACCGAGGCGGGCAGCATGTCCTCCTTCATAGCTGCCGGCACGGCCTACTCGACACACGGCATAAACACCATTCCCTTTTTCATTTACTACTCGATGTTCGGCTTTCAGAGAATAGGGGATCTTATCTGGGCCGCCGCCGACATGAAGTGCAGGGGTTTCATGGTGGGAGGCACGGCGGGGCGGACCACCCTTGCGGGCGAAGGTCTTCAGCACCAGGACGGAAACAGCCATCATTTCGCCTACGCCTATCCGAACCTAAAGGCCTACGATCCTGCTTTCTCCTACGAGATAGCCGTGATAGTCAGGGACGGGATAAAGAGGATGTACCAGGACGGGGAGGAGATATTCTACTACATAACGGTGATGAACGAGCGCTACGTGCAGCCCGCCATGCCGGAAGGGGTCGAGGAAGGTATAATAAAGGGGATGTACAGGTTCGCGTCTTCTGAGCCCAAGAACTCGGGGAAAAAGGTCCATCTTTTCGGAAGCGGCGCCATCATGAACGAGGTTCTCTGGGCGAGGGAGGTTCTTGAGAGCGGCTACGGCGTCCCGACCGACGTCTGGAGCATCACGAGCTACAAGGAGCTTTACCAGGACGCGAAAGAGGCGGAAAGATGGAACCGCCTAAATCCCGGCGAGAAGAGAAGAAAGAGCTATATTTCAGAGTGCATGGAAGGGGAAGACGGGATATTTGTTGCCGCGACCGACTATCTTAAGAGCCTTCCCGATTCCGTTTCCTCCTATTTTCCCAAGCCCCTTGTCTCTTTAGGCACCGACGGGTTCGGAAGAAGCGACACTCGGGAGGCGCTTCGCGACTTCTTCGAGGTTGACTACCGCCACATCGCGATTGCGGCGCTCCATGAGCTTGCTAGGGAAGGCAGGATTGACGAAGAGACCGTTAGCGAGGCGATAAGCGAGTTTGGAATCGACCGGGGGAAGCCCAACCCCGCGGTCACGTGACGAGGAACGTAAGTTGATAGAATTCAGGCTTCCCGAACTTGGAGAAGGAATTGAATCCGGACAGGTGATAGAGGTTTTCGTTTCGCCCGGAGACAGGGTCACTCTCGAACAGCCCCTGCTTGAAGTGGAAACGGACAAGGCCGCCGTTGAGATTCCTTCCCCGGCAGACGGAACAATTGTCGACGTGTGCGTAAGTGCCGGGGACACGGTGGAAATAAGCCAGGTGCTCGTGAGAATGAACGGGGACGATGAGGGCAGAGAACCCCCGAAGGATGCTCCCGCGGTCGCAGAAGAGGAAAAACCCGCCGCGCCGCAAGCGCCCCTCCCTGAAAAAGAACCCGAAGAAAAGAAAAAACAGACCACACCACCCGAAAGCGCGCCCGCGGACGATATCGCCCCGCCTGGACCTCTAGCGGTGGCGGCAGCGCCTTCCGTGAGACGTCTTGCGAGGGAGCTAGGCGTAGAGCTTTCATCCGTTTCGGGAACGGGTCCCCGAGGGAGGATACTTGAGAGGGACGTAAAGGTTCACGCAAAGGCCATAATAAAGTCTGCGTCTTCCGCTCCGGCGGCGCCCGAGGAACCCGAGCTTCCCGATTTTTCAAGATGGGGAGAAACAGTTACCGAGAGTTTCTCGACCGTGAGGAAGCTTACGGCCGAGCGCCTCACCCAGGCGTGGGCGGCCCCGCACGTAACGCAGTTTGACAAGGCGGACGCCACGCGGCTTGAAGATCTCAGAAAACTTAACAGGGACAAGGTGTCAGAAGCCGGGGGGAACCTTACCGTAACCGCGATTCTGGTAAAGGCCCTTTCCCTGGCGCTTTCTGAGTTCCCGAAGTTTAATTCAAGCATACATATGGGCAGCCGCACGATCGTTTACAAGAAATACATAAACATCGGGGTCGCGGTGGATACGGAAAGAGGACTTCTTGTTCCGGTGATAAGGGATGTCGACAAAAAAGACATAACGCAGATATCGGTTGAGTTAACGGAGATCTCTTCTGCGGCTAGGGAGAAAAAGCTCTCTCCTGACAGGCTCAAGGGGGGAAGTTTCACCATAACCAACCTCGGGGGAATAGGGGGGACCTTCTTTACCCCGATTCTAAATCCCCCCGAAGTCGCCATACTGGGAGTCTCAAGGTCCTCCTTTGAGCCCGCGTATGTTGACGGGGAGTTTACGCCGAGGTTCATGCTCCCGCTTTCGCTTTCCTACGATCACAGGATTATAGATGGGGCGGAAGCCGCCAGGTTCCTCAGGTGGCTATGCGAGATGCTTGAGCGCTCTCCCGAGAGCATATTCGAAGGGGTGTAGCAGGCGATGGCGAGAGTGGCAACGGAAGTGGCGGTAATAGGAGCGGGTCCCGGGGGATATCCCGCGGCGTTTGCCCTTGCCGACAAGGGAAAGAAAGTAACGCTTATAGATCCTGAGCTAAACCCCGGAGGAGTCTGTCTCTACAGGGGATGCATACCTTCAAAGGCTCTTTTGCACGCGGCGAAGGTGGCCGAGGAGGCAAGGGACGCGGCGGATTTCGGTCTTAGCTACGGGGAACCGGAGATCGACCCCCAGAAGCTTTTTTCGTGGAAAGACGAGGTGGTCTCCAAGCTAACGGGCGGGCTCAGGACGCTTGTTCGGGCCAGAAAAGTAAATTACCTGCGGGGAAGGGCGTCTTTTACCTCTTCCGGCACCCTTCGTGTCGTAACGGCTTCCGGCGAGGAGAGGGAAGTAGTGTTCGAAAACGCCGTTATCTCCACGGGTTCTGTCTCGAGGAGAATCCCGGGAGTGGATTTCAGCTCCCCGAACGAGGTCGATTCAGACGGCGCTCTCTCCATGGGAGAGATTCCGAAGAGCCTGCTTGTGGTTGGCGGAGGTTACATAGGCCTTGAGCTTGGAACGTTTTTTTCCTCTCTGGGTACCGAGGTCACGGTTGTAGAGATGCTCCCCGGACTCATCCAGGGAGTTGACAGGGATCTTGCGGCGGTCCTTAAAAAGAGGCTCGACCGGAAATTCCGCTCCATAATGCTTGAAACAAAGTTAATTTCTATAAGTGAGTTAGACAACGAAGTTCAAGTTTCATTCGAAGCCGATGGGAAAAGCTTTCAGGAAAGATACGAAAAGGTTCTGATCTCGGTCGGAAGGGTGCCGAACACGGAAGGTCTCGGCCTCGAGAACACTCGGGTCGAGGTAGACGGCAAGGGCTTTATAGAGACGGACTCCCAGAGAAGAACGGCCGACCCGGCGATTTTTGCAATCGGGGATGTCGCCGGAGAACCCATGCTTGCCCACAAGGCGACGTATGAAGCCAAGATCGTGGCCGAGGTTATAACCGGAGCCAAGACCCAGTACGACCCCAGGGCCGTTCCGGCGGTAATCTTTACCGATCCCGAAATCGCCTGGTGCGGAGTCACCGAAAGCGAGGCCAGGGAGGCGGGGATGGAAGTGAATGTGTCCAAGTTTCCGTGGGCGGCCTCGGGCAGGGCCCTTACGCTTAACAGGACCGATGGCCTGACGAAGCTCATAACCGATAAGGGGACCGGGAGGGTGATCGGCGTCGGAATTGTCGGATCGCAGGCGGGGGAACTCATATCGGAATCCGTACTGGCAATTGAAATGGGCGCGACTGCTGAGGATATAGCTTTTTCAATACATCCTCACCCGACCCTGACCGAGACCATTATGGAGGCGGCAGAAGGCATATACGGGGCAAGCACCCACATTATGAAAAGGCGTCCGAGAAAAGCTTCACGGAAGTGACAAAGTAATATTTGGACTGTTCAAACCTTCTTTTGTTTCCGGATTCATCTCTATAGCAATACCTTTCTGAAGTCTGGTTGCGGGGATTATCTGCAACAAAGATGTTAATCAGGACCGCGCAGCGCCAGCCGGGAACAGGCTGTTTTTCCTGCTCTTCCATGATATAGTTATGACTGTTCGTAGCTAAAAAGGCGGAAACCTTCCTTTTATGCGGAGGGTGCTCCGACTGCAGGGATAAAAAGAGTTTCTGGACCTTGGTACAACTTGAAGACGGCTCTTGATAGCGTCTGGAAATAAGGAGGTTTTTTGTTATGCAATTTCGAATTTTGGGACTTTTGTTCTTGGCGTTGCCCTTGGTAGCGTTGGTACAGGCTTGCGGAGATGATGACTCTGTCCCCACTATGGAAACGGAAAGGGGAGAACCGATGGGAATGCGGGGATTCTACCTTAGCGTAAACCAAAATCACGAGATAGACTGCGGTGTTGAAGACGCCTACGTGTACTTGACCGAGACGGAATCCGAGGGAATTTTTGATGTTGAGATTGCGTCTACCAGTGAGCGTTTTCCGGATTTCACTTATAAGGGGATCAAGACCGTCCGGGGTGATAAAGAGACCTTGGCGGTTTCCTACGTAATCGAATCCCAGGGAAGGGATCCCGCCCCGGGAATCTACTATCTGGAATCGAGAACCGATTCAGCTATCAGCGAAAAAACGATTTTTACCGGCTACTGGTCGGGCAATGCCGTCCGTCCGGAGAGTATGCCCCTTGTGACCTGTCCGTATGTGCTTGTACCCAGAGACGCGATAGGCGAGGGCGGCTGCGGCGGCGCCGGTGAGGGGGAAATGGCCGAGGGTTTGAAAAAGTATCTCGGTAAAGGTCCTTCGGGCGGATCTCGAGGCGTGGAGCTCGGAACCTGCTACAGCCCGATAACAGCCGACGGGAAATCAACGCCAGGAGATATCTCTTTCGGCAATTATTAAAACGGAAGATGATTGAAATTGAGTTAAGTGGCTGGAGCGACGGACGCCCTGATTGGGGCGGCTCGCTTTTCGGATTCGGATTAAGAGTAAGCATGAAAGACCGGGAGATTTTCCGAAAATACTCAACAATAAAGCTCGAATTACCGCGCCCTGCGGGGAAGTTTTACAGACTCGAAGTAGCCATTACACCGTCTTTCTGGCGCAAGTGTCCCGAGCTTAGACACAAGAAGATCGGGGAGTGGATGTGGGAACGGGGAGATTGTCTGCCCGAGGCGGCTTCCCCATGGCCGGACGGCAAGGGTCGGCCGCCGAGATATAAGGCCGAGGTTAGAAAGAATTACGTGCGCGTGATTGGCTGAATACCAGGGAGAAAAGGATGAACACTCTAAACCGAAAACTTGCTGGGTTTCTGCTGGTGATAATTCTCTTTGCCGCTTCCTGCGGTTGTGGAGATTCAGAACCAAGAAAGTTCAAGCAACTTGGGTATTTTAAGGCTTCTAATAAGGCAAGGGTGTTTACAGTGAGTTATACACCGAACGCCACGGAAACCGAGATTAAGGCATATGGATCTTTAAAAGTGCACACTTTGGGGGCAACAACCGTCACCTATTTTTACCCCGCTGATACGCCGAATATTCCGGATGACGCAGTGACCACGGCTGATAGCGCTATGCAGGCAATGAAAATAAACGGCGAGGACGGGAGATTTACCTTTCAGGGCTTAATCAATCCCAAGGGGAAATACATTTTCACCAAGGTCGAAGAGGCAAAGGAACCATGACCCAGATACTGAACTTAATTTTTCTTTTGATGTTTCTTTATATATTATTCACCGCCTGTTGAAATTAACGCGATAAAGGCCGCCGGGAATAGTTACTATCACGGCTTATAACATTCCCAACCGCTTTTATTGACAATGCGGGAAGAAGATGTAGAATTCAACCTTCATTTTTAGACCCCGGAGGATTTTATGGGCCTTAGAACAAAATCGGCGCAGAAAAAGCATCGTCAGAACCTGAAAAGACGAGAGAGAAACAAATTCGTAACGTCCACTCTTAAAACCAAGATCAAGCGTTACTCGGAAGCTCTTGAGAGCGAGGATACCGATAAATCCCAGGCTCTTCTCAAGGAACTGGTTTCCCTTACCGACAAGGCCGCCACTAAAGGGGTTATCCATAAGAAAAAAGCCTCAAGATACGTATCGAGGTTCTCAAAGAAGCTTTCAGACCTGAGCCAGGGCGCTGGCTCCTAGGTTCCCCGCGAGCAGATTCCCAGAAGAAGTTTCTCAAGAAGTACGTAGTTGTCCCCGGAACTGTTTTTGATTCCGAAGTCCGTTTCCTCTATAAGCCCAAGTATGCTGCCGAGATCGTTTTCCCTGAAGTTGCGCACGCTTTTTTTAAGGTAAAAGACGGCCCCGCGGGACGTTTTTATGGCCTTGGCGATGGCTTCATCAGATTTTCCTTCCCGAAGATACTGCGACACCTTGAATATCTGGCGGAACCTCCAGGCTATCATGTAGAGTATGGAGAGGGGGTCCTCCCTGTTTCTCTCAAGCTCCCGCAGTATCCTGAGAGAACCCCGAAGATCCCTGTTCGAAAGCGTGGTCGAGAGGGAAAACACGTTCTCGGTGCTACGTTTCTCAATAAGCCCTCTTAACTCTTTCTCACCTACGGGTTTTTTCCCGTCAACGTAAAGGGATATTTTCCCAAGCTCGTTCTTGATGAGGTTCATGTCCTCGCCGAGCATGGTTTTTACGAAACCCACCGCCCCGGGAGTAAGGGAGATCCCGAGTCTTTCCCCGAGGCGCCTTATTTCCTGCTCGGGCTTGCTCCCACGGTCAAGATCAACAAGCTTTATGCCTCTTGCGGGCTTTGTCTTCCCCTTCCGGGCTCCCCCGGAGAGCAGGACCAGCACGGAGGAAGAGGCCGGGGCCCCGGCGTATTCGTTAAGCAGATCGAGATCGTCTTTTTTAAGGCCGTCATACCCCTTCGCCACGATCAGTTTTTTCTCGTGAAACATTGGGAGCGTCCTTGCGTCCTCGACTATTTCCTGAAGGGGCGTATCATCGAGGTTTTTGCTTTCAACCAGCAGCTTGGAAGAACCGCTTGAGAGCTCCTTTTTAAGCTCCTCGATAAAATCTTCGATGAGAAGGGGCTGCGTGCTTTTAAGTACGGTGACCGGATGGATGTCGATGCTTTTCTCAGAAGGCACGACCTGCTTTTTCTCCTTATCGGCTGTTTATTTGAAGCTCGCTGAAAAAATATCCTATTTCGTAGGCGGCCGATTCCGGCGAATCGGACCCGTGCACTATGTTCTTTTCTATACCGGACGCGAAATCCTTTCTTATGGTTCCGGGGTCCGCTTCCTCAGGGTTCGTGGCGCCCATGATGGCCCTTACCCTCGAGATGGCCTCTTCCCCCTCAAGAACCATCACCACGCACGGTCCCGAGGACATGAAGTCCGTGAGGCTCGAGAAAAAAGGTCTTTCCCTGTGCACGTGGTAAAACCCCTCGGCCTGTTTCTTTGAAAGGTGTATCATCCGAAGCGCCACAACGCTTATTCCGTTCTCCTCGAACCTTCGAAGAACTTCACCAATGAGGTTCGCTCCGACTCCGTCAGGTTTTACTATTGACAATGTTCTTTCCATCTCTTGCCTCCGTGTTTATGTGGTCCCAGTGACTGTTTGAATATCAGCTTTGCGGCGGGGGTTAGGTCGGCATGCGCCGCTCCAGGTGAACTTATATCTAGTATTCCCTCTCAAGCTTCTCTACCAGGTTTTTTCTTCTCCTGCGGCTTTTTATCCTGAGATACACCTTGTGCTTCAGGTCAAGGGTGATCGGCAGGTTAAATTCCCTGCTTACCATCTCGCAGAGCTCTTTTCCCTTAATGCTGGGCTTCTTTGAGATCGCGTCGTTCATGAAAGATCTTATTTTCCTTTTCCGGGCGCCCTCCGCCTTGTCCATGATCTCGTCTCTTTCAGAGGCGCTCAGGTTCTTGAGATAAGCGATTACCTCGGAGCGGGTAGGTTCGCTGCTTTCGCTCCGAAACCTCTCTATCGCTGTTCTTATAATCTCGCTTGAGCTTACGTTCTTGCTGTCCGCGGTTGAGAATACGTAGTCATAGTCGCTTTCGGGAATCCTGAAACTCACAAGCTTGTCTTTGATCTTGGAAGCCATAAGTCACTCCGGAAAACCGGGTTCCGGGCCATCAAGCGGAATCCGCAGCAGGCAGTCCCGCCTCCGGTTTCGGAACTAGATTCTAATTATTACGGTGTTAAGAATCAAGTGCTATATGGCTTTCACGCAATACTGTCTCACGCTGAAGGGGTAGGTTGCTTTTATCGGGAGGTGTTCCGGCGCTTGGGCCGTAGAAATCCCGGGGTTGCGGTTTTCGCTTCGGAATGCCCCTAGCGCGGGTACATACCGGCAAACAAAAACAAAACAGCCTTCATGATCGGCGCGCGGCAGCAGAGTGAATTCCCGCGGCCCTCAAAGAGCCGTTCTCAACTTGGACGCGTCCGGAATCCTCTGGGGAGGGCAAGCAGCATCAATATTACAGCAAGCGGGCGGGAAACTCTCAGCCTCGCGCTCTTGTTCTTCCCATCACCGCAAAGACAAGAAGAGTCACGAGGAACAGGGCGAACACAGAAGAATCCCCTGAACCCAGGGCGCAGCCCCCGTCTCCCGAGGCTTCTGTTTCGCAGTCATCAGGCATTATCACACTCACTCCCTCGGGCTCTTCCCCCTCAAGAGTGACTCCGCATCCCGTGCTTATTTCCTCGAGCCTTTGAAGCTCAAAAACGCTCTGCGGAATCTCTCCGGTTATTCCCTCCCCGGTGAAATCAAGCTCCGTTACCCTTCCATCATCATCCGTAGTGACGCCTGTGTGCCAGTCCTCGAAGTCATAAGGGTCCCCGTAGTCCTCAAACCACTCGGGATTAATGTTAAGCATTTCCTCTATGTCTCTTAGGACCGCTCTTTCAACCGCGAGTTCAAGCTTATCCGGTATATCTCCCGAAAGTTCATTTCCCCAGAGGGCAAGTTCCACAAGTTCCATAAGACACAGCAATTCTTCTGTCGGCATATCTCCCGAGAGATTGTTATCCGGAAGACGCAGGGATACAGCCTCTCCAGCGTCATTAGTTTCTACTCCATGCCATTGATCAAGAGGTTCAGTGGAGTTCCAGTTTTCATTCTCATCCCAGTTCACTCCTCCCGAAGCTTCGTAGAACCTCACAAGGTCTTCCCTGTCTGTTCCGCAGGGGGGAGAATCCGGGTCGGGGTCTGAGGGTACTGCGGGCGGGGGACCACCGTCAGTGGGGGGAGTGGGAGTAGGTGGTGAGGGCGTGTCGTCCGTGGGCGTGTCGTCCGTGGGCGTGTCGTCCGTGCGGCCGGTATTGGCCGGAATGGTCAGCGTGAGGCTCGGGCGGCTGGTCAGCGTCAGGGAACTTCCGACCTCGATCACGATGGTCTCGTCACCCTCGGCCCTCCCGTCGTTGGTTACCATCAGCGTCGCCGTGGCCGTCGTTTGGCCTGCGATGTCGATGTCATCGGTAACGGCCGAGCCGAGGCCTGTCGGCGACAGCGTGAAGTCACTGCCTGCAACCGCCGAGCCCATGGCCTTGATGAAATGTAAGGTCGCGCCCGCCGGCGCCTGCCTGTCAAGCGTCGCCGTGAGGGTCACCGTCGAGCCCTCGGTCGGCCTCAGGTTGTCGGGGTCGGCCGTCAGCGTTACTGTGTACTCCGTGAACGTAGGCGGCGGGGGGGCCTGCGGCGTGCCGGTCGTGGAAACCCAACTGGTAGGCGTTCCAGAAAGGGCAACATTGATCTCGACAACGTAGGTCGTGCCGTTCGTCAAACCAGTGATTTCCCAGGTATTTCGGTTTGAGGTGCCGAGAATTTCAATCCCAGTTGCACCGTCACCGTTCAACCAAGTGTTCGTATTCTGCACCTTCCAGCGAATAAAAATGGAATCGGCGGCGGTCAAAACTCGGGGGTTGGTCCAAGTTAGCGTCAGCTTTCCGTCGCCCGAGGCTGCGGACAGATTGGTCGCCGGACCCGTTTGCGCCACGGCGGGCACGGCGGCGAACAGTGAGAGTGCCCCGAGCAAAAGTGCAAGAAGGGAGGGGCGGACGCGCATTGAAGAGAATGTCCATCGAGCGCCAAGAAACGCAGCTAGGACAAGGAGAAACCATCTAGCGGAGGAAGTCACGACTTCCTCCTGAAAAACAGGATTTACGGAATAAATGGGGGGGGGTAGAACTAAACTCCAGTTGAGTGTGTTTATTTCTATGGGCTGAATTTTCCATGGAAGCGCTTCCCCCTTTGATTGCAGACTTCCCGTATTAGAAACATCCGGTCGGTCTAGATACGTACGGTTAGTCTAACAAACATGGATATGTAATGTCAAGCTTCAGTCAAGCCAGAGCTTTGTGCGGGCTTCCGTCCCCCCGGTACCACCTCCGATCTTCCTCAAGCGTAAAATCGCCTTGAGCTTTCATGCCGTGTTCGGAATCGTGTTCTGGAACCGGCCTGTTTTCTAGGTTATTCTGCTGATGTTTAGTCCTGATTGCTTTATAATGGCCGATTGTATCTCCGGCACGTGAAGGGGAGTTTCCCTTTAGTGACGGGCAATCAGCAACTTCCTTTGAAGTAAGACAAAAAGACGGTCTGGTTATGAGGATGAACTCGCAACTACACGTCATTCTGCGAAACGGAGCGAATAATCTTTCCATCGGGCTTCTTTTCTTTCTGCTGACCGTTTTCCCCGCGGTTTCCTATAGCGGCGCGGTTACGATCAAGGCGATATACGTCGACCCTCAGGGAATCGGGTTTAACGATACGGCCGGGTTGATGGAGGAGGAAAGGGCGCTGCTAGGCGATAACGGCAATAACGCGAGCACGCTCGGGCAGGCGAGAAGAAACGCCTTTGAGCACGCCGCCAGTTTGCTTGGACAGAAATTGCCGGGTCAGAACACGATCCGGGTTGAGGTGTCGTTCGGGTCCTTTGAGGATGAAAACACGGTTGCCAAAACCTATATGAGGAAGCCCGTAAGCTTCGGTCCCGAAGAGCTGCTGCACATAGCGTACCCGCCGGCACTTGCGGAGAAAATCGCGGGAAGGGCCTTGATAGATGAATCGGCGGCTCATTTCATAGTGAAATTCTCAAGGAGCCTGAACTTCTACTACGGTTTTCGCGGGGAGGTGCCGCCGTTTTCAATAGATTTCGTCGCCCTCGTCACACACGAAATTATTCACGGGCTCGGGTTCCATTCCTCCCTTGAGGAAGAAGGTTCTTTTCCAAGCGCGACCCTTGATGTGACTGACGCTGACGGAACCCGGAGTTTTTCACTTGACGTGCCGGAGTGGCAGAGGATCTACGACGTGCAGATGTATTCTGAGGAAGACAGAGAATTTATCGTCGACCTTCCGCCGCGGGACAGGGAGCGGGCCATTACTTCTGACACCGGCCTTTTGTGGGACGGAACCGCGCGGCCTGGAGGGGAGAATTCGTGCAGCTACGGACAGCGCATGGCCGAACTTAAACCTGCAGGCGTAGCTCCGGACGGAAAACCCCAGCTCTACGCTCCCCCGACTTTTGAAGAGGGCAGCTCCATAACCCATGTTCATACGGACACAGACGATATCATGGAATACCTCTATCCCTTTCCCGTGGACATGGACCTGAGCCTTGCCATGCTTGCGGACATGGGCTGGGAAGTAAGCGATGAAGGCTTTCCGCCTTCCTGCGTGCCAACCGGAATAAGCGTTACGCCGACTTCAGGACTTGTGACCACGGAGGGGGGCGGGACGGCTTCGTTTCGGGTGAAGCTTGAGTCAGAACCGATAAGCGAGGTCATAATCCCCCTGCGAAGCAGCCATCCGTCTGAGGGAACGGCCGACACTCGGGCGCTTTCGTTCACGCCCGATGACTGGGAGGTTGCGAAGACCGTGACGGTAACCGGCATGAACGACAGCGATGAGGATGGCGCCAGGCGCTACGCTATCGTGCTTGAGCGGGCGCAGAGCCAAGACAGGTTCTATGACGGCTTTGACCCGGACGACGTGTCTCTAACCAACCGGGATAATGATCCGGAACCGGATACCCCTTCGCCGGGTTCCATGCTGCCGCCGGGGGAGGAGACGGGACAAGGCGGCCTCGGGTGCGCAGTTGCCGCGCAAGAGCAAGTGCTGGATGCATCCCGAAGCGGGATGCTTGTCCGGTTTTTGCCCGCCGCACTCCTTGTTTTCGTAATTTCATGCAGAAGCCTGCGAAGAGAAAAGCGCCACCTCATCCGGGCGGATTTCCTCTCTGATTAAGCGAATTCCCGTTATTGTGGACAACCCTTGTTTCCGTGCTGTATAATGTTGCCCCAAGAGCTTTGGGAAGAAAGAGGAATTAGCGCGAAAAGCTTGACTGTCTTAATCTGCTTTCCCTTCTCTTTTTTAAATCATATCCGCATCTTACAATCATTGGAGGCAACATAAATGGAAAGGTTTGTTATTCCCCATCAGCATGAAATCACTAAAGAGGACAGAAGAAGGCTAAACGGCCACGGTTCTTTGATTCTATGGTTCACCGGACTTCCGAGTTCCGGAAAATCCACTCTTGCAAATGAAATCGAAAAAGAACTTATACAGCGAAACCACCGCACCTACATACTGGACGGAGACAACGTGAGGATGGGTCTTTGCAAGGATCTTGGTTTTTCCGCCGAGGACCGCGAGGAGAATATAAGGAGAATAGGAGAGGTATCGAAGCTTTTCATGGACGCGGGAGTTCTTGTCCTTTCCGCCTTTGTTTCTCCCTACCGCGCCGACCGTGACGCGATAAGGGAGCTTGTGGAGGAAGGGGAGTTCGTCGAGGTATTCGTCGATTGCTCCGTTGAGCAGTGCGAGCAGCGGGACGTAAAGGGGCTTTACAAGAAAGCAAGAGAAGGCGTTATAAAGGGATTTACGGGAATTGACGATCCGTACGAGGAGCCCTCAAATCCTGAAATCGTGGTTGATACGGAGAAACACACGATCGAGGAGTGCAAGCAGCAGATACTCGATTACTTGGTCGCGCGCGACGTGGTGAACATGGGATAAGGGGAATCCGGGCGCCGTCTCTGCTTGGCCGCTTCTTTTATTCGCGGTTATAGATCATAATAATAGGATTGCGTTAAAGTTTTTCTCGGAAACACGGATGTCTGCTTCAAACAATGAATCGGGGTCTTCTCCTTCAATGAGTCCTGCGGAGCTGATAAGCGGTATTGCGGAGAATTCAAGAAAAGCCTCAAGAACCCTGGCTTCCGCCTCGTCTTCCCAGAAAAACGACTTTCTTCTGCGCTTCGCGGACCTTCTGGTCGGGGAAACCGACAATCTGCTCTCGGAAAACGCAAAGGACGTTTCCGACGCCGAGGAAAAAGGACTCTCATCTGCCCTTGTTGACCGCCTGAGGCTTAACCCCTCGAGGATAAGCTCCCTGGCCGACGGACTGCGGGAGATAGCGGAGCTTCCCGATCCCGTGGGCAAGATATCGGCAAAGTGGGACAGGCCGAACGGGCTTTCCGTTGAGAAAAAAAGAATTCCCCTGGGCGTTATAGGGATTATCTATGAGTCAAGGCCGGGTGTTACGGCCGACGCCGCGGGACTCTGCGTTAAATCCGGCAATTCCGTAATTCTCCGCGGCGGCTCTGAAACGATAAGATCGAACCTCGCTATCTCCCGGCTCATGGCCGATTCCCTCTCCCAAAGCGGCCTTTCGCCGTATACCGCCCAGGTCGTCCCGGTTGCCGACAGGGAGGTCGTGACAGAGATGCTCAAGCTTGAGGACAAAATAGATCTCATTATTCCCAGGGGAGGGGAGGGGCTTATAAGGTTTGTCGCGGAGAACTCGAGGATCCCGGTTCTCAAGCACTACAAGGGGGTCTGCCACGTTTACGTGGACGAGCATGCGGACCTCGGGATGGCCGAGGAAATCTGCCGGAACGCGAAAGTCCAGAGACCGGGGGTGTGTAACTCAATGGAGACAATGCTTGTGCACTCCTCCGTGGCGGGTGATTTCCTGCCCTCCGCGATAGAGGGGCTTGAGGGAGAAGGAGTCGCAATAAAGGGCTGCGAGAACACCAGGAAACTTGTTCCCCACGTGGCCCCGGCACGAGAAGAGGACTGGTACGAGGAGTATCTTGACCTTGTCCTTAACGTAAGAGTCGTTTCGACGATTGACGAGGCTATAAGCCATATACAGACTTACGGCTCCATGCATACCGACGCCATAGTCACGAAAGACACTGAAAACTCTGAGAAATTCATAAAAGAAGTGGACTCCTCCGCGGTCATGGTCAATACGTCGACCAGGTTCAATGACGGTTTCCAGCTGGGTTTAGGCGCTGAAATCGGCATAAGCACTTCAAAACTGCACGCGTTTGGCCCAATGGGGCTTGAGGAGCTGACCACCTCGAAATTCGTGGTGACGGGAACTGGTCAGGTAAGAAACTGAACCTTCTAGTGGCTCGGGGGGATTTTCGCGGAATTGCCCGGTTCCGCGAAGCTATGGCGGGGGGCTTACAAAACAGATGCTTGTTGAACTCAGGCTTAATAATTTTGCCATAATAGACGAAATTTCCATCAATTTCGGGGCAAACCTGAACATAATTACCGGAGAGACGGGCACGGGGAAATCCCTTATTGTTGACGCCATAAACATAATCCTGGGCGACAAGTTTACGGCGGACCACGTAAAATCAACTGACAGGCAGACATCGGTAGAAGCCCTTTTCGAGGTTCCGGGCGACTGCGGCATCGGGGAGAAACTTGAGCAGCTGGGTCTTGGGGACTCTGAAGGCGAGCTTGTCATAAAAAGGGTTTTTAACCCGGGCGGAAGGAACAGGATTTATATAAACGGTTCGATGGCGACGCTCGGGACTCTCTCGGAAGTGACCGACGGACTTGTTAACATGTTCGGTCAGCATGAACACCAGAGTCTTCTTAAGAAAAGCAATTATCTAAGTTATTTAGACTCTTTTTCTCAACTTGAACATGAAGTCTCCGAATACAAGGCCTCTTACACGGAACTCGTGCGTGCGGAGAATGAACTTGAGGCGCTCAGGAAAAAAGAACGGGAAGGGGCGGAAAAAGAGGATTATCTAAGATTCCAGGCTGAAGAGATAAAAAAGGTATCCCCGGCGCCGAACGAGGATTCCGAACTTGAGGCGGAGAGAGTGAGGCTTGAGAACTCAGAGAGGTTCTCATCTTCGCTCACAAGCGCGACCGGGCTTGTGTACGAGGGAGAGAGCTCGGCTGTGGGTTTTCTCAAGCAGGCCCTTTTGGATCTTGAGCGGGTTTCAGACCTTGATTCGTCTCTCGGGGAACTTCGCGACAGGATTGCGGCCGTACTTATAGAAACCGAGGATGTCTTCTACGGTCTGAATGAATTCGCAGGAAAGATAGAACACAATCCCCAGCGACTTGAAGAGGTGCTCTCGAGGCTTGAAGAAATAAGCAGGCTTAAGAGAAAGCACGGGGATTCGATCGAGGAAATAATAAAAAAGCAGCAGCAGATCGAATCCGAACTTGAAGGCCTTGAGAATTCGGCCGAGATGCTTGAGGAAATTGAGCGAAAAAGGGATTCCTTGAAGGAGAAGGTCTCCGTGGTTGCCTCTTCGATATCGGCCGCAAGAAAAGCAGGAGCCAGGCGGCTTCAGGATCTTTTCTCCGAGCAGGCTGAGTCGGTCGGACTTAAAAACGCCTGTTTCGAGGTGGAATTCTCGGAAAAAGATCTCTCGGGAGACGGCAAAGACAGCGTGCAGTTTCTTTTCTCCGCCAACCCGGGCCAGCCCCCCAGGCCCGTTAACAGGGTTGCTTCCGGCGGAGAACTCTCAAGAATAATGCTTCTGCTTAAAAGTTTCGTTTCCACCGGTGATGCCGGTTCGATCTTCATATTTGACGAAGTGGATGCCGGCATAGGGGGAGTTGTGGCCGAGAGCATAGGGAGGAAAATAAAGGATCTCTCGGACCAAAGCCAGGTAGTGTGCATAACGCACCTCCCTCAGGTTGCGAAGTTCGCGAACACCCATCTGCTGGTTGCGAAGGAACTCGGCGAGAGTGAAACGGATGTCTCGGTTGATGCCCTTGGTGAAGAGGAGAGGGTAATGGAAATCGGCAGGATGCTTGCCGGAAAAAGTGTGTCAGAAAAAACCTTTGAAGTTGCCCGCGAACTGATAAAGGGAGCTAGCTGATCGTCTTTGCCTCGTAGGAGCAGAAAACCACCGCGGTGAGAACCGTTGTCCAGAGTCCGTTTTTATCTCCTACTGCACTCTGCGTTATGTTTCTGCTTTTTACCTTGTGTCCGCTTATCTCCCATATGTCTTTCTGTTCGTCGTAACTTTTATCTGGATCAAAGGGAGCGTTAAGCGTAGTAGCGAGCATGTAGGCGGCTAGATCTTCGGCGTACTCTCCCGCAAGGGCTTCCTTCTGGCCATAGCTGTGGTGTTCCGAGATGTATCCGTGGCGCGTTTTGTCCTTCGGTATCGCGAGGCCGGTGGATGCGGCGATGAGCCTGCTGGGCTCGTTTGTGGAATTCTCACTCATTACCACAAACGCTATCTGCCCGGGGGAGAGCATGGTGAGTCCCTGATTTCTACTTACCAGCTGGCAGCCCGGGGGGAATATGCTTGAAACCTTAACCAGGTTGAACTGCGCGATGCCCGCATTCCTTAGAGCAAGCTCAAAGCTTGAGAGCTTTTTCTTGTGCTTGCCTACACCCTTGGTTACAAAAGCTTTTGTAGGGGTCAATCCACCACTCCTTATAAGCTTGCATTCAAGTTATATTTACGGGGTGAATTTGTCAAACGGGAGTAAACCGCGATGAAATTCGGAGCGCATGTTTCAATAGCCGGCGGGATTGAGAATGCCCCGCTTAGGGCGAGGCAGCTCGGATGCGAATGCTTTCAGATGTTCACCCGCTCACCAAGAGGCGGCAGACCCCCGGAGCTTGAGGATCGCCTGCTCGAAGCCTTCTTTCTTAACTGCTCCGAGGCCTCCATAAGCGATTACTACGTTCACACTCCTTATTTCATAAACCTGGCTTCCGGAAAAGAGGACCTGAGGGAAAAAAGCGTGGATCTGGTAAGAGAGGAACTTGAAAGATCAAGCACCTTGGGGGTGAAATACATGATGACCCACATAGGAAGCGCAAAGGGACTGCAAAGAGACGCGGCGATAGACAACGTGGTCGACTCCATTTTGAGAATTCTCGAGGACTACGGCGGCACGACGCAGCTTCTGCTTGAGAACACTGCGGGGCAGGGGGATACCATAGGAGCGAGCTTCGAGGAGGTTTCTCTCATACTGCGACGCGTTGCATATGGCGATCTTGGAGTCTGCATGGATACCGCCCACATGTTTGCTTCCGGATACGATATAAGGACCCGCGAGGGCGTAGAGGAGCTGGTAGAGAGCATCGGAGCCGCGTTTGCCCCCGGAACGGTGAAACTCGTTCACGCGAACGATTCCAAGGCCGAGTTCAATTCCAGCAAGGACCGCCACGAACATATAGGAGAGGGGAAGATAGGAATCGAGTGCTTCAGCGCTATGGTCGGGAACCCGTTTTTCGAGGATCTTGACATGATAGTGGAAATGCCTCCTCCCGAGGTGTCAAAGGACGTCGAGCTTCTTAAGAAACTGAGGGACGGGAGTACGTAATTTCAGGGCGAGAGCGAAAACCCGCTTTTCCCCACCTGTAAGCCGTCAACATAGATATTTTTTTCCTCGTCAATCGCGACCCTCCCGTTTGCGATCAGGTCGTGGACCACGAAGGGAAAAAGTTTCCATTCCCCCTGTTCTCTTATTTTCTCTTCCATAGCTGCCACGTCCCCTATACCGAAACCCTCAAGGGATATGTCGGCTGACTGGGCGATCACGGTTCCGAACCTTGTTTCGGGGTCGTTTTCAAGATAGACAGTGCATCTTATGGTTTTCTCCCCGTTCTCTAATGCCTGGACGCACGCGATTTTACCTCTTACGAGGTAATTCCTGGTTGTGTCCCCGGGGTAGAGGTTTAAGATCCTGTTTGCGAATCTTTCAGTGAACAGATGGCTGAGCCTTCTCCTGTATCCGGCCAGCACCACGAGATCGGGATCAAAAGCCTCTTCAATGAGGGAAATCACTGCCGAATCGTAAAGGATCCGTCCGCCTTCATCCGAAGGGGGCTTCCCAAGATCTTCGAAGAACTTCTCGGAACTTATTGAGGAGGTTTCGATTTTTAGCGCTTCCGCCTTCGCGAGAACCGGGGCCTCGGGGTCGTTTGAGAAGACATGCTCTATGGCACCGTAGTTTTTCCCGCCGTCTTGTTCAAGCTCCATCTGCCTTGAGTGTATTTTCTCGAAATTCGTTCCTCTGCCAGAGGCAAGAACGAGAATTTTCATCGGCCGGCCGGTGTCTGAGTAAAGTGACGTTATTTGCATTGATTGCTTTATCGTTTAATTTTTATGCGATTTCACGTAAGTGTGACGCAGTATGACAGAAAGCAGAAACCTGATCATGAGAATCGTTACTGCCGTCGTGGCCGTACCGATACTTCTTCTCATATTCTACCACGGGGGAGTGTACTATCTGGCTTTGATGTGTCTGATTGCGGCTCTGTGCTCCATTGAGTTCTTCGCGCTTGCGGGCCCGGATATCCGGAAGTCGAGAAGAACCTATATAACGGCTATCTCCCTGCTTCTGATCATAAGCGCGTTTTTCGACTTCATGCTCATGAGCCTTTTTTTCACCTTCCTGATATTTCTCTCCATAATTCTCGAATTCCGTAAAAAGGACTTCAGCGACTGCCTGCGAGACCTCGGCATGACCCTTCTGCCGCTTATATATTTCGGCTGGATGCTTGCCCACGGAGTGTTGCTGAGAAATATCTCGGGCGGCGAGAGTGCTTTGTATTACGGTTCATATGGTCAGGGCCCCGAAGACATCGGCTTTTTCCTCGTGGTGCTTGCGGTTTCCTGCACTTTTCTTAACGACGCGGGAGCGTATTTCTTTGGGAAAACTTTCGGGAAAAAGAAGCTGGCCAGCCATATAAGCGCAGGCAAGACCGTGGTGGGACTCATCGGGGGATTCGTTGTTTCTGTCGTAAGCGCCTTCGTGGTGAATCTTGTATTCATCAACCCCCTTCCTGCTCTATGGGTGGTTCTTTACGCGGTAATAATAGCCGCGGCCGCGGTTGCCGGTGATCTTTTCGAATCCACTATAAAAAGAGGGGCGGGAGTAAAGGATTCCGGCTCCTTGATTCCCGGACATGGCGGGGTGCTTGACAGGTTCGACAGCCTGATATTCGTCTTTCCTTGCACATATTATACTTCCCTGATTTTCTTTCGCCTGAGCGAGACAGGGACCGTCCTGTAAGGAGGGGTGAAAATGGAAATATCCATAGTGGACAGGGAGGAATTCATTGACGAACGGGGGAAGAAAAAACTGGTGCGCTTGATTGAAAGAATACTTGCGTATCTTGATCTCTCCTCCCGAAGCGAACTCTGTGTCTCGCTTGTGAGCGACGTAGACATGCGGGAACTTAACCGGCGTTACAGGCAGATTGACACAACTACGGATGTTCTCTGCTTTCCGCAGAAAAGCGATGTAAACTCCGATCTTCTAGGCGATATAGTGATATCCTACCAGACGGCCCTCCGTCACTCCCGGAGGCTTGAGATCACGGTTGAAGAAGAACTGCGTTTGCTTATAGTCCATGCGGTTCTGCACCTGCTTGGATTCGACCACAAGAAGAAAAAGGAAAGAGAGGCAATGCGTGAGAAAGAAAAAGAGGTGCTTAACTACCTGGCTGAGGCGGGGTAGGGCGTGTCGGTCATCCGGGTTCTTTCAGATCTTCCTTAATCTTCTCGATTTCCTTTACTGTAGGCAGGTCCTTCAGGCTCTTAAGGCCGAATGTCTCAAGGAAAAGATTTGTGGTTTTGTAGAGAAAAGGCTTTCCCGGAACTTCCTTTCTTCCCGCAATCTCGATGAATCTTCTATCAAGGAGCATGCTCACGCTGCTTGAGCAGTCCACCCCTCTTATTTTTTCAACCTCGATCTTCGTAACGGGTTGCTCGTAAGCCATTATGGCAAGCACTTCGAGGGAGGCTTTCGAGAGCCTGAACTTCTTTATTTCCTTGTTAAACTCGACTATGTATTGCGAATACTCGGGACGGGTCCTGAACTGATATCCCTCGGCGACGCTGCTTAGATGAAACTTCGCCCCATCTCCTCCCAGCGCCCCTGGAGTTCGCTTAGGGCGTCGGTTATCTCTTTTTTCTCGACGTCCTTCAGAAACTCGGAGATTTCCTGAATGGTTAGGGGGTGTTTAGAAACGAATATCAAGCATTCTATTATCTTTTCAAGAGAACTTCTATCGTCCATTTTCCTCCCTCAGAATTATCTTTATGGGTTCTTCGAAGGTCGGCTGAAAAACATCCAGGATGCCCTCTTTCAGCAGTTCCAGTATCGAGAGGAAGGTTACCACGAGTTTCATGCGGTTTTTATCCCCTTCGAAAAGATCCTCAAAGAGAACCTCTTTTTCCCTTCTCATTATTTCGATTACCTGGTTTTTTCTTTCATCAACGGTGTAAGTCTGCGGGGCGAGGGATATTTCCCTTGTCTCGGCCTTCTCTCTGTCCTCGCATATCTTAGAGAAGGTGTCCACCAGGGACCAGAGGTCGAATTTCACGAATTCCGTCTCTTCTTCCGGTTCTCCGAACATTTCCCTGCGGTCGTAACCCGCCAGGAAAACGTCCTTTCCGAGAATTTCCATCCCCCCGAGTTCCGCCGCCGCGCCTCTGTACTTTTCATACTCAAGCAGGCGTCTTACGAGTTCCTCCCTGGGATCCTCTTCCTCCTCTTCGCCTTCCTCCTTTATCCTGGGAAGAAGCATGCGCGACTTTATGTACCCCAGTTCGGCCGCCATGGACATGTAGTCCCCGACGATCTCGAGGTTCACGTCCTTTAGGAACTCAAGATATTCAAGGTACTGCTCGGTTATGAGCGCGATGGGTATGTCGTAGATGTCCACCTCGTGTTTCTTTATGAGGTGAAGCAGCAGATCAAGCGGGCCGTTGAATATCTCGAGCTGTACGCTGTAGACTGACTGAGGATCTTCCATTCCTTCGTTTCTCTCGGCAATCACTACGGGTTCATCGCCCGGATCACGATCTCAAGTTCGCTCGGGCTGAAATTGCACACTTGTATAAAGATAACCACAGGAACGCGTATGAAGTAACCCAGGAATTGCCCGCCGAACAGGAAAAAGGCGAAAAGAATGAATATTCCGTAAGTTTCAAATCTTGCGTACCTGTAGGCGAGGCTGTCGGGAAGCAGCCCGTAAAGCACCCGCGAGCCGTCAAGCGGCGGAACGGGGATCATGTTGAAAACGGCAAGCACTATCCCTATGTACATGAACCACACGAGCATCCGCACTGCAACGTCGGCCCCGCTTCCCGGGGGTATGGCCGCGAAATTCTCAAATATCGCCTTTAGAATCACAGCCGCCGCAATCGCGGTCAGAATGTTGGATATGGGGCCCGCAATCGCGACCATAAGCATGTCTTTTTTCGGGTTCCTGAAGTTCCTCGGGTCAACGGGAACCGGTTTCGCCCATCCGAAATGCACGATGAAAAGCAGCAGGGTTCCCAGGACGTCAAGGTGCACGAGGGGGTTAAGCGAGAGTCTTCCCTGTCTCTTCGCCGTGTCGTCCCCGAGCCTGTAGGCCACAAGCGCGTGGGCGTACTCATGTATGGTGAGGGAGAAAAGGATCACGGGGACCAGTATTATGAGGAATTCGTAGTTCATATCGATAGTTTACGCTCTTGGATGAGATTTTTCGTGTATGCGTTTAAGCCTTTCTTTTTCAACATAAGTGTATATCTGGGTCGTGGATATGTCCGAGTGGCCTAGCATGGCCTGTATGGCCCGCAGGTCGGCCCCCCGCTCAAGCAGGTGCGTGGCGAAGGAGTGGCGGAGCACGTGGGGGGTTATGTGGGAGTGTATGCCCGCGGCGAGCGCGTAGTTCTTTATCATGCGCCAGAAGCGCTGGCGGCTCATCTTGGACCCGGTTCTGGAGGTAACGAAAAGGTACTCCGAAGTTCTTTCGCGAAGAAGTTTTGGTCTTGAGTCAGAAAGATAGTCCCTTACTTTCCTGATGGCGGCCTCGCCTATGGGAACTATCCTCTCCTTGCTTCCTTTGCCGAGGGTGATGACGTAGCCGTGGTCAAGGTTGACGCGGTTGAGCTCAAGTGAGATCAGTTCCGATACCCTGACCCCTGTGGCGTAGAGAACCTCGAGCATCGCGCGGTCCCTGAGCGCCTCGGCGGACTTGCCTCCCTCGGGCTCCCGGAGGAGCCTCTCGACCTCTTCCAGCGAGAGAGTGTGGGGGAGGGTTTTCGCGGGCTTGGGAGAGACGGTGTTTCTTAGCGGATCCTCGGTTATGACGCTTTCTGTGAGAAGGAACCTGAAGAACTGCTTTATGGAAACTATGTTTCTCGCCACGCTTCTCGGGGAGAGCTTCTTTTTTCTCAGGTGGTCGAAAAAAGCGGCTATTTCGTCTTCGCTTACGGCGGCGGGGTCGGATATACCCCTTTTGTCCAGAAAGGCCACGAGGGATGATATGTCCCTTGAATATGACTGAATGGTGTTTTTCGAAAGGCCCCTGTTCACCGTAAGATATACAAGGAACGAATCGAGGTGCTCATCCATTAATCTTATGTTCCGACCTGCCAGGAACTCAGATATTTCTTCTGTTCGGCCGTCAGGGTGTCTATGGTGACTCCCAGGGTTTTAAGCTTTATCTTGGATATCAGGCTGTCTATTTTCTCCGGGACGTCGTGAACGTCGTTCTCAAGCGTCCCTCCGTTTTTCACCATGTACTCGCAGCAGAGCGCCTGGTTGGCGAAGCTCATGTCCATCACGCTTGAAGGATGTCCCTCGGCCGCGGCGAGATTTATGAGCCTTCCTCCGCCGAGAACATTGATCCTTCTTCCGTTTTTAAGCGTATGTTCCTCAACGTATTCCCTTATGGCTCTTTTCGAGGTCGTTATCTCGCCAAGGGCGTCGAGATCAAGCTCCACGTTGAAGTGTCCTGAATTGGCTACGATCGCCCCGTCTTTCATTCGCTCGAAGTGCTTTTTCCTTATGACGTGTATGTTACCCGTAACGGTGCAGAAGAAGTCTCCAAGCGGCGCTGCCTTCTCCATCGTCATTACCCTGAATCCGTCCATGGTGGCCTCGAGCCCCGCAAGCGGCTCAACCTCGGTCACGATTACGTTCGCTCCCAGTCCCCTGGCTCTCATGGCAAGTCCTTTTCCGCACCAGCCGTATCCTGCGACTACGAAGGTCGTGCCGGAGACAAGCCTGTTGGTGGCGCGTATGATTCCGTCAAGAGTGCTCTGCCCCGTGCCGTAGCGGTTATCGAAAAGGTGCTTGGTATCCGCGTTGTTAACGGCGATTATCGGATACTGAAGCACTCCGTCATCCGCCATGCTCTTGAGTCTTATCACTCCGGTTGTGGTCTCCTCGGTTCCCCCGATTACGTCGTCTATCAGGTTTTTTCGGTCCGTGTGCAGCGTCGATACGAGGTCTGCCCCGTCATCCATGGTTACGTGCGGGCGGGCGGCCAGAACGGCGTTTATGTGCTTGTAATAGGTTTTGGTGTTTTCCCCTTTTATGGCGAAAACGGAGATTTTATGGTTCTTTACGAGGTGGGCGGCGACGTCATCCTGGGTGCTTAGGGGGTTTGACGCGCAGAGGTAGGCTTCTGCTCCTCCGGCCTTAAGGGTGGTCATGAGGTTCCCGGTTTCCGTGGTAACGTGAAGGCACGCGGCGACCCTTACTCCCTTAAGCGGCTTTTCCTTCTTGAATCTTTCCTCTATCTGCTTTAGAACGGGCATTTCCTGTGCGGCCCATTCGCTTCTCAGTTTTCCCTCGCGGGCAAGCTTTAAGTCTTTTACGTGGTAATCCATTTTTTCCTCCGTTGCTTTTTCGCGGTCAAAAGCTCCGAGCGCGCTTCGGCTCAGGCGTTCTCCAGGGCTTTTTTAAGCTCCGCGGTCCTGTCTGTCTTCTCCCATGAGAAAGTCTCCTCGTTCCTCCCGAAATGGCCATAGGAAGCTGTTTTCCTGTAGATGGGTTTTCTGAGTTCGAGGTGCGATATTATTCCCTCGGGAGTGAGATCGAAAATCTCCCTTACTGCTTCCGAGATCTTCTCTTCCGCCACAGCGGCAGTGCCGAAGGCGTCGATCATTACCGAAACCGGTTCTGCGACTCCGATGGCGTAGGCAAGCTGCACTTCGCAGCGTGATGCCAGCGAGGCCGCGACTATGTTTTTCGCCACGTACCTTGCCATATAGGCTGCGCTTCTGTCGACCTTTGAGGGGTCTTTTCCAGAAAACGCCCCGCCGCCGTGTCTTGACCATCCGCCGTAGGTGTCGACTATGATTTTTCTTCCCGTAAGGCCCGTGTCTCCCATGGGACCCCCGATTACGAAGTTCCCCGTGGGATTTATATGAATTTTCGTGCTCTCAGAAATAAGTGCTCCAATGCAGGGATTTATTACGTTCTCCCTGATTCCCTCGATGAGGTCATCGCGCGAGACTTCCTCTGAATGCTGGGATGATATAACTACCGCGTCTACTCCCACCGGCTCCCCGTTTTCATACCTGAAGGTGACCTGACTTTTTCCGTCGGGCCTTAAAAAGGGCAGGGTGCCGTCTTTTCTTACCTCGGAAAGACGTTTGACCAGCTTGTGTGCGTACAGTATGGGCGAAGGCATGAATTCCGGGGTCTCATCGCACGCGTAGCCGAACATGAGTCCCTGGTCCCCGGCTCCTTTCTTGTCGACTCCAAGCGCTATGTCCGAGGACTGCTCGTCGATCGTGAGGAGGACCGAACAGGTCTCCGCGTCAAATCCCATCGCGCTGTCCGTATAGCCGATCTCTCTTATCGTGTCTCTTACTGTTTGTCGTATGTCGATCTGAGCTTTTGTCGTTATCTCGGCTGAAATCACCACGAGGCCTGTTGTGATCAGTGTCTCGCACGCGACCCTGCTATCGGGGTCCTGCTCGATCATGGCGTCGAGTATGGCGTCTGATATCTGATCCGCAATCTTGTCTGGATGGCCTTCCGTTACGGATTCTGAAGTGAATATGAAGTTTTTAGGGGGCATTAGGCGACCTCAAAAGTCCAAGTAATATAATTATTCTGGTTTTCCTGTCAAACAGGCCGTTGCTTTGCCGCCGCGGGTTCCTTGGGGGTGTGTTGCTGCGGCCGGTTTTTCAACTGAACAGGGTGCTTGGACTGGTATTATAGCTGCCCGATCCATGTGGAGGCGCGTGGGTTTTTGCCGTTGTTCGGGTAAAATACAAAAAAATCCCACTTGCACCCTGCGGAGAAAATGAAATGAAGAAACTCCTGGCTCCTTCAATACTCTCGTGTGACTATCTTCGTCTTGAAGACGAGGTAACCGCCGTTTGCGAGGCGGGCGCCGATCTAATACACGTGGACGTGATGGACGGGCATTTCGTTCCGAACATAAGCATAGGAATACCCATAGTGGAGGCGATTGCCCGGATGGAATCGCCACCCCAGATGGATATACACCTGATGATTGATAGTCCCGAGAAATTCACGGAAAAATTCATAGACGCGGGCGCTCCTCACGTGAAAATTGTCACGGTCCAGATGGAGGCCTGCAACCTTCTCTACAGCGCTCTCTCTTCCATCAGGTGGAGAGGGATTATGACCGGGGTGGCCCTTAACCCCGCAACCCCGATCGGCGTGATCGAGGAAAAGCTGATGGAGCTTATAGACGTGATAGTGATAATGACCGTGGAGCCGGGGTTCGGAGGTCAGAAATTCATTCCCGAGATGCTGTCGAAAATAAGGGACCTGAGGTCTCTTCTTGACAGGATGGATGGAGATGGAAAGAAGCCGCTTATTGAAGCTGACGGCGGGATAAATCTCGGGAACATAAGGGAAGTTATCGAGGCCGGGGCGGACATAGTGGTAACGGGATCCGGAATATACAAGACGGAAAACTATGCCGATACGATGTCGGCCATGCGCGAGATGATGGAGTAGGGGCCAGACCCGAGGGCTGCGTGTTTTTCCGGGGGAAGATGAAGTCTCAAGAGCGAAACTACATAGCCGACATAGAGCGGTATTTTCTCGGGCTTGCGGGAAAGGGTCTCATGCTTTCGGCCAGGGACTACGGTTTCATAAGGGAACTTGGCGAAAGATCAGTCTCAAAGGAAATGGTAATTAAGGCTATAGCCTACGGCTTTGAGCAAAAGAGGCAGAGAGGGGCCCAGGAACCGAGGGGGCTTTTTAACATAAGGCATGAAATTGAGGATTACCTGAGAACGCATTCGGTAGAACGGGAATCGAAACAGGCAACACCCCGGAACGCCGCTTTTACGAGAAGCAATATAATAGAACAGGTTCTACAGAGGCTTGATAGGATCATAGTTGAGGAAAAAAGAGAGGATATACGGGGGAAATACGAGGAACTCAGGCGCAGGGTCGGAGAGACGGACGGCGCGGGGTCCGCTAACATATACAAACAGTTTGATTTGCTGTGGCGGGATTTCATGGGGGATGTTTTCTCAGGTCTTTCCGCCGAGAGGAAAAAGCAGATAACCGATGCCGCGCTAAGCAGGATTCCCGCCAAGGCGAAACTCTACGACGAAGATGCCAAGAGAAAAACCCTTAACGCCTTCAGGGATGAAATTGTATGCGAAACTCTCGGCATAAATAATGTTTTCACGATGAAGTAACATGGCCAGAAGAAAACGCATCATTACGGGTTGTCGAAAATGCTTCGGAAGTGGATACACGATCTCCTCCGAGAATGGTCAGTACGCCCGTGCGGAGGTCTGCGACTGCGTTTCCGAATGCAGTGACTGCGGGGGGACCGGAACGGTGTTTTTGGTGAACGAAAGGGGCTACAGGTATCTTGAGCGCTGCGGGCTCTGCGGAATGGTGAGGCTTAAGGTCAGAAGATACAACAACGCGAAGATTCCTTCAAAGTACGCCGGCGTTCTGCAGTCAGACGATATAGACCCCCGTGACAACAGCCAGTTTGAGGCAATGACCTACGTGAAGTCGTTTGTCGACAAGTACCCGGAGGAAAAAGGCTTTCTGCTTATGGGAGGTCCCGGGCTTGCCAAAACACGCTTGGCCGTAGGGGCCATAGCGGAGCTTACGCTTCAGAAAGCCGTTGAATGCGTGTTTACCGATTTCTTCTTTCTGCTTGGAGACCTGCGGAAGGCGTATTCAGAGGGAATTCCCGAAAACGAGATAATAGGACCGCTAATAAACGCGGAAATTCTGGTTATAGACGAGATGGGAAAAGGCAAAAGTTCCGAATGGGAGCAGAACATTCTCGACCAGCTTATCTCCAAGCGTTACAACTCCTCAAAGAAGACTCTTGTTACTACCAATTATGTGGCCAGGGAGTCACTGCCTAAGAAATCCAGGAATAAGACGGAAATACTTGAGGACAGGGTGGGGGAGAGGATAGCTTCAAGACTTTATGAGATGTGCTTTGGCAGTACCGCCAGCTCCGACAATCGCACACCCGTCCTCACCGCTAACTCCCCCGCTTTTCATCGAGGGAAGCGATTACAGGAAAGATGGAATTTCCTCCTGAAACATTACCGGGTTCAACTGAAATCCAAAGCTGATGCACCACCGCTAAGGTGCTTGCCCTGATTTTCTTTGTTTTGATCTGAAAGTTTTCACAATTTTTATCTCAGGCAATTTTTAGCAAAAACTAATAATATTATTAAAAAATTGTAAAAACTATTAACATTTGCTATTCTTTAGTGCCGGAGGTGATATTATGGCTAAGGAGAGAAGCGGGTCATCTGACATGGTAAATATCTCTGCACAGATTCCTGCTGAGATCGCCGAAATATTAGGCAAGGTATCAAGAGCGGAGGAAAGGTCAAAAAGTTATTACGTAAGAAAGGGGTTAGAGTTGCTTTTAATGGCTAGGCTGGAAGATCTTGAGGATTATGAAGATGCTTCCAAGGCTTATAAGGAATTTCTGGCTTCTGGAGAAAAAACGGTTTCCTTTTCTGAGCTCAAAAAGGAACTGAATCTCTAGAA
Organism: Thermodesulfobacteriota bacterium; assembly: GCA_965116725.1. GTDB lineage: Bacteria > Desulfobacterota_D > UBA1144 > Nemesobacterales > Nemesobacteraceae > Nemesobacter. The sequence goes on from OZ220700.1 coordinate 120,942, forward strand.
TTATGTGGAAGGTGGAGTTCAGCGAAAAAGGGGAACATAGTGGGGACATGTCGCCTTGGCAAAAGCAAAATCATGGTGAAGGCCACCGATCAGGTAGCAGTTTGCCAAATTGCCTAGAGATATTCAGCAAAGCATTGTTAAGGCAATAGAGGAGAAGCTGTTGGTTGATCCTGATTTTTATCTTTCTCGGCTCTCGGGTCATATGGGAAGTTTTTATAGATTCAGGGTCGGCAATTATAGATTGTTGTGTCTGAGGCGAGATGAAGAGATATTTGTCATAGCTGTTGGGCACAGAAAAGATATTTACAAGAGCATGTCGACATGACTTGTTGCTCTAGAAATTCCAGAATTTCGAGTAAATTTTTCTGATCTCCGAGACGGTGTGTTCGCAGGTTGTCCGCTTGGGATCAAAACCGGTATCTGACACCTTAAGATCGAGTATCTCTTCTATGACCGACCGCATGATCAGTCCCATCTCCGCGGTGTTGTAGCCGCCCTCGAGCAAAAAGGCGATATTTCCGCGGCAGTGCTTTTCTGCAAGTCGCATAACGAATCTTGTAAGCCTGGCGAAACCTCCTGAGGTAACCAGCATTCCACCAAGCGGATCGACCTGGTAAGCGTCAAAGCCCGCGGAAATGAGAATGAATTCCGGGGAGTACTGCTCCACTACGGGTTCGAGTATCTCGGCGAAGATCCTGAGGTAATCTTCATCTCCCAGCATCGCGGGGCAGGGGACGTTAACCGTGTACCCGAGCCCCTCTTTGTATCCGAGTTCCTTAAGGCTTCCGGTGCCGGGGTAAAACGGGAACTGGTGCAGTGAGAAGAAGAGCACGCTGCTTGAATCATAGAAGATATGCTGGGTGCCGTTTCCGTGGTGCACGTCCCAGTCTATGATCAGGACTCTCTCAAGACCGCAGTTGGCTAACAGATGGGCCCCGGCGACCGCCACGTGATTAAACAGGCAGAACCCCATCGCCCTGTCGTGTTCAGCGTGATGTCCGGGAGGGCGGGGGAGTACGAACGCGGTATCGATTTTCCCTGAAAGAATATCGTTTACCGAGCATATAAGTCCCCCGGAGCCCGCAAGCGCGGCGTCAAAAGAAACTTCGCACGTAGAGGTGTCGGCATCAAGCTGCGAGAACTCCTTGCCGGAGGTGCCTTTGACCATATCGAAATAGGGCTTGCTGTGTACGAGGGTGATCTCTTCCTCCGTCGCGGGCCTTGTGTCGGCGGGAACCGTTTTCTCCATAAGACCCGAACTCTCAAGCGCTCCCAGAATGCTGGTCAGTCTTTCCGGACACTCAGGGTGCCCCGGAGGGTTCTGGTGAGCCAGGAAAAGATCGTTACTTACTATCGAGAGTCTCTTCATCTTGGATCACATCTTTAAGATAACCTATTAGATAAAAGGAACCACAAACACAAGCTGCTTCTCCGTAACCAAGAAGCTTTTCATATGCCTCCAGAGGGTCTTTTACCGTCACGACCGAGTCGAATTGTCCCCGGGTAAGGGCCAGAATTCTTTCCGTTTCCAAAAACTTCTTTTCCCCGGCAAGTTCCGTTATGATCAGTTTCCCCGAAACGCGGGAGAGCGTTTCGGTGAACCCTCCGATGTCTTTATTTTTAAGCATTGTTATGAGGAAATTGAATTTTTTCCCCGGATGATAAAACTCAAGCGACTTAACGAGGTTTTCCCCCGCGGCGAGGTTGTGCGCGCCGTCGATTATGACGGGAGTTTTCCTGTCTAAGTATTCCATTCGCCCCCCCAGACTGACTTCCGAAAGAGCCTCTTTTATTTTTTCCGGGTCCGTTTTGTAGCGGGTATGCATTGTCAGCAGCTCGGCTGCCGCTATGGATATAACGGCGTTTTCCACCTGGTGCGTGCCCGCGAGAGAAATTCTGAGTCCCGCAATATTCCACTCGGGCCCCGTGTAATCAAAGCTCAGATCTTCTTTCTCCCCGTAAGTGAAATCTGTTCCGATTCTGTGGCATGTTGAGGAGTTCTCCCTAGCCCTGCGCTCGATTACCGACAGGGCCTCGCCCGTGCATCCTGTCACCACGAGGCCGTTTTTTTTGATTATTCCGGCTTTTTCCCCGGCAATCTCACCCAAAGTGTTTCCCAGGTATTCGGTGTGGTCAAAGGACACGTTCGTTATAACGCCTGCCAGATGATCGCATACGTTTGTCGAGTCCCATCTTCCTCCCATTCCCACTTCAAGCACGCCTACATCTATTGCCTTGCCGTTGAAGTGAAGAAATGCGGCTGCGGTGAGCGTTTCGAAATAACTGAGCTCCACGCCGATCCTGGCGCAGGCGGCAAAAACCGTGCCGAGGGTCTCTTCAAGCTGCTCCCTGGTTATTTCCTCTCCGTCTACTTTTATTCTTTCCGTGACGTCGATCAGATGAGGGGAGGTAAAGAGACCTGCCCGATAGCCGTTCGCCTCGAATATTGACGCGATACAGGCCGCCACGGACCCCTTGCCGTTAGTTCCGGCAACGGCGACGTAATCCTTTTTCCTGTGAGGAGACCCCAGTTCCTCAAGAACCGCGGTGATTCTCTGGAGCCCCGGTTTTACGCTGTCCACTCCCTTTAGACGGAGTCTGTCGAGATTCTCAAACATTTTGGGCCTACCGGGTTAAAGATAGCACATGCCGGATTGAAATCCTGCACACACTGCAGGAGCGTCTTTTTCGAATCCGCAAGGGCGGGACGGAGATCAGGGTTTAGGTGATCAGTCCTCAAGTATAACTACGGCGACGGAGTATTCCCCGTCGTGTGATATGGTGGTATGAATTCGGGTCAGGCCCCTTTGTTCGGCGATTTCCTTTGTGCTTCCCCTGAGGTCTATGAAGGGTTTTCCAAGCTCGTTGCGCTTGACCGCTATGTTGTGAAATTTTATGCCCCGCCTGAACCCGGTCCCGAGCGCCTTCACAAAAGCTTCCTTGACCGCGTAATTGGCCGCGTAGCTTATGTTTCTGTTTTTACCGTCACCGTTTTGCGCGAGTTCATCGTCGGTGAAGACTTTTCGAAGGAATTTCTCCCCCCATCTCTCAATAAGGTTCTCTATGCGACTGTTGCGAACCATATCGATGCCTATGCCTGAAACCATATCTTTTCGCCTTATGCCTTGTTATAGAAAAATATTATAGCAGGTTGATCATGTCTCTTACGGCTTTCTCCATTCCGGAGAGAACCGCCCGTGAAACTATGCTGTGGCCGATGTTGAGTTCCTCAATCCCGTCTATTCGTGAAACCGCGGTCACGTTAACGTAGTTAAGCCCGTGACCGGCGGATACCCTGAGTCGGTGGGAGAGGGCGTCTTCCGTTGATTTTCTGATCTTGTCAAGTTCCATCATCATCCCGGTCTCGTCGCGGGCGTTCGCGTAACTTCCGGTGTGGAGTTCAACCATATGAGCGCCGGTCTGCGCGGAGGCGCCTATCTGTTCGGGGTCGGGGTCTATGAAAATGCTTACGAACAGTCCGGAGCTCTTCAGTTTTTCAATTCCCGCGGCAATTCTCTCCGTATCCCCGCGCACGTCAAGTCCCCCTTCAGTGGTTATCTCCTGCCTTTTTTCCGGAACAAGGGTAACGACGTCGGGAAGCGTCTCGCACGCAATCTCAATCATTTCGTCCGTTACGGCCATTTCCATGTTAAGCTTCGTCCGCACCGTCTGTCTCAGCAGAAGAAGGTCCCTTTCCTGAATGTGTCGGCGATCTTCACGAAGATGGACCACTATTCCGCTCGCTCCGGCGAGTTCAGCCTGCGCGGCGGCAGCCACGGGGTCGGGTTCGTCTCCCATCCTTGCCTGTCTCAGGGTCGCTACGTGGTCAACGTTTACATTCAGTCTGGTTTTCATCTACAGATTTCCTGTTCCTATGTTCTCGCTTATTACGGAAGATACGCGGGAAGCGATTCCGTTTATCAGGGTTTCATCCTCTCCCTCCACCATTACCCGCGCCAGCAGTTCGGTTCCGGAATATCTGAGGTTTATTCTTCCTTTGTCTCCAAGGATTTTTTCAGATTCCCTGACGATCTCGACAAGCCCCGGGATCTGCTCAAACGGTTTTTTCTCTCTGATTTTAAAACTGTTAAGAATCTGGGGAAACAAATCTATTATCCCGGCGAGCTCAGAAAGCGGTTTTCCCTTTCTTTTCATTATGCCCAGAATCTGAAGCGAGGCCAGCAGCCCGTCTCCCGTTGTCGAGTGGTCAAGAAACAGCAGGTGACCCGATTTCTCGCCTCCGAGGTTTGCTCCCAGTTCTCTCATCGCTTCTACCACGTACCTGTCTCCCACGCGGGTTCTCTCAAGTCTGAGGCCTTTTGCGCTGAGGTAGTTCTCAAGGGCCATGTTGCTCATCTGGGTAGCCACCACGGTGTCCGTTGCCAGGGTGCCGCTCTCAAGCATTTCCGATGAGCAGATCGCAAGCACATGGTCGCCGTCAACCTCATTTCCGTTCTCATCGCAGAAAACCACCCTGTCCGCGTCTCCGTCAAGCGCTATTCCTATGTCGGAACCGCTTCGCACTACTTCTTCACAGAGTATTTCGGGGCGCAGGCTTCCGCAGTCAACGTTTATATTCGTTCCGTTCGGCTCAGTGCCGATCGTGATCACCTCAGCCCCAAGTTCCTCGAAGATTATGGGTGCGACCTTGTACGCCGCTCCGTTGGCGCAGTCAACCACGATTCTCACTCCATCGAGCGTAAGATCATCAGGGAAGGTGTTTTTGAGAAACACTATGTAGCGTCCGACCGCGTCCTCGATTCTTTTCGCCTTTCCCGTCAGGGGAGGGGGGCTTAACTGTTTTTCTCCGAGAACCATGTTCTCTATCTCAGCCTCTATTTTGTCCGGGAGTTTGAAGCCCGTGGAATCAAATATTTTTATTCCGTTATCGGTGTAGGGATTATGTGACGCGGAGATAACCACGCCGGCTGTGGCTCTCATGTTTGAAGTGAGAAAGGCTATCGCCGGAGTGGGCAGGGGACCAACGAGCAGTACGTCGGCTCCCATGGACGTTATGCCCGAGGCTATTGCCTGTTCGAAGACGTAGCCTGAAAGGCGGGTGTCTTTGCCGACGAGTATTTTCACGTGGCCGCCCGTTTTCCCGGACAGATATTTTGTGAGCGCTTTTCCCAGGGCAAGCGATACCTCGGGGGTCATCGGATAGGTGTTGGTAACCCCCCTTATTCCATCGGTTCCAAAAATCTTTCTTTCGGGAAATTCAGGTGCGGACTTCTTCTTCATGATTTACGTCTTGGGGGATTCTTCCGGGGGAGGCGGTTTGACTCTAACCCTGACACTCCTCGGAGAGGTCTTCGTAAGTTTCAGCAGGTCTGAACTTGGATACTGAACTTTTACCCTGAGTCTTTTTTGCCTGCTCTCGCCCATCTCCGTCCCGTCTATGAAGACTTTGACATCGTTGCTCGTAAGGTCGTTAATGGTCTTGTAGGGACCGTTGAATACCAGCGTGGCCTTAAGCTCGGGAGCTGTAGTGTATTCGAGTTCTCCGAAATTTCGGGGAACTATGTCGACATCCCGAAACTCCTTGGACAGTATTATCTCTTTTATGTAAACGGTTACGTTCACGTGATCGCCTTCGAGGACTTCCATGTACTGGGAGGGCAGCTGCAGCTGCGCCGGCGCCGTGAACTCGGCTTTTTCGCCTTCAAGCTTTATTTTCGCCGTTTCTATGGTTTCCAGCTTGCCAAGCTGCGAAGCGGGTCCTTTTACTTTTACGAATTGCGGGACGACCTTTAATTTCTTCGATATCTCGTAGCCGGAGTCCGGTTCTCCGAGCACGGGTTTCACCTTGAACCTTTTCGTCACAAGCATGTCTATGTTAAGAGAGAGCTTTGAGGGTCTCGCGGCGACTATATCGATTCCTCTGGGAACTATCTGCGACGCCGCGCGCCTTAAGTCTATTTTAAGAACACCCCGTTCCGTTTTCTGCAGGTCAACGGGAATTGACTTGTTCGAGAAGGCAAATGAAGAGAGCAGGTTTCTCGCCCCCCTGAGGGAGAGGTCAACATTTTCGGGGGCATTGTTCACGATAATAAGGTCTTCGGGCAGACCGCTTAGGTGAAGCGGAATCCTGACGTCCCTTTCCACGTCAAGTTCGAAGTTCGTAAATGCCCAGAGAATTACCGCAAGCGCAAGCGCAATTGTTTTTTTTGCAAGACCTTGAAAGAAAGGTTTTTTCTCCATCAGGCTTTTCCTGCCTGCCCTACTTTTATGCTGCTCAGACTCTCAGCGCTAAGTTCGGAAACCAGACTCGGCTTTAGCAGTTTATCGTTGGCAATTCTTTTAAGTTCTCCGTCTGCCGCCAGCGAGATCTTCCCTGTTTCCTCGGACACAACTACCACGACGGCGTCAGTCTCCCTGGAGAGCTCTATTGCGGCCCTGTGCCTTGTTCCAAGTTCTGTTCCGAGTTCAAGGTCCGTGCTGATCGGGAAAAAGCACCCGGCTGAAACAATAACGTCGTCTTTGACTATCACTCCCCCGTCGTGAAGAGGGGATGCCGGGTTGAAAATGGTTATAAGCATCTCGCTTGATAAGCTGGCGTTAATAGGTCTTCCGGGGAACACTCTCAGGCTCTCCTGCCTTTCAATGGCTATCAGGGCTCCGATTTTCCTTGAAGAGAGAAAAGAACAGGCGTCCGCCAGTTCTTCTACCATTGCTTCATTTGCGGCCTGTTTTGCGAAACTGAAGAGGAGAGGCTTTTTCCCTATGTTCGCAAGCCCCCTTCTTATATCATCCTGGAAGAGGATTATTATTATTAGGATAGCGAAACCGAGAAAGTGGGTAAGCACCCAGTTAAGCGTGAAAAAACCCCATTTCCTTGAGGCAAAGTAAAGAACCGCCATCGCCACGAGTCCGACCAGAATCTGAGAGCTTCTGGTTCCCTCTATGGCCTTCAGTACGTAGAAAAATATTATGGCGACGATCAGGATATCCAGACTGTCTGAAAAGAATCGAAAGTTCTGTATGGTAGAGTCTGTCATCTCCTAGCTAACCCCATATATGCTTTTTACCGTCCGAATCGCCTGCACTGTTTCAAGTACATCATGAACTCTTACGATAGAAATACCCTTGAGCATTGATATTATTACTGAACAGACGGATCCTATCAATCTTTGCTCGGCAAGCGGGCTCCCCAGGATTTCTCCTATAAAGGATTTTCGCGAGGTTCCGATGCAGACCGGAAACCCGAGCTCGCAGAATTCCTCGAGCCTTCTTATGATTTCGAGGTTCTGCGGGGTGGTTTTTCCGAATCCGATACCCGGATCAATTATTATGTGGTCCCGCGGCACTCCCGCCGCCATGGCCGTCTGAGCAGAATTCGAAAGAAAATCCGCTATGTCGGGAATAAGCGAACTGTATTGGGTTTTCTCCTGCATGTCCAGCGGGCGTGAACTTGTGTGGGTAAGCACGATTGCGGCTCCTTTCTCCGATACTTTCTGCGCCACTTGCGGCTCGAAACTCAGTCCGCTTATGTCGTTTACCATAGAAGCTCCGCACCCCAGGGCCTCCTCGGCGACAGCTGCTTTTGTGGTGTCGACGGATATTACGGTGTCAAATTCCGCCGAAGCCGCTTCTATTACCGGTATAACCCTGTGAAGCTCCTCTTCCGTGCTCACGCCGAGAGAACCCGGCCTTGTGGATTCTCCTCCTATATCAATAATATCGGCCCCGTCTCTGATTAAAGAGGCGATTCTCCCGAGAGCCTTCTGGGGATCGTTGTATGCTCCGCCGTCATAAAAGGAGTCCGGCGTCATGTTCACGATTCCCATGACGAGGGGTTTTTGGCTGAGATCCAGTTCTTTTGAACCGAGTTTTATCAAATGATGTTCTGGTGCGTTCTGATTTGCTTTATGGACTGAAGACTTTGGCAAACGGCTTTTACTCCCGGTTTTGCAAAGACAGCCAAAAAACAGCGGCGGGGCAAGGCAAAGCCGTAGGGATCAGACCCTGCCGGTTATATCAAACGGCTTTTTCACTTCCGGCCTGAACTCTTGTTTTCTTGACACCAGCTCGTCAAGTTCCGCCGAGTCTATAACTTCTTTTTCAAGAAGCAGGGAAGAGAGATCATGCAGAAGATCCAGGTTGTCTCCTAAGAGCTTCATTACCTCGTTGTAGCTTTCGTTCACGATCTTCCTTGTCTCCTGATCGATCTGCACCGCGGTATCTTCGCTGTAATCGCTTTTTCTCGATATTTCCCTGCCTAGAAAAGGCTGCTGTTCCCCTTTGCCGAAAGTTACCGGTCCCACAACTTCGCTCATTCCCCATTCGCATACCATTTTTTTGGCTATGTCAGTAACTCTCTCAAGGTCGTTCGCGGCGCCGCTGGTTCTTTCGGAGAACACAAGTTCTTCGGCGGCCCTGCCTCCCAGAAGCACCTTTATGGTGGAAAGGAGATAGGTTCTCGAAAGGGTGTACTTGTCTTCAAGGGGAAGCTGCTGGGTGACTCCGAGAGCCATTCCTCTCGGTATAATCGTCACCTTGTGTATGGGATCGGCCTCGGGAGTCAGTTTCGCCACGAGCGCGTGTCCGGCCTCGTGATAAGCGGTGATTTTCTTCTCTTTTTCGCTTATCAGCATGCTTTTTCTCTCAACTCCCATTGTGACCTTGTCTTTTGCGTATTCAAAGTCTTCTATGGAGACCTGTTCCTTGTCGTTGCGGGCCGCGTGAAGAACCGACTCGTTGACCAGGTTCTCAAGGTCGGCTCCGGAGAAACCCGGGGTGGACCTGGCGATCACCGAAAGATCAACGTCATCAGCTATCGGGGTGTCTTTTGAATGAACGACCAGGATGGCCTCTCTTCCCCTGACATCCGGCCTCGGGACGACAACCTGGCGGTCAAACCTCCCGGGCCTGAGAAGCGCCGGGTCAAGCACGTCCGGGCGGTTCGTGGCGGCCATGACTATAATGCCTTCGTTTCCTTCAAAGCCGTCCATCTCGACCAGAAGCTGGTTAAGGGTCTGCTCCCTTTCGTCGTGGCCTCCTCCGAGCCCCGCTCCCCTGTGTCTTCCCACGGCGTCGAGTTCGTCAACGAATATTATGCAAGGGGCGTTTTTCTTGGCCTGTATGAACAGGTCCCTTACCCTTGAAGCTCCGACTCCGACGAACATCTCTACGAAATCACTCCCGCTTATGATAAAAAATGGCACTCCCGCTTCTCCGGCTATGGCTTTTGCGAGAAGAGTTTTTCCCGTTCCCGGGGGACCGACCAGAAGAACTCCCCTGGGTATTCTTCCCCCAAGCCGGGTGAATTTCTGCGGACTTTTCAGGAACTCCACTATTTCGCTTACTTCCTCTTTTGCCTCCTCAACTCCTGCCACGTCCTTGAAGGTGATTTTGTTCTGTTCATCGGAGAGCATCCTCGCGCGGTTTTTTCCGAAGCTCATCGCCTTCGTGCCCCCGGCCTGTACCTGTCTCATGAAAAAGACCATCAGGGCGACCAGTATGAAAAGAGGGCCCCAGTTTATCAGTATCTGTGTAAGCGAACTTTGTTTGCGACGGGAAAAACTGAACTCTGTGCCGCTTTCCTCAAGCTTTGCGATAAGGAGTTCTCCCGCGGGGCCGGTGGTTGTGAATCCGCGGTCTTCGGGGTCGGCGTTTTTAAGCTCTCCTCTTATTATGTTTTCGCCGAATTCTATCTTGGCTATCCTGTCGTTATCCAAGTGTTCCAGGAATTTGCTGTAGGATATCTCCGAGTAGACGTTTGCCGAGGTGTTCATGAACTGGTACACGGCGAACACTCCGACGAACATGGCCACCCAGAGCACAAGATTTTTAAAAATGTTTGCTGACATGCACTATTCCTCTGTCTTTACGTAACTCTCACGCGGATAAACATATCCAAAAGATAAAATAACATAGTTAAATTTTCATTTCAAACGGGTTTTTTAGTCGTAAAGGTCGGTCCCAAGATACATCTCTCCGCTGTCGCAGAAAGTTACAAGCAATTGGCCGCCGTCTCGAAGTTCTTTCGAGATCCCAAGGGCCGCGCTGAGGCAGGCTCCCGAAGATATTCCGACCAGTATGCCTTCCTCGGAAGCGAGAGTTTTGGCGCATTCACGGGCATCTTCCGTGGAGACCGCGTAGATCCTGTCGATCACGCCGGTATCAAGTTTCTCGGGAACGAACCCGGGCGATATTCCGCAGATGCCGTGAGGACCTTTCTTTCCCTCGGAAAGAGTAGGGCATTCGGTGGGTTCGACCACCACTACCTTGAGGTCGGGATAGATTTTTTTGAGTTCGGAGCCCACTCCCGTTACCGTTCCCCCGCTTCCGACTCCGCACACAAAGGCATCGAGATGCCCCGGTATCTGGTTTTTTATTTCTTTTGCGGTCTCCTCGCGGTGAATCTCTATGTCCGCGGTGTTTTTGAACTGGTCAAGGAAATAGGAATCCGGGTTTTCACGTTCTATCTCGCTAGCCTTTTCTCTCGATCCTCGAAGTCCCAGGCTTGGGTCGGTAAGAACCACCTGTCCCTTAAACGCTTTTATTACCTGGATTTTCTCTTTTGCCGTATCCTCGGGCATAACAACGGTGAAGTCGTAGCCGCCTGCCCGGCAGCAGAGGGCTATTCCTATCGCAGTGTTCCCGCTTGACGCTTCGATCACGGTTGTTTTACCGGGTTCTATCAGGTTCTCGTGCTCCGCTCGTCTTAGCATGGCGATACATGCCCTGTCCTTTATGCTGCCCGCGGGGTTTAAGTTCTCAAGCTTCGCCCATATCTTTGAGCGTCCGTCTTTCGGTACGCTTCTGAGCCTTATTACCGGAGTGTTGCCGATGCAGTCAATCAGGTTTGCCATTTGCGTGTTTTTCGCGCCCGGTCAATACACAAGAAAAGGGATTATGTCTTTGAGCGCGCTGCCGTCTTTACTTTTGATCTCGGCCAGTATCTCTCTTATCTGTTCCCACGTCACGTCTTCTTTTCTGATCTCGTTTTTGAGTTTCAGAATAAGTACTTTTATTTCCTGGTCCGTCACGCTTTTTACGTATGAACTGAGAGCGGCCATCGCTTCATCTTCAGAAAAATGTGTCATTGGTCTAATTGCTGATTACAATAACCCAAAAAGTTTTTTTAAGGTAACCTTTTTTCGAGTTGATTTCCACGGAACTGTATACTCCCGGTGCAAATGAAATTTAATAGAGGGATCAATCTTGCCGGCAAAGAGCCGGGCAAGCTTCCCCGTTTCCGTTTTTTCTTGCCTGCGGTCTTTGCGTTTGCCTGCCTGGTCGGGATTCTTGCGGTCTATATCTATTTCTCAAAAGACCTCCCTGACCTTCGCGATCTCACCAGGTATCAGCCCGCTATCCTGAACGAATTCTATTCATCCGAAGGAGAGCTGATAGCGCAGTCCGGGATTGAGAGAAGGGCGCTTGTAAATCTCGAGGATATGCCTGCTCACGTGGTAAACGCCTTCATAGCCGTCGAAGACAGGAGGTTCTACCAGCACAGGGGCGTGGACGCCAAAAGCGTTGTGAGGGCTCTTTTTCAGAACCTGGTTACGGGGAGAATCGTCTCCGGCGGAAGCACCATTACGCAGCAGATAACCAAAAACCTCATTCTGGGTCCCGAAAAGGCCTACAGCAGGAAGATAAAAGAAGCTATTCTCTCATACAGGATAGAAAAGAACCTCTCCAAAGACGAAATACTCTACCTTTACCTAAACCACATATACCTTGCCGACGGCGTCTACGGAGTTGAGATGGCGAGCCGGAATTACTTCGGAAAGTCGGCAAAAGACATAAACATAGCCGAGGCGTGTCTGCTTGCGGGAATTCCGCGAAGACCGGAGCTGTACTCCCCCAGAGTCAATCCCTCAAATGCGCTTAAAAGGCAGAAGACCGTGATAAACATAATGCGCAACCAGGAGTTCATAACCGAAAGACAGAAGCGCAAGGCCTTGGCCTATAAGATAAAAATCATTCCGAAGCAGGAACCCAGAGGGGAATACATCGCCCCTTATTTCATTGAGTACGTAAGGGAATATCTTGAGAACAAAGTCGGCAGGAGGGCCTACGAAAAGGGCGGCTACAAGGTTTACACAACCCTTGACATGGACCTGAACCTTGTGGCCTACAGGGCCCTTAAAAGGGGAATACGCAACACTGAGAAAAGACAGGGCAGAACCAGATTTACCATTGCCAGACTCAGAACTCTTGAGAAGATCGAGGAATTCAAGGAACAGCAGCGCCAGCTTGCTTTTCAGGACGGAAAAACGTACAGGGCCGTTATCACCGTCACGGGAGACATAGACGAGAGAACTTCTTTTGCTACGGTGGAAGTCGGCGGCGAGAAACGGAAGTTCAGCTACATAGTCGACCCGGAGAGGTATCTTCCCCCTCCCGATGGCATCTATCTTCTCCCAGAGAGACTGAACCCGGGAGACGTTATAAAGGTGAGGGTGTCTGTAAGCGAGGAGAAGGTGACCGATATAGTTCCCCTGTTTTGGCCCCAGACCCAGGGGGCGCTGGTCGCCATGGACGCAAGGGGCAACATCATTTCAATGGTGGGAGGATATGACTTCGGACTCTCGAAGTTCAATCGGGCTATTCAGGCGAAAAGGCAGCCGGGTTCCGCGTTTAAGCCTTTTCTCTACTCGGCGGCTATAGACAAAGGGTATACGCAGACGAGCAAGCTTCTTGACGTGCCGATTATCGTGGATGACTGGATTCCGGAGAATTACGACGAAGAATACATGGGGTCGATCTTCTTCAGAGAATCTCTTGTCAACTCGAGGAACCTTTCTTCGATCAGGCTTATCATGGACGTGGATCCGCGATACGTGGCGAGTTATTCCAGGCCCTTCGGGTTCGGATCCAGAATCAATCCCTATCCCTCGCTTGCCCTGGGGAGCTCCGAAGTGACTCTGCTGGAAATAACCGCGGCGTATTCTGTTTTCGCAAATTCCGGGATATACAGGAAACCGAATTTCATACTCAGGATCTATGACAGGAACGGAAGCCTGATTGAGGATAACACCGGGGAGGTGTATCTGCGGTACGAGAGGAGACTTAAGCAGGGTGAGGAGTCGGGGGAATGGCATTATCAGGAGCGTCTTTCGCCGCAGCCTAGCGAGAGCAGGTCGCAGTTTTTAGGGCTTTTGGCCGAAGATCAAAGAGACTTCGTTACTGCGGGGGAATTCGGGTTTTTCATCAAAAAAGTTCCCATCCATTATTTTGGCAATACGGAAGAGTTTAAGAGGGTTATAAGCCCCGAGACTGCATATATAATGACGGACATGATGGAAGCGGTTGTGTCAGAAGGGACGGGACTACTCGCCAATTCGCTTAATTCCAAGGCAAGAATCGCGGGCAAGACAGGTACCACAAATGATTATACGGATGCGTGGTTCATAGGATACAGTCCCATGGTTGTCGCGGGGGTATGGGTTGGAAAGGACGATAACACCTCGCTTGGAGACAAGGAATCAGGATCCCTGGCCGCGGTTCCGGTCTGGAAAGAGTACATGAGCAGAGTGCTTGAAAAATACAATGAGCGCAAGGAATTTGAGATTCCATCCGGCATAAAAATCAGGAACACTCCCCTGGGAGAAATTTCATTCAAGGTCAAGCCAACCATGTCCAAAGACGAGGTGCTCAGGGGATTGAAGATGATGGTAGTGGAATCTGCGGAAAAGAAAGCGGAGCTCTCGCAAGAACACGACTACAACAGGATAAGGTCTCTTTTCAGGCGGGATAAGGAAGAAGATGATGATGAATAAGCAGGTAACGGAGAAACGACTGAGTGGAATTCATCTTCTCGAACTTAGGGTGCCTCAAAGCTCCAGGAAGTTTAGAGGGTTATTTGTTGAACATTATTGTTCTGTTTTTGTATATCAGAATTTCTCTGTTGATGTGAGACCAGATTGCTTGTGAAAGAACCTGTTTCTCCAGATCCTCTCCCTTTCTCACCAGGTCGTCTATGGAATCGTTGTAGTTTACCCGTATCACATTCTGCTCTATTATGGGTCCTGAATCCAGATCCTCGGTTACGTAATGGCTCGTTGCTCCAACGATCTTAACACCTCTTTTGTAGGCGTTGTGGTAGGGACGCGCTCCGGGAAAGGCGGGAAGGAAGGAATGGTGAATGTTGATTATCCTGTTTTTATAGTGTGAGACAAAATTCTCGCTAAGTATCTGCATGTACCTGGCGAGCACTATGAAATCCACTTTATAGTCCTTGAGAAGCTCAAGCTGGCTGGCTTCCACTTCCTCTTTGTTATTTTCCACATCGTTGAACACAAAAAAATCCATGCCGTAGCGGTCAGCAACAGGTTTGAGGTTAAGATGATTGCTTATAATGACGGGAACTTCCACATTATTCCACTCCCTGACTCTTAACCTGTATATGATATCGGAGAGACAATGTGGGAGTTTTGAGACGAAAACCGCCATGCGCAGCGCTCTCCCGGTGAAGAATATGTCGAATTTTATGTCGAATTCTGAAGCTACTTCCTCTTGGAAACGTTCGGAGAATTCCTCTTTGGGAATGGAAAATTTCTCCATTGACCACTTTACACGGACAAAGGTGACCATTTCGTCCTTGTCCATGCAGTGCTGCATTTCGTATATGTTACCGCCATGTCTGGATATGAAGTCGATTATTGCGCGGAGAAGACCCGGGCGGTCGGGAGAATGCGTAAGCAGTACTGCTTGTTCAGAGCTTTCTGGCATGATTAGGACCAACCTCTTGTGATTAATGAAAATGCCATTATACCTTAAAAAAGGATATAGTCCTACAAGTTTTTAAAACAGTCCCCTCAACAATCCTCCATCAACTTGGATGGTAGTTCCTGTCATGTAACTTGCTTTCTCAGAAGCAAGAAAGCAGGCTAGGGCGGCCAGTTCTTCAGGGGTTCCTATTCTTTGCAGGGGAATGTCCTTTTCCATCTCTTCTATGGCTTCTTCATATCCAATGCCTGACTGAGCGGCCCGTTTTTCCGCAAGCGCCTTTATCCTGTCCGTGTAGATCCGTCCGGGACAGATGTTATTCACCAGTATATTGTCTTTTGCCAGTTCGTTTGAAAGAGTCTTTGAGAAGCCTATGAGCCCGGCACGGGAAGTGTTTGAGAGTATCAGCCCGTCTATCGGCTGTTTAACGGCTATTGAGGTTATGTTGACTATTCTTCCCCAGCTTCTCTTCTTCATCAGAGGAACTACTTTCTTTGCCAGGTGAATACCGCTTAGAAGGTTAAGTTCCAGAGCGTTTTGCCAGTCAGGTGATTCAAAATCTTCAAAAAAGCCGAAAGGGGGTCCTCCGGCGTTGTTTATCAGAATATCAATTCCGCCAAGTCTTTTAACCGTTTCTTCTATTACACGGTCAATCTGTTCTGTATTTGTTACATCGGCCGCAGAGGCAAGGACATGGACATCAAAACGAGTTCTAATCTCGGAAGCTGTGCGTTCTATTTCGTCTTCTGAGCGCGAGAATATGGAGAGATTTACACCTTCATCCGCAAGAGCGAAAGCTATTGCTTTTCCGATTCCCTTGCTGGACGCTGCCACCAAGGCAACTTTTCCTTTTATTCCTAGGTCCATAAGTTATTTGAAAATTAGCGATTTAAATTAAAAGAGGCCGCTCTCCTTTCTAAGAAGACAATATTATTATATTTTACCGGTTGGGGGAAGAAGGTCAGTTATAAGTAGTTTGAATGCCTTAAAAAAGTAAGTTTATGCACCTCGAGCGAGTTAGCGAGGGTTTAACCCCTATGAAAACAAGTCGCTATACTGCATTTTATGATGATATGGGTGTCAAGAAGTCTAGCAATAGAAGCTGTAAAATTAGATTAAATAAAAGGCAATAACGAAAAATATTTTGATGTTTTGCCATACTCAAAACACTTCAGTATCTTTCCCTCATTAAAATCTGAAAAGTTTTATACTGCTTTCCTTGCTAGGGGAAGAATTGCCGATGGCCGCAGATACTGAGCATGTAACGGTAGTAGATCACCAACCAGATGATAATTTTATTTGGCGCTATTTAGACCTGCCAAAACTAATCGACCTTTTGCAAACTCAATCTCTTCACTTTGCTAGGGTTAGTTTGCTTAAGGAAGACCCTTTTGAAGGATGGTTTACGGAAGGTGATTCCAAGTTGTTATTAAGACATTTTACTGCGGTCAAAACTAATGGGAAAGAAGAGGAAGAGCATGCCCGTAATATGCTAGAAGTGATTGTCCACTCGGGAAAAAACTCTGCATATATTAACTGTTGGCACGCAGGCGATGCCGAGAGTGTTGCCTTGTGGAAACAGTACGGTACGGAGGCGGGTGCTATGGCTATACAGAGCACCTACGAGAAACTAGCGAGTGCTTTTCCTGATGATCCGGAAAAAACTGTTTACATGGGAATGATAAAATACAAAAACTTATTAAGATCCCTGTTGATCTCGACAAAATCATTGAAGAGATTCGGATGCGACCGAGGACGCCAGAGTGGATTACAAAAACTGTCGAAAAGGTTGTCAAGAAATACGACTTACATCTGAAAGTTCTTCCCGTAGTCGGTTTCATACCAACCTGAGCCTTTCAGATGAAAAGCGGAAACAGAGATGAGTCTTTTAAGTCTTCCTCCGCATTCCTCGCACTTTCTTACAGGTTTGTCATTAAAGCCCTGCAGGATCTCGAAGACGCCTTCACACTTTTGGCATTGATATTCGTAAATAGGCATGGCTTATAAAATCTCCCATATTTCCAGAAAATCATCCGGACATATGAGAAAAAATCAAGAACAGCGGTGAAATAGGGCACTTGTCGCTGATTTCTTCGGATTTGTTCATGGATTTATATAAGTTTACATAATATACATTATCGGACGTTGGATATTTTCGCCGGGAAGCTCGAGGAGGAGTGTCATTTAAGATATATTTATAAGTAATTAGAGGTAATTAGAGATAAAAGCTTATAAGTTTTTTAGACAATTATAACTATTGCTCTTCCTGGACCATGAACTCCCAGTGTGAGGTTAAGTTCTATATCAGCCGTTCTACTCGGTCCAGTTATAAAAGAAATACACGTACACAATTCATCATAATTTTTTTCATAAGATTCCCCGAGCTTTGCAAACAGAGCATGAATATTCAAAACTATGTTCTCCTTTTCAAGTATCGCGATATGCACGGGAGGTAGAAGCGAAGTAAGTCTCGGCTGCTCCGGGCCGGACAGCAGAACTAAAGTTCCTGTGTCAGCAATAGCGAAGTCAGCTCCAGTTATACCTATATCTGCGGTTGCAAGATCAGTTTCCGAGGCAATTTCAAGTGATTTCAAGGGTTTTGTATTCCAGAAGGAAACCGACTGGGCACCAAGCTCTTGGATAAGTTCATTTATTTTCTCAATCAGGCTTCCTTTCTCTTCGAGAAGATGAACTTCCCCGGATACCATCTCAAAGTTTACTATAAAATCGTTTTCTAACTTGCTTTGATCAATAGATAATTGAGGGTTTAGAAAACCATTCTCTGTAGTTTCCCTTCCCCTTTTCTCCATTGTTCCCGGGGGATGTTGTAAGTTTTGCAGTATAAGTGCTTTGGATTCTTTAAAAATCATCTTAGTCCTGTTCCATTTTCCCCATGGTATTTCTCTTTCCATCTTTGTCTAAAGGGTTTTTTCGAGAAGGCAGGAAAGTTTTTTTCTCTAGTCCACTTTGAAAAAGGATATGGAAGTCCCTGTAATTCATTGCCTTTTTGGTAGAAATACTGTAAAAAAACCATCACTCTTCCTGTAAGATTATAGTAAAACGGCTTACTGAAAACGAAACTCCAGACCCGAAAAGCAATTTTCTCCATGAATCCTGCCGGGTCCGGCTTTTTCCTTCCCTGTTCCACTACTTTCTGTC
This sequence comes from Thermodesulfobacteriota bacterium, assembly GCA_965116725.1. GTDB lineage: Bacteria > Desulfobacterota_D > UBA1144 > Nemesobacterales > Nemesobacteraceae > Nemesobacter. The sequence goes on from OZ220700.1 coordinate 138,783, forward strand.
TCAGAGAGAGAAGAACATGGGGAAAATCGATTTTTACCGGGCACACGTCCCTGCAGGCTCCGCAAAGGGATGACGCAAACGGCAGGTCTGCCGTTTTTTCCAAGTCGTTTAACTGGGGAGTTATTACCGCGCCTATCGGCCCCGAGTAAACCCATCCGTAGCTGTGCCCTCCTACTTGCCTGTAAACCGGACATATGTTGATGCAGGCTCCGCATCTTATGCAGTAGAGCGATTCCTTTGTCTCCTCTGATCTTGCTATGTCGCTTCTTCCGTTATCAAGAAAAACAAGGTGAAACTGCCGGGGACCATCACTCTCCCCTTCCCTTCTGGGGCCTGTTATGAGAGAAACATAAGTGGAGGATTTCTGCCCCGTGGCGCTCCTTGCCAGGAGGCTCAAAAAGATGGAGAGCTGCTCGAACTTGGGAACGATTTTTTCTATTCCCATGATAGCCACGTGTATGTCTGGAAACGTGGTTGCGAGTCTGGCGTTGCCCTCGTTCTCCACTATTGCTATGGTTCCACTCTCTGCCACGGCGAAGTTCACCCCGGAAACGCCCATATCGGCCGAGAGAAACTTTTCTCTCAGTTTTTTTCTCGCTATTTCCGTAAGCTTTTCCGGCTCTTCATACTCGGGCACTCCGAATTTCTCGGAGAAAAGCTTCGATATGTCCTCTTTGGTCTTATGGATTGCGGGGGCGATTATGTGGAAGGGATGATCATTGCAAAGCTGCACTATGTATTCCCCGAGGTCTGTTTCCACGGTGTTTACCCCGTTTGATATAAGGTGCCTGTTAAGTTCTATCTCCTCTGTGGCCATTGATTTACTTTTCACGACGTTTCTGACGTTGTTTTCTCTGGCTATATCGACCACTATTGAGGAAGCTTCTTCGGCATCTTTTGCCCAGTGTACGTTGCCACCCATCCTGATAACGCTTTTTTCAAGCTCCAGGAGATAGCTGTCCAGATTGTTAATCACATCTTCTTTTATCCTTCTGGCTTCGGACCTGAGTTCTTCCCACTCAGAGACTTCGTTTACCGCTTTCCGTCTGAAGGCTCTTGACCTGTCGGTGAAATTCACAAGAGCTTTTTTCAGCTTTGGGCTTTTTAGAGCCTCTACGGAATTTTTCTTGAAATCTATGCGTTCGGTAATCATTTAGTGTCCTCAAAAGCAATAAGCTCGGCCAGATGAAGCACTTTTACAGGCATTTTTTTTCTGGATACAAGTCCTTTTATGTTCATGAGGCATCCCATGTCGGTTGAAACGACAGCATCTGCCCCCGAATCCAGGATCGAGTCTGTTTTTTCCTGAAGCATGGATTTTGATACTTCCGGATACTTGATTGAAAAAGTTCCTCCAAAGCCACAACAGGCATCGGCCATCTCCATTTCGATGAGTTCGACTCCGTTAAGGGACTTGATAAGTTCACGAGGTTGAGAACTTATCCCTAGTTCTCTTAGCGCGTGGCAGGAATCATGAAACGTAACCCTGCCCTTGTATGCCGAGTTAAGATTGAGAGCTTCTTTATGTTGGAAAACAAATTCTGAGAACTCATAAATGTTGGATGAAACCTTCTCCACTAGGGACAGTTTTTCGGGGTCATTACGGAAAAGTTCCGCGTAATAGTGTTTTACCATGGATACGCATGAACCCGAGGGACACACGATTGCCTCGTCCCCATCGCCAAAAACATCAAGAAAGTGACAGGCGACCTTCTCGGCTTCTTTTGCGTGACCGGAGTTAAACGCGGGTTGTCCACAACATGTCTGCTCTTGCGGAAATTCGATTTCCAGTCCCATGCCTGAGAGGACCCTCAGCATTGCTTCTCCTACTTGGGGGAAAAAATTGTCTACAAGGCAGCTTATGAAAAGACGGATTCTCTGTTTTCTCTCAGGAGGGGTCATACTTCATATAAGATAACTTTAACCTGCGGGATTTCTACAAACTGTTTCCAGTCTTCCAGCAAATAAGCTTTTGTTCCGTATAGTCTCAATTCAAATTCTCCATTCCTTATAGATCCATCCGTTAATGAACCGGAAGAGTTAACAAGGGTTTTTGACATCAAAACCAAGTTGGTGGACAATCACAGGCATGAGCACGATTTTCACACAAATAATAAATCGAGAAATTCCGGCCGATATAGTATATGAAGATGAGTTCTGCCTGGCTTTCAGGGATATAAACCCCCAAGCTCCTGTTCATGTCCTTCTCATACCGAAAAAGGAAATAGTTTCGATGGCGACTGTTAAGACTGAAGATCAGACCGTCCTGGGACACCTTATGGTTAAGGCTTCAGAAATAGCCTCAATGCTCGGCCTTAGTGAGAGCGGGTACAGGCTTGTCGTAAACACGAACGAGGATGCGGGACAAAGCGTTTTTCACCTGCACATGCATATTCTCGGTGGAAGGACCCTTACCTGGCCTCCGGGGTAATTTCATATGCTCTGAGGTGTTAGAGGACTAAAGCCCAAGCGCTGATGCATCCCTCTCGCTGAGGAATCTTCCATTCGACCTTTTTTTTACGGTTCTTCCCCTCTTCCAGGACCGCTCGCATCTAGGCTCCTGGGAAAGATCCGTAAGTTCCACATGGATTTCTTCTCCGGCAGAGATCTCAAATCTGCTTACCCCGCAGAGATCTTCAAGCTCCGGTTCGAACTTCTTTATATCGTCAAAAAGATCTTTGTTAACCGTCACTGAAAGAGCAGCGTCAAGGGGATTGTTTATGCCGCCCTCTCCCCGCGCATCCTCGAGGGCTTTTAGGCATAGTTTCCTTATATCCATAACATCGTTCCAGGTTTTATCGGCCTCAACTTTTTCAACGCGTGGGAATGTTTCAAGGTGCACGTTGGCATCGTCCTCTCTTTTCAGGGATTTATAGGCTTCAAAGGAAGTATGGACTAGGACAGGGGCGAGAAACTTTATGATTCCATCGGCTACTTGGTACATGACCGTCTGGGCGCGTCTTCTTTTCCTGCTGTCCTTTTTTTCGCAGTAAAGCCTGTCTTTTATGCACTCGAGGTAAACGGCGCTCATCTCATCGGAGCAAAAAGAGAAAATAAGATCGCTTGCCTGCTTGTAGCTAAAGCCCGAGTAGGCATCCAAGGTTTCGTTCGCGAACTTGGTGAACTCGCAGTATGCCCAGTGGTCAATCGAGTTCCTGTCATCCTCTTCGAATTCAATGCTGTCCTGCGCCGGGTCGAAGTCATTTAAGTTCCCCAGCAGAAACCGTATGGTATTCCTTATTTTCCTGTACTCGTCCGCGGCGATGTCGAAAAACTCCCAGTCGACTTTTATATCGTTTGAGTAGCTAAGCGAGCTTACCCACCATCTGCATATGTCCGCCCCGTATTTATTCAGAATATCTTCGACTTCGATCGCGTTGCCGCCGGATTTGCTCATTTTCCTGCCCCGGGCGTCCACCATGAATCCATGGGTGAAAAGCGCACGGAAGGGAGGCTCTCCGGTTGCTCCCAGAGCCACAAGAAGCGAGGACTGGAACCATCCCCTGTGCTGATCCGAACCCTCAAGATACATATCTGCGGGGTACCCAAGATCTCTTGCGTTGAGGACCGAGTTCCAGGAAGAGCCCGATTCAAGCCACACGTCAAATACGTCACCGCCTTTTAAAAGGTCTTCTAAATCCTCTTTTGACTTAAGCCAGTCCGGGGCTTCGGGATCGTCTTGCGGATCATAGTTATCAAGAAGCTGGTGCGGCTCGGAGAAAAACCAGACGTCAGATCCCTTCTCCCTTATCTTTTCGGCGACGGCCAAAACGATTTTCGCCGTCATCACCGCCCTTCCCTCTCCGTCCGTGAAATACGGAAGCGGAAGCCCCCATGATCTCTGTCTCGATATGCACCAGTCGGGCCTTGACTCAAGCATGCCGCCGAGGCGGCTTCTTCCCCAATCCGGATAGAAATCAATGTTTTTCCCGACCGCGTCAATCGCTATTTCCCTAAGGGTCTTTCCAGCCTCGCCAAACGGTTTGTCCATATGTATAAACCACTGATCTGTTGCTCTGAATATGGTAGGCGTCTTGCTTCGCCAGTCATGCGGATAACTGTGTGTATAGGGTTCTGAATGAAAAAGGTTTCCAGTATCCGCAAGTCTCTGCGTTATCAGTTCATTGCTTTCCCAGACCCCCTTCCCTCTCAGCCATTCCGGTGCCGTATCGTCAAAAGTGCCGTCCTCTCTAACCGGACAATAGGTATCAAGCCCCTCCTGAAGACCGGTTCTGTAGTCCTCATCGCCGTGACCGGGGGCCGTATGGACACATCCTGTGCCGGTTGAGAAAGTCACGTAATCGGCCGTTACTACGACTGATTTTCTTTCAACAAACGGGTGATTGCATGATACGCCCCGTTCCGACAATTCCTCTCCCAGGCAGGAACCGGCTTTTTCGTAATCTTTTCTTCCCGATTTTTCGAAAACTTCTTCGCAAAGTGCCTCGCCGATAATCAGGTTCTCACCTTCCGGGGATCTGTAAAGACCGTATTTCCCCTTCGGGGCTACGGCGACGGCGAGGTTCGCCGGAAGGGTCCATGGCGTTGTGGTCCATATCATAAGGCATACCCTTTCGGCTTGTTCCGCGTTAAGGGACGGGGGCAGTGCCGCAGGGTCGTCAACTTCAAAGAGCACGTAAACGCTCCTGTCCTCTCTTTCGTAGTATTCGAGTTCCGCCTCGGCGAGGGCAGTGCGGTTTTCAATTGACCAGTGGACAGGTTTTAAGTCCCTGTAAACAAGTCCTTTTTCAAGCAGTTGTGAAAAGGCCTTTAACACTCCGGCTTCATAATCAGGGGTCATCGTCAGATAGGGTTGCTTGTAGTTGGCCAGAGTCCCGAGGCGGATCATTTGCTTTGACTGCATTTTTACGTATTTCGCCGCGTATTTGCTGCAGTTGCGCCTGATTGAGAGCGCCGGCATGGAAGTTGCGTCTTCCCCCAGTTCTTTTAAGACCTTGTGCTCTATCGGAAGACCGTGGCAATCCCAGCCGGGAACGAAATCCACGTCAAACCCTTCCATTATCTTTGACCGCACGACCAAGTCCTTGAGAACCTTGTTAAGCAGGTGTCCCAAGTGAATGGGGCCATTTGCGTAAGGGGGCCCGTCATGGAAAAGGAACTTTTCGCGCTTGCGGCTTTTTTCGCGGATTTCTCCGAAGAGGTCTTCCTTTTCCCAGGATTTCTGCATGAGAGGTTCTTTTTGCTGCAGGTTGGCCTTCATCGGGAAATCCGTTTTGGGAAGGTTAAGGGTGTCTTTGTAGTTTATTTTCTGCTGCATCTTATTTGTTAGAAGTATTTGCGGGGAGGTTGGGAAACCCGAGGTTCCCGGTCAGTTCGCCTATAATGGATTATCAGACATTATCGAAAAAAGATTCAAATTCTTCGAGCAGGGCATTTGAAAACTCTACCCATTCTTCCCATTCGTCCATATAATTTCTTGATTCGTCGACTTTTTTCTTGACGATTATTCCGTTGTTGAATTTTTCCACAAGAAAATACCCGACTTTCTGGAGTTTTTTTTCAAGTATTGAAGAGTACCTGTGAAGGATGAGTATTCTTTCTTCTTGGGCCTCCCTGTATTCTGCGATGAAATAGCCGTTATTCTGGGGTGAAGGCATATCCATTGTTACATGCTTGAACATTGTTGGATTTATGTTCTCAGCCTTCATTGATATGTAGAGCTCCATTCTTACCTCCGCCGAAAAAGAATTTTACAATATTTTTCAAATAATTTCTTGAAGTAAGATTCAAGGCGGTTCAACGCCCCGTCTTTTGTCTCCGATACCGGAACACATCGTAGCCCGCCGCCAGCACAATGGGGGTGAACTCAAGCGGGCGCACCCATATCGGCTGCTGGTACGGCCCCATGGTGTAGTCGTTAAGGTTAAGCCCGGTTATATAGCTCGCAAGTACCGCAAGCGATGCCGTCCACGCCCAGGCGGTTGGGAAAACAGCGGCAAAGGGAAGAAGCCACAGCAGGTACCATGGATTGATAACCGTTGATACCGCTAGAAGCGCTCCGTAGAGCAAGTCACCCCGGGGTATCCGCTCGCCGCTTTTACGGTAGCGAATGCCGTAAGATATCCACAAAGCGGCAAACCCAAGGCCGAGCACGAGTTTGCTCTCAAATGTCCCCAGAACAGCTGAGAAGAGGCCGAAGAGCGCGGAATTGAACTCCCACTCCCGGGCGAAAACCGCAAACGATTGCATGTCGGTTCCACCGCTTAAGACAAACGGCGCGTAAAGCCCTAAGAACACGGCCGCCGACAGCATCCAATACCTCGGTGCGGCACGAAGGAGCACCAGGGGGACAAGAAGCAACGCGAATACCTTGGTCGCGGCGGCTATTCCAAGGCAGATGGATGCGGTTTTCCATCGGGATTTTCTTGAGAGAACAATTGCTGCCAGAAGAAAGCATACCCCTACTCCGTCGGGGTGAGCGGTAAAAGCTATCTCCTTTACGACAAGTGGACACCACGCATAGAGCATGACATTTCCGGCGGATGTCAGGCGGAAAAGCAGAGCTATGGTCGCAAGGTCAAATACTATGAGAATTGCCTGGAGCGCCGTCACGCTTCCCGGAGAGAGATAATAGCCTAGAAGGAAGACAAACTGGGTCACTGGGGCGTAGATGGTCGCCAGCCCGGGGTTGTTTATCTGATCAAGAATCCCCTGAAACAGCTTCGGAACTGCGGGGTCGGCAAAAAAAGCTTCGGGGGCAATACCGTAAGGAGTGCCGGCCGTCGCGAAGCGGTAGCCGTCCCAGAGATACCTGTAGAAGTCATCCTCAAAAAAAGGTCCGCCCAGAAGGCCGCAGAACCTGAATACCGCCGCCCAGAGAAAAATGCGGCCGACCGGGAATCGCTCACCCCGGCGGGAAATATAAAAATAGAGAAAAAATACCGGAAGCCCCGAGCATGCCGCTGTAAGAAAGAACAAGGACAAAGCGGGTTCTCCGGGCTGGCGGGCGAAAAAGGCCAGAGCGCAGTAGGCGGCGGCGCACCATAATCCGGTTATGTCCGTCAGGCGGCGAACTGCGGCTGAAGACCCGGCGTTTCCGTTAAGAGCAGACATCTCGGTTCAGAAATAACGCCGGTTGCCTGGAGTCATTGCGTTGTCGGCAATTTTCAGAATTATCGAGTGTCCGATGGAGCTTTCTTTTCAATCTGCGAGATAAACCGGTTCTGCCGGGGGGAACTACAGAACAAGCCATCGAGAGATCCGGGTGACTTTTAATTCTCAAGGGCGGTGTTAGCATTAAAATTAATAGTACACAATCCGTTTTTTTATTGTTTGCCTAAATCGCTTAATAAAGAGGGCACAAAGATGATAATCCGAAAAACCACGAAACACGTAACCGCTGCAGGGGTTTTTGTTCTTATTCTCGTTGTTTCGGCTGTTTTACTTCTTTTTACATCTCCTGTTTCGGCTAAAACCAAGTCGGTTTCGTTCTGGGACGCAGCGAATGAGTCAAACCCGAAAAAGATTGACCACAGTGCCTGGCAGCAGTTACTTGACGGGTATCTGCGGGTTCACAGCTCAGGAATAAACAAATTTGACTACGCGGCGCTCAAGAAAAACGCCAAGGACAGGACGAAGCTTGAAAGCTATCTTGACTACCTGCAGAAGATCGACCCCAGGGATTATTCGAGGGCCGAGCAGAAAGCATACTGGATTAACTTCTACAACGCCCTCACGGTGAAAGTTGTTGCGGATGCTTTTCCCGTTAAGTCCATACTCGAAATATGCGAAGATCGAGTTTCCGGTTCGCAATGCTCGGGTCCGTGGAAGGAAGTACGCGCAAAAGTAGCGGGACGGGGTCTCACTCTTGACAACATAGAAAACGACATCCTCCGTCCCATCTGGAAGGACAACCTCATCCACTACGGGGTCAGTTGCGCAAGCTATGGATGTCCGAATCTTCTTCAGACGGCTTTTACCGGGGAAAACACCCAGAAGCTGCTAAACGGCGCGGCGCGGGAGTACGTGAATCACCCACGCGGGGTGAGTTTCATGGAAGACGATCTGATTGTTATCTCGAGCATCTACGATTGGTATTCGGAGGATTTCGGTAAAAGCAAGCAGAACATAATTCGACATCTTGTGAGCTATGCCGATGAGGGTCTGGCAAAAAGACTTCGGAAATTCAAAGGAACGATGGATTATGAATACGACTGGAGTCTTAACTGTCCCTGACTTGAAAGTTTTTTCCCACAGAATTAATTCAATAAATTTCCGTTAGCGAAGAGAACCGCATGAACGTAGTCTGCATGGATAGTTCCGACAGTCCGTTTCCCGTGGCGTAAAAAAACTCCGGTCATACCGGATGAGACCCGCCTAGGATCCCGTCCGGCATGCCGGAGCTGATTTAAACTGAGAAGAAGAACAGTCCGCTTATGTCTGCTCTCTCCAGATCAGGCGCCTCAGAAGTAGTAACCGAGAGAAACGGCGAAAATGTTGAATTCCCCCGTGTTGCGACCGGCAATAACCCTTGCGTATGAACCGCTTATGCTCGTGCTGTCGCCGACAAGAAAAGTGAGGGTCGACCCGATGGTGTGAAAGTCTTCTTCTACCAGCCAGAACCTCTTTCGATTTGGAACACCTTCTATGCCGAACCCGGTACCGCCGAGATCAATCGCATCCCTTGCGTTTTCCATCGTGTAGTTAACGCTCACTCCGAACATGTCCGAAAGGATAAGGCTTCCGGTGACGTCGGCGAAAATAACATCTGGAATGTCTTGATTGAGGAAACGGTAACCAAGTTCGCCGGATATGGCGAAGTTATCAGAGAGAAACCTGCCGACGATTCCAGAAAACTCAACTCCATCTCCCCCGTCGCCGATCGAGTTTATGTAACCCGTGTCGTAGCTTCCGCCCACTATTCCCCCAATGCGGACGGCAACACTCGGCGCCGACTGGGTTACCGCTTCGTCAACCAGACGAACGGTTACGCCGGCTTTCACATCCGTTATGCCGTTTTCATCGTCAGATTTCTTCGGTCCAGTTCCGACTTTTGAAGCCCGGGACGCTCCCACAGCCAGATCAAGGGCCAGTGAGTCCATAAGGCCGTACTTGACTTGGATCGTAGCGGTTCCCTGGGTAAGGCTGTTACCATCCCCAAGAGCTCCTCCATTGGGAGCTTTACTGCTGCCGCTCCAGTATTCTTCAGCACTCTGGTAAATGAGGGAAAGAGAAACGGAACCTCCTCCCGGTGCTGGAAGCCAGGCGGAGTTGCCCGCGTTGGCAAGCGGCAGGTAGCCGAAAACCGCGATAATTCCAGAAATTGCAATCAAACTTAATTTTCTCATAATCATCTCTCCTTTTTTTCTGTATGGAATCAGAGTTTGTAGCGGCGGTTTAGATACTCGCTCACAAGCTCCTTCTCTTCACTGCTGAGCTCCTGCATTTCTCCGAGGCTTTCTTTGAGGCCCATGGCGCTTTCCTTGTTCAGGTCGCCCTTCTGCATTGAACAGGTGTCGCAGACAAGCTTGCTGAACGTTATCGCCTTTCCCTTGGCGTAATCGCTTCTGGGACTCGCCCCACTCCCCGCGGAGGCGGAACCGGACGCGAAAGCCGGGACGTTAATGAGCAGCATTGCCGCCGCAATAAGAAATAAAACGGTAAAGTATTTCATCAAGTTACTCCTCCTTGTAAAGAACTAACAAGCAATTGTAACGATTGGTTCTAGTAAATACAATTATCCAGCTACTGCGAAACCTGACAAAAAGACGTACTATACTTCCAGACAGATGGCGTGCTATTAACGGAAACATTTAAAAAATGTCTATTCCTGTTATTTTCTTCCTGAGGATGTACTGTGTTTCCGTAAAATAAACCGAAGAAAAGCGGAACTTCCGCAAGAGGAGAGGAAAGTGAAATTTTTCATAGATTCAGCAAACATGGAAGAGATAAGGGCCGCCGCGGCTTTCGGCATAGTGGATGGCGTAACCACGAACCCTTCGCTCGTATCCAAAGAGGGAAGCCAAGAAAGCTTCGAGGATTTAGTCAAGGAGATATGCGATGTGGTAAAGGGTCCGGTAAGCGCGGAGGTGCTAAGCACCGAGTATTCCGAGATGATTTCGGAAGGTAGGAAACTGGCAGGTATAGATGAAAATATAGTCGTCAAGCTTCCTATGACCGAGGATGGTGTTAAAGCTACGAAAACCCTCTCGGACGAGGGTGTGAATGTTAACGTTACCCTTGTTTTTTCTCCTTCTCAGGCGCTTTTAGCCGCAAAAGCTGGAGCTGCCTACGTAAGCCCTTTTGTCGGAAGGCTTGACGACGTGTCGTCTAGCGGAATGGACCTTGTGCTTGATATCTGCGAAATCTACGCACACTACGCCTACGAAACCGAGATACTGGTTGCAAGCGTAAGACACCCAATGCACATAGTGGAAGCGGCCAAGATGGGAGCCGATGTTGCAACTTTCCCTTACAGGGTATTTACCCAGTTGTTCAAGCATCCTCTCACCGACATAGGACTTGAGAGGTTTCTTAAGGACTGGGGGAAGAAGTAGGCACAGTCCATAAGGCACAGACTAAGAACTCCTTATTGCCTCCGGACCCTTTTATAGGGGATTCAACTAAACCTTTAATTTTAAATCCTAACTCACTAAGATAAGATAATATTTTATCGTTAACTTCTTTGAGTTTATCTTCATCTCTTACTATTCCCTTCGCTCCAACGTCTTTTCTGCCTACCTCGAACTGGGGTTTTATTAGAGCAATCAGCGTTGCGTTATCGGCAAGCACGGAAACGGCAGGTTCTACTATCATCGTGAGAGAAATAAAAGAAACGTCGATCGTGACTATATCGATTTTTTCTCCGACGTCTTCTGCCCGCAGGTACCTGCAGTTTATCTTTTCCCTTACTGTGACCCGCTTGTCATTTCTAAGCTTCCAGTCAATCTGCCCGTGGCCCACGTCGAACGCATAGACTCTGGATGCCCCGAAGTGCAGAAGACAGTCCGTAAAACCGCCGGTTGAGGCTCCTATGTCAAGGGCGACTTTCCCCCCTATATCTATATCGAACTCCGTTATTGCCTTCTCAAGCTTAAGCCCTCCCCTGCTTACGAATTTTCTAGGGTCATGCTCCACAACAACTTCAGAATCTTTTTTTACCGCCGTTCCGGGTTTTTCTACTTTTTTCCCGTTCACCGTAACCCGGCCCGACATTATAAGCCCTCGGGCCTGGTTTCCGCTTTGGGCAAGTTTTTTTTCGACAAGAAGGCTGTCAAGTCTCGTTTTATTCTTCTCTTTCACTTAACCAGATGGCTATTTCTCTTAGAGGGTTTGGAGTTTTCTGAAAACTTTCAAGCTCTCCTATGGCTTGGTTTGTGAGCTCAGAGACCTTGGCGTTTGATGCTTGGACTCCCATAACCGATACGTAGGTGTGTTTCTTTGCTCCGGTTTTGTCTTCTGACTCCTGTGTTGTGCCGTAACTTCCCGTAACATCCAGAATGTCGTCTTTTATCTGAAAGGCGATACCTATTTTCTCCGAATAGGATTTGAGCTTCAGGACTTCTTCCTCGCCCGCTCCAGCGAGAATTGCTCCGCTAAGAACGGATGCTGTGATCATTCTTGCTGTTTTCATTAGGTAAGTATTCGAAATTTCATTAACTGATAAATGCTGTCCCCCGTCCATTTCAAGGTCAAATGCCTGCCCGAGAACCATTCCCTTCGATCCCGCGGCCTCGGAAATAATGGAAATCACTCGCAATATAAGCTCTGACGAAATACCTTCCTTGAGGGATTTTTCCGTTATCAGACTGAAGGCATCGGTTAAAAGAGCGTCTCCCGCCAGAGTGGCCACGGCTTCTCCGAAAACCCTGTGGTTTGACGGTTCCCCTCTTCTGGTATCGTCATCATCCATTGAGGGAAGATCGTCATGAATGATGGAATAGGTGTGGATCATCTCAATCGCGCACGCCGCGGGCAAGACATTTCTATGGCTTCCGCATATAAGCTCCGCGGTGGCAAGACACAGTATCGGCCTTAGTCTTTTTCCGCCTGGATGTATGCTGTAGGCAATTGATTGATGGAGCTTTGTTTCGGCCTTATCGGGAGGCAGGTATTCGCGTAGGCTACGGTCAACGATCTCTTTTCTTGTGTGGAGGTACTCTTTTGTGTCAAAACTCATTTACTGTTTTCTTCATCGCTAAAATCTTCAAGATCAAAAGTACCGTCGTTTTTTTCCACTATAAGACTTATTTTCTTTTTTACGCTCTCAAGATTCAGATAACACTCCTTTATAAGGTCTGCCCCACGTTCGAATTTTTCAATGGATTCATCAAGAGGCAGTTTCCCCGTTTCAAGCGTATCGACAATTTTCTTTATTTCATCAAGAAGGTTTTCAAAGGATTTCATCTCGGAACTCATCTTTTCTTCACCTTTACACTTCAATTAGCTCTTTTTCGAATTCCCCAATAACATGAGGGCTTGTTGAAACCGGGTCCACATCGAGAATGGACACCACATCCCCTGCCTCAAGACTAAAGCCTTCATGGTAAACAGAGACTTCGTCGGTTCTCGTTCTCTCCACGACAAGTGGAATCATGTGCTCCGGAAGTGATTTTTCAAAATCCATTTTATCAATTGTTTCTTTTTTGATCTGGGACTTGAAGACGACATATTCCTTAGCGGTAATTTTCGAATATATATCCATCACGTCAATTTTTTTTCCGAAAGCAAGGGGAACCCTGAATCTTTCCATGTCCTCAATATCGGAAGGACTCGCCATCCTGTTTATAAGTGCACAAATGTTACTGACCTTGAAATCTATTCTCACAAGACGACAGGCAAGCACGTTCACATGATCGCTTGTTGTAAGGGATATAAGGGTATCCGGGGAAGAAATCTCCGTTTTCTCAAGTCCGTCAACGGTCAGGCCGTTTCCCTCAATCGCATTTAGTCCTTGTGATTTGGAGAGCTCGACAAGTCTTCTGTTTGTATCTATTAGGCAGACTTCTTTTCCTGTTTTTTCAAGCAGTCTCGCCAGAAGTCTTGCGAGATTGTTGGCTCCTAGTATCACCACTTTATTCCTATTATCGTTAACCCCCAGTACCCTTGAGACAAAACCTCCTGCACCTCCCTGAAGGAAGACCGAAATAGCTATGGTAAGAAATACGAGCCCTTGGACGGTGTTGCCACCCTCAATTTCATGTCTGTGCAACTCCAGGGCTATGATCGAAGCTATTGACGCGGCGATGATTCCTCTTGGGGAAACGAACGAAAGAAACATTTTTTCCCTGATCGAAAGATTGGAACGCATGCAGAGGAGAAATATCTCTATCGGTCGTACGATGAAAAGCAGCCCGAGCACAATCAAGGGGCCATAGATACCCAAATCCCTTATGTAATCGAGTTCAAGGCTTGCCGCGAGAAAAATGAAGAGCAGAGAAATGACGAGGATCGTAAGCTTGCCCTTGAACTTCTTCATTTCCTCTTCCTCTGGAATATTCAGGTTTCCGACTATAGCTCCCGAGACGATAGCCGCCACAAGCCCGGCATCCAGAGTTACCATTTCTGCAAATCCGTAGACGGCAAGCGCTGAGGCAAGCATAAAAAGATCTACGAAGTCCTCCATGTAGATATAAAATCTCTTAACTGCAAAAGTCGCCGCGTAACCTCCAAGAAGACCAAAGATTCCGCCTACTAGAAACTTGTAAATGACAAGGAGCACTGCTTGGCCGATTTCCCCGACATGGCTTATAAATCCGAAGGTTAGGCCAGACGCAGCCTGGGTGCTTCCGATAAGGATTACCTCAACTACAAAAAGAGCTATCAAGGCCCCGATAGGGTCAATCAGAACTCCTTCGTACTCAAGTATGTGTTTTAGGTTTGGCTTAACTTTGAATCTTCTCAATAGGGGATGAACAACGGTTGGGCCGGTTACTATAACCAAAGCACCGTAAACGAAGGCCATTTCCCAGGAAAGATCTCCTACAAAGTACGCGAAGACCGCCCCGCCTACCATCGTAATCATCGCGCCCACGGTTATAAGCAGCAGTATTATGTTCCCGTGGCTACGAGCCTCCTCTTTATTCAGGTTGAGTCCTGCTTCGAAAAGAACGATAGCTACGCAGAGCTTTATTATTATTTCAAGTCCTTCTCCAAACTCCGAGGGATGGACCAGAGATAAGAATTCCGGACCTACCAAAATCCCGAAAATGAGGAAAAACACAATATTTGGAAATCCTGTCCTGATGGAGAGCATCTGGCCGACTACTCCCAGCACCAAGGCAAGGGACACCATAACAAGCAAGGAGATACCCACCCTTTTTACGGAATTTAGGGTTCGAAAAAGAACCCTTAATGGCAAATTATAACCCGAGCAGGGTTAAAAAAGAAACAAAGACCCCATCGTGAATTTATTAGAGTAATGCTGAAGAGTGATTGCAGTTTTCAAAAAAGGCTATAGTAGCAAATTGGTAGCGGGGGCGGGATTTGAACCCGCGACCTTCGGGTTATGAGCCCGACGAGCTACCAGACTGCTCCACCCCGCGACAGAAGCAATGAACCAGAAAATGTAATCAAGACACCGGTTATGTCAAGCAAAGCAACTTCAGTGTATCTTCTTAATCTTTTCAGACTTTCTTTCCCAAAACATTCAAAGTCATTAAAGTCCTGCCCGTCTCATAAGGTCCTTGGCCATAAGAGATCCTTCGGCGGATGCTTTTTCAGAATCACACTTCCAAGTGTTCCTGGAGACTACCTTTTCCTCCATATCTATAAAAACAGAATGCGCCGATATTTCCCCAAGATGCACTCGCGCGCAGCATCCAAGTGGAATTTGACAGTCTCCGCCAAAAGTTTCCAGGAAGGAGCGTTCAAACGCTGCTACGGTTTCTGTGTCTAGGTGCGTGATTGCGGATATGAGGTTTTTGGTTTCGGTATCATCTTTTCTGCATTCTATGGCGATTATTCCCTGACATGGGGCCGGAACCATGTCATCCTGCGCAAGGTGCTGCGTAATGCGTTCGGAAAGCCCGAGCCGGTTGAGTCCCGCTGCGGCCAGAACGATTCCGTCAAGGTCTTCTGAGAAAATTTTCTTTAGCCTGGTATCAACATTTCCCCTTATGGAAACAACTTCCAGGTTAGGAAACCTGAAAAGTAGCTGAGCTCTTCTTCTTATGCTTCCGGTCCCCACCCTGCCCTTTCCTCCGAGCTGTTCAAGGGTGCGTCCGTCTGCTGAGACAAAAACATCTCTCGGGTCTTCTCTTTTAAGCACAGAACCTACGACGAGCCCGTCTGGAAGAACTGAAGGCATGTCCTTCATGCTGTGAACGGCGATATCTATTTCGTCTGAGAGAAGGCTCTGCTCTATTTCTTTTACGAAGAGCCCCTTGCCACCCATCCGGGAGATATCCTCTTCGGAGTTTATATCTCCCGAGGTCTTTATTTCCGTTATTTCCGTTTCAAGTGAAGGGAAAACAGCGCGAAGTTCTGTTTCGACAAGGCGGGCCTGGCACAGTGCGAGCCTGCTACCCCTGGTCCCAATTTTCAGCTTCGTCATAAATATCTATTGTGTCCTGCGAGGCATCCACCGGGTCGAGCTCAAAAAGCCTTCTCGTTACCTCGGAGTAAAGAGCCGCTTCGTAACCGGATGTTCTCCTCTTCAGGTTGGTGACCGGGTCGTGAAATATCTTTCCGATTATTGAATTTGCCAGGCTTTCTATGATTTCTTTCTGTGCTCCGGTACCGCCCTCGAGTTTTCGAAGAGCCTTCTCAACCTCGGTCTTTTTTATTTTCTCGAATTTTTGCTTGATATCGATTATGATGGGAAAAACCTTAAGGCTTTCCATCCAGTCCATAAAGCCCCTTTCTACGTTCGCAACTATTTCTTCAGCTTTCTTTAGATTTTCCTTTCTGGAATTTAAGTTTTCGCCCCGAACGACTCTCAGGTCGTCTATGTCGTAGAGGTAAACCCCGGGAATTCTGTTTATCTTCGGATCTATATCGCGTGGGACGGCTATATCGATCATGAAGATCGGATCGTTTTTCCTGAGCTTGAGAGATTGTTTTATGTGTTCACTTCTTATTATGTAGTCAGAAGACCCGGTCGCGGTAACAAGAATATCAATGTCTTTCAGACGGTAAAGCATCTCTTCGAACCTTACAGGCTTGCTCTTAAAGGATTGTGAAAATTTTTCCGCATTATGGAAATTTTTGCTCGTTACATAGAGTTCCCTTATGTTGTTTGAGATAAGGTGTTTTGCGAAGAGTTCTCCCATTTCTCCGGTTCCCACCAGCATGGCGGTGCGGTTTGCAAGGTTCTCAAATATTCTTTTTGCAAGTTCCACTCCTAGGTAACTTATCGAGACCGCTTGAGAAGATATCCCCGTTTCGGCTCTAACTTTTTTCCCGGTGAAAAGAGCTCTGTTAAAAAGCCTGTTAAGTATGAGTCCGACCGTATTCTCAGAACGCGCCACGCTGTATGAATTCTTGAGCTGGTTCAGGATCTGAGTTTCTCCGATTACCATGGAGTCAATGCTGGCCGCTACCCTGAAAAAATGTCTAACCGCGTCAGATCCCACGCGGGTATTCATATAGGGATAAAGGCTCTTGTCCCCAAGCTTATGAAAATCCAGAAGGAAGGACCTTATCTCCTCCTCGCATTTTCCACGGTTCTCGGTCACCGCATATATCTCAACACGGTTACAGGTGGACACTATGAAGCATTCAAGCACGTTTTCTCTCAAACGAAGGATTCGGAGTGCTTCCCTAATATCCTCATCAGAGAAAGAGAACTTCTCCCGCACTTCCACGGGGGTTGTCTTGTAGCTTATCCCGACTGAAATTATCTCTACCATCTGCTTCTTCCGAAACCGATCTCGCGTAATTATAAATTACCCGTGGATGGAACTATATCAATTTCGTCTATATTCGCCTCGAGGGGCTGGTTTATGACCGACAGGACTGTTTTCGCCGTAATTTCAGGAGACATCATTTTTGCCCTGTCCCATTCTCCAGCAAGAGAATCCCAGATGTCCGTTTTGGTCGGACCTGGCAAGACGGCGGAGACTTTTATTCCTCTGTCTCTTACCTCTTCTCTAAGAGAGTTGGTAAACCCCAGGACAGCGAACTTCGAAGCGCAGTAGGCTGCCCACCCGGGAAAGCCTTTTTTTGAAGCGTTCGAACCGATATTTACGATGTGGCCTCCTCTTGGCATAAGCGGAAGTGAATGTTTTACCATGAGAAAGGTCCCTTTTGCGTTTACAGCCATCATCTCATCCCACTGTTCGGTGTCGGTTTTTTCTACCGGACCAGTGTGGACTACCCCCGCATTGTTGATCAGTACGTCAATTCTCCCCTTTTTTTCAGCAACGCTTGAGATAAATTCCCTGACCTCCTCCTCGACCGATATATCAACGGAGGAAATCATGAAATTCCCGGCAAAAGACGATATTTCAGCTTCAAGAGAAGCCGTGGTCTGTCGATTTCTTGAACAGAGCGCCGTAAAGAACCCCGCCTCGAGCAATTCAATTGCGGTTGCTTTTCCTATCCCTCTTGTCGCACCGGTTACAATCACAACTTTCTCAGCCATCTCGTTTTTCCTCGAAATACTCAAAATAACTTTTCGGGTTCTCCCAGACCTTTATACTATCAAGCCTGCCCGGGACGATTTCTGCGAATTTCTGCCACAGGTATTTCCCTATATTCTCAACAGTCGATATGTTCTCCTGAAAGAAATCAATATCCCTGTCTATCCACTTGTAGTTAAGTTCTTCGATTACGGGTACCGCCTGCTTCTCAAAGTCCATACGGTTTATGAGCATGCCCGTTTCATCGTCTATTTCTCCTCCTATTGCCACTTCCACAGTGTAGTCGTGTCCGTGTCCCGCGGGATTTGCGCATTTGTCAAATATGGCGAAATTCTCTTCATCAGACAATCCTTCCATAAAAAGTCTGTGGCTTGCGGAAAACCTGAATATTCTCGTAAGAAGTACCTGCTCTTTTCTTTCTAACATTTGCGGTAGTCGACGAAAAGATCGTCTGTTTCATACACCCTTACCTTGTAAAGACGACAGTCATCTCTCTCGATGATTTTTTCCTCAATCACTTCCCACAGAACCTTTGCTATGTTCTCCGTCGTCGGTATAAGATCCTGAAAACGGGGATTGTCCTCGTTTAGGTTTTTGTGATCAAAATCAGCCAGAACCGATGAAACAATCTGCTTCAGATCAAAGAGATTGATTATCATGCCCGTCTCCGGGTTTATTTCTCCTTCCACAGTAACTTCAAGCACGAAATTATGCCCGTGTCCGCCGGGTAGGCTCGATTTACCGTAGATTTCGCGGTTTTTCTCCTCACTCCAGTTTTTGTTCCAGTATCTGTGAGAAGCGGAGAACTCGACTTTTTTCGTTATGAGCTTTTTAAAAGACATCGATTTTGATCAAGCTGGCAACCAGTTTTACCCGAGGATCGGCCATGATCCTAAGGCCTGTTTTTCCGGATCTCCGACACTGCGGCGTCCGCGCGGAAAGCTTCCTGCTGCGTACCGTCTATCATTCTTGTTATCGTGGGTTCCATCTTTGAGAGAAAGGGCTGGGGGTAGATACCCATAAGGAATATCATAACGGCAAGAGGAATCATAAGGGCTATCTCTCTGGGATTAAGGTCTTTAAGCCCCGTGTTTATTTTCTTTACTATAGGTCCGAACATTACCCTCTGGTAAGCCCAGAGCATGTAAACGGCGCCGAGTACAAGCCCCGTGGCTCCAAGCGCCGCGTACAGGTAACTCTCCGCGAACACTCCAAGCAGAATCAAAAATTCCCCTATAAAACCGTTTAGAAGAGGAAGTCCTATCGAGGAGAGCATGGCAATCATGAAAAACAACGCATAAATCGGCATTACCTTTGCGAGTCCACCAAACTCCGAAATCATTTTAGTGTGACGTCTTTCGTATATCATTCCGACGAGAATAAACAGAGCCCCGGTTGAGAGACCGTGACCTATCATCTGGTAAATCCCGCCCTGTACACCGTGGAGATTGAAGATGAACACGCCCAGCATTATAAGTCCCATATGACTTACGCTTGAATAGGCGACCAGCTTCTTGAGATCCGTCTGCATGAAGGCCACCATCGCTCCGTAGATTATCCCGGTGATCGATAGAGCTATTAAAACCCCTGTGTACGCATCTATCGCCTCCGGGAAAAACGGAATAAGAAATCTTATCACTGCGTAGGTTCCCATCTTAAGCAGAACGCCGGCAAGTATTACGCTCCCGGGCGTGGGGGCTTCAACGTGCGCGTCGGGAAGCCATGTGTGAAATGGAAACATCGGAACCTTGATTGCGAAGGCCAGGAAAAACGCCAGAAACACAAGTCCCTGGGGACTCAGTATCCCATTAAAAGCAAGACTGGTCCTTTGGAGGTCGAACAGGTTCATTGACGCAAAGCCGAACTGGTCTATATGGGCGTAGTACATGTAGATGATTGCGACCAGCATGAGTCCGCTTCCAAGTGCGGTGTAGATGAAGAACTTTATTGCCGCGTAAATTCTTCTGGAAGACCCCCAGATTCCTATGATGAAATACATGGGAATCAGTACCGCTTCCCAGAATATAAAGAAAAGAATCATATCCAGCGCGACGAAGGTCCCGATAAGTGCTGATTCAAGAAAGAGAGTAAGGCTGAGAAATGCCCTCCATCCGCCTTTTATCGCATTCCAGGAACAAAGGACCGTGATGGGGAAAAGGAAGGTCGTTAGAAGCACAAGCAGAAGGCTAAGACCGTCGACTCCCAGATGATAAGACACCCCAAGGTCCGTAAGCCAGGGAATCTTCTCCTCAAACTGCATTGTGGAAACCGAACCGTTAAAGCGGAAAAAAAGTGGAAGGGATATCAGGAATTCTACCAGCGTTATTACAAACGCAACTGCTTTTAACTGATAATCGGAAACCTTCTGAAAATACGGCAGAACCGCGAGCACCACGGCTCCCAGAAGAGGAAAAAATACGAGCAGGGACAAAATGTTGTTATCGAGACTCACGTTCAGGCAGACCGAAGCAAAAAGAATAAAATTGCCCTAATTATACTTTCATAAAATTTTGTTCACAACCGCGGACGTGAAAAAACTCAAATTCCTGCAACAGGTCCTGAAAAAACAATTGATTACTGAAAGAAATACAGGTGACAAAAAAGCAAAAGAGCGGAAAACATTTGGTTATTTTCCGCTCTTTCGATCCGTAAATAACTTAAGAATACGCTTTAGCTGTTATCTCCATTACCTCTATATTACTCTGTTTTCCTACTGGTCCGGGAACCAGTATGGCAAGATCGACTCCAGCTGCGAAATGCTCCTCAAGCTTTGTCTTGCAGTGATCGGGCGTACCGGCAAGCGCTACTGAATCTATCAGTTCGTCTGTGAACACTTCGGCCGGATTCGCTCCGTCCTGTACTTGGTCGATTATATCCCCGAAACCTATGTTCCTTATGAGCCTCTGGTAAAAAGGAAACCTGGCGTATGGACCGAGCCCTCTTTTGGCTGCGGCGACGGCCGCGGTTCCATCATCCGATACAAAGGACGGAATCCCGTTTGTAATCAATATAGCTGAGGGATCCCTTTCCGCTTTTGCGGCGCCCGCAGCAACATGCTCTTTTAAGGTAGCAATATAGGCGGGAGGGCATAGATACGGCATTATGCCGTCGGCAACTTCTCCGGCAAGTTCCGCTGCGGCTTTGGTAAGTCCCGCTATATGGACCGGGAGATCGGCTGGTCTTTTAAGAGAAAGTCTTGGAGACGTTCCATCGGCAAACGCCCTCACTTCACCGACATAGCTTCTCATGGCCTCAATCGGGTTTCCCATGTCTATATCGTATCTGTTGTTAACGGGTTTATGGCTCACTCCGAGTCCGAGAATCATCCTTCCGTCCGTTATCTCCTGTATCGTAAGTGCTGTCGCGGTAGCAACTACCGGCTGGCGCATGTATATGTTAGCTATCCACGTTCCAACGTTTATCCTCTCCGTGCACTCGGCGAATACCTGAGCGTTCGTTATGGCGTTGTAAGGCGGTACTTCCGGAGAGAAAATACCGTCAAAACCCGCTTCTTCCGTGATCTTCGCGAGCTCCCTGAGATCGCTTACGCTGCATCCCCAAACCGGTGAAGTTGTTGCAATTTTTCCCATTTTAGCCTCCTTGAGTTTTTTTCAGTACTGGTTCACCACGTCTCTGTAGTAATCCGGACGAAGAAAAGCTTCGTCTCTTGTCTTTAACACTTCTTTTATCTCTTCAAGAACTCTGTTTTTTTCTTCGGGGAATTTGGCCCTGACGGGAAGATAATTTGATATGTGATTCGAGTAGAAATAGCCGTCGGAAAGCTCCGTATTCTCAACAATAGTCTCAAGCTCCTCTATCATTTGGAACTTGTCCGGAAGTTCAAAAAGACCTTCCTGCCATTGCTGGTAAATCGGTGCCCCGGGACGAAGCTGAAGAGAAAGAGCCCCGACATATTCCGGGTCACACTCGGTAAGAAGCTTCCCGGTAGCCAAAGCGTGTTCCCTGCTCCTGTCCTTCCCGCCGATGCCGAGAAGCACCATGACCGAATTCATTATCCCGGAGGCTTTCAGTTTTCTTGAGGCTTCAACTGTCTCGGCAAAATTCGCCCCCTTCTCTATTCTCTCAAGAACCACATCGTCTCCGCTCTCAAAACCTATGTAGACCATGCTGAGGCCGTTTTCCCGGAGACGCGTGAGGTCTTCAACTGATTTTCTGAGTATGTCCCCTATGTTTGCGTACATGGTGATCCTTTCAAGATCCGGGGCTTTCTCATGGAGATAGTTCATTATTTCCGTCAGCTTAGCCGTGGAGAGCACAAGCGCGTTGCCGTCTGCAATGAAAACTCTTCGTTCAAGCAACCCGTTCTGTGCCGCGGCATCAATAATTTCTTTTATTTCCTCCATAGACCTTACCCTGAACTTCTGGGCTTCCTTTCTGTACATGGCGCAGTAGGTGCACTTGTTGTGGGAACAACCGATTGTGGCCTGCAGAATGAAGCTCTTGTGCTCGCTTGGAGGGCGGAAAAAAGGTGTTACATACTCAACCATTACCGTAAGTAATCTAACAAAGTTTCAGAATCTCTTCAATAAAACTTTGCAATGGCAGAAAGCATAGGTTATTCTTGCGCCGTAATGTTTGATCTCGAACCGCACGAAAAAGAAGGGTTTCACTATATCCTTGGCGTACCGCTGCTTATAGGGCTTATAATGGTCATCGCCTTTCTGACGCACATCATCCTCACTCCTTAGCCCGTACCCCAACGGATTACCCGCAGGACAAGTTCGCGGATTTCGATTTCTACTCCCGTACTGTCCCGCAAGAGATATTTCCCGTCTTCTGCCTCTTCCCAGATTGCCCCGAGAAGTTTTAAGTTCTTCTTTTGGCCTTGGGAGTCAGAATCAATTTTTCTCCCGACAAATGTAATGGCGTTCCCGTCTCCGCAAAAGACCATTACAAGCTTTGAAGTTCCGAAAAGCAGCAGAAAACCCCGAGTCTCTGCCTCAGCATCAAAAACCGCGTGCATAAAGCCCCGAGGCGGAGCAACCACGCTGATTGCGTCTCGGCCATATTCTTTGTTTAAAGATTCCACGCAGGTCTCGAAGCTGCGGCAGAGAAAATCCGAGACCTTCTCCACTTTTTCGCATGTTTTATCCGAGTCGGCCGAGACTTTCTCCTTTTCGTAGAACTCGGCAATCCATGGCTGTTTTTCTGTTTCCACTGTGTATTACCCTAATAACTTTTCGCTTCCCACCTGGGGTCTACAGACGAAGAACTTTATCGTTTTAAACATAGAAAAATCGGCTAATCGGCAAGCTTTTTTCCATTCTTCGCTGAAAACGCTTCAAATTCTTTGCTCAATGTAATAATATATGCTCCAAGGGGGACAAAAGATAGACAGAATCCATGGAAACACCTCAGGTCTCACCAGAAGCGACCTGAAGAACTTGCTCAGAATATACAAGAGGAAAATCCCTCAAGACCATCTGGTCACCCTTGAATTCACCCGCACTCTCTTAGCCTTCTCGAAGGAACTCAAAAAAACCATAACGACATTTATCGACCGTAAGGGAAAGATAAGGTTCGTATTCATCGGAGAACCTTGCGATTTTCCTTTTGAAAATCTGCTTGGAAGGATGAGAAGAGCTAAATACAGGCTCAGGGGATTTCGCGCCGTAAGAACTAACCTCAAGGGGGCTGGTCTCACGAATTCTGATCTGACAACTCTGGCAAATGAAAGACTCGATCTGGTAGCTTCTGTGTCTTTAGGTCAGAACGGCTCAGCGGGGCGCTTTGAGTACGCGAACCTTGTTCCACCAGATGGAGAAAGCCACGCGAAGTGGGAGATCTCGAAGTTTTCTGACGTAGGTCGCATAAACATTAACCTTGAACAGGAGATAGCCGCCATAGAACGGTCCCTAAGGAGCGCTTTTCTCAAGAACGGGGGCAAGGAAAACAGGGAAGGAGTCATACTTGTGGGATTTAGCACCAAATTTCGCTACCTTGCCGAAAAATCCTTGGAGGAGCTTAACTCCCTGGCTCTTTCTGCGGAAAAAGTAGTGCTCGACAAGATGGTCCAGATAAGAAAGAACATTGATCCCCGTTACCTGGTCGGCAGAGGAAAACTCAGGGAGATCTCTCTTCACGCCAAGCACCTTGGGGCCGACACCATCATTTTTGACACGGAACTTACCCCCGCCCAGGCAAACGCTATCGGGGAAGAGTCCGGTCTTGATATAATGGACCGAAGCCAGCTGATAATACAGATATTCGCTAAACACGCCAAGACAAACGAAGGAAAAATTCAGGCAAGGCTTGCCGAATTCCAATATAATTTGCCGAGACTTAAAGGCAAGGGAACAGCTTTTTCCCAGCTTGGGGGCGGAATAGGCACAAGAGGGCCCGGAGAAAAGAAGCTCGAGCAGGAAAGAAGAAACATAAGAAAACAGATCGAACAGCTAGAAAGGCAGATTGACAGTCTTTGCAGAAGAAGGGAACACACGAGAAAAAATAGAAAAACCTCAATGATTCCGACCCTGTCTTTTATCGGGTACACGAATGTCGGCAAATCCACGCTTTTTAACCGCCTGACCAAATCCTCAATAGTTACCCAGGACAAGCTCTTCTCTACCCTTAACCCGACGACAAGAAGGGTCATGCTTCCCGGAGGAAAGCATGTACTCATGACAGACACTGTGGGCTTTATAAGCAAGCTTCCCAAGGAACTAATAAACGCGTTCAGGGCGACGCTTGAAGAAATAGGAGAAGCCGACCTGCTGCTTCACGTTGCAGATGCCAGTGATCCCGAAGTCAGGGACAAAATAGATTCGGTAATTAAGATCGTAGAATCCATGGAGTTCGAAGACATACCAAGCATTCTCGTGTTTAATAAGGTTGATCAGGCCGATGCGGATACACAAGCCGCTCTTCGCGAGACATTTCCTGAAACGCCGTTTGTATCAGCCAGGAACGGAAGAGATTTCAGAGAGTTACTTCTCTATATAGAGAAATTCGTTGAAGAAACCGATGCGGATGCCAAACTCCGGAATTCTAACTTGGGGGGAAGAACTGAAAGGCAGTTTCCCGCCTCCCCTGCTGCATAGCTCGCTTTAGTTTCCCAAGGGCTTTAGCAGTCTTGTTCGTAAAAACAATAAAAAAAGGGAGTGACCGTTCGCACGAACACCCCCTTTTGTCTTTTATTTCCGTGACCCTACCAAGGCTTAGACTTGTCGTCCACTCCATCTAGATTCTGGAGCCACTTTGTATGGTCATAAAATGCGGCGCCGAAAGTAAGAGCCAGAGTAGCGATTATAATACCAATATCGGTATTTTTGGTTTGCTCGGCTCTCCTTTTTATTCTGTCATGAATCGGATCTGGAATATTCAGCGTTATCTCTGCCATTACCAAAACCTCCTTGTTTATTTTTTATAAGAACTAGTCGGCATCCCCAATGCCTTTTTCTTCCCTGTACTTCTGGATCTCCTCCCGCTTTACAGTCGGTTTGAGGGTAAAGCCCGAGGGGTCAGCGGATGCACCCGCGACCGTAGCCTGAACTTCCTCGGCACTGAGGGGCTCAGGTTTCCTGTCTCCCGCAAGATCTCCAAGCTGGGAATCTTCAAGCTTCCAATCCGTAAGCCACTCGTCTCCGAGACCGAAACGTCTGGTGAGCTTGTTGATCTCCTCAAGTCTTCCGGGAAGAGGTCCCGCCGGCTGAAGCAGGTTCAGGTCCTCTAGAAGTTTTACTACCTCTGGATCTCTCGGGAAGCCGTTTCCAACTTGTTTTTCAAAGAACATGGTTTCAAACGGGGGTCGGCTCCTTGCTCCGCCGCCGTCAATGCTCTCCGCGGGATAACCGACGGTCATAAGCCAGCTGAACACGTAAGTATCTGGAAGATTGAATTTTGCCTTCGTGTTCCTTCTTGCTCCACCGCTTGCGCCGTTAAGGCAGGTCCCGAGACCCAAGGACGTCGCAACAAGACAGGCATTCTGTATCGCGTTTCCAAGATCGATCGCGGCAAGCCGGTGCAGTACCGCATCGGGAAGCATTGCAGGAAGCGGGAACAGCCTGGATACCCTGTCATATTCCCATCCATGCGCCTTATCGAGTGCTCCGGTTCTCAGAAGGTCGTGGATAGACTGACCCATTGTATCGTAGTTGCCCATGTCGTAGCACCAAAAGATAAGCACGGGAGCCATCTGCGTTGTGATCTGACTCCAGTCGGATATAAACTCCCATATTTCGGGATCTTCATCCCTGTATACAACTATTGCTCTTTGCCCATTGAAGTTGCCTGCCGTAGGAGAAAGCCTAGCAGCTTCCAGCATGGCCTGAACCTTCCATTTCTCAACGGACTGATGCGGCTCATACCATCTGATGGACCTTCTTAGTCCTATGGAACTGAAGGTGTCCATGATATTACCAACTTCGCTGGCACTTGGTACATCACTCATATTAATAACCTCCTATCTGGGTATTTTTTGTATCAGAATAAAGCTAAAACTGCATAACATCTCCGAACATCATACCACTAAATCGCAGAAATTTCACCATTAAAAATCAAAATTCCTTAAATTTTACAACACGGATAATTTGGTATACATTTATCGCCGAAATTATAGCGCAAGCAGGAGGAGTTATTAATGAGAGACGTATACATAATAGGAGTGGGAAACACCGCCTGCGGAAGATTTCCCGATAAACCGGCTCACATTCTCGCAAGAGAAGCCGCATGGGGGGCGATACAGGACTCGGGAATTCACGCGCGAAGGATAGAAATCGCCTTTTGCGGCCATGTCTACCAAGGTATGGGAGTCGGCCAGAGGGCGCTTAAGGATATAGGACTCGTCGGGCAGCCCACCATAAACGTGGAGGGTGCCTGCGGAAGCGGAACGCTTTCCCTGTGGGAAGCCTGGAGAACCATAGCCTACGGTCAGTACGACATAGCGCTCGCTCTTGGTGTTGAGAATCTGAGCAGAATTCTCTCCGGTGGCCCCCTGCCTCTCGAGGAAGATGATCTCGAGGTATCCATAGGTATGGGAATGCCCGGGCTCTACGCCATAAGAGCTTCGAAGTACATGAGCGAATACGGAGTTACCCTGGAACAGCTGGCCGAAGTCGTCGTAAAAAGCCGCCACCACGCCTCGCTCAATCCTCTTGCCCAGTACAGAAAGACTACAACCGTGGAAGAAGTGCTAAACGCGCCGGTGATCGCCGACCCGCTTACACGTAACATGTGCTGTCCCGTTGGAGACGCCGCCGCGGCCGCGGTGCTGTGTTCCGAGGAACATGTCGGAGAGCTTGCTAAAAAGATGCCGATAAAGATCTTGGGATGTGTCGCCCAGTCGGGCAAATACAGCAGCCCCACAGGCCTTACCTGCGATCCTTCCGAGAATGTCTGGAGAACTTCCCAGATGGCTTACGAGATGGCGGGACTGGGGCCAGAAGACATGGATGTGGCCGAAATTCACGATGCTTTCTCAATAGCTGAAATGATGGTTGTCGAATCTCTCGGCTTTTGCGAGAAGGGAGAGGGAGCAACTCTCATAGACGAAAAGAGCACATGGGTCGGAGGCGACAAAGTCGCAGTTAACCCAAGCGGCGGCCTGCTTTCACGGGGACATCCGGTCGGAGCTACGGGACTTCTTCAGACTGCCGAGATCGTAAGGCAGCTGAGAGAGGAAGTCGAGCCGGAGCGCCAGGTAAAAGATGCGAAAGTCGGTATCATCGAAACCATGGGAGGCGCCCAGCCCGCCATGGACGGAATTACCTGCGTCGTGAGCATCCTCGGGAAATAACGCAGATACGTTTTAATCAGCGTTCCTTACAATCTCCCGGTTTTCTTCTGTGCAGACAATCTTTGCGTGCGGTGTTTTAACCGCACTCGTGGGGCTGTTGCGCAATCTTTTCTTGTTCCCCTTCCCCACCATTTTCAATTTCAGGCAATTCCTTGATTCCGTGTGAAGAATGACTATTTTGTGCCTGAGATGATTTCACCTGAAAAATTCACTTTGAAGGCTCAAGAAGCTATCGTGGAAGCACAAAACTCGGCTAGCGACGGCGGAAATCAGGTGGTTGACCTGCCGCATCTGTTCACCGCCCTTGTAAGTCAGCCCGGGATGCCCGCCAGGATTCTGGAGCGACTGGGATCCGACCCCCGAGAGCTTGCGCGGACGGCCGCCGAGCAGATATCCAAGCTTCCCAAGGTAAAAGGGGTATCCGACCAGATATACATGAGCAGAGAACTTGATTCTGCTATCCGGTCGGCCGACAAGGAAGCGCACCATCTTGGAGACACGTACGTAAGCACGGAACACCTTCTGATTGGAGTGGTTTCTCACGCCGCCGGGGCCCTGAGAAACGGATTTTCAGAATCAAAAGTGACTAAGGAAGGAATCTTAAAAGTACTGAAAGAACTGAGAGGTAACCAGACAGTGAACACGCAGAACCATGAAGACACCATGGAGCCACTTCGCCAGTACGGAAAGGACTTCACTGAACTTGCCCGGAGCGGGAAGATAGATCCTGTTATAGGGAGAGATGACGAGATAAGGAACGTGATCCGTGTACTTCTTCGAAGAACCAAGAACAACCCGGTACTTATAGGGGAACCTGGAGTTGGGAAAACCGCCATAGTCGAAGGGCTCGCCCAGCGTATAGTTGACTCCGATGTTCCCGAGGGACTTAAAGACAAAAAGCTGATTTCCCTCGATCTGGGATCGCTGCTTGCCGGGGCAAAGTACAGGGGGCAGTTCGAGGAGAGACTCAAGGCTGTACTGAAGGAAGTAACGGAATCCCAAGGAGAGATAATTCTTTTCATAGACGAGATACACACCGTAGTTGGAGCCGGGGCGGCCGATGGAGCAATGGATGCGTCAAACATGCTAAAGCCGGCCCTTGCACGTGGAGAACTTCACTGCATAGGTGCGACTACTCTTGATGAATACAGGAATCACATAGAAAAGGACGCAGCCCTTGAGCGGAGATTTCAGCAGGTCTACGTTGATGAACCCCCTGTGGAGGAAACCGTGTCGATCCTAAGGGGTCTTAAGGAGAAATACGAGGTTCACCACGGCGTGAAAATCAAGGACGAGGCTATCGTTGCCGCAGCCCAGCTTTCAGACAGGTATATCTCCGGGCGGTTTCTGCCCGATAAGGCCGTTGACCTGATGGACGAGGCCTCTGCGCGGCTCAAAATGGAGATTGACTCCGTGCCGACTGAGATAGACGAAATAAAAAGAAAGATAATGCGTCTTGAGATAGAAAGGGAGGGGTTCAGAAAAGAGCAGGATCCTGAACTTCTAGGAAAGGTTGAAGAGATTGAAAAAGATCTCTCGGGACTGAAAGAGGAAGCGGAGGTGCTTGAAGCACACTGGCAGAAGGAAAAAGACTGCATATCGAGGATAAGAAAGACCAAAGAGAAAATAGAAACCGGAAGAATGGATGCGGAGAGGGCACAGAGAGAAGGAGATCTCTCCCGTGCGTCCGAATTTCTTTACGGCAGAATCCCGGAGCTTGAGAAGAATTTGGAGAGCCTCGGCGCGGAACTCTCCGAAATACAGAGTCAAAGAAAGATGCTACGCGAAGAAGTAAGTGCCGAGGATATAGCTGCGGTTGTATCGAAGTGGACGGGAATACCGGTATCAAGCCTGGTTGAGGAGGAGGTCGAGAAACTCGTTCACATGGAAGAAAGGCTCTCGAAGCGGGTGGTGGGACAGCCGGAGCCGATAAGGCTGGTTTCAAATGCGCTTCGCAGGTCAAGGGCTGGGCTCTCCGATCCGAAAAGGCCGATAAGTTCGTTTATATTCCTCGGGCCTACCGGAGTTGGGAAGACTGAACTTGCCAGATCGCTTGCCGAGTTCATGTTTGACGATGAAGATGCGATTGTACGGATTGACATGAGCGAGTATATGGAGAAGCACTCAGTATCAAGGCTAATCGGAGCCCCTCCCGGGTATGTCGGATACGAGGAAGGGGGACAGCTCTCAGAAACCGTGAGGAGACGACCCTATTCCGTGGTGCTTTTTGACGAGATAGAAAAGGCGCATTCCGATGTGTTTAACCTGCTTCTTCAGATTCTTGACGACGGAAGGCTCACCGATGGACAGGGGAGAACCGTTGACTTCCGCAACACTGTAATAATAATGACCTCAAACCTGGGGAGCCAGCACATACAGGAATCGTCAGAAGACAGCGAGGAAATAGAAAATAAGATAAACGAAATGCTCAGAAACTATTTTCGTCCCGAGTTTCTAAACAGAATTGACGAAGTTGTAATATTCAGCGCTCTGGAAAGAACAGACCTCATTAAGATAGCCGAGATCCAGATTGGATATCTAAGAGAGAGGCTTGCGGAGAAAAATCTCGCGATAGAACTATCCGAGAAAGCCGTTACAAGGCTGGTTGATATTGGTTACGATCCCGTTTTCGGGGCAAGGCCCCTTAAACGCGCCGTACAGAAATATATACAGGACCCGCTTGCAAACGAGATATTGAAAGGAAATTTCAAGGATTCGGTCACGGTAAAAGTGGATCTGGACCAAGAAGGGAACTTCACCTTCGGAAGAAGCAACTAAGTGTTGGCGGACTTTTAAGTTACCGCTGCTATTGCTTCGGAGCGGGAATGAAGTACCGGCATGATCCGGTCAAAGCACGTGATCTCGAATATTTCTCTCATAGGTTTGGACAGGGAGCACACCGCGAATTTCGCTTTGTTGTCCTGCTGCCTTTTGGCGACAAGCAGGATCGAGCGCAGTCCCGTGCTGTTGATGTAGGTCAGCCCTTCGAGGTCCAGAACTATAGGGGCCTCCTGCCCCTGGATTTTCTGGAATATCGCGTTGTGAAATTCCCGCCCCCTCAGGCCTTTGATCTCGCCGGATATGCTTATTACCAGAGCTCCTTTGAACTGATCGACCTGGATTTTAACTTCTGAGTGGCTCATTTTAAGCGCTTCTCTATACTGTTCGGACGCTGCAGTATTATCTTGAACTTACTCTGCAGGGAATGCACATTAAGCCCATACTCACATCTTATCACACTTTTGAGCGGTGAAGTATATAAACCCCAAAATTTCCGCCCCAGAGTTCTCCTTGTTATCTCTCTTTAGCCAAAAGAGCAGCAATTTCTCTTGAGACTTCTTCTACGATAACGCTTGTTCTCTCACCGGAGTTTCTATTCTTTATCTCCACCTTGCCCTCTTTCAGACTTCTTTGCCCGACAGTGACCTGAATCGGGATTCCGAGCAGATCCGAGTCTTTGAATTTCACTCCAGCGGTCTCCGCTCTGTCATCAATAAGAACATCTACTCCATCGTGGAGAAGCGCTGAGTATACCTTCTCCGCTGCGTCCTTCACATCCTGTTGCTTCATGTTTATCGGAAGCACGGAAACTTCAAACGGAGCTATGGGGACGGGAAATTTTATTCCGTTCTCATCGTTATTCTGTTCTATCGCCGCTGCTACCGTTCTTCCTATCCCGATTCCGTAACAACCCATAACAAGCGGTTTTTCCATTCCGTTCTCATCTACGTAGGTGGCTCCCATGGCTTCGCTGTACTTGGTCCCCAGCTTGAAAACATGACCGACTTCGATGCCTCGTGACGCCTTCAGAACTCCGTTTTCAGAAACCGGGCACGGGTCCCCTTCCCTAGCCACCCTTATGTCCGCATAGGAATCGGCTTCAAAGTCCCGCCCGGGGTTAACGCCGGTTATGTGATGGTCGCCTTTGTTGGCTCCCGTTACGGCGTTTTTCATATTGCGAACGGATTTGTCCGCAATCACCCTCGCGTTCTTTCTCTTAAGTCCCACGGGTCCGCTGAATCCAAGCGGTCCTCCTGAAACCTCAAGAATTGTCTGCGGATCGGCAAGTTCTGTGACGTCACATCCGAGAAAATTTCGAAGTTTGGTTAGACTGAGTTCAGTGTCTCCCCTTACGAGCGCAACGACCGGTTCTGTTTCGGTATGCACTATAAGGGTTTTTATCAGTTTTTCCGGACCGACTTTTAAAAGCTGAGCCACATCTTCAACGGTCTTAAGGCCCGGGGTATGGACCTCGGAGACCTCTTCAAGTCCGGAGGTTGTTCTTGCCCCTTCCCTTTCGTCTTCTGAAATGCCGATTTTCGCGAGCTCGAGATTGGCGGCGTAATCCGCATCCGTGGAACTCATTATTACGTCTTCCCCGGTGTCGGCAGTCACCATGAACTCATGTGAGAAACTTCCGCCGATGTTTCCTGAATCGGCGGCAACCACGCTGAACGCGAGCCCGCATCTTTCAAATATACGTACATAAGCGTCGTACATCGCCTGGTAGGAACGATCCGCTCCCTCATCCGAAACATCGAAGCTGTAGGCATCTTTCATTATGAATTCACGTGCCCTCATAACCCCAAAGCGGGGACGGATTTCATCCCTGAATTTCGTCTGTATCTGGTAAAAATTAACGGGAAGCTGTTTGTAGGAACGAATCTCCTTCCTGACTATGTCCGTTATTATTTCCTCGTGCGTGGGCCCCAGACAGAAATCCCGTTCGGCTCGGTCCTTGAAACGAAGAAGTTCCTTTCCGTAGTAATCCCATCTGGCGCTTTCGATCCAAGGTTCGGCCGGAAGCACTGCGGGCATGAGGAGTTCTATGGCTCCCGCCCTGTTCATTTCTTCCCGCACTATGTTCTCGACTTTTCTTATGGACCTGAGTCCCAAAGGAAGGTAGTTGTAGATCCCGGCCGCAAGCTTTCTTATCATGCCTGCTCTTACCATAAGCTTGTGACTTACGATCTCGGCATCCGAAGGGTCTTCCTTGACCGTGGGTATGAAATAGGAAGAAAACCTCATTCGTTTTTCTCCTTTAAAGTGATTTGAATTCAGTTGGAAAGCAATTTTGCGGGGTTTTCAGTTCAGTTGACGTAGTTTCTTTCTATTTCCTTGACAAGTTCCCCGACCAAATCGGCTTCTCTGAAAGATTTTATCAGTTTTCCGTCCCGATAGAGCATTCCTTTTCCCCTTCCCCCCGCTATCCCTATATCGGCTTCCGCGGCCTCACCCGGCCCGTTAACAACACAACCCAGTATGGCGACTTTAACCGGTCTTGGAAGGTTAAAACCGGAAACACCTTGTTCAACTTCAGAAACCAGCTTCTCAAGATCTATTTCAAGTCGCCCGCATCCTGGACACGAGATAAGTTCAATTCCGTTGTTCCTGATTCCAAGGGATCTCAGTATGTTCATTCCGACAACTATCTCCTCCACGGGATCACCGGTTAAGGACACCCTTATTGTGTCACCTATCCCTTCAGCCAGAAGCGCTCCGATTCCTATGGCGGATTTCACCGTCCCCATTCCCGGGGTCCCCGCCTCGGTAACTCCGAGATGGAGCGGATATTCGGTCTTGTCCGCGAGCATTCTGTATGCGGTGATCATCTTCCTCACGTCGGTGGACTTAACTGAAATCTTTATGTCGAGAAAATCAAGGTCCTCGAGTATGCCGACATGTCTCATTGCGCTTTCAACCAAAGCCTCGGCCGTTGGGTGTTTGTGCTTTTTGAGTATGTCTTTCTCAAGAGAGCCTGAATTCACGCCTATTCTTATGGGAATTCTTCTTTCCTTACAGGCGTCAACTACGGCCTTTATTCTGTACTTAGCGCCGATGTTTCCGGGATTTATTCTCATCCCGTCGACTCCCTGTCTTATTGATTCAAGGGCCAGTCTGTAATCAAAGTGTATGTCCGAGACAAGGGGAATTTTTATCTCTTTTCTTATCGCCCCCAGAGCCTTTGCGGCATCCATGTCGGGAACGGCGACCCTGACGATGTCACAACCCGCTTTCTCAAGTCTTTTTATCTGGGAAACAGTTGACGCAACGTCTCTCGTATCGGTGATAGTCATGGACTGAACCGAAACGGGAGCTCCCCCGCCTATTTTTACGTCGCCGATTGATATCTGCCGGGATTGCCTCATAACTTGCGGAAAATGCTATTGAATAGTTATTATAGTGTCAAGAAAGCGTAAGGCTGAATGCACGTTTCAAGTACTTTCTTGGCTCGGCTAATACCCCGGAGTCTTTATTTCTTCTGAAGAGTTCGGCAAAGTATAAGAAGTAATCTAAGCGGCATAGAGGAAAGCCGACTCAGTAAGTTTTTTATAGTTATTAATAAAGAGAAAACCAGGAGGCAAATCATGGGGATGAAAAAGATAATCCAGATAGACAGGGGCGGCTCCTCTAAGGATAAAAGCTCCGTGTCTTTTACCAAGATTGAAAAGAAGAAAAAACCCGAAGACAGTCCCGAAATAACGGAAGAGACAGTCTACGGCGCTCTTAAGGATGTGTACGACCCCGAACTTCCCGTGAGCATAGTGGACCTCGGACTTATTTACGACACCAAAATCTCCGGGCGCAACGTTCAAATCAAGATGACCCTTACCACCCCAGGGTGCTCCATGGGGGCACAGATAGCAGGCCAAGCTGAAATGGCCCTTAAAAACGCGGGAGCCGATAACGTTCTTATAGAGGTGATCTGGGATCCTCCCTGGAACCCCGACATGATATCCGAGGAAGGAAAAAAGAAACTGGGTATCTCTTAGGGGGAACTTTCCGCGTGGAACTAAACAGAGAACGGATAATAAAAGTTCTTAAGGGTGTTAACTACCCGGGATTTAACCGGGACATAGTGTCCTTCGGTCTCGTAAAAGACATTGTTGTGGAAGATTCGAAGGTGACCCTTTCTATAGTACTTCCCAAGCCCGACCAGAAACTTCAGTCCACAATCGAGGAAGAAGTCCGAAAAGCCATTTTCGGCATACCCGGAGTTGAAGACCTCTCGATGAAGATCGGCTCGCGACCACAGAAGCAGATAACTGCCGATGCGGGTAGTGATGAAAAAAGCAAGCTTCCCGACATAAAGTACTACATAGCCGTCGCAAGCGGCAAAGGAGGAGTCGGCAAGTCAACAATAGCGACCAACCTCTCCCTGGCAATCTCAAAAAAAAGACAAAAAGTCGGGCTTATGGATGCCGATATTTGGGGACCGAGCGCTCCTTTGATGATGGGGATAAGCGAAAAACCCCGCGCAACCACCGACGACAAGATCATTCCCATAGAAAAATTCGGCCTCAAGGTAATGTCCATCGGTTTCCTCGTGAACGAGGAGGACGCTGTAATATGGAGAGGTCCCATGGTACACGGAGCGATAAAGCAGTTTATCGAGGACGTTGAGTGGAGCGGAACGGATTACTTGGTAATTGACCTTCCTCCAGGTACCGGGGATGCCCAGCTTTCTCTGGCGCAGACGGCCCCGATAAGCGGAGGGGTTATAGTAACTACCCCTCAGGACGTAGCTCTAGTGGACGTAAGAAGAGGGATACTGATGTTTAACAAACTGAACATCCCCATTCTTGGCATAGTGGAAAACATGAGTTATCTCGATATGCCTGATGTGGACGGCAAGATAGACATATTCGGCAGGGGTGGAGGAAGACGTATGGCAGAGAAGTTTGAAGTTCCGTTTCTTGGAGAAATCCCAATCGATCCGCGGATCCGAATCGGTGGGGATAACGGAACCCCCATCGTGGAGTCTGATCCGCAAAGTGCAGCTGGAAAGGCCTTTTTTGAGATTGCAGACAGGATACTCGAATCCATAGAGAACTGACTGACAAATTTAATCCCTGGCTAGCTTTCAAGAAGTTACCAATTAGTTACCATCAGCAATACAGGTAGTTTTTCAATCAGGTATATGAAGATTATGATTGCGGAATGAAAGCAATTAACTGTTTGCCAGCACTGAGCTCATCAGCGCTTCCCGGGAAGTGTGTTTTGGACGGAACCCGGTCTCTCGTGTCAGCTTCTCGTTGCTGGCCACCCACGGCCATCTTGCGTACTCGATCCCGCACGCGGGAGAATCGCTTTGCAATCGTAGCATCCATGTTACCCACGTGATGGCCGCGAGAAGCGGCGCTGGAAGGATAATCGAGCGTCTACCCGCAATGCTCGCAATCTCGCTATAGGCAACGGCCCCCTCTCCAGTGATGTTGAACACCCCGTAGGCAGGCTTCAGCAGGCACAACTCAAAGGCGTCTAGCAGGTCGTCCAGATGGATGAACTGCATCTGCGGGTCTGCACCGAGAACGCGGACGCTCGCCAGTCTGAAAAAGACCTCGGTAACGAAGTTCTCGCACTGGGGCGCCATTACTGTGCACCCCCGCAGTATGGTGACGCGGGAGTTGGAATTGTTCATTGCGAATGTTCTCAGCTTGAGTTCCGCTGCGGCCTTATTCTCGGCGTACTGAAAGCCTCGGACGGGCCTGACGGGTGATTCCTCGGTATATGGCTCCTCAGTCCCGGAACGGGCGCCGTACACAGTGGTGCTGCTGAGGTAGACAAGGTGTTTTATGCCGGCAGCCCAGCAGTCATGTATCACCTGGGCCGTACCGCTGACATTCACCCTGTGCGCTGCCTTACGGTCATGTCCGGGCCGCAAGAGAAAGGCCAAGTGGACAACCGCGTCAACCCGGTACTTTCGCAGAATGTCCGCAGTCGACTCCTGGATATCCTTCTGGAATGTTGTGACTTTCGGATAGGATATGTCTAACGGTAGACAGTCAAGCGCTATAACGCTGTCCACATGGTCTGATTGTGCCAGTCTCTTCACCAGCCTTGAGCCGATGAACCCGGCTGCGCCCGTCACGGCGACAGTTTTCTTCTTGCTCATGGAATCTCGTTATTCCTCGTCTATCTTCCGTTTCGTGTTCCTTACTTTAATACTGCTCGAATGTAATCCGGCACGATAGTCGTCAAGAAAGGTACCTCCCGCAGGCAGCCAAGTATATAAACACCTAATCAATTTCTTTTAATCTCAAGTAATATTATAATGAGCATGAGAAAATCGGAGTTTTTATCGTCATGAACGCGGAAAAAGATCTTTACGCGGTGCTCGGCGTACCGCGAAACGCGACGCAGGACCAGATAAAGAAAGCGTACAGAGACCTCGCGAGAAAACACCACCCCGACATGAATCAGGGGGACAAAAAATCCGAGGAAAAGTTCAAGGAAATTCAGCACGCTTACGAAACCCTCTCCGACCCCGAGAAGAAAAAGACCTACGACATGTTCGGGACAAGCAGTTTTGGTGGACAGAGAACAGGCGGAGGAACCTACAGGCAGTATTCACGGGGGTTTCCGGGCATAGATGAAATCTTCAAAGATATGTTTTCGCAGGGAGGCGGGGCTTACGGCATGGGTGGAGCTGGGGGAAATTTCGGAGATATTTTTGATTTCGGTAACGTGCGACAGCAGCCAAGAAGACCGAAAAACATCCAACATACCGTAACCCTTGATTTTGAGACCGCGGTAAAAGGTGGAGAGAAGGAACTTCTGCTCAAGTCCCCCGAGGGCGGAACCAAGAAAATAACGGTCAAGATTCCGGCTGGAGTGAAAACCGGGTCCAAGGTAAGATTGCCGGGCAAAGGCGAACAAATAAATTCTATGGCCGGAGATCTCATTCTCGAAATAAAGGTTTTGTTCCATCCGGTTTTCAGAAGAGAAAACGACGATATATATATTGATCTTCCGCTAACGGTCTATGAGGCGGCCCTGGGAACGCTGATCGACGTGCCAACCATAGAGGGTCCTGTAAAACTTACTATCCCTCCCGGCGTGGGAAGCGGCACGAAAATGAGGCTCAGAGAAAAGGGAGTGAAAAATCCCAAGACCGGCAAACGAGGAGACCAGTTCGTAGTTATTCAGATAGCAATGCCGAAGGAATCCAGCGAGGATATGAAGAAACTCATGGACGAGATTAAAGAGAAATATCCCTACGACCCTAGAAAAAAACTCCACCAGTATCTATAATTGATCCAACGGCGTTAAGAACTTATCTGCAAGGAGAGTGATTTATCGTGAGCGGTGAAAAAGAAGAATTAAAGATGGACTTTTCAGGCTTTATTCTCTCGTTAAACGCTTCGGCCCTCATTCATCTGGGTGAAATTCCCGACCCTCACTCAAAAAAAAGAGAAGTTAACATTCCAGCCGCCAAGCACACCATAACCATCCTTGAAATACTGGCGGAAAAGACCGAAGGGAATCTGAGTGAAGAGGAAAAGCAGCTTCTTGACGACATGATTTACAATATCCGCATGAAATACGTAAAGTCCCTGAGCTGATTCTCCTTTTCTACATGGTCGAGAGTCTAAGAAACTCTGCGTATCTTTGCTCTATTTCCTCTTTCTTTAGCGAGCCCAGACGTCTTACGCTGAAATCCTCAACCGTAAAGGAAGCCAGCACGCTTCCATAGGCAACCCCTTTCTTGAAACCGGCGAAGTCAAGGTCTTTATCCCGGGACGCAACGTAGCCCATGAATCCTCCGGCAAAAGTATCTCCTGCTCCCGTCGGGTCAAGCACCTGCTCAAGCATGTAGCTGGGTGCGAAAAACAGATCTTCCCGAGAAAAAAGCAAAGCTCCGTACTCCCCTCTCTTCACAATCAGGAACTCCGGTCCCATGTCCATTATCTTTCTCGCCGCTTTGATCATCAATGGTTCTTCGGATAGTTGTCTTGCTTCAGAGTCGTTTATTATGAGAATATTAACTTTGCCCAGAAGTTCTTTAAGTTGCTCCAGTTTGTTGTCTATCCAGAAATTCATGGTGTCACAGGCCACGACACGGGGTGAGCTTACCTGCTCAAGGACTTTCATCTGTATCTCAGGATCCGTGTTGGCTAAGAAAAGATAGTCGGCATCCCTGGATTTCTCGGGAACCACAGGATCAAACGATCCCAGAACACCAAGGGTGACGGAAACCGTTTCCGGATCCTTCATATCATAGTCGTATCTGCCTTCCCATCTGAAGGTTTCTCCGTCACTGACCGCTACTCCTTCCGTATTAATATCCTTTGAGCGAAGCAGTTCGGAGTGGGCCCGGGGAAAATCCTCTCCAACGGAGGAAACCATATGAACATCCGTAAAATTACGGGCCGCCAGAGAGAAATAACAGGCGGACCCGCCGAGAACGTTTTCTTCTCTTCCAAAAGGTGTTTCTATGGTGTCAATTCCTACTGAACCTACAACGACGATGCTCATTAAGACCTCTACATGTATTTTTTTACGATAAGTTCAAATCTGTTCTTGGTTTCTTCGGTTACGCAGTCCGAGGACGTTATTATAGAGTGACCCAAGGCACTCCCGCAAGGACATTCTCTTTCTTCAGGGATATTATCAACTACACCGGCTATTATTTTTTTTGCCGCTTCAACGTTTTTATTCATGATCTCGATTATGTCCGAAACCGTGACGTCGTCATGATCTTCGTTCCAGCAGTCATAATCGGTGCAAAGGGCTATTGTGGAATAACAGATCTCGGCTTCCCTGGCAAGTTTCGCTTCCGGCATTGCGGTCATTCCTATTATGTCCGCTCCCCATTCTCTGTACAGATGGCTCTCCGCCCTTGTAGAGAACTGAGGGCCCTCGATACAAACGTATGTTCCTCCCGAGTGGACCGTTCCGCCAAAGCCAAGCGATGCTTCCCGCAGACAGCCCGAAAGAACAGAGCACACCGGGTCTGCCATTGAAACGTGGGCTACTATGCCACCCTCAAAGAACGTAGAAGGCCTCCGCTTAGTATTATCAATGAACTGATCAGGTATCACTATGTGCCCTGGTTCTATTTCCTCCTTCAAGCTGCCCACGGCACTTACGGATATAATCCACTCGACTCCCATAGCTTTCATTGCGTATATATTCGCCCGGAAATTTATCTCAGGCGGGGATACCGTGTGACCCGTTCCGTGTCTTGGGAGAAAAACCATTCGCACACTGCCAAGGGCTCCCGTGAGTAGGCTTGAGGAGGGTTTGCCCCATGGAGTCTCCATAGAAACGGTTTTAACATCCGAGAGCCCCTCCATTTCATAAAGACCGCTTCCGCCTATTACTCCTATGGTCTTCAAACTTCTGTCTCCATCTGCTGAGATGTCGGCTTCGCGACGATAATCACCCTTTTCTCGCCTGAAAAAGGCAGTTCAAGTTCTTTTGTCATAAGAAGTTCCATACATTCCGGATACTGATTCGCGTAATCTTCCCATTCCTTCTTTCCCCGGGGCCCCTTCATTATAACCATCTCCCCTCCTATATCCAGATAAGGAGTTCCGAGGGCCACGGCGGTGCCAACGCTCCCAAGAGCCCGGAACGTCACCCGGTCAAAACCCCCTCTCATACCTCTATCTAACTCCTCGGCTCTCCCATGGTGAATATCAATACCGCTGAGTCCGAGAGATCTTTTAACATCCTTTAAAAAGGCAACTTTCTTTCCAACCGATTCAAGAAGCGTAACGTTAAGGGACGGGTCGTAGATAGAAAGCGGAATTCCGGGAAAACCGGCCCCCGTTCCTATGTCAATCACCCTTGAGCCGGGAGGCATGAATTCAGCCACTGTAAGGGAATCAATCAGGTGCTTGATTATGATTTCTCGGTCAGTGAGAACTGAGCTCAGGTTTATGCGCCTGCCCCACTTGCGTAGCAGGCCAACATAAGAGAGGAAAAGATCGGTTCTGATGTTTTTAATACCTATTTGGTCTGCGCCTTCTATAAGAAGTCGTTCATTAGTCATTTTGATTCGCGAGCGTTAACATCGCTTATTCCCTTGAAGGCGAAGGTAAGGAATCCTGTGTGTGCCACGGTTCTGTTATCTGGGCGGGTCTTCCCCTTTTTCACCTGATAATTTCTCATTATAAGCTCTACCGTTTCGATTCTCACAAAACCCGTTTCCTCAAGCGATTCCGCGGTTCTTTCCACTTGGTTGTATGTTGGGGAAATGCTCGCGATTCTCCCTCCGGAAGCAAGAGCCTCGTAAGCCGCCGGAATTCCATACCATGGAGAAGGGAGATCAAGTATCGCGACGTCGACTTCTCTTTCCTTAAAACCTTCTCTGGCATCTCCACAGTTAAATTCCACGTATTCAGAAAGCCCCGTCCGTCGTACGTTATCTTTGGCATTATTCATGAACTGTTCTCTTTTCTCGTACGTATAGACTTTTCCGGAAGGGGCCACCGAATTCGCAAGCGCGATGGTAAGAGCTCCTGAGCCGGTCGCGGCTTCAACGACCCTGGCTCCCGCTCTCACGTCCGTTTTAAAGAGAATCAAGGCCGCATCCTTGGGATAAACAATCTGCGTAGCCCTTCTCACCTTCATAATCTTCTGTTCCACAGTAGGGTTAAGAAGTACAAAATCGTTTCCAAGACTTGAGACTATAGTCTCCCCCCAGTTTTTTCCCAGCGCGGAGGAAAGATCGAGTATTCCCATGTGAGAACTGAACGACTTGCCCTCTTCTACCACCACCATGAAGCTTTTATTATCAGGTGAAACGAGGAGAATGGTGTCACCGGATTTTATTTTCATGAAAGACGGTTCGCCCTCCCTGCACTTATAAAATATTTATAGGTAAAGATGATGCACCCCGCAAACATGAATATTCCCGTTATCGAATACATGTTCGAAAAACCGTAATCTCGCGCTATGATTCCAAGAGCGAAGGCAAAAAAGTTTATCCCGATGCTAAAAGACATGTTAAACGCTCCCATCGCAGTTCCCCTTTCATCATCAAGCGCCCTGTCGATAATCATTGCGCTTATGGTGGGATAGAGAATTCCGTAACCCAGACTGAAGACGAAAGAAACCAGAACGGCACTCAAAGTGGAGTTTATGGAAAAAATCATAAGCAAGGACAACACCATGATAAGCATTGAAGGCAGGGCTATTTTTCTTCTCTCAACGATATCTGGAAGCTTTCCTCCAAGGACCCTGATCAATATGACGGTTACCGAATATGTAAGAAAAAAGCTCCACGCATGAATTCCGTTTCCCTCGAGAAAAACGGAGAAGAAATTAAGCATGCTTCCAAGCCCCACGGCAATTATAAGATTGGTCAGCAGAAGCACGCGGAACCTCTCGGAGAAAACAACGTCGAAAAATCCGCTGAAAATGGATTTTTCGGATACCCTGAAGTTCCCCTCCCGCGAAAGAAAACACAAAATAAAGGCAAGCAGGCTAAACAAGGAAGTATAGAGAAAGAAGGTCGAGTAACTGAATCTTTCGATCACAATTTCTCCGATGGTAGGTCCGACCGAGTAAGAAGCTATCGTGAAGGCTCCAAAAATGCCGAGTCCGTAGGCCCTTATTTCACTGGGAACATAATCGGAGACCGCAGTAGCGGCTGAGGTGAAGAAAAAAGCGAAAGCAATTCCCTGCATGAGTCTCAGGAGAAATATCTTTACGTCAATATCCGATATAAAAATATAGAGAAGGGAAACCAGAAACATCAGAAAAGAACCAGCAAGCATGAACCTTCTTCGCCCGTAGTGATCTATCAGATAGGCTACAAAGGGAATAGCTCCTATTGAAGTTATGCCAAAGGTGCCCATGACATAGCCTATGCGGGCCTCGTCACCCCCGATATCTTTTATGAAAAGCGGAAGCAGGAAAAAAGAGGAGAAATTGCAGAAAAAGAAAAAATTTCCCAAAGTGACGAGGGAAAAATCTCTGTATTTTTGTGCAAAAGACATTCTAAAAGGTGACCTGAAAAAAGAAAGTGAGAAAGGGAGTTTACATGATTTTATACTTTCTATCAGGACAA
The DNA here is from genome assembly GCA_965116725.1 of Thermodesulfobacteriota bacterium. Classification (GTDB taxonomy): domain Bacteria; phylum Desulfobacterota_D; class UBA1144; order Nemesobacterales; family Nemesobacteraceae; genus Nemesobacter. The sequence goes on from OZ220700.1 coordinate 180,883, forward strand.
CTGTAGTTTTTTGACATGAAAAAGGCCCGTGATATAATACGGCATCTTCTGAGCCGTTAGCTCAGCTGGTAGAGCAACTGCCTTTTAAGCAGTGGGTCACAGGTTCGAATCCTGTACGGCTCAATTCTTGCCGTCCCCGTCGTCTAGTCAGGCCTAGGACATCGGCCTTTCACGCCGGTAACAGGGGTTCAAATCCCCTCGGGGACGCCAGAAATAATCCCCGGCCTCAATTCGCTAGGTGTTCTATACTACGGAGTCAAGTCTTAACAAGAAGATGGGTTAGGACCGGCTTAAACTCTAGACATACTTTTCGTATTCTTTCTCGAAAAGTTCCGAAAGAGTGCGAGCCTTGAGGTCGTATTCGTCCGGATCATCCCATGAAAGCCGAGGCTGTAGAAGAGTCGAATCAACTCCAGGGCAATCAACCGGCACGGAGAGATCGAGTATAGGAATTTTGACAAACTCTCTGTCGTCAAGCAAACCGCTTACGGCTGCTGTAACAAGAGCTCTTGTGGATGGAAGAGGCATTCTCTTGCCGACCCCGAAAGGCCCGCCGGAAATTCCGGTATTTAGAAGCCATACGTTTACTTTGTGTTTTTCCATTCTTTCTTTCAGCATCGCTCCGTAGAACTTCGGGGGTCTTGGAAGAAAAGGAGACCCGAAACATGAGCTGAAAGTCGCCTGAGGTTTGCTCACTCCTCTCTCGGTGCCGGCAACTTTCGCCGTGTAGCCCAGGAGGAAATAACGCATGGCCTGGTCGGAATCAAGCCTTGATATAGGGGGCAGGACTCCGAAAGCATCATAGGTAAGCATGAAAATACTTTTGGGAATACCGCCTACTCCTTCCGGAACAATATTTTCGAGCATGTCAATCTGGTATGCCCCGCGGGTATTCTCCGTATACCTGTCGCTGTCAAAATCTATCTTTCCTGTTTCTAGATCAAGTTCGACATTTTCAAGAACCGAACCGAAATTAAGCGCTGCTTGATAAATTTCGGGTTCTGTAGTCGGGCTAAGCTTTATGGTCTTCGCATAACAGCCACCTTCGAAATTAAAAACTCCTTCATCAAACCAGCCATGTTCGTCATCTCCGATAAGCGCCCTTTCGGGATCAGCAGAAAGCGTGGTTTTGCCAGTTCCCGACAATCCGAAGAAAAGCGCCACATTTCCGTCCTTTCCGATGTTTGCCGAACAGTGCATTGGAAAAACATTTTTTTCCGGCAGAAGAAAATTCATGGCGGCAAAAACGGACTTTTTCATCTCTCCCGCGTAGCGTGTACCACCGATAAGGGCAATTCTTCGGCTTAGGTTAAGAAATATGAAGGTTTCGCTGTTGAGACCGTATTTTTCCGGGTCGTCTGCCTTGAAACCCGGGGCTGAAATGACGGTAAAACCCACTTCCTTGTGCGGAAGCTCAGAAGCGCCGGGTCGTAGAAAGAGATTATTTACGAAAAGGTTATGCCAGGCGAATTCATTAATCACCCTCACGTTTGTTCTGTAATCCGGATGAGCGCAGACCTGCAGGTCTCTCACGAAAACATCCTTCCCTTTGAAATAATCCATCACTTTCTCGTAGAAGTGATCAAATACCTCTGGTGATACGGGCTTGTTTACCGCTCCCCAGTCTATATTTTTTTCAGTGGAGGGCTCCTTTACCACAAATCTGTCCTTGGGGGATCTTCCAGTATGAGGAGAGGTGTAGCCTACAAAAGTTCCGCTCTCACCAATGTGTCCTTCGTTTCTCTTGATCGCCTCTTCGTAAAGCCTAGGAACGGAAAGGTTGTAATATACTCCCGAAGGTTTCTTAAGCTGGTGTTTTTCTGAAAGCTCCTTTTCAATTGAAAAATTCTCGGACATGGTTGTTGCCTCCAAATTTCCTGTTGCCTGCAGATTTATGAGTAAAAATCTAGGAAAAAAGTCAACTGTTTTATTAAAGGAGTTGTAAGATATATAAAGTTTCCCTTTTTTCAAGAAGAAAAAACGAACCTGGCACCATATCCCGGTTCAATTCCCAGAATCCCGAGACCCATACGGGGAACTCATTCGATTTATATCTTCGCGTTAACTTTCGATATCCACTTCGTTATGGCATCTATCGAATCTTTGGGATTCTCTACGCAGTCATGTTTCGCTCCCGGTATATAGCGTAACGTCACATCTTCGTTACCCGACTGGTTCATTATGTTCTTAAGTTCCTTGGGTTCCCACACATCAACGATGTCGTCATCTTCTCCGTGGATAAAGAGAACGGGAACCTTCACATTTTCTATAATTTCACAGGTTTTTGCGTAGTAGGCCTGGGGTCCCCTCATATGCCACCAGGTCCTGTAAGTAAACATCTCCCCGTCAACCGGGTTAAAAGAATCCCCCCAGGCTCTGTAGACGATAAATATCTGGTCGTTTTTCTTTTTGTCCGGATTCGGACCCAGAACCTCTCTGGCTTTCAGATAAATATCATCATAGGATGGAATACTCCTGTTTTTCTCAAGCCTTCTTTGCTGTGAATACGGCAGAGAATAGGAGCACCCTTCCAGTATAAGGCCTTTTATCCCGAAAGAACCGGTCTGGGACGCATAGTAGACAGCCATGTTAGCCCCCAGGCTGTAGCCCAGCATGAAGATGTTGCGAAACCCCTCTTTTTGGAGAATATCCACTGATTCTTTCATTTCATGAATCGTGTCAGGAAAAATCCCCTCGCCCATTATCTGGCCCATAAACGCCATACGGGTATTTACAGAAAGCGTGCTTATATTTTTTTCCCTGAGAAGAGGGGGAAGTCTAACGGGGGTTCCTCTCGTGAGAAAATGCCCCAATACTCCGTAGAGGTTTATGATTATGGGAGATTCGTAAAGATCTTCTTCCGACGCAAACTCAGGGGTGACAAGGAGAGAATTCACCTCGAATCCATCTTCAGTCTTGTAGGTAAGGAGACTCTTCTGTTCGTTTACCATCGCAGAATCAGATGAATCTTCTGTCAAGCCATCTTATTATAATATCGCCCATTTCCTCTTCTTTTCCGTCGAGGGTATGACCGGTATTGAGATAATATGCGGAAACATCGTCATTTCCGTTATCTATGGCTATTTGCGCAAGGTTATGGGTCTCATCGGGTTTTACAAACTCATCGTTCCATCCCTGCATGAGAAGAATCGGCAGTTTTATGTTCTTTATCTGCTCGTGGCTTTTTACAGCCCCTGCCTCCGGACCGGCGAGAAACCACCACGTCTTGTAAGTATATATTTCGGTGTGCTCCGGCCGGTAGGAGTTTCCTCTGGCCCTGAAAATAAGAATTGTTCTATCCTGCTTTGAATCATGGGGATTATCGCCAAGTATCATCTTCGCTTCCTCGTATACCTCATCGTAGGAAGGCTGGCTTTCCCACTTGTTCCATCTTCTTCTTATCGAGTCCGGGATAGAATAAGGAGTGGCAAGGGCAATTACACCCTTTAGCAGCTCCGACTCGTCGGAATCCTGTTGGCGGCTTTTTACAGAGAGATACCTGAGAATCACTCCTCCACCTAGGCTGTAACCGGAAACAATGATTTTCTCGTAACCGATTTCTCCCAAATATCTCACTACGCCGTCTATCTGCGAAATGGTGTCATCCACTATTCCAAAACCGAAGAAAAGCCCGAAATTGGCCAGTCTGGTATTTATTGCAATAGACGAATAGCCTGCCTTGGCGAGGATCGGCGGTAAGAATCTCTGGCTTCCGTCAAGAAAGTTCCCCAAAAACCCATGAACATGGATAATTATAGTCTTTCTTTTTTCGGAGTCGTTATTAAGCGCTCTGTAGTAGAGGGCGTTAACCTTTCCTTTCCCGACCGGTACGGAGATAAGTTCCTGCTCTACGTATTTCATTATTAGACACGGTTTTTTAAGAAGTACTGATATTATAAAAATCCCGCAGGCAAGTCAATAGCGGTAATAATGAACTCCGATGATTGATAAGAACCTTAGCACTCGGAGATACCTCGAATCGTTTTCCTAAAAGCGGCAAATTCAGCAATCTGCAGTTTCTGTTGTGACCGAGTCAGGATTCTTCATTAGAAAATCGGCTTTTTTCTTCGCCTCCGTCCAGTCCGGGGCCTCACCAATTTTTATGAGCGTGGTTTTTGCGGTGGCTTTGAGGAAAAGATGCCCCGTTTTCTTATCCCAGAAAATCTGCCAGTTATCTCCCCGGAAGTCTCTTAACCATCCGAAAGGAAAAAATCCAGAATAATCGGTGCCGGGCTTCATCTGCTTTCTCTCCGCTCAGAGCGTTTTCCAAAAATCCCTTTAACGCTAACAGTTCTCACGATGCGTAAAGCTCCTTGAAATAAAGACATACGTGGGATATTCCGCACTTTGAACATATGGGCTTTCTCGCCTTGCAGATATTTCTCCCGTGATCGCCCAGGGAATTTGAAAAAAACGTCCAGTCTTTTTCCGGAATGCACTCTCTAAGATCAAATTCAATCTTAACGGGGTCGGAATTCGAGGTAAGACCAAGCCGGCGGCTTAACCTCATTATATGGGTGTCAACTATTATCCCGGGTTTTCTGAAATAATTGCCAATTATAACATTTGCCGTTTTCCTTCCGATTCCTGGAAGTTTGACTAGCTCTTCCATCTCACAAGGGACTTTTCCCTTGTGTTTTTGTATTATCTCCCTTGAACAGTTTATTATCGCTTTCGCCTTGTTTCTGTAAAACCCCGTTGATCTTACATCGTTTTGGAGTTCTTCCTCTGATGCACAAGAAAATGCCCCTAGGTCCGGGTACTTTTTAAAAAGTCCCGGGGTTATCATATTTACTCGTTTATCCGTACACTGGGCGGAGAGAATAGACCCGATCAGAAGCTCCGATGCGCTCTTAAAAACTAGATGACATTTTGCGTCCGGATAGGTTTTCTTCAGAAATTGAAGGACCTTCCGTGCTTTCTTTTTTATATTCTGGGTATTCATCTTGAACAGGAAAATATATACGTGAAACTTTTTAAGCTACAAGCTGATGCGGTCTGAAGTGCAAGGGAGCCTCTTTTGAGCTTTTTCCGCACTGCTGTCTTGTCCGCATAAAAATGTTTTCTCGAAGACATAAAAAAAGGGGGAAATGAAATTCTCAAGTCCCCCTTTTTTCTCTTTAAAGTCCGTTCTTATTGAATTTTAGTCATTTCTGGCCGGTTCAAGGCCTTCTTTGCCCTCGAAGAAATCTTTGTTTATGTCAATGAATTTCTGCCATTTATTGGGCAATTCATCTTCGTGAAATATGGCATCCACCGGACAGGGGTCTACGCACGCTCCGCAGTCTATACATTCATCAGGATGTATGATCAGCTGATCATCTCCCTCATATATGCAATCGACCGGGCACGCTTCAACACAAGCCTTGTCCTTTACTCCGATACATGGTTCGGCAATTATGTATGCCATCTTTGAAACCTCCGAATTGGCACGTTACTACTTTACTAACCTATCATTTCTATACTAACTAAAGCACTTTCAAATAAAAGGCATCCGCAGAACCGATCCCTCTATACTCATTCTCCTCCCTGGGAAGGCTCCAAGGGTTCTTCGACGGGCGGAGAGGTTTCTTCAAACATTTCAATCGGTGATTTCTCCACCACCGAACCCGATATTGACTTTACGGAAGTGTAACCGAGAAAAAGCGATGTAATTACGAATATGAGCCCAAAGAGCCTGGTCATCTTCACAAGGAAAGGCATTGCGCCGCTTGACCCAAAGAGCGACTCCGAACTTCCGCCTCCAAACATTGCACCTATGTCCGCGGACTTGCTCGGCTGAAGCAGTATAATCAGCACAAGAAGGATGCTGACAATAATATGAATAATTTTCACCGACGGTATTAAGAACTCCAATTCTAACCCTCCACGGACTTTGTTATTCTAAAAAAAGAGTCAGCTGAAAGACTCGCTCCTCCAACCAGAACCCCGTCAACTTCATCAACAGACATTATCTCTTCTATATTACCCGTTTTGACGCTTCCGCCATATAAAATTTTCACACTATCGCCTAAACGGGGGAACATTTCGGTTAAGAGTTCCCGTATATATCCGTGAATTTCAGCTATTTCCGAAGAAGTGGCATTTTTCCCCGTTCCTATGGCCCAAACGGGCTCGTATGCTATGACGATATCTGAAACCCGCTCCTCATCCAGATCATGCAGAGCACTTTCTAGCTGGATCTTTGTCGGCGAGAAAAGCTGTTCTTTTCTCGCCGAAATGTCTTCACTTCCGCGTATTGCTTCTTCTCTCTGGACTTCGGTTTCTCCCACACAGAGAATTATTTTCAACCCGCAGGAGATTGATAGCAGAAGTTTTTCACGGATTTGTTCATCAGTTTCCCCAAGGATGTGTCTTCTCTCCGAATGGCCAATAATAACCCAATTGCATCCGGCGTCCAAAAGCATCGGTGCGGAAATCTCACCAGTGAATGCCCCGCTTATCCTGCCGAAAACGTTTTGGGCCCCGAGATCTATGTTTGAACCCGAGATGCGTCTCCCTACCGCGCCGAGAACCGTATAGGGAGGCACAAGCACTACCCGACATGCGTCGTAGTCTTCTCCAAGCAGGCTGACTATTGCACCGGATAACTCCAGTGCTTCCTCCCGAAGCAAATTCATTTTCCAGTTTCCAACGACAAGCTTTTTATCCATTTAATATCCCATGACGAAAATTCGTCTTATCCAGAAAAAGCGAGAAAGCTACTTTCCGATCACAAGTAACGCAAGTTTTTTCTCCAAAAAATACTTAACCCAGAAATTCACCCAGCCTTCTTATTCCCTCCCGTATGGAGTCAACCGACGTCGTGTAGGAAAACCTGAGATAATCCCTTCCCCTGTCGCTGAAATCTATTCCGGGAGTTACACCCACGTGGCAGTTCTCAAGAATATCAAATGCGAGGCTCCAGGAGTCTTGGCTCCATCGAGAGGAATTCACGAAAACGTAGAACGCCCCCTTGGGTTCAACCGAAATATCAAATCCAACTGAGGAAAGCCCTTTTATCATCTCCTTCCTTCTTCTGTCAAACTCAGTCACCATTGCCTCGCTTCCCCCACCCCTCTTCACTTCCTCAATAGCGGCCACTCCTGCTTTCTGAACAAAAGATCCGGCGGAAATAAAGAGATTCTGCTGAAGCTTCTGCACGTACCTTACAAGGTCTTCTGGAACTATCATGTAACCAAGACGCCAACCTGTCATGGAGTAGAATTTAGCGAAGCCGTTTATCGCTATGGCGTTGTCAGTGAATTCCAGAATGGAGTTAACGCGCGCGCCATAGACAAGACCGTGGTAGATCTCATCTGAAATCACGAAAAGACCCATCTCGGACAGTTCCCGGAGAACTTCTCTGTCCATAACCGCCCCGGTGGGATTCGCGGGAGAATTTACCAGGATAGCCTTTGTTTTTTTACCGATATTCTTTTTGATTTCCGCAGGGTCAACCTGATAACCGTCCCTTTCGTAAACGGGTATTTTCTTTGCGACTCCTCTCGCAACGCTTATTATCTGCGGATAACACGCGTAATGCGGGTCCGTTATCAATATTTCATCCCCGGGGTTAAGAACGGTCAGCATTGCCAGCAAGAGCGCCGGGGAGCTGCCTATTGTTATTATTACCCTTTCATACCCCACTTCTATTCCATAAGTACGGCTGTAATCCTCCGCGACGCTCTGGCGGAGCTCATCAATTCCAAGACTGCTTGTGTACTTCGTGTAACCTTTTTCTATCCATTTCGCGGCAGCAGAACATATTTCATCGGGAGTATTGAAATCAGGTTCTCCAACCTCGAAATGTATCACGTCCCGACCTTCATCCTCAAGGCGCTTTGCCCTCTCTAGGATGTCCATTACGTAGAAAGGTTCTATGTTTTTAACCAAATCTGAAATCATGTCGTGAAATCGCTTTTGGAATCAAGCAAAACAAAAAATTAATCCTGTGCGGAGGTGAACCGCTGGTTGATCTGTTTTACAAGAAGATCTCTTTTAAGTCGTCTTAGTCTGTCAAAAAACAATATACCATCAAGATGGTCAATTTCATGCTGAAGCACCCTTGACAACATTCCTTCCGCATCAATCGTAAAACGCTCCCCTTTCCTATTGAGGGCAGATACACGAACGTGGTTTTTTCTTCTTACATCCGCAAAAAATCCAGGCACGCTGAGACAACCTTCCTCTCCTACCTGGAACCCTCGAGAGGAAACAATCTCGGGATTTATAAGCTCATAGAACTCCCTTTCTTCACTTTCAGGTAAAGGTACATCAACTACCAGGGCCCGGATATTCCTGCCGACCTGTGGAGCCGCAAGTCCGACGCCATCCGCATCGCGGAGCGTCTCTGTCATATCATCCAGAAGACGTTCAAGGTCCTCGCCCAGGTCCTCCACGGGCAGGGATTTTCTCTTTAACTCAGGGGCGGGATAAACAAGGATATCAAGCAAAGGCATCTGCGACGCTTATAAAAGAAGGGTTGTTAGCAGACCTACGCCGTGGTCTGTTATTCATCACTGTTTTTTTCCGTAAGTTTCGGGGCAAGCCAGCTACTTACCCTAAACAGTGGAAGGGTTTTTTCGCCTATGTATATTTTTTCGCCTGTTCTGGGATTTCTTCCTTCATAAGGCTCGTAATTTTTTGTAAAGAAACTTCCGAAATGTCGTATCTCTATTCTTTCCCCATCACGAAGCATCTCGGTCATGGCGTTAATTATGGTGTCCAGAACCTTTCTAGATTCTACGGAATTAAGGTCAAATTTCCGCGAGAGCTCTTTTTCAATGTCCGATTTTTTCATGACGTTTTAAAAATCAGTAAGGCTGGGACCTGATTTTTCACTCTAGATATTTTAAAGCCGTTTGTCAAGTAAGCCCTCGATTTTGCGAAGAAAATTCTCAGTACCCGAGATTCGGCCGGAGCCATTTTTCCGCCTCCTCAAGATCGATTGTTTTTCTTTCCGCGTAATCCAGAATCTGGTCTTCGAGTATTTTGCCAAGAAAGAAATATCTTGATTCGGGATGGGCCATGTAGAACCCTGAAACCGAACTCGGCGGAGTCATGGCGAAGCTCTCAGTAAGCGATACACCCGTGTGTTTCTCCGCCTCGAGAAGATCCCAAAGGATCTTTTTTTCCGTGTGGTCCGGACATGAAGGGTAGCCGGGAGCAGGTCTTATGCCTCTGTATTTTTCGTTTATCAGGTCTTCGGAACTGAGCTTTTCCTCTTTTCCGTACCCCCAGAGGTCCCTTACTTTTTTATGAATCATCTCAGCAAGAGCTTCGGCTATCCTGTCCCCCAGCACACTTGCCATAATCGAATTGTAATCATCCCCTTTTCGCTTAAAATCCTCGGAGAATTGCTCAACCCCTTCCCCTGCAGTCACCACAAAGCCCCCCATATAATCTTCTCTGCCCGAGACTTTCGGTGCTATAAAATCTGAAAGACAGTAATAGTGACCCTGTTTAGAACGCATCTCCTGCTGTCTTAGAAAATGGAACGTTGCCAGAGCCTGTTTTTCCTCTCCGTAGATTTCAACATCGTCTCCGACACTGTTTGCGCGAAAAATTCCGACGACAGCGCAGGGGGTGAAGACCTTCTCCAAGATTATCCGCTTAAGGAGTGTCTGACCGTCCCGGTAAAGTTTTTTCGCCTGACTTCCTCTTTCGGGGTGCTCAAGTATTTTCGGAAAAACTCCTTTAAGTTCCCACGCCCAGAAAAAAGGAGACCAGTCGATGTAACCGGCGACTTCTTCAAGAGAGATGCTGTCGAAGACAAAGACTCCAAGCCGCCCGGGGCACTCTATCGCAATATTATCCCAGTCAGTCGGAAATGCTTTTTCCCTGGCCTTTTCTATGGAAGCATATTCCGTCTGGCCGCGGGCTTTTTCAAAACGCTGCTTCTGCTCCAAGTTGCTTTTTTCCAGTTTCTCCATGTAAAGCTGGGCTTTTTCCGGGTCCAGCATCTCGTTGCAGGCACCTACCACAAGCGAAGCATCAGCTACGTGATCAACTATGCCGCTGTATCCCGGAGCTATTTTTATCGCAGTGTGAGCCCTGCTTGTGGTTGCCCCGCCGATAAGAAGAGGTATGGAAAACCCTTCCCGTTCCATCTCTTTCGCGTTATACACCATCTCGTCAAGAGAAGGTGTAATCAGTCCGCTTAATCCTATGAAATCCGCACGGTGCTCTTTTGCAACGTTGAGTATTTTCTCGCAGGGAACCATTACCCCGAGGTCTATCACTTCGTAGTTGTTACAGCCAAGAACCACAGACACTATGTTTTTTCCTATATCGTGGACGTCTCCCTTTACCGTCGCTATAACGAATTTCCCCTTGACTCCTCCGCTTCCCTTTTTTTCCTCTTCCATAAAAGGCTGAAGGTGCGCAACGGCTCTTTTCATGACTCTGGCGCTTTTCACCACTTGGGGAAGAAACATCTTGCCGTCGCCGAATAGATTTCCGACTACTTTCATGCCGTCCATAAGAGGACCCTCGATAACCTCAAGCGGGGCCCCGTACTTAACCCTTGCCTCTTCCGTGTCATCCTCGATGAAATCCGCTATGCCGTTTACAAGGGAGTGCTCAAGGCGTTTTTCAACCTCAAGCTCTCTCCATTGCTTGGTCTCCCTTTCTGCGCTTCCGGACTTTACCCCCTCAAAATGTTTCGCGTATTCAACAAGACGCTCCGTGGCGTCGGGGCGACGGTTAAGAAGCACGTCTTCCACTTTTTCGAGAAGTTCAGGTTCAATGTCGTCGTAAACGGTCAGCATCCCAGCGTTTACTATTCCCATATCGAGTCCGGCTTTTACGGCGTGGTAAAGAAACGCGCTGTGCATAGCTTCGCGCACTACGTTGTTTCCCCTGAAGGAAAAGGATATGTTGCTTACTCCGCCGCTTGTGAGCGCTTCGGGACAGGACTTTTTTATCTCCCTGACGGCCTCGATGAAATTCACGGCGTAGGAATTGTGTTCTTCGATCCCGGTTCCGACAGTAAGTATGTTCGGGTCAAAGATTATGTCGCAGGGGTCCATGCCTACTTTTTCAGTTAATATGCGGTAGGCCCTTTTGCAGATTTCCACCTTGTCCTCTTTCGAGGCCGCCTGGCCTTCTTCGTCAAAAGCCATTACCACGACTGAAGCGCCGTAGCGCATTGCCGCTTTTGCCTGTTCACAGAACACTTCCTCGCCTTCCTTAAGACTTATGGAATTCACTATGCACTTGCCCTGAATACATTTAAGTCCCTGCTCAATAACGGACCACCTGGAGCTGTCTATCATCACTGGAACCTTGGTCACCTCGGGTTCCGAAGCGATAAGGTTGAGGAAACGCTCCATGCAGGCTTCAGAGTCAAGAAGCCCTTCATCGAAATTAACGTCTATTATGTTTGCCCCGTTCTCCACCTGTTGAAGGGCTATTGAAACAGCTCCTTCATAGTCTTCTTCCTTTATGAGTCTTGCGAACTTTGGAGAACCCGTAACATTGCTCCTCTCCCCAACCATTATGAAAGGTCCATCGGGATCAGAGGTTATGGTGAGGGGTTCAAGGCCGCTTAGCCTGGTTGCGTCTTTGCGAACCGGGATTTCTCTTGGCGGGACCTCTCTTAGTTTTTCAACCACCATTTCTATGTGCTCGGGAGTGGTGCCGCAGCATCCTCCCACTATGTTGACAAAACCGCTTTCCGCGAAATCCAGAAGAAGAGTAGAGGTGATCTCCGGCGTTTCGTCGTACCCCGTCTCGCTCAGCGGGTTGGGAAGGCCGGCGTTCGGGTAGCAGCTTATGCGGCAGTCGGCTATTTGTGAGAGCTCTTCTATATAAGGACGCATTTCCTCAGCTCCCAGCGCGCAGTTTATACCGACGCTGAAAGGTTTTGCGTGGCGAACGGAATTCCAGAAAGCCTCCACTGTCTGCCCTGAAAGAGTGCGCCCGGATCGATCCGTTATGGTAACGGAGATCATGACCGGAATCCTTTCCCCCCCACGTGAATCGAAAAAGCTCTCAATAGCGTATATGGCCGCTTTTAGGTTCAAGGTGTCAAAAGTGGTCTCAGGCAGAAGTATATCCACCCCTCCCTCGACAAGGGCTTCCGTCTGCTCGCGGTAAGCCTCAACCAGTTCGTCAAAAGAAACCGCCCTGTACGAAGGATCATTGACGTCAGGGGACATTGACGCCGTCTTATTGGTCGGACCCAGCGCTCCGGCAACAAAGCAAGCCCTCCCAGGGTGTTTCTCCATAAAGTCAGAAGCTGCCTTCTTTGCGAGTTTCGCCGACTCGACATTAAGGGCTCTCACCCAGCTTTCAAGGCCGTAATCGGCCTGAGCTATTGAAGTGGAGCTAAAAGTGTTGGTCTCAACTATGTCGCAGCCGGCCTTAAAGTATTCTCTGTGGATTTCATATATAACATCGGGTCTAGTGAGGGAAAGCAGGTCGTTATTCCCTTTTAGGTCCACAGGATGATCAGAGAACAGATCTCCCCTGAAGTCCTCTTCTTCGAGGCTATGTCTTTGGATCATAGTGCCCATGGCGCCGTCGAGGAAAACTATCTTCTTTTTCGAAAGAGCCTCGAGTCGCGCGGAGATTTTTGTATCTTTATATTTCGTATTCATTACTCCCTAACCCTGTCGAGAGACCTTATTATTTCCTTTTTCCCCTACCGCAAACACCGGTTTACGGGAACAAGGAAAATACGGAGTCTACCATATGTTCCTGAGTTCTCTTAACTTTATGAAAATCGCCATCGGATCACTCCCCAAGGACGAATCCTTTTCCCTGAGCGAGTCCAGAATGTGCGGATCACTCGTTCTCATAAAGGGATTATAAGTTCTCTCCTCCCCCAGAGTTGAACGGGGGAACTTGTCCTCGGGGATTTCCCTGAGCTTTTTCTTCGCGTCTTTGTTCTTCGGTGCAAGTTCAAGAGCGAATCTGAGGTTAGTCTCTGCGTAGTCATGACCGCAGAACATCTTGAGGCTGTCGGGAAGACCGGAGAGCTTAAAGGCAAAGGTTTCGTACAGATCTTCGACTTTCCCCCTGAACTTTACGTTTCCACACCCTGAAACAAATACCGTATCTCCCAGGAAAATGTTGTTCCCGATTACAAAGGAGACATGTTCCGGGCAGTGTCCCGGGGTATGAATCACCTGGAGTCGCTGCTTTCCGAAGCCAATCTCGTCTCCTTCCTCTATGCCTTCGCTTCTTGGAGCGACATAGTCAAGGGCCGCCGGATGAATAAGTATCTTGGAAGAGAGAAAGACCTTTATTATGGGGTTGTTTCCATGAATATGGTCCGGATGGGCATGGGTATTCAGGACGTATTTAACCCTGTAATCTCTCTTTCTTATGATTTCAAGAAGAGTGATCGGATCAAGAGGGTCTATTACCACGCATTGCCCGGTCTCCTCGCACGCCACTAGGTAATTGTAGTTGCTGTCGCTCTCGCCGACTTTGAAGCCATGTATTGAGAATCCATCCTCGCTAATTACGTCCATCGGGGTCTCCTTTTTGCGTGAAAGTGTACCTGAAAGCCTCATTGCGAATAAAAAAACCGGGGTTGCCAGCTACGGGCGGTATGAGCAAAAACTTCTCTAAAACCTGTAGTGCGGGTTGCAGAATTTCTTTGACATCAAAAGCCGTTAGGGTAATTTTTACTCCCAATTGATTTTTTGGAGACACCATGGGTTTCGTAGAATCTCTTAAGTGCAAGGAATGCGGTGATCTTTATCCCAAGGAACCGAAGTATGTTTGTGAGACGTGTTTCGGTCCCCTGGAAGCCGTATACAGCTACGACGAGATAAAAAAGCATATCTCAAGAGAAAAAATAGCTTCACGTCCGCAGAACATATGGAGATACAAGGAGCTTCTTCCGATTGACTCAGAACCCACCCTCGGAACCCAGGTGGGATACACCCCGCTTGTGCGGGCAAAAAACCTTGCAAAAGAGCTTGGGGTTTCTGAAATCTACGTGAAAAACGACGCGGTTTGCTACCCCACCCTCTCTTTTAAGGACAGGGTAGTATCCGTAGCCCTCTCGAAAGCAAAAGAGTTCGGATTCGATACGACCGGCTGCGCATCCACGGGAAACCTGGCAAACTCCGTATCAGCGATTTCCGCTTCCGGGAATCTGAAAAGCATCATACTGATTCCCCACGACCTTGAACAGTCGAAAATACTCAACACCATAGTCTATGGGGCGAATCTCATAGGTGTAGAAGGCGGTTACGACGAGGTTAACAAGCTCTGCAGCGAAATAGCCAGCAAATATAACTGGGCCTTTGTGAACATAAACATGAGACCTTACTATTCCGAAGGTTCCAAGTCATACGCATTCGAGGTGATGGAGCAACTGGGATGGAAAGCCCCAAAGCACATAGTGGTCCCTATGGCAAGCGGTTCTCTTCTTACCAAGGTCTGGAAAGCCATAAAGGAGTTTGAGTTGCTCGGGATCGTGGAACCTGAGGGTTCAAAAGTATATGGCGCTCAGGCAACGGGATGTTCACCCATATCGACCGCATTTAAGAACGACTGGGAAATGTTCAAGCCCGTAAAACCGGATACCATAGCGAAATCCCTTGCTATTGGTACTCCGGCCGACGGTTACTACGCGATGAACATAATAAGGGAAAGCGGCGGAGCGGCTGAAGACGTAAGCGATGCCGAAATAGTGGACGCGATAAAACTTCTTGCAAGAACCGAAGGCATTTACACCGAAACCGCCGGTGGAGTAACGCTTGGAGTAACGAAAAAGCTCATAGAGCAAGAAAAAATCCCTCGCGACGAGCCCATCGTGGTATCGATAACAGGAAACGGTCTTAAGACCCAGGATGCCGTCGAGGGAACTCTTGGAAAGCCCGTGGTGATAAGACCTTCCCTCGAGGACTTCGAAGAGCTATACAACAGTAAAAAACTCTGACGTTGCGTGTTATAGTCATAGTATCCGGTTAGAAGCAGAATTTCGGATAAACCTAGGAAAAAACGGGAGAAAAACATGGTATCTGTAAGAATTCCAACCCCTCTTAGAAAGCTCTCAGGAGACAGGGACGAGCTTGACATAGAAGCATCCACGGTATCCGCGCTCATAGAGGAACTTGAGAGCGAATGTCCGGGAATAAAGAACAGGCTCTGCGATGAGAGCGGAAACGTGAGGAGATTCATAAATCTCTACGTTAATGATGAAGATATAAGGTTTCTTGACGGAGTAGAAACGAAGCTTAAAGACGGAGATGTCGTCTCAATCATCCCGGCAATAGCCGGAGGATAATTCGGGCATATACGGCAAAAGCTTTAAAGGTATCAGATAATACTTCAGTTTAGTGAATTAAGTCTCTTATTTTGTTGAAGTATTTTTCGATCAAAGGTTCTTTTTCTTTCTTGTAGCTTCCGGCAAATTCCATTAAAACCTCTTTTTGTTTTTTAGTAAGCTTTTGAGGTATTATCACTTTTACCACGACATACTGATCACCAAGGCTCCCGGATTCCACATCCACGAGTCCTTTTCCTCTAAGCCTGAAAGTCTGCCCCGGCTGGGTTCCGGCCGGAATTTTCATTTTGGTAGTGCCCTTTAGAATCGGGACTTCCACCTCGTCTCCAAGAGCTGCCTGGGTGAAACTTACGGGAAACTCACATACGATGTCATTTCCCTCCCGCGTGAAAATAGGGTGTTCCCGCACCATCACCTGTATGTAGAGATCTCCCGGAGGACCTCCTTGTGCCCCGGGTTCCCCCTCCCCCCTTATCATAAGCCTCATTCCGCTTGAGATTCCGGCGGGTATGTTGACCTGTACCATCTTTTCGGTGTACGAAAGCCCGGACCCCCTGCAACTCACACAGGGTTTCGTTATAATCTTCCCACTTCCCCCGCACGAAGGACATCCCTGACTTATTGAAAACGGACCCTGGGAGAAAGCAACCGACCCCCTGCCTCCGCAACGGTCACAAATCGATTCTCCCCCGACTGCGGCCCCGGAACCGGAGCAGTCGTCACAGAGTTTTCTTTTCCTGACCTTTATTTCTTTCTGTGTTCCAAACGCAGCTTCGTCAAAATCCACTTCAAGATCATATCGAAGACTTTCCCCTTGCCGGACCCTGCCCCTCCTGCCCATACCTCCAGTGAAAACATCGTCGAAGAGATCACCGAAAAGGTCTCCGAATCCAGAGAAACCGCCCATTCCATCACCTGACATATGGCCGAAACTGTCATAACGGGCCCTTTTCTCCCTATCGTTAAGTACTTGGTAGGCCTCGTTTATCTCCTTGAACTTCTCTTCGGCACCCTTGTCCCCGGGATTGCGGTCAGGATGGTACTTGAAGGCAAGATCCTTGTAGGAACTCTTTATGTCTTCAGGGGAAGCGTTTCTTTCAACGCCTAGTATTTCGTAGTAATCCTTAGCCATTTGGGAGTTGGGAGACGGGAGCTTTAGTCAGTTTCTTCTTCAGAATCTTTTTCAGGGGCTTTCTCCGGACCTTGGGACACCGACACCATCGAGGGTCGAAGCAATCTTCCGTTTAGAAGGTAACCCTTCTGTACCTCCGAGATTATAGTCCCGTTTTCGTAAGTTTCCGAGTGTTCCTTGTAAACGGCTTCGTGGTAGCTGGGGTTGAAAACAGTTCCCTCGCCCGAATCTATTCCAGTAACGCCGAAGTTTTCAAGACCCGCAAGAAATTGCGAATGAACAAGCTTTATTCCGTCGAGAAAAGCTACGAAGTCCGTTTTTTCGCCGTGTGATTCCTCAGAAAGTTCAATGGCTCTTTCAATGTTATCGAGAACGAAAAGCAGTTCCTTTAGCCTGTGCGCGTTTCCGAAATCAAGTATTTCCTGCTTTTCCCTCGCAAGCCTTTTTTTATAGTTATCAAAATCCGCTGAAAGTCTCAGATATTTCTCCCTCAGGGCTTCAAGCTCGGCGGAAGTATCCCCTTCGGTTTCTTCCTCCCCTGCTTCAGCACCGGAGATTCTTGGCTCTTCTGAGTCTTCCGCACCGTTTTTCTTGTCTTCTTCAATGTCTGCTGCTGTGTTCTCACTCATTCCGTAATTTCTCCGTTAACCCTCTTTGTAACCATTTTCGCCGTGTAGTTCACAAGCGGGATGATTTTTGAATAGTTCATTCGCGTGGGACCGAACACACCTAAGCTCCCGTAGCTGTTTCCCTTGTAATAAGGTGCTGCCACGAGGCTGAAACCGCGGGGCATCCCTTTTTCCGAACCTATAAAGACCTTTGAATGGCCATCTTTTACAACCGACTTCAGAAAATTGGAAAGAAGCTCCTGATCCTCGAGTATCTCTATTATGGTCCTATAGAGACTGGAATCTCCGAGATTCAAAGATTCGATAACCGAAACCTTCCCCTCTATGAATATCCCCGCTTTTCTTTCCTTCTCAAAAAGCTCGCTGCTTATCCTGAGCACCTTTTCGAGGATTTCATTGTATTCGGTCGTGGTTCTCTTTATTTTCTCAAGCACTACTTTGCGCACCTGCTCGATCGTCAGACCCAGAATAAGGCGATTAAGGTAACCCCCTATCCTCTCGACCTGGGACTCCCTAATGGGTTTGGCAAGCCTGATGTAGGTTTTTTCCGTAAGCCCGCCTTCAAACACCAGAAAGATAAGGCATTCTCTCTCCCCCATCTTAATAAGCTTCGTGGATTTAACTCTGAGAGTATTCCTCTGGGGAAGCATCGCAAGACCCGCAAGCTTAGTAAAGTCGGAAAGTATCGAACTTGCAGCGCTTATCACGTGATCAAGCGTGCCGTCAATACCTTCATATTTGTTCTCAAGAAACTGCAGACCGAAATCCGGTGAGTTCTCCACGTTGAGAATGTTCTCCACGTAATAATTTATTCCTTTCTCCGTGGGAAACCTGCCGGAAGAAACATGACTTTGAGCGAGAAAACCCGCCTCCATGAGCGAATTAAGTTCTTGGCGAACGGTGGCCGGGGACCATTTTATCTTGTATTTCGATATGAGAGTCGAAGAACCTATAGGACTCCCTGTCTCAATAAAGTGGTTCACTACAAAGCCCAGAAAAGCCTCATTTCTTGGAGAGATTGGCTGTGTCATATATTTTTGAAATATAATTTCCGCCTCCTATATTGTCAACGGAGTTAAGAGTAAACTCTGTGCCTGTCAAACTATCCGTATGTAATGTCAAATTAACTAATTTCGGTAATTTACGTAAATTAAGGTGAAATGCCCTTATTTCAAGTTGGAACAATCTTTGACGATACGCCGATTACAAATATAATTACCCCGAAATGGAAAAGTTTGACCTCACAGTTATAGGATCCGGTCCCGGAGGATATATCTCGGCAATAAGGGCTGCGCAGATGGGGATGAAAGTTGCCGTCATCGAGCGGGATAAACCAGGTGGCGTATGCCTTAACTGGGGATGCATACCTTCAAAAGCAATTCTCAAGTGTGCAGAAATGTACTCGCACTTTCTTGACTCGAAACGTTACGGAATCACTCACAAGGGTTTATCCTTTGACTACTCGGAAGTAATAAAAAGCAGCAGGAAAGCCTCAACATCTCTTAACAGAGGCGTGGAGGGACTTTTCAAGAAAAACAAGATCACCCTTATAAGCGGCACGGGAAGACTCACCTCAAAACATGGAATTTCCGTTATCGGAAAGGAATCACAAGATATAGAAAGTGAACGGATACTTCTCGCCACGGGATCTGTCCCTAGGACGCTTCCCGGCCTTAAGATTGACGGAAAAGTTGTGATGACAAGCGACGAAGCGATAATGCACCCAGAGGTTCCCCGCTCTGTCGTGATAATAGGCGGAGGATACATAGGAATGGAATTTGCCTACGTCTACAACTCTTTCGGCAGCAAGGTAACCATAGTGGAAATGGAAAAGCAGATCCTGCCGGGAGCTGACGAAGAAGTAGCGAAAGAGGCAAAGAAGATATTCACGAAGCAGGGAATGACTATCCTGAACGAAACTGTGTACAAATCCCTTAAGAAAACCTCGGGCTCCGCGACCGTGACAGTGGAGAGCACGGCCTCAGGTGAGCAGAGCACTCTTAAGGCCGACATGGTGCTTGTGTCAGTTGGAAGAAAAGCCATAGCGAATGCGGCGCCGACCTCTTTTGCCTTCTATGGCACGGGCGACAGCATGGGCCTTGAAGATGTGGGCGTAGAGCTTGATGAAAGAGGATTTATAAAGACAGACGAGAACTACATGACCACCTGCGCCAATATCTACGCGATCGGGGACGTAATCGGAGGTCCCATGCTTGCGCATAAGGCTTCAGAGGAAGGAGTGGTTGCTGTTGAGAGAATGAACGGCCTTAACTCTAAAGTTCATTATGACTCAATTCCCGGATGCGTTTACTGTCAGCCGGAAGTTGCCATGATCGGCCTTACGGAAAAACAGGCAAGAGACCAGGGATATGATGTGGATATAGGAAAATTTCCTTTCAGGGCTGTCGGAAAAGCGGTTGCGGTCGGAGAGACAGACGGTTTTGTAAAAATGATTTTCGACTCGAGGACAAAAGAACTCCTCGGAAGCCATATAATAGGCCACGGGGCAACCGAGATGATTGCGGAAATCGGAGTGGCAAAAACCTTAGAGACGACACCTTATGAAATAGCCACCACCCAGCACGCTCACCCCACACTCTCTGAAGCCGTAATGGAAGCGGCCCTTGACGCACTTGGAAGAGTAAGGAACTTCTGAGGTACAGGACAGAACACTTGGTCACTGCTCCAATGAGCACCCTAGATATATACGAACTCGGGACTGTTCCCTACGAAAAGGCGCTTGAATATCAAGAGAATCTTCTCGCCAGAAGAATCGGGGAAGAAATACAGGATTCCCTTATTCTGCTTGAACACCCGCCAACGATCACCACTGGAAGAAAGGGGAACACGGAGAACCTGCTTGTAAGAGAGGAGTATCTTAAAAAACACGGAATCTCCTTCGTACACGCATCGAGGGGCGGAGACATAACCTTTCACGGTCCGGGACAGATCGTGGGCTATCCCATACTGAACCTCAAAGATCACGGGATGGATATCCGCAAGCACCTAAGAATGATCGAAGAAATGATCATCCGGACGCTTCGTGATTTTGACATCGAGGGCAGAAGAATAGACGGTGTGACCGGAGTCTGGGTAAAAAGAAGCAAGATAGCCTCCATAGGGATAGCTATCAGGAAATGGGTGACCTACCATGGGTTTGCTCTTAACGTCAGCACTAATCTCGATTATTTCGAGCTGATACTCTCGTGTGGAATAACGGATGTGAGAATAACGTCTATCGGCAGCTGGCTTGGAAACGAAGAGGAAGTTAAAATGGATGACGTCACACGCTCTGTTATAAAAAATTTCATGAGTGTTTTCGGTTTCGAAGATTTCATCCTGAGAGACGAAAAAGAAATAAACTAGGGATTTTCAGAATCAGGGTTGGTAGTTAGAAGATGTCCGAAGAAAGAATTCAAAAGTTTAAGAAGCTACTTGAGAAAAACCCTGCAACCCCCCTTGTTCACTATAGTCTTGCAAATGAATATTTCAAGCTTAACCGCTACGAGGAAACCATAGAGACAATTAACGCCTACCTCAGACTTAAAGACGACGAAGGGGCCGCTTATAGAATACTTGGCCATTGCTACACCGAACTTGGGATGACAGATCAAGCTAAGGACGCCTATGAAAAAGGCATCCAAGCGGCATCAAGACACGGACATCCGGATATGGCTGAGGAGTTCCGCGATTACATAGAATCCTTGGACATCTAGGCACCTCAGTCTGCCAGCAGATTCCACTCAATCAGGATAGAACCGATAACTATAAAAGCAATTCCCGTAATCCTCATGGGTCCTGGACTTTCTCCCAGGAAAAGATAAGCGTAGATGGCCGTAAACATGGGAAAAGTAGCCACTATCGCAACAATTTTTGAGGTATCGGCCATCTGAAGAGCCGTGAAATAGAGAAAAAGACCGATCAATCCTCCGATCAGTCCCGAAAGAAGTATCCAGAAAAGCGTCCGGCCGTCGACAGCAATGACCTGCGCAAACCTGCCCGTAGCCAACACTAAACACACCAGACACAACGAAGTGAAAACAAATCTTATGGTGATTACCGAAAGCGGAGAAGCATCCTTTAGACTCAATTTTTCAAAAATCGGGTTAATTCCGAATATCATAGCCACAAGAAAAGCAATAAAAGTAGCCTTCATTTTATCCTCCTTAAATGCAACAGAACTCCCGTCAGGCCGCAAAACTTTTTTGGTTTTTTCACATATATTAGCAGTTTCCTAAATATTTTTCAGAATCTAAACTCAGTTGTAGAGGAAACTATCTGTCTTTTACACCCGGCTAGAACTTGTAGGATTCAGGCGAAGCAGGAATCTTTGTTCCGAGATAATGGAAACTTCACAAAAAACAGTCTGCCTAGTAGCTGACGACATGTTCTTCTCGTCAAAGATTGAAAGCGCGACCAAACACCTTGGTGTTGTTATGATAAAGGTAAAGAATCTCGATGAATTTCAAGACAAAATAGAAGGAAAGACAGTTGACCTCGTAATTGTTGATCTCGCCTCAAAGAGAATTGATGCCGAAGATGTCTTCACCAAGCTTAAAAGCTTTCCAGAACATCAAGAAACCTTCTGTATAGGATATCTGCCACACGTGGAACGGGAGCTTGCCAGCAAATTCAGGGAAAAGGGAGTGGATCTCGTCATTCCAAGATCGAAATTCTCTCGGGAAATGAGCAGGATAATTGAAGAACATCTAGAGTCGAAGTAAAAAACACAGACCTCCAGTCCTGGAAATATTCTTCTAGTGTGAGTGGTAGCGACTCGTACTCACGTAAAAATCTGCGGAAATTCATATCAGCTCTGTAACCAAACCCCAATCATGAACCTAGCTTGACAATGAAAGGGGGAATAATAATAATGTTCCCAAAGTTTTTTCCCCGATACCTTGGTAGCAACTTATGTCAGACGACCAATCCAAAATATGGTTTAACGGAAAAACAGTGCCTTGGGATGAGGCGAACGTGCACGTACTCACCCACACTCTGCACTACGGCCTAGGGGCCTTTGAAGGCATAAGAGCTTACAAATGCTCTAACGGAAAATCAGCTGTCTTAAAGCTTGCCGAACACATGGAAAGGCTTTATACCTCGGCGCACGTGGCCGGCATAGAAATTCCCTATGACATGCAGACCCTTTGCGATGCGGTGATGGACCTCCTGCGCGAAAACGGGCTCGATGAGGCATACATCAGGCCCATAGCTTTTATCGGGGCTGGACAAAAAGGGATACTTCCCGGAGACAACGCCATAAACGTGGCTATAGCTGTATGGCCATGGGGAACATATCTGGGAGATGACGCAATTGCTAATGGAATCCGGGTGAAGATATCCTCCTACACCAGAATGCATGTTAACTCCTTTATGACCAAGGCCAAGATATGCGGGAATTACGTAAATTCAGTAATGGCCAGGCAGGAAGCCGCCGACCTCGGTTTTGATGAGGCAATACTGCTCGACTCAGAAGGTTACGTGGCCGAGGGAAGCGGGGAAAACATCTTCATCGTTAGAAACGGGATTCTCAAGACTCCCCCTCTAACTTCCATACTGGAGGGAATAACCAGAAAGTGCGTTCTAGATCTCGCTGACGACGAAAGTATTACGGTAAAAGAGCAGCGTTTCACGAGAGACGAGCTTTACATCGCGGATGAAGCCTTCTTCACCGGCACCGCCGCCGAAGTAACGCCGATCAGGGAAGTTGACGGCAAGAAAATAGGTTCCGGAAAACCTGGAGAAATAACAAAAAGACTCCAGAAAAGGTATTTCGCCGTGATAAAAGGAGAGGATGAGAAATTCAGGCACTGGCTTGATTACATCCCCTGAACCGGTTTCCCAGACTGAAACTACAGTTTACTCGCCTCGCTCATAGCTACGAATCCAGGGACATTCTCAACCCGCTTAATCCAGGCACGGATTGCAGGATACCCGTCTAGAGCAAATCCGCCTTCCTCGGCAACATGAGTGTATGCGTAGAGCGCAATATCAGCAATTGAGAAGCTCTCGGCAACCAGAAAGACATGAGAAGTCAGATGCTCTTCCATAAGCGCCAGCGCAGCTTCAGCAGGCGCCTTTTTAGCTTCCAACATAGCCAGCACGTCGTCTGTCAGCTCACGGTGCTGGCGCAGAAAACGTGAGGTAGCGATATTTGGTTCATGGCTGTATTGCTCCCAGAATAGCCACTGCAGAATCTGAGCTCTCCTGAAGGGCTCGGACGGCAAATAATCTGTTCCCTCGGCAAAGTGAAACAGGATTGCGTTTGACTCCGAGAGCACGCGATCATCCTCAAACACCAAGGTCGGGATCTTTCCATTCGGGTTGATCGCCAGGAATTCCGGGGTTCGGGTTTCACCCTTTAGTATGTCTAGATTGATTACTCGAAAAGCCTTGTCAGTTAGCAGAAGGATCAACCGGACCTTGTAGCCATTGCCGGAAATCGGGTCATCGTAAAGTGTTAACATGGATATTCCTCAGTACGTTCAAGATTGGGGAAGATATGCTAGCACAACACAATCGTTGGGGACAATAATAAGAGGAGGCAGAATGCCTGATTACGTCCCCTGCATTGTCTTTTTCCTTCAGGAAAACAGTAATCGGCGAAGAATCTACCTTTTCATAAGATAGTTGACTATGGTTCTCACGCCAAACCCAGATGCCCCGTACTGATACCACTCCGAGGATTTTTCCACGTATGAGGGGCCAGCTATGTCTATATGCACCCAAGGAACATCCGAAACGAAATTCTCAAGGAAAAGCGCCGCGGTTATCGCCCCACCCCACCTACTTCCTACATTCTTAACGTCTGCAACTCGACTTCTTATTTCCTCCCTTAACTCCGCATCGAGAGGAAGTTCCCACATCTTCTCGCCGACATCGTCCGCGGAACCTAAAATCGATTTCACGAGATTCGCGTTATTACCCATAACCCCGGCGTTATGAAGGCCAAGCCCAACTATGCAGGCACCGGTAAGGGTTGCGAGGTCCACTATCTCGGAAACTCCAAGGCGGACCGCGTAACTGAGTGCATCAGAAAGCGCCACCCTGCCCTCCGCGTCGGTGTTTATGATTTCTATTGTCTTTCCGTTAAGAGCTGTTACCACATCATCCGGTTTGTAGGCAGAAGCGCCGGTCATATTTTCGGTGGCCGGGACAATTCCGTGAACGTTAACGCTGGGAGTCAGTTCCCCGAGCGCTTTCATGGTCCCTAGTACTACCGCCGCACCCGCCATATCCATTTTCATCGTTCTCATGCTGTCTGCGGGCTTAAGGCACAGACCTCCCGAATCAAAAGTTATACCCTTGCCCACGATAGCAATTTTTTTGCGGGATTTTACAGGAGGTGAGTAGGAAAGATGTATGAACCTCGGGGGCTCACTACTTCCAAAGGAAACCGCTGAGAGTCCTCCCATTCCCATTTGTCTTATCTCATCCCTATCAAGGACCTTGCAACTGATGTGTTCTGATCCTTCTGAAATCGAAAGAGCATGTTCTGCGAGAATCGAGGGAGTAAGTATATTCGGAGGATCGTTAACAAGATCCCTTGAAAAGGCTACGCTACTTGAAACAGCGCTGGCATATGCGGCCTCACCGCTGAAATAATTGGCCGAAATCCTCCTTGACGCTATGCACACTTTCTCTATCCGGTTTTTCCTTCTTCCTGAAGACTTAAACTTCCCGTATTCATAGGTGCCGCAAGCCATGCCCTCGAGAAAAATCTTAAGAAACCCCCTATCCACGTTGGAAAAATCAACAGAGACGGTACGGGAATGCTGGCCGGTTCTTGCAACCGCAATATTTGCGGCGCGAAAAGCCTCAAGCGCCCCGAAATTTTCTTTTTTCCCAAGCCCAAGAAGAACGACTGTTTTCGTATTGAAATCGCCAGGGGTATCAACTACAACCGTTTTTCCGAAAGCGCCTTTAAAATCAGACGACTTCACTTTGTCTGAAAGGAATCCTTCGAGCTTGCTATCGATTTTTCTAGCGGCAGCTGGAAGCCTCTGCCCCTCATAACAGAAAAAAACAACTGAATCCGACTCGACGTCGGCAACATTATCCTTTATCAGAAAAAACTCCATTTCTTCACCATTCAATCCAGATTTAAAAATACAGCCAAGATACAGATCTTTAACAAGAAGGTAATTCTACACTACCAACACCCGGTAAAACAAAAAGAATCTTTTAATATGGGGGTTTTTCAAATATCATTTAACCGTCTAATCCAACTAAAAAGAGAAAATCACCCATGATTCAAGAAGAAAGAATGACTCGTCATCTGATGGATATCATACAGATAGACAGTCCATCAAAAAAGGAAAAGGATGTAGCCCTAAGGCTTGAGGAAGAAATGAAGGACCTAGGCGCTGATTGTTTCTACGACGATGCAGGAGACAAGGTCGAGGGAAATATTGGCAACCTGATAGTCAAACTTCCCGGAACGAAAAAAGATGTTCCACCATTCTTTCTCTGCTCTCACATGGATACCGTAAGTCCCGGAGAGGGAATAAAACCAAGAGTGGAAAACGGCATAATGAGAAGCGACGGTACGACGATACTGGGAAGCGATGATAAAAGCGGCGTATCGATAATAGTCGAGGTGCTCAGGACGCTCAAGGAAAACAACATTCCCCACGGGGATATGGAGGTCGCGTTTACCATATGTGAGGAAATAGGCCTCCTAGGAGCAAAATTCCTTGACGCTTCAAACTTTAAAAGCCCATATGGAATAGTTCTTGACAGCAGCACACCGGAGAGACTCGTCCTCAGATGTCCGTGCTCCGATATCATGGATGTAAAAATACACGGTGTCGAAGCGCATTCCGGACTTTGTCCCGAAAACGGGATAAGCGCCCTAGAAATATTAAGTGATGCGATCTCGAGAATGAAACTCGGAAGAATAGACCACGAGACAACAGCAAACATAGGAAAGGTAAAGGGAGGATCTGCGATAAACATAGTTCCCGGTCTCGTTGAAGTGAAGGCCGAGGCTCGAAGCCATGATGAAGGGAAACTTGACGCACAGATACAGCACATGCAAGAGTGTTTCGTGGAAGCAGCAAAAAGCAGGGAACTCTTCCTGGACGGGGAACGGCTCGGCGCCCGTGCAGAGGTCGAGATAGAACGCGTGTATCCCGTAATGAACGTCTCTCCGCAGGCAATCGTGACTAATCTTGTACTTAAAGCCGCTGCGAACCTGGAGCACGACATAGAACTTCACACAAGCGGCGGAGGGTGCGACGCAAACTTCATAAATGAGAAAGGAATCGAGTGCGTAAATCTTGGAACGGGAATGTATGAGCTCCACACTGTAAACGAATATCTGCTGCTTGATGAGTTCCGCAGGTCAGCGGAGATAGTCCTTGAAACTATAAAACTCCACTCGGAAAAGAACTGAGCGATGAAGGCTCTAATTCTGGTTGATCACGGAAGCACCGTAGAAGAAGCAAACGCCCTTCTCGAAGACGTAGCCGACAAGGCAAGGATCTATCAAGACTCGCCGTTTGATATGGTTGAGCACTGTCACATGGAACTTTGCGAACCGTCAATAAAGGATGCTTTTCGCAAATGCGTAGCGGCCGGCGCGAGTGACATAACGGTCCACCCGTACTTTCTTGTACCGGGAAGACATTCAAAATCCGATATACCCAGGATGGTAGCCGAGGCAGCGCAAGATTTTCCGCAAGTAAGCTACAGGGTAACAGAACCACTGGGACTTCATGACAAGATAATAGAAGTCATATTCGAAAGATCGCTTGGGTAACACGAAATCCGATGAAAAAATATTCAGCGGTGTTTTTTGATCTTTTTGATACGCTTGTCATGTTCGAGCCGTCCCTTCTGCCGAAGGTAACGCTTAATGGAGAAACCTGGAACTCCACCGCGCAGCACGTTTTCACACGAATGCGAAGCAGTCTCGGTGAAATGGAATTTACGGATTTCTACGAACCTTTTGTCGAAAGCCACAGGGAACTTCTGGAACTCAGGAAAAAGGATTTAAGAGAGTATCCAAACAGAAAAAGGTTTGAGATATTCATGGAGAAAATGGGTTTAAAAAGAGACGCCGGCATGCTTGAGAAGTTCGTATTCTCACACATGGAAGGCCTCCGCGGAGCCATGGTATACCCGGAGCATCATACGGAAGTTCTTCTGTACCTTAAGGAGAAAGGATACAGGCTTTCGGTCGTATCAAATTTCGATCACGCTCCTACGGCACGAGAGCTGCTCAGAAAATTCGGAATTGCGGATTTCTTTGAACATATAGTGATATCAGAGGAAGTAGGCTGGAGAAAACCTCACAGGAAAATATTCGAATCTGCTCTCGCCAGCCTCGGTGAGAATCCATCAGGCGTTATTTTCATAGGAGATGATCCTGAAGCTGATATAATGGGATCTTCAGACTGCGGGATTGACTCTGTGTGGGTAAAAAGAAGAGAACAGTTCATCCAGTCAAAACCGAAATTCATCATAAAAGATCTGGAAGATCTAAAGGAAATACTCTAGGAAGACACTGCTTTGATGAAAAGATTCACTCGCACGGAAAAAAGACTCCCCGGCACAAGAAGCAAAAACCAAATAACCACAATACAGAATATGCTTGAGAGAAAATCCTCTCTTTACGCAGACAAGATCGCGTATTCCACACGAAAAGATGATCTATCTGTAAATTCTCTCACATTCAGCGAAGTTTTCACTCTTTTCACCCAGTTCTCAGCGCATCTCATGTCTCTAGGTCTTAAGAGAAGGGAACATGTGGCGATAGTGGGGGAGAACAGTCCCCAGTGGGCGATTTCCTACTTTGCGGTAATCTGGGCAGGCGCCATAGCCGTCCCACTTGACGCAAGGGCAAGAACAGAGCACATAAAACAGGTGCTCGCGCTCTCAGATTCGAGGTTTCTCATCGCCTCGGCGGGGTTTACGGAAGTTTTGAGCAACACAGGAGCGATCGAGCACATAATACCAATGGACGAGGCCCTTGAGGTTCGGTCGCACACTGAAAGAACCGTTCCCGCGGAAAAACTAGAACCCGAAGACATAGCCGATATAGTTTTTACCTCGGGAACCACGGGCAATCCCAAAGGCGTAATGCTCTCCCACGCGAGCATAATGTCAAACCTGGAGACACTATACAGCGCCTTTCCCATAACAGTGGAAGACACAGCTTTTTCCATACTGCCCATTCACCACGTATATGAAAGAATAGGTGGAATACTGCTGTCCTTTTACTGTGGGCAAAGGGTGTTCTTCTCAAGAAGCATAAAACCGAGGGAAATGCTCTCCGACCTTAAAGTCGCAAGGCCAACCGTATGGCTTAACACTCCCTTGATACTCGAGAGACTGCTTCAGAGAATCGAAC
The DNA here is from genome assembly GCA_965116725.1 of Thermodesulfobacteriota bacterium. Lineage (GTDB taxonomy): Bacteria > Desulfobacterota_D > UBA1144 > Nemesobacterales > Nemesobacteraceae > Nemesobacter. Next base: position 209,235 of record OZ220700.1, read on the forward strand.
AGAACAAGGCAAAAAATTTTCTCACAAGAGCCTTGCCCTCTAAGTTTTTCGGGAAAATGGCAAAAAAACGTCTAGGTCTTGACCGCCTCAGAATTATAGTAAGCGGCGGAGCCGCCCTCTCGGAACCGGCTTCCGAGGGGCTTGAAAAATACGAATTTCCCCTCTTGCAGGGATACGGAATGAGTGAAACGGCTGCGGTTATATCCGCAAACCCCTTTTCGAAACCGAAGAACGCAAGCGGTGGCATGGTGCTTGAGAACTGCGAGGTCGAAATAAGAGATGTGGACTCCGAGGGGATTGGGGAAATATGCGTTAGGGGATCGAACATAATGAACGGCTACTACAAAAACCCCGCTGCGACAAAAGAGGTACTCTCGGATGACGGATGGCTCAGAACCGGTGACCTCGGTTATTTTGATCACGAAGGCTATCTCTACATAACGGGAAGAAAGAAATCGGTTATCGTAACTAAAGGAGGAAAGAATATTTCTCCCGAGGAAATCGAGGAAAAGCTAACTCCGCTTGAAACGGTTGAAGAGGCGATTGTATTCAGCCCGGATGATGAAAGAATACAGGCCGTGATATTTCCAGAGGCGGAGGGAATTTCCAAAAAGCTAGGACAGTCCCCGCAACACGGAGACGATCAGAGAATCTGGGATATCCTTAAAGGCGAGATAAGTGAACTTAACCGCCGGCTTGAGCCCCACAAAAGAATCAGTCATTTTGCAGTTGCCACAGAAGAATTACCAAAAACTACTACAAGAAAAGTAAAAAGATACCTTTTCAAAGACATGGACATATCCAAGACAACAAAGTTCATCCAGCCCCCGGAGGACAAATGAAGAATAAAGAATCTCTGCAGTTTGCCTTGGATCACGGACTCACTGAAAGCGAATACGAAAAGATAATCAAGACCTTGGACAGAGAACCGAACTTAACAGAAGTTGGAATTCTCGGAGCTATGTGGTCTGAACACTGCTCCTATAAAAGTTCCAAGGTGCACCTTAGAAAGTTTCCCACAAAGGGGAAACAGGTTATACAGGGCCCCGGAGAAAACGCCGGAGTAGTGGATATAGGGGACGGCGACTGCGTTGTTTTTAAGATGGAAAGCCACAACCATCCTTCCTTCATAGAACCTTACCAAGGCGCCGCGACTGGGGTCGGGGGAATACTCCGGGACATATTCACCATGGGAGCAAGGCCCGTGGCGCTTTTAAACTCTCTTCGATTCGGAAATCCACATCTTCAGAAAACAAAATTTCTGGTTGAAGGGGTCGTATCGGGAATAGCCGGCTATGGAAACTGCATGGGTATTCCCACAATAGGAGGAGAGATATATTTTGACGATTGCTACAATGGAAATCCTCTGGTAAATGCCTTTGCCCTCGGGGTCACCAAAAAAGATAATGTTTTCCGTGGATATGCGTCGGGCGAGGGAAACCCCGTAATATACGTCGGATCAAAGACCGGAAGAGATGGAATACAGGGAGCCATCATGGCATCGGACACCTTTACTGAGGAAACCGAAGAAAAAAGGCCCGCGGTACAGGTGGGAGACCCGTTTACGGAAAAACTTCTTCTTGAAGCCTGTTTGGAGCTGTTTAAGACTGATTGTGTTGTCGGCATACAGGATATGGGAGCCGCAGGACTTACATCTTCTTCAACAGAGATGGCTGATCGTGCAGGAACCGGGCTTGAAATTGAAATTGACAGAGTTCCCAGGCGAGAAGAAAGAATGACTCCTTACGAAGTGATGCTTTCTGAGTCGCAAGAGAGAATGCTTGTAGTCTTGGAAAAGGGCAAGGAAGATACAGCCCGGGATATTTTCAAGAAGTGGAACCTTGATTTTTCGATTATCGGCAAGGTGACCGATTCGGGAAGATTGACCATTTTGGAAGAAGAAACCACAGTCGCGGATCTGCCCGTAAGTCTCATAACCTCGGATGCGCCGATTTATAAAAGATCCATAAAAAAGCCCGGCTACCTGAAAAAAATAAAGAGGCTGGATTCGGAGAATCTCCCTGAACCTGGAGACATTCAGAGAATTTTCCTAGAAATTCTGTCTTCTCCGACTGTATCGAGCAAGAAATGGGTTTACGAGCAGTATGACCACATGGTAAGAACCGACACCGTTTTGGGGCCAGGAGCAGATTCCGCAATAATAAGGCTCAAGGGAACTCAAAAGGGAATCGCTATGACATCTAATGTAAATTCTAGATATTGTTATTTAAATCCCCGTGAGGGAAGTAAAATAGCTGTCGCGGAGAGTGTCAGAAATCTGGCCTGTTGTGGCGCTTCTCCCCTTGCAATCACCGATTGTCTTAATTTTGGAAATCCTGAGAATCCCGAGATAATGTGGCAGTTCTCAGAAAGTGTTGAAGGCATGTCGGAAGCTGCAAAGACATTCAATACACCGGTTGTAAGCGGCAACGTCAGTCTTTACAACGAAACCGAGGGTGTCGCCATATTTCCTACCCCGACTGTGGCGATGGTGGGCCTGATAAAAGATACAGCCAAAATCGTCACTTCTTGGTTTCGAGATCCTGGAGATCTAGTGATATTGCTTGGAGGAACGATAGAAGAAGATATAGGAGGAAGCGAGTACCTGAAGATCCAACACGGCTTGATAGATGGGGAACCACCTTCAATTGATCTTGATAAAGAGAAAAAACTTGCTGAAATGTTGATTGCATGTGCTTCTCAAAGTATACTTAAGTCGGCGCACGATATATCTGAGGGCGGCTTTGCCGTAGCGCTCGCGGAATGTTGCTTTAGTCCAGATGGCACAAGGGGGGTCGTGGTAAAAGCGCCCGACATAAATGAAAACTCTCTTAGAAGCGACCTGTTTCTTTTCTCCGAGACACAATCCAGGGTAATAGCAAGTATTAACGAGGGTAGTTGGGAAAAAGTAAAGGAGATGGCAAGCGATTACGATATTCCCGTGCTGCGTGCCGGAGTTGTTATTGATGACAACAGGTTCTGTGTCGAAGATTCAATTGACATGAAAATCTCAGCAGTTCATGACGCATGGTCTATGGGCTTTGAGAGAAGCCTTTCAGCTACAGAGGGGTAAAAATGGCGAAGCTACGCGAAGAGTGTGGAGTCTTTGGAATATATGATCATCCCGAGGCTGCCAACTTTACCTATCTCGGGCTCTACTCTCTTCAGCACAGAGGGCAGGAGAGTGCCGGCATAGTGTCAACCGACGGCGAAAAGCTTTACTCCCACCGGGAAATGGGTCTTGTAACCGAAGTTTTTGATGAAGAGTCCATATTGAAGCTTAAAGGCACTACCGCAATCGGCCATGTAAGATACTCCACAACTGGTTCAAGCAACAACAAAAATACCCAGCCTCTGATAATGAACTACGAGAAGGGTGAACTCGCGGTCGGGCACAACGGCAACCTTACAAACGCGAAAGCGCTAAGACACAAGCTTGAAAAAGAAGGTTCAATATTCCAGTCAACAACGGACACCGAAGTAATCGTACACCTCATAGCAAGATCTAAGGAAAAGACCTTTCTCAAAAGAACCATAGAAGCCCTTACTGAGTGCAAGGGGGCATATTCTCTTGTGTTTCTAACACCTAAAGGCCTTGTAGCTGCTCGTGACCCCCATGGATTCAGGCCACTTGTTCTCGGAAAGATTGATAATTCTTACGTTGTGGCTTCCGAAACATGTGCTTTTGAACTCATAGGAGCCCATCATATAAGGGAAATAGAACCCGGGGAAATAGTGTTCATAAATGAGAACGGAATCAGGTCATTCAAGCCGCTTCCGAAAAAACAGCACAAATACTGCGTATTCGAGAATATATATTTCTCGAGACCTGATTCGTTTGTCCAAGGAAGAAACATCTATCAGATGAGAAAAAACATGGGGAAACAACTCGCAATTGAGTCTCCGGCCGACGCGGACATCGTCGTGGCCGTACCCGATTCGGGAACGCCGGCGGCCATGGGATACGCCGAGCAGTTGGGAATTCCCTTCGAAACCGGCTTTCTGCGAAGCCACTATATCGGAAGAACTTTTATTGAACCTCAACAATCAATAAGAAACTTCGGAGTGAAGCTGAAACTCAGCGTGATAAAAGAGGTCATAGACGGGAAAAAAGTAGTGGTGGTTGATGATTCCATAGTGAGAGGGACAACCAGCAGAAAAATTGTCAAGATGATACGCGATGCCGGAGCCAAGGAAGTTCACATGAGAATAAGTTCACCTCCGATGAAGTTCTCATGCTACTACGGCATAGATACTCCTCTCAAAGAAGAACTCATAGCGCATTCTCTTGAAGTAGAAAAGATAAAGGACTACATAACTTCCGATACTCTGGGATACTTAAGCAGGGAGGGGGTAGCAAAAGCGGTCACCAACGGTGACAAGTCCTTTAATGGAAAATCAAACTACTGTTTTGCGTGTTTTGACGGAAATTATCCGGTGGAAATAACAGACGAGAAAGTGTCGCATCAACAAATGGACCTTTTTTAGTCCCATCGACCGTACTAAAATCAAGAGTTCCGGCTATATATCTGAAAGTTTCCCGAGAATCTCTTCAAGCTTTTTCTTGTGGTTTTGAAATTCATCCAGTTTCTCCTTTTCCTTTTCCACAACATCTTCGGGAGCACGTTTGATGAAATCCCTGTTCGCAAGTTTACCCTCGGTTTTTTTAAGTTCCTGCGAAACTTTTGCCAAATCCTTACTCAGTCTGGATATTTCCTTCTCAAGATCAAGCAGGTTCTCAACCGGCATAACTATCTCTACCCCCGAAACAACTTCCGAGACTGTTTTACCCTGAATATCCTCTCCGCAAACAACGCAATCTCCAAGAGAAGCCATACCCAGGATAATCTCAAGGTTTTCCCTTAAAACATCCCCTATCTCGCTGCTTTCGGAATTAAGGTGGATTGTTACCTTCTCCGAGGGATGAATTCCCACAATGGCACGCAGGTTTCTTATTCCAGTTACAACACTTTTTACAAGCTCAATCTGCCCGGACTCTTCTTTAAATATCTCGCTTTCATTCGGTTTTGGATACCGGGCTTCAAGAATGCTCTTTGAATCAAGACCTTCTCCTTTAGGAAGATTGACTCCCTTTTCCCGGAATATTCGGAAAATTTCCTCCGTAATATAGGGCGTAAAAGGATGGAGCGCCCTCAGGGAGCGTACCAGGACCCGCACGAGCACGTTAAGGGTGGTTTTTTTAGATTCGTTGTCGTCTCCATAAAGCGAAAACTTGGATATTTCAAGATACCAATCGCAGTAATCATCCCATATAAAGTGATAAAGTGCCTGGGAAGCCTTGTCGAATTCGTAGTCTTCAATGAATTCTTCAACTTCGCCGAGGGTGAAGTTGAGCCTGCTGAGAATCCATCGGTCAGGAACACTTAGGCAAGAGTTGTCGAGATCGGAGTCGTGAATCATCTCCGGTTCAAGGTTCATAAACACAAATCTGGTAGCATTCCATATCTTGTTCATGAAGTTCCTGTATCCCTCGATAACAGGAAAGGTAAGCTTTATATCTCTTCCCTGGGCGGCAAGCGCTGCGAGCGAGAAACGAAGCGCGTCGGCACCGTATTTTTCGATCACGTCAATAGGATCAATTACGTTGCCCGTGGTCTTGCTCATCTTGCGACCTTTTGCGTCCCTTATAAGGCCATGCACATAAACATCCCTGAAAGGCACATCTTTCATGAACTTAAGTCCCAGCATTATCATTCTCGCGACCCAGAAGAAAATAATGTCAAATCCGGTAACCAGGCACGATGTCGGATAGTAATGCCTGAGCGCTTCGGTCTCCGCTGGCCATCCAAGGGTGGAAAAAGGCCAGAGCCCGGAAGAAAACCACGTATCCAGCACATCTGGATCCCTAACGAGTTTGACCTCTTCACCATAATGCTTCTTCGCAGAAGCGGCAGCTTCGTGCTCATTCACGGCAACGAATACTTCCCCGTCAGGTCCGTACCATGCGGGTATCCGGTGACCCCACCAAAGCTGCCTCGAGATACACCAAGGCTCTATATTTCTCATCCACTCAAAGTAAGTGTTTTCCCAGAACTCTGGATAAAAACGTATTTCACCTCGTTCTACGTATGAAATGGCCTCAGCGGCAAGTTGTTCCGTGTTTACGTACCACTGGTCAGTCAACCAAGGTTCTACGACCACCCCGGAGCGGTCGCCGTAGGGAACCGTGTGAGTGGTTTGCTCAACCTTTACCAGAAAACCCCCTTCCTCAAGATCCTGGATTACGGCCTTTCTAGCCTCAAATCTTTCAAGTCCCACGTATTTTTCGGGGACATCACCTCTTACGTGTGCCCGCTCGTCAAGAATGTTTAATATATCAAGATCGTTACGTTTTCCGACTTCAAAATCGTTAAAATCATGTCCCGGAGTTATCTTTACGGCTCCCGTACCCTTCTCTGGGTCGCTGTACTCATCAGCTATTACCGGGATCTTCCTTCCAACAAGAGGCAAAACAGCATTTCTGCCCACTAAATCAGTGTATCTAGGATCTTCAGGATGAACTGCGACTGCAGTATCTCCAAGCATGGTCTCAGGACGTGTTGTAGCTACAGTAACGAACTGGCCTTCGTCTCCCTCTATCGGATATCTTATATACCAGTAGTTCCCTTGAGTCTCCCTCTGCTCCACCTCCAGATCCGATATGGCCGTACGGAGTTTGGGATCCCAGTTGACAAGCCTTTTGTCCTTGTAAATAAGTCCTTGAGAGTAAAGATCGACAAAAACTTCTCTCACCGCTTCTGAAAGCCCCTCATCAAGGGTGAACCGCTCCATTTCCCAGTCGGGAAGCGCTCCGAGTCTTTTTAACTGTTCTGTTATTCGGTTGCCGGAGTTCTCTTTCCATTGCCAAATTCGTTCAAGGAATTTTTCCCTGCCCAAATCGTTTTTCGTGAGTCCTTCGGAGGCAAGATCTTTTTCAACCATCATCTGGGTAGCAATACCCGCGTGGTCGGTCCCCGGAACCCAGAGAACATCGAAATTATTCATTCTCTTGTACCTGACGAGAATGTCCTGAATGGTGTTGTTAAGAGCGTGGCCTATGTGCAACGATCCCGTTACGTTGGGTGGGGGGATGACAATTGAGAAAACCTCAGCCGAGTCTTTTATTTTGGATTTGTGAAGTCCCGATGAGATCCAGAAATCATAAACTCTCCGTTCAACCTCGGCAGGGTTGTAGCTTTTCTCCATGGCTACTGATCAAAAGAAAGAATAGACCGCAGGGGAAATATTAGCTTTCCAGCAATACGTCTTCGCTCTTCTCTTCGACTTCCGGTACGGGTACAGGTATTTCCGGTGCCTCGGTCTCTATGCTTATGTCCCTGTACATGGGAAGGCCGGTGCCAGCCGGAATCAACCTGCCCACGATAACGTTTTCCTTGAGTCCTCTGAGATCGTCCTCCCTACCCTCGCAGGAGGCCTCGGTAAGAACCCTGGTGGTTTCCTGAAAAGATGCGGCGGAAAGCCAGCTGCGAGTGCTAAGCGAGGCGCGGGTTATGCCCAGAAGAAGCGGCTCGGCCGCTGCCGGGGTTCCGCCTTCTTCGACGACCTTCTCATTTTCTTCAAAGAAAACATTTTTCTCTATAGCCTCGCCGACAAGCATGGTGGTGTCACCTGGGTCTTTTATCTTCACCCTTTTTAGCATCTGCTTGACTATAACTTCAATATGCTTGTCGTTAATCTTCACACCCTGAAGTCTGTAGACTTCCTGAATTTCGTTAACCATGTAGTTGGCGAGTTCTTTTTCTCCCATGATATTCAGAATGTCATGGGGATTAACCGCACCGTCGACAAGCTGGTCACCGGAAGAGACGAATTCCCCTTCCCTGACCAAGATATGTTTCCCCCTGGGAACAGTATATTCTTTAGGCTCTCCCATCTCCGGAGTTACCACAACCCTCTTCTTCCCCTTTAGATCTTTTCCGTAAGATATAAGTCCGTCGATTTCGCTTACAACGGCCGGGTCTTTTGGCACTCTGGCTTCAAAAAGCTCAGCAACCCTGGGAAGACCTCCGGTAATGTCTTTTGTCTTTGAGGTCGCTCTCGGAATCTTGGCAAGCACATCCCCCGCCTCTATGCCGTCTTTGTCACCAACTTCTATTATAGCGCCTACGGGAAGCGAGTAAGGCACCTTCTTATCTTTCGGCAAGGAATCGATTTCCAGAGATTCCAAATCCTCTGTTCTCACCTCGACATCCAGAGTGGGATGCATTTCCAGATCCTTGGTCTCAACCACCACCCTCATGAGAACACCCGTGACTTCATCGACCTGTTCCTTGTAAGTAACTCCGGCTTCAAGGTCCCGGAACTTTACAGCACCCGGAACTTCTGAAATTATTGGGGTCGTGTAAGGGTCCCATTCAGCAAGTATTTTTCCTTTCTTTACTTTGTCCCCTTCCTTCACGTTAAGCCTGGCCCCGAGCACAACGGGATATTTTTCCCTTTCATATCCCTTGCTGTCCTCAATTGAAAGGACGCCGCTTCTACTGATAACAACCAATTTGTTACCACGTCCCTTGACGGCTTTTATGTTCTTAAATCTGACTATCCCCTCGTGCTGATTCTCAAGGGTGCTCTCGGCTGCTCTCTGGCTCGCGGCACCACCTATATGAAACGTTCTCATGGTAAGCTGAGTTCCGGGTTCCCCGATTGACTGGGCCGCGACAATACCTATGGCTTCGCCCATGTTCACAAGCTTTCCAGTGGAAAGGTTCCTTCCATAGCAGAGTCTGCAGACACCGCTTCTGGTTTCACAGGTAAGAACGGAACGGATGCTCACCTCGCTTATGCCCGCTTCGTCCATCTTAGCAACCGCGGTCTCATCAACTTCCTCGTTTGCGCGAACAATCACCTCTCCGGTCTGGGGATCTTCTATATCTTCAAGCACCACCCTTCCAAGCACCCTCTCCCCTACTTTTTCAATTATTTCTCCACCTTCCACCAGATCACTGACTTTAATTCCCTCTATGGTGCCGCAGTCAAGTTCGGTAATCATTACGTCCTGAGCGGCATCGATCAGCCTTCGCGTCAGGTAACCGGCATTTGCTGTTTTTAGTGCCGTATCCGCAAGCCCCTTCCTCGCACCATGGGTAGAAATAAAATACTGGAGCACCGATAGCCCCTCACGGAAATTGGATGTGATAGGAGTTTCTATTATTTCTCCCGAAGGCTTCGCCATAAGCCCCCTCATGCCCGCAAGCTGCCTTACCTGCGTCTGGCTCCCCCTCGCCCCAGAATCAATCATCATATATATTGGGTTCGAACTCGGTCCCGCAACTGTAGTGTTTTTGCCCGTCTGGACTTCCTCTGAAGAGATCTTTCTCATCATTGCCTGAGCAACTTCATCGCTTGTTTTTGCCCAGATATCTATTACCTTGTTGTACCTCTCTCCGTCGGTTATAAGCCCTTGGGAATACTGGCTCTGCACTTTCATAACTTCCTCTTGGGCATTTTCCAACAGATCCTTCTTTGATTCAGGAATAATCATGTCCGTGATCGAAATAGAAGCTCCGGACTTTGTCGAATACTTGAATCCTAGAGTCCTCAGGCTGTCAGCCAGCAAAACCGTGCTTTTGCCACCGGTTTTCCTGAAACACTCATCCACAAGGGCTTCTATAGCCCTTTTAGTCATTGGCTTGTTAATAAGTTCAAAGGAAACACCTTCGGGAACAACCTCGTACATCAAGACTCTTCCGACTGTCGTCAGATAGCTCTTCCCTTCAATCCTCACTGTTACGCTATTATGCAAACCGATCTTCCCCAGTTCATACGCAAAAACCACCTCACGCACTGAAAAAACACGGCCCGGCTCGGAACTTTTATCCGAAGCCGTATCCCTTGTGAGGTAGTAAAGCCCCAGGACTATATCCTGAGTGGGAAGTATTATCGGTTTTCCGTGCGCGGGAGAAAGAATATTGTTCGTCGACATAACAAGCGAGCGGCATTCGGTCTGGGCCTCAATTGAAAGCGGAACATGAACCGCCATCTGGTCGCCGTCAAAATCCGCGTTGTAGGCAGGGCATACAAGAGGATGAAGCTGAATGGCTTTATCTTCAATAAGCACCGGTTCGAAAGCCTGTATGCTAAGACGATGAAGAGTCGGGGCCCTGTTAAGAAGCACAGGGTGCTCCTTTATCACTTCGTCAAGAGCGTCCCACACCACCGGAACTTCGCTGTCAAGCAGCTTCTTAGCTATCTTTATAGTTGCCGCCTCACCCCATCTTTCAAGCTTCTGGTAAATAAAGGGCCTGAAAAGTTCAAGCGCCATCTGCTTGGGAATTCCGCATTGGTGAAGACGCAGATCGGGACCTACGGTAATCACCGACCGGCCTGAGTAATCAACTCTTTTCCCCAGAAGATTTTGCCTGAATCTGCCTTGTTTACCTTTTATTATGTCACTCAGACTCTTAAGTGGCCTGTGGTTGTGACCCAAAACCGGTCTTCCCCTTCTCCCGTTCTCCAAAAGTGCGTCGACAGACTCCTGCAGCATCCTCTTTTCATTTCTGACTATTATGTCTGGAGCACCGAGCTCAAGGAGTTTTCTCAGCCTGTTGTTTCTGTTGATCACTCTTCTGTAGAGATCGTTAAGATCAGAGGCGGCAAACCGTCCTCCATCAAGAGGAACAAGGGGTCTGAGGTCAGGAGGCAGAACGGGAATAGTAGTTAGAATCATCCATTCCGGACGGTTTTTGGACTTGCGAAACGCTTCACATATTCTCAGTCTTTTTGCGATACGGGCTTTTTTAATCGGAGACTTGGTCTCCTTCATGCTTATCCTGAGTTCCTGAGAAAGCTCGTTTAAATCTATGGTTTTCAGCATTTCCCGTACCGACTCGGCCCCCATACCGATGACAAATTCGGAACCGAAGCGCTCGCGCTCGGCTCTGTACTCATCTTCGGTTATTACTTGGGCAAACTTGAGGTCGGAAATTCCCGGATCCATAACTATGTAAGCCTCGAAATAAAGCACTCTCTCCAAGTCCTTCAAAGTCATGTCAAGGAGCATTCCTATTCTGCTGGGAATGCTGCGAAGAAGCCATATGTGTGCAACGGGAGAAGCAAGTTCTATATGACCCATTCTCTCCCTTCTCACTTTAGAGGAAATTACTTCCACGCCGCATTTCTCACAAGTTACTCCTCTGTGCTTAAGTCTTTTGTATTTTCCGCAGGTGCATTCGTAATCTTTCACGGGCCCGAATATTTTGGCACAGAAAAGACCGTTTCTCTCGGGTTTGAAGGTCCTGTAGTTTATAGTCTCAGGTTTTTTTATTTCTCCGTTTGACCATGACCTGATTTTTTCCGGAGAAGCTATGGAAATTTTTATGGTCGAGTAATCAGAAGGGTTTTTCGGCTTTTCAAAAAGCGTGTCTATATCCATGGTATGATTCCCTCCAAATTAATATTTTGGAAGCGGCTCAATTTCCGCTTCCTCCTCAATAAGATCTACATCAAGTCCCAACGCCTGCAGTTCCTTGCGCAATACTTTGAAAGATTCAGGGAGACCTGGTTCAAAATTCATATCACCTCTTACGATCGAGTCGAATATTCTCGTTCGTCCCGCTACGTCGTCTGATTTTATGGTGACAAATTCCTGAAGAGTGTAAGCGGCCCCGTAGGCTTCAAGCGCCCAGACCTCCATTTCTCCAAGTCTCTGTCCACCGAAGTGGGCCTTCCCGCCAAGGGGCTGCTGCGTTACCAGGGAATAAGGCCCGATTGCCCTCGCATGAATTTTCTCTTCAACAAGGTGATGGAGCTTTAACATGTACATTATCCCAACGCATACTTTCTGATCAAAAGGTTCACCGGTCTGGCCATCAAAAAGAATAGTTTTTCCATCTTCGTCGATGCCGGCAAGCTTCTGGATACGCGCAATTTCAGCCTCGTGTGCACCGTCAAAAACCGGGGATTTCACCGGCACTCCGTCTTTAAGCTCTCTTACCAACTCAACAAGGCCCTCTCTGTCCAGCGACTCGACAAGCTCCCGTGTCTGCGAAGAACCCGAGTATACTTCCAGAAGCTTCTTCCTCAAGGCTTCGTCATTAAATTCCTGTTCAATATACTCATTAAGCTGCCTTCCCAGTTCTCTGCCGCCCCACCCCAGATGGGTCTCCAGTATCTGTCCAACGTTCATCCTTGAAGGCACGCCGAGCGGGTTAAGCACCATATCAACCGGCCTCCCGTCGGAAAGATAAGGCATATCTTCCTGCGGAAGTATTTTCGATACGACACCCTTGTTGCCATGCCGTCCCGCCATTTTGTCACCGACCTGAAGCTTCCTTTTAACCGCAATGCGGACCTTAACCACTCTCAAAACCCCGGGAGGCAACTCATCAGGCTTTTTCAATTTTTCTATGCGCTGTTCATAGGTAGCGGTCACGTAATCAATGCGTTTGAGAACTCTGCCAATTATTCCAGCCAGTTCTTCACCCGCTTCGGGAAAATTCTTTATCCTGACATCAACAAGCTTTTCTAAGGGAATAGCATCAAGAATCTCTTCGGTAATTTTCTGTCCGCTTTTAAGAATCGTTTTTCTGTTAACCGTTATTTTGGAAAGCGAAGTTTTGCCGAGAACAATATGCTTTACTCTGTCAACCGCATCCCGCCTGAGAATAATTACCTCGTTTTCTCTCTCTTCCATCAATTTTGAGATTTCTTGGTTCTCAATGTCCTTACTTCTCTCGTCCTTATCTACGGAACGGGACACAAGAGTTTCAACATCTATCACGGTACCGTACACCCCGGAAGAAACCTTGAGAGAGGAATCCTTAACATCCCCGGCCTTATCTCCGAAGATCGCCCTTAAGAGCCGTTCTTCCGGAGAAAGCTGAGTTTCGGCTTTTGGAGAAATTTTTCCAACCAGTATGTCTCCAGGCTCGACCTCGGCACCTATCATTATTATTCCGCTTTCATCCAGATACCTAAGTGACTCTTCGGACACATTAGGTATATCTCTGGTTATATCTTCTCTTCCGAGTTTCGTCTCCCTTGCCGTACACTCAAACTCCTCAATATGAATCGAAGTGAATGCATCGTCCTTTACAACTCTCTCGGATATCAAGATTGCATCTTCAAAGTTATATCCTCCCCATGGCATAAAGGCGACAACCATATTCTGTCCGAGCGCTAGTTCGCCACGGTCCGTCGAACACCCATCCGCTATTACCTGCCCTTTCTTCACCCGTTGCCCTTGGTGAACTATAGGCGTCTGGTTCCAGCAGGAACTCTGGTTTGAGCGGTGGAACTTTATCAAATTGTAGATATCCACCCCACCTTCACGACTTCTTTCGGTAGATTTAACCACAATCCTAACCGCATCTACGGACTCCACTACGCCATCTCTGCGTGCGACAACCGTAACCCCGGAGTCCTTGGCCACCTTGCTTTCAAAACCTGTCCCCACAAGCGGCGAGGTACTCTTTATCAGCGGCACGGCCTGGCGCTGCATATTAGAACCCATAAGGGCCCTGTTCGCGTCATCATGCTCAAGAAAGGGAATAAGAGAAGCCGAAACCGACACAAGCTGCGAAGGGGACACGTCCATAAACTCAACCTCCTCCCTCTCAACCATCATAAATTCACCATTTCCCCTAGCGGAGACAAAAGGTAGTTTGAAAGACCCGTCCTCTTCAAGAGGGGCGTTTGCCTGAGCTACAATGTAATCCTCTTCCATAAGCGCATTCATATAAATTATTTCGTCCGTAACACGCCCGTCCTTCACTTTCCTGTAAGGAGTCCGGATAAATCCGGATTCATCTACCTTCGCATAAGTGCTCAAGCTGGATATAAGTCCGATATTAGGACCTTCCGGAGTTTCTATAGGGCATATTCTCCCATAATGGGAAGAGTGAACATCTCTTACCTCAAACCCCGCTCTCTCTCTGGTAAGACCGCCCGGACCAAGTGCGCTCAGCCTTCTTTTATGAGTTATTTCCGACAGAGGGTTGGTCTGATCCATGAACTGGGAAAGCTGACCCGTGGTGAAAAACTCCTTGAGAACCGATGTAACGGTTTTCGGAACCAGTACTTCATTAGGCATGAGGTTTTCTATGGTCTGGTATCCCATTTTTTCCTTCACAAACCGGGCAAGCCTCTCAAGACCGTGATAAAAACGGTCCTCTATAAGTTCCCCAACGGTTCTTACTCTTCGGTTGCCGAGATGGTCTATGTCATCGGTAGATCCCCTGCCACCTTTTAAATCAAGCAGGTATTTCACCGTCAGAAGGATATCTTCTCTGTCCAAAGTAAGATGATCATCGCTCACACCCTTCCTCTTGAGCTTGTAGTTGATCTTGATCCGACCCACTTTCGAGAGCCTGTATGCATCCTGGGTGAAGAACATGTTTTCAAAGAAAGTCCGCGCGACTTCATCGGAAGGAGGGTCCGTCGGCCTGAATTTCTTGTATATCTCCGTTATGGCTTCCTCACATGAATCCACCTTATCGGAAAGAATTGTGGTACGAAGAGAACTCACGAACAGAGTCTTGTCTATGTAGTAGACTCTGAGGGTTTCTTTACCGACTCTGCGGAGTTCGTCGAGTTTTTCTTCCGTTATTTCCTCATTGAAATCTAGTATTACTTCCCCCGTTTCGGGGTCGGAGACCACTTCGGCCGAGGGTTTTTCCATTATCTCTTCATCTGAAACAGGTATGGAACTCATCCCAGCTTCTTCCAATCTTGAAAGAAGATTTTTCAGCCTTCTTCCCTTTCTACCTATAAGGTCACCTGTTTCCGGGTGGTTTATATCCACAGTCACTTTCTGATAGGAAATTATTTCGGTGGTCTTTTCCTTCTTAAAACCCTTCGCTCCCACCTCGAAAATTTCCGCGGTTACTTCTTTTCGAAGTCCTTCTGGTTCTATATGGAAAGTCTCCACGGGATAGAAGAAATCCATTATCTGCTGCTCATCATAACCCATGGCCTTGAGAAGAACGGTGACGTGGAATTTTTTCTTTCGGTCTATGCGCACATGGAGCATGTCTTTCATATCATATTCAAAATCAAGCCAGCGACCGTTTTGGGGAACGATTCTCGCTATAAAAGATCCTTCCTTTCCGGACAACTGGTTCTTGCTTTTGTCCCGATCAAAAAACACTCCGGGAGATCTGTGGAGCTGGTTTACTATCACTCTTTCGGTTCCGTTTACTATAAAAGAACCGCTGGGAGTCATAAGCTGTACTTCCCCAAAGTATATCTCTTGCTCTTTAATGTCGCGGAACTGTCTTTCGGTATCTTTCTGTCCTTTCTCACCCTCAGGAATGTCCCAAATTATAAGACGGAAAGTTACATAAAGAGGAGCAGTGTAGGTATAGCCCTTAAGTCTGCATTCGGCGAAATTATACTTGGGTTCGTCCAGTCTGTAGCTGAGATATTCCAAAGAAGCCTTGCCATTATAATCCTCTAGAGGAAAAACAGCCTTGAAGGCTCCGTGAAGGCCGGTGTCCGAACGCTCGTCCGGAGGAACATCGGCCTGCAGAAAATCTTGGTACGATTTTATCTGTACATCAAGCAGGTGGGGGATATCCAGAACCTGGGGGATCTTCGAAAAATCTTTCCTTAATTCCTGAGACTCTATATTCTCTATGCTCAACGCGCACCCCCTTGTTTTTTAGTTTAAGTGAAAATAGCCGAAGAAAGTTATGGTCAGTTAACTTCAACGGTCGCCCCGGCGTCTTCAAGCTTTTTCTTGATATCTTCAGCCTCATCCTTGCTAACTCCCTCTTTTACAGGTTTGGGAGCCCCTTCAACAAGTTCCTTGGATTCCTTGAGTCCGAGACCCGCAATTTCCCTTACCGCCTTTATGACCTGTATTTTCTTGTCTCCGAAAGAACTGAGAATTACATTAAACTCGGTCTTTTCTTCGGCCGCAGGAGCGGCTTCGGCACCGGCAGCAGCGGCAACAGCGACTTGCGGCGCAGCGGCCTGGACACCGAACTTTTCCTTTATTTCCCCTATCAGTTCGGATATCTCAAGCATACTGGCTTGTTCAAGATAGGTGATAACGTCTGTTCTACTAATATCGGGCATTTTATTCCTCCTTGATAAAACAGTTCTACAGTTTTTTAGTTAGTTTTCTTTTCTTTTAACCCTTCTAGGACACCGACAATATTTGAGCGTGCCTGCTCCAAGACTCCCACAAGGTTGCCCATCGGAGCACTAAGCAGACCCACAAACTCGGAGATAAGCTCCTGTCTTGACGGAAGCTTTGCTATCTGCTCTATTCTGGATACATCTACTACTTCTCCTTCGAATATACCGCCCTTTATCTTGATTTCCGGGAAATCCTCACCGTAATCAATAAAAACCTTCGCTGCAGCGGAAGACTCCCCATCACAAATAGCGATCGCTGTGGGACCCGAAAAAAGATCTTTCATTTTCTCTATGTCCGTTCCTAGTGAAGCTTTTTCCAGAAGGGTGTTCTTTACAACCTTAAACTCCGTATTGGTCTGCCTGAGTTTTTTCCTCAGGATATCCATCTCCTTCACTTTAAGTCCCTGGTATTCAACAACGAACACCGAGGAGACGGAATGGAATCTGGATGCCAAGTCGTCAATTACTTTCTGTTTTTCGGCTTTACTGAGCATAGTCTCTCTCTTCTCGTATCTAGTTTCGCGTTACGCTTATGCCGCAATTCCCATACTTTTAAGTTCGTTCCTAATATCTGGCACACTCACCCCGATACCGGGACCCATGGTCGCCGACACCGAAACTCTCTTCAGGAAAATACCCTTAGAGGCGACAGGTTTCTCTTTGATCAGAAAACCCATAAAAGCGAGGAAGTTTTCTTTCAGATTCTGTTTTCCGAAAGAGACTTTTCCAACAGGAGCGTGTATAACCCCGCTTTTGTCATTTCTGATTTCAACACGACCGGCCTTTGATTCCTTGACCATGTCAGCGACGTCCGAAGTTACAGTACCTACCTTAGGACTCGGCATCAGTCCTCTTGGCCCCAGCACTTTTCCCAGTCTGCCAACTTTTGACATCACGTCAGGAGTGGCTATAGCCACGTCAAAATCAAGCCAGTTCTCCTTAGAAATTTTCTCCACGATGTCGTCAAGACCCACATAATCGGCCCCGGCATCTTTTGCCTCGGCTGCCTTGTCATCCGTTGCAAACACGAGGACCGTCATTTTTTTCCCGAGACCGTGAGGCAACACGAGTGCGGAACGAATCTGCTGGTTCGCATGTCTGGGGTCTATGCCGAGATTTACGGCTATATCCACCGTTTCGTCAAATTTCGCATAGTGGGCCTGAGCCACAAGCTCCATGGCCTCATCAACCGTATACTCTTTGTGGGAATCTACTTTGGTGCTTACGTCAATATATTTTTTTCCTCTGGTGGTCATGAAGTCTCTCCAAACTCTATCCTTCTATATCAATTCCCATGCTTCTCGCGGTACCACGCACAACCATCAAAGCCGCATCAATTTCATCAGTATTGAGATCCTCAAGCTTCCTTTGCGCTATATCCCTTGCCTGTTCTTCCGTAATCTTGCCGGCTTTGGTCCTCGGAGTGGATCCTGAACCTTTTTCAATGCCCGCAGCTTTTTTCAGCAGGTAAGAAGTAGGAGGAGTTTTTATCTGAAGATCAAAAGACCTGTCCGAGTAAACGGTCACCGTAACCGGAAGAAGGCCTTCGGAAGAAGACGTCTGGGCATTAAAGGCCTTGCAGAATTCCATTATGTTCACGCCTCTTTGTCCGAGCGCGGGGCCTACCGGAGGCGAAGGGGATGCCTTTCCCGCTTCAATCAGCAACTTTATGTAACCGCTTATTTTCTTCATCTAGATTTTCTCCACCTGATTAAAATCGAGCTCTATGGGTGTGGTCCTGCCAAAAATGCTGACCAGTACCTGCACCCTGGCTTTTTCGGGTTTTACATCTTCTATAATTCCGGAAAAATTGGCAAAAGGACCTTCTATAACTCTTATGGATTCTCCTTTTTCAAAAGCGACACTCGGCTTAGGTTTGAGCGTGCCCTCTTTTGCCCTTGTTTTTATCTCGTTAACTTTCTCTTCGTCAACTTCGGGGATGGAATCAATATTTATCTTTCCATCAACCGGGCGGCCTCCCACGAAACTTATCACTTTCGGTATCTCCCGTACAAAATCCAGGGTTTCCTTGTTAAGTTCCATTTTAAGCATTATATATCCGGGAAAGAATTTCCTAATAGATGTTCTCTTCCTCCCGCCTTTCTGTGTTTCAACTACTGTCTCAGTAGGAATAAAAACCTCGTCAATGGCAAGGTTTTCATTCTTCATGCTCTCTATCCCGTTTTCTATCTGGGTTTTAACCCTTTCTTCAAAACCGGTATTTACATGCACTATATACCACTTGCTCGGCATCCGAAAACTGCTCCCAATTCGCTCTTTAACTCAGTATAAGACCAAACAGAAAAGAGAACACGTAATCGGCCAGCATAAAAAAGAGTGCAAAAAACGCGGTAATAATAACAACCACTAAGGTTGATTTAACCGTATCCTTACGCTCGGGCCAGGTTATTCTTTTCAGTTCTGTAGCAACACCGCTGAGATACCTGGTTGTATCAACTTTGATCCTGTCAAATTTTTCCATGACTTGGCTTTTCTGCAGGGCAGGAGGGTCTCGAACCCCCAACCTGCGGTTTTGGAGACCGCTGCTCTACCAATTGAGCTACTGCCCTGTAGAGTCTATTGCTCATCACTCAATGATTTCTGTTACTACACCTGCCCCTACCGTTCTTCCACCCTCTCTTATCGCAAAACGCAACTGCTCCTCCATCGCCACCGGGGCTATCAACTCCACTTCCATGCCCACATTGTCCCCTGGCATCACCATCTCCACCCCCTCTGGCAATATCACCGCCCCAGTCACATCCGTTGTCCTTAAATAAAACTGCGGCCGGTACCCAGGGAAAAACGGCGTGTGCCTTCCCCCCTCCTCCTTCTTTAACACGTACACCTCAGCCTTGAACTTCCTGTGCGGCTTTATGCTCCCGGGCGCACTCAACACCTGCCCCCTCTCCACCTCATTCTTGTCTATACCCCTGAGCAGCACTCCCACATTGTCCCCTGCCTGAGCATCGTCTAGTATCTTGCGGAACATCTCCAAACTCGTAGCCACAGTCTTCGTCGTCTCTTTAAACCCCACTATCTCTATCTCGTTCCCCGCTACTATCCTCCCCCTCTCCACTCTCCCAGTTACCACCGTGCCCCTACCAGATATCGTGAACACATCCTCTATCGCCATCAAAAACGGCTTGTCCATGTCCCTCTCCGGCTCCGGTACATAACTGTCTATCTGGTTCATTAACTCCACTACCTGCTCTGCCGCCCCCTCATCCCCCTCTATCGCCTTAAGCGCGCTTACCTTTACCACTGGTATGTCATCCCCTGGAAACCCGTACTCGCTCAGAAGCTCCCTTATCTCAAGCTCCACAAGCTCAAGCAGCTCCTCGTCATCAAGCATGTCCACCTTGTTAAGCGCCACCACTATGTACGGCACCCCTACCTGCCTTGCTAGCAGTATGTGCTCCCTTGTCTGGGGCATCGGCCCGTCAGGCGCGCTAACTACCAGCACCGCACCGTCCATCTGCGCAGCCCCCGTTATCATGTTCTTTACATAGTCCGCGTGCCCGGGACAGTCCACGTGCGCGTAGTGCCTGATGTCTGTTTCGTACTCAACGTGCGCTATGTTTATCGTTATCCCCCTCTCCCTCTCTTCCGGCGCCTTGTCTATGTTGTCAAACTCCACGTACTCCGCCTGCCCACGCTTTGACAGTATGCTCGTTATCGCCGCCGTTAAAGTAGTCTTGCCATGATCCACATGACCTATCGTACCTATGTTTAAATGCGGCTTCCCCCTCTCAAACTTCGCCTTAGACATTTCTCGTTGACCTCCGATTTCTTCTAATATTTTTCAAACCGCTAAGCATCAAGCCCACGAGCGGACTTGAACCGCCGACCTCGTCCTTACCAAGGACGTGCTCTACCGACTGAGCTACGTGGGCGTCCCTAAAAACGAGCGGGAGACGGGGCTCGAACCCGCGACCCTCAGCTTGGAAGGCTGATGCTCTAGCCAACTGAGCTACTCCCGCACGAAATTTTTGGGGAGGGCAGGATTCGAACCTACGTAGGCTTTCGCCGGCAGATTTACAGTCTGCTGCTTTTGTCCACTCAGCCACCTCCCCGATATATTCATCGAACAGAGAGCTGGCGAAGGGATTCGAACCCCCGACCGGCTGATTACAAATCAGCTGCTCTACCCCTGAGCTACGCCAGCTTTTTATTTTTATGAATTCTGGATTCACTTGCCTGACCAACTTGGAATTGGGTAAAACAACCCTTTTTACAGTAAACAATGTATAATATTGCTATAAACGGAAATGTCAATAATCAACAAGTGAAAAGATAATTAAAAAGTAACAGGAATCCCCGGAGTGAAAAACCCGACCGGAAATCATACCAGGTAAGCGGAAATTTCCGCCTCCGCCACTTTTTTCCCATCCACGGAAGCCTTTGCGGAAAAAAATATTATTCTAGATCTTCTTCTAACGAGTTCCACCTCGAGAACCACCTTGTCACCCGGAACCACCGGCGCTCTGAACCGGCAACGATCAAGGCTCATAAGATAAGCGTTTTCGAAACCTTCTTTTTTCAGCTCATCCCTAAAAGAATAGTTGAAGAGCACTCCTCCGGCCTGGGCCAGCGCTTCGGTAACTATCACTCCTGGAACTATAGGGTTGCCGGGGAAGTGTCCTTTGAAAAAGAATTCTTCGGGAGAAAACAGCTTCTCGGCGGCAATCTTTCTGCCCTTTTCAATTTCCAAAACAGAGTCAACGAACAGAAAAGGCTCTCTGTGAGGAATAAGTTCCTTTATTTCATCCACACCCAACTTCATTATCTAGAAGCGTCGTAAACCGATATGACTTTGTTGGTTATATCTGTAGCTGAGCTGCCGTAGAGAATGCCCGCCTCGGTTTTCTCGACGATAAGGTCGAATTTTTCCTGCTGGCCTATTTTGTTAACTATGGCTTCTATATCTTTAAGGACATTCTGGGTCAACTCGAGATCCTTCCTCTGAAGTTCAATTCTTATGTCCTCTCTTGTCCTATCCAGGTCCTTCTGCTTTTTCTCTATTGTCTCGGCAAGGTTTCTTCTTTTGCTTTCGCTCATCACCGCTCCGTTTTGTATGACATCCTGTCTCATGTCTTCAAGAGCTTTTCTCTTCTGCTCTATTACGGCCCTCTTGGCTTCAACCTCCTTCTGGAAAGAAGCATTGGCGGCCTTTCCGGCCTTTGAATCCCTGATAACCTGCTTAATGTCTATGTAAGCTATTTTCTGCTGAGCGTAAGCAGAAAACGTGAATAACATGAAAAATCCAGCGGCAAGCAATAAACATTTTCTCATTTAATCTAATGCCTCCTTAAGAAATAAGTTGCCTGATCAGAACAAATTTCCAATGGTAAACTGTACTTCATACTTTTCTTCATCCCGAAGCCTTTCGCCTATCGGGAACCCGATATCAAGCTTCATTGGTCCCAGGGGAGATATCCACCTGATACCGAAACCGGCATCCTTTCTAAGATTCGAAGGATTAAGACTGAACTCATCTTGGTCAAAAGCAT
Organism: Thermodesulfobacteriota bacterium; assembly: GCA_965116725.1. GTDB lineage: Bacteria > Desulfobacterota_D > UBA1144 > Nemesobacterales > Nemesobacteraceae > Nemesobacter. Next base: position 230,849 of record OZ220700.1, read on the forward strand.
TACCTATATCAAAGAAAGCTACAGCCTTAAGCCCGACAGTTTTGCTTAATGGAACAACAAAGTCAAGTGATGCCAGAACCTGCTGAACGCCACCAATTATTACATAACCTCCCGTGTCCGTAGGCCTCCTGGGGCCCACCCTTCTGTAACGGAAGCCTCTCAGTGTGTTCGGACCACCGAGAAAGAACCTCTCCTCCACGACGAGATCATCGCCGGCATCTATAAGATGCAGGAGCCCATAATTCGCCTTTGCGGCGAAATACGTACCTTTCCAGAACGGAATCCAGGATTTGGCCGTGGCATTGTACTTTATAAAATCGGTGTTGCCAGCAAAAAGTCCGGCATACTCAACCGCCGTACTCAGAAGAAAACCCTTCGTGGGGTCGAGATAATTGTTTCTTGTATCCCAAGATAGCCCTACCCCGGTCGAAACTATAGTTCTCTCCGTTTCGGACAGGACGAGTAGTGCATCTCCCCGGACATTGTGCACGTCCTGTTGCGAGAATTCCTGGAAGACCCGGACCTGGAAATTTCTCTTTATCCTTCTTCCCACCCCCAGAGAAATACCCCTGGCCGCTCTCTCAAAATCCCTGTAATCCCTGTCATGAGCATATATGCTGATATCAAGGAGCCAGTTGGTGCCGAGGAAATACGGATCCCGATAGTTAAGGCTCAAGGCCTTGGTTACGCCTCCGACCTGGGCATCCAGAGAAAGGGTTTTGCCGTATCCGAAAAGATTGGATTCCTGTATTTGCCCCGCAAAAAGGAAATTCTCCACGGAACTTACTCCCCCGCCGAAGCTGAAAAATCCGGTGGGACGTTCTTCGACCTTTACATCGACGTCCAGAAGATCATCCGTTCCCTCAACCCTATGGGTTAGAACTTCAATATTCTCCTCAAAATAACCAAGGCGAGCGGCCTCGTAGCGGGCGGCCCTCAGTTTGGAAACGCTGTACAGGCTTTGTTCCTGAAGTGAAAGTTCCCTTCTTACAACATGATCTCTAGTCCTGGTGTTGTCCAGAATATTTATGTTTCTTATGTATACTTCCTTGCCTTTTTCAATCGAGTAATCGACGCTGACAAGGTTGTTTCCCTTATCAAGCCGCACATCAGGGGTTACGTTAGCAAAAGCATATCCCTTGTCCCCGTAGAAATCGGTTATTTTTCCGATGTCGGACTGAAGAACGAAACTGCTGAAAACAGAGTCCGGCAAGAGTTTGAGATTCGGGCGGATTTCATCCTGATCTCCCGCCAGCTCCCCGGAGAAGGTTATCGTGGACACCTTGTACTGAACCCCTTCTTCTATAGAGAAACTCACCACATAGCCGTCTTTTTCCTCGTCGTAACGGATTCCAGGTTCAGAAACCCTTATGTCAAGGTATCCGTTATCAATGTAAACCGCTTTTATTCTGTCGGAATCCCTCTCTATCTCTTCAATCTTGAAAAGCCCCCTCTTCGTTATAAAAGAGAGGATATATTTGGGCTTTGAATACATATTTTTTCTGATCTTCTTCGTCTCGATTTTGCTGTTTCCGATAAGCTCGACTTCCTTTATGTATTTTCTTTCTCCCTCGTCAATCCGGTAAACAACATCAACGACTCCATCTCCCCTGGGTTCGATCTCGTATTCGACCTCAGTTCCAACCAAGCCCTTCTCAGAAGCAAGGTCAAGTATTATGTCCCTGCCTTCCGTTATCTTCCTCAGGCTTACGATGCGTCCTTCTCTAAATGCCACGGCTTCCTTTATGTCGTCTTCCTTTAGCTTGTCGTTTCCAGAAAGCTTAAGGTCTGCGAGTATCGGGTTCTCCTCAACGATAAACTCAACCCTGAGACCACCTTCAACTGGTTTAACGTCAACAAGGACCTGCTGGAAGAAATCAAGCTTGTATATTCTCTTAAGGTCCCCTTTTACGGTCTGCGGGGAATATTCATCGCCCTGCCTGGTCTCTATATTGAGATCTATAAGGGAGCTTTCGGTTCTGCGGTTGCCTGAAATTACCACCTCGGCAACTGTGCCCTTGAAGGACTGATGCTTCTCAAGTTCTTCTCCGGCAGGGGGGTTCTGCGCCATGGAACCCGTGGTTGGAAACGTCGCCATGGCAAGAAAAACAGCCAAGAAAAATACAAGACTTTTAGTTCGCATCGGCAACCATCCCGTCTGATATTCTAACAGTTTTTTTCATTCGCTTCGCAAATTCGTCGTTATGCGTAACCATTACAACCGTAACCCCGTAATCCTCGTTAAGCCTGCAGAACAGATCAAGAACCGAGAACCCCGTTTTTTTGTCAAGATTCCCCGTGGGCTCGTCGGCAAGTATAACCTTCGGCCCCCTGACAATCGATCTGGCGATCGCCACTCTCTGCTGCTCTCCCCCGGAAAGCTCTCCCGGAAGATGGTTGAGACGCTCGGAAAGCCCCACCCTCTCAAGCACATCGCAAGCCTTTTGTCTCGCCACAGCAAGGCTCTCTCTTGCTATAAGACACGGCATCATAACGTTTTCAAGCGCCGTGAATTCCATAAGAAGGTAATGAAATTGAAAAATAAATCCAATTTCCGAGTTTCTGAAAACCGAGAGCTCTTCTTCATCCTGGCTGAAAAGATCCTTCCCCCTGTAGAAAACCGAACCTTCTGTCGGGGGCTCAAGAGTGCCAAGGATGTGAAGAAGGGTGCTTTTCCCCGAACCCGACACTCCCACGACTCCGAGGGTTTCTCCGGCAGAGATATCCATGTTCACTCTGCCGAGAGCACACACGCTGCTGCCCGACTTATTGAAAACCTTTCCAAGCCCTCTCACGCTGTAAAGCAATTCACTCATATCTCAATGACTCCACGGGGTTTTCTCTGGAAGCCCTGTAAGACGGGTACAGAGTCGCAAGAAAACATATAAGCAGGCTTGATGCCGCTACCACGAGAAAATAAACCGGCTCTATCCTAACAGGAAATTCGGAAATAGGGTACACATTGTCATCAAACGGAATCGCTTCCTTTATAAAATTGCTGGTCTCGAGAAAGCGGCAGATCAGGTATCCGAAGAGCGTGCCGAGAAGAGTTCCGACGGTCCCTATTATCATTCCGTCGTAGACAAATATCTTCCTGATGCCGCTTTTGCGAGCTCCCATGGATATGAGCACGGCTATGTCCCTTTTTTTCTCCATAACGAGCATCGTAAGCGTGCTGACTATATTCAAGGCGGCAACAAGAACTATAAACCCAAGGAATATTCCTATCGCCATTCTCTCAAGCCGAAGCGCCCTGAAAAGGCTTCTGTTCGAGTCCTCCCAGTTCTTAGCATAGAAAGGAAAGCCGAGAGTTTCAGCTATCTTGTTCCCCGTTTCGCGCGCCTGGTATATGTCATCCACCCTGACTTCTATGCCCGTTATCTTGCTTCGGGTTTCAAAGAAATTCATGGCATCCTCAAGCGACACGTAGGCGGTAGACGAATCGTATTCAATCATGCCGTAATCAAAAACTCCTATTACACCGAATTTCCTTATCTTGGCAGTCGGGCCGAAAGGACCTATCTTTCCGTAAGGAGAGACAAGATTGACGGTATCCCCGATTGTCGCGCCGATCAGATTCGAAAGTTCCCTACCTATGATGATCGGAGGATGCCCGGAAGCAGTTTTATGTAAAAGCCCCGAAACGATCCGGGCGCCTTCCTCAAAGAGGAGCTCACGGTCTTTGCCCGTCTCCGGCAAGCTGCCTTTTCCCAACCGCTTCAGCCACGGCAGCAACCGAGGCTGAATTGTTTGGGTCTATCCCCCTTATAACGGAACCTGAGACAGCGTATTCTGTGACAAGCATGCCATGATTGTAAATAAAGGGGCTTGTCGAGGTTACACCAGGAAAGTGCTCAAGCTTCTTTTCCACCTCCGCAAAATCCTCGAAATTTCCTTCGTAGCTCATTACGACTACGTGGGAGCTCGCACCTATTATCTTATCCCTGAGTTCATCCTCAAACCCCTTCATGACCGAAAGCACCACGTTAAGCGAGGCTACCCCCAGAAAAACACCCAGAATGGAGATAAGACCGATTAGAGAGAGGAAACCACGCCCAGTTCCCGATTTCAGGTACCTAAGGGAGATTAACGATTCGTAACTCATGCTAAGGTCTGAGGTGAGGGAAGAAAATAACTTCTCTTATGGAAGAGGAGTTGGTAAGCAGCATCACAAGACGGTCGATCCCTATACCGGCTCCGGCCGCCGGGGGCATTCCGTACTCAAGGGCCGACACGTAATCATTATCCATTTCGTGATATTCATCCTCGCCCTTTTTCTTCATCTCGACCTGGTCCGTGAACCGTTTTTTCTGATCAATCGGGTCGTTAAGCTCAGAAAAAGCGTTGGCTATCTCCCTTCCGTAGATGTAAAGCTCGAATCTGTCAACCACTTCAGGATCATCATCGTTTTTTCTGGCAAGCGGGGAGACATCAAGCGGAAAACCATAAACGAAAGTCGGGTTAAGGAGAGTATCCTCGAAAAGCGTCTCGAAAATCTCCGTGAGAGCTTTCCCCTTAATCCCGTTATGGTTTATTTCCATGGAATCCGCTTTTGCAAAAAGAAACTGGTCATCTTCAGTTATTTCGGAACCGAATTTCTCCCGCAGAGCCTCATAAATGTTAATTCTCTTCCAAGGTCTCTTGAAGTCTATTTTCTTATCTTCATACTCAACCTGCATGTCTCCCACCGTATTTTCCACCACGTAGCAGACAAGCTCCTCTATGAGATTCATAAGGTCCTCGTAAGTCGCGTAGGCCTGATAGAACTCAATCATGGTGAATTCCGGGTTGTGCTTGGTGGACACTCCCTCATTTCTGAACGTTCTTCCAAGTTCATAAACTCTCTCAAGTCCCCCAACGACAAGTCGTTTCAGGTAAAGCTCAGGCGCTATTCTCAAGTAAAGATCCATATCAAGGGCGTTGTGATGAGTAATAAAGGGTTTTGCGGTTGCGCCTCCGGCAATCGGGTGAAGCACCGGGGTCTCTACTTCAAGGAAATCCCTTTCGTCAAGAAACCTTCTAATGAGATTTATCACCTTTGACCTTGTCTGAAAAATCTCCCTAGTCCTCTGATTAGCAATCAGATCCAAGTAGCGCTGGCGGTATCTTATCTCCACATCCTGGAGACCGTGCCATTTTTCAGGAAGCGGCCTCAGAGCCTTTGTGAGGAAAAAAAGCTCTTGGACCCTCACTGTAAGCTCCCCGGTTCTGGTTTTAAAAAGCTCTCCGCGGACACCGGCAAAATCTCCTACGTCAAGTAGCTTGCGAAACAGCGTAAAGGTTCTCTCGTCAATGGAGTTTTTCTGTATAAATCCCTGAATTCTCCCCGTGCGATCCGACAGATGAAAAAAAGCACTTTTTCCGAAGTCCCTCTTTGAAACGATTCTTCCGGCCAAGCTGAAGAGCCCTTCCATCTGTTCAAGTTCTTCAGGAGACTTCGAAGTATGCAGAGAGACCAGTTCTCCGGCTGTATGCTCCGGTGTAAAACTGTTTCCATAAGGGTCAATGCCCATTGCCCTTAGTTCTTCTAGCTTTGATTTTCTTAGTTCAAACTGCTTGTCTTCCATTGCGTTGGAATCTCTTTTCCGTTGGCTTCCGCAAAAAATAAAACCTAGGTATGACTGAAAACAACCTTTCCCGAAACTATCGTATTGCTTACCACTCCTTTGAGTTCCCACCCGGAAAACGGAGTGTTTCTACTCTTTGAGAAAAACTCTTCAGGATTTATCGTGCGACTCTTCCCAGGATCGAACACCACAAGATCGGCGATTGAACCCGGGGCAAGCGTACCTCTTTCTATTCCCACTATCTCGGAAGGAGTGACGGTAAGTTTCTTTATCATCTCATCCAAGGTAATAATCCCTTTTTCCACCAGCTCAAGCGAAAGTGAGAGGGCAGTTTCAAGACCAACTATACCGAAAGGTGCTAAGTCAAATTCAACGTTTTTCTCATCCTGACTGTGAGGGGCATGATCCGTGGCTATCACGTCAATTGTCCCATCGGCAATGCCTTCCAGTATGGCATCCACGTCTTCCTGGGTCCTAAGCGGTGGATTCATCTTGGCATCGGTGTTGTAACCATATACCAACTTGTCCGTAAGAGTGAAATGGTGAGGAGTCGCCTCCGCCGTAACCTTGGCACCTCTTTTTTTCGCTTCCCGCACAAGTCTTACCGAACCCTTGGTAGAAACATGGCAGATGTGAAGAGGAGTGCCAGTGAGTTCGCAGAGAATTATGTCCCTGACCACCCCGACTTCCTCAGAAGCGGCTGGAATTCCCCGAAGGCCAAGTTCGGTTGAAACGAAACCCTCATTCATAACGCCGCCCGCAGAAAGCCCGGTGTCTTCGGCATGCGTGATAACCGGAATCCCAAAAGGCTTTACATACTCCATGGCCTTTCGCATAAGTCCCGAGTCCGTGACCGGCATCCCGTCGTCGGAAATGCCCACGCACCCGGCTTCACACATCTCGCCTATGTCGGCAAGTTCCTTTCCCTTCTCCCCTTTGGTTATCGCTCCTATCGGAAACACATTTACTATGCCCTCAGTTCTGGCTTTTAAGAGTATGTACTCTGTCACCGAGGCATTGTCGTTTATGGGATTTGTGTTGGGCATACACACTATGGAGGTAAAGCCACCCGCGGCGGCGGCGAGGCAACCCGTCTTTATCGTCTCCTTGTGTTCATAGCCCGGTTCTCTTAGATGTACGTGAATATCCACGAATCCGGGGGCCACGATCTGCCCGCTGGCGTCTATTACAGTGTCCGACTTGCGTGGGGTATCTATTCGCTTTGATATTTCCCTCACCCTGTCTTCCTGGACATATATGTCCGAGACCATATCAAGGGATTGTGAAGGGTCAATAACGCGGCCGTTTTTAATGAGCACTCCCATCTATAAGCTTTCTCCCAAGGCAACAAGATATATCATGGCCATTCTCACAGCAATTCCGTTTGCCACCTGCTCAAGTATAACGGCCCCCGGGTCATCAGCTATCTCCGAAGTAAGTTCAACCCCCCGATTAATCGGACCCGGATGCATCACTATCACGTCTTCTTTCGCAAGCCTGAGTTTCTCTCTGGTAAGTCCGTAAAGCCCCGAGTATTCTCTCAACGAGGGGAAGTATTCAAGGGTCTTCCGCTCACTCTGAACCCTCAGCATTATCACCACATCCACATCTTCAATGGCGTGTTCAAGCGAATAAAATATCTCCGCTCCCATATCCCTGAAATATTCGGGAACTATGGTCGCCGGCCCGGCTATCCTCACTCTCGCTCCGAGCTTTCGGAGGCCGAAAATATTGGATCTGGCTACCCTGCTGTTGAGAATATCCCCAACGATAAGCACATCAAGATCTTCGATTCTTCCTTTTTTCTCCCTTATGGTGAAAATATCAATAAGAGCCTGGCTTGGATGCTCGTGGGAGCCGTCTCCGGCGTTTATCACCGAGGCGTTTATCTCGCGGGCCAGGACAAAAGGCGCACCGGACATTCCATGCCTTATGACCATTATGCTCGCGCCCATGGCCTCAAAATTCCTGGCAGTGTCCAAAAGGCTCTCACCTTTTACTATGCTGCTCTGCGAAGCAGAAAAATTCAGAACATCAGCACTGAGTCTTTTCTCAGCGATTTCAAATGACGATCGGGTCCTGGTACTGGGTTCGAAAAAGAGATTCACTACGGTTCTTCCCTTAAGAGTCGGAACCTTCTTTACGTCCCTGGTGGAAATCTCCTTCATGGACTCCGCGGTGTCGAGAATGATCTTAATTTCCTCGGCCGAGAGTTCTCCAAGACCCAGTATGTGCTTTTTGTTAAACGCCATTTTTTCTGATTATCTCGATTTCCTCCCTGCCGTCCACTTCTTCTAGGTAAACGTTGACCATCTCGTCGTCTAACGTTTCGATGCTGATTCCCGCATAGTCGGGCTGCACGGGAAGTTCCCTTCCTCCCCTGTCCACGAGCACCGCCAGCTTGACCGAGGCCGGCCTTCCATAATCCATGATTGAATTTATTGCGGCCCGCACAGTACGGCCAGTGTAGAGGACATCGTCAACAAGTATTATGTTTTTCCCCTGTACGTCGTTGGGGATACTGGTTTTGCGCAGTCGCGGCCAGTTTTTCCTGTTCTCGAAATCATCCCTGTAGAGAGTAATATCGATCGTTCCAAAGGTAACATCCTTTCCAGTCCGCTCGCTTATACGCTCAACGAGCCTCTTGCCCAGATATTCCCCTCTTGTCTTTATTCCTATGACAATAAGGCTGCTTAGTCTCTCGGGCGATATGTCGTCTATGATCCCGGAGAAAAATTTTTCGGCCCTGTCCTCAAGTGGTTGTATTTTTTTCTTGCTCGCCATAATTCAGGGGAATTATACAGGAAAGTTTACAAAATTATAGACATGTGTCATGAGGCACAAAGATAATCCTGCTCTTGCTTCCGAGCCCCGATCAGACAGCGGGAAGACTTCGTCGCAGTAAACTAGCGCCAGATGCGTTTTCTCAAGAAAACCACCGAGAACAAAATGGACGCTGCAGGGAGCAGGTTAAGCATAAGCAAAGTGCTTTGATGCGTGCTGCCGGTTGCGGCGATGGAACACCCGTCATCATCGCCTTCCGCCGAGGCGTTCCAGTAACGGGCGCGTTTAAGGAAAACTTCAGGATCCTGCACCCACTCCGCAAAACCGATATGCCGGTTGTCGGTCAGATAGTTGATCCGGGCATCAACACAGTCGGCGAGGGCTCGGTCATCCTTATCAAAGGCAAAGCCGCCGTACTCCACTTCCGGGTCGAGGGCCGTCACGACGAAACGGAAATTGGAGTTTCGGGAAGCCTCATGGTTGCCCAACCCACCACGGGCCACGGCATCCACCCGCCCATTTTCCAAGGCAGCAAGCTGCTCCTGATCCGTTGACATGATGAGCACTTCCCTGACGGTTCCCTGAGTCCCCTCGATGCTCGTACGGCCCGATAGGTTTTCGGTTGAGGCAGCAGCGGTGATCCTATAGTCGGCGCTGCCGTCGGCAGTGAGTCTCGCGCCATCGCCCAAGTGGACCACCGTGCCGGCAGCCAGGTTGCCTTCGGCATCCACCACCCCGGTCAACTGCAGTAACCGATGTTCGCCGGTCGAGCCTCCCAGCACGGCGACCCGCGCATCATCCAGATCATCATGCGAGCCATAGCGCTGGGCATCCTCCGCGCGCACTAAGAGTGACTGGCGGAATGTGATGTGTCCGGAAGTGAATGTGACCCTCGTCGTTCCCGCTGCGTCACGGGTGCGCGACTCAAGTATAGTGATGCCACCGCCCACCAAGTCATAACGAGGGGTAGCGGGCAGCAACCAAATGCCCGGCCATTCCTTGATGGCGCTACGGTTGAATTTAAGCCCCGCGTCATCCATCGTCTCCAGTGCCGTCAAGAGGTCGGATTCGTAGCCGAGGTGACTGTTAAACCCGGAGCTGTCCGGGTCCAAGTTCTCGCTGTAGCTCACGGGTCTGAAGTCGGCGAAAAACCCGTACTCCAAGCGTCGACCGTCCTCGACACAGGCTTCACGCAAGTGCCGGGGAGGTACCTCCGTTCGTGCAATTGCGGTGCCTGCAGCCCAGACGCACAGGACAACGCAAAGGCAAAAGCCGCCACGAACCCCAGATTTTATTCCCGTACCAATTGTGCGTAATGTGTTCTGAAATGAGATGATTCGCGCAACCTACAAGCAAAAAACCAAGAAATGAGGAAACTGTCTAACCATCGAGAAACTCACTTGATTCCCGAAAAAATTCTATTCCACCTTACCTTATCCGCAAAACCCGGGTTAGAAAGATTCCACGACCAGTGAATCATAAATGCCTTGCCGTAAACATTTTCCACCGGCACGAATCCCCAGAATCTGCTGTCGTAACTGTTGTCCCTGTTATCGCCCATGACGAAAATCCTGCCCTTGGGAACAACAAGAGGAAAGCTCATTTTTCCGCTCGTCGTGGAACTGTTCCCCTTTTTATATATAACGCTGAAATTTTTCCCGGAGAGCGACTGCTTGTACCTGTCGGCAACGGAAAAGAATTTCTGGTCCGGGTACTCGTAGTTGCCGGTGTAGACCTGCTCCACAGCCCTGCCGTTTATAAGGATGTCCCTGCCGCTGATGTCTATTTCATCCCCGGCAACGCCCACGGCTCTTTTTACGTAGAAAGCCCCTTTACCGGGCATGGGGAAATCTGTCGTATTATCCCCGCTGAGTTTGAAGACTATGATGTCGCCGCGGTCAATTTCGGAGAAAGGAAAAAACATCTTGTTGGTAAAAGGAATTCTTGTTCCGTAGGTAAACTTGTTTATCAGTATATGATCACCCACAAGAAGCGTCGGAAGCATTGAGCCTGAAGGAATCTTGAAGGGCTGAATCACGAAGGCTCTTATTGCCAGAGCGAGTGCTACCGCTATCACTATAGCTTCCACGTTCTGTCGCAGGGCGGATTTGCCGTAGGACCTGAGGTTGTCTTCAAAAAAAATCCGAAGGGCTTTCCTTGATGCCCTTATCTCGTGAAGGGAACCCCTTTCTATCGCCTCTTCACAGGCAAGTATCCTTGCTTCGGCGTGATCGGCTTCCCTGGGGGCCATGAAGCTCCCTTTTTTCCGGATGATGCCTCTTACGGTACGCACAAGCTTCTTTGAACTTCTTATGGCAAGCTCTTTTCTGATCCAAGTTATGATCATGGCAAAAATGTCCGAATGCACGCGAATGCCAGTTTAGCTCAGGTCATTCGGCTGCGGGAGTGAGGTTTCCGTTAATCTCTCAACCGAGATCACTCCCCCAAGATTCTTAAGCGATTCAACGAGTTTTTCAAGTTGCTTGATGTTCTCCACCGCTACCTCGAACCTCACATCTCCTTGTCCAGTCTCATCTTCGCTCGCATCGGCACTGACAATGTCGACATTGAGTTCCGAAACCGTGCTTGTCAGCTCAGAGAGTATGCCTTTCCTGTTCTCACACCTAACCGAAAGACCGATGGGCATCCGCCCCGAATACTCGTCATTCCAAGCAACTTCTATTCTCCTTTCAGGAGCAACTTCAAGCAATTTGGGGCAATTGTAAACGTGCACGGTTATCCCTCTGCCTCTGGTTATGAAGCCTATGATCTGTTCCCCGGGAACCGGGTTGCAACACTTGCCGAACTTTATGAGTATGTTGTCATATCTTCTGACGAGCACGGCGTCTTTGTACTCGTCTTTGGAGATCCTGTTTATTATGTTTTTTATTCTTTTGCTTTTCTCGGTGCCTTCGGCGAATTTCCTGGGATGCATCGCCTTGAGAAGATCGTTTACCGCGGCATTGCCGAATCCGACCGCCCTGTAAAAGTCCTTTACTTCCGAGAATTGAAGCTTCGCCAGAGATTCCTCAAACCTTTTCTTCTCTCGCAAGTGGCGCAGATTAAATCCTTTCGCCGCAAGTTTCCTGTGAGTTATTGCCTCTCCAATCTCTTCGGCATTGCGGTTTTCCTCCTGCCTCAGCCAGCTCCTTATTCTGTTTTTAGCTTTTGAGGTAACGACAAAATCAAGCCACTGCCTGTTAGGAGCCCTGTTCTTGGAAGTCACCACTTCCACCATGTCCCCGGTTTGAAGCTTGTAGTTAAGAGGAACAAGTTTATGGTTAACAAAAGCCTGGGAGCAGTGATTGCCTATGTCTGTGTGAATTGAATACGCAAAGTCAACCGGGGTCGCGCCCACGGGAAACTCAAGGAGGTCCGCGTTGGGAGTGTAAACGTACACGACATCCAGTATGAGCTCTCCTTTTATGGCTTCTATGTACTCCGTCGAGTCTTTTATGTCTTTTAACTCGACGAGGTGACGGAGGTTTGAGTAGATCTTGTCGTTCCCGTTCTCAATGGAATTTCCCTCCTTGTACCTCCAGTGAGCGGCAACACCGTATTCCGCAATTCGGTGCATCCGCTCAGTTCGTATCTGGATCTCCATCTGTTCTCCGAAGGGCCCTATCACGGCAGTATGAATGGACTGGTAGTTGTTGGCCTTTGGAAGGGCTATGTAGTCTTTTATTCTCCCCGGAATCGGTTTCCACAAGGAATGCACCGCTCCCAGAACCTGATAGCATTCGTTTTCACCCGCAGTAACGATCCGGAAACCCAGTATGTCGTAAATATTGCGCAGGCTTATATTGCCCTTCTTCATCTTGCTGTAGATACCGTATAAATGCTTGAATCTCCACGAGACATCTCCGCGAATTTCAAATTCTTCCATCTTGGCGTTTATGAGCGAGACGATTTCAGTCGTGTACTTTTCCCAATCTTTTTTCTTTGCAGACACGGTTTGACTAATACGCTCGTATTCACCCGGCTCAGAGAACTTAAACGCCAGATCCTCTAGCTCAACCGATATCCAGTTCATTCCGAGGCGGTGAGCAAGCGGCGCGTAAATTTCCATAGTTTCAACAGCAATCCTTTTCTGTTTTTCCTCAGGCAGATACTGAAGCGTTCTCATGTTGTGCAGCCTGTCGGCGAGTTTTATCAGCACAACCCTTATGTCTTCAGCCGTGGCGAGTATCAGCTTGCGGAAGCTTTCGGCCTGTTTTTCCACATCGGAGACATGGGGAAGACGGCTTATTTTCGTGGTAGCGTCAACGAGAAAAGCTATCTCGCTTCCGAAATTCCGTTCGATTTCCTCGCGAGTCGCAAGAGTGTCCTCTATCGTGTCGTGAAGAAGCCCGGTAACTATGGAGGGAACGTCAAGTTTTAAGTTCGCGAGTATGGAGGAAACCTCAAGGGGATGACTCAGGTACGGTTCCCCGGAAACTCTTTTCTGACCGGAGTGAACCTTAGCCGAATACACATAGGCTTTTTTTATGAAGTCAAGATCTTCGTTCTCGATATCCGAGTAGGAAGCAACCTTGTCAATGATGTCGTTTAGCCTGATCACAGCAGCGCGAACACCTCACTTAAGGCCGAATCTCCTAAGAAAAACGGGGCCGTACACATTTTCCGTCTTCGAGTCCCGAGTAACGGCGAGCATCCGCTGGCGGGAATCTTCACTATCCCCTTGTCTTTGCGAAAGGATGACGGCCTCAATTCTCCTAGCCGCAATATCCGCCTCATCATTAATTATAATATAATCATAGCACTTCGAGCAGGCCACTTCCTCCTTGACAATTCCGAGACGAGTGGAGATGTCCCCCTCTTCCTCTGATTTCCTGTCTCTTAGTCTTTGTTCAAGAACCTCTAGAGACGGCGGGACAACAAATATGAAGACTGCATCGTCAAACACACCCCTCAACCTTTTTGCTCCCTGAACATCTATGTCCAGAATGACGTCAACACCCGTTTTGATCCATCTTTCTATTTCAGCTTTCGGCGTGCCGTAAAAATTTCCGTGCACCTCCGCCCACTCGGCAAAGAAACCCTTTTTGATCATGCTCTGGAATTCTTCTCCGGAGACAAACTCGTAGTGCTCTCCGCGGATCTCCCCCGCGCGCATTGATCTTGTTGTGTAGGAAATAGAGAAGCGGAGGTTCTGCACGTTTGACAGAACACGGGTGACAATCGTTGTTTTTCCGCTTCCCGACGGACCGGAGATCACAAACAACTTCCCGCTCATAGTATCAGATTATAAACGCAAAAACCTCGATATTAAAACGGTACTTGTTGCCCCGCAATTTATGATATTCCCCTGATTCGGAATCAGGAAGCATCAAAACGATCAAGATTCATAACCTTGGTCCAGGCAGCAACAAAATCCCGCACAAAAGCTTCCCCCGAATCATCACAGGCATGAACCTCCGCAAGTGCCCGTAACTGTGAGTTGGACCCGAAAATGAGATCAACTTCGGTAGCGGTCCATCTAATCTCGCCAGTCGCTCTGTCGCGGCCTTCATAGACCCCTTCAGAATCAGTAGAACGCCCCCATTCAGTCGACATATCAAGCAGGTTAACAAAGAAATCATTGCTCAGGGTCCCGACCCTATCTGTGAACAATCCATGTTGCGACCCTCCGGCGTTTGCACCGAGTGCCCGCATGCCGCCGAGCAGCACAGTCATCTCAGGCGCGGTAAGCCCGAGCAGGTGCGCCTTGTCAATCAGAAGTTCCGCCGGCGACTGCTGCTGACCGGCTGCGATATAATTGCGAAAGCCGTCTGCTTTCGGTTCAAGCACTTCAAAGGTAGCCACATCTGTCTGCTCTTCAGTGGCGTCCGTGCGGCCAGGCGTAAAGGGAAGACTCACCGAATACCCCGCGGCTTCCGCCGCCTTCTCGACTGCAGCACAGCCGCCGAGCACTATGAGATCCGCAAGCGAAACGGATTTCCCGTTTGTCTGCGCATTATTAAAACGCTCCCCAACGGCCATCAGTAAAGACAACGTCTTGCTGAGTTCTCCGGGGTCGTTGGCATCCCAGTCCTTCTGGGGAGAAAGCCTGATACGCGCACCGTTAGCGCCTCCCCTGCGGTCGGTGCCCCTGAAAGTGGAAGCTGAAGCCCATGCCGCCCGAACCAGTTCCTGGATCGAGAGTTCCTGGTCAAGTATCTCTTCTTTCAAAAGCGCAATGTCCTCTGCCTCAACAAGTTCATGATCAACAGCCGGCACCGGATCCTGCCAGATCTGAGGCTCGTCCGGAACCAGTGGTCCGAGGCAACAGGGGTAAGGACCCATATCGCGATGGGTAAGCTTGTACCACGCCTTTGCAAACGCCTCTGCCAATTCATCCGGGTTTTCGTGAAAGCGGCGGGAGATCGGTTCATACACAGGATCCATGCGCAGTGAGAGGTCAGTGGTCGCCATTATCGTCGGAACCCGGTTTCCGGAGCCGTCCGATTCGGGGGCAAGATCCTTGTCATCCACATCCTTTGCCGTCCACTGCCAAGCGCCCGCAGGACTCTTGGTAAGCTCCCACTCGTAACCGAAAAGCATGTCGAAAAAGCCGTTGTCCCACGCCGTCGGATTGGGCGTCCATGCGCCCTCAAGACCGCTTGTTATAGCGTCAGGGCCGTGTCCGCTCGCATGCTTGCTCGTCCATCCGAGACCCTGCTCCTCAATGCCGGCAGCCTCTGGCTCGGGACCAACGCAGGCCGCGTCTCCGGCACCATGACACTTGCCGAATGTGTGTCCGCCCGCAATCAGGGCAACAGTTTCTTCATCGTCCATAGCCATGCGCCCGAAGGTTTCGCGGATATCGTGCGCCGCGGCAAGCGGGTCGGGCTTGGCGTTGGGTCCTTCGGGATTAACGTAGATAAGTCCCATCTGCACGGCGCCAAAAGGATTGTGAAGCTCGCGGTCGCCGCTGTAACGTTCATCTCCCAGCCATTCGGTCTCGGGGCCCCAGTAGATGTCCTCTTCCGGCTCCCATGCGTCCTCGCGCCCGCCGGCAAAACCGAACGTCTTAAACCCCATGGACTCAAGAGCGCAGTTGCCAGCGAGAATCATAAGATCCGCCCAGGAGATTTTGCGGCCGTATTTTTTCTTTATCGGCCACAGAAGCCTGCGAGCCTTGTCGAGATTCGCATTGTCGGGCCAGCTATTGAGAGGAGCAAAACGCTGCGTACCGGATCGTGCTCCGCCGCGTCCGTCGTGAATTCGGTAGGTTCCCGCGCTGTGCCAGGCCATACGGATAAAAAGCGGCCCGTAATGACCGTAGTCCGCGGGCCACCAATCCTGGCTGTCCGTCATAAGCGCGTAGAGATCCTGTCTCACCGCTTCAAGATCAAGGGTCTGGAACTCCGCCGCGTAGTCAAACTTCTCACCCATAGGGTCCACAAGAGAAGAGTTCTGGTGAAGGATTTTCAGATTGAGCTGATTCGGCCACCAGTTCTGGTTAGCTATGCTGCCGGTCAGCTTTGAACTGCCTGTGCCGTGGGTTACCGGGCACTTTACGGTGTCTTGGGTTTTATCCATATTCTCTCTCCAAAATTAACACGTCGGGATGTATATGAACGCATGGAGACGCAGTGAACTCAATATCGGGTGTACCCCACGCACTCGGGCAGAAAATATACCACTACCGCTATACAGGCTCAAGTTGGTGTATCGATATTAAAACAAATTCCTGTTTAGAACATCTCGGGGAAATCGCCAATGATCTCGGAAAAGCTTTCCGTAACGCAGTCGGCAAGCCCAAGTTCGTCGCCGGAACACGAGTTAGAAATACCGACGCATCTCATCCCTGCCCTCTTGGCCGCCAAAACACCGTGGGGGGAATCTTCAAACACAACACACTGGGCGGCCGTTATGGTGCCGTCGTAATCTCTTCTTAGCCTCTCAAGGCATTTAAGGTAGACCTCGGGGGATGGTTTCGGGTTTTCCGTATCATCAGCCCCTATTACAAAGCCGAAGAACTCGGCCCCTATTACAAAAAGCCCCTTGCGCCTGAGTATGAGATTAATCTCTTCGGTTAACGCGCCTGAACCTATCGCCACATGAAATCTGCCCCGAACAGTCTCAAGAAACTCAACGACCCCCGGAAAAATTCTTATGTCCTCCCCTATCATTTCTTCAAAACAGATGCCTTTTTCTTTGACAAGCCGTGCAATCTCCCGTTCTGTGTACTGTTGTCCGTTATCCTCAAGGAACCTCCTGAAAAAGCTCTTGTCGTCGCAGGCGAGATACCGTAAGTAATAGTCGGTGGGCGAGAGCTTTAGTCCCAGAGTTTCCACGGTTCTCTGAAAGGCTCTGAGGTGCAGAGGCTCGCTGTCAACTATAACCCCGTCAAAATCGAATATGACCGCTTTTATCATTCCGTTTCCCCGATTTGTGAGATATGGTTATGGTATTTTACTGCTGAGAGAAGCCTATACAAAGAGTCTGCGAATAACACACAGACGGGAGAAAAAGAAAGATGGATTACTATAACCCCGAGGATCTCAAGAGATTTCCCGAGATCGGGGAGTTCAGCGAAGACCTCATGGACAAGTTTTTCGAGTACTACAACTCCGCAACTGCCGAGGAAGGGGCGCTTACGAAAAGAGAAAAAGCGCTCATAGCCCTGGCCGTGGCTCATACCGAAAAATGTCCCTACTGCATAGACGCATACACTACGCAGTGCCTTGAGACTGGAGCGGATCCGGAGCAGATGACTGAAGCCATACATGTCGCCGCCTCAATGTCGGCCGGCATAAAGCTCATCCATGCAATCCAGATGCATAACACGCTGAAAAAAAACCGTGCCCTCTAGAAACACAAACAGGAAGAAAACCTGCTGCGGAACAAGTTAACGGAAGCTCTCGAAGGATACGTAATGATCCAAGAAAAAACGAAGACAAAGAATCATAATTTTTCCCGCAAACTGATCGACCAAGGTCTCGATATCGACCCTATTACGGTTGAAACCCTGCAGGTGAACATAACAAAACTTTGCAACCAGGCCTGTACTCACTGTCACGTGGATGCCTCGCCCTGGAGAAGCGAGCAGATGAGCATTGAGGGCGTAGAGAGGTGTCTTGAAATACTGAGCGAAAACGACTGCATCAAAAATCTCGACCTGACCGGAGGAGCTCCGGAGTTAAACCCCCATTTTGACTACTTCGTAAGGGAGGCCAGAAGTCTTGGCAAACACGTAATGGTAAGACATAACCTGACCGTTACTCTCGACGGGAACCCCCGGACGGGAGAGGAAAAAACGTACATACCGAGGTTTTTCGCCGAAAACCACGTCGAAGTCATATCCTCGCTTCCATATTACAGCAGCTACTTCACGGACAAGCAGAGGGGGAAAGGAGTTTTCGAAAAAAGCATAGAATCCCTAAGAATGCTTAACAGCGAAGGCTACGGGGGCGGAGAACTAAAACTTAACCTGGTATACAACCCCGTCGGGACTTTTCTTCCCCCGGACCAGATGAGCCTTGAAGCGGACTTCAAGGCAAAACTTAAAAAGAACTACGGGATACGGTTCGATAACCTATACACACTGACCAATATGCCGATTAACAGGTTTGAGAAGGAACTGAGAAAACAGAACACCTACGAGGAATACATTGAAAAACTCGTAAACGCCTTCAATCCCGAAACCGTAAACGGCATAATGTGCCGAAACCTGATCAGCGTAAGCCACGACGGAAAAATCTACGACTGCGACTTTAACCAGATGCTTGAGATGCAGTGCCGAAACGGGAACGGGGGGCTGACCATATTCAACTTCGACCTTCGTCAAGTGATCAACAGAAAGATAAGATTCGGTGTTCACTGTTTCGGATGCACCGCCGGGGCCGGAAGCAGCTGCGGCGGCCAGACGGTATCCTGATTCCGAGGCTTTGCGGAATGTCGCAAAAAAACGATAACGCCCTGATCGTTTTCCTTAAATATCCGGAGACAAAAAAAGTAAAAACCCGTCTGGGAAAAGACATAGGGGAACAGAAGGCCATGGAACTGTATCGTGAAACGGCAAGTTTCGTCGCCGATTCCTTCTCGGATTCAAAGAACTGGACAACTTTTTTCTTCTATACTCCAAGAGAAAGAAAAAAAGAGGTTTTTGACTGGCTGGAAGACAAAGAAGCCTTTTTTTTCGCGCAGGGGACAGGTTCTCTCGGACAGAGAATGTCCCGGGCGTTTGAAAAATGCTTTTCACTGGGATTCAGAAATGTCGTCATCATAGGCACAGACTGCGTGATGATAACAGAAGAAGACCTGGAAACAGCGTTTTCGCTTCTCTCGGGAGGGGAATTTGAAGCGGTTCTGGGTCCGGCAACCGACGGGGGATACTATCTCCTCGGGCTATGCAGGAAAACGGACGCGGTTTTTCAGGACATGCAATGGAGCACTTCCCGAGTATTTAAGGAGACCGAAAAACGCATTGGGAAAAGCGGTCTGCGCCACGCCATCATGAGAGAGCTTGCAGATATTGACGAGGAAAAAGATATAAACATAAAGGATATAATGACAAGGGATATGAAACTCGCGCGCAGACTGGAGCAAATTCTTTTGAAAGATCAAAAAATCCGTACCGAGAAAAACGAGGAGAGAAAACCAGCATGAATCCCGAAATTCTGGATGTGGGAATAGTTGCTTCTTTCTTCGCCGGGGTGATCGCGTTTCTTTCTCCTTGCATTCTTCCGCTTATGCCGGGATATCTCTCTGTAGTAACGCATCTTTCATACGAGGATCTTTCAGACACTCGGAACCTGCCCAAATTCTCAAGGGTAATCGTACCAAGTCTTATCTTCATACTGGGATTTTCAACTGTCTTTATCTCCTTGGGCGCATTCTCCTCCCAGCTTGGGGGGATGATCTCCGGCAACAAGACTTTTTTGCTCAGAATAGCCGGGATATTCATAATCCTTTTCGGAATATTCGTAATGGAGATCGTAAAGGTTCCATTTCTTGAGAGAGAACATAAAATCTCCGTTCCTCGGGAAAGGCGAAATCTTCTCGGAACCTATATTCTCGGCCTGGCGTTCGGCTTTGGCTGGACTCCATGCGTAGGACCTATTCTCGGTTCCATACTCCTTTACGCAAGCACAGTGGAAGGAACGCTAAACGCGGTGGGGTTGCTCGCGGTTTACTCGCTCGGGATCGGCATACCGTTCATGCTGGTCGGCATTGCGTTTAACGGCGCCATGAGATCCTTTGGAAGCGTCAGAAGGTATTATCCGTATTATAAGTACGCGATAGGCTCGGGACTTGTAATCATAGGGATAATGATGTTCTCAAACGAGATTCACTACCTGAATATCTACGGTCAGAAAATATTTGACGCGGTGGGAATAGATTTCTGGAAGAGATTCTAGTATCACGCTTCGCGACACATACAGGAGTTCTGTACGCAAGTAATTTAGAGAATCCGCTTATCGAGCATATTATTCCTATACCGACAAAATCAATTGGTAATTCGCAGGAACGAAAACTACTGACAAATTCTCATTTGGGAAAATGATCAAATATGTTTGATTATCAAAGCATTTAAGGGTTTACTTGATTAATCTTATTTTATTGGAATACTATAATACCTATATTTGACAAAATATATTTTATAGTATTTAATGCTATCAACAAATAATTAGACGGATTGAATTGATGGCAACTAATCTCTGGGGGAACGTATATTACAAGGATACTTTCGCTGGCATTCTGTCGCAGGAGGCCGGAGGCCGATGCGTATTTACCTACGACGGAAGCTATCTGCAAAGCCCCTTGCCCGCTATTTCCTACACGCTACCGCTTCGGGCCGAACCTCATTTAAGCGAATACGGGCTGCACCCTTTCTTTGACAATCTATGCGCAGAGGGCTGGCTTAAGAATGCGCAGGCACGCGCACTCGGTCTTCGAAGGGATGACCGCTTCTCGCTGCTGCTTGCCTTCGGCACAGACCTTGCCGGCGCCGTAAGCATCATTGATCCGGACCCTGCCGGGGACATTAAAATCGACCACAATGACCCGGAAAACATTGCGGCTCTCTCAGCAAGGGCATCTCTTTCCGGGGTTCAGCCAAAACTAGGCGCAATAAAAGAAGGTCGTGTGTTTCGCCCCGTAAAAAGGGGTGAACGGGCAACCTATATAGCTAAGCTTCCCTCCCCTACTCTGCCCGATATCCTGGGACTTGAGTATATAACCACGCAGGCGTGTGCCGCCCTTCTTAAGGAGGACAGTATTGTGAAGATGACTTTGGCATCGCTTCAGGGTGTTGCGGAGAGGTCTCTGCTCATCAAACGGTTTGACAGGACTGAAGACGGCAAGCGAATTCACTTCGAGGAATTTAACCAGCTGCTCGGTAATCGCTCGGAGGACAAATACGAAGCATGCTACGAGCATATGGCCGATTTCATCATCAAAAACGGTAACATATGCCTTCGGGCAGAGTGCGACACGCTGTTTCGCCGGGTAATGACCTGTATTCTCACGGGAAATACAGATGCACATCTTAAAAACTTCGCTATGGAGCACACAGAAAGTGGATTACGCCTCACGCCTTCCTACGATCTCGTCGCCGCCGCTTGCTACCCGCAATATCAGACACTGGCGCTGGGGATTGAAGGAGCCGAGAACATGCGAATCGGCAGCATCGGTCCGAAGAACATAGTTCGGCTGGGCAAGCTGTTCGGCCTGCCCGACAAAGCGGTTATGCTGGCGGTTTCTGACTTCGCCAGCCGTCTCGATAAAGCCCACAGCGCCGTCGATGCTTCGAAGGGTGTCGGCCAAGACATTAAAGACAAACTGCATCAGCAAATGGAGAAAAGATGGAACGGGACATTCGACTCAATTGGGACTTACTTGTCAAAGAGGCGATAAAGCGGCGCAAGGAACGAAAAATCTCCCAGCGCCGCCTGGCCACTATAGCAGAGGTAAGTCAACCGACGGTCTCGCGTTTTGAGCAACAAAAAGAAGACATTCAGTTGTCAAGCGCTCTTAAGATCTTAGATGTCCTGGGATTGGTGGGGAAATAGTACTGGCTTAGCCATTCTTCGTGGTTTCACCGAAGCTCAGGATTCCGTAGCTGTACACGCCGGCAAGAGCGGCAACGGAATCTACGGCTTCCGGGGCGACTCGTTTCCCGACTTCAAGCAGTTCCTTCGATTCCTCTACCTTCATGCCGTGGCGCTTTTCAAAAACGCTCAGGTCATCAAACCCCGTCACCCAGGTCACGTTGAAAGTTTTCTGGAACATATCGGTTGCCCTAACAACCTCGGGATTTTCGTAAGTCCTGTTAATGACGCTCAATGGATAGTAGTCAAAAGCGATTTTGAACGAAGGAATTCTGGCACACAGACTGTCAAAGAAACTGTGGATCAGCTCAGTGGGAAGATACATGCTGTTTCCTTCCCAAAGAAAAAGAATAGGAGAGTTGATGTCAAGACCCGCCTTGATGAGTTCTTTCGGCAGGTCAACTTCAAGATAGTTGCACGGTATGCTTGGGCATGGTGTAACGCCATGGCTTTCAAGAACTTTGTGCTTGAATTCCAGAAGGGCCGGCTGATCAACGTCGCAGAAACGCACGCCCTCGGTCTGAAAGACCAGGGAACGCATGTCAAACCCGCAGCCGAGTATGACAATCTGTTTCATACCAGACTGAATCTCGCGTCTTGTGATTTCATCCAGTATGCAGAAACGGTAACGGAGAATCTCAACTGATTCCGGAAGAATTTTTGTTACCCTGTCGACCTTTTCCCTTATCTCATCCGTAACAAACCAGTGGGCGTACGGGTCGTTGAAAACGCGGTGTTCACGGTTTTTTTCCATTTCCCTGTAACAGGCTACGGCAAACGCGGTTGTTCCAACTTCATTTATATCCGGCATGGCAGATCCATATAAAATTACGCAGGGTGCGCATTCAGGAGAAACGAGATGCGGTGGCCCTGTTATCAAGATATGTTCTATTACGGCGTTGACAAGTAAAAGATCTTTTCTGGACTTCGCATAAAAACAGCAATTATATACTTGATTACCCTTCGTACAATCAAGTATATAATTCCATATTTGTTACGGCTAATTGGAGGTAAAAATGCCCCTATACGAATATGAATGCTGTGATTGCGGAGAAGAGTTTGAAGTTCTGGTACTTGATTCCGGTGAAATCATAAAGTGTGTGAGTTGTGACTCGGAGAACATCGGAAAACAGTTCTCGACTTTCGGGCTTGGCGGCAGCAACGGGAGTACCGAAATTTCCGAGAGCGGGGATTCGGGAAGCTGCTCGCAATCATCCTGCTGTTGCTGCTGATTTCCCGAGGTAATTGCACAAAATTTATCTCTGTATATAATTAACCTTTCATTTTAAAACACCCGATGGAGGATCGGTTCACAAATGTGCGATAGTGACAAAGATATGAAGGAAGCCGCTCTTGAATATCATAGAAGCGG
The DNA here is from genome assembly GCA_965116725.1 of Thermodesulfobacteriota bacterium. Taxonomy (GTDB): domain Bacteria; phylum Desulfobacterota_D; class UBA1144; order Nemesobacterales; family Nemesobacteraceae; genus Nemesobacter. The sequence goes on from OZ220700.1 coordinate 253,612, forward strand.
CAGAAAAGGAAAACTTGAAGTAATACCGACAAAGCCCTGCGATACAGCTTGGGAACTTTCCCTTGCGTACTCTCCTGGAGTCGCCGAGCCCTGCAGGGAAATAGACAAAGACGAGAATCTCTCTTATGAATACACCAACAGAGGGAACCTGGTCGCGGTAGCATCAAACGGTACCGCCATACTCGGACTCGGAAACTTAGGGGCCCTCGCGGGGAAACCCGTAATGGAAGGAAAAGGGGTGCTTTTCAAGAAGTTCGCAGACGTTGACGCCTACGACATTGAAATAGATACCGACGACCCGGATGAATTTATAAAGACCGTAAAATACCTTGAGCCTACCTTCGGTGGCATAAACCTCGAAGATATAAAAGCCCCTGAATGCTTCTACATAGAAGATAAGCTTAAAGAAGAAATGGACATACCCGTCTTTCATGACGATCAGCACGGGACCGCGATAATATCGGGCGCCGGACTTCTTAACGCCTGTGAGATTACCGGGAAAAAGATGAGCGAGCTCAAAATGGCGTTTAACGGCGCCGGAGCGTCCGCAATCGCGTGCGCCGAGTTCTTCATAGCCCTCGGAGCAAAAAGGGAAAACATAATAATGTGCGACAGCAGGGGCGTAATTTACGAGGGAAGAAACGCGGGGCTTAACCCCCAGAAAGAAAGATTTCTTGTCGATACGGACAGAAGAACCATAGGGGACGCGCTGGTCGGGGCCGACGTATTTGTCGGACTCTCAAATGGCGGAGCCATCAATCAGCAAGACGTCAAGAACATGGCGAAAAATCCTATAATATTCGCCATGGCTAATCCCGACCCCGAGATACTCCCCGTAGAAGCGAAGGAAGCCAGAAGCGACGTAATAACGGCCACCGGACGTTCCGACTTTGCAAACCAGGTGAATAATGTTTTGGGATTTCCTTTTATTTTCAGAGGAGCGCTTGACGTAAGAGCGACAAAAATAAACGACGAAATGAAAGTTGCAGCGGCATATTCTCTCGCGGCACTCGCAAAAGAACCCGTACCGGATAAAGTAGCCAGGGCCTACGGAGACCAGAAATTTGAGTTCGGCCCGGACTACATAGTCCCGAAGCCATTTGATCCCAGGGTTCTGGTATGGGAGTCAGCCGCGGTCGCGCAGGCTGCAATGGAAACCGGCGTTTCCAGAATCCAGATCGATCTTGATGCTTACAAGAAGTCTCTTGAAGACAAGATAAAAGATCTGCTCTAAGAAAAAAACCGACATTTTGCAAGATTATCTCAATCTTCCGGCTAACTGCCTTCCGCAATGCGGAAGGCAGTTCTCCAACACCTATCCGGTCCATTGATAAAAGCAGTCATATTTGATATGGATGGAGTCATAATAGACAGCGAACCCCTCTGGGAAAAAAGCGAGTCTATTATGCTCAAGCAAAAGGGGTTTGCGGGCAACGAAAGTTACAGGAAGGAATACAGAAAGAAGATAATGGGTCTTAACCAGAAAGACTCCGTAAAACTTCTAAAAGAAACTTTCGGCCTTGATGAATCCCCAGAGGAAATTCTCCGCACCCGTCTTAAGATCCTTCTCGAACTTTACGAAAAAGAACTCAAACTCGTCGACGGGATTCCCGAGATCCTTCAAATTCTAAGTGCGGAGAAACACATAAAGACAGCTCTCGCTTCGGGTTCCCCGATGAAAGTAATAGAGTTTGTTCTCAAAAAATTCTCTCTTTCAGACACTTTCAGAATAAAAGTTTCCGGGGACTGCGTGGAAAGAGGGAAACCTCACCCAGACATATACATTGAAACCGCAAGACGTCTCGGGGTCAGTACCGAAGAGTGCGTTGCCATTGAAGATTCCATAAACGGTATAGTGTCAGCCAAAGAGGCCGGCATGCGTTGTATCGCAGTGCCCGACCCGAGAATAGCCCCAGAAGATTACCCCCATGCCGACATCTTCAGAAAAAGTGTTTCAGAAATCCGCCTTGAAGACATAAAGAGCTTTGCTTAAAAAGGTCTTGGACCTGGAGCCATGAATTCCGGGCCTATGGGATTCGGGACAAAAGTATCGAGTATTGCGTCTATTTCATTCATAGAGTCATCGTCTATGGTCCACCCTAAGGTGCCCACAAGATCATCGAGCTGGCCCGGGCGTCTCGCTCCCCAGAGAGTGATATCGTTTTTGCATTTATCGAGAACCCACCTTACGGAAAGTTCAAGCACGTTCTTTCCAAAACGCTCGGAGGCAAGTTCCCCCAGCTTTTCAACAGCGCCAAGATAATTATCATAGACGGGCTTTCGGAACTTGGGATCAAAATTTCTTATATCGTCTCCCGGAAACTCGGAGTCGGTCTTAAGCTTCCCGCCCAGAAGTCCCCTGCACAAAGCCCCGTAGAGAAGCATTGTAACCCCTTGCTCCTCACACCAGGGAAGCACGTCATCCTCAATTCCCCTCTCGAAAAGATTGTAAGGAGGCTGACTCGAGTTAAGCGGGCACACGGAGCGGAAAACCTCCATCTGCTCAACCGAATAGTTGCTTACTCCGACAGACCTTATCTTTCCGCTTTCAATGAGTTCCGCCATGGCTTGCGCGGTTTCCTCAACGGGCGTAAGCGGGTCTGGCCAGTGAATCTGGTAAAGATCTATCCGGTCGGTGCGCAGTCTTCTGAGAGAATCGTCAACCTCCTTGCGTATCCTCTCTGGAAGGGAATTTCTGAATATTCCCCCTCTCTCCCACTCAAGCCCTACTTTCGTTGCGATTACAAGTTCATCCCTCATCCCGCTCTGATAAACCGCTTCCCCCACGATTTCTTCTGAGAGACCAAAGCCGTAGATAGGAGCCGTGTCAATCAGATTCACCTCGTTATCAAACGCCTTGTATATCGTTCTCACGCATTCTTTCCTGTCGCTTCCTCCCCAGAGCCACCCTCCCATCGCCCAAGTCCCTAGACCGATCCTCGACGAATTTATTTCCGTACCGGCAATTTCTACAAACTCCATTATTTCCGTCTCCCTTTCTTCGTGGTTTCAGAAGGCAAATCCTCCATCTCTCGGGTTGCCTCTACCAACGAAAACAGAAGGCCTCTCGCCTCGGCGGTCGAGCGGACCCTGTATTTGGCTTTTGACGGTCCGAAACCGACCTTTATGGAATAGGCATTTTCGGGAAGCTGCTCAAAAATATCCTCATCCGTCCAGTCGTCTCCTATAGATATGACAAGGTCCCATTTTTTCGCTTTTAGCCACTGAGTAGCCGCCTTACCTTTGTTTATAAAAGAACCTTTAATCTCCACGACCTTATTTCCCTCCAACACGCCGACCTCCAGATTCGCAGTTATGTGCGACAGCATGTCCTTAAGCTCCCCTACCCTCACTATTGAGAGTGCCGGGTCAACCTTCCTGTAATGCCAGGCCAAGGAAAAATTCTTCTCCTCTATAAGCGACCCCGGAGTCCTGTCGACAAACACTTCCAGTATGGGTCTTATTTCTTCCTTCCATCCCTCCGGAGCAATATCGGACATCTTCCACTTTCCGCGCCTTATCCAAAGACCGTGTTCGGCCGCAAGACCGTTTGTCACATCCCCGAGCCACTCGGTAAGAGTGTTTTTGTCTCTGCCACTTATGATGACAAGCTCATTTTTCTCCCTCAAGGAAAGTTCCCTAAGAGCGGAATAGATTTCCGGGTCAGGTTTCGCATCCTGGGGATTATTCTTGAAGGAAACGAGAGAACCGTCGTAATCAAGCAGGAAAAGACACTTTTTACTCGCCCTGTATTTTTTAATCAGTTCGCCTGTCATTTCCCGACTGAATCTTCGGGCAAACATCTTAAGCTGCCTTTCCTTTGTTTCATCAAGTCTCTCCATGAAGTCCGCCGTCCATGTCCTGATATCGTATCTGCTGAGACGGCTCTGCATCGCCCTCATCCGTCTTTTCTGCTCCGTTTTGGTCATGGCAAGGGCGGTTTCGAGTGCCCGTGAAGTGGACTCCAAGTCATTGGGGTTTATGATTATTGCTTCGCTCAGTTCCTGCGCGGTTCCTGCCATCTCGCCGAGTATGAGCACACCGGCTTTGTTCTGCCTTGCCGCGACATACTCTTTAGCAATCAGGTTCATGCCATCGCGAAGGGGAGTAAGGAAAAGGATGTCCGCCGCCAGATAAAGGGAAATCAAATCCTCAAAACCGAAAGATCTGTACATGTAGTGAATCGGGTTCCAGCCGATTGTTCCGTAACGGCCGTTTATCGCGCCGACCAGATTATCGACTTCGTTTTTCAGTATCTTGTAGTGAACAACTTCTGTTCTCGAAGGCACCGCGACAAGCAAAAGAACCACCTTGCCCCTTATCTTCGGGTTTTTCTCAAGAAAAAGATCAAACGCCCTGAGTCTCTCCGGAATTCCCTTTGAGTAATCAAGACGGTCTATTGAGAGAATGACCTTCTGATCGGTCCCCAGAAGATCTATGAACTCGTCCTTTTTTTTCTGGATGCTTCGTTTCTTCGGCGCGGAGGAGAATTTCTGGTAGTCGATCCCCATAGGAAAAGTATCGGTTCTTATCTCTCTTTCCCCGATTATAAACCTTCCGAGAGAATGCTCGTGTCCAAGTATTCTTCTTACGCTTTCGGCAAAATGCCTTACGTAGTCAAAAGTGTGAAAACCTATGAGATCAGCCCCTGTAAGCCCCTGTATTATTTCCCGACACCACGGGATAAGCCTGAAAATCTCAGAAGACGGAAAAGGTATGTGCAGGAAAAAACCGATGCTTGACTTGGGCAGCTGCTTTTTTACAAGGTCTGGGACAAGCATCAGGTGGTAATCATGAACCCAGATGTAGTCCCCTTCGCTGGCCACGTCGAGAATGGCAGCGGCGAACTTGGTGTTCACGTTGATGTATGATTCCCAGAACTCTTTTTTGTAGGTTCCGTACTGGACGAAATAATGGAAGATAGGCCATATTACTTCGTTGCAAAACCCTTGGTAATAGTCTTTTACCTCTTCTGCGCTTAAACCCACGGGATAGAAGTTTTCCTCCGCGAGCCGCAGCTCCATTTCCGAAACCTGCTCCCCGGACAGACTCCCGTAATCTATCCCCGGCCATCCTATCCAGCATTTTTCGTAATCGGTATCAAGGGAACTGAGGCCCGTGGCCACACCTCCGACGCTCGGCTCAAAAGAAAGCTTTCCGTTTTCCTGCCGAACGGTCGTCGGCAATCTGTTGGACACTATGATGAGCTTTTTCATGAAAACCTATTATAATAAACGGGGCAGTCGCAGGAATAATAACCAAAAGAAAACTTAAGGCTAGAAAGAACAGGCTCTCTGTATGAAATTATCAAACGCGGTACCGAAGATTCTTACCGTCCTTATTATAGCCCTGCTTGCGTACACGCTTTGGAGCGGGCTTTCGGGGAAGGGAGGTATTGAAACGCCCTCACAGCTTGTGGGTAAACCCGCGCCCGAGTTCGTCCTGAAATCGTTTAGCGACGAGAAGGTAAGACTTTCTGATTTCCGGGGAAAGACACTGCTTGTTAATTTCTGGGCGTCCTGGTGTCATCCCTGCAGAGAGGAGGCCCCCGCGCTTGAGAGGGCTTACATGTCTCTCTCGGGCAATGATGTTGAGTTCATAGGAATAAACGTAATGGACGACAGAAAAAGCGCCGAGGAATACGTAAAATCGTTCGGGGGAAGCTTCGTCAACGTTTATGACCCGGAAAACAGGGTACACTTGGAGTACGGAGTGGGAGGGGTTCCGGAGACCTTCTTCGTAAACCCCGAGGGAATCATAACCGGCAAGCACAGAGGCCCGCTTACTGAAAAGATGATCATGAGCTATATAGAGAACGCAACTGTTTACAACGGGCAGAGCCGGGGGAGTGAAAAACCGTGAACAGTTTTTTTCACAAGATCCTGAGTGGGGGGCTTGTTCTGTTCCTGGCCCTTTTTATCGCCTTCCAAGTAAATGCGGATACACTCGAAGACCAGATTGCCGAGATATCGGGAGAACTCATGTGCCCCGTGTGCGAAGGCCAGAGCGTCGCGGAATCAAACGCCCAGCTTGCCAGAGACATGAGGGCCGTCATAAAAACAAAGCTGCTTGAGGGCAAGTCAAAAGAAGAGATAATAGACTACTTCGTCTCAAGCTACGGAGAAACTATTCTCGCATCTCCTCCTGCCAGAGGATTCAGCGTCATATTATGGCTTCTGCCCGTACTTTCCGTACTTATCGGCGGGGCGATAATCCTGAGAACCGTTTACTCATACAGGGTTGAGGAAAAAGAATAGCCGCGGAGACGATCAGCGGAAAAACTCTCTACATGCCTCAAGTATCGGGGCATTCCCTCTTTCGGAGTCAAACCACTTTATGTCTTCATCCGCACGAAGCCAAGTGGACTGTCTTTTGGAAAACCTTTTCGTATCCGTCTTTATTTTTTCAACCGCCGTCTTGAAATCAAGCCGACCGTCCAGAAATTCGTTTATCCGCTTGTAACCTATAGCCTTCATAGGCTTTAAGTCGGATCCGTATCCCCTGGCCCTTATAGCCTTTACTTCCTCAACCCAGCCGCGGTCAATCATCGCGTCAACCCTTTCGTCTATAGTGCGACGCAGCCGCTCCCGATCCCCGAGGAGACCTATCTTAAGGGCGTTGAACCTCTGTTCCGAAAAACCGTGGCGCCGGTGATGATCCGACATGCGCTCGCCTGTTGTGTGATATACCTCGAGTGCCCGCTCAATTCTCACGTAATCATTCGGATTTATCCGTTCTGCGGATGCCGGGTCCACGGACTCAAGCTTTTTGTGAAGCCACGCCACTCCTTTTTCATCTCTCTGCCGAGCGAGGCGCCTTCTGAATTCACGATCAATCTCAACACCTTCGAGAAGCCCGTAAAGAAGAGCCTTTACGTAAAGGAAAGTTCCTCCGACCACAACTATTTTCCTGCCGTCCTCGACAAGGTTCCTGATCTGGTCAAGGGCAAGTCTCATGTAGGTGCCGGCGTTAAAGTCCTCATCGGGGTCTGCAACATCTATCAGGAAATGGGGAATTGCGAGTCTCTGCTCCCGGGTGGGCTTGGCGCTTCCTATATCGAAATGCCTGTAGACCTGAACGGAATCGGCACCTATTATGCAAGCGCCGGTTCTGCCAGCTATTTCAAGCGCCGTTTCGGTCTTGCCCGAAGCCGTCGGCCCCAAAACAACGACCAGCTTCGGTTTTTCCCGGGAAAGACTCAACTGTGCGGGTTAGTCGGAAATCCTGTAGTCGTCTATATTCTGGTCAAGCACGGCCTTTCTGCTGAGCCTCACCCTGCCGTCACGCGCAACTTCGAGGCATTTTACGAGGACTTCGTCTTTTTCGTTCAGGATATCGGTTACTTTTTCGACCCTGCGGTTTTCAAGTTCGGAGATGTGCAGAAGCCCGTCTTTTCCAGGACCCAGTTCAACTATCGCTCCGAAATCGAGAATGCGCTTAACCACGCCAACGTATAGCTTGCCGGCGACTATATCCTCAACGATTCTTTTTATGATGCTCTCGGCCTTCTTGCAGGCTTCATAATCGGGGGAGAAGATCTTCACCAGACCGTCATCCTGTATATCTATCTGCGCTCCGGTGTCCTCGACTATCTGCTTTATAGTCTTGCCGCCGGAGCCTATAACAACCTTGACCTTGTCGGGCTTTACCTGGATCGTAAGGATTCTTGGAGCATATTCGGAAAGCTCTTCTTTGGGTCCGCTGATTACCTCTTCCATTTTCCCGAGAATATGCATCCTGCCATCCCTTGCCTGGGCAAGCGCGGTTGTGAGAACATCTTCGTTTATGCCGGTTATCTTGATATCCATCTGCAAGGCGGTGATACCGATCTGGGTGCCGGCCACCTTGAAATCCATGTCCCCAAGGTGATCCTCATCGCCGAGAATATCGGAGAGAACAACAAAATTGTCCCCCTCCTTTATAAGCCCCATGGCTATGCCGGCCACGGGGGCACTTATAGGCACGCCCGCGTCCATAAGAGACATCGAGGAACCGCATACGGTCGCCATTGAAGAAGAACCGTTTGATTCAAGTATTTCGGAAACGATCCTGATGGTGTAGGGAAAATCCTCTTTATCCGGCAAAACGGGTTTTATCGCCCTTGCGGCAAGCGCGCCGTGCCCTATTTCTCTTCTGCCGGGACCCAGCCGGAAGCTTGTTTCTCCGACGGAATAAGGGGGGAAATTGTAGTGCAGCATGAAACTTCTTGTCTGGTCGCCTTCAAGCGCGTCTATTCTCTGCTCGTCGTATGAACTTCCCAAGGTCGTGACGACTATGGCCTGGGTTTCCCCGCGGGTAAAGAGCGCTGAACCGTGGGTTCTCTCAAGGAGACCCACTTCACCCCATATGGGCCTCACCGTCGTGTAGTCCCTTCCGTCGGGTCTTGTACCCTCTACTATCTTGCTTCTCACCGAGTCTTTGATCAACTCATCAAACGCCTTGTCAATTTTGGATTTGTCTTCCGGACGCTCCTCAATAAGCTTTTGTACCGCTTCTTCATAGTTCTGTTTTATCAGCTCCTTTCTGCCGTCTTTTGAATCAGCGATTACCCCCTGTTCTAGGAAAGACAAAGTAGCAGAGCGAACCTCGCTTTCAAGCGCATCATCCGTTTCTATAGCGGGAACCTCTCTTTTTTCCTTTCCGATTCCTTCAACAAAACGATTCTCAAAAGAAACGATTTCCTTGATTCCGGCATGGGCGAACATAAGGGCTTCAACTACCTCAGCCTCACTCACTTCCTTCGCGCCGCCCTCTACCATCACAATAGCATCCTCTGTACCCGCGACGGTTATCTCCATAGTGCTGATCTCAAGCTGCTCGGGAGAGGGGTTTATAACAAGCTCGCCGTCTACTTTTCCAACCGTGAGAGCCGCTATGGGTCCGGCAAAGGGAATGTCTGAAACCATAATCGCTGCTGAAGACGCTATTACCGACAGAACGTCCGTGGCGTTCTCGCCGTCAGCGGAAATAACCGTAACTATAATCTGGGTGGGATAACAAAAGCCCTTGGGTATAAGCGGCCTTACCGGCCTGTCAATAAGCCTCGACGTAAGAATTTCTTTCTCGCTGGGACGCCCTTCCCTCTTAAAATAACCTCCGGGAATTTTCCCGGCCGCGAATGATTTTTCCTGATAGTTAACCGTAAGCGGCAAAAAATCATCTTCTATCTTTTCTTCCGAGGCAACGACCGTGGCAAGCACGGTAGTTCCTCCACAGGAAGCGAGCACCGCCCCGTTTGCCTGCTTGGCAAGCCTTCCGGTTTCAAGACGCAGCTTGCTTCCGAACAGCTCCGCTTCCATCTGTCTTATTTGTTCAGTCAATTCATTTCCTCCAAAATTTTACTTCCTTACTTCCTCAGTCCAAGGGTCTCAATCAGCTTTCCGTATTCCTGCGGTCTTACCCTCTTTACGTAGTTGAGCAATTTCCTTCTTTTGGCAACCATTGAAACCAGTCCTTTTCTTGAATGATTATCCTTGGGCGCTCTTTTCACATGCTCGGACAGTTCCTGTATTTTTCCGTTCAGAATCCCTATCTGAACCTCGGCCGAACCAACGTCGTTCTCATGTGTTTGAAACTCTTTTATGATTCGTGCCTTTTCTTCTTTCTGCAAAGACATAAATTACTTCCTCCTAGACCCTTGCCTGATCAGTTAAACACTCTTAAATGCCGGAACACTATATCCTTATCTCCCATATACTCAAATTCATCCGAGTCAGTTTTCGCCTCGCAGATGGAAAGAATCTTTTTCCGGCAAAATATGGTGATTATATCCCTATTTTTGAATTCGGGCAATTCCACGCCCGAAAGAACCCCCCGGCAAACAGGAAGTCCGTTGCGTACGCTCTCGCAGAGACCCTCTTCCAAATGAACCCTAGGATAGCCCCCGAGAACGTCCTCCAAAGAAAGAACATTGTAATTCCCGGATTCCACATCTTCAATACTGCTGGCCTCGCTCAGCGTGAAGGGACCGCTTCTGAGTCTTCTCAGTTCGGAAAGATGAGCTCCGCAGCCCAGTTTCCCCCCGGCATCCGAGGCAATCACCCTTACGTAGGTTCCTCGAGAACACTTCACGTAAAAAGTCGCTTTAGGGTAAGAAAAATGAAGAAGTCTTATTTCCTCTATGGTGACTCTTTTCGGTTTCCTTTCAACTTCCTTCCCGGCTCTTGCAAGGGCATAGAGCTTCGTACCCGAAACCTTGGCGGCGGAATACATTGGGGGGGTCTGCATTATTTCCCCCGCAAACCCTTCAATGACCTCTTCAATCTCATCCTTGCCCAGATGCTCCGCATCCACCCGGCCGGTGACCGTACCGGTGCCGTCCATGGTATCGGTTGATACTCCCAGGATCATCTCGGCCTCGTATTCCTTTATATCGTCTCCGAGGTAAGGAATGGCTTTTGTCGCCTGATTAAAACAAAGAGGCAATACCCCCGTCGCGAACGGATCCAGAGTGCCCGTATGACCCGCCTTTTTCGCTCCCAAGACTTTTTTCACCCTGTTAAGCACCTGAGCGGAGGTACAACCCTTGGGCTTATCAAGAACCATAACTCCGTCCATCACATCGCTTCCTCGATCGAACTGAGAAGTCTGCGCTTGACGGTAGCAAGCGGCGCGGGAATCACACACCCGGCCGCCTTACGGTGTCCTCCCCCGCCGTACCGTCTGGCGATCTGCGCCACGTCCACGTACTCCTTGGATCTGAGACTCACTTTCCAACCAAGAGCGGATTCCTGCCTTAAAAAAACCGCGACCTCAACCCCTTCAATTGCCCTCGCCATGCTTACAAGACCCTCGGTATGCTCCTTTTCGGTACCGGTCTGCTGAAACATCTCGCTCGATACGTGAAGGAAAGCAATTTTCCCGGTTACCTCTAGGGTGTTCATTGCCAAGGTTCTAAGCATAACCTTCCTAAGAGGTTCGTTATCATAAATGAATCTTGAGATCTTTTCGGGGTCGGCTCCACAGTCGACCAGATCAGCAGCAATCGTGAACGTCTCAGAACAGGTGTTTGAATACCGAAACGAACCCGTATCCCCGACTATGGTGGAAAAAAGGCACTCCGCAACGTCTGGGCTTATGGGAATCCCGAGCCGTTTTATCATCCTGTAGAGAATAACCCCAGTAGAAGATGCGTTTTCATCCACGAAGCAGTACTCGGAACCCGTGTTGTTAGTCGCGTGGTGATCCACAAACGCAAGAGTGAAATCGTTTTTCAGGATAAAACTTTCAAATTCTTTTCCGGGTCGCGAAACGTCGGCACAGTCAAGGAGCATAACCACATCCACATCGTTGGTAACGCTATCAAGAGAATCGGCAATGCCGGAGCATTCGGGAAGAAATCGCAGGTATTCAGGAACCCCGTCTGCGTTGTACATGATCACATCCTTTCCAAGCTCGCGAAGAACCAGCGCCATAGCTATGGTTGAACCCAGGGCGTCGCAATCCGGATTCTCGTGGGAAACTACAAGAAAGCTTTGGTTTGCTCTTATGAGGTTAAGGATGTTATCAAGTTTATTCATCCGACAAGTCCTTTATGAGTTCGTCAATTCTCGCCCGCTTTTCCACCAAAGCGTCGTACTCGAATTCTATGTTGGGAATCTTCTTTATTCTCAATCTCTTGGAAAGGGTGCTTCTTATGTAGCCTGTAGCGTTCCTCAGTCCCTCAAGCATCTCCTGAGTGTCGGAGCGCTCATCAAAAGAGGTAAAAAATACCTTCGCGTAGCCCATGTCGTCTGTAACCCTCACGGCCGTTATGCTTGCCGACGACACTCTGGGGTCTTTGATCTTGCCGCGTACCAGCATCTCGGATATTTCCTTTATGAGAAGATCGGATATCCTCGCGGATCTTTTGTAGCTGTGAGACATATTCATTCACTTAGAAATGGATGATCTCCATCTCTTTTTCTCCCATGCGGAAATTCCCCGTGCTCTCGATATAGGAAGTCACCTTTTCCAGAACGGAATTTACCAGGGAAGCATCGTTGGAGACATACCCAAACCCTATGGTAGCTTTGTCTTTTAGGTCCAGAGAATCAACTTCAGTCAGCGAGAGGCTCGGGAATCTTGATCTTGCTCTTTCGACAAGGCTTTTGATCAGGCGTCTTTTATCCTTCAAAGACCTGTTGCCTGACATGTAGAGTTCAAGTCTGGCTATGCCTACAACCATTTAAAAGGGGATTATGTTTATCGCTGACAAGCTGAATTCATTCTTTCTAACACCAACAGGAAGCCGTGGTCTTACTCGCTTATTTAAAGCTCCTGCTTTATCTCCTCAAGCTTGTAAAGTTCGAAGACATCTCCCTGCTTCACATCATTGAAATTCTCTATCGTTATACCGCATTCGTAGCCCGATTGGACCTCCTTCACGTCCTCTTTAAAGCGCCTAAGAGAGCTTACCTTGCCGTCAAAGACAACCGTGCCGTCCCGAACCACTCTGATACTGTTGTCCCTGCTTACCTTGCCGTCAGAAACCATGCATCCCGCGATAGTTCCCACTCTTGACACGTGAAAAAGCTCCTTTACATCCATGTGGGCCACCACGACTTCCTTGCGAATGGGCTCTAGAAGTCCCTCCATCGCACTTTTTACGCGGCTTACCACGTCGTAAATTATCGAATGAAGTTCAAGAGAAACCCCTTCCTTCTCAGAAATCCTAAGCGCGTTCGCATCCGGGCGGACGTTAAACCCTATCACCACCGCGTTTGAGGCACTTGCAAGAACCACATCCGTCTCGTTTATGCCTCCGGCTCCGGAGTGAACGATCTTTACCCTGCACTTCTCGGTAGAGAGTTTTTCCAAAGACTCCCTGAGAGCCTCAACCGACCCTTGGGTATCTGCCTTTATAATGAGTGAAAGTTCCTTCGCTTCCTCGTTTTCAATGGAGCTGAAAAGGTCCTCGAGCGAAAGTTTCGGAGTAGTGATCACCTTGCGGGACCTGATCTTATCCAGACGGTGAGAAGTTATTTCCTTGGATGTCTTCTCATCCTTCACCACATGGAATTTTTCCCCGGCTTCGGCAACTCCCGAGAGACCCATGATCTTAACAGGCATTGAAGGACCGACACTTTTTACCGCTTTGCCCTTGTCATCGGTAAGGGCCCTTATTTTTCCGCTGTGAACCCCCGACACGACGCAATCCCCGACCCGAAGAGTCCCCTCCTTGACTATAACAGTGGAAACCGCTCCCCTGCCCTTGTCAAGCTCAGCTTCTACCACCACGCCGTATGCTTTTTTATCGGGCGACGCCCTGAGTTCAAGTATATCGGCCTGGAGCAGGACAAGTTCAAGGAGTTCGCTTATACCCTTTTTCTTTTTTGCTGAGACCTCGGCAAAAAGAGTGTCTCCTCCCCACTGTTCCGATACGAGACCTATCTCGGAGAGCTCCCTCCTGATTTTTTCGACATCGGCACCTTCCTTGTCGACTTTGTTTATGGCTACTATGATCGGAACTCCGGCCGCTTTCGCATGGTTAACCGCTTCGACCGTCTGGGGCATTACCCCGTCATCCGCCGCCACTACCAGTATCACTATGTCCGTTATACTCGCGCCGCGGGCCCTCATTGAAGTAAACGCCTCGTGCCCAGGCGTATCCACGAAAACTATGGTTGAATCCTTTATGTTCACTGCGTAGGCGCCTATGTGCTGCGTTATTCCACCGGCCTCTCCCGCGACAACATTGGTTTCCCTTATAGAGTCAAGGAGTGTGGTCTTGCCGTGATCAACATGTCCCATGACCGTAACGACCGGCGGGCGCGGCATTTCCTCCGCATCTTGCGACTCATCCTGATCAAAAAGCAGGTCCTCTTCGACAAACCTCTCAACGGTCACGTTAAAACCGAACTCATCGGCAAGAAGCTCGGCGGTATCGCTGTCAATTGACTGGTTGATCGTAGCGCCCGTACCCATGGTCATAAGTTTCTTAACGACTTCCCTCGCTTTTACGCTCATCATCTTCGCAAGTTCGGAAACCACTATCGTTTCGCCGACCTTGATGTTTCTTTTCGACGTGTGGGCGGGGGAAATCGGAACAACTCTCCCGTCCTGTCCATCTGCCGGGTAGGCTCCCCTGTTTTTCCCGGGTCCGTCAAAATTCTGCCTCAGTTTGGGCTTTTTGTTCTGTATTACATATTCCTTTCTGCTGGGAACCTTGGTCCGAAACGCCCTTTTGAGCTGCTCCAAGGTCTCTTCATCATGTATTTCCTCTTTTAGGGGCTTGCTCTTTTTAGCTTTTTTCTTCTGCTTTGGTTTTTGCTCATCTTCCACTTCCCCAATGACCTTTCCAGGTTCGGGAGATGGCTCCGGCTTAAGTTCAAGATCATCTTCCTGTGGAACCTCGACCTCGGCTTCGGGCGCCTCCTCGGGTATCGCTTCGCTCTCGGCGCTTGGAACCTGGGCTGCTTCCGCTTCTGCGGGCTCGGACGGGACAGGAATTTCGGGCTCCGGCTTGATTTCCGCAGGTTCCCCGGCAGCCGGAACGGCTTCTGCTTCCACAGGCTCTGGCTCCGGTTTTACAACCTTCTTTCTTCTCCTGATAACTCTCGAGCCGCTTCTTCTTTCGACGAAGTCGCCCGTTTCAGACTTGAAAACCTTTACGGTTTCCTTCTGCTCTTCCGCCGTTTCTGAAGAGTTCTCCTCCGGGATGCTAATAAGCGCCTTTTTTATTCTTTCGGCATCCGTTTTCGAGACTACATTTTGGTGACTTGTAACTTTCATTCCAAGCTTTACGCTCTGCTCCACTACCTCTTTGCTGCTTACTCCCAGCTCTTTGGCTATCTGATGTATTCTGACTTTAGGCATATTCCCGAAAAACCTGCTCCCCTGAAAGAGGCGAGCCGGTGGTTTTTGCTACTCGTCTTTTTGCGAATCCTGTACCTCTGCCCCAGTCGGTGATGATATCTTGACCTCTTCCGCATCTGAAACCTCTTCGGTTCCGCTCTCAACAGGCATCTCCTCAAGTTTTTCCATAAGCGCCACGCGGGCTGCTTTCTGAAGCGTGGAAACCTCGTCCTCGTTGAGGCTTCCAACCTTCATGAGCACATCCGGTTCGCAAAAAGCTATGTGTTCAAGAGAGTAAAACCCGTCATTATAAAGCAGGCTTGCCGTGACTTCGCTTACAGACGGTAAGCTTGTAAGAATGGAGAGCACTTCCTGCTGTTCCTGCTTGACTCTGGACTCAGTTTTTATATCTATCTTCCACTCTGTAAGCTGCGACGCCAGCCTTACGTTCTGTCCCTTCCTCCCGATAGCTAGAGAAAGCTGGTCATCATCAACTATGACCTCCATAGAGCGGCTGTTCTCGTCAATTACAACCTTGTTGACAACAGCCGGAGAGAGGGCGTTGCAGACGTAACGGGCGGGATCTTCTGACCAGGGAACTATATCTACCTTCTCGCCCCTGAGTTCCTGGATGATGCTCTGAACCCTAGAGCCCCTCATTCCCACGCAGGCGCCAACCGCGTCCACATCCGAATCTTTTGACGCCACGGCTATTTTCGTTCTTCCCCCGGGGTCTCTCGAGATAGCTTTTATCTCCACTATATTCTCGGCGATTTCAGGGACTTCCGACTCAAAAAGCCTCATTACGAAACTCACGTGAGCCCTCGAAAGGATAAGCCTAGGTTCCCCTCTGGGCGACTCTTTTATATCCAGAAGCACCGCTCGTATTCTTTCCTTCATCTTGTAGTACTCTCTCGGCACCTGCTGTTCCGGGGGCAGGACAGCCTCAACCCTTCCGAGATCAACTATTATGTGCCTTCTGTCAACCCTTCTCACTATGCCACCGATTATGGTTCCTTTCCTGCCGATAAATTCCTCGTATATAACCTTGCCTTCGGCCTCCTTGAGTTTCTGAAGGACCTTCTGCTTGGCATTGTGAATGGCGATTCTCGTGTATTCGGGACTTATCTTGACGCCTATCATGTCGCCAAGTTCGGTTTCGGGATCAAGTTCGGTCGCTTCCGCGAGCGAAATTTCAATTTCGGAGTCGGTTACGGTCTCTACAACCTCTTTGTACTCGAAGAGCTCCACCTCTCCCTCTTCGGGATTATAGTAAACGTCGAGTTCCTTGTCCTGGTTCTTTGACTTGAGAAGCTTCTCGGCAGCGGACAGAACCGCTTCCTCAACCGCGCTTATTATGCGTTCCCTGTCAATGCCCTTGTCCTTCCCTACGGAATCTATAACTCTTGTTAGTTCCGTAATCATTTTCTCGCTCCTTTCCCAAAATCAATTTCCAAGTTCGCCCTGCTGACGGAACCGAAAGGCACGCTGTAGGAACGGCCGTCGACTTCCACCAGAATCATTTCCCCTTCCATTCCGAGAAGCGTCCCGGAAAAAACCCTTCTGTCATCGACCGGATCCGTGGTCTTTATCTTCACTTTTCTTCCCTTGAACCTCTCGTAGTCGCTTTGCCTGTTAAGGGGCCTCCTGAGACCGGGAGAAGAGACCTCTAGGGTATAGGAACGCTGCGGCATTATGTCGTAGGCATCCAGAACCACGCCGAGCTCCCTGCTCACGTTAGCGCAGTCATCAACGGTGACCCCGCCCTCCTTGTCAAGAAATACTCTCAAGACCCTGCCACCTCTTTCCCTGAGGTACTTTATATCCACAAGCTCGCAGGAATTCTCCTCCACAATCGGGTGAAGAACCTCCAGAACCGCTTTTTCAAGCTTGCCGTCAGCCTTTTCCACAAAAATTCTCCGTGTCTTTCATACCCTTCAACAAAAAAGAGCGGGTAAAGACCCACTCTTTCCAAAGCGGTTTAAATTCTACATAAAACAAAAAAATCGGCAAGAAAATACCCGGTTGTCAAGCGACCCCTTCGGCGTATTTGAGTTCCAGTTCCTGCAGCTTTTTTATCCTGTTTCTGAATTCGGCGGCTTTTTCGAACTCAAGTTTCTTCGCGGCGGACTTCATCTCTCTTGAAAGCTTGGCTATAGTTCCCGGAATCTTGTTCGGAGGTATATCGAGGAGATCCTCCTCATCCGTACCGGAAATCTTGAGGTAGTCAGACTCGTACATGGAACCCAGTACGTCGGTTATGTTCTTTTCGATGCTTCTCGGAACTATATTGTTTTCAGCGTTGTACTCCATCTGGATATTTCTTCTTCTGCGGGTTTCCGCCATGGCGGCGCGCATAGACCCCGTCATGGTGTCTGCGTAGAGAATCACCCTGCCAGAAACATTTCTCGCCGCTCGGCCGAAAACCTGAACAAGCGACGTTTCTGAACGAAGGTATCCTTCCTTGTCGGCATCAAGCACGGCGACGAGGGAAACCTCGGGTATGTCGAGTCCTTCCCGAAGAAGATTTATTCCGATCAGAACGTCAAATCTTGCGGCTCTTAAGTCCCTTACGATCTTTATTCTCTCGAGTGTGTCAATCTCCGAATGCAGATATTCAACCCGCAGGCCGAGCTCCCGATAATAGTCCGTAAGGTCTTCTGCCATCTTCTTTGTAAGCGTCGTAACGAGGGCCCTCTGCCCTCCGGCAGCCACTTTTCTCAGTTCATCAAACAGATCGTCCACCTGGTTCTGGGCGGTGCGGGTTTCAATTAAGGGATCGGCAAGGCCCGTCGGCCGTATGATCTGCTCAACGACGTTACCGCGTGCCGCTGCGAGTTCGTAAGGCCCTGGGGTAGCCGAAACGTATATCACCTGTCCGATCTTGGCTTCGAACTCCTCAAAATTAAGCGGGCGGTTATCAAACGCCGAAGGAAGCCGGAAACCGTTTTCAACCAGAGAACGCTTCCTGCTTCTGTCACCAAGGTACATGCCCCGAAGCTGCGGAACCATCTGGTGACTTTCATCAATCACGCATAGAAAATCCTCGGGGAAATAATCAAGAAGCGTGTAGGGAGGCTCTCCGGGACGCCGTCCGGAAATGTATCTTGAATAATTCTCGATGCCGGGACAAAAACCCATGGTATCAAGCAACTCAAGATCAAACCTGGTCCTTTCCTCAAGCCGGTCGGCCTCAAGCTCCATTCCCCTCTCCTTGAGTTCAGCAAGCCTGGCCTCAAGCTCCCTGTCTATGTTCTCGACCGCCTGCTCAAGAACACTCTTGGGGGCCACGTAATGAGAACCCGGAAAAATGGAGACTTCCCGGACCTCCCCGGTGGCCTTGCCGCTTAGAGGGTCTATAGCGCGTATCGTCTCTATCGAGTCTCCGAAAAACTCGACTCTGAGCGCGGTCGATTCCTCATGCGAGGGAAACACATCCACCACGTCCCCCCTAACCCTGTAGGTACCCCTGTCAAGTTCGTCGATCTTCCTTTCGTAACGCACCTCCTCAAGCCTGAGGGCGAAATCATTTCTTGAAAGCTCCATCCCCACTTCGATCTCGGTAAGCATGCCGTAATAAACCTTGGGCGCCCCGATTCCGTAGATAGCCGAAACGCTTGAGACGATTATCACATCCCTCCGTCTGAAAAGAGCCTTGGTAGCAGCGTGGCGCATGCGGTCTATGTATTCATTTATCGATGCGTCTTTCTCTATGTACGTATCGGTCTCGGGGATATAGGCTTCGGGCTGGTAGTAGTCGTAGTAGCTCACGAAATAGTGAACTTCGTTTTCGGGGAAAAAATCGCGCAGTTCGGCGTATATCTGCGCAGCCAGTGTCTTGTTGTGAACAAGTATTAGCGCGGGGCGTCCGGCATCACGGATAACCTGGGCTATGGTAAAGGTCTTGCCGCTTCCGGTAACTCCAAGGAGAACCTGATCCTTGCACCCTAGCTTCAGCCCTTTACCCAATGCGGAGATGGCCCGGGGCTGATCTCCTTTGGGTTCAAAGGGGCTTTTGAGATTAAACAGAGATTTCCCGGAATCCATTTCGGAGATTATTTTAACCACCCGTACGGCCATCATAAACACGCAAAGGCTCAACCATAGTCCCAGAAACAGTCTTTCAGTGATTTTACAGGAGCCAACCCATGAGAAATAATATAATTTTGGAGCAGAGAACAGGTGAGAAGCGACGTTACGACACCGTTTTTCACCTCAGGTGTAATGTACAAAGAAACGGACAGGTGAATTTCTCCGGGGTCTCTCCCCAGCAATCCACGGTTCCATGAGCGAAAAAAAAGGCAGGGTTTATCTGATCGGCGCGGGTCCCGGCGATGCGGAACTTCTTACCCTAAAGGGAAAGAAACTGCTCGGGGAAGCACAGGTGGTAATCTATGACTCTCTCGTGAATCCACAGATTCTTAAATTCTGCCGTCCCGACGCGGAACTTCTCTTTGCAGGCAAGACAATGGGGCGGGCCCATATATCCCAAGAAGAGATAAATGAGCTTCTCATAAGCAAGGCAAAAGAGGGAAAGACGGTGGCCAGACTAAAAGGGGGCGATCCTTTTGTTTTCGGAAGGGGTGGAGAGGAAGCCGAGGCGATAGTTCAGAACGGCATCGATATTGAAATCGTCCCGGGAGTAAGCTCCGTTACCGCGGTGCCGGCTTACGGAGGAATTCCCATTACTCACAGGCAATTCAATTCTTCTTTCGCAGTTTTTACCGGACATCATCAAGGAGAGGATTTTGACTACGATCCGGCTCAAATAGAAACACTGGTATTTCTCATGGGACTAAACAACATCGAGAGCATAATGAAAAGACTGCTTGAGCTTGGAAAGGAACCGTCTACTCCCGTCGCCGTCATATCCTGCGGCACGCTGCCCGAACAGAAATCCGCTGTGGGAACCATTTCCGACATAGCGGAAAAAACCAGAGTCCTTGACGTGCAGACCCCGGCCACCATAGTGGTCGGAGAAGTAGCTGGGCTGGCAGAAGCTATAGGGTGGTATGAAAAAAAGCCTCTTTTCGGAAAAACCATGATGGTAACAAGAGAAAAGGAGGCTTCATCCGAGTTCGCAGAACTTCTCGCCTCCTGCGGAGCAAAGACCATCGAGTTTCCCACGATCCAAATAAAGCCCATAAGGGAGACCGCAGAGCAACTACTTTCGGTACGGAACCTTGAAGACTACGACTTTCTGGTGTTCACAAGCGTAAACGGAGTCAGCAACTATTTTGAGGTGCTGGCCTCTCATGGAAAGGACTCGCGGGAACTTAAAGGCAAAAAGATAATAGCCATAGGAGAGAAAACATCGGAAGAACTGCTAAAGTACAACCTTACGACGGATTACATGCCCGCGATCTATACGGCCGAGGGAATAATTTCGCTCGCAGAGGAGCTAAACCTCGACGGCAGGAAAGTACTTATCCCAAGGGCGCTTGTGGCAAGAGAACTTCTCCCTGAAACCCTACGGGCGATGGGAGCCACGGTGGAGGTGCTCTGCGTTTATGAAACTCTTGTTCCAGACTATACAAAGGAAGAACTTGATCTGATGAAGATGAGATTCTCCGAGGCGGAAATAGACCTTGTAACGTTCACAAGCTCCTCGACCGTAACGAATTTCTTCTCGCTTCTCGGAAAAGACCCGGAACTTTTCACCAAAACCGGGTTTGCCTGCATAGGACCCATAACGGCCGCGACACTACTCGGCCACGGTTTTACCCCGGTGGTAACCGCCGACATCCATACGACCCGAGGCCTTAAAGAAAAAATCCTGAACTTTTATCTCTCATAAAAAGGCAGGCACCTTGAAATGCCGAGATTTCCGATCAGAAAAGAGCCATCCACAGAAGGTGACGGAACCCTTCGCGGAAAAATATCCGAGAGCGACTACACGCATATAACGAAAGTGCTTAGACTAGGAGCCGGGGACCGCATAACCGTTTTTGATACTGAATCCACCGAGTATGAGGGCACAATAACGGATCTCTCCCCTGGAACCATCGCCCTCCAGGTTTACAATACACGCCTGTTGCAAACAGAACCTGGACTGGAACTGAATCTCTTCCAAGCAATTCTCAAGGGGAACAAGATGGACGGGATAATAAGTCAGGCAACGCAACTCGGCGTATCGGGAATTTTTCCTGTAGTCTCCGAAAGGACCCAGGTAAGGTCAACCGCCAAGGTGGACAGATGGAACAAAATAGCGCGGGAATCGACAAAACAATGCGGAAGGGGAACGCCGCCTCTGGTTTCCGAGCCGGTTGATTTCCAAGGCTCCTTTGGAATCAGAAAGCAAAGCGAGGCGAAAATAATATTTTATGAAAACCAAGATAAACTACTTGCGGATTACACACATTCCCTAGCAAGACCCATAAACAGCATAAACGTCTATATAGGTCCCGAAGGAGGTTTTTCTGAGAAAGAAGTCACCTTGGCCGAGGAAAACGGTTACATAGCCCTTGGACTCGGAAAAAGGATACTGAGAGCGGAAACAGCTTCATTGGTAAGCCTAGCGCTTCTCCAGTCTCACTTCGGCGACATCTAACCACCGGCACAACTGCCCGTCGTAACAGCAAAACCTTCCTACGGAATCAGTCAACCAGAGTATAAATAGCGCTAGCCTTCGCCACGCAGATACCGGAATTCCAGACCTCACTCTCAACAGGCATTATTCTTCCCTGCCTGAGCACCTTGGCACGGCAGATGGTAACACCCTCCCTGATGGGCTCGATGTAATTTATATTCATTCCGGACGTAAGGAACTTTTTTCCCTCTCTTGCGACACTAGCAACGGCAACTCCGCAGGCCGCGTCCGCCAAGGTGAAAATGGCCCCGCCGTGGAGCATTCCGTAGTGCTGCGTATATTCCTCAATAAACGGCATGGAAAGCTCCGATTCCCCGTTTTCCATTAGGAGGATCTCTATTTTCATCGTGTCGAAAATCTTCGGGTGACCGGAAGGAAGTCTGATGGATTCCTTGCTCATATTTTACGCTCCTTTAGAATTGAACTTCTGGCGAAAAATAAAAACCCTAGGAATACCATAAGCGCTATTGAAACAAACATAGTCCTGAATCCGAAAAATTCCGCCACAATTCCGAAAACAAAAGACCCCAACATTCCGCCGCCTGTGAACGAAACGCTGCTTATGGCAAAAGCCTTTGCTCTCGCTTCCTTCGGATTCGATTCTATTATGATCGAATAGATTGAAGGATACACAAATCCATGCGCACAGCCGAATATGATTCCGCAGAGAGCAAGAAGTTTAATTTCGTACACAAAACTCAGCATGAAAACACTCAGTCCCAGAAAGAAAACGAACGGGGAAGCAACTCTCCACTTGCCGTACCTGTCGGGGACCCAGCCGAGAAATATCCTGATGGCGAGCACTGAGAGGGTGTAGGAAAGAAAATAAACGTGAAAATTCTCTATGTTTATTGAAAGCGAGAAGATGGATATGAAGTTAAAGGTTGTTATAAACGCCGCTCCGCATATAAAAAGCGTAACTGCAGACAGAGATGTAGCCTTATCGCGAAGACAGTCCATATAGCCTGGTCCCGTGTCTTTCGGCGCCGCTGATTTTTTCCCCTCTCCGATCATAAAGGAGACTCCCAAGCCAACAAGCGCCGTAACAGTAAGGAAGAAAACAAAGAAATCAAAACCGAAATTCTTTATCAGAATGGAGCCAACGTAAGGGGCAATCGCATAGTTTATTATTGTGAAAACACCGTATATGCCAAGCGCCTGAGCCCTCCTTTGCTCGCTTGAAACATCAACCGTAAGCGCTCCGGCGGCGACAAAGAAAAGGGAAAAGGAACAGCCGTGAGCTATCCTGATAAGGTAGTAGAGGTAGTCGACCCTGTCTAAGAAGGCGAGTGGAAATGTCGAGGCGGCAAGCAGCGCGAACCCCAGCAGCACAAACAGTTTCTTTCCGTACCTGTCGGTTATGTGGCCGGCGTAAGGAGTAAGAAAAAGGGTGCTCAGTCCCGCAATGCCCATCACGAATCCCACAATCTTCTCGGTCCCTCCCAGTTCAGAAATTCTAATGGGCAGAAGGAGAAACGAATGGAAGTTAAAGAAGTAAAGGCACCCGAGAAAAGTTACAAGCACAAAGCTTCTGTTAAGCAAGGGTGGTGAATTTTTCTGTGCGTCGCTCATTTTTCAGAAGAAAAAAGGGGCCCCCAGACCGAAAACGGTTTTTACTTTTCCGAGCCCATGTTTGAAAGCCGGTTTCTCCCGTAGAAAAAATAGATAACTCCCATTGCTACAAACACAAAAAAGAGTATCACCGGCAGATACTTGCCAAGGTTGCCCTTAAGAAAGGAAACATTGGAAACAATTACCGTCACGCCGCCCGGTTTTAAGTCTGACAGCTGGTATTTCAAAAACGCCTCGTCGTGAATCATAATCTCTTCTGCGACCGCCCCGGGTTGCTCAACCCTGATTCCAAGTTCTGTTTTTCTCACGAACACGGCAAGATCAGCGACTTCATAGTCAAAGCCTATCCGAAATTTTCTTTGAATTTGCGAAAGAGGGATGGAATAGCCAAGAGCAATCCTCTTCATCCCCGGAAGAAAAGGAAGTTTGTTGTATAGCTTTTCTCCCTGTCTCTCCACCGCCTCCGGATTGACTCCGTCTGAAAAAGTAACGTCCACTGCCTCTTCGGGAACCGAAAAAACAAGGGTCGCAGTACCTGAGCCCTCCGGTTCTCCGGTAAAAACGGTGTTTCCCGAGTTCTCAAAAACATAGAGGGAGGTTACATTCACATTGCCATCCCCTTCATCCGGGTAAACAATCAGGTTCAGCGACTGTAAAGAGACGTTTTCATCCGAAGTCGTGGTATCGTAGACCGGGAGATCAAGGGTGATTCTGTCCTCTCCGGGAAGAAAGACCATCTTTCCCGAAACGTACTGAACTCCATGGTGAAAAAGCATGATCTCATAACTTCTGTCCCACTGCAGGGAAGAAAAAGAGAAATTGCCCAGCGAATCCGACTCAGCGAAATGCCTTTCCTGCGGCCTGTCTCCCATGTATGAAATCAAGACGACATCCTGGCCCTCTTGCGGCTTCTGTGTCGTGATGTTCTTTACTTGACCTGTTATCGTCCCGCTTTCATCAAGATCGGATGGGAGCTTATAACCCAGAAGGTAATCGGCAACCTTTTGGGCTTCGCTTTCTGATAGATTCATTGGGGGCATTGGCGGATAGCCGTCGTTTACAGGTTTTTTCTTTTTCTCCGCATAGATGCTCTCGGGGTCGCGGGCCCACCTGATCAGATCATCCCTTGAGTATCTCTGCCCTACCCCCAGAAGATCAGGACCTACGAACCTTCCTCTTCCAAGCGTATGGCATCTTATGCATTTCCCTTCGATAAAAACTGATTCTCCCGACACCTGTGCCATAGCTGAAGGAACCACCGCCGAGGAAAGAAAGCAAAAAAACATTAAAAAAAGATGCAGGGTTATTCTTCTCATGATTCGTGCAGGTTATGAAAGCGGGGCCTCGAAAGGAGAAGTTCTCGTTTCCTCGGTAATTTTTTCATCCCCAGCCACTGATTGAAGTTCTGAGATAAGTTTTGTAACGGCCGCCGCTTTTTCCTTGTACCTCGACATAAGTTCGGTGTAGTCCTGCTCACTTAACTTTCCCATATCCCGGTCAAGCTCTATATCTTTTATGGAGGAGTAATAGAGGTCCCTTTGCTCGTAAAGCTGTTCGAGTCGGCTGACCTCGGGGCTATCCCCGATACCCCGCTCCCCTCTCCTGTAACCCAGAAAAAGAGGGTAGACGGTAAAAACCGATACCAGCACCACAAGCAGAAGAGAGATTATGTATTCACTCACGCGCTAAACTCCTTTTTTCTTCGCCCCTCGGGCCACATGGTGACAATCGCTCCAAGGACAATAACAATGCCTCCCGCCCATATCCAGTTCACCATAGGGTTAAGAAGGGCCCTTACATTAACCTTTCCGCTCCCGTCAACCTCGGAGAGTATGAGATAAAGATCATCTCTGAAAGTGGAACGAAGCGCGACCTCGGTTTCCTGGTTTATCTCCCTGTTTCCCTCGTACTTGTAGATATTTTTCTCGGGATACATGGTCGCGACGCTTTTTCCTTGGTTTTCAATCGAGAACTCCGCTGAAAATCCGTCTTTAGCGTCGTTTGAGATGAAATGCACTCCGCGGAAAACCAGATCGTATCTCCCCAGGGAAAAAGAATCCCCCTTGTCGAGAACAACTTCTTTCTGGGTAACGAAAAGAGAAGAAGCAGTGATTCCTATTACCAGCAGCACTACCCCAAGATGCACTATGTATCCGCCGTAGCGCCTGCGGTTTCTTGAGATGAGATTAAACAATGCCGAAACCGGGTTCTCTCCCCTGCCGCTTCTTACCCTTATACCTCTGAAATATTCCAAAAACACCGTCCCCGCGACAAACCCGCAGAGCGCAAAGCTTAAAAGCGCTACCGGCTCTCTCATGCCGGAGACAAGAAGCGCCAAGAGAACCACCAGAAAAACCATCGCAGGGAAAACGAAATTTCTCTTCAGGTTTGCCGTCGAAGCCTTCTTCCACGATATAAGCGGACCTATTCCCATAAGCAGGATAAGCACAAGCCCTATGGGCACACCCACAGCGTTGAAATAAGGGGGACCGACGAGAATTTTCTTCCCGGTGAAAGCCTCTGAGAGTATGGGGAAAATGGTTCCCAGAAAAACGGAGAAGGCCGCCGCCAGAAAAAGAAGATTGTTAAACAGAAAGGCGCTTTCCCTTGAAAGAGGGGAATCAAACCTCTCCTCGCTTTCGAGTTCTTTTGACCTGTAGGCAAGAAGAGAAAAGGAAAAAAGGAGTAGGATGACCATGAAGCCGACAAAAAGTGGACCTATGTCCGAGCGTGCAAACGAGTGAACTGAAGACACTATGCCGCTTCTGGTTATGAAAGTGCCGAATATGGAGAGAAAAAAGGTGATTATAAGCAGAACCATGTTCCATTTCTTAAGCATCGCCTTTCTCTCCTGAATCATAACGGAGTGAAGAAACGCGGTTCCCGCCAGCCATGGCATAAATGCGGCGTTCTCAACCGGATCCCATGCCCAGTATCCTCCCCAGCCGAGTTCAAGATACGCCCATCTGGCCCCGAGAAGGAGCCCCGCGGAGAGAAACATCCAGGAGAAAAGGGCGTATTTTCTGCAGTTCCTTATCCACTCATCCCCTAGGCGACCGCTGAGCAGAGCGGCTATGCCGAAAGCAAAAGGCACCGTGATTCCCACATATCCAACATAAAGAGTGACCGGGTGGATGGCCATGTATCCGTTCTGAAGAATCGGATTTAGTCCCCTTCCTTCTCCGACCGCCACACCCAGTTTCTCAAATGGGTCTTCCACGTAGGCTATGAGGAAAAGAAAGAAAAGAGAAACGGCGCATAAAACGGCGTTTACATAAGGATCGCCGCCCTTTTCCCTGCTTCTAAGAACCACGAAAGCCGCATACAGGGAAAGAACAAAACTCCAGAGAAGCAAAGATCCCGCCTGACCGGCCCAAAGGGCCGTCACCCTGTATATCACCGGGAGGTCGGTACTCGTGTTAAGCGCTACGTACCTGAGCGAGAAATCAAGCGTTACAAGCTCATAAACAAGACAGCCCGCCGCTACCAGAAGAAGAAAAGCTACCGAGACAAGACCGTTTCCGCCGCTTTGAGCGAACGCGCGGTTTCCCGTTTTCGCAGAAACAGCGCAGACAACAAGACTGTAGATGGTGATAAAGAAGGAAAGAAGTATGGCTATACTTCCGAGATCGGACATTGTTAACCTTCTTTTCTCTGGTAAGGACCTTCTTCGGATTCATACTTGGTGGGGCACTTTGCAAGCAACAGGTCCGCCTCAAAGACATTATCGGCGGAGAACTTCCCCTCAACGACCGCTTCAACCCCGTCTGTGAATATGTCGGGAATTATGCCGTCGTACTCGACGTCGATTTCACCCTGGCCTTCCGCTATGGTAAACCGAAGCGAATCATCTAGCTCGTTCTTTATTGAACCGTGAACCACGGTCCCGGAAACCCTTACCTTCTGCCCGTAGATGTCCGGTACATCCTCCAGCAGTTCGTCAACCGTTATGTAGTAGACCATGGAATCCTTGACTCCCGCGAAGACAAGCCAGGAAATCAAAGAAACTATCACCAAAAGAGGCAGAATGAATTTGAGCTTACCCTTCAACCTTCACCTCCAGGGCCGCCACCACCCGAGAGCAGCTTTTTCCTTAACGAAGCCGACTTCGCGCGCAGATAAAGTACGTAAGCGATAAGAGAGCCCCAGACCACTACGCTTGACCAGAGGAAATATTCCATCGCAGACTACCCCCCTCGCCCGCTCCGGGCGTAAAGCTGATTTTCCATGTTCATTATCCTTGTTCTCTCACCGAGGAGTAAAACGAAAAGAAGCGTAAATCCCAACAGGGTGACCAAAAGAGTGTGCATCATGGCGGGATCTATGCCGCCTCCCCCAGGTCCGAAGACCACGGGCGATATGCCTCTTTTTATACGGGCCGAGACATAAACCACGGGAAGGTCCACATAGGCAATTATGGCGAATATGGCCGAGTATCTAGCCTTTTTCCCCCGCCCTCCTGCACCGGAGCGCAAAACCAGGTAAACGGCGTAAAGAACCCAGAGAATAAACGTGGTCGTTAACTGCGGGTCCCATGTCCACCAAGTTCCCCAGACCGGCTTTGCCCATATGCTCCCAGTGATAATCGTTAGAGTAAGAAGCAGCATGCCTATCTCGGCCGAGCAGTAGGCAAGCGTATCCCATTTCGCTGTCTCCTTTACCAGATAATATATGCTCGCCACGAAAACCACCGTAAACGCCACCGTGGCGGCCCAGACCGTCCCCATGTGGAAATAGAAAATTCTCTGCACATGGCCCATAACCACTTCCGTAGGCGCATAAAAA
Organism: Thermodesulfobacteriota bacterium; assembly: GCA_965116725.1. Lineage (GTDB taxonomy): Bacteria > Desulfobacterota_D > UBA1144 > Nemesobacterales > Nemesobacteraceae > Nemesobacter. The sequence continues at coordinate 281,333 of OZ220700.1, forward strand.
AGCGTCATCCAGGTAGCGAGAACCATCAGCGCAAACGTCAGGAAAAACAGTATTTTTCGCATTTTTTAAAAAGAAAGCGGGTCAGTCCCCGCTATCCTCAATAAGATACTCAAACAGAATAGAGCATAAAAGGATGAAGATTATATCGAAGGAAACCAGTACCTGCAAAGAAAAAGCGTAGTAATCCGGGGGCCTTCCTTCCAGTATTGAAGAGCATATTCCGACCGAGGTTATCACGACAGGTATGATGAGGGGAAAAACCAGCAGCGGAAGCATCATGTCGCGAAGCTTTGTATTAAGGGCCATCGAAGAAAAAAAAGTGCCAAGCGACACAAACCCTATCGTTCCAAGGACCACAACCCCGAGAAATGGGAGTATGGTGCCGGCAAATGAAAGCGAAACCCCGTCTGCGTCAAAAAGAAAAAACAGAAGAAAAAGCGGAAGTATGAAGAGCTCGGAGAGCAGAACCATAACCGTGTTTGAAAGCAGTTTTCCGAGATAGATGTAGCTTCTGCTTACGGGAGTCAGAAGAAGAAACGCGAAGGCATTATTTTCCTTTTCAAGCGAAAAGGATCTTCCGAGGGCCAAGAGTCCAGAAAAAATAAAAGTTATCCATATAACGGCCGAGACTGCCCGGGAATCAACGTCCGAGCGGAATTCAAAAGCAACGTTAAAAACCAGGAGAAGCAGAAGGGAAAATACGAACATCGTCGGAAATATCTGCTTTGAACGCCACTCCACCAGAAAATCCTTTCTGAATATAAGCAATATATTTCTCATTGCCCGTCCCCACTTCTGACGCAAGACATGTAGATATCCTGAAATTCCTCGCGGGCAGGTTTCTGCGCGGACGCATAGACCACCTCTCCTTGATCGAGAATTGCGATCTTGTCGCACAGCGAAAGCCCCTCGTAGACATTATGGGTCGTCATGACTACGGTTTTGTCCGCTTTCATTGAACCTAGGATCGAGGTAAGGATGGCGGCTCCGCCGTAATCAAGGCCGCTGTACGGCTCATCCAGAAAAAGTATCTGAGGGTCGTGAAGAAGCGTTCTGGCGATGGCGAGGCGCTGGCGTGTTCCGAAAGAAAGGGTGCTTACGAGCGCATCTTTCTTGGCGTAGAGCTCAACCCTCTCGAGAATATCAGAGCACCTGTTCTTAAGATCCGGCACGTCGTAGAACGCGCCTATAAACTCGAGGTTTTCCCAGGCGGTAAGGTTTTCATAAAGCATCGTGTTATGGGAGATGAACCCTATAAGTTTTCTTATCTGCTGTTTTTCCCTGGAGACGTCAAAACCGGCTACAAAGGCCTCTCCCCCGCCGGGTTTTATGAATGTCGAAAGAATGGAAAGCAAGGTGGACTTGCCGGCGCCATTGGGACCGAAAATCGTGAGAAATTCACCCCGGTTGACGGCAAGATCAATTCCCATAAGCACCGGGAAAAACCCGAACTGCTTTTCAAGTCCCCTGGTTTCTATCGCAAATACGCCGGGTTGCATATCATTTTCCTTTTCCAAGGATTTTTTCATAACCGCCGATCTCTGAAATCCACTCCGCAAGCCCCTTCATTCCCGTCTCGTAACCGCACACCGGCTCATACCCCAGATCCCTTCTTGCCTTCTCTATGCTGTAGGTTCTGCTCTTCGATAGAGCGGAGACGCCAAAACGGGTAAGCACAGGAGGGGTCTGGGATCCCCTGAGTTCAAAGATTTTCTCAAGAACGAACGCAACCGCATACCCCAGAGTGTACGGTACCGTGACCCCTGGCTTCCACTCAATTCCTATTGACGCGAGCTGATCCGAGACAAAACGGCGGTTATCGATACGCGCCCCGTCGTTTACAAAGTATATGTTGCCCGCCCCGGCAGAAGACACCGCGGAGAGCACGGTGGCGTGAACAAGGTTAAGCACGTGGCAGGGGGAAACAATTTTCCTGTTAAAACCCATGTTAACCAGAATCCCCTTAAGACAGGCGTCGGCTATTCTCGGAAGTATGACCGTGTCGCCGGCTCCCCAGACGTTTGACGGTCTTAATATGACCGTTTCCATGCCTCCCCGTCCGTTATATTCTCTCACAAGTTTTTCGGATAAGGCCTTGGTTTCATTATAGAAATTATGGTGGCTTTTCGGGTAGGGATAGGTTTCATCTATATCCTTGAGGTCGACAGTCCCAAGAAAAGAGGCATTCCAGATTACGGTAGAGGAACTCATATAAACAAACCTTCTAACCCCCGCCTCGCGTGAAGAGTCAAGAAGAGTTTCCGTCGCCTCAACGTTCTGCCTGAAAAAGTCATCCCTCGGTCCCCAGTCTGAAACCTTGGAAGCAAGATGAAAAACGTAATCGCACCCTTGCGGAAAAGCTTGAAGCGAGGCGGAGTCGCAAAGATCCCCGTGGACAAGTTCCGCGCCCAGAGAACGCAGCTTCTCGGCATCGCTTGTTTCTCTTACAAGGCATTTTATCGAAAAACCCTCGTCTGCAAGTTTTTCAGCAAGCTTGCCACCGATAAAACCCGTCGCCCCGGTTATCCCCGCTTTTACGTTTTCGGAGGTTCCCATAAGTTTATTTTTTGATTTCCTTTTCCCAGTCCGTTTTCTTAAACCTCTTTTTCGCTTCGACGTCTTTTTTCGAAGGGATAACCTTGCCGGGTTTCTTGGCCACAGGTTTTCTGGTTTTGGGTTTTTTAACTTTCTTTCCGGTCATTTTAAACCCCTCCGGTCTCTTTACCGTTCAGGAAATCACAGAGTATAATAATTGATAAGCAAAATCGGACAAACCGCACGGACATCTACATGCAATACCTTCACACGATGATAAGGGTCGGCGACCTTCAGAAGTCGATCGCATTTTATACCGATGTCATCGGTCTTAAGTTCCACAGGAAAACCGATTATCCCGAAGGCCGCTTCACGCTAGCTTTCCTGGGTTACGGCGGCGACACGGAACCTTTCCTAGAACTCACACATAACTGGGACACTTCGCAGTACGACCATGGAGGGGGTTACGGACACATGGCGTTTGGAGTAGAGGACATTTATGCGACGTGCGAAAAGATAGAACAGGCCGGCGGACGGGTAACCAGAGCTCCGGGGCCCATGAAACACGGAACCACCGTGATAGCTTTCGTTGAGGATCCCGATTCGTACAAAATCGAACTCATAGAAAGAAAAGACTGATCCCCCCGATCACTTTTTTCTCTTCTTCCACCTCGCTTCCAGATACTTCTTGAGATTCGCCTCCCTCCCCTTGTCGGTGGGTTCGTAGTAAACGCTGTCTTTTATCTCCTCGGGAAGAAAATCGTCTTCGACAAAATGATCCTCGTAGTCGTGGGCGTACTTGTAGCCTTTTTTGTAACCGAGATCCTTCATAAGCTTCGTGGGGGCGTTTCTCAGGTGAAGCGGAATCTGCAGGCCCGGATTTTTTCTCACATCGCTTTCAGCCTTCTTTATCGCCCTGTATGCAGCGTTGCTCTTTGGACAACTGGCAAGATAGGTCGTAACCTGAGAGAGGATTATCCTGCTCTCAGGCATCCCCACATAATTAACCGCCGTGAAGCAGTCGGTCGCGAGGGTAAGCGCGTAAGGTTCGGCGTTTCCAATATCCTCTGAAGCAAGTATCACAAGACGTCTTGCGATGAACTTCGGGTCCTCCCCAGCTTCAAGCATTCTCGCCAAGTAGTAGACCGCCGCGTCGGGATCACTTCCCCTCACACTTTTTATAAAAGCGGAAATCGTATTGTAATGTTCCTCCCCCGCCCTGTCATAGAGAAGGCCCGTTTTCTGGAAAATCTCTCTCACGAGATCAGTGTCAATCCGAGAGAGTTTTTTTGAACGAATGAGGGAAGAGGCGATTTCAAGCGCGTTCAGCATCACCCTGGCGTCTCCACCGCAAAGAGCGATGAGTTCACCACGAGCCTCAGCCGAGATATCGGCATCCTCGAGAAGTTTTTCCTCGGAGAAGGCTTTTTCGAGTATGCGTTCAAGATCCTGTGCCGAAAGCGGATCAAGAACATAAACCTGACAGCGGGAGAGAAGAGGACTTATGACTTCAAACGAAGGATTTTCAGTCGTAGCACCTATAAGCACCAAGACCCCCTCTTCGACGCTCTTGAGAAGCGCCGCCTGCTGTGCCTTGTTGAATCTGTGTATCTCGTCAATGAAAAGCACGGTTTTCCGCCCGGAGTAAAGAGCGTCTCTTGCGTCTGCGACAATATCCCTAAGCTCCCTGACTCCGGAAGAAATCGCATTTATCTGTATGAACCTGGCACCGGCCCTGCCCGCGATAAGCCTTGAAAGAGTCGTTTTACCCGTCCCAGGGGGGCCCCAAAATATCATGGAATGCACTCCCCCAGCCTCAAGCGTTTTCGTAACAAGCCCCTGCGGCCCTATCAGATGCTCCTGGCCTACCATCTCTTGTATGCTCTCGGGTCTCATTCTCTCGGGGAGAGGAAGAGATTCTTTTTTAGGTCTGAAGAGACCTGGATCATCAGGGTTCAAGTCCGTCTCCTGTTTTCAGTTCGCACTTTGGTATAAAGATTAAGCTTTGAAACTTATAAATCAATCTGGAAAGCTCGTGCTTCTTTCCGCGGTTTTGGAAAAGAAGGCCGTTTGGTTATAATCAGCCCGTTATGGATATAAAACTCTTAAAGAAGCTCTGCGACACTCCAGGAATGCCCGGGGACGAGGGCTTGGTTAAGGCGATTCTGCTTGAGGAAATAAAGAAATTCTCAAAAGATATCACCGAAGATGTTATGGGAAACGTAATCGCCCGTATCCCTGGAGACGGCCCCACTTTTGTTCTTGACGCTCACATGGACGAAGTGGGATTCATGGTACACCATATAGATAGCAGAGGGTTTTTAAGGCTAACCCCGCTTGGAGGAATGGACGCCAGGGTTTTTTACGGACAGCGCTTGGTGGTTTGGGGGAAAAAACCTCTAAAAGGGGTGGTGGCAGCGGTTCCACCCCACGTAACTAGGAGTAGCGGAGGGGCCAAAGAGGTTCCGGAAATTGAGGATTGCGCGGTCGATCTTGGGCTCAGTCCTGAAAAAGTCGCCGCCCTAGTAAAAATAGGGGACATGGTGTCATTTGACACTTCCCTCGATGAAACCGAGGATTCCGTGATCTCAAAGGCCCTTGACGACAGGATGGGTCTTTTCGTGATAATCGAAGCTCTTCGAAAGACTCCGAATCCGGGCTGCAATCTCCTAGTTACCTTTACCGTGCAGGAAGAAGTCGGGCTTCGCGGGGCGAGGGTAATAACACCGGTTTACGAACCGGACTTCGCCGTCGCACTTGAAGGCACTGTGGCAATGGACATACCGGGGGTCTCGGAAAGCAAATCCTTTGCCAATATCGGCAAGGGACCCGAGATCAGACTTTCAGACAGGTTCCTGGTGGCGCACAGACCATTTAGCTTTTTTATAAGGGAACTTGCGGAGAAAAACGAAATCCCTTACCAGATAACAGTAAAAAAAGCGGGCAGTACAAACGCAACCGCCATGCAGGTCACCGGAAAGGGAACCAGGGCGGCCGTCTTGTCGGTTCCGACAAGGTATCTTCACAGCCCGAGTTCCATCGCCTATAAAAGCGATATCAGTCACACGATAGATCTGGTGTCATGCCTGCTCAGGGACATAGGAGAATTCAGTCCCTCAAACCAGCATCAGGATGCTCAGCAACAATGATGGAAGAACTGCTCCGCGTATTCGAGGAAATCGCCAGGGAAAATTTTCCCGAGCTTGATCTTGAGAACTTCTCTCTAGCGCTTCGCGAGGAGATAAAAAAGAAAAAGTACGATCTTCAGGACGAAGCCCTGCTTGAGACGGCCCTTCGGGATGACAGAGACACTTTCAAAGACTCTTTTCTGGAAATGCTCGAGGAAAGAACAGCCGGTGAAAACAGCGGGAAAGCATTTATTCTATCGGAGAGAGGCCGCAACGCGGCCATCTCAATTCTGATAGCCAACACCGAGCACACGATCGACTACTATTACAATACGATAATAGGAAAACACTTCTCGGCAAGCTAAGCGCGGGGGTCTCTCCACCCTCTTCCCCGTTTTTTCCTCAACCGTGATTTGCGCTGGCAGGGTTACTTCTTACGCCTTCTGCTCATCGCCACGTATTTTCTATTATCTTCCCCCAGATAAACCTGTCTAGGCCTCGCGATTCTGGTTTCGGGATCGTTCATCAACTCAAGCCACTGGGCAAGCCACCCGGCCATCCTCGCTATCGCGAAAAGCACGGTAAACATGCTCGTGGGAAGACCTATGCTCTGGTATATGAGTCCAGAATAGAAATCAACGTTCGGGTAAAGCCTTCTTCTTACGAAATAGTCATCTTCAAGGGCTATTCTCTCAAGCTCAAGCGCTATGTCGAGCAGGGGATTTTTCCCGGTGACCTCGAACACGTCGTGGGCTATATCCTTTATTATCGCCGCTCTCGGGTCGTAAGCCTTGTACACCCTGTGCCCGAAGCCCATGAGCCTGAATTCTCCTTTCTTGGCCCTTTCTATGTACTGCGGAATTTTGTCAATCGAACCTATGTCGGCAAGCATTTCAAGCACCGCCTCGTTCGCTCCGCCGTGAAGAGGACCGTACAGGGCGGCAATCGCCGCGGCGGCTGCGGAGTAAGGATCCGGATGAGAGCTTCCGACGTTTCTCATCGCGCTTGCGCTGCAGTTCTGCTCGTGGTCGGCATGGAGGATGAAAAGAACATCTATCGCCTTCTCTATCGCCGGATTCGGCTCATACTTGGTCTCGGTCATCTTGAACATCATTGAAAGAAAATTCCCGGCGTAGCTGAGTTCGTTGTCGGGGTATACATATGGAAGACCCATTATATGCCTGTAGGAAAATCCGGCTATGGTCGGCGTCTTCGCTATAAGCCTTCTTATCTCAAGCTTCTGTACGTCGGTATCGAATATGTCCTTTGCCCCCGGATAGAAGGTCGAGAGGGCTCCGACGGTCGCAAGAAGCATGCCCATCGGGTGCGCGTCGTAGCGGAATCCATCCATGAGTTTCCTTATGTTTTCATGCACGTAGGTGTGATGCGTTATGTCGTGAACCCAGCTGTCATATTGCGATTTGTTAGGCAGCTCACCGTGAATAAGGAGATAGGCAACTTCGAGGAAGTTGCTTTTTTTCGCCAGCTCTTCTATCGGGTACCCCCTGTATCTCAGGATCCCCTTTTCTCCGTCAATGAAGGTAACCTTGCTTTTGCACGAAGCCGTATTCCCGAAAGCTGGATCGTAACTCATCATGCCAAAATCTTCGTCCTTAACCCTTATCTGACGAAGATCAGTGGCCCTTATGGTGTCGTTGTCTATAGCAAGTTCGTATGTTTTACCTGTCCTGTTATCCTTTACAGACAAAGTGTTCTTCGACATTTGTGAATCTCCTCGTAGTAGTGAAGTTGTTTAAATCAAGTTGTCGGTCGAATTGGATTCCCGTATGTGAACCACCCTCTTTTTTCACTCCAACACCCGTAAGAGTCAATCCAACCGATCAAGGTGATTGTAACAGGTTTTTTAACTAAACGCAAAACGAACTAACCGAACTCCACGATACTGATGGGGACAGGGGTAAAACAGGAAATAAAAATAAGCAGTGAGAGAAAAGCAAGCGCTTTTCTTCCGGCACCGATCTCGGCATCACTCGATATGGTCGGCGGGTGGGATGTGCCGAGCACCAAAAGCAGTATCGCCCAGAAAAGCCAGCCGACCCAACCCTCAAACATAAGCCACTCAGGAAGAATGCCTAGCACCCACAAGCCCAGATAATCCGCAAAGTCCATCAGAGGCACCGTTCCCACTCCCATTATTGCAAGAAAAATAACCGTAGCGGCCGATATAGCTTTATGCCACTTTGCCGGGAAGACGCAGTATACAATATGTCCTCCGTCAAGCTGTCCAGCGGGCATGAGATTCAAGACGGTTACGAAAAGGCCTATCCATCCCGCAAACGCAACGGGGTGCAGCAGGATTTCGTATCCCTGGGCGACTTCCCCGATAGCCATTTTTGAGAAAAGGGCAAATACGAGAGAATTGCCGAGAGACATGGCCGCCTGCATCTCAGAAAGCCTCTCAGAATCCAAAGCAACCACTTCCGAGAAAAGCAGTCCGACAAACAGGACCGGAAGAGCTACTATCACCCCGGCTATGGGACCAGCAACCCCTATGTCGAAAAGTTCCCTTCGGCCGGGTATCCGAGACTTTATCCTTATAAACGCCCCGAACGTCCCTATCGGAGAGAGGAAGGGAGGAGCGGGAATAAACCAGGGAAGAGTTATGGAAACGCCGTATTTTCTGCCGTAAAAGTAATGACCCATTTCATGGGCTCCAAGAATGGCAACCAGAGAAAGCGAGAAAAGAACGCCTCCCGTATAAGTTCCGCTTATCATGTAGCCGGAAAGAAAAGTCGTGGCCGCCGTGAGAATAAAAAGCACCAGCGGAATAAGGATAGATCTTTTGATCATGGCTACTCTACTTCGAGCAACATCGGATTTATGGAGTTAAGGACATCCTTTAAGTATCTCTCTATGTCGGACTCCTTTGAGAGCAGCAATAGGTCGGACCTTATTTCCTCAAGCATCTGCTCAGAAAGCCTGTCCGAAAGAAATTTCACATAAGGAAACCGAAGCGGAGAAACGCTCAGGTGACGGTAGCCAAGGGCCAATATAAGGAGTGTACCGGAAGGAACTCCCGCTATTTCTCCGCATATTGAAAGCTCCTTTCCGCTTGGGAGAACCTGCTCTCTTGTAAAATCCAGCATTCTCACCACGGAAGGATGAAAAGCCGAGTAAAGATGTCCAACCGCGTTTGAATTTCTATCCACCGCGAGCAGGTACTGTATGAGGTCGTTTGTTCCAATGGAAACAAAATCTATTAAGTCCGCGTAATCACCGAACTGATACACAAGTGCCGGAACCTCCATCATTATTCCGAGCTTCGGTATATCATGCCGGTGAAGACTGACTTCGGCAGACAGTTCCTCAATTATCTGCGCCGCGGTCTCAACCTCCCAGACATTTGATACCATAGGCAGAAGAATCTTGAAATTCCCCCCTTTTTTCGCCGCGAGCAAAATGGATTTCACCTGATCCCTGAAAAGATCAAGATACTCCATTGAAAAGCGGATTGAGCGAAGGCCAAGAAGGGGGTTCTCTTCCTTGGGCATGTTGAGATAGGAAAGTATCTTGTCAGAACCCACGTCCAGGGTCCTAATGGTCACTCCATCCTCAAAATCAGCTGAGATCTCCTTGTATATTTTTAGCTGGGACCTTACACTAGGCCATTTCTTAAACCGCGCGAAGGCAAACTCCGTTCTGAAAAGTCCCGCTCTCTTGATGCCGTAACGTTTGGCCATCTCAGCATCGGCCGGAATTCCGACATTCGCCGTTATTTCGACGTTAAGACCGGCGCCGGTACTTTTTTCGGCTTCAGTCTCTATGAAGCTGCGGAGTTCAACGGCTTTTTGGTGCATGGATAGATACTCATCCTTAAGCACCTGGTCGGGGTTTGTAAAAATGAATCCGCTTCTCCCGTCAACTATCATATCCTCCCCGGGATGTATCAGATTCGCGATGTTGTCTATGCCGACAACTACTGGGATCCCGAGCGATTTCGCTATTATGACCGCGTGCGAAGTCTCTCCGCCTTTTTCAAGGACTATTCCCCCCACCTCCCCTCCAGCAGCCGTGACAAAAGAAACGCCTATCTCTCTTGCCACAAGTATTAAGGGCTCTCCGTCGGCGGAAGCGGAAATATTCTCGTCCTTTGAACGGGTAAGATCCCGGAGCATCCTCTCACCTATATCTCTGAAATCGTAGGCCCTCTCCCTCATATAAGAATCCGGCAAGGATTCAAAACGTAATGCTTGGGTTTCGAGATACTCAACCACCGCGGCCTCGGCCGAAACCCTCTTTTCATCTATGAGTTCGCCAGTTCCTTTCTCCATGTCGCGGCTATCCACTATCATCAGATGTGAACGGAAAATATCCACTTCGTTTTTCGAGAGCTTCCCTTCGGAATCCATTTTTTTAATAGTGTTCTTAAGGTCTTGCGATATATTCTTTATAGAACTTCTAACTCTTCTCTTCTCGATTCCTGGAGTACGGGCCGTCATCTCCATAGTGGACATCCGGCGGAAAAGCCCGCGGAATGTAACCGCCTTGCCCACAGCCACCCCTTCAGAAACTCCTTTTCCCTGGTAGCTCCTCGTCTCGTGTTTTACCATGGATGGGGGTTTCAGCCGGTCCAGGGTGTTTGCGACTTCAAGAACCCCGGCAAGTCGCAGTGCTATTATCTGAAAAAGGGTCTGCTCGGCCGGGGTTATCTGCATGGGGGTTTTGTTCTGCCCGACAAGCACCCCGACACACACGTCGTGAAGCATTATGGGAACGCCTATGTAACTTTCGTATTCCTCTTCGCCTATTTCGGGAAAATATCTGTAATTGGGATGCTTAGAAGCCGGCATGGCCACCAGAGGAACCTTCGTTTTATGAACCATCCCGGTAAGACCTTCATCCGAGCGCAGAAAGATGTCACTTTTCGGTTTAACCTGAAGACCCCTGTTAGCCATGAGACTGAGAACCTCTCTTGAATCATCCCAGACGTATATGGAAACGACATCGTAGTTAAGCGAGGACGAAATTTTTCTGACCACCCGACCCAAAACGGTGTTAAGACCCACGGACTTGTTGATCAAGTCGCTTATCTCATGAACCACCTTGAGATGAAAATGTTCCGGTTCGGTACGCTCTTTAGCAATCATAGGGTCACTCCGCCACACACAAAGAAATTAGTATTATACCACCATCGGACCCTGTTAGCGGAAAAAGAAGCATCTAAAAATTCCCTGCCACGAACCTAAAAGATTAAAGAAGAAAAAGCTTTCTCGGCAATAGATTTATGGAATATTGTATATATACTTCCCACGCCATGAGCCTTGAAACAATAAAAGTTGCCATAGTCGGATCGGGACCCGCAGCTTTCTACGCAGCCGACCACCTGCAGAAGAAACTCGGCGACCGCGTCTTCGTAGACATGTTCGAAAAACTCGCGACTCCCCACGGTCTCGTGAGAAGCGGGGTAGCTCCGGACCACCAGAAGATAAAAAGCGTAGCCAGAATTTATGATAAAATCGCATCCAACCCTCAATTCAGGTTTTTTGGACTTGTAGAGTTCGGAAAACACTTAACGCTTGAGGACCTGCGCAGTCGTTACCACCAAATAGTTTTCGCAACGGGGGCCCAGACCGACAGAAAAATGGGAATACCGGGAGAGGGCATAATCGGAAGCCATACGGCAACGGAGTTTGTAGGCTGGTACAACGCCCACCCGGATCACATGGGCCTTGGCTTTGACTTTTCGGGAAAAAGAGTCGTCATAGTCGGAGTCGGGAACGTCGCGGTGGATGTTGCGAGAATTCTCTCCCTCACAAGAAGCGAAATGGAAAAAACGGATATCGCAGACTACGCACTTGAGGAACTGGCCAAAAGCGGAATAAGGGAAATACACATGCTTGGAAGAAGAGGCCCCGCGCAGGCAGCCTTCACTAACCCAGAGCTGCGGGAACTTGAGAATCTTGAGGATGCGGATCTCCTTACCCTGGCGGACGAAGCGGAGCCCGATTCCCTTACGCTCGAGGAGCTTGAGCGTAAACCGGACAGGACAGCCCAGACGAAAATAGAGCTTATAAAAAAAGCTTCCGAAAGGGTTCCCTCCAAATCAAAGAAAATAGTTATAAGATTCTTGGTTTCTCCGATAGAAATAATTGCCGGAGAAGACAACAGGGTAAAAAGTGTGAAAATCGTGAAAAACAGGCTTTACAAATCCGATGACGGCTCCCTTCGACCCAAACCCACGGACGAGACCGAAGAGATTCCCACCGATCTGGTTTTTCGCTCCGTCGGGTACCGGGGAATACCTCTTCGGGACGTACCGTTTGATGACAGTTCGGGGGTAATCCCCAGCGAAAAAGGAAGAGTGCTTGACAAAACGGGCGGCAATCCGATTACGGGACTCTACACCACAGGGTGGATAAAACGCGGACCGACCGGAGTTATCGGTACGAACAAGGCCGACTCTGGCGAAACCGTAAGCTGCATGGTCGAGGACATCGAGAGGGGAAATACGCTGCGTCCCGAACTCACTTCGGATGAGAGCATAAAGGAACTGCTCGAAGAAAAACATATTTCCTATAATGAATGGCTGCGGGTTGACTGGTTTGAGAAGAAAGAAGGCGAAAAACAGGGAAGGCCGAGAGTGAAGGTCTCGGGGCTTGAAGAAATTCTCGAAATTCTTGAAAAAAAGCACTGAAGAGGGCGGTCTTTCCCTCTTCGACAGCATATGCTTGTTTGAACTTGGGTTCCGGTAAACCGAAAGCTATGTCGGACTCACGCGTATCCTTCTTCTAAGAGGATCGATCCCCCAGATTGAGAGGGAAAGCTCACTTCCTATATCAAAAACCCTGCCGCCTGAGTTAGAAAGTGGAAGTTCGATCAAAAACTCCGGAATATAGACGTTAAACCCGCCATATCCCCTGGAACTTACGTAGCCGGTCGCCCCTTTTATATCCTTTTCCAGAAGATAACGTATAAGCCAGTACCTGTGTCTGCCTCTCTGCGCGTTTTTTATTTCCCTAGTGGCAAGACTCACATGCGTGTTTGTAGCTTCAAGCTCGCTTTCTGAGTAGCAAATCCTCTGTTCCTCAAGCCAGGATATAAGCTGACGCTGCATAAGAAGGTCTGTGTACCTTCTTATTGGAGAAGTCATCTGCACGTAGCAGGAAACTCCCAGGGACTTATGGACTTCGGGAGCAAAGGCAACAAAAGAAGGTTTTAGGTGCTTTGCTACCTTTACGGGGAAAAGGACGGCTTCGGGATCAAGTTCCCTGGCTTCAGGCTCAATATCATGAGTCTGAGAACGGAAGAGTGCCGGAATTCCGTTTTTATCGAAAAAATCTGCCGAAAGCCGGTTCATAAGTATCATGCATTCGGAAACGACATTGTGGGCGAGAGAATCCATGTAATCTTTGCTGACTGAAATTCCATCTTGGTCTCCAACCCTGATCTTGAGTTCCGGAAGCTGCACTATAAAGGCTCCCTTGTTGATTCTCTCTCCCTTGAGTGAACCAGTGAGAGACACAAGGAATTCTCCCCATTGTGTGTTGCGCAACATCTCAGTCGCTTCGGCGTAGGTAAGATTCTTCGAAATCCTTATGACCGTCGCTTCAAAGCGATAATCGATCAAAGTAAGGTCCTCTCTTTTAAAAGTGGCGAAAAGAGAAAGCGCAGGTCGGAGGTCGCCGGCAGTAAGGCTGAGTTTCTTGTTCACAAGATCCCGGGGAAACATATCCACGCGTCCCTCAGGGAAATAAACCGTCTCAGCGCGATCAAGGGCTCCCTGATCAATAAAACTTCCCCTGCTCACAACATGGGCGACATTCGAAATGTGGACTCCCAGAGTGATCTGATCCCCGTGCGTTTCAAGCGAAATGGCGTCATCAATGTCTTGGGTTGTCTCACTATCAACTGAAAAAACTTCAAGATCCGTTCTGTCGGTAAGGTTTGCAAAGTTTTCCCCAGCGCTCAAAATGGCTTCTACCTCTTCAAGCGCTCTTTGGGAGTGTCTGAAATGAAAAGCGATTTTTTTCGATTCCGGGTCATCGTCTTTCTTCCAGAAGCCCGTTTTTATAAGAAATTCAACCGCCGATTCTACTTCCTTAAGTCCCGCTTCATAAAGAAAACCCTTGGCTTCCTTAGCCCGTTCATAACCGTCAAGATCAATAACGTACCGCTCGATGAGTTCAAGAAACTCGCCGTGGGTCTCATCAACCACCGGAGGAGTTTCTCCACTTATCACAGAACGCACCCAGCTTACGGCGGCCTGCGCTTTTTGTTCTCTTTCTTCTCTGAGTTCAAGGATACGAAGTGTCTTGGAAACGTCCTCCCGCGAGCGAACGAGATAGCCATTTTCGCCTCTTGCAAGGTAGACAGTGTTTTTATCCACGGCCCAGAAAAGCAGAAACCTCTGCTCTAAAGAAACTTGCTCTGCCCCCGAATACAGCTCCAGTATCTCCTCAAAGCTCACGGTTTCCTGCTCTTCCACAACACACTGCCACAGCGTTTCCACATCAACGGAGTCTTTTTTCTCCTCAAGTTCTCTTCTCCATTTTCTCATTTCGAGCTTCCTCTCAGAGTCGGTGAGGGTTTCGGGAACGGTTATTCCCGTGAGCAGCACGACTTTCTTCGGTTCAACCGAGTAACGCTTCCCATCTTCTGAGAAAACGGAGAGTTTGTCGGGATGGGCGTAGAGGACCACTCCCAGGGCAGGCTCCCTTCTTTTTCTGTAGGCAACAAGTTCGTTTATACTGGGGAGATTCATCGAATGGAGCAATTCGATCAGGTAAGAGAATCCTTGTAGCGAAGCGCCCCTCTTATGAAATCTCTGAAAAGCGGGTGGGCACTGAGCGGCTTTGACTTGAATTCAGGGTGGAACTGACAGCCGACAAACCAAGGATGATCCTTAAGTTCCATGATTTCAACCAGATTTCCATCCGGCGAGAGGCCGCAAAGAACCATTCCATTTGACTCAAGAATTTCCCTGTAACCGTTGTTCACTTCAAACCGGTGTCGGTGTCTTTCGGAGATCTCAGAAGTTTCGTAGATGCTGCTAGCCAAGGTCTCGGGCTTTATGACGCAGGGGTAAGCCCCAAGTCTCATTGTCCCGCCCATTTCACTTATGTTCTTTTGCGATTCCATTATGTCTATAACCGGGTTCTGGGTATCGCCGTTGTTCTCGGTCGTATCCGCGTCATCTATGCCGCACACGTTCCTTGAGAATTCAATAACGGCAAGCTGCATGCCGTAGCAAATTCCGAAAAAGGGAATCTGATTCTCCCTTGCGTATTTTGTGGCGTCTACTTTGCCGTCAATCCCCCTCTCCCCGAATCCTCCAGGGACAAGTATCCCGTGAACATCGGAGAAATAGTTGTCCGGAGACATGCCGTCCATTTTTTCTGAATTCACGTATTTTATTTCAACGGTTGAGTCGTTGGCTAAACCACCGTGGTAAAGGGCCTCGTGGAGGCTCTTGTAAGCGTCTCCGTGTGAAACATATTTTCCGACAACGGCTATGCGCACCGTTTCTTTCATGTTCTTTACCCTTTTAATGAGTTCCTCCCACTCCCCCATGTCTGGTTTCTTGGTCCACATGCCAAGATATTCAATGATTATCTCGGCCAATCCCTCTTTCTTATACATAAGCGGAACTTCATATATGTGCTCAACATCCTTGGCCGTAATCACGGCTTTTCGCTCGACGTTACAGAAAAGGGCTATTTTTCTTTTAACATCTTCGGGAAGGAACTTATCCTCGGTGCGGCACAGGAGTATGTCGGGCTGAATTCCTATCTGGAGAAGTTCCTTTACGCTGTGCTGCGTAGGTTTTGTTTTCAATTCTCCGGCCGCGGCGACATAGGGAACGTATGTAAGATGTATGAAAAGCGTGTTCTGCTTGCCGAGATCCGACCTCAACTGCCTTACCGCCTCAAGAAAAGGAAGACTCTCTATGTCTCCCACGGTACCGCCGATCTCGACTATGATGACGTCGTTGTCATCCTCAAGGGCAAGCACGCGGGACTTTATCTCATCAGTTATATGAGGGATTACCTGGACTGTTTTGCCGAGGAATTTCCCCTCTCTTTCCTTGGAGATAACGGAATCGTAGACCTTGCCGCTTGTGAGATTGTTTTTCTTGCCAAGCTGAGCTTTGGTAAATCTTTCGTAATGGCCGAGATCAAGATCTGTTTCCGCTCCGTCATCGGTAACAAAAACCTCCCCATGCTCAAAAGGGTTCATCGTGCCCGGATCGACGTTTATGTAGGGATCAAGCTTCTGAAGGGTGACTCGAAGACCACAACATTCAAGAAGGAATCCTATTGAGGAAGCGGAGATACCCTTTCCCAGGGAAGACATAACTCCGCCGGTAACAAAAATAAACTTTGCGCTTTTCACGCAGAAACCCCTTTATCAAGTTAAAGCAGCCGCAATAAACAAAGGTCGGAATCTAAATATATTCAATTGGAAAGCAGCTTACAATTAAAAACGAAAATTTCACATAATCTGGCAAGACAAAATTGGGGAAATTCTTATACTCCATAGACCATCTAAGCCTTCAGAAAGTAAAGACAGATACGAAAAAACAAAGGCAGTTTGTTAAAACACCTATTTAAAATTCGAAAAATATGACAGAAGCTTTTCTGAGGCAACAGCCCTGTGACTTATTCTGTTTTTTATGTCGGGGCCGAGTTCAGCCATGGTCTTTCCGTATTGAGAAACATAGAAAACCGGGTCATAACCAAAGCCGCTCTGGCCTCTTTTCTCCTGAATAATCTGTCCGTGGCACTCACCTTCAAAAAATTCCTGTGTACCATCCGCAAGAACTAAAGCAATACAGCAGACAAATCTTGCATTTCTGTTTTTCTCTCCTTTAAGTTCAGAGAGCAGCTTCTCGTTATTCTCATTATCCGAGGACCTCTCCCCGGCGTACCTTGCCGAATAAATCCCCGGAGCTCCCCCAAGAGCGTCTACAACCAAGCCTGAGTCATCCCCAATAGCATCCATCCCAAGAAAATCAGAGGTTGTTTTCGCCTTGATAAAAGCGTTTTCCCTGAAAGAAAGACCCGTTTCCTTTATCTCGGGAACCTCTTCAAAATCCGCCAGAGAAAGGATCTCATCGTAGCCGTCAGCAAGAATTGATCTGAATTCTCTCAGCTTTCCCTTGTTTCTTGTGGCAATTACAATGGTTTTGCGTTTCATCGTTTCACAAATTTACAGAAACCATATCTAAAAAGGTAGACATAATACTTATAGATAAGTATGACGACAATTTTTAAAACTGGGAATCACATAAAAGGTCATCCAGACACTCTGTGACCCGACGCACAAATTGGGGTAGATTAGCAGTCCACCCCTCAGAGATTCCAAGAGTCTTCCCCAGAAAGCACCTGTTTTTAACATCCGGGAAAACCGTTACGTAACTCCCTGTGATAATTAGCAATCAGCAACTTTCGGATAATTAAGCACATAGTCTTCCATCTTGATTGCAGTGCTATAGTCAGATAGATTGCTGCCAGGGAAGAATGGTCATTCAAAACAATCAAGTCAGGTTGCAGGCCGATCATATCAAGGGGGGCTTGGTAATAAGTGCAGCCGGTCAAGTTCATGGCGTGAACGCGCGGCAATTCCACGATAACCTGTACAATGAAATTATTGTCTCTGGCAATTTTGTAGTTCTGGATCTTGAAAAGCTGTCCTACATCAATAGTGCGGGATTGCGTTCAATTCTGATTGTTGCAAAAACACTCCAAGGTAAAAATACAAGATTCGCATTGTGCTCCTTGTCTGATTCCGTGAAAGAGGTCTTCAAGATCGCAGGTTTTGACAAAATCATTGAGGTATTCGAATCTCGTTCTGATGCTATAGCTACAATAACAGATTAAAACGACGCATTACGAAGAAGCAGTCGCCAAATCCTCAGAGTTTAGAGGCATATACCATGTCTGCGTGTGGGATATAAAGGGGCTTAATCTTTATTTATTTCCTAAGAATTTCTTTACTTTGAGGTAGTTATAGAAATAGAATGGTGGAGGCGCCGGGAATCGAACCCGGGTCCGGAAAAAGTTTCACCAGGCTTCTACATGCTTATCCTGTCTTTTGAATCAGACGGCAAAATCACCGGCAGGCAGGTTTTTCACCGCAGTCCCGAGTAAAATCTCGCTGGCAAGCGCCCCGGGAATCACGTACCAGCCATCCCGCTTGAATTACGCCTCAGAAAGCCCAGCGGGCATGACGTTCTGAGACGTCGCAGTTCTTTTAAGCTGCGAGTGCGTTAATTGGTTCGGCACTTATCGTGCTTGATCAGTTTTACGAGTTAACCAAGCTCGGCATGCGGCACAAGCTTCCCTGTTTCCCGTCGAAGCCGAATCGCCCCCGTGTCTAAGTTATGAACGTTTCAAAGATCGTCTAACGGCTTTCTGCATATCCCTTTGGGCCTCGCGACGCTTGATATCCTCTCTTTTATCTCTCGTCTTCTTACCTTTGGCAAGGGCCAGTTCGAGTTTTGCAATGCCGTTTTTAAAATAAATCCTTAGAGGAACTAGAGTGTACCCTCTAATGCTAGTTTTTCCAATCAGCTTTCTTATCTCGTGGGAGTTCAGCAGAAGCTTTCTCTCCCTAGTCGGTTCATGGTTAAGCCCGCTGGCGGCATCATAAGGGGCTATGTAGCAGTTAACAAGCCTGGCTTCACCCTCCCTTATTAGAGCAAAGCTTTCCTTGACGCTGGCGTTTCCGTTTCTAAGGGATTTAACCTCGGAGCCCTTGAGGATCAGACCCGCTTCGTACTTCTCCTCAAATATATAATCCCTGTGAGCGGTAGGGTGATTGCATACGGTCTTCATCTATCCTAATAATAATCCGCCGCAACAAAATAACCAGTATGAACTCAGAAATCCTTGGAACTGTCAATAAGAAGCGTGACTGGACCGTTGTTCACTATATGAACATCCATGTGAGCCCCAAAAACCCCGGCTTTCACCGGGATTCCACGCTCTGTAAGCTTGGCAATGAAAAGTTCGTAAAGCCTTTTCGCTAAATCTCCACCAGCGGCCCGAGTGTAAGAAGGCCTTCTGCCTTTCCTGCAATCACCGTAGAGAGTAAACTGGGATACGGCCAAGATTTCTCCCCCTGTATCCTCGATACTGAGATCCATTCTGCCCGAGGAGTCGTCAAATATCCTGAGGCCCGATATCTTCTCCGCCACATAGGCAACATCTTTTTCCGAATCATCTTTCTCAACCCCGAGAAGAACCGCCATTCCCGGGCCTATGCTGCCGACCACGTTCCCGTCAACACTGACTGACGCCTCGGTTACCCTCTGTATAACAGCTCTCATTTGCGGATTCTACTAAGACGAGCTAGCAAAGACAAATCATACGTAACGCCTCGGAACCCTGGGCGAAATTCTCGATAAAATTTCGTAGGATATGGTTTCGGCCCAGGAAGAAACATCCTCAACGCTTACAAGCCCATCTCCGAAAAGCACAACCTCATCTCCAACACAGACACCCGGAATGTCCGTTACATCGACCATGATAAAATCCATGCAGACAGACCCTATAAGCGGAGCAAGTCTTCCGCCTATGGAAACCTTCGCCCTGTTTGAAAGCGCTCTGGGGTAGCCGTCCGCATACCCAATCGGAAGGGTAGCGACCAGTGTTTCTCTGCTGGTAACGAAAGTTCCTCCGTAACTGACCGGGGTGCCTGGGGGAACTTCTCTGATCTGCACTATCCTTGTTTTGAGTTTCATAACGGGCCTTAAGCCAACTTCCCCCATGTCGCCTGAACCGTAAAGCATTATCCCGGGTCTTACGATATCCATGTGAGAATCCGGAAATCTCTGAATGGATGCACTGTTTGCGGAATGGGCGTAGCGGTATTTAACGTCCAGTTCACCAAGAAATAAAAGGCCCTCGCGGAAAACCCCTAGCTGATAATCCGTATAGTCGCTCTGGGGAATCTCAGAAGAGGCCAAATGGGTAAAAACGCCCTCAAGCGTCACTGCGGGGAGGGAAACCGCCGAGGCAAAGAAAGATTCCATATCGCCCACCCCCACTCCAAGCCTGGTCATCCCCGTATCGACTTTCAAGTGATAACGGGCTGTTTTTCCGCGCTCAACGGCGGCCTCAGAGAAAATCTCTAGCATTTCAAGGGAATAGCAGGCGGGAGTTAATGCGTTTTCTAGAACCACACCGGCTTCCCGAGGGTCAGTCCCCCCCAGAAGAAATATCTCGCTTGTTATTCCGGCCCCCCTGAGTTCCATTGCCTCAGGCACTGTAGCCACTCCAAGCATGTCGGCTCCATGAGCAAGCGCGACTTCGCTTACCCTTGCCGCACCGTGTCCGTAAGCGTCGGCTTTGACAATCGCCATGATACGGACATTCTCCCCCACAATTCTTCTTACCTCGCCAAGATTTGACTTAAAAGAATCGAGACTGATTTCAGCCCAAGTAGGTCTCATCGTCTGGAAATTTCTCCAAAAGCTGAGGGAGGAAGTTCATTCGAACTACCTGTTTGCCGGTTCCGTATTTCCCCGGGTCAGCTAGAATGGAAATTATACCAGCCCCTGAATCAAGTTTCAGTCCTATCTCACACAAAAAATGCAAAAAGACCGACTTACGCCAGAGAATTGCCGGAGGACCTGACCGCCGTTTTTCACAGTACGCAGCGGATATCCGGGGGCTTGCATTTCTAGGAGGAACATCGTGCCTGGATACCTCGTGCAAGAACCAACTGGGATTCTTTGACTTTCCGGATACAAGCAGGAGAATCAAATACGGTCAGGACTCTACCAAAGTCCAATTCTGATTCCGCCGCCGACGTAATGTCCTCCGAACTCGCCCTCTACAAAGTGGTTGGTTACTTCCTGCTTGAGTCTCGTACCTTTTAAAGAGGCTAGGTAGCGGTAATCCAGACTTAAGATTATATCCGGACCATTGCCGTCTCCGCTGATTTTATAGCCTAACCCGGCACCGACTTGATAAACAAAAAAGCAATCGCCCGCATCAACAAGCAGATCGCCCGCAGAGCTCATTTCGCTTGCCATCTCGGCCGCCCCCAATCCGCCTCCTATATAGGGAACAAGATCGCCGCCGAGATCTATATCATAATAGGCGTTCATCATGAGGATCTTTACTGAAGCATCGCCTTCAAGGTTGTTTTCCCCTGCCTCGAGCTGTTCCGCGAAAACTCCCGGCGTTTCTACGTTTATTTCCCGAAAACCATTTTTGATATATGCGGCCTCAGCCTCAAAACGCAGGCCGTTTCCAAGCGCGTAGCCCAGCATTAAACTGAGACTGTATCCTTGGTCATAATCGACAGTAGCCTCCAATGGCCCATACGGGGGAATCGCAGCCTCCCTAGACATACTTCCGCTGTTTAGAATGCCTAGAGCACCGCGGACCCCTAGGTAAAACCCTTTGTTTCCATCCTCTTGGGCCCAGGACATCTCCCCTACAATTTCGTCGGTGGAAGCAGCATCAGCACTTGGCTCCGCCGCAGGCTCCTCCTTGACTTCGGGAGCAGGTTCCTTAATTTCGACATCTTGTTCCATCGTAGACGCCTTTTTCCGGGCATCAGGGGGCATACCTCCTGCAAAAGCCAAGGACATACCAAGCACCATGGAAAACAAGAACGTGAGAAACCAATTTGATAATAGACCAGTCCTGCCAGACCGAAATGATAGTTCCATCAGAATGTTCCTCCTTACGGTTGTTCCTTTTAATACCTAACGGTCAGTACATTAATACTTAACGGTCGGTATAACTTTTGTCAAGAAGAGGCATTGGGGATGTTCGAGGTTCAGGTTTCCAGAACGAGAGCGGTGGCCCGTATTCGGGCAATCCGACAGTTCGGATTACCCGATTCAGACGGAACGCGCCGCCGATTTCCCGCAGAATCGCCAAACCCGACTAACCGCGGACGCAGCAATTCCTTCAAGGTCAATTGCTGTTTAAATTGTTTCAGAATTGTACTCTCTAAACAATTACTTTAGAATCTTTAACTAATCACTTGTAATTATTAGATAAAACAATAAGGAAAAAGCACAATAAGAATTTATTCCTAACAAGAATGAAAGTGTTACTTGGCTTTTTTAGAGGGAATTATTTATTATTGTTGACAAATTTTCAGTTTATCAATCGAATTTTCATATAAATGGACTAGTTGAATAAGTCCGATATATATCGGTCAAAAATGATAATTGCTTACGAGGGTATAGCTGTTAAAGTTTTTTGCCCCTTGTAGATTCCCTCGTTCTATATGCGTATACTTAACAGCGTGACTTCGTCTTGTCATACTTACCATTGTCAAACTTGATAAATACCCTATCTTTCATTGAACCGGTTTTTAGATTTCCTTGCTAAAAACAAAACCGGAACGGAAAAACCTCGGGAAAACGCCATGAAACTGAACAGATACGAACTTCGCTCCGTTCTAGTAATAGGAACAATAATCGCGCTTAGGCTTCTAGGGATATTCCTGATAATTCCCGTTTTCAGCATATACGCCGTAAACTACGAGGGAGCAACCCTCTCCTCCGCCGGAGTCGCATTTGGAATATACGCCCTTACCCAGAGCCTGCTGCAGATACCTTTCGGCATGGCGAGTGACAGATTCGGAAGAAAACCGGTAATAGTGTTAGGACTTCTGATCTTTTGCGTTGGAAGCGTTCTCTGCGCTTTTGCAGACAGCATCTGGGAGCTAATAATAACCAGAGCGATTCAGGGAAGCGGTGCTATAGGAGCAGTTGCCATAGCTATTCTCGGGGACTGCACAAGAAACGAGGTAAGAGCCCAGTCTTTTATGCTGACTGGAATAATAATCGGAACGGCGTTTATAATTTCGCTCATAGTCGGTCCGGTGCTCGCAGGGAAATTCGGTTTTGAAAGCCTTTTCTTCATCCTCGCAGCCCTGGGATTAATTGCGGTGCTCGTTACTCTTTTCATGTTCCCGGAACTTCCAAAGAAAAAGACAAGGGACAGAAAAGAAATTCTTCTCAAACTCAGGGAACCGGAAGTGGGAAGAATTCTTTCCTCAACCTTCATAACATCCATCTGCCTTAACCTTATTCTGTTCATCTATCCTCTGGACTGGAAAAATATCGGTACCGGCCCCCAAGATCTGTGGTTCGTCTACCTGGTAATACTCGCCCCCAGCGCGCTCCTGGCTAACGCCTACATCAGGATTTCAGAAACGAGAAGAAAATTGAAACAGGCAACTAGGTTCGGGCTTTTCTTTTTAGTAGCCGCCTTTTTAATCTATCTGCTCCGAGCATCTGACAGTATCACGCTCTATCTCGCGGGGGCGGTGTTTTTTCTTGGATACTCCATATTCCAATCCATACTACCTGCGTTTGTTACGCAAAGAGTCTCCTCGGAGAACAGGGGTGTGCTCTCCGGTTTTTTCAACCTGGCAAACTTCATGGGGGCCTGCATTGGGGGAATGTCCGCCGGTATACTCTATGAAACACACCCGTCTTTACCCCTGATATTCGGACTTTTGTTCTTGATACTGTGGAGCTTTGTCGGGCTTCCCGGACCACCGCTTGAGCAAGCAGAAGAAGAATGAAGATATATACGCTCAAGAGAACAGAATTCCTGCCGGTTTCGATTGAAACAGCTTGGGATTTTTTCTCCAACCCGAACAATCTTCCCAAGATAACTCCCTCGGAACTCAACCTGCGGATAACATCTGAGGCAGAAGAAAAAATATATCCCGGCATGATAATCACTTACACGGTAACGCCCATCCCTTTTTTCACAAGCGCCTGGACAACGGAAATAACTCAGGTCGATCCGCCGCACTATTTCGTTGACGAGCAGCGATTCGGGCCCTACAAATTCTGGCACCACAAGCATTTTTTTGCACAGGACGGGGAGCAGACGCAGGTCCGGGACCTCATTCACTACTCCCTGCCGTTTGACCCGATCGGAAGATTGGCAAATTCGCTTCTGGTAAGCAGGAAACTGGATTCCATATTCAATTACAGAAGCGCGTGCTTTAGAAAATTGTTTGGAAATCGAGAGGAATAGCTTAAACTTTCCCCGCTACAGTATCAGCTTGATGTGTAATGTAACCCAAGGTATATTGAGCAATCTAGATTTACATGTAAGAGGGCACGGAATTCCACGAGGTAGATTATGTCCGTGGGCTTGACCCGGCTATTTTGATTACAGCACTTTTGGACTTCAAAAACCCGTTGGAAATTGAAAGAAAGACCACCTTGCAAACTCTGGTTCTCGAGGAAAAACCGTGAATTTTTCTGAATACAAGAACAAAAAAAAAGATGCTCCTCTTATATCCTTTGAGGTCTTTCCTCCGAAAGACGATCCTGAATTCGAAAAACTCAAAGATACCCTTGCGAGACTAGCCGAACTTTCGCCCGCCATAATAACGGTAACGCACGGTGCCATGGGAAAGGGGCGTAAAAGAACGGCTGAAGTTGCCTCCTACGTAAAAAACGTTATAGGGACGGAGAGCGCCTGTCACCTGACCTGCATAGGATATTCCGAAAAGGAAATAGATCTGATGCTCGAGCAGATTGAACAGGAGAAAATACGCAACATAGTGGCCCTCAGGGGAGATATTCCGAAGGAAAATGGCGAGAAGCTGCTGTCCGAGGGAGCTTTCCAGCACGCAAATCAGCTCGTGGAACACATAAGAGAATACGAGAAAGAAAAACCGCAGCAGTTTTCCATAGCAATCGCTGGCTATCCGGAAAAACATATCGAATCCCCAAGTTTTGAGGAGGATATATCCAATCTTAAAAAAAAGGTGGATGCCGGAGCCGATATCATAATTACTCAGCTCTTTTTCGATAACCGTTACTATTTTGACTATGTCGACAGAGTAAGGGCAGCAGGAATAGACCTTCCCGTAATCCCGGGTCTTATGCCCGTGCTCTCATCAAAACAGGTGATAAGAATATCGTCTCTTTGCGGAACGGAGATACCTGAAGCCCTGAGAAAGAAACTGGAAAATGCAGGAGACGATAACCGCAAGGCGGTGGAAGTGGGAATCGCACAGTGCAGAGACCAGGTAAGGGAACTTATAGCCGAAAAAGTACCTGGAATTCATTTCTATGTTCTCAACAGAACCTCCCACATAGAAAAGATTCTGGAATCCGTCTGATGCCTGAAACAAGGAAAATTTTCGATGAAGTGGCGAGTCACTACGACTGGCTAAATACTCTGTTCAGCCTTGGAATTCACAAACTTTGGAGAAAGAAGCTCGCAGAAGAGTTGCGCGACGTCGAGTACAACCTGGACATAGCAACCGGGACGGCAGAAGTTGCGATTGAAATCGCAAAAAAATACCCCGCAACCAAAACGGTCGGGATTGATCCCAGCATGAACATGCTCCGGATAGCAGAAAAGAAAATTAAAGACCTTGATTTAAGGGGCAAAATAGCTCTTGTATCGGCCGCGGCTGAAAATCTCCCCTTTGCGGAGAAACAGTTTAACTCCGTCACCATAGCATTCGGTATAAGAAACACAGCAGATTACGAACTTTCCCTGAGAGAGATGAGAAGGGTCCTAAGGGAAAACGGAAAACTTCTCATACTTGAATTTGCGATTCCGAAAAATCCCGTTTTCAAGCCCATATACATGTTTTACTTCAGAGTCTTGATGCCTCTTGTCGGAAGCATTTACGGCAGAGGCAAGGAATACAGATATCTTGCTGAATCCGCCGCCGCGTTTCCTCAAAGAAAGAATTTCATAAGCCATCTTGAGAACGCGGGGTTTCGGGATTGTCAATACTCAGAACTCACGATGGGAGTAGTAGCTCTCTATCGCGCAACTAGGTAACCAGGGGGCTATCGATTCTTCTTTCCGCGGACTATGGGTAAAGCCTGTCTATACTCCAGCCACCATCTGGGGAAGGAATATATCTGAAACGATCGTGAAGCCTGTTCTTTCTTCCCTGCCAGAACTCAAAGCGCACTGGACTCACTACGTATCCTTTCCAGAACTCAGGCCGCGCTATACTTTTTCCTTTCCGTTCAGACCGAAACTGGTCGTATTGCTCCTCAAGCAGTTGCCTGCTTGCAACAACCTCGCTCTGCTTCGAAACACATGCTCCTATCCGACTTTGGCGAGGCCTAGACGTAAAATATTCATCGGCTTCCCGTTCCGGCAGAAGTGAGACTTCGCCGTCTATCTTCACCTGCCTTTCAAATTCAGACCACCAGAAGCAAAGCGAAGCGACCGGATTCTCAGCTATATCTCGTCCCTTACGACTAAGAGAATTTGAATAGAAGGAAAAACCCCTTTCGTCATAACCCTTGAGAAGGACCACTCTTGAGGACGGAACGCCATCCGCTCCTACCGTAGAAAGAATAAAAGCGTTTGGAAAATCGATTTCCGCTTTAAGAACCTCGCCATACCAGAGATCAAACTGAACAAACGGGTTTTCGTCAAGATCTTTTCTTTCAAGTTTCAATTTCAGGTACTGGCGTGAATGGAACTTATTTTTCTTCGACATTTTATTTCGGAACAACACCCTCAAGTGCGCAACCCAGATCTTCGTGCAAGAACTCGTAACCGGAGGAAAGAAGTTTCTCAGGAAAAACCTTGCTACCGGCAAGCATCGTGGAGCGGCCCATCTCTCCGAACAAAAGCCTTACGGCAAATGCGGGAGTTGAAAACCATGCGGGTCTTCGTAGAAGTGACGCAAGCGTGGTGGTAAACTGCCTATTAGTCACCGGATTTGGAGATACCGCATTAACGGGACCGTTTACTTCTCCCCGTTCCAGCAAATAAATAATTATCCGCGAAAGATCCTCTATCGATATCCAGCTTAAATACTGATCGCCACTTCCAATAACTCCCCCAAGACCCTTTTTAAAAAGAGGCAGCAAAGAACTCAGTATGCCTCCTTCGGGACTTAGTACGACGCCTAAGCGCAGGTTTATGACCCTTACGCCAAGGTCAGAGGCCCTTTGGGCCTCATTCTCCCATTCGCAGCAAACATCAGGAAGAAACCCAGAGCCAGCCACCGAACGCTCAGTAAGTCTTTCTTCCCCCCTGTCCCCATAGTAACCGATTGCCGAAGCACAGATAAGGGTTTTGGGAGGATGTTGAAGCGCAGAGAAAAGACTCACCAAATAGCGGGTACTGTGCACCCTGCTCTGCCGTATCGAATTCTTTTTCTCTTCAGTCCATCTGCACACTATATTCTCCCCCGAGAGATGAACAACAGCGTCAAAACCCTCAAGCAAAGATAGATCTTCGACATAGCCCTCCGCTGGATTCCAGAAAATCAGATTCTCTCCTTCCACCTGCGACCTTACAAGACGCCATATCTCATAGGAATCCGAGGGAATGGAATTAAGAAGATGGGTTCCCACGGTTCCTGTCGATCCTGAAACAAGTATTTTCATTTTCCTAGCTGAAAAACCCGGGTCTCATGAGGCAAAAGCCTCGATTAATCGCTCCTGGTACTCCCTTACCTCCTTGAAATCAAGAAAATAATGAGGGGCACTGAGTACAGGAAGGTCTACATATCTCCTGTACTCCTCCACTCTCCCCCTGCAATGTTCCGCATCCCCTACAACGGCAAACGCTTCAACCATTTCATCACTGACACCTTTTATCATCGCACGGATATCTTTTCTACGAAAAGCATCCCTTATCCCTTTGACCTCATCCGTAAAACCGTGAAGCCTGAAAGGAGGATCATAGGCTTTTACCGTAGCGTAAAAGGCTATGGTCGCCCTAGCGGCTTCTCTCGCCTTCTCCCAGTCATGCGAAACGGCACAGGTAATAATCGAGCATTTCATGAAATCTCCGTTTTTTCTACGTTTCTCAAGTCTTTCTTCAAGCGAAGGCGAAACTACCCTTTTTATATATTCAAGCGAACAGACTACATGTCCCATGTAACCGTCCGCGATTTCGGCAGCAGCACTAACCATGTTGCTTCCTATACCGGCCACGAATATAGGTATATTTTGTCTGACGGGTTCAAAAGCCCTTTTGTAACCCCTTGTGTTTACGCTGTAGAACTGCCCTTCGAAAACAATATCATCGCCTGTATGAGCCTCGGACAGAATCTCCCTTATTAACCCAACGCATTCCCTTATCCTCGCAACCGGCCTGTCTCCATAGAAAACACCGTGGAAATTCTCGTTCGTTCTCTTTGCCCCGGTACCAAGACCCAGTATCAACCTCCCCGAACTTATTTCGTCAAGATCAAGAGAAGTAATGGAAGTAACCAGCGGGCTTCTCACAAAGGCAAGAGCAACTGCGGTGCCGAGCTTTATTTCAGAGGTGACTGGAGCAATTGCAGAGAGTTGCTGAAAAGGTGTCCTGTAAAGTTCCGTAGCCCAGACAGAGTGAAAATTCGCTTTTTCAGCGGCAACAGCTAGATCCTTGAGTTCTTCAATTGATCTTGCATCAAGTATAAACCCGACTCTTTTCATCAGGTCTATTATAAATAATAGGGAAGACGGAAAAAACCCGCTAGGTGTGTGCGGGGAAAAAAAAAGGAATTAATCCTCGGTTTTTTCGGAAGAACCAGCTTGCTCTTTGGGTTCTTGGGACTCAGCTTCGGTCACTTCGGCTTCGCCTTCTTCCTCCGCCCGGTTCTCTGTGGTTTCCTCTTGCTCAGTTGGATCAGACTCTTTCGCAGGTTTCTTCTTCGAACTTTTCTTCGGGGACTTGGCCTCGGTCACTTCGGCCTCAGCCTGCTCGTCCGTCCGATTCTCTGCGGTTTCCTCTTGCTCAGTTTGGATCAGACTCTCACTTCGCAGGATTCTTGCGGTTTCCTCTTGCTCGAGACTCTTTCGCAGGTTTCTTCTTCGAACTTTTCTTCGGGGACTTGGCCTCGGTCACTTCGGCCTCAGCCTGCTCGTCCGTCCGATTCTCTGCGGTTTCCTCTTGCTCGACCAGACCAAGTTCTTCTGCGGATTTCTTCTTCGAACTTTTCTTCGGTGCGCTCTTGGTTTCGGCCTTGGGTTTTGCCTTCCGTCTTTTTCTCTTGGCCTTGTACTCCTCGGTCACGAGTTCAACAAGAGAAATGGGGGCATTATCTCCCCTTCTGTAACCAAGCTTCACAATCCTTGTATAGCCACCGGGACGCTCCATATACCTCTGAGCAAGTTCGGAGAAAAGTTTTTCTACAACCGCTCGATCCCTTATATATCCCAGAGCCTTTCTTCTCGCGTGAAGACTACCGTTCTTGCCCAAAGTTACGAGCTTCTCCACAACCCTTCTTATTTCCTTGGCCCTTGTGTCAGTTGTATTTATCCTGCCGTTACGCAAAAGATCCGTAGCCATGTTGCGGAACATGGCCTTTCTGTGTTTTGTAGTAACTCCCAGTTTTCTTCCCGATTTTCTGTGTCTCATCTTTCCACCGTATACGGACCCGAATCCCGATCACTCTCCGGAATTCTCAGAACTCCGCCTTTGCTTTTCGTCTTCAAAGACCTCGGTGTCTATAACCATCCCAAGACTCAGACCCATTTCCTTAAGTCTAGCGTTCACCTCTTCAAGGGAAGTTTTTCCGAAATTCTCAAGATCAAGAAGTTGTTGCTCTGTCTTCTGAACCACTTCTCCAATGTATTTTATTTCCGCCTTTTTAAGACAGTTTATAGATCTCACCGAAAGTTCTACGTCCTCTATGGGAATAAAAAGCTTGTCGTCGGTCCCACTTATACCCATGGACTCTTCCTCTTCCACCTTGTCCACGAGTTCCTCATCAAAATCAATGAAGACGCTTAGCTGCTGCTTAATAATTTTTGCACTGTAAGCAAGTGCCTCCTCGGGAAGAATCGTACCGTTTGTCCATATTTCAATGGTCAGTTTCTGATAATCGGTCCTCTGCCCCACCCTGGCGTTGGTAACTGAGTAATTAACTTTTTTGACGGGCGAGAAAAACGCATCAACATGTATCAGGCCTATTGACTTCTCAGTCTCTCTTCTCGATACTGGCTCGTAACCGCTTCCCATCTTCACTGTTAGTTCCATTTCAAGCTTCGCGTCATCCCCCAAGGTCGCTATGTGCTGTTCGCCGTTAACCACTTCCACCATGTGGGTCGTCTCTATGTCGGACGCCTTGACTTCTGCCGGGCCCTCCGCTTTCAGAATTACTGTCTGCGGATCGTAAGTATGCATTTTGAGATCCACGTTCTTAAGGTTCAGTATGATCTCAGTAACATCTTCCATAACTCCCGGTATGGTAGAAAACTCGTGCCGTACTTTGTCTATCTTGACAGCGGTAATAGCAGGACCCTGTATCGAGGACAGAAGAACCCTTCTAAGCGCGTTACCAAGAGTAATACCGTAGCCCGGTTCAAGAGGCTCGCAGATAAATTTGCTGTAGAAAGGAGTTGATACCTGCTCGTCTTTTTCAAGCGCTTTGGGGTATTGCAAATCTCTCCAGTTTTTCTGAAAATTCTCCAAGTTTCACACCTCCGTGTGTGCCAGGCTTTTCTAGACTCTTGAGTAAAACTCAACGATCAACTGTTCATCTATGGGAACCGTCACGTCCTCTCTCTCGGGAAGTTTGGTTACAACTCCGCTGTAATTTTCCCTGTCGAGCTCGAGCCACTGGGGAAAACCCCTTCTCTCAAGACCTTCAAGAGACTGGTTAACGTGCGGGTTACTTCTGGTTTTTGCCTTGATTTCTATTTTGTTTCCCTGCTCAACGCTGAAAGAGGGGATGTTGACTCTCTTGCCGTCCACGAGAACATGTCCAAGCCAGACTAAGTGTCTGGCCTCGTTGCGAGAACTCGCAAACCCGAGACGGTAGACCACATTGTCAAGCCTTCTCTCAAGAAGCAGTATGAGCATTGCGCCAGTCACTCCGCTTCTCCTCGCAGCTTCGGCAAAATAACGGCTGAACTGCTTTTCGGTCAACCCGTAAATACGCTTAACCTTTTGTTTTTCCCTCAATCTTATTCCGTAGTCGGAGAACTTGGAACGGCCAATCGCGGCCCCGTGAACTCCAGGTCCGCGGTTAGGCCTTTTCTGTATGGCACATTTTGACGTATAACACCTAGCGCCCTTAAGAAAAAGCTGTTCGCCCTCTCTCCTGCAAAGCTTACAAGATGGTCCTCTATACCTAGCCAATTACCTTCTTCCTCCTCGCAAACAACGTGAACATGATCTCTCCCACAACGCCTACACCCTTCTTCTTCCAGGTGGTCTGCAACCATTATGGGGGATCGGGGTGACATCCTTTATCATCATCACTTTCACCCCAGCAGCCTGAACAGCTCTTATCGCCGGCTCCCTTCCGGGACCGGGACCGCTCACGTAAACATTAGCTGACTTCAGCCCAAAGGTCTTTGCCTTTTTCGATGCGTCATCCGCCGCCACTTGGGCCGCAAACGGCGTCCCCTTCCTGGTGCCCTTAAACCCCCTGTTGCCGCCGCTTGACCAAGCTATGACGTTCCCATTCATATCGCTGATCGTGACTATAGTGTTGTTAAAAGTAGCCTGTATGTTGACCACTCCATGTTCAACGAATTTCTTTGTTTTCTTCTTTGTGAATTTTCTGCTCATCTGGAAAAACCCTTATTTGCCGGCTTTTTTCTTCTTTGCTATCGCTGTACCCCTGCGACCCTTTCTCGTTCTTGCGTTCGACTTGGTTTTCTGTCCCCTTACCGGAAGTCCCGTCCTGTGCCTAATACCCCTGTAGCAACCTATCTCCACTAGGCGCCTTATGTTGAGCTGAACCTCCTTTCTCAGGTCTCCCTCAACGGTGTACTCACCTTCAATTATCGTCCGCAGTTTTGTTACTTCCTGATCGTCAAGATCCCCTGATTTTTTGTTTATATCTATACCGGCCTTATCGAGTATAACGTTTGAAGTCGCCTTACCTATACCGTAGATATACGTAAGACCTATTTCTACTCTTTTGTTAAGCGGTATATCAACACCTGCTATTCTAGGCATTAAGGCATATCCTCCTGAGTGCTATCCTTGTCTCTGCTTGTGCCTTTTGTTGACACAGATCACCCGCACGACCCCCCTGCGCTTGATGATCTTGCACTTGTCGCATATTTTTTTTACCGATGCCCTCGTTTTCACTTTACTTTCGCCCCTGTCTTCACTTCTTGAGTCTGTAGGTGATTCTTCCCTTTGTAAGATCATAGGGAGATATCTCAAGCTTTACCCTGTCTCCGGGAAGTATCCTTATGAATCTGGTTCTCATTTTACCGGATACATAAGCCAACACCTCATGATTGTTCTCTATTTCAACCATGAACATCGCATTGGGCAGAGCTTTCGTTATAGTTCCTTCAAACTCTATTTTTTCTTCTTTCTCCATCACCCGTTCCTAGTGAATCCTTTCGGTAAGAATTTCAGGGCCGTTATCCGTAAGAGCCACAGTATGCTCAAAATGAGCGGAAAGTTTACCATCATAAGTAACTGCCGTCCACCCGTCTTCAAGTATTTTCGTTTTCTCCGACCCCTCATTTACCATAGGTTCTATGGCCATGACCATTCCAGAACGAAGTCTTATTCCTCCTCCCTTACCATTCGGAGGAATAAAATTTGGCACTTGCGGCTCCTCGTGGAGTTCCCTGCCTATTCCGTGACCGACAAAATCTCTGACTATAGAAAAACCCTCATTTTCAACATAGGTCTGTATCTCTTTTGATATATCCAGAACTCTGTTTGAACTTTTCACCATGTCTATGCCCCTATAGAGGGAATCCCTGGTAACCCGAAGCAGTTTTTCGGCAACAGGACGGATTTTACCGACCGCAACCGTTATTGCCGAGTCGGCGTAATAACCGTCCAGCAGTACTCCGAAATCTATTCCTACTATGTCCCCATCCTTAAGCACCTTTTTCTTCGAGGGAATACCGTGCACTATCTCTTCGTTAAGGGCAAAGCACACCGACGCTGGATAATTTGCGTAACCTTTAAAAGCAGGCTTAAAACTTCCTGCTGCGCATATTCTCTCCGCAATCTCGTTAAGCTCCCAGGTGGTCACTCCTTCCTTTGCCTCTTCCTCAAGCCTCATAAGCACTTCGGAAACCACCCTGCCAGCAGCCCTCATGCGTTTGAGCTCTTCTCTGTTCTTCAAGCGAATCATTATTGCAACCGCTTCAGCACACCATCTATTCTCTCGGCGATATCCGATATCTGTCCCACTCCCTCAACTGCACGCAGAACGCCGGTTTTTTCGTAAAAATCCTTAAGAGGAGATGTCTGATCCTTGTAAACTCTAAGTCTGTTCCTTATCACGTCCTCCGTGTCGTCCCGCCTGCCCTCTATTTTCTGGCGTTTGGTTATTCGCTGCACAACCTCCTCGTCGGGAACCTCGAGAAAAATAACTGCGTCGATGCCGATTCCGGCTTCAGTGAGAATACCGTTAAGAGATCTTGCCTGCTCCAGAGTTCTAGGGAAACCATCAAGCATAAAGCCTCTCTCGCCGATCGCAGATATTTTCTGTCTTATTATCTCCGTCACGAC
This sequence comes from Thermodesulfobacteriota bacterium, assembly GCA_965116725.1. Classification (GTDB taxonomy): domain Bacteria; phylum Desulfobacterota_D; class UBA1144; order Nemesobacterales; family Nemesobacteraceae; genus Nemesobacter. Next base: position 314,379 of record OZ220700.1, read on the forward strand.
TTCATCAGGTACAAGCTCTCCCTTGTCCATGAACGACTTAGCGTAAAGCCCAACTTCAGTCTCGTTTTTCATGGCTTCACGCAGCACATCCCCAGTCGATATATGCTCAACCTCGTATCTTTCCCTGATGAAATCAGCCTGCGTTCCCTTTCCAGCCCCAGGCGGCCCAAACAGTATCAATCTCATAGTCTTTGGTATTCTCCCTTGCGTCAGAATCTGTATCTCTGGGGTTCCTTCATTCCCCCCTTCTTTATAAACCCTTCATAACTGTGAGTTATCAGAAAAGATTCGATCTGCTGCATGAAATCAAGTGTTACCCCTATTACGATAAGAAGTGACACGCCTCCGAAGTAAAACGGCAAATTAAAAGGTTCTCTCTCAAGAAACGCCGGCAACACGCAGACCGCCGCCACGTATATAGCCCCTATAAAAGTAATTTTTCCGAGCACATTGCCTATGTATTCCGATGTCTTTCTGCCCGGCCTTATTCCCGGTATGTTTCCGCCGTTTTTCCTCAGGTTATCCGAGAGATCGTCCGGGTCGTATATTATTGAAGTATAGAAGAAGGCAAAGAATATTATGAGTATGGCAAAGATCATGTTGTATACGAACACGTTTTGAAACACAAGGTCAGAGAAGGTGCGAAGAGCCGGAACTTCGGCAAACGTAACAATCGTAGCGGGGAAAATAAGGATAGAAGAAGCGAAGATCGGAGGAATGACCCCCGAAGGATTGGTTTTAAGAGGCAGATGGGAACTCTGCCCTCCCATTACCTTCCTCCCTACGACCCTTCTGGGGTACTGGACCGGTATTTTTCGGTAGGAACGCTCAAAGTAAACTATAAGGCCCATAAGAAACCCTAGGAAAATAAAAATAAGCAAAACCCCCAAAACGGTAATCTCGCCCGTGCCAACGAGCCTTGAGAGGTTCCAGAACGCCCCGGGAATACTGGCGATTATCGATGCGGCGATAAGAAGAGATACCCCGTTTCCGATTCCGTTCTCTGTTATCTGCTCTCCAAGCCACATAACAAAAAGTCCGCCCGCGGTGAGCGTGAGAACTGCCGTAATTTTGAACATCAGACCGGGGTCTGTAACGGCACTTCCGACAGTAGCCGCTCCTACTCCGCCGCGCTCAAGGGTAACCGCAAGCATGAAACCCTGAACGAGACATATAAGAACGGTGCCGTACCTTGTGTACTGATTTATTCTTCTCTTTCCGGCTTCGCCTTCTTTCTGCATTGCTTCAAGTGAAGGAAAGGCCTTTACCAGAAGCGACATGATGATTGAGGCGGTAATGTAGGGCATAACCCCCAGGGCAAAAATCGACGCCTGCTCAAGTGCTCCCCCGGAAAACATGTTAAGTATGTCGAATATCGTGCCGCGGGTTTGCTCGAACATCTTGGCAATCTGGTCCGGATCGATTCCCGGGATCGGAACGAAAACCCCTGCCCTGTAAACAACGAGCATTGCGGCTGTAAAAAGAAGCTTCCTGTTAAGCTCCGGAATCCTGGGAAGTGACGCGACATTACTGCTCATACTATCTCCACTTTTCCTCCCGCGTCGTTTATCTTGCGCGCAGCCGCCTCGCTGCAGGCGTTAACCGTTATGGAGAGCGCCGAGGCAATCTCGCCGTTAGCCAGGAGTTTTACGGGTTTTTTGCCGCTTACTATTCCCGCCTCGGCAAGCGTCTGGATCGTAACCGACTCCGCATCCGCAAAACGCTCAAGATCCTTCAAGTTAACTATGTCGTACTGTTTTTTGAATATGTTTGTAAAACCCCTTTTCGGGCTTCTCATTTTGAGTGGAGTCTGACCGCCTTCAAACCATCTGGATACCCCTTTCCCCGAACGGGATCCTTGGCCCTTGTGCCCTCTTCCGCTGGTTTTCCCTTGGGAACCCGCACCTCTTCCTACCCTTTTTCTTTTTGTTTTAGATCCCTTAACCGGTGAAAGTTCGTTTAACATTTCCTTTTGCGCTCCACTGTTAAGCGTGCGTTCTACTGCGCCGCACCATAGTAATTGGGAAGATCAAGGTCCTTTATCTCCTTGTTCCTCGTCTTCGCGACTTCTTCGGGAACCTGCAGTTCCGAGAGTCCCTTTACAACCGCCATAACAACATTAAGCGGGTTCCTTGATCCGACAACTTTCGAGAGAACATCGTGTATGCCGGCAAGTTCGACCACCGCTCGCACCGCACCACCCGCTATAACGCCCGTACCCGGGGCAGCAGGCAGGAGCATAACCTTGCTTGACACATATTCCGTGTGAATTCCGTGCGGTATGGTGGCGCCGTTGCGCGGCACCCTTATTAGAGTTTTCTTTGCTTTTTCAACCGCCTTTCTTACGGCATCAGGAACCTCATTCGATTTTCCCAATCCGGCTCCCACAATTCCGTCGGAGTTTCCGACCACGGCAAGAACAGTAAAGTGGAACCTTTTCCCACCCTTGGTCACCTTAGCGACCCTCCTTATGTGAACCACTTTTTCCTGCAATTCAAGTTCTGCCGGATTTATTCTCTCCTCTGCCAAAATCAAAGCCTCCTTATAATCTTTCTCTTAAAACTCCACTCCCGCCTCGCGGATCCCGTCGGCAAGCGACTTTATCCTTCCGTGGTAAGCGTAACCCCCTCTGTCGAAACGCACCTTGGTTATACCCTTCTGAACAGCCATCTCCCCGAGATGCTTTCCAACCTCTTTGGCAACCTCGGTTTTCTTCATGTTCTCAGCAGACAATCTCTTTTTCGTCTCAGAGAACATCGTTGACGCCTGAAGAAGGGTGACTTCTGCGGTATCATCTATTAACTGGGCGTATATATGCCTTGCCGAGCGGAAAACGGAAACCCTAGGTATCTCTGCGGTGCCGTTTATCTTCTTCCTCACAGCAAGATGTCTTCTTTTACGCGCCAGATTTCTGCTTTTCTTTTTTATCATTACTTAGTAGCCGCTCCAGCTTTTCCGGGTTTAAGCTTCAACTTCTCACCTTCGTAACGAACACCCTTGCCCTTATAGGAATCGGGTGGTCTTATCTTCCTTATGCGTGCCGCGGTCTCTCCCACGAGCTGCTTATCAATTCCATGAAGCGAGAGCAAAGTGCCCCGTTCCTCCACGGTCGCCTCTACGCCCTGGGGAAGTGGAAAATCAACCGGATGGGAGTAACCGAGTGAAAACCTGAGTTCCGTTTTCCCCAAGAGATCCGCCTTGTAACCCGTACCGGTTATGCGGAGCACCTTGGTAAATCCTTCACTCACCCCTATCACTGAATTGTTAATAAGGCTTCGCGTAAGACCGTGAAAAGACTTTATCCTTTTCTCCTCGCTTTGCCTGGAAACAACCACGGTTCCGTCCTCAAGTACGGCTTTTATTCCCTCGGGCACTGTAACCTCAAGGCTTCCCTTTGGCCCCTTGATTTCGATAGTCCCCCGTCTGGGCGTCGCCGTTACCCCGTCGGGAATAACCACTGGTTTTGTTCCTATTCTTGACATTCGCCTGTCCTCAGATCACCGTGCAGAGAATCTCCCCACCTATCCTTTTGCTCCTTGCAGCAACCCCCGTCATTATTCCGCTTGAAGTAGAAAGTATTGAAATTCCCATTCCGCCCCTGACCCTCGGAATATCATCTTTGCCAACGTAAACCCTTCTTGATGGCTTGCTTATCCTCTTTATCTCATCTATTGCCGCCTTGCCGTCAGGACCGTACTTCAGCTTGATGCTTATGGTTTTCTTTACCCCTTCTTCAGTAATTTTATAACTCTCCACGTAGCCTTCCTCAGTAAGAACCCTGGCAATCTCGCCTTTTATAACCGAACCGGGAATCTCGACGTGGTTGTGACCCACCATAAAGGCGTTCCTTATTCTGGTTAACATATCTGCAATCGGATCCGTCATTTTTTCTCCAAAGTGTTTCTTAAAAACTTGCTTTTCTCACGCCCGGAAGATGTCCCTTGCTGGCAAGATCCCTGAAACAGACCCTGCAGATGCCGAATTTTCTCATAAACCCTCTCGGCCTCCCGCAGAGTACGCAACGGTTAACCGCACGCACGCGAAACTTCGGCTTTCTCTTCGATTTCTCAAGTAATGCTTTTCTGGCCATAATTCCTCTCTTCTAATTATTCGCAAACGGCACTCCGAGACCGGCAAGAAGTTCCATGGCCTCGGCATCGGTTTTTGAAGTGGTAATTAGACTAATATTCATTCCCTTGTTGTACTGAACCTTGCTGTAATCTATTTCAGGAAAAACCAAGTGCTCCCTTATTCCCAGAGTATAGTTGCCGGAACCATCAAAAGCCCCCGGCGACAGGCCCTTAAAATCCCTGACTCTTGGAAGGGCGAGATTCACTAAACGGTCGAAAAACTCATACATTCTCTCTCCCCGGAGCGTAACCATGCAGCCTATCGGCTGGCCCTCCCTGAGTTTGAAGCCCGCAACTGACTTCCGCGCCTTGGTAATCACCGGCCTTTGTCCCGTTATATCCGCAAGTTCCGAGACGGCTTCATCTATTACCTTTGTCTGTCTCCCGGCTTCACTAAGTCTCCCAAGCCCCATGTTCACTACTATTTTCTCAAGCCTCGGAACCTGCATAGTGTTTCCGTAGGAAAACTTTTCAATCAGTGCGGGTACGACCTCGCTCTTATATAGGGTCTTTATTCTCGGAACCATTTTCTCAGATTTCCTTTCCAGTCCTTCTGTTGTACCTTACCTTCTTACCGTCCTCGCCGGTTCTATACCCGACTTTTACCGGCCGACTGCTCTCAGAATCGTACAGCATCAGATTCGAGACATGGATTCCGGCCTCTTTCTCGATGATTCCGCCAGCGGGGTTCTTCTGCGTCGGACGGCTGTGTCTCTTTATGATATTGAGCTTCTCCACAAAGGCCTTTTCGACGTTTCTGTCAATTCTCAGCACCTTGCCGGTCTTCCCTTTCTCCTTGCCCGCAACCACGTAGACCGTATCTCCGGCCCTTATGTGAGACTTTCTCTTTCCAGCTGACATGTTCAAACAACCTCCGGAGCAAGCGAGATAATTTTCATAAAACCCTTGAGTCTCAGTTCACGCGCGATCGGTCCGAAAACCCTCGTACCTATCGGTTCGTTTTCTTTGTCTATTATAACGGCGGCATTGTTATCAAAGCGCACATATGTACCATCCGGCCTTCTCTGTTCCTTCCTCACCCTGACTATCACGGCTTTGTAGACAGAACCTTTCTCCACCTTGGACTTCGGAATGGCCTGCTTAACCGAAACCACAACAACATCTCCCAGCCGCGCATACTTTCTTCCAGAACCTCCCAAGACCTTTATGCAGAAAAGCCTTTTGGCCCCTGTGTTATCCGCCGAGTCCAGATATGTGCTTGACTGAATCATTTTTTTCTCCCGTAGTCCGAAGAATCAAAAACCACGTCCTACGCACCTGCGGCCTGACTGACCACTTTGCCCAGCCTCCACTTCTTGGTTTTGCTGTGGGGCCTTGACTCTATTATCGTGACCTTGTCTCCTATGTTGCACTCGTTGCGCTCATCATGGACCTTAAATCGCTTGCTGGTTCTTATCTGCTTTTTATACCGACCGTGACTTTTGATCCGCTGTACTTCCACGACCGCGGTCTTGTCCATCTTGTTACCTACCACAATTCCCGTTCTGGTCTTTAACTTTCCTCTTTCCATAGAATTAACTCTCCGAAGCCGTATCCCGCTGTTTCTTTATGGTAAGTATCCTCGCAATTTCCCTTCTCAACTGCTTTACCCTCGCATTGTTGGGGTTCTGTCCAGTGGCAACCTGTATCCTGACATTGAAAAGCTCTTCATTCGCATCACGATGGCGCTTGTTCAGTTCTTCGGGCGTGAGGTTTCTTAGTTCTTCCGCGTTCGTTGCCATCAGACAAACTCCTCCTCGCTTCTGGACACTATCCTGGTTCTAAGAGGAAGCTTATAGGAAGCAAGCCTTAAGGCGGAGCGTGCAAGTTCTTCGCTTACTCCTGATATTTCGTAAAGAAACTGTCCTCTTTTTACTGGCGCCACATACTTGTCCACATCCCCCTTTCCCTTTCCCATCCTGGTCTCTGCAGGCTTCTTGGTAACGGGTTTATAGGGGAATATCCTTATCCAGAGGTTTGCTCCCCTTCTCACGTGTCTTGTGATCGCAATACGGGCGGCCTCTATCTGCCTTGCAGTAATCGTCCCGTTTTCTAACGTCTGAAGCGCAAGGTCGCCGAAGGCGAACGTCGTTCCCCGGGTCGCCGCTCCTCGGTTTCTTCCCTTGAACTGTTTTCTGTACTTTGTCTTCTTAGGCTGAAGCATCGGTATCTACACTCTCAGGAATTTCACCTGCTCTTCCTTTAGTCTTTTTCTGTATTATCTCGCCTTTGAATATCCAAACCTTTACGCCTATCACTCCGTAGGTGGTTGACGCTTCGGCAACCCCGTAGTCAAGGTCCGCACGGAGCGTACCGAGGGGCACTCTTCCCTCCCTGTACCACTCCCTTCTCGCTATTTCGGCTCCGCCGAGACGCCCGGCAACCATGACTTTTATCCCTAGAACCCCGGCTCGGATGGAGGATGAAAGCACCCTTTTCATGGCCCTTCTGTATGCAACCCTTCTTTCAAGCTGAAGGGCAAGGTTCTCGGCAACAAGCTGGGCATCGGTTTCGGGTCTCTTTACTTCCCTTATGTCAAGAAATATGCCTTTTCCGGTCATCTGCTGGAGTTTTTTCTTGAGTTGCTCTATCTCCTGACCCTTTCTTCCTATGATGATCCCGGGCCTTGCCGCATACACTAGAATTCTCACCTTGTCCGCCGCGGCCCTTTCAATCTCAATATTCGATATGGCTGCCTGGTAAAAGGTCTTCTTCACGTAGTTACGGATGTCTATATCCTCTTTGAGCAGAGTCCTGTACATCTGTTTCTCGGCAAACCACTTGGAATCCCATGACTTGGTTATTCCAATACGAAGTCCTATAGGATTAATTTTCTGTCCCAATTCAGAATCCCCTCTGTTCAAGTACTATCGTTATATGACTCATCTTGGTTTTACGGGCAAAAGCCCTTCCCATCGCCCTAGCCCTAAAACGCTTAAGTGTCGGACCCTGCGTTGCGTAGACTTCCTTTATGTAAAGGGAGTCGATGTCGCTGTATCCTTTCTCAGAGGCATTGGCCACAGCCGATTTAAGCAGCTTAGAGAGCAGTGGTGAGACCCTCCTGCGGGCGGAAAGCAGAATCGAGGAAGCTTCCTCGACGCTTTTTCCCCTTATGAGGTCAAGAACCACCCTAGCCTTCTTCGGCGACACCCTGGCATACTTATGTACTGCTTTAGAAACCATTTACTATCTCTCTGTTATTGCTATCTTTTCCTAGCTTTCCTATCACCCGCATGACCATGGTAGGTCCTAGTGGGAGAAAACTCGCCCAGTTTATGTCCTACCATCTGTTCAGACACAAACACGGGAATAAACCTCGTTCCGTTGTGAACCGCGAAAGTCATTCCTATCATCTCGGGTATTATCATTGAAGCTCTTGACCAGGTCCTGATGATTCTCTGACTCCCGGAACTCTGTGCCTGCTCAACTTTCTTCATAAGCTTTTCGTGCACATACAGTCCCTTTTTACTTGATCTTGCCATCTGCGACTCCCGCGATTAATCCATTCCGTAGCCAACCCTTCTCGGCTTAACTATGTATTTGTCCATTCTCTTGTTGTTTCTCGTCTTCTTTCCTATCGTAATCCATCCCCAAGGAGAAACAGGATGAGGGTTTCCCTTGGTCGCCTTGCCTTCTCCTCCGCCATGGGGATGATCAACCGGATTCATCGCCACCCCGCGAACCGTGGGTCTTATGCCCTTGTGACGGGATCTCCCCGCCTTTCCCCAGACTATAAGCTCGTTCTCGGCGTTTCCGATCCTTCCCACGGTAGCCATGCACCGAAGATGGATCAGCCTTATTTCGCCAGAAGCGAGTTTTATCTGGGCGTAGTTACCGTCTTTTGCGACAATCTGCGCTGCCGAACCCGCGGAACGAACCAGCTTCCCCCCGCCTCCGGGCCTCATTTCTATGTTGTGAATAACCGTACCCACGGGAATATTCTCTATGGGAAGAGCATTTCCGTTTGAAACTTCTACCCCGGGTCCGGAATTCAGCTCATCACCCACTTTAAGGCCGGCAGGGGCTATGATATACCTTTTTTCACCGTCAGCATAGGACAGAAGAGCGATTCTAGCCGAGCGATACGGATCATATTCCAGCGAGACAACTCTGGCGGGTATGCCGTGTTTGTCTCTTTTGAAGTCTATTATTCTGTAGCGTTTCTTGTGACCGCCGCCTTTTCTGAAGTTGGTAATCCTTCCATTCGAGTTGCGTCCTGAGTTCTTCTTAAGAGAAACCGTAAGGGACTTGTGGGGCTTTTTTGAGGTTACCTCCTCAAAGTCAAACCCGGACATGAACCTTCTTCCCGGAGATGTGGGGTTATATTTTTTTACTCCCATGATCAAACTCCCTCAAACAGGTTGATTTCTCCCTCTCTGAGCTTAACGTAAGCCTTTTTAACCGCTGACCTTTTTCCTACAACTCTGCCGAATCTTTTCACTCTTTTTCCAGGAAGCACAAGGGTTCTTACCTTGTCCACCTTGACGCCGAAAATCTTTTCGACGGAATCCTGTATCTCCTTTTTGTTGCATCTTCTGTCTACGGAAAAAACATACCAGCCGTCTTCCCTGGCTTCTGTGCTTTTCTCGGTAATCACAGGAAGTTTTATGACCGAGCGGGGATCTTTCATGATAGTCTCTCCTGGATTTTTTCAACCGAATCCCGCACCATGACTATATTCTTGTGTCTGAGAAGGTCGTATACGTTAAGCCCGTCATCCCTGAGCACCTTTACGTCAGGTATGTTCCTTGCCGACTTGTGGAGATTCTCGTTATCCGAACTGACAATCACAAGAGCTTGGGAAAATTCAAAATCCTTCATGAATTTCGCCACCTGCCTGGTCTTTATCTCCGGAAGCTCAAAACTGTCGAGCACAACTATGGCACCTTCGCCGAAACGGCTTGAGAGAGCGGAAACAAGTGCCCCTTTTCTCACCTTTTTCGGAAGCGAGTAAGACCAGTCTTTCGGTTTCGGTCCAAAAACTACTCCACCCTTGCGCCAGATCGGGGAACGCCTGGATCCCGCCCTTGCACGTCCTGTGTGTTTCTGTTTCCATGGCTTTGCTCCACCGCCTCGGACTTCAGCTCTTGTCTTGGTGGACGAGGTTCCGGCCCTTCTTTTGGCAAGCTGCCAGTTGACTACTTCATGGAGCAAGTGCTTTTTCACCGGAGCGTCAAATATTTCGGAGCGAAGTTCCATTGTCCCCACCTTTTTCCTGGCGATGTCATATACGTCAACTTGAAGCATCTTTCGCCCCCTTTGACGTGTGCTGGAGAAAAAGCGTCCCTCCCACCGGACCCGGAACCGACCCCTTTACGAAAAGAAGATTTCTCTCAACATCTATATCAACCACCCTGACGCCCTGAACCGTTACATTCTTTCCACCCATTCGCCCCGGCATTTTCAACCCTTTCCACACCTTGGCCGGAGATGATGCCTGTCCTATGGAGCCGGGTCTTCTGTGGGCCATACCGCCGTGGGACATTGGCTGCCTTGAAAAATTGTAACGTTTTATGGTCCCGGCGAATCCCTTTCCCTTGCTTTTAGCCGTGACGTCTAGAACATCTCCAATCTTGAAAATGTCAACTTTTACCACGTCCCCCACCTCGTAATCATCAACCGTGGCGGAAAATTCTTTAAGCTTCGCAGTAGGGTTCACTCCGGCTTTTGTGAAATGTCCCTTCATGGGACGCGTGAGCCGCTGGGGTTTTACTTCCCCAAAACCGAGCTGAACAGCGTCGTAGCCGTCTGAATCCTTGGTTTTTTTCGAAACCACGAAGCACGGGCCCGCTTCAACTACCGTAGTGATGACCTTGACCATGTCATCGTTGAAAAACTCGGTCATCCCCTTTTTTGTTCCTATAATTCCCTGAATCATTTTTTACGAACCCGTTAGTTTTATCTCTACTTCCACACCCGAAGCAAGGTTTAGTTTCATAAGTTCATCTATTGTCTGCTGGGTAGGCTCAAGTATGTCTACAAGTCTTTTGTGCGTTCTTATTTCGAAATGCTCTCTTGAATTCTTGTTCACGTGAGGACCGCGCAGCACGCAGTACCTGTTTATACTGGTAGGAAGCGGAACCGGGCCGGCTATTCTCGCGCCCGTTCTCTTGGCGGTATCGACAATTTCTTCCGTTGAATTATCAAGAAGCCTGTAGTCAAAAGACTTAAGCTTTATTCTTATTTTCGAAGCTTTGCTCATCACTCAATGATCTCTGTTACTACACCTGCCCCTACCGTTCTTCCACCCTCTCTTATCGCAAAACGCAACTGCTCCTCCATCGCCACCGGGGCTATCAACTCCACTTCCATGCCCACATTGTCCCCTGGCATCACCATCTCCACCCCCTCTGGCAATATCACCGCCCCAGTCACATCCGTTGTCCTTAAATAAAACTGCGGCCGGTACCCAGGGAAAAACGGCGTGTGCCTTCCCCCCTCCTCCTTCTTTAACACGTACACCTCAGCCTTGAACTTCCTGTGCGGCTTTATGCTCCCGGGCGCACTCAACACCTGCCCCCTCTCCACCTCATTCTTGTCTATACCCCTGAGCAGCACTCCCACATTGTCCCCTGCCTGAGCATCGTCTAGTATCTTGCGGAACATCTCCAAACTCGTAGCCACAGTCTTCGTCGTCTCTTTAAACCCCACTATCTCTATCTCGTTCCCCGCTACTATCCTCCCCCTCTCCACTCTCCCAGTTACCACCGTGCCCCTCCCAGATATCGTGAACACATCCTCTATCGCCATCAAAAACGGCTTGTCCATGTCCCTCTCCGGCTCCGGTACATAACTGTCTATCTGGTTCATTAACTCCACTACCTGCTCTGCCGCCCCCTCATCCCCCTCTATCGCCTTAAGCGCGCTTACCTTTACCACTGGTATGTCATCCCCTGGAAACCCGTACTCGCTCAGAAGCTCCCTTATCTCAAGCTCCACAAGCTCAAGCAGCTCCTCGTCATCAAGCATGTCCACCTTGTTAAGCGCCACCACTATGTACGGCACCCCTACCTGCCTTGCTAGCAGTATGTGCTCCCTTGTCTGGGGCATCGGCCCGTCAGGCGCGCTAACTACCAGCACCGCACCGTCCATCTGCGCAGCCCCCGTTATCATGTTCTTTACATAGTCCGCGTGCCCGGGACAGTCCACGTGCGCGTAGTGCCTGATGTCTGTTTCGTACTCAACGTGCGCTATGTTTATCGTTATCCCCCTCTCCCTCTCTTCCGGCGCCTTGTCTATGTTGTCAAACTCCACGTACTCCGCCTGCCCACGCTTTGACAGTATGCTCGTTATCGCCGCCGTTAAAGTAGTCTTGCCATGATCCACATGACCTATCGTACCTATGTTTAAATGCGGCTTCCCCCTCTCAAACTTCGCCTTAGACATTTCTCGTTGACCTCCTTGTTAAAAAGAACATAAAAATATCAGCTGACATTGGCTGCCTGTTTTAACTCTTCGGCTATATTGGCGGGCAGGGCGAAATAATGGGAGAATTCCATAGTGAACAATCCCCTGCCTTCGGTCATTGACCTCAAGTGGGTCGCGTAACCGAACATTTCACCAAGCGGAACTTCCGCCTTTACCGCCTGCATAGCACCTCTCATTTCCGTACTGCTTACTCTTCCGCGCCTTGAACTCAGATCACCTATGACAGTTCCCATGTGAGCTTCGGGAACAACCACCTCAAGCTTCATTACGGGCTCAAGTACAACCGGAGAAGATTTATGAATCGCCTCCTTAAATGCCATGGAACCGGCGATCTTAAAAGCGATCTCCGAGGAATCGACATCGTGAAAAGAACCGTCGTAAAGAGTGACCGCCACGTCGACGACCGGATACCCGGAGACAACTCCAGTATCCATGGCCTCGACTATTCCTTTCTCCACCGCGGGAATAAATTCCTTGGGAATCACCCCTCCTTTTATCTGATCGTGGAACTGAAATCCTTCGCCCCTCTCAAGAGGCTCCACCCTTATCTTCACATGGCCGTACTGACCACGCCCACCGGTCTGTCTTATGTACTTCCCTTCGGTCTGAGAAGTGTCGGTTATAGTCTCTCTGTAAGCAACCTGAGGCTTCCCTATGTTCGCATCTACATTGAATTCCCTTTTAAGCCTGTCGACTATTATCTCAAGGTGGAGCTCCCCCATGCCGGAAATCACCGTCTGACGAGTCTCCTCATCGGTTTTCACCTTGAAGGAAGGATCCTCCATGGCAAGCTTGCTAAGCGAGAGACCGAGTCTCTCCTGGTCGGCGTTTGACTTAGGTTCTATTGCAATCGAAATTACCGGATCCGAGATATGAAGACTCTCAAGTATGACGGGATTTGAATCCGAGCACAGAGTATCGCCCGTAAGAGTGTTCTTAAGCCCAACCGCGGCTGCTATACCACCGGCCTCAATCTCTTTTATATCCTCGCGTTTTTCCGCGTGCATGCGAAGAAGCCTTCCGATTTTTTCGTTTTTAAGGTTGGATGAATTGTAAACCGTTGTTCCTGATTTAAGTTTGCCGGAATAAACCCGAAGGTAGGTAAGCTGACCGACGAAAGGGTCCGACATGATCTTAAACGCAAGCGCGGAGAAGGGCTCTTCTTTGTCGGGGTTTCTTTCGACTTCCTCATCGGTTTTGGGATGAATGCCTTTTACCGGTGGCAGATCCACGGGAGCAGGCATGTATTCCACAACGGCGTCAAGCAGGAGTTGCACTCCCTTGTTCTTAAAAGCCGACCCCAGCATAACCGGGACTATGGTCGCGTCGATTGTCTGTCGTCTTATGGATTTCCGGAGCATCTCTTCGGGGACATCCTCTCCGTCGAGATAAAGCTCCATTATCTCTTCGTCGTTATCCGAGAGAGCTTCTATAAGTTTCTCCCTGTATTCGGCCGCCTGCTCCTTGGTGTCCTCGGGGATATCTATGAATTCAAACTTGGCCCCAAGGCTTTCCCCGTCCCAGACCGCCATTTTCATCCTTATCAGGTCAACTATTCCGGTGAAGTCGTCGCCGTCAAACCAAGGAATCTGAAGACACACGGGATTGGCGTTAAGTCTCTCAACTATCTGGTCCACGACCTTGTAGAAATCCGCCCCGACCCTGTCCATCTTGTTCACAAAACACATTCTTGGAACAGAGTAACGGTCGGCCTGCCCCCAAACCGTCTCGGTCTGAGGTTCCACCCCTCCGACGCAGTCAAACACAACCACCGCTCCGTCAAGCACCTTGAGTGATCTTTCAACCTCTATGGTGAAATCAACGTGACCGGGAGTATCTATGATGTTTATCCTGCAGTCTTTCCAGAAACACGTAGTGGTAGCGGAAGTAATGGTGATGCCCCTTTCGCGCTCCTGCTCCATCCAGTCCATGGTCGCCGCGCCTTCGTGCACCTCGCCGATTTTGTAGGTTATGCCAGTATAGAAAAGTATTCTTTCAGTGGTAGTGGTCTTTCCAGCGTCTATGTGAGCAACAATTCCGATGTTTCTCACCCTGTCTATGGGGAATATCTGTTCTGACACCTTGATCCTCCGGGGAATTACCACCTGTAGTGGGCAAAGGCCCTGTTGGCCTCGGCCATTCTGTGAATATCCTCTTTCTTCTTCACGGCGTTGCCCCTGTTGTTATGGGCGTCAATTATTTCCGAAGAAAGCTTGTCTACCATCGATTTCTCTGATCTTGAGCGGGAGGAATTTATGAGCCATCTGATCCCAAGGGACTGCCTTCTGAAGGAACTCACTTCCATGGGAACCTGGTAGTTAGCTCCGCCGACGCGTCTTGACCTTACCTCGACCGAGGGTTTCACCTTGTCAAGAGCATCGTGAAAGACTTCAAGCGGGTCTTTTCCGGTTTTTTCGCTTATCCTGTCGAGAGAATCGTAGAAGATTTTTTCCGCCTTGCTCTTCTTGCCGTCATACATCAGGCTGTTTATAAACTTGGCGACTAACGGATCTCCAGTTCTGGAATCCGGAGCCAGTTTTCTTCTTGCTACCCTACCTTTTCTCGGCATCTGCTGCTTCCCGCCTGTTACTTAGGCTTTTTGGCTCCGTACTTGGATCTCCCGTTTCTTCTGTTCTCAACTCCAGTTGAGTCAAGAGTCCCCCTGACTATGTGGTATCTCACTCCGGGAAGATCTTTCACCCTGCCCCCCCTGACGAGCACAACGGAGTGCTCCTGCAGCGTGTGTCCTTCTCCGGGTATGTATCCTGTGACCTCTATGCCGTTTGTAAGCCTTATCCTGGCGACCTTCCTAAGCGCGGAGTTAGGCTTTTTGGGAGTGGTTGTGTAAACCCTCACGCAAACCCCTCTCCGCTGGGGACATCTCTGAAGAGCTCTGGCCTTGCTTTTCTTCTTAGCCGTCTCTCTTCCCTTGTTAAGCAATTGGCTTATTGTAGGCATAAAATCGTCCTCTCCCAAAATTTGGGTAATCCGATCATTATAAGCTTAATAACGGACGGATGTCAAATGAAAAAACGGAAAAAAACCGCTAAATCCCAAATCGAGGGAAGGACTATATTACAGAAAGAAAACAGGTTTTCAACAAAAAATTTTTTGAGCTATATAGACTTTATTAAACGCTGTCTAAAAATGGTTGGAGCTTCTCCCGAAAAGTCCTAAAAGTCATTAATTCATCGGTCTGGGATTTCTAAGACAGATACGTTGAAAAACGCATCAGGGACCGATCCGCAAAAGCGCTTTCTTCCCTATATCTGTTCTGTAGATCAGGTTTTCATCGGAAATGGAATCGACGGCCTTGTAAGCACTCCGTATGGACTCCTCTATGGTATCTCCACGGGAGGTAACTCCCAAGACCCTGCCGCCGCTTGTAACAAGTTTGCCTTCGGAAAAAGCGGTTCCCGCGTGAAAAATCACCGTCTCGCGGGTATCGGGGAAATTCATGAGTTTTTTAAGCTCGACCCCCTTGTCGTAGCTTCCCGGGTAACCCCTAGAAGCCATGACGACGCAGACGCAGAAGCCGTCTTTCCATTCTATAGGACCCGGTTTCATCTCGCCCCGGGCTATTGAATAAAGAATAGGAACGATGTCCGATTCCATTCTCATAAGAAGAGGCTGGGCTTCGGGGTCGCCAAAGCGGCAGTTAAATTCAAGCACCTTGAGGTCATTGTCCTTTATCATCAGTCCGGCGTAGAGAATTCCCCTGTAAGTTCTCCCCTCGGATTTCATCGCCCGCACGGTTGGAACCATGACTTCGTCAATTATTCTTTGCCTAAGCTGGTCGGTAACCACGGGGGCGGGAGTGTAAGCCCCCATGCCTCCCGTGTTCGGTCCCTTGTCTCCGTCAAAGATTGGCTTATGGTCTTGGGAAGGCTCGAGAGGAAGTACGGTTTCCCCGTCGGTAAAGGCAAAAAAAGAAGCCTCCTCGCCCATAAGAAATTCCTCTATCACGACTTTCGTCCCTGCCTCGCCGAACGCCCCGCGCTCCATCATTGAGCGAAGCGCCTCCTCGCCCTCCGCTTGAGAAGAGCATATGATAACGCCCTTGCCGGCGGCGAGACCGTCTGCCTTCACCACGAAAGGGGGCTCGCTTTCCCCTATCTTGGCAATCGCCTGCCCGATATCGGTGAACACGGAATATTCTCCGGTTGGAATTCCGTATTTCTTCATCAGGTTTTTTGAGAAACTCTTGCTTCCTTCAAGCTCCGCCGCGGCCTTAGAGGGACCAAAAACCAAAAGACCCTCTTTTTCAAAAAAATCTGTTATTCCTTCGCAAAGAGGCTGCTCGGGACCGACAACCGTAAGATCCACCGACTCTTTCTTGACAAACTGCGCAAGCGAATCAAAATCCCCGACGCCGATAGCCACACACTCGGCATGGCGGCTTATCCCGGCGTTTCCGGGAGCACAGTAGGTCTTTTCCACAAGAGGGCTTTGGCTTATTTTCCAGCAGAGCGCATGCTCCCTTCCGCCACCTCCGACGACAAGTACTTTCATTTGAAACCTCTTATAAAATTAGATGCAAGAATATCATTGTGCCCGGCAAAGGCGTGATATCATTCAACCGTGACAACCTTGGCCAGATTCCTCGGCTGATCAACATCTGTCCCCAGAATATTGGCTATGTGGTAAGCCATAAACTGAACGGGGATAACCGATACCATCGGGCTTACAAGGTAAGAACTTTTCGGAATCACTATCTTCCTGTCCCTTTCGTCGGGAAGTCGAAGCTCTCTATCCGACGTTATGAAAATTATTCGCCCTCCCCTGGCCTTTACCTCCTGAAAATTTCCAAGGAGCTTTTTGTAATATACATCCTCCTCCGGAGCTATAAACACAACGGGCATGTTTCTGTCTATAAGAGCTATGGGACCGTGCTTCATCTCCCCGGCGGCATATCCTTCGGCGTGGATGTATGAAACCTCTTTGAGCTTAAGCGCTCCCTCAAGAGCCACGGGGTAGTTAATTCCCCGGCCCAGATATATAAAATTCCTGTAACCGTAAAAATCTCTTGAAAGCTCTCTGAGATGTTCATCGAGTCCAAGAGATTCCTGCTGGAGTTTTGAAACCGATATGGCATCGGCTATTAGCTGCCTAGCCCTTTTTGAATCAACCGTCTTCCTTGAAATCGCGAGATATACGGAAAGAAGATAGAACGCCATTACCTGCGTCGTGAAAGACTTTGTGGAGGCAACCCCGATCTCAGGTCCCGCCTTTGTAGCTATGACACAGTCAGACTCTCTTGAGATTTTGCTCAATGCAACGTTCGTTATGCCGATTGAGTTCATGCCGAGTTCCTTGGCCTTCAGAAGCGCTTCCGAGGTGTCCGCAGTCTCACCCGACTGAGAAACCGCGATAAAAAGGGTGTCGGGGCCAACGACCGGATTTCTGTGTCGAAACTCCGATGCAAGCTCCACCTGAGTGTTCACTCCCGCAACTTCCTCTATCATGTACTTCCCTATAAGAGCAGCGTGGTAGGAAGTGCCGCAGGCCGCGACAATGATTCTTTGCGTGTTTCGCAAAAGCAAGGGATCCAAGTCCTCAAAAACCACTTTCCTCATGTCCGCCGTGAATTTCCCCCGGAGCGTATCGAAGATAGCCGCGGGCTGTTCAAAAATTTCCTTCAGCATGTAATGGCGATAACCTGACTTCTCGGTTACCGAAGGGTCCCAGTCCACAACCGTCGGGTCTCTCTTAACGTCATTGCCGGCGGCGTCGGTTACGGAAATGCCGTTTTCTTCCAGAACCACGAAATCGTTATCCTCAAGGAAAATAAATTCCCTCGTGTAGGGCAGAATCGCGGGGATGTCCGAAGCCAGAAAACATTCGTTTCCGTTGCGCGCTATTATAAGAGGAGAGAAGCGCCTGGTGGCGATTATCTTCCCGGGTTCTGTATCCGACATGACCGCCACAGCGTAAGAGCCCTCTATTTTCTCAAAGGCTTTTCTCGTTGACTCAAGAAGGGAGTTTCCTTTTTCCGTAAAATCGCGGATCAGATGAGAGATGACTTCGGTATCGGTATCGGAGCAAAATTCATAACCTGCAGCAACAAGTTCCTCCTTAAGCTCGGGGTAGTTCTCCACTATTCCGTTATGCACTACGCTTACCGGACCGGATACCTGAGGATGGGCGTTTCGCTCCGAGGGATCGCCGTGGGTGGCCCATCTGGTGTGAGCGATGCCGAGTGAAGAGGTCACTTCGCAGTCCTTTAGCTTGGTGAAAAGATTTTCAAGTTTTCCCTTGCTTCTTATGACGCGGGAACGGCCGTTTTCGACAAAGCATATCCCGGAAGAATCGTAACCCCTGTACTCCAGTCTCCCCAAGCTTTCGCAGAGAACGCTTTTGGTTCTATCCGAACTTCCAACGTATCCCACTATTCCGCACATTTCAGGATCTCCTCTTCTTTACCCCTTTTCTCTCCGCCCAGCCGGTTATTTCCTTCTGTCCGGCACGTTCTATGGCCAGAGCACCTGGGGAAACATCTTTCGTTATCGTGGAACCCGCGGCCGTAGTAGCATCTTTTCCAACCCTGATCGGCGCAACAAGCATGGTGTCGCTTCCTATAAAAGCACCATCCTCGACCACGGTTCTGTGCTTGTTTACCCCGTCGTAGTTGCAGGTGATGGTTCCGGCACCGATATTAACTCCGTCGCCGATATCGGCATCTCCCACGTAGGAAAGATGCGGGACCTTGGAACCAACCCCTATTTCCGACTTCTTTATCTCAACGAAATTGCCGATCTTGGCCCCGTCTTTTATCCTGGCCTCGGGCCGCAGATGACAGAAAGGACCCATCACGACGCCGTTTTCGACTTCACACCCCGTAAGATACGAAGAAAACCTTATCTCGACATTGTTTCCTATACGTGAATCTTCAATGTACACAGACGGCCCTATGCGACAACCATCGCCTATACTGGTTTCGCCGTAAATATAGGTATTAGGACACACGGTCGTATCCCTTCCTATGCTGACAGAGTCTGATATATAGGTGGTTTCGGGATCCTCTATGGTAACCCCGTTTTCCATGTGGCGGCGGTTTATTGCCTGTCTCATGGTTTTTTCCGCCTCGCCGAGTTGCTCTCTGCTGTTCACTCCGGACACCTCCTTTGGATCCGCCAAGCTAAAAGCCAAAAGTCTGCGTTTGCGGGAAACGCAGAGATCCACAATTCCTGGCAGGTAATATTCTCCCTGGCTGTTTTCACTACTGAGTCCGCCCAGGCTCTCCCAGAGAAAAGAGGAATTCACGCAGTAAATGCCTGCATTTATCTCATTTTCCTTTTTCTCGTCAGCCGTGGCGTCTTTGTCCTCAACCACGCGAAACACTTCCCCATCGGCATTCCTCAATACCCTCCCGTATCCGCCGGGTTCCTCCACCAGAGTGGACATTAATGAGAGGTCCGCTCCGTTTTTCACGTGAGAATCCGTAAACTCGCGCAGAGAAAAAAAACTTATTGCGGGAACATCTCCGCTTAGTATGAGAATGTCCCCGGAAAAATCCCGAAATGAATCCTCGCAGCACAAAACCGCGTGCCCGGTTCCAAGCTGCGGTTCCTGGATGACCGTCTCCACCGGGTAATCCGAGACCTCCTCCTTCACAAGCTCCGAATCATGTCCCAGGACAAGCACTATCTTCTCAGGCTCCATCTTCTGCGCCGTCTCAAGGACATAGCGCAACATGGGCTTTTTCAGGATTGGGTGCAGCACCTTGGGGAGTTGCGAATTCATGCGGACTCCCTTGCCCGCCGCCAGAATTATAACGGCCAGAGACATAACCTTAATGTGTCAGTAAAAACCAAAAGAATCAGAATGGAACGTCGTCGTCCGTCATACCACCGCCCTCTTCGTAGACGAAATCATCTTCAGGAGGGGGCGGCCCGGAACCTCGTCTTGTCTCTTCTCCGCGAGGGGAGAGAAACTGCACGGTTCTTCCCACAATCTCGGTCGTATATCTTTTGTTACCCTCTCTGTCGTCCCATGAGCGGGTTCTTATGGAACCTTCCACGTAGACCGACCTTCCCTTGGAAAGATACTCGCCGCAGATCTCGGCCAGTCTGTCCCAAACCACGATCCTGTGCCATTCCGTGCGCTCCTGAGGATTGCCTTCTTTGTCCTTGTATCTTTCCGTGGTGGCAACTGAAAAAGTCGTGACCGCCCTTCCGTCAGGCGTGTATCTCACTTCGGGGTCTCTCCCCAGATTACCAAGTATTATAGCCTTGTTAACCGCTGCCATGAGTTTTAATCTCCACAGTTATTGTATTGGCAGAAACTTACATGATGATTAGGGGGATTTAAACATTATCCCGGAAAACACTCCGAAGTTTTCTTGAAGAATTCATCAAGTATTCTCCCCGTAAGTCCCCATATTATGTGATTGCGGTAAGCAAACACGTAATCATCTATTATCTTCCCATCCCGTCTTCTTTCCCTTACGTCCCTGTTTTTTGGGTTAACCAAGTGGGAAACCGGGACGCAGAAAAATTCCGATACTTCATAATTAGGAACAAACTCTACTTCGTCATTTATCATCGCTACAAAAGGCTTTACAGCATACTGTCTAACGGAAGGAGTGTAGGGACGTACAAAATCCATTTCCCCGAGAATCTCTACTTCCTTCCCGGCGTCAAAACCAAGCTCCTCTCCAACTTCCCTAAAAGCCGTATCAAGAAGAGTCGCGTCACTTTGCTTTTTCTTTCCCCCGGGAAAGGCTACGTGACCTGAAAAAGCATCTTCTCTGTATTCGGTTCTTCTTATAAACCATATTCCATAATCTCCGCCCCGCTCGCAGATCATAACCAGCACGGCGGATGCCAGAAATTCCCCACCCGGATCAAGGAGGGTTCCCGGTGGGTCCAAGACCTTTCTTATTTCTTCTCGCAGTTTCATCATGTCCATCAAAAAAACTACGGGTTGAGGGTCACTATAATATTCCCGTAGTCGTCCACTTCGCAGGCGGTATCGGGAGGGATAAAAGCAGTGGCAGTTCTCTCATAGAGAATGCAGGGACCTTCAAATTGAGAACCCGGCCGGAGCTTTTCCCTTTCGCAGCATCCGGCCTTAATGCTTTTGCCCTCAAAAACCACATCCTTTGTGAAGAACCGAGGCTCCGCCTCCATAGCAGAAGCGGGAAGAACATCTATTTTTCGCTCCGGCATATAGGCCCTAAGTCTCAGAGTTACGATCTCAACGACGGAAGATTCCTTCCTGTATCCGTAAACTCTTTCATGCTCGCGGTGAAAATCCGAAGCTATGGAATCACTATAGGAAATAGTTAGTTCATGGGACTGCCTTCGGTACCTCGCATCGACACGCTTTTCGAACCTTAGGTCCTCTCTTTCGAGGTCCTCGCGCGCGAGCTTTTCGAGATCCGCGAACTTTCTGTCAGTCTCCCCAAGATGATCCCCATCCGCTGAGGAGAAAAACGTGATTCCGTAATCCTTGAAGGAATCGGCAAGAAGCATCCCGTAGGCGGAGAGCGCTCCAGGATTTTGGGGAAACACGACTTCCCGTATACCTAGGGAGCGGGCGAGTTCACAGGCGTGAAGACCTCCAGCACCGCCAAATGAGACAAGCGAAAATTCTCTCGGATCGTAGCCCCTGCCGACCGATATCACGCGAAGGGCTTTTTCCATGTTTGAATTTGAAATCCTGATCACGGATTCGGCGACCTCCTCCGTGGGATGATCCGGGGCGAGAGAGCGAATCGCTTCAAAAGACCTTTCGGGGTATATATTCATTTCGCCACCCAGAAACCAGCCGGGGTCCATTCTCCCGAGAACTATATTGGCGTCTGTTACGGTCGGCAAAACGCCTTTCCCGTAACACGCGGGGCCGGGATCAGCACCGGCGCTTCTCGGACCGACCTTAAGGATGCCCCCGTCGGCAATGTAAGCGACTGAACCGCCCCCGGCCCCTATGGTCGAGATGTTTATCATCGGCACCTTAAGCGCAACACCTCCCAGGGTGTTCTCGGTCGTAAAGCTTATTTTGCCGTCGCAAAGAGATATATCTGTCGAAGTTCCCCCCATGTCGTAGGTAATAATTTTCTTTCTCCCGGAGAGCGCACATATCTCAAACGCTCCAACCACTCCCCCGGCGGGACCGGAAAGAACTATTTTTGCAGGCTCCTCGGCCGCTTGTTCAGCAGATATAACCCCGCCGTTTGACTGCATGATGGAAAGAGATTTTTCCTCGAGGGTACGGGAGAGCGAACGCATGTACTTGTTCACTTTCGGAATCAGATAAGAATTAAGGACCGTCGTCGAAGTCCTCTCATACTCCCTGAATTCCGCGACAAGCTCAGAGGAGAGGGTAATCGGGATACCGAGTTCGGAAAGCACGGCAGCAACCCTGCGTTCATTCTCGGGGTTTGCGTAGGAATGGAGGAAACAAACCGCTATCGCCTCAACACCTAGAGAAGATATCTCCTCCTTTACTTCCTCTACTTCAGCTTCATCCGGGCAAACAAGCACACGGCCGCGGTAATCCGTTCTCTCGGAAACCCCGAACCTGAGTTCCGGGGGAACAAGAGGGACAGCCGGACTCCATAGCAGATCGTACAGTTTCTCCCTGCTCTGTCGCCTGATTTCGATTACGTCTTCAAAACCCCTTGTGGTGACAAGGCAGGTCTTCGCCCCTTCCCGCTCCAAAAGAGCATTTGTGGCCACGGTGGTTCCGTGGATAATTTCCGATATGTGGGAGAATTCAACGGGATGGGTTTTAAGTCCGTTTAGTACTGCTATCGAAGGATCGCGGGGAGTGGAAGGAACCTTGTTTACCGATATTTCCCTTCCATCGAAGAAAACAAAATCGGTGAAAGTTCCTCCCGCGTCTATGCCTACCGAGAGCATAAAAAGATCTTTACCTCGCTGTGCGCGGGTTAAAACCGCACGGGGCTACGTGCGCAATCAGTAATTATCTCTATCCTTGGGATATATGACGTTTACCTTTCCTTCGGCTATTTCTCTTAGCGCCGAAACAACATGTTTGTTGTCATCGTTCTCGGACGCCACTATGGTAGCTCCATTGGATATCTGGCTTGCTCTTTTCATCGCTGCGATGGAAAGAGCAAATCTGTTCTCAACTTTCTCTAAGCAGTCTTCAATTGTAATTCTGGCCATGGATTGTTACCTTCCTTAATCAGTACCTAACTCGAATATTATACCCTATATCATTCGACTCTTCACGGTAATGTCAATTAATCCCGCCTTGATTCTTCCCTTAGCTAAAATTTCACACCCTAATTATTAACGAGAACAAGTTTACGGTTCCCCGTGCCGGGAAGCACACCAAGGGCCCTTTCACTTGAAGTTAGTTCCCTGAATTCCGGACGTTTGACGGTATCCACATATATCCACCGCGACTCGGCCCTTTTCGGAGTAAAACTGACAATCATATAACCGCGGTCCTTTGTGTTTGAGTAGACAAGACCGTCAACCAGCACTTCCAGATTCCGGGCAAACTCCTCGGCTTGGTTCGGTTCAAGTTTCAGATAAGTCTCAAGACCTCCCGAGGACACAGACGCGGTGGCGAACTCGACACCTACCTGGTTACCTGCCGCATCCTTGAGATTACTTGCCCATCCGTTATGCGTATCCCCGGCGAGCACTATCAAGTTCTTATCCCCTCCGTAAGCCGCGCCTAACACCGCTTCGCGCTCTGCAGGATAACCGTCCCAGGCATCAAGATTATAGGGAAGTACAGTGTTTACACGGTCCCGTTCATCCTGAGTCATGGAAGGATCATCTCGCAGCACCCGCTCCTTAATCTCGGTCAGTTCACCAATAAGACCCGCGACCTGCGGTGTGCGATCGCCCAGATGGGGAATTATTTCAGCCGGAACGTTCATTCTGCCCATAAGCACCTGCTGACCCAGAACCTGCCAAGCGGCGGTTGAGTCAGCAAGCTTCCCCTGAAGCCAGGCAAGCTGATCCCGACCGAGCAGGGTTCGTTCGGGAGAACCAATATTCTCACGAAAACGCCGGGCGTCAAAACCGGTATCCGGGTCGAAATAATCTTTGTAACTAAGCTGCTTTTCCCGTCCGGCAAGGCGGGTATCGAGCATGAAAAGTTCAACCAGGTTTCCGAAAGAAAAACTGCGGTAGACCCGCCCGGAATCATTCTCTTTTACGGAGCGAACCGGCATCCACTCGTAATAGGCCCGAAGCGCAGCCTCTTTGCGCGCATCGAAACTCCCCTCGTCTTCGTTGTGGTTCTGCGCACCCCCCACATAAGCGTCGTTTGCGACCTCGTGATCATCCCAGACGGCGATGAACGGATGTGTGGCGTGAAGAGCCTGAAGCTGCGGATCAGTTCTGTATAGGGCGTAACGCCTACGGTAATCGTCAAGCGTCAGGATTTCCTTATCGCTGTATTCCGGGAAGCCCCTTCCGGCTCCTTGGGAATTATCGTTCCCGGAATCCGGCGCCTTGCCGTACTCGTAGATATAATCGCCGAGGTGTACCACGGCATCAACGTCAGCTGTTTCCGCCGCGTGGCCGTAAACGTTAAAGTAACCGCCATGAGAAATAGGATAGTTTGCGCATGAAAACACCGCCAGCCTGACCGAATCCACATCGCCCTTGGGCAAGGTCTTGGTACGGCCAATAACGGATGTAGCATCACTTGAGCGAAAACGGTAGTAATAAACCGTCCCGGATGAAAGACCTTTAACATCAATCTTGACTGTGTAATCGCTCTCGGCCGTGGCGCTCTTAACAGAACTGTAAACAAGGCTTTCGAACTTCTCATCCGAAGCGACTTCGACCCTTACCCTGATTTTTCTTTGGGATTCCTGCGGAGTGACTCTCGTCCAGAGAATAACCCTGTCATCCAGGGGATCGCCGCTTGCGACACCATGTTCGAAACTCACGCGCCCTGAACCGCTGTAGAGCACGAAACCAATAGCGACAAGCAGAAGGACGAAAAGCAGAGCCGCCGAAGCATAAACCAGATGTTTTCTCGAAAACACGGATCAATTCCTCCCCGCGCACAGCAGTTTTACAGTTATAGACCTGAAATCAACAGCAATTCAGAAAAAAGCTCTCGGACGGAGAAAACAGCCGATCCGAAGCCTCAATATGCCGGTTTCCCTACACCTCCAGTTCTTTGACAACGGAAGCTTTGCAATTATTATCTTGACGTACTTTCAGCGGAACGAAAACCCGATGGATATGAAACTAGAAGAACTCAAGTTCAACGACGAAGGCCTTTTGCCCGTAATAGTGCAGGACAGCTCAAGCGGGCGGGTGCTCATGCTCGCATATGCGAACAAAGAGGCTCTCGAGATGACCGTCAAGACCGGAAGGACCCACTTCTGGAGCAGATCAAGAAAAAAGCTCTGGAACAAAGGGGAAGAATCAGGCCATTTTCAGGACGTAAAGGAAATCTTCGTTGACTGCGACTGCGATACAGTGCTAATAACCGTGGAGCAGACCGGAGCAGCCTGCCACACCGGAAAGCCGACATGTTTTTACAGATCCGGGGACATGGAAGAAAAAGCTGCCCCTGTGTTCGAGAAAGCTTCACTCAGAAAGGTGTTTTCCGTAATAGAAGACAGGAAACAGAACCCCAAGGAAGGCTCTTATGTGAGCGGCCTTATGAAGGGCGGAGTTGACAGGATACTTAAAAAAATCGGAGAGGAAGCCGGCGAAGTAGTAATAGCCGCCAAAAACGAGGATAAAGACGAACTCGTCTACGAACTTACCGACTTGTGGTTCCATTCCATGGTGCTTCTCTGCGAAGCGGGTCTTTCGCCTCAGGACATATCGGACGAACTTGAGAGAAGATTCGGTAGGCGCAAGGAAGAGTACGCGCAGAAAAAGTAGCATACAGAAGCGCTGGAAGGCTAGACAGTACCCTACTGTCTTTTGCCCTTGGGAGGCCTGTGTTTTTTAGGCCTGTCCTTTTCCTCTATGTAATCTCCTATGTAAGTTCTGTTTCTAACCGAAGGCGGCAGGTTCGAGAGATCGGGCTTCGGCATATTGGTTGAGAGGTCCTTGGTAAAAGCGAAAGTCGAGATAACTTTCTCCACTTTCTTTTTCTCCCCGCAGTAGCACTTTACGTTTTTCTCGTCCCCCTCTTCGTATATAAGCTCGGAAAACCTGTAGTTTCGCATGTTGAAAAGCGCAAGCAGGGCTCCGTCCTTAAGGTAAAAATCATTGAATATGGAATCTTTTCCCCTTCTTCCGTGCTTTGCGACTATTTCTTCGCGCTCAAGGTCGATAACTTCTATGGCGTTTATGTTGTCATATTTCTCGACAAGGTTTTTTACGGTTTCCTTGTCCCGTTTTCTCTCAAGAGCCTTCAGTGATTTCTCAACATTGCGCCTGCACTTAATGCATTCAAATTCATAGAGGGGCATTTGCGTCTCCTATCTGTTGAAATACTGGTTCAGGTGATCCTGCCCTACCCAGTCGCTCGCTATTTCTTCATCCTTTTGCTGTTTGTATTCAAGATGCCACCTAAGCTCATCCCCGGGACCCGGAGCTCTTTTATTCTTGTCGTCGAATATGGCCTTGAAAGTGGAAAAAACCCTTCTCACTGCCTCGGAATCGTCGCAGAGAGGGCATTTGACTTCACCCTGATCGTCATCTCCGTACACAAGGTGGTCGAAGCGGAAGTTCTTGAGCTCAAGGTAAAGGACCTTTCCGTTATCTAGCTTGTAACGAAACCTTCTCGCGCCGCGTACGCCCTTTTCCCCCAGTTCGAAAAACAGCTTTCCGCTCTTGTCGCTTGTGACTTCAACATAACAGAAGTTGCGGTTCTGCTTGAAAATTTTCTTTGCGTTTGTCTTGGTAAGCTTGGCGACCAGACTGTCTATGTCCGTATTGTAACTCTCCATGCAACTGTCGCACTCATATTCGTATAACGGCACCTTACGCCTCCGGAAAAACTTTTAGTTCGGAAGATTATAAACAATATAATCTGAGTTTAAAGCCCAAAAACGCCGAAACGGGCCAATACTGCTGAAAAAAAGCCGATTATGGCTCATAATGTAAAAGGATGAAAAAAACCGGAAAACCGGAAACGTCCCGCGGGCAAAACGGAAAAAACTATCTCCCCGTGAGTGAGAATCTGGATTTCGTCGCCGTCGACGTCGAGACCGCGAATTCAAACGTTTCAAGCATCTGCCAAGTGGGAATCGCCGTGGTCAGGTCAGCGGAGATCAAAGAGGTATGGACGCAGCTTGTTGATCCGCATGACTTTTTTGATCCGTACAATATCGCCATACATGGCATAGACCAAAAGATGGTAAGCGGCTACCCGCGGTTTGAAGAACTGTGCGACAAGATCGCGCGACACCTGGGAGAAGTCGTCGTAAGCCATACATTTTTTGACCGCCGGGCAATCTCAAAGGCATTTGAAGAATGTGGAAAATCTCTTCGTTACGGAACCTGGATTGACAGTGCGCAGGTAGCGCGACGCGCTTGGCCGGATAAGTACGCCCTTAGGGGTTACAACCTCAAGAATATTGCCCGGGACCTCGGGATTCATTTTCGCCACCACGACGCCGGAGAAGACGCAAGAGTCGCAGCGGAAATCGTTCTGAGGGCGTACGCAGATACTACACTCGGAACAAGCAAGCAGTGAGGGACCAGCCCGCACGCCATATACGCGTGTTATACTTGGTAGCGTGATGAAGGCAATGGTTCTAAGAGGTACGTACGACCTGCTCAGTAACGATAATCCTCTTGAACTGCTCGAGATTCCCACACCAGAACCCGCTGAAGGAGAAGTGCTAATACGCATTTTAGCCTGCGGGGTCTGTCACACGGACATGGACGAGGTAGAAGGAAGGGTAATCCCCCCATCTCTTCCGATTGTTCCAGGACATCAAGTCGTAGGGGTAGTCAAAGAACACGGTTCGGGCGTAAGAAGTTTCGACGCAGGCGACATGGTCGGAGTTGCGTGGATAGGAGGAGCCTGCGGAAAATGCTCCTATTGCAGTAGCGGACGAGAAAACCTCTGCCATGATTTCATCGCCACCGGCAAGGACAGAAACGGAGGTTTTGCCGAATTTATAGTCGCGGACGCAGACTTTGTTCACCGCATACCGGAGGGAATGGACGCAGTGAAGACGGCCCCTCTTCTTTGCGCCGGAGCAATAGGTCACCGTTGCGTTAGACTTTCCGGAATAACAGACGGCGACGCCGTAGGGCTCATGGGATTCGGAGCTTCAGCGCATCTGGTCATACAGCTACTTCGTCACTCATATCCCCTAAGCGAGGTGTTTGTATTCGCAAGAGGAGAAAGGGAAAGGCTGTTCGCCATGGAGCTTGGAGCATCCTGGTCAGGCGGAATTGAAGAGCGCTCCCCCAAGCAGCTTTCAGCCATTATTGACACCACTCCGGCATGGAAACCCGTTTTGCGTTCGCTTGAGAATCTTGTCCCCGGGGGAAAACTGGTTATAAACGCCATAAGCAAGGAGAACTCCGACATCGATTCTTTGCTGAGTCTCGATTACCAGTCGCATCTTTGGCTTGAGAAAGAGATAAAAAGCGCAGCGAACGTCACAAGGGAAGATGTTGCCGGCTTTCTTTCGGCCGCGTCCACTCTGGGGATAGAAGCTGAAGTCACCGAGTACGGGCTTGAAGAGGCAAACGCGGCACTTTTGGAAATGAAAAGTGGAGGAGGAAAAGGGGCCAGGGTTCTGAGGATAGCAGACCGGTAAACTTTTTAATGACCCGGATCACTCCGTATCTTTAAGCCATCTCGCCAGCGCCTTGTCCGGATCGGTTATCTCTTCTACAGAACCATATAAGTAAGCTTCCCAGCCCTTCTCAGGCATGCCGGCAAACAGCATCAGGTTGAGCGGATAGACCTCGCTGTCGGTGCAGCTGCGGAAGTCGTCCCGGAACAGAAACACGGGCTTTTCCCAAGCAATAGCCATTCCCAGTTCCACCATAACTCCTTCGTCCGGCGGACATCCATTTACAACCGCGAACAACCCGTCGGCCTCACGCACGTCCTTAAGGTCCGACTGTCCAACCCGATAGGCCCAACCGGCGACCGCCTTATCAACCTGATTATTCCGGGAAAACGGCTCCCATACCTCGGCTCCCATCGATTCCAGAACATCGACAAGAACCGCCAAGGGCCCTTCGCGCTGCTGTGCGGAAAAGCCGTAGGGATTAGCCAGATACAGGGTTTTTCTTTTCGTCATAGTGCTTTGGCCTGACAAGTCAGAACGATTCAGGTCTCATGCCGTGGTCGAAGAGAAACGCTTCAAGCGTCAGCAGCTACTCTCCGTCCGTTCCAGATCCACGGCGCCCTATCTTTTCAAGTCTCTCACGAAGTTCCACGCTGTCAAGCGAGTCAAACGGAAGGGCCAGAAACGCAGCGATACGCTCTTCGAGCAACTCGTAGGCTCTTTCAAAAGCTTTTAGCTGCTCAGTTTCAGTTCCCTCAACGCCCGCGGGATCCGCAAGACCCCAGTGAGCTGTCACCGGTCTGCCCGGCCACACGGGACAAGGTTCATTCGCCGCGTTGTCACACACTGTAAAGACAAAATCCATCGAAGAAACATCCTCCACCTCGAATTCATCCCAAGACTTGGAGCGCAGGTTCTCAATGTCGTGTCCCTTACCAAACAACAGATCTATGGCATGAGGGTGAACTTCTCCCCGAGGATGACTCCCCGCACTGTAGCCGACAAATCTTCCGTCGCTATTGTGATTCAAAAGAGATTCAGCAATGATCGAACGGGCCGAATTGCCCGTGCAGAGAAACAGCACCCTGTAGGTTCGTTTGTTTGATGGCTTTTTTTCTTTCACACACCCTCCCTCTTTAGCAAATTATACCCGGCCAACTGCTCTGTAATTACACCCGATAGTTTAAAACAGGTTCTCCAGACTCTTGCCTTGCGATCGGGTACTTTTAGACAGCAAATTTCCGTAATATATAATTTCTCCATGGCCGAAAACAAGGAAATTCTCGTAAAGACCGAGGGTTCAATTTGCACCCTTACTCTAAATCGCCCTGAAAAAAGAAACTCCCTTACACCAGAAATTCTAAGGCTTCTAACCGAGGAATTTCTAAGGCTAGGAAAAACCACTGAAATGAGATGTGTTGTTATAAGAGGAAGCGGTGATAGAGCTTTCTGCTCAGGATATGATATAGCCGCAATATCCGAGGAAGAAATTGCTATAGAAAACGGCCATCCCCTGACCGAAGCCATGCGGGCGGTCAAGTCCTACCCTCTTCCCGTAATAGCAATGATAAACGGTCATGCCTTCGGGGCGGGACTCGAACTCGCAGCGACTTGCGACCTGAGAGTATGCGCCGACGACGTGAAACTCGCGATCCCGCCCGTAAAGCTGGGAGTGACTTATCATTACAGCGGAATAAGGCAGTTCCTTAACTTGGTGGGTCCCGGGTTTACGAGGGAACTCTTTCTCACCGGAAACCCCGTCAATGCCGAAAGAGCCTTGGAAAAAGGACTTGTCGACCATGTTGTAAAAAGAGACAAGCTTGAAGAGTTCACCTATGGGCTTGCCGAGGAAATAAGCGAAAACGCCCCGCTTTCCATGATATCGATGAAAAAGATGATAAACATCTGGGAACAAGGGGAGCCGCTATCGGAAGAAAATGAAGAACTCATAAGGTCTCTTTTCGCCAAGGTGAGGAAAAGCAGCGACTCCAAGGAAGGAAAAAAAGCTTTTCTTGAAAAGAGAAAACCGGTTTTCAAGGGGGAATAAAGACTTCTGCGGTTCAGTTTCCGTAACCGAATTCCTTTATCAGGAAATCGCTCTGGGTCCAGTTCTCCTTAACCTTGACCCAAAGCTCAAGAAACAGCTTAACTCCCAGTATCCTTTCAATATCAACCCTGGCCTCAGAACCGATCCGCTTTAGCATCCCCCCGCCCTTTCCTATGAGAATCCCCTTATGACTTTTTCTCTCAACATAGATTTCCGCACTTATCCTGATCAGGTTCCGTTCCGTATCCTCGCTGAATCCCGAGACCACCACCGCCACTTTATAGGGAATTTCCTTTCGCGTGAGATTGAAAACCTTCTCCCTTATGAGTTCGCTTACGTAAAAAATCTCAGGCTGATCCGTGAAAATATCGTCAGGGAAATATTTCGGTCCTTCGGGCAGGTGTTTTTTGAGAAGCTGCGTAAGCTCCTCCACCCCGTCGCCCGTAAGAGCCGAGACGGGAACTATTTCGAGGAACTTCTCAGAAAATCTCTCGGCAGTTGAAAGTATCGACAGGAGCTTTGATTTTTTTATCTTGTCGATCTTGTTTACGACAAACAAGGAAGGTTTCCTGAGCATTTTCAGTATGGATTCATCAGCCGCCCTGAAAGGCTTTTCCACGTCTGTAACAAACGCCACCAGATCAGCGTCGGAAAGAGCACCGCTTACCGCTCGGGCCATGGATTTCCCGAGTCTGCTTTTCTCCTTGTAAACGCCCGGGGTATCAAGAAAAACCAGCTGCGAATCATCAAAAGTCCTTACTCCCAGAATTCTGTTCCTGGTAGTACTCGGCTTATCCGAAACGGCCGAAACTTTTTTTCCGACAATGGAGTTTACAAGCGTGGACTTTCCGACATTAGGTCGTCCTATCACGGAAATGAATCCGGATCTGAAACTTTCTTTCGAAGCTGGCTGAGGCATGGAAACGAATATTCAGTTATGTTTCAACAAAAAACTGCAAATCACTTTTACCTTATCATCTCTAAACAAATCTCAAATACATCATTATCCTTCATGCTTTCACTTTCAATCCGTACACGTCCCAGTCCCACATTTCAACCTTTCCGTAATTATCCTCATGCCAGATCTTAAAAAGCAAATCTATCAAATATTTTTCCGCTTCGGCTTTAGTGTCCTCTACTACGAATCCCCGAAGATCCTTGTCATCCGGCAGGGTTTCCCACTCGAAACGTCCGGATGATTTAGGTACCAATAAAAACTCAGATATATACGCCCTATCCCCCGGCGTCCGTATCCCCACGGCCCGTTTTCTTCTAATCAGCCATACCGTCACTGTACACCCTTTGAATATGTAGCTTTTTTAAAAGCCTTGTAGTTTTCTTCTTTGTCCACCGGCACAAATTCCTCGTTATGAAAGAGGTTGTACGCTACAGGCTTTCTCCTTCCTATCGGCTGCCCGTTTCATGTTCTTAACAACTCCTTCAATTAACCGGTCATACATCTGCTGTTCGACCACAATCCCGTCCGGATTAAGACCATCGGAAGCCAAGACCGGATTTATACCCAACTTTTGGTATCCCCGTTTTCGTTTCTCTGTCGTTATCGCCAAATTTCTTCCAGATAAATACTTCTTTACACAGTATAATTTACCGTTTTCTACGAGTTAAGAGTTAGTTCCCAAACGAAAATGAATCAAGGAAAAGAGACGTCACGCCCAATTATTCATTGGTTTAGAAAAGACCTCAGACTCTTGGATAATCCGGCGCTTACAGAGACGGTAAGATCTGCTAGGCCCGTGGTGCCGGTTTATATACTTGAAGGCAAAGATTCAGACCCCTGGGCGCCCGGCGGCGCAAGCAGATGGTGGTTACACCACAGCCTCACCTCACTCAATAAATCCCTAGAAGCACTTGGAAACAGGCTGATTCTGCGCCGCGGTCAACCGAAGGAGGTGCTGCAAAATCTCGTGACTGAAACAGGCGCCACGACAGTTCATGTCACCCGGCTCACGGAACCGCACGTAATCAAGGTCGAATCCGAAGTGAAAACCACCCTGAACAGTCTTGGAGCTAAGCTAAAGGTATTTGATGGCAGCCTGCTTTTTTCCCCCGAATCTGTTACTACAAAAAAAGGCGAACCCTACAAGGTTTTCACACCCTTTTATAAAGCCTGTATTAAGAAGTTGCCATTGTCCTCTCCCCTGCCTGCGCCAAAACAGCTTCCATGCACGAAACAACTCATCAGCGGTGATTCGCTTAAGGAGTGGAAACTGCTGCCGCAAAGACCCGACTGGAGTGTCGGCTGGCTCGATATGTGGACGCCAGGTGAACAGGGAGCCCTCTCGCGCCTGGATTCGTTTCTGGAACGGTCGGCAGCAGCATACGGAACGCAACGCGACCGGCCCGACATCTTTGGAACTTCCAGGCTTTCTCCCCATCTTCATTTAGGCGAGATATCGCCAAGGACATGCTGGCATCGCTCGCATGAAAGCGTAAAGCCCGAATCGCAAGATGACCTGAAACCCTTTTTTCGCCAGATTGTATGGCGGGAATTCTCACACCACCTGCTTTACCACTGGCCCAATTTCCCCGAAGAGCCGTTCCGACCGGAATTCAGACGCTTTCCGTGGATAAGCAACGAGGAAGCGCTACGCCAATGGCAACTCGGGCTCACGGGCTACCCAATAGTTGACGCAGGGATGCGCGAACTCTGGGCAACGGGCTGGATGCACAACCGGGTACGCATGATCGCCGCTTCTTTTCTCGTGAAACACCTTCTCATCCCATGGCAGGACGGCGCCGCCTGGTTCTGGAATACTTTGGTTGACGCGGATCTTGCTAACAACTCAGTAAGCTGGCAATGGGTCGCGGGCTGCGGGGTTGATGCTGCTCCGTTCTTTCGAATTTTCAACCCCGTGCTTCAGGGTCGGAAATTCGATCCCGAGGGCACCTATGTGCGACGCTGGGTTCCGGAACTTGCGAATTTGCCGGACAGATACATTCACCAGCCCTGGACTACGCCGAAAGACATACTTAAAGACTCGGGGGTTTCTCTAGGAAGCGATTATCCGTTCCCGGTAGTAGATCATATGGCAGCCAGAAATCGTTCTTTAGCCGCTTTTAAGCAACTACGGAACTAGACTCTATCCCTTACCATAACTCCATAAGAATTTCTGAATATTAAAAAAATTCAGTTTTGGACACTGTAATTTTGAAAACTCTACGCTAAAAGTTATCTTTAGATAGTACTGGTATGCCTCAAAGCAGCTACAATGGTTATCCATAATCTTTGTTACTAACAACCAGCAACTCCATACCAATGGTTCGATAGTGAATCTCGGTATGCGTGTGAAATTTCAGGCAAGGAGGAAAAACAATGTCAGATATTAGAAAGTCAGCAATTATTACTGGTGGCGGCTCAGGTATGGGCGCTGCCACCGCTAAAAAACTCGTACAAAATGGCTGGTCTGTAACCATTTTTGGACGCACCCAATCCAATCTTGAAACCGTGTTAGCAGACATCGCGCTAGCTGATCAAACCCTTGCTGTGCAAGGTGATGTTAGCAACCGTGACGATGTTGAGAAGTTAATCGATGCTCATATTGCCAAGTTTGGTCGTTTAGATGGCCTTGTTAACAACGCGGGAGTAGTCGTCGGCGGCGCAATCGATGAAGTGACGATTGACGACTGGAAACGGGTCATGTCGATTAACGTTGAAGGCGTTTTCAATACTATCAATTTGTCTGTTGAACACTTGAAAAAAGTGGGTGGTTCCATCGTCAATGTGTCCTCTGTATCAGGT
Organism: Thermodesulfobacteriota bacterium; assembly: GCA_965116725.1. Classification (GTDB taxonomy): domain Bacteria; phylum Desulfobacterota_D; class UBA1144; order Nemesobacterales; family Nemesobacteraceae; genus Nemesobacter. The sequence continues at coordinate 348,410 of OZ220700.1, forward strand.
ATTGGCGGCGATTGGGGGTTTAGCCCGTACAGCGCATCGAAGGGCGCAGTGAGTAACTTCACACGTTCCTTGGCGCTTGAATTGGGTGGTCAAGGTGTGCGCGTCAATGCCGTGGCTCCTAGCTTGACAGACACGGAAATGGCCTCGTTCGTAACCGGAAATGAAGAATTGATGGCGAAATTCAGAGACCGTTTGCCGTTAGGTAGAGCAGCCAAACCGGAGGAGATTGCATCTGCAATCGCCTTTCTTTTGAGCGACGAGGCGAGCTTTATCAATGGGGTGAACCTGCCGGTTGATGGCGGCGTGTCCGCTTCAAATGGTCAGCCAAACCTCTCTGGGTAAGACCTTTTGTATTTAACGTTTCAGAAAATCCCGCCTATGGATCTCACAAGACCCGCCTGAAGATGCGGTTTCGCCTCTTCGAAGTCGAGATTAGCCTTGTTGGCAACGCTCACAATCCTGGTCCTGTATATTTTCCACTTCACATCATCAGCATGTGAAGTCTGCTTGGTCCGCGTCGCGGTACCCTGTGACGCATCGGTATCTTCAGTCCGATAAACAATTTCTCCCGCCTGAACACGCTCGCTTATTTGAATATCTGTTACCATCGTGAAAAGATCGTCCGTGACAAGCGCGTCAAAAAGAAAGCCCGCCACTCCGCCCGCAATAGCGCCCGCAACGGTGCCCTTGTTGATCTCGTCAACGTCCCCGCCTATGGCGCCTCCTATAACTCCGCCGATAACAGCCCCCTCAACCACGCCTTGGTAACCCTCTCCGAACATGGCGTTAGCCTCCTCAAGATCGGACCTGCCGACGTTAAGTATGTTAGCCTGAAGAATGAAAGTCGCCTCGGCCGGATCTTCCGTGATCCTGTAACCGTTAGAAGCTATCCTAGCTTTGATTCCATATTCTATTGAGGGCAGTTCCTTGTCGGTCGTATTCTTTATGTCGACGTAAACAACCCTCTCCTTGGGCGACACCGGCTCAAGGAAAATCGTCTCCGACATCTTGGTCTCAACTCTGAGCTCCCTTTTCTCGATAAGGGTCCTGGTCGCCGCACAGCCGTTTACAAGAAAAACGAGACAGACAGCTAAAGCAAAAAACAGATTCCTTTTACAGACAAGACCTTTTCTCATTTATCAAAACTCCTCGGGATTTTATTGCCGGAGAAAAATTTCCGACCTTCCAGATTAGAATGGTATGTAAAAAAGGGGGGAAAAAAAGTAGAAAGAACGCATGGAAAAATCTCCGCGCCCACATCTTTATCAGTTAGAAATACAAGACAAAAAATCACGCCGTATACTCCTCTTAAGACGTCGCCAAAACCTTGCCAACGTAAATCAATCTAGTATGATTAGCCAATCCTTCTTTGCCGGGAGAACCGCGTTTTAATGCTTGAACTTATGGGAGAGTGGAAAAGATCGAATTTCTGCGGAGAGCTTGGGAGAAAACACGTTGACCGCTCCGTTACCCTCATGGGCTGGGTACAGTCACGAAGAGACCATGGCGGGGTAATTTTTGTTGATCTGCGCGACAAGGAAGGGCTTTGCCAGGTTGTTTTTAACCCGCAGCACGACCTGAAGATCCATCAGACCGCTGAACAGTTGCGGGATGAATGGGTAATCGCCGTGAAAGGAACTGTAACTCCCCGGACCGAGGAAACTGTAAACCCGAACCTCAAAACCGGCGAGATCGAGGTGGTAGCCGAGCAGGTAAGAGTCCTTAACACATCAAAGGTAATACCGTTTCTCATAGAAAACGAAGTGAACGCAGATGAGCTTCTCAGGCTTAAGTACCGCTACCTTGACCTCAGAAGACCCCCAATGCGGGACAACATAATCTTTCGCCACAAAGTCGCCGCCGCGGTGCGAAGCTACCTCAACGAAAACGGGTTTCTCGAGATCGAAACCCCCTATTTCACGAAATCGACGCCTGAAGGGGCAAGAGACTTTCTCGTTCCGAGCCGGCTTAACGAAGGTCAGTTCTACGCGCTTCCCCAGTCGCCCCAGACATTGAAGCAGACCCTCATGATCTCGGGTTTTGACAGATACTACCAGATAGTTAAATGCTTCAGGGATGAGGACTTAAGAGCGGACCGCCAGCCCGAGTTCACCCAGATAGACATGGAGATGTCGTTTGTCTCAGAAGACGACGTGATCTCAGTTGTCGAAGGCATGATAAAAACAGTTCTTCAGGAAACAAAAGGAATTGACGTAAGCATTCCTTTTTCGAGAATGCCTTACGAAGAAGCCATGGAAAGGTACGGAACCGACTGCCCCGATACGAGGTTCGGCCTGGAATTAAAGGACATTTCATCCATATTCGAGGACTCGCAATTTAAAGTTTTTCGCGGAGCTCTTGAGAAAGGCGGAGCGATAAAGGCGCTTAACCTTAAAGGAGGAGCCGAAAAACTTACAAGAAAGGAAATAGACGATCTTACAGAGTACGCAATATCGCTCGGAGCAAAAGGGCTTGCGTGGATAAGGGTCGGCGAGGACGGGTGGAACTCTCCCATAGTCAAGTTTCTAAGCGAAGGGGAGCGCGAGCTTCTGGCCGAGACCCTCTCGATGGAGAAAGGAGACATAGTGTTTTTCGGTGCCGACTCGGCCGATATGGTAAACCAGGTGATGTCAAACGTAAGGCTCAGTCTCGGTCAAACCCTCTCTCTCATTGACGAAGAAAAACTTGAATTTCTCTGGGTAGTGGATTTCCCGCTTCTTAAGTACAGCCCCAGAGACAAAAGATACGTCGCCGTTCACCACCCTTTTACCGCCCCCAAGGATGAGGACGTGGAGAAAATTGAGGATTCCCCGGGCGATGCGGCTTCAAAATCTTACGACATAGTCTTAAACGGAGTGGAGATAGGCGGGGGAAGCATAAGGATTCACAGAAAAGACATACAGCAAAAAATATTTGACGCTATAGGAATCGGAGAGGACGAGGCAGCGGAAAAATTCGGTTTTCTCCTTGAGGCTCTTGAATTCGGAGCCCCTCCGCACGGAGGGATAGCGCTCGGTCTTGACAGGCTTTTGATGCTTCTCTCGGGCGGAGAGTCGATAAGAGACGTAATAGCTTTTCCAAAAACGCAGAAGGGATCCTGTCCTCTGACAGAAGCTCCCTCGGAGGTCTCTCCAGAACAGCTCCTTGAAACCGGAATAAACACTATCGCAAAAAAACCAGAAGACTGACCTTCCCAGAGCCCTTTTCATACACCACCTAGGACTATTACCGCATCATTTTGACGAAAGCAAAAAATCCTTGTTTGCTTTATATTTTATGCTATGATTCTATGCGGTTACCGTTAGAGTAGGCGGAAGGTGCATGGACATCTGGAAAAACTTTCACGGGCTCAACTCAGGTTACGTAATGGATCTCTACGAACGTTACGTAAGAGATTCTTCTTCAGTCGATCCCGCCACGAAAACCATCTTTAAGGGATGGAAGCCCGATAGCAAATATTCATCTCTCAGGGTCGAGATAGAACCCGAGATCGAGAAAAACGGGTTCAAGCAGTCATCCGTAAGAGATGTAAACAAGGCCGTTGCGATCGCCAATATGGCTCAGGCAATCAGGAGACACGGTCACCTGGCAAGCAGAATAGATCCCCTCGGGGGTCCAGTTCACGGAGACCTCACCCTGCACGCCGAAACCTTCGGACTTGACGAAGAGGAACTAATGGACTTTCCCTCGACCCTTGTAGGATGGCCTCTTTCGCAGAACTCACTTGACGCCCTTGATGGAATAAGAAAGCTGAGAAAAATCTATTCTTCCACCACGGGGTATAACTACGACCACATCTACGAAGCTGAAGAGAGAAGGTGGATGAGAGGCGCCATAGAGTCTGGTGTTTACCGCCCTCCCCTAAATCCCGTCAACGAAGTGGAACTTCTCGATACCCTCACCAAAGTGGAGGTATTTGAAAACTTCCTCCACAGGATCTTTCCCGGGAAATTCAGGTTCTCAATAGAAGGCGTCGACATGCTGGTACCGATGCTGAATGAACTAATACTCCTCGCCATCAAAGCCGACATACACCAGATAATTCTCGGAATGGCCCATCGCGGAAGGCTGAACGTGATGCACCACGTGATGGAGAAAAACTACAAGTACACTCTGCTTAAGTTCAAGGATCCTGTTCTGATAAGGGACTTCGCCGACGACATGGGATGGACCGGGGACGTAAAGTACCACGAGGCCGTAAAACGCGATATCCCGACGGGAAACATGCTTGATCGCAACATGAGGATCACCATGGTTCCCAATCCCAGCCACTTGGAATCGGTAAATCCCGTAGTGCAGGGAATGTCGAGGGCATGCGGGATAAGCGACGACGTGCCTGGTTCTCCGCAATTCGACCCCTCAACGGTAATCCCGGTACAGATCCATGGAGATTCGGCATTCATGGGACAGGGGATAAACGCGGAAACGCTTAATCTCTCATCCCTTCCAGGCTACCGCGCCGGCGGAACCATACACATAATCACCAACAACCAGCTTGGCTACACCACGCTTCCCTCCGACAGCAGAAGCACGCTTTATGCAAGCGATCTCGCAAAGGGATTCGAAATACCGATTGTCCACGTAAATGCGGATGACCCGGTCGCCTGCATAGAGTCAATGCGCTTGGCCTTCGGCTACACATCGAGATTTGAAAAACATTTCCTCATAGACCTCGTCGGCTACAGAAGGTACGGGCACAACGAGGCGGACGAACCGGGATTCACCCAGCCCATGATATACAAGAAAATAGACAGCCATCCCCGGGTGATGGGCATCTGGGCAAAGGAACTGATAGAAAAAGGCACCGTCTCGGAAAAACAGGTAGAACAGCTACAGGAAGAACATATCAAGAAGATTGCCGAGGAATTCGAATCGATTTCCCCTGACGACTCCCCCGAGGAATCAACGGCGCCCCCCCCGGAACGCGGGATAGCGAAAAGAACAGTTACCAAGGTTCCAGGCGAAACCCTGCGCGAACTAAACGACTCCCTTCTCTCGGTTCCCGAAGGATTCACGGTAAATTCAAAAATCGCCAGAATACGCGACAGAAGAAAAAACATTCTCGACGACCCGAAAGAAAAGATAATTGACTGGGCCATGGCGGAAGAACTGGCCTACGCCTCCATAGTCGCACAAGGCATTCCCATCAGGATAACCGGACAGGATTGCGAGAGAGGCACTTTCAGCCATCGTCACGCGGTGCTCCACGACTCTGAGAGCGGCGCAATCCATACTCCTCTGCAGAGGATCCCGCAGGCAAAAGCTGCATTCGAGATAAAAAACAGCCCGCTCAGCGAAAACGCCTGCCTGGGTTTTGAGTACGGATACTGTATCGAGAGAACAAACTGCCTTGTAATATGGGAAGCTCAGTACGGAGATTTCATAAACGGAGCTCAGACCATAGTGGATGAATATCTTGTATCGGCAAGGGCGAAATGGGGACAGACCCCTTCCCTGGTTCTCCTGCTCCCTCACGCTTATGAAGGACAGGGCCCTGATCACTCGAGCGGGAGGCTTGAAAGGTTTCTCATGTCGGCCGCCGAATACAATATAAGGATAGTAAACTGCACCACTTCAGCGCAGTTTTTCCACGTACTTCGCCGCCAGGCCCTGCTGCTTGAAAAAGATCCTCTTCCCCTGATCGTCATGACGCCCAAGGGACTTCTACGAAGCCCGATGATAAACTCGTCCCTTAAGGATCTATCCGAGGGAAAATGGCTTCCCGTAATCGACGATCCGATGACCACCAGACAGGCGAAAAAAGTAAGAAGGCTGATATTCTGCAGCGGCAAGGTATACGTTGACCTCATCTCAAGCGAACTCAGAGCCAAATCGCCTGATGTTGCAATAGCCAGAGTCGAGCAGCTTTACCCGAGACCCAAGGACGAGGTAAGCGCCGTTTTGGAGAGATATGGTAAACTTGAAGAGGTGGTCTGGGTACAGGAAGAACCCCAGAACGCGGGAGCCTGGAAATACATGCTGCCTTTTTTCAGAAGAAAAATCATCAAGAAACGGTTCCCACTCAGCTATATAGGAAGAAAACGCTACTCAAGCCCCTCCGAAGGACTTTCCTCCATGCACAAATACAATCAGGAGTTGCTTATAAAGCAGGCGTTCAGCATAGACAAAGTAGTGGAAGGAAATGAGGAAAGCGGGATAACCTGGCACAGAGATATCTGAAACAAAGGCGCAAGCGAGGGAGAAAATGGCCAAGAACATCGTCGTTCCCCATTTGGGGGATTCCGTAATAGAGGCAACAATAATCAAGTGGACCAAGCAACAGGGAGACACGGTAAGACTCGGGGAAACCGTTGTTGAGCTTGAAACCGAGAAAGCTAACTTTGAAGTCGCCGCCGAAGCAACGGGAATTCTGGCGTCAGTAGCGAAAAAAGCCGATGAGGATGTTGAAGTAGGAGACATCTTGGGAACCATCGAGGTATCTGAAAGCAAAAAGGATACAAAAAGCGGTGAAGAAGAACCTCCCAAGAAAACTGAAGCCTCACCCCAACCCCAAACCGAAGAAATTCCGCAGGAAAAGCAGCCTGAAGAAGAACCCAAGACCCGAGTGACTCCCGTCGCGAGAAATATCGCCGAGCAGAACGAAGTCGACCTCTCCCAGGTCGTACCCGAGGGAAACAGAATCACAAAAGATGATGTGGAAAAGCATCTTGAGTCACAAAAACCTGGAGAAGAAATCCCGCAAGAAACTCCCCCAGAGGAGGAAATTTCCGAAACCCCGGTATCGCCGGATATCTTCCCGTCCCTCTCACAGCTTACCGCAAACAGGGAGAGGAGAATGAAAATGTCGAGACGTCGCAGGACCATAGCAAGACGTCTCGTGGAAGCTCAGCAGACAGCCGCCATACTTTCCACCTTTAATGAAATTGACATGTCTAATGTAATGGAGCTTCGATCGAGAAAAAAAGATGCCTTCCGGGAAAAATACGGAGTTAGTCTCGGTTTTTCCTCCTTTTTCATAAAAGCCTCTATTGGAGCGCTCAGGCTGTTCCCTCAGATAAATGCCGAGATCCAGGAAGATGAAATAGTCTATAAGGATTACTACGACATCGGAATAGCCGTAGGGGCCGAGGGAGGACTTGTCGTTCCCGTCATAAGGGAAGCTGACAGAAAAAGCTTCGCACAGATAGAAAAAGAAGTCAGGGAGCTTGCCGAGAAGGCAAACACAAACACACTTTCGCTCGATGAAATCTTCGGCGGGACTTTCACCATAACAAACGGAGGGGTGTATGGTTCGCTGATGAGCACCCCAATACTGAATCCGCCCCAAGTCGCGATACTTGGACTTCACAAGATAGAGGAAAGGCCCGTGGCGGTTAACGGAGACATAGTGATAAAACCGATGATGTACACGGCACTCAGCTACGACCACAGGATAGTTGACGGAAAGGAAGCCGTGCAGTTTCTCGTAAAGGTAAAGGAACTGATTGAAGACCCTGAAACTCTTCTTATCGAAGGTTAAGCTCTAATATCTGCGTCGAATTAACGACCGCCCGATATTATGAACTAGTATCCAGTTCAAGCATTTCGCCCCATTTCTCCGTTACATGCGCAAAGAGTTTTTCGTATTCCGCGTAATTACCCACCCTGTCCATTAGTTCGCGGGCACAGTCTCTTGATTCGTTAAGCAACGCGGAATCTCTTATAAGGTTGGCAAAACTGAAACCGGGAACTCCAGACTGCTTCGTGCCCATGAATTCTCCAGGGCCCCTGTTGGCAAGATCAAACTCAGAGATTCTGAACCCATCTGAGGTCTCGCCCATTATTTTAAGCCTTTCTCCCGACTCCTCTCCCGATATGAACGAATATACTATATAGCAGGTTGATTCATGTTCTCCCCTCCCTACTCTTCCCCTCATCTGGTGAAGCTGTGAGAGCCCGAAACGTTCTGCGTTTTCTATGACCATGACTGTGGCGTTGGGAACATCGACTCCCACCTCTATCACAGTCGTGGAGACAAGAATATCACACCGCTTCGCAAAAAAATCATCCATCACCATGTCTCTTTCATCGCTTTTCATCCTGCCGTGGAGAAGAGAGACGCGAAACTCGGAGAAATCCCTGCGCAGTTCCTCGACCATTCTGGTTACGTGTCTTACGCGTTTGAAATCCTGATTTTCGGATTCCTCTATAAAGGGATAGACGAAATACGCCTGGCGTCCCTCTTCAAGTTTTTTTCTTATCTGGTTGTAAAACCATGTTCGATTCTTCTGCGTATCCCCGAGAACAAATGTCTCCACTTTTTTTCTTGAAGGAGGAAGTTCGTCAATCACTGAAATTTCAAGATCTCCGTACACGGTGATGGCCAGGGTTCTCGGAATCGGAGTAGCCGTCATAACAAGAACGTCGGGCACCATCGCTTTCTGTACCAGCTTGGCCCTCTGAATAACTCCGAACCTGTGCTGCTCATCTATTACCACGAATCCAAGAGCCTTAAAATCTACCGCTTCTGAGATCAGAGCATGGGTTCCGACCACGATATCAGCCTGCCCGGTCTTTATCTCTTCGTGGACGCGAGATTTTTCCGTCCTCGAAAGCGCACTTTTAAGAAGAACTACGCTTATTCCCGTGTTCTCGGTCATCTGGCTAATATTTCGAAAATGCTGCTCGGCCAGTATCTCCGTCGGAACCATAAGTGCGGCCTGATAGTCTGACTCAACCGCCCGGAGCATGGAAACAAGAGCGACAAGAGTCTTTCCGCTTCCCACGTCACCCTGAAGAAGCCTGTTCATCGGTTGGGAGGAACCCATATCTGCCCCTATCTCCGAGATAGCTCTTTTCTGAGCATGTGTAAGGCTGAAGGAAAGTGAACCAAGAAGTTTTTCCGAAAGAGAAGTGCCGGGACTAAAAGATATGCCCCGACTTTCGTCCACCTTTCGTTTCTTGGAGAAAAGACCAAGCTGGAGAACGAAAAACTCGAAGAATATAACGGTCCTGTGAGGCCGCGAACTCGCAACCGAACCAAGATCGTCAAAATCAACTGGAAGTACATCGCCGGGAGGGAAATGCACCTGCTCAAGGGCCTCGGGCAAGTCCATCAGGTCGTGCTTTTCCTGAATATCTTTTGGGATCAGTCCCTTGAAGTTCCGCGCGTAGCCGTCAAGAGCCCCTCTTACCGCCTCTCTCAGTTTTTTCTGAGTAAGACCTTCTGTAAGCGGATAGACGGGAACGATTCTTCCAAACTGAAGAGGGTTTCCGACATCTTCTTCATCTTCTACCATCTCTATGTCCTGAGCAAGCGGATGAATTATCTGAAGAGCTCTGCCGCCAGGGGCAACCGAGACCTTGCCGTGAATTATGAAGCTCAACCCCTTCTTAAAAATCCCTCTCAGGTAGGAAGGATTGTAATTAAACCAAGTGAGTCTAAGCCTGCCGGTCCCATCGTAAATCACCACCTGAAAAAAGCTTCTCTTTCTGTTTCTTATGTCCGCTACGGAGACAACTTCGCCCCGAACGGTGCAGGAATCCCCAGGAACGACCTTCGATATGTCCGCTATTTTTCTGCGGTCGTCATATTTTCTCGGAGAGTAAAAAAGAAGATCAGAAACGGTATGTATGGATTTTTTCGCGAGAAATCCCGCAATCCTCGATCCGATTCTCTCAAGACTCGTGACGCTTACAGAAGACGGGCTCCCACCTGGGGGAAGCTTTTTCCTGGAAACGGTTGCTTTCCTGGGAATATTCTTGCGTTCGCTTTTTGTAACAAGCTTTATCGTTTTGCGAACGACCGATAGCGCAGAAGATATTCTTTTGGCTTTTTCTGGACGCGTCAGGGTTTTGAAGTCAGAGAAAGAATTCCTCAGTGACGCTACAGGAGTTTTTACTTCCTCGGGAAACTTCCCCGTAAGAAGTTTCGTCGAGATTCTCCTTATGTCCTCTCCAAGTTCGGGAACCTTGTCAAGGTTTGAAAAATTATTCCTTGAGGCAAAAAGAAGTGGAGTTTCCAGAGAACGCAGGATTTTTTCCAGCTCGCCCTGCATAATGAATCAGACTTTTTCCGCTTTGGTGGCTTTTCTAACTATATTGCCGTCTTTATCGAGGTTGAGGGTGCTTTTGCACTTTGGATAACCGCTGCAGCCGAGAAAGCGCCCGCGGCGGCTGCGGCGAACAACCATGGGTTTGCCGCATTTCTCGCATTTTATATCTTCACGGACCTCGGGAGGTTCCTTCTGCTTTATGACGATCCTGCCGTCCTGCCTCGTGAATTCCTTGGGGTTTTTACAATCGGGATACCTCGAACAGGAAAGAAACTGTCCATAGCGCCCTTCTTTTATGACCATGGGAGCCCCGCATTTGTCGCATTCTATATCATCGCAGATCTCGGGGTCGGTTTTCTTGCCCACGACAATCTCCCCATTCTCTTCCCTTGTAAAGTCCTTCGCGTTCTTGCATTCAGGATATCCAGAGCAGGAAAGGAACTGCCCGTAGCGCCCTTCCCTTATAACCATCGAAGCTCCGCACTTGTCGCATTCTATATCGGTCGGAATTTCCAACTTGCGCCCCTCGATTTCCTCTTCGGCTCTGGTGACGCTCTTTGAAAACCCGTCGTAAAAACCCCGCAGGAGTTCGACCCAGTGAACCTCGCCTTCTTCCACCCTGTCAAGATCGCTTTCCATCCGGGCCGTAAACTCCTCGTTCATTATTCCCGGGAAACCCTCCACCAGAAAATCGTTTACGGAGAAACCCAAGGGAGTCGGAACGAACCTTGCCTTCTGCCGTTCGGCGTATCCCCTGTCCTGTATTGTCGAAAGGATGGAAGCGTAGGTCGAGGGTCGTCCGATACCTTTTTCCTCAAGCTCTTTCACGAGTGAACTTTCCGAGTATCTGGGCGGCGGCTGAGTGAAATGCTGCTTGGGGTCAAGCTTTAAAAGAGAAAGGATATCTTTTTCAGAAAGCTCGGGAAGCCGTTTGTTCTGGTCTCTTTTCGAGTTCTTATCAGTATCGCTGGTTTCTTCTTTTTCGGTTGCCTCCTCGTAGGCGGCTGTAAAACCCGAAAACTTCATCACGTTGCCAGTGGCCCTAAAAACGGCTTCACCCGCTGCGATGTCAACGCGAGTCTGGTCGTATACAGCCGGAGACATCTGCGAAGCAATGAACCTTTTCCATATAAGAGAATAAAGCTTATACTGGTCTTCGGTGAGAAACTTCTTGAGGTCTTCGGGACGCCTTGAAGGAAAAGTGGGCCTTATGCACTCATGGGCGTCCTGCGCGGATTTTTTCACCTTAAAGGTGTTTGGACGCCTCGGCACGTAATCCTCTCCGTAATTCTCGGATATGAATCCCCTTGCTTCCGCTACGGCGTTATCGGAAGCCCTCACCGAATCGGTCCTCATGTAAGTTATAAGTCCTACGGGCCCCTTACTTCCAAGTTCAACCCCCTCGTAGAGCCCTTGGGCAACCAGCATAGTTTTTTTCACGGAGAAGCGGTATTTCTTCGAGGAATCCTGTTGAAGGGTGCTTGTTATGAAAGGGGGAAGAGGGTTTCTTTTACGTTCTTTCTTTTCGATCTTCCCTACGACAAAATCCTTTCCTGAAAGCGCGGAAACTATTTCTTCTGACTGATGAGCATTTTCAATCTTGGCTTTTTTCCCCCGGAACATGTGGAGCGAAGCCGTGAAGGCGTCTTCCGCTGGAGCCCCTTTTTCCTTCAAAAGCGCGTCAAGCGTCCAGTACTCCCGCGGCTTGAAATCCTGAATCTCCCTTTCCCGCTCCACGACGAACCTGAGGGCGACGCTCTGTACCCTCCCTGCGCTGAGGCCCTTCCTCACCTTCTTCCAGAGAACAGGACTCACCTTGTAGCCGACGATTCTGTCAAGAATTCTTCTTGCCTGCTGAGATTCGAAGCGGTCTGTGTTAATAGCAAGGGGTTTACTCATTGATTCCCTTACGCCCGCCTCCGTTATTTCGTGTATAAGAACCCTTTGGACCTTGTCCCAGAGATTGAGGCGGTTTGTGATGTGCCACGCGATCGCTTCCCCTTCTCTGTCCGGGTCGGAGGCAAGATATACTTTTTCCGCGTCCCGAGACGCTTTTTTCAGATTTTCAAGATACTTGGTTTTGCCCTTTATGACGGTATATTTGGGCTTGAAATCGTTTTGGATATCCACCCCGAGACTGCTGCTCGGAAGATCTACGAGATGCCCCGAAGAGGCTTCCACGCGGAAATCCCGGCCGAGATACTTCTTTATTGTTCTCGCCTTTGAAGGAGATTCGACTATGACAAGAGATTTAGCCATAAGAATAGTTGTTCTGTTCTAACGCCAGTCTAAATCTTATAAAAAGCCGAGGGAATCTGTCAATACCGGCGTGACCAATTCTCCAAGGCCGCTACAGAGTATCAAACTTCTATGCTCCGCACAAGGGCCTCGTTGGCATTATACCACCTAAGTGAGTTTTCAATACCGGTCTCGATATCAAAGCAAGGCTCCCAGTCCAAAACTCTTTTCGCCTTGTCTATACTTGCCAAGGTAACCCTGATATCGGAAGGATGCGGGGCGCTGCAAGCGACTCTAGCTTTTTTGCCGGTTCCGCGTTCTATCACGTCTATGATTTCGTTTAGGGAGACAGAAGCCGCACTCCCGAGGTTTATTATCTCAAAGCCCAAATTCCTTATCGCCAAGACAGTACCCGCCGCGATATCGTCAACATAGGTAAAGTCCCTTTTCTGTTCTCCGTCGCCGAGTATTACTATCTCCTCTCCCTCATTTATCCACTTTATGAACCGAAAAACGCTCATGTCTGGCCTTCCTGCGGGACCGTAAACCGTAAAGTAGCGAAGCACCGAGATATCTATTTCGTAAAGAGAGTTGTAAACCGAGCAGAGGCCTTCGGCCGATTTCTTCGAGGATGCGTATTGAGAAAGCTGATAATCGGTCTTCATATCCTCCACAAAGGGGATTTCGTTTTCCCCGTAAACGCTCGAAGTCGAAGCGAGCACGAACTTACCTATTCCTTCTGAGCGGCAGAACTCAAGGAGATTAAGAGTCCCAGTCACGTTGGTAGAGTAATATATCCAGGGATTCTCAATGCTCTGGCGAACTCCGGCGCGGGCTGCGAGGTTAATAACGCAGCCAATTCGGCCGCCCCCGCAAAAAGCCTTTATTTCCTCGCACGCAGAAAGAAGTCTGGGATTGTCCGATATGTCGCATTCGAAAAAACTGAATCTCTCAGACTTTCTGAGAGACTCAAGCCTGTGATGCTTGAGTCTCACGTCATAAGCATCGGACATGTTGTCGAGCCCGAAAACCAAATCTCCACGCTCAAGAAGAAGCTCGCACACTTTGGCACCTATAAATCCTGCGCAACCCGAAACTATTACATTCATGACGGTAAAGACCGCTCCCAGTCTATTCTCATTACCTGCCGATTCCGAAATACTTGATACCCATGGCCTCAAGTTTCATGTGATCATAGATATTTCTTCCATCAAATATCACAGGGGTCTTCATCAGCTCCTTTATCATCTCGAAATTCGGCTGTCTGTACTGACTCCACTCGGTATGAATCACAAGGGCGTCCGCTCCCCTGCAAGCATCGTAGTAGGATTCGAAATAATCCACGCTGTCTCCTAATACGGTTCTCGCGTTTTCCATGGCGGCAGGATCGTGGACAGCAACAGAACATCCCGCATCAAGAAGCCTTTCTATCACGTAAAGTGATGGGGCCTCTCTTATATCATCCGTGTTGGGCTTAAACGAGATTCCCCACACGGCAACTCTTTTTCCTCCGAGATCAGAGAAAAACCCGGCTATCTTATCGAAGAATCTTTCCCTCTGAGCGGCGTTCACGCGGTCGACCGCGGTTACCACCCTAGGTTCATAGCCTACACCGTGCGCCATTTTCTCAAGAGCTTTTACGTCCTTTGGGAAACACGACCCCCCGTATCCGATTCCCGGATAGAGGTAATATCTGCCTATCCTCGCATCAGAACCCACCACCGAGCGCACCTCGGACACGTTCGCACCCAGAAGTTCGCACAGATTGGCTATATCGTTCATAAACGATATCCTGGTGGCAAGCATTGCGTTTGAGGCGTACTTCGACATTTCGGAAGACCGGATGGAAACCACTATCGTCCTGTCGGCGGACCTCATAAAGGGAGAGTAAAGCTCCCTTAGAACCGAGCCTACTGATTCATCCTCAACTCCTATTACCACCCTGTCGGGCTTAAGGAAGTCCTCAATCGCCGCTCCTTCCTTGAGAAATTCAGGGTTTGACGCCACACCGAATTCCTGATCCGTGAGGGATTTTATAGTGTCACGCACCTCCTCGGTAGTGCCGACGGGAACCGTACTTTTGGTTACCACTATTTTGTATCCGTTAAGATTGCTCCCTATCGACCGCGCAACTTCAAGAACAGAAGAGATATCCGCCTCGCCGTCCTGTGCCTGAGGAGTTCCGACCGCAATAAACACAAGAAAGGATTCCCTGACGGCCGAAGCTATATCGGTTGTAAATGAGAGCCTTCCCTCATCTATATTGGTGCGCACCATCTCATCAAGACCCGGCTCGAAAAAGGGAACTTCAGCGCGCCGAAGGCTCTTGATTTTGTTTTCATCTATATCGGCGCACACAACGCTGTTCCCGCTTCCCGCTAAACACGTCCCGGTGACAAGCCCCACGTAACCCGTTCCTATGACGGCTATTTTCATCTGATAAGTTTCCTCGGATAAATCCGCAAGCAACCCTCGCGCAGGAATTTTCAACCAATTAGAAGACAAGATAGGGTACAACAAATCCTCAAAAAATAAACAGAACCGGGAAAACCCGCGATGGACAAAGTATAGTTACAGGGAAAAAGCTAAGGAGGCGCATCTTGAAATCTCATACCGAATATCTGTGGTTTAACACGGACAAAAAAAGAGAGTTCGTTCATATAACTCCGACGGTAAGACAGATCGTGCAGCAAAGCGGCATAACCGAGGGTTTTGTCCTCGTGTCCGCGATGCACATAACGGCTTCTGTCTTCGTAAACGACCTCGAGCAGGGGCTTTTCGAGGACATATGGGAGTGGCTTGAAGGCATTTCCCCCTTCAGGGAAGATTACAAGCATCACCGCACGGGGGAAGATAACGGCGATGCTCACCTGAAAAATCTCCTCATGCACCACCAAGTGATGGTTCCCGTGACGGAAGGAGACCTTGACCTCGGCCCCTGGCAAGAAATCTTCTACGGGGAATTTGACGGGAGGAGAAGAAAAAGGGTGGTCGTGAAAGCTATCGGGATATGAAAAACAGACGAGAGAGCAAAGAGCCCAGAATATTCATAGACAGCCGTGGCAGGTGGTTTCACGACGGGATCAGAATAACCCACAGGTGGACATATCTTGAGAACAACAAGAACCTCGACATAGACGCAGACGGAAAGCTTTTTGTTCAAGAACAAGGGAGCAGGGTTTACGTCGAGTGCGAGGATACACCTTTTGTTGTTACTATGGTCACAAAAACGGAAAATGGTTTTTCCATAAGGTTAAACGACGAATCCGGGGAAGAACTGGACTTGACGACTCTCACCATAGCCGAGCAGAACATACCTTACGTAAGAGTAAAGAACGGGAAATTCGAGGCTAGGCTGCTTAGCGCGGCCTACTACGAACTAATGAAATACGCAGGAAAAGACGAGAAAGGCTTTTACCTGGAATCCGGACGGAGCAGATCCTATCTGCACCACAACTCAAGAACCGTAAAAAACTACAAGTAAGTCTATTGCGGAAACATTTTTATAAACTTATAAACTTCAGGGACTTTTTTTGAACTACATTTAAGAAACTCTAAACCAAGCTTGATGAAGTCTCGGATGAGAAGACGAGAAAATGGTTTGAGAATTATCTGAAAAACGCCATTTCTTACAGAGGAGTAAAGACTCCTGCAGTTGCCAAGATTGTCAGTCATTGGAGAGTTGATGAGGCCATTGACAAGCTACCTCTGAAAAAACAGATGGAGATAGCATGCGACCTGACCAGGGAGAAAAAAAGAGAAATAACACCGGATTTAAGAACTGTCTAATTAGATTTGTTTGAAACCTATTGGGGGATGGGTTACATTGCCTTTGCAAATTATCGGCTCCATCTGCTCAGAAAACAGATTTTGCAGTGCAGGCCATAAAACCGTGTATTGAAATCGCCATTGGCCTTGGCAATGCGATTGGAGAAAAAATGCCGCAAATTGAAATTATTACGGTTTCGTCGCAAGCGGGACAATCAAGGTCTTTACGGCCCGCAGTTTCGGCAACGGCTATGCGTATTATGCTAGTGATATCCGCACTCACGAAAACCCATACGGCAATGCGTCATGGAGGACTGTGTTGACTTGCTGGGGTTATACCGGGGCCGAAGGTCCCGATAACTGGGGCTCGCTCTCGCCGGATTACGAGATCTGCGCTATCGGACGCATGCAGTCACCGATTGACATCACCGATGCCTTTCCCGTCAAGGGAGCGGCGCTGAAATTTGATTACAAGCCCTCTTCTCTGAAGATTCTAAACACCGGACACACCCTCCAGGTAAATTATGCACCCGGCAGCACACTGACTGCAGCAGGTGAAATTTACGAACTGTTGCAGTTTCACTTTCACGTTCCGAGTGAGCACGCCTTTGATGGTTCGCACGCGGCGATGGAGGCACATTTCGTACACAAAAACCCAGCAGGCGTACTGGCAGTGGTTGGTGTTATGATGGAAGCAGGCACGCAAAACCATGCTCTGGCCGCGGTGTTTGACAACGTACCGACCGAGGCAGGAATAGAAATTGATGTTGCGGGCACGACAGTGGACGCATCTGCGATACTGCCGACGGCAACCACCGGCTACTTCCATTACAAGGGGTCACTCACCACTCCTCCCTGCAGCGAGGGAGTACACTGGTTCATTTTTCCGGACGCAATTGAGGTGAGCGCGGAACAGGTCGCAAACTTTGAGCGGATGTTCGGACACAATGCACGTCCGTTACAAAAGCGCAACGACCGTCTGCTGATTGTATCTTCGTAGCTTCAGTGAAAAACCCCGCACACCCTTGCAACCAACTCATCGGTGAATACCCTTCCCTTGGCGGTGAGTCTGAGACGGTCGCCGTCGGTGAGAATAAAACCGTCAGATTCAAGGTATTCGAGGCCAGAGGCATCGGGTTCACAGCCGAAGCGCTTCTTTAGGACTTCAATTCCTACCCCGTCGCTTAGCCGAAGTCCCATAAGAAGCTTATCTTCAAGGGCTGTGGTCCGCGAGAGATCATAAGAGGCGCAGACGGCATTTCCGTCGCCCGTAACTCGCTTCATGTAAAGCTCGGGATTCCTTACGTTTGACCATCTTATTCCCCAGCCTTCTTCTCCACCGCAGCTAATGTGGGAATGGGCTCCGGCACCCACGCCTAGGTAATCATGACAGTTCCAGTAAATAAGGTTATGCCTGCACTCGTAGCCTGGCCGGGCAAAATTCGATACTTCGTAATTTCCGTACCCCTCTGCCTCGAGAATCTCCCGCGCGCTCCGCATGAATTCGACCAGAACTGAGTCATCGGGAAGAGAGAGTTTCCCTTTGCGCCAAAGCGTCGCAAACTCGGTGCCAGGCTCAATTGTAAGGCAGTAGGCGGATATATGGGTCGGAGAGAATCTCAGGGCAGTGCGGATGTCTTCTTCAAACTCTTCCCGGCTTTCCCGAGAGCTTCCGTATATAAGATCAAGATTATAGTTATGAAAACCGGCATCCCGGACGTCAACAAGCGCGCGGACACAATCATCTGGAGTGGTGAATCTCCCGTAGAAATCAAGCTTTCTCTGCGAAAAAGACTGCACGCCGACGCTTATTCTGTTTACCCCGACGCGCATCAGTGAAACGAGCTTTTCCCTGTCGGCAGTTCTCGGGTTTACCTCAAGGCTCACTTCTACCTTGGGCGAAAAGGAAGCAATCGAGGCAAGTTTCTCCATTACCATCCCCACGCTTCTGGGCTTTAAAAGCGACGGGGTCCCTCCCCCGAAAAACACAGTGCTTATCTCTCTGCCTTCAATAATGCCCCGGAAGTTTTCAATTTCCCGCTCCAAGGCACGGACGTAATCATCCTCCGGAAAGTTGCCATTAGTCCCATAAGAGTTAAAATCACAATAAGGACATTTGGTAAGACAATACGGAATATGGACATATACGCCAAGGGGCGCTTGGTATTTATCGATATTCTCTTTCATCCTCACTCAAGCGACACACCGCGGTTGCCACATCATGAGTATACCGAAAAATTTCCTCCTTCTTCTCAGTTCACTACTGCTGCTTTCCCAGACCGCGTGGGCGCAGCAAGTAATCCCAATTGAACGGGCCGTCGAGATAGCACTGCTTAACAGCCCGGAACTCCGGATTTCCCGTTCCGAGGTCGACATCTCGAAGTCAATACTCAGGCAGGCAAAAGCTCCCCTTTATCCCCAGCTCAGCGGAAAGCTCGTAGTACCGTTTGTGGGAAGAGAGTCCGGTTTCTACGTCGACCAGATGATATGGGACTTCGGGAAAACAAAGGCCAGGATAAGGGCAAAAGAACATCATCTGGAATCCGCAAGATACTTGTTTACGGGCTCAGAAACGACGCTCGTGCGCGACACGCGCATCGCCTACTATCAGGCGCTTTCCGAGAAAAACCGGCTCGATGGAGCAGCTACAGAAACCAAACGCAGGGAATGGCTCCTTGAGAAAACAGAAGAGCTTTTCGCCGTCGGGAAAAAGTCCGCCCAGCAGCTAAGCCAGGCAGAAATCGACCTGCAGCAGGCAAAACTCGAACTGGTCTCAAGAGAAAACTCCTACGAACTCGCCATGCTTAGCCTAAGGCACCTGATGAATGACCCCTCGCTCGGGCAGTTCGACATCCGTGAGGATCTTGCCTACGAGAAGGTGTATGAAACCAGAGAAGATCTTGTAAGCTTCGCCCTTTCTGAAAACGCAGAGATAAAGAGTCTCCTGGCGGGCCGCGACGGAATAAAGGCCTCGATTACGGAGAACAGGGGGAAATTTCTCCCGTCGATATTCGGCAGGGCAGCGTACAGATTTGAAGGAGAAGGCGCCGAGACGCCGGCTTTTATAGCCGGACTCGGCGTTAAGATTCCCATCTTTGAGGGATTCTCAAGGTTTGGCCAGATGGCGCAGTCAAAAGCTGAACTCACAAGAAATGAGGCGCAGACCGAGCTGCTCAAGAACAGAATAATCCTCTCGGTTGGGGAACTCTATCTCGAACTCAAGCACCTTGAGAAAAAAATAAAAATACTTGAGGACTCAGAATCGATATCGGAGAAAAACCTGCTTCTGGTCAAGGAAAGGTACAAGTCGCGAAGCGCTTCGAAGATAGAATTTGCCCAAGCGCAAGCGCTTTACGAGGAGGCAGTAGCGGACTACAAAAACTCCATATACGACTATAAAATGGTAAGGTTAAGGCTGTTAAGCCTCTGCGGAAAAGAGGTACAATGAAAAATTTCCCCCGCTCAAAGCTTCTCTACGCCGTCGCCGCCGTAGTAGTCATCGCAGGATACTTCATCTTTTTCGGAGGAAAGGAAGGCAAGGTAGAGTACGTAACGCAGAAAATCGAGAGAGGAGACATAACTTCCCTTGTAAGAGCTTCGGGAACCTTAAAACCGACTAAGGAAGCAAGAATATATTCACAAATAAACGGAACTATAAAGGAAGTCCGCTCCGAGGTGAACGACGAGGTCAAAAAGGGCCAAGTGCTGGCCCTCATGGAAGAACCGGAGGGACTCTCAGGAGACGTCGAATACTTCAAGGAGATACTTAAGAAAACCACAACCGACCTTGAGATTTCAACCAACTCGCACGGGGCAAACAAGAGACTCTACGAAAAAGAGCTTATTTCCCGGGAGGAGTTCAACTTATCTCTCTCAGAACACAGCGCGGCAGTTGCCGCACGTGAGAAAGCCCAAGCCGACCTGGAAACGGCGCAGAGAAAACTTGACGCGACCCGAATCACTTCCATGCTCGACGGCATGGTGCTTGAAAAGAACATCATAATCGGCGAACAGATACACCCGAACAAATCCGAACCCCTGTACGTACTGGCTGAAAATCCTCGAACCCTTCACCTGGTCTCAAACGTAAGTGAAGCAGATATAGGAAAGATAAAAGAGGGTCAGGACGTCCTCTTCAGAGTTGACGCATTTCCGGGCAAGAATTTCAGCGCGAAGATAAAACAGGTGGCAAACTCTCCGAGCATAAAAAACGATGTCGTCACCTACGACGTAACGTGCCTTGTGGAGAACCCGGAACTCGAGCTTAAACCCGGTATGACCGCCGAAGTGAAGAAAGTCATATCAACCAAAAAAGATGTGCTTAAAGTTCCCACCGCCGCACTTCGCTTCATTCCTCCGAAATCTTCAGCTGTCGCTACTGAGGCAGGCGAAAATGTCTGGATCCTCAAGCAGGGAAAACTCTCTCCAGTAGTAATAGAGACCGGAATAAGCGACGACTTCCACACAGAAATTCTGAGCGGTCCACTTTCCGAAGGAGACACGATAGTGGTTGAGTACACGATTTCCGGCGGAAACAACAAAGGACCGGGCTTTGCGCTTCCCCAGCCGAAAAGATTCTGATGACACCGCCCGTAATCAAGCTCAAAAACATCGGTAAAACCTATTCGAACGGAAAAGTCGAGGTCGAGGCACTCCGATCCATAAACCTTGAGATCGCACAAGGAGAATTCGTCGCCATCATGGGATCTTCGGGGTCCGGCAAAAGTACCCTTATGAACATTCTCGGCTGTCTCGACACGCAGAGCAGCGGAGACTACATGCTTGACGGTACCGACATAATGGAGCTCGAAAGTGATGAGAAGGCGGAAATACGGAGCATGAAGATTGGCTTTGTCTTCCAGAGCTTCAACCTGCTGCCGCGAACAACGGCACTTGAAAACGTGGAACTGCCGCTGGTCTACTCAGGCATGCCGGGGGCCCAGAGAAAAAAGCTTGCCTCGGCCGCACTTTCTCTCGTGGGACTCGCAGACAGGGCGGATCATCTTCCCAACCAGCTCTCGGGGGGACAGCAGCAGAGGGTGGCAATAGCCCGGGCGGTCGTAAACAACCCGAGGATGATACTCGCGGATGAACCAACCGGAAACCTGGATACGGAAACGAGTTACGAAATAATGAAAATATTCAAAGAACTGAACGAACAGGGAAAAACGATAGTAATGATAACGCACGAAGAAGACATAGCTTCCCACTCGAGAAGAATAATAAACCTGAAGGACGGGGAGATCATCGAGGACAGACCGAACGGCCCGATTTAACTCAGTCGATCCTCGCAAGCCGCGAGCCAC
Source organism: Thermodesulfobacteriota bacterium (assembly GCA_965116725.1). Lineage (GTDB taxonomy): Bacteria > Desulfobacterota_D > UBA1144 > Nemesobacterales > Nemesobacteraceae > Nemesobacter. The sequence continues at coordinate 369,717 of OZ220700.1, forward strand.
GGCTCGGGGCATTCCAATTGAGAACGCAACTGGGTTGCAGCCTGCCTCTGGATGTCCGCGGTCCGGGCTGGAGGATTATCCTAGTGCTCTAATCAGTCCTCTTCCGGCATCACCACGAATTCTGGATAGGCTTCGATGCCCAGCTCGCCCACGTCCTGGCCGATGGCCTCGACCTCCTTTGAGACCCGCAGACCCAAGGTCCGGTCGATGACAAACCACAACAGCATCGATGATCCAAACACAAACACGCCGACGGCCAAAATGCCGACGATCTGAGCAAAGAGACTTCCACCGGCGGCGATGCAGACCGCCAACGTCCCCCAGATGCCAGTGCAGAGATGAACGGGGACAGCACCCACGACGTCGTCAATCTTTATCATTTCCAAAGACTTCATGGACAACAGGCAAACCATGCCCCCGATTGCTCCGATCACCACTGCCCAGTGATGTTGGACGATATCCGGCGCCGCTGTGATCGCGACGAGACCGGCCAGAGCGCCATTAAGTCCGGCGAACAGATCGACACGGCCCAGTACAGGCCGGGAGAGACTCAGAGCTGCCAGAACCCCAGCCCCCGCAGCTAGATTGGTGTTGGAGAAGATGTTGCTCACCGCCACGGCATCAAATGCGCCGCTGAGGGCCAGCTGCGAACCGCCATTGAAGCCGAACCAGCCCAGCCACAGGATAAAGACGCCAAGAGTGACGACCGGAACATTGGATGGAGGGGTCGGCTTGACACTGCCATCAGCCCGGAACTTGCCCGAGCGCGGCCCAAGCATGATAGCCCCCGCGAGTGCTGCCCAGCCTCCTGTGGAGTGGACCACCGTGGAACCGGCGAAGTCCTTGAACCCCAGTTCAGCCAACCAGCCCCCGGCCCAAGTCCATGCGCCAACGACTGGGTAGATGACCGCAGTCAACACAGCGATGAAGACAAAGAAAGGCCACAGCTTCACGCGCTCGGCCAGAGTGCCCGAGACAATCGAAGCCGTGGTCGCCACGAACACCATCTGGAAGAACCAATACGACATCGCCGAGTAACCGCTCTCGACGACGGCCGCGGTGGCTGTTTCCTCGCCACCCAGCAGCGCCACTTCATCGGCGGTCGTGCCGTACAGGAATTCGAATGAACCAAACCAGCCGCCCGGCTCGACACCGACATACATGATGTTGAAGCCGATCAGGTAGTACGCCAGTCCGGCAATGGAGTAGAGACCAATGTTCTTCAAGCAAATGACCGAAGCGTTCTTCGTCCGTACCGAACCCGCCTCGAGCATTGTAAAGCCTGCTGCCATCCACATCACGAGGGCACCCCACACAAGAAACCCGAACGTGTTGAAGACGAACTGCGCCTCGCCCTCGATGGCGGCCCATGCGGACACGGGCGACAAGACCAAGACCATTAGCATCGCGACAATGCCGAATCTACTAACAACCCAAGCGGCAGAACTCCGACAGCCCTTAAATAACCGAAAGTCATGGATGATCATAGCTGGTTTCTACCTCCTTCTACGATGGACAGCGACCACACAACGAGCGACAAGACGAAGACGCGGTTTTAGTAGAGAGTATAGTGCTTTCCGGTGTTCGTGTTGAGATCAAACCCCAAATAATGCCGGATTGCCCGATCGCCGAAAAAATATTTTTCTATCTCTTATTAAAACACGCTTTGAATAACACCTCAATAGAAAACAGCGGAACTGTCAAATCATAATGACTTGAAACCATCTAGGGGCCCCAAGCTGATTCTACACCGCAGTGAACAAGCGATTCTGCCGGTTTTATTATGAAATCTAGGTGTCTGTAACTTCCAGACGTAACAGAAGGTCCTTGTTCCGTGTTGGAGATTGTCATCTTTGTGATGCCGGTTTTACGACATGTTTGAAAAATACTTCCAATTCCGTACAATCAAACCCAAATCAGGGTTTGCGCTTCATAGTTGAACAGGCAACTCAAGAGGAAATCAGAATGTCAAAGATAAACAAAATAAGAGCAAGAGAGATACTGGATTCAAGGGGAAATCCAACGATAGAGGTGGAGGTGCACTGCTCAGACGGAGCCTTCGGTCGGGCGATGGTTCCCTCGGGAGCATCGACCGGAGAGCACGAAGCACTTGAGCTTCGGGACGGGGAGAAGCACAGGTATATGGGAAAGGGGGTTTTGAAGGCGGTAGAAAATGTCAACGACATAATAGCTCCGCGCCTTGAGGGTCTTGAGGTACACAACCAAGCGCTGATAGACCGCACCATGATAGAGTTTGACTCGACGGAAACAAAATCCCGTCTCGGAGCGAACTCCATTCTGGGCGTGTCGCTTGCCTCTGCGAGGGCAGCTGCGAACTCCAGAGGAACCTCTTTTTTCAGCTATCTAGGAGGCGAAGATGCCGATACCCTCCCTGTACCGCTTATGAACATAATCAACGGTGGCGCTCATGCGGACAACAACCTTGATTTTCAGGAATTCATGATAGTTCCCCATGGTTTCTCCACTTTCCGAGAAGCCCTTCGGGCAGGAGTGGAAACCTTCCACACACTCAAATCCATACTCAGCGCCAAGAACCTCTCGACGGCGGTCGGGGACGAAGGAGGTTTTGCACCTTCCCTGGGATCAAACGAAGAGGCGCTCGAATGCATAATAGAAGCCATACGGAAAGCTGGATACAGCCCCGCAGAGCAGATATCAATAGCGCTTGACGTAGCTTCAAGCGAGTTCTTCCGCAAGGGAAGTTATCATGTGGAGGGAAAAACCGTGCCGGTCGCCGGTTTAATGGAAATATACGAGAACTGGATAAAAAAATACCCTATCGTTTCGATAGAAGACCCCCTGGATGAAAACGACTGGGAAGGATGGAAGACTCTTACGGAAAAAATAGGTTCCGACGTACAGCTTGTCGGAGACGATCTTTTTGTGACGAACACAAAGAGACTTTCAGACGGAATAGACTCAGGCGTGGCAAACTCCATACTCATAAAGGTAAACCAAATAGGAACGCTTACCGAAACCCTCGAAGCTATTGAGATGGCCAAGCAGGCGGGTTATAGTTACATAATATCCCATCGCTCGGGAGAAACAGAGGACTCGACGATAGCGGATATTGCAGTTGCCACAAACGCCGGTCAGATAAAAACCGGGTCGGCATCCCGAAGCGACAGAATAGCAAAATACAACCAGCTTCTGCGCATAGAGGAGGAGCTTGGGGAAAAAGCGCGGTTCGGGAACGAAAAGACGGCGCTCTGGAGCAGTTAACGATGGCAGGAAAAACTCTTTTTGACAAAATCTGGGAATCGCACCTCGTGCACGAAGAGGAAGGCAAGCCGTCCCTTCTCTACATAGATCTTCACCTCGTTCACGAAGTTACCTCCCCCCAGGCGTTTGAAGGGCTGAGAATTACGGGACGAGAAGTAAGAAGGCCCGACCTTACTTTCGCCACGATGGATCATAACGTGCCGACCACCGACCGCAGCGGACCAATTTCGGATCCCATATCCGCAAAACAGATAGAAGCCCTGCGGCAAAACTGCAAGGATTTCGGAATAACGCTCTTCGGAATAAGAATAAACAACCACTCCCAAGGCATAGTGCATGTTATCGGTCCCGAACTCGGCCTTACAAAACCCGGGATGACCATAGTGTGCGGAGACAGTCACACTTCCACCCACGGAGCGTTCGGAGCACTCGCCTTTGGTATAGGAACAAGCGAAGTGGAACATGTTCTGGCGACGCAGTGCTTAAGACAGAACCGTCCGAAGGTGTTTGAAATAAGGGTCGAGGGCGAACGCCAGTACGGGGTCACCGCAAAGGACATAATCCTGGGCATAATCGGACATATAGGAACCGCGGGAGCCACCGGAACAGTAGTCGAATACCGAGGAGAGGCGATAGAGGCGCTTTCCATGGAAGAGAGGATGACGGTGTGCAACATGTCGATAGAGGGAGGAGCCAGGGCCGGAATGATAGCGCCCGATCAAAAGACCTTCGAGTACGTAGAGGGCCGCCGGTACGCTCCGAAAGACGGCAATTACGAAAAAGCACTCGAACACTGGCATACTCTCCACACGGACCCCGACGCCGTTTTCGACAAATCAGTCACCCTTGACGCCCGCAAGATAGCTCCGCAGGTAAGCTGGGGAACCAACCCGGGAATGGTAACGGACGTAACTTCAAAAGTGCCCGATCCAAGGGAGTGCGAAGACTCAAGCAAGAGAAAATCAATGGAACAGGCTCTTGAATACATGGACCTCAAGGCAAACACCCCGATAACGGACATACACGTTGACAGGGTGTTCATAGGTTCCTGCACGAATTCCAGAATGGAAGATCTGCTGGCGGTTGCGAAACTCGTAAAAGGCAGGAAAGTAGCCGATGGAGTAAACGCAATGGTGGTTCCAGGCTCCCAGCTTGTAAAGAGAAAGGCAGAGGAAATGGAACTTCACAGGATATTTACCGAGGCCGGATTTGAGTGGCGCGAGTCGGGATGCAGCATGTGTCTTGGAATGAACCCAGATATACTGGCCCCCGGGGAAAGATGTGCCAGCACATCCAACAGGAATTTCGAGGGTCGCCAAGGGAAAGGGGGAAGAACCCATCTTGTAAGCCCCATAATGGCTGCCGCAGCGGCAATAACGGGACATTTTGTGGACGTGCGCGGCTGGGAAATAGAAAAGGGGATCTGAAACATGGAGAAACTTCAAAAGGTATCGGGAAAAGTAGCGGCTCTTGACAGAATGAACGTCGACACCGACCAGATAATCCCCAAGCAGTTCCTAAAACGCATCGAGAGAACGGGATTCGGAGAATTTCTGTTTTTCGACTGGAAATATAACGATGACGGGACCTTAAACGAGGATTTCGAACTCAACCAGACGAGGTACGCGGATGCGTGCATACTTCTGACTCGGGAGAATTTCGGAAGCGGAAGCTCTAGGGAACACGCTCCCTGGGCGATAAGGGAAGCGGGGTTCAGGATAGTTCTGGCTCCATCTTTTGCGGATATTTTCTACAACAACTGTTTTAAGAACTCGATACTCCCCATAGTCCTATCCAAGGACAGAACGGATGAGTTGTTCCGCATTGTATTGGAGAATGAAGGTTATTCCCTTGAAGTTGACCTGGTTGAGAAATCCGTAACGGGGGAAGGGATAAGCTTTTCATTCGAAATAGACGATTTCAAAAGAAAGGTGCTTCTTGAAGGGCTTGATGACATATCGCAGACCCTCGAGTTAGAAAACAGCATAGAAAAGTATGAAAAGCTTTTCATGAACGAAAGAGACTGGGTTCTTCCTGACGAACGGAAAAGCCTTTAATCCCCGTCCATCCTCCCCGTTTTTATTTTCTGAAGAAAAGATTGCCCAGAAGCGTGAGCAGGATGCTCAGCACTATGCAGGTTGCAATCGGAAAATAAAAACTGAAATTTTCTCTTTTGATTTTTATATCTCCAGGAAGTTTCCCGAAGAAATCAAGTTTCGCCGCATAAGGCAGTATGACTCCGAGCGCTATTAGCATCGCGCCGAGAATGATTATGATTCTTGCGGCTTCGCTTACGTTCACGCAAAAAAGATAACCGTACAAAAAAAATTGAGGAAATTCTCCGTGGTTTTAAAGTTTTTCCGAGCACTCGCAATTAATGATTCCTGACAACGATTGCGTTCCAAATGTTTCTTGGTAATAATAGGAAAATTCTAAAACCTTAGCAGTGCTAATAACCTCTCAGGAGAAATTCAGATGAAATACAAAAAAACATTTTTAGTCTTGGCAATGATAGTCGCGGGACTCTTCATAATTTCCTGTGGAGATGACGATGATGATGAAACCCTGACCATACTTTACTGGCAGGCTCCTACTATAGCCAATCCTTATCTCGCCGGCGGAACTAAGGACGTTGATGCCAGCGCTTTGATCCTGGAGCCCCTGGCTAACTATGATGAGCAAGGAAGTCTGGTACCCCGCTTAGCCGAAGAGATTCCGACCGTGGACAATGGCGGGGTATCAGAAGATATGACCACGATTACCTGGAAGCTTAAAGAAGGAATCCTTTGGTCCGATGGCACTCCTCTAACGGTCGAAGATATTATATTTACCCACAGGTACTTGTGTTCTCTGCCAGCAACGGAAGATGTGTGTGGTTCCGTACCCATAGGGAATGTGGACCCTGTCGAGGATTCCCCGCTTAGTATAAAAATTACCTTCACTGCCCCTGCAATCTATCCATATACCCTCTTTGTGGGGGCCTCTTCCCCTATTCTGCAAAAGGCGCAGTTTGCAAACTGCGTCGGTGAGGCAGCTCAGGAATGCGTCACGGAAAATCTATACCCAGTTGGGACGGGGGCCTATAAAATCACCGATTTCACAATCAGTGAATCGGATGCCGAAACTACCTCCGTTCTTACCTATGAAATCAACGAACATTTCCGCGCAACCGACCGACTATTCCCCAAAGTGGTAATAAAAGGCGGCGGGGACGCTACGGCTTCCGCCCGGGCCGTTCTGGAAACAGGAGAGGCAGATTATGGTTGGAACCTGCAAATAGACCCTCAGACTCTCGGATCTTTCCAAGAAATCGGCAAGGGAACAGTTCGGCCGGCCTTCGCCGCCCTTGTTGAGCATTTGGTAGTCAACTTCACTAATCCCGATCCAGCTCTGGGAGACCGGCGCTCCGAATGGTCAAACGGCAACAACCCTCACCCCTTTCTGACCGACCCGGCAGTGCGCAGGGCCTTGTCCTTAGCCATTGATCGCGGACATATCGTCGAACAGCTTTACGGTGCCGCGGGCAGGGCAACCTGCAATATTATTCCGGCGCCTCCCCAGTACGCTTCACCAAATAACGAAGGCTGCCTGACCCAGGATATCGAGCAAGCGAGAACCCTGCTTGCTCAGGCCGGATGGACACCCGGCGCCGACGGTATCCGGGAAAAAGACGGAGTCCGCCTGGAAATTCTTTACCAGACCTCTACAAACCCGGTTCGCCAAGGTACTCAGGAGCTGATTCAGGGATGGTGGAGGGATATAGGGGTGGAAACCGAGTTAAAGAGCATTAACGCCGGTGTCTATTTTGACAGCAATCCAGAAAATCCCGACAATGTCTGGAGATTTTATGCCGATGTCGAAATGTACGCCAACGGAACATCATCCATTGAGCCGCAGAACTATCTGTCAAGCTGGCTAACTACTGAGATTACCGGCTCCGAAAACGACTGGGCGGGCGGCAACGTATCCCGCTGGTCCAACCAGGAGTACGATGATCTCCATGAGGAACTGAAGCAAACCCCTATCGGCCCAGACCGTGAAAACCTAGTCATCCGGATGAATGACATGTTGGTTCAGAACCATGTAGTGATTCCCCTGGTTCACCGCGCCTTCGTCTCGGCTTTCAGTAAAAACCTAAAGGGAGTACGGGTAAACGGATGGGACTCTGAACTGTGGAATATCCACGAGTGGTACCGGGAGTAACACGATCCGCTGTCACACAGCGGGCTTGGAATTTAGATTCTACATACAAACCGGCAAGTGCGGCCAAGCGGTTTTCCGCTGCCAATCCCCTGCTATTTTCCGCACCCCGTCGGCAACCCGCTCTAAGCAACCACCCCTGATGCGACTCCTCCCAGCTAATACTACACAGGCTTAGAAATTAAATAACGGGTCAAATGGTGTTATAATTTAAATGGGTTGGTCTTACAGGGTTTGGGAAACAGGAAAAGGAGAAAAATTATTTAAATGAGCGGATTCGGTCTTGCGCAGACCCCCAACGTAGCACAGAAGCAAAAGCTCATACTCACCCAGCATCTCAGGCTTTTTCTAAGCCTGGTACAGATGAACACGGTTGAACTCAGGGAATACCTGGAGGAACAGCTCATAGAAAACCCCGCCTTGGAAGAAGATCCAGGCTCATCTCTGGAAACGGAAAAAGAAGATCCGGGAGAATCTCTTCTAAATGAACTCGGCCCGACGGAAACCGACTATCCGGCACCCGAAGAGTTTTCTGCGGAAATAAGCGAGGAGACCACCTGGGAGAACCAGATTCCAAATCAGGATTCTTTGTTTGAGCACCTTCACTGGCAGCTGTCAATGACCGATTTTAGCGAGCGGCAAAAGCAGATAGCTTCGTTTATCATCGGTAACATAAACGAGGATGGATACCTTGAGATCGAACTTGAAGAGATAGCAAGGCTGCTTGAAGCAGAAGGCTCATCCGAGGCAGGCGGTGACCGCATGGCGGAGACAATACGGGTAGCGGAGAAGATACGCACCACGTTTGATCCCATCGGAGTCGGTTCCCGCTACCTCTCCGAGTGTCTCGCCGCACAGGCTCTGGATCTCGGTTATGAAAGGGAAAGCGCCCTTGTGCGGGTGGTAGAGAGCCATATCGACGATCTCGGCAGAAAAGATTACAAGAAGATCTGCGCCGAACTTGACATAAACAAGGAAGAGATACTGGAAATTGAAGCCGTAATAACCTCCCTTGAGCCAAAACCCGGACGACCTTATTACATTAAAGATGCTACTAGAAACATCGTTCCCGACTTCTACGTGTACAAGGTGGGAGATGACCTGCAGATGCAGTCAAACAGGAGTTTTCCGAAACTCAGAATAAGTTCCTACTGCAAAAAGATTCTCTCCGACCGTGCGAACCTAACGGGAGAAACCACGGACTATCTGCGGGAAAAAATCGAAGTGGCCCAGAGAATCGTCCGCTGCATCGAAGAGCGCGAGACTACAATACGCAAAGTTATGGAGAAAATCGTCGATGAGCAAAGGGAGTTTTTCGATCACGGCAGTGCTTACATAAAACCCCTAAAGCTAAAGGACGTGGCTGACACAGTGGGCATCCATGAATCAACCGTGAGCCGTATAACAAGCAGAAAATACATACAATGCCCCCAAGGAATCGTAGAACTTAAGAAACTTTTCTCAAGAGGAGTCCGCTCATCCAACGGACAAAAGATTTCGCTTGAGAAAATAAAATCAATGATCAGGGAAATAGTTGATGAAGAACCGGCTCAGTGTGCGTTCTCGGACGAAGATATATCCAGAATACTTTCTATGAAAAACGTAAAGGTTGCGAGAAGAACGGTTGCAAAATACAGAAAAATACTCGGCATACCCAATTCATCAAAAAGACTCTCAAAGGAGGTTTGAACCATGAAAACCGATATCATCACGAAAAACATTCCCGACAAAAGAAGGTCGGAACATTTCAAACGTTACGCGATGAAGAAAATGCCAAAACTCCAGAGGTACATAGACCCAGATAGACATCCGTCAGAGGCGAAAATAATTCTTTCAGCGGAAAAGCTCAGAAACAATGCGGAAATAACAATCAGCTCGGGCCCCCTAAAAGCAGCCGCTTCGGTAGAAACGGAGGAAATGCACTCAGCCATAGACAAGCTTTTCGACACGATCATAAAACAACTGCGGAGAAGAACAGATAAACAGCTGAGCCTGAGAAGAAGAAACGTCTCGAAGACCCCTTCCGCCGCACGTGTGCAGAGGGCCGAGACGGAAAACAACCTGAGGGTAGATCACCAGCACCTGAGTCCCAAGCCCATGAGCGTTGCGGAAGCACTGCTGCAGCTTGACGCGTCCGAAGAGGATTTCGTGGCTTTCAGAAACAGCGAAACGCTTGAAATGAACGTCGTTTATAAAAAAACCGATTCTAAGAAGGTAGGACTTCTTACCCCGTGACTGCGGAAGAAGAAAAGTGAGAATCTCTGAATGTCTGGAGAAAAATTCCGTATTTCCCCAACTCGTCTCGACAACAAAACCGGACGTGCTGCGGGAGCTTTCGGAAAAAGTCGCAGAAGCCGTCCCCAGACTTAACGTGCAGAGGCTAAGCGAAACCCTGGTTGAACGAGAGGGACTGTGCAGCACGGCGATTGATTCCGGAGTGGCGATTCCGCACGTAAAACTCCTCGATATTCCGGATATAACCATAGCTTTTGCCAGAAGCGAGACGGGGGTTGACTTCGACTCGCTAGACGGAGAAAAAACCCATCTTTTCGCCGTTTTGATAACTCCTGAGAACTGCCCCACGGAAACCCGGATAACCCTGCTTGCGCGGATATCCAGGATATTCGGACAAAACGACGTAAGGTCAAAACTTATTGCGTCAAAGGGGGCTTCTGATATTTACAACCTGTTGATTGAAGAAGATGAAAAACTCTGAAAACAGCCATTACATCTCAGTCGGAGACTTTTACGGAAAATTCGGAGAAAAGCTCGGTCTTGAATCTATTTCCGGGGAAAACGGACTTGAAAGACACATTATTTCACCAAGTGCCAAAAAGCCGGGATTAAGGATGATAGAAAAGAAAATAGAGCTCGAGAACGGAAACATACAAGTGCTCGGCAGAACGGAAATCTCCTACATAAACGGGTTCCCCGGCAGAACCCAAAAAAAAATAATATCAAATCTTCTGTCAAACGATATTCCCTGCTTCATACTCTCAAAGGGGGCTAGCCCAGAAAAATCCTTTATCGAGCATTTTGAAAAAAAAGGGATACCGCTTTTTACAACAACCCTGGGCACGGGGAAATTCATAACTATTCTCAATGAACTGCTCGCCGAGGAATTCGCAACCCGTATAACAGTTCACGGAGTGCTTCTTGACGTGCATCATACGGGAGTGCTGATTCTCGGGAAAAGCGGAATCGGGAAAAGCGAATGCGCAATCGACCTTATAATACAGGGCTCCAAACTTATCGCGGACGACGTGGTCGAAATAAGGAAGATAGGCTCCCAGACACTCGTCGGAGTGGGTCCCGAGAACATAAGGTACCTTGTGGAGGTAAGGGGAATAGGCATAGTGAACATAAAGGACCTTTTCGGAACCACATGCGTTATGGAAAAAAGAGAAATCGACATGGTTATAGAACTTCACCAGTGGAACTCCGAAACAGAATACGATCGCCTGGGCCTGGACACGAAAACTTACTCCATACTCGACATAGAACTGCCGTACATAGTGTTGCCTGTGAGTCCGGGAAGAAACATGGCGTCCGTAATAGACGTGGCAGTGCGAAACCAGATACTTAAGGAGACCGGCAAGAAAATCGAGATTCCGTCCGGCACTCGGGAATAATGGAACGGATAATAATACTGAGCGGACTTTCCGGTTCGGGAAAAAGCACGGCGGCGAAGGCGCTTGAAGATCTGGGGTTTTTCTGCGTCGACAACATGCCCCCCGAGCTTCTTTTCTCTTTTATCGACCTTTGCGGGAAATCCCTTACGCAGATAAAAAGAGCGGTCGCAGTTATTGATATACGGATACCGGAAAAAGATGCACTTTATGATTTCGAAAAAGTGCTGGAAAAAATAAGGGGATCGGCCGAAAAAGTCGACCTTGTGTTCCTTGAATGCTCTGAAGAGGCAATCGTTAAAAGATACAAGGAGACAAGGAGAATTCACCCGCTTGGAGGCGAGAAAACCCTTCCCGAAGGGATATCAGAGGAAAAGCGAATCCTGGCAGACATACGAGAGCTCTCGGACAAACGCATAGACACGAGCACTCTCAGCGTTCACGACCTGAAAACGATCGTAGCAAAGATTGCCGGAGCACCCGACAAGCAGACCCCTCTTATAACCCTTCTCTCTTTCGGCTACAGGTACGGGATTCCTGAAGACGCAGATCTGGTTTTCGACGTTCGGTTTCTGAAAAATCCCCACTTTACAGAATCCCTGAGGGACCTTGACGGAACCAGCGGCGAAGTCGTGGACTTCGTCATGTCGGATAAAGCTTCGCGGGAGTTTCTGGAGAAGCTGTGCTCTTTTCTGCGCTTTTTAATCCCGAAATATTCCGAGGAAGGAAAATCATATCTTACCCTGGGGATAGGCTGCACCGGCGGGAAGCACCGCTCCGTAGTCATGGCCGATGCTCTTGGCGAAAGCCTTTCCGAATATTCCGCCATTATTAGACACAGAGATATAAATAAGCTATAAAAATCCTATGTTTTCCATAGTAGTGGTCACGCACGGAGAGCTCGCAAAGGAGCTTATATCAGCTGTAAACTTTATCCTGCCTGAGAAACCCAGGGTTAAAATGACCGCGGTCTCAATAGACGCCTCAAAAGATTCCAAGGATTTTGAAAAAAAGGTAAGGGCCTCAGTCGATACTGTTGACGAGGGAGACGGAATACTGCTTGTAACGGACATGTTCGGGGGAACTCCTTCCAACATAAGCCTGATGTTTCTTGAAAGCGGTGAAATGGAAGTGATTTCAGGGGTAAACCTTCCAATGCTTTTAAAACTCGGCACCATTGAGGAAAAAACCACTCTCAAAGAAGCGGTGCAGCTCGCGGCCAAGGCGGGAAGAGACAACATAATAGTGGCAAGTGAACTTCTTAGTAAAAACGGTTAGAATACGCCGGAGAGGACGCTTAAATGGATGCACACACACTTGACGCCGTAATCGAGATGTACAGGAACCATCTCCTTCAGGGCGAACTTGAAGGGTTTGAAATTGAGATATCCCCCGAGGTAAAGGATGAAATCGCAGCGATAGCCCTTTACCTCGATTCAAAAACTGTCAGAGCTTCCGGAGAAATAGAAGAGTTCTACGAAGGGTACAAAAGGGCTGCGTTCGACGTGCTTTCCTTCATGGGAGTTGAGTTTTTTGAAGACAGGGAGAACAAACTGATCAAGATAATGAAGTCAAACTACGACTCCCAGCTTCAGGAAGAACTCAAAAAGAGTATCTGGGGATAGAATAACCTCCCCCTGTAAAATTTCCGGCCTCTGTTATGGATTTTCAAAATTCGTTTGATCATTTTGTCTTTGACCTAGACGGGGTTATATATTCCGGCGAAAAGGCCATCGGCAACTCCCCCGGGGTGTTAGAGGCATTAAGAAAGAATAAAAAGGAGATACGCTTCATAACCAACAATCCCTCGCGGTCTCCTTCTGATTACGCCGAGAAACTCAGAGAACTCGGAATTCGCTCGCACGATGGCGAGTTCGTAACCTCCCCCATGGCAACCGCTTCTATGATAAGGGAAAAACTTTCATCAAAGAAATGGAAAACGGTCTTCATAGCCGGAAGCGATTACCTAAAGAACGAGGTCAGGGAAACGGGACTGGTTGAAGTTTCAGGAAATGACTCTCTCGGCGCAGACCTCGTGGTGATAGGAAGTCACCCGGAATTTAATCTTGAGGAAATAAAGACCGCTTCCATAGCAATCGGAAACGGCGCAGACTTCATCGGCACAAACGGAGACTTCTTCTACCCTTGCGAACACGGCCGGGCCCCCGCTACAGGAGCCCTCCTCGCATCGGTGGAAGCTGCGTCGGGGAAGAAAGCGGTTACATCCGGGAAACCCGAAAAATACATGTTCGATATTCTGGAGAAAAGTGGAGTGGCACCCACGAAAAAAACCCTTCTGGTGGGAGACAGTCTCCGGACCGACATTGCCGGAGGGGAAAAAGCGGGGTACAGCACGGCACTTGTAATGACCGGAGTTACTAAAAAAACCGACCTTGAGGGCAATGCAATAAAGCCCGATTTCATCCTCAAGAACGTTTCTTTTCTTTTAAAACCGCTGTGATGGAAGGGTCATGAATAAAAGTAGTTGTGTCACTTAACCGAAACTTAACCTCGGGATGTTGACTTTTGATAACCGGGGTGTAGCTTTTGGTTGAAGATTTTTCCCGCCGGAGGTAATCATGCTCAAATTTATCAAAAAAGACGATGAAGACTTTCACTACCCGTTAGACATCTCCGACATGTTTGACGAAGATGATGGGCTTGAGGATGAATTCGCAGATGAGTTTGACGAACTCTTTGAAGAAATGAATTACCTTTATTACGATGACGATTCCGAGGATATTACAGGGGAAGAGGGAAGAAAAAGAGTACTTCACTGAGTGAAAGCCGACCCTGCAACGTAAAACTGACTTGCCTCGACAGGGGGAACCCCCGAACCGGGCCCTTAAAATCTGATTCACTAAGAACTAATCCACGCTTGCATTTAAGATTTCGCGTGCCATTTCCAAACCGGAAATATGGAAGTTGGTCTAAACCTGCTTGTATATTCTCAGTAATTATCCTTGCAATTACGGCATTAAATACCGCAATTGCAAGGTACAGGTCTCATTTTTAACAAGGAAGATAAGTCTTAATACACCTTCCCCATTATCTCATCAGAAACGCATGCGCGTGACCACACCGAAAGTACGGGGCTGACCCACTCTGTAGGCAAGACGGGCTCGGCCTCCCCGCTCGCGGTCAAACGAAAGCTTAACGTTTTCATCCGTAATATTCTTTACGTAAGCCGTGAACTCGATATTGTCATATACCAAGCCCGCGGAAAGGTTAAACAGGTGGTATGAATCAAGCAGCAGATCAACTTCCGTTGCCTCATCGGCAGAGGCACCCCTGTAGGGCAACCCATGTCCAAAAACTCCCCTGCCGGGAATCTGATCGCCTGACTGCGTGATGCTGTCGCCTACAAACTGCCATGAAGCCGAGAGAAAGCTTTCCCCGGCACTCAGAATACCGGGCAAAGTATAAGTGGCGGATCCTGAGAGCTGCCAGTCTGGAACAGAAGGTATGCGGTTACCATCCTCTATTCCCTCAACCACATTCCCATCTGCCCCTCTGATAGTGGAATCAAACTCTGCTTCTAAATAGCTTCCGGCAAAAGCGAGTAGCAAAGATCTTGTCGGTTGAATAGACAGTTCAAGCTCCGCTCCCGCAGTGTGAGATTCAGGTACGCTGATCGTAACCCTGGAAGAGCAGGGTCCCGCATCAACGTTTACACCCAGATTCTCAATGTCGGTATAAAAGACCGAGCCGTTGAATGTAACACTCTCAAAGGAGGACTTAAACCCGACCTCGTAGTTCCAGAGAGTCTCATCCTCAAACTCCTGATACCCCCGGAAAGTATCATAGGCATCTCCGCAAAGCAGCTGGTTAAGCGGGTCATTAACTCCGCCGAGACGAAAGCCTCGGGAAATCTGAGCATTCACAGTAACGTTATCGTTAGCATCGTAGCTCACCATAAACCGAGGTGTAAATCCGTCGGAGGAAACCGTAATGTCCTGATTCTGGGCATCAGCATTCGAGAAACCTCCACCAGATCTGAAAGTCTTATCCTCTTCCCAGTCATACCAGCGCAGACCGGCAGTCACGTCCAGACGTTCGAGCAACGCGTAGGACGCCTCGCCGAAAAGCGCGATCTGCCTTAAATCATATGTCAGATCGGAACTATAAGGCGAATCCACTGCATCGGGGAAGTTAGTGTCAGCCGAGGGAATCCATAAGGCATCATAACCCGGAGTCGGCAGACGCTGAGAATAGTCACGCTCCACGTCGGAGTAGAAGACACCTGCAAGCCACTGAAACGCACCGTCATCGTTTGAACTCAAGCGAAGTTCATGGGTCATCTGTTCAAGGTCGGTAGTGTCACGCAGATTGGATGGGTTTGCCACTTGATCCTCCGCAAATCCAAGGTCCACGCTCACGCTACCTGTAAGGGCACTCGCGTCACGACTTACAAGAAGATCGCGGTTTATATAGCTTGCCGAGTATGTAACGTCAAAGAAGTCTTCGATGCTCCAATTTACCACGGTGTCAAAAATCAGAGTTTCATCTTCAAAAGCCTCGTCAAGCAGCAGGTGCTGCTCTCTATCACCAAGCGGAGTCGGGGGGTCGGTATAGGGGTTTGCAAAGAGGTTAAATACTTCGTCGCGGTTAAAACCTCCAAGATCAATGTTCTGATATACAACGCGCGGGGTGATGGACAGGTTTTCGGTTGGCTCCCATAAAAGGGAAATACGCCCACCGTGACGGGTGCCGTCGTTTACATCCTCATCCACAGCACCCCCTTCCTTTTGCGCATCGATGAAACCGCCGTATCTAGTGCCGTAAGCAACCAAGCGAAAGGCCGCATCTTCGCCTAAAGGAACATTGAGGGCTGTTTTCAGATGACCTCCAACAGAACCTTCGTCAAGATAATTTCCGTCAATCTCGACTTTAACCTCGTTTACACCCAAAAGCGGCTGGTTGGTTATATAGCGAACGGTACCGCCGATTGAGCCTGATCCGAAGAGCGTGCCCTGCGGTCCCCTCAAGGTTTCCACACGGTTAAGGTCAAAAAGATCGATGTCAGGAGTGAAAAGCGACAGAGATATAGGGGTTTCGTCGAGATAGACCCCAACCTGTTCCTTTACGCCGGGCTGGTCCCGCACTATCTGCCCGGAAGAAATGCCGCGGATTGTGACTACGCTTTGGCCCGGCCCGAGGTTTTGTATTGAGAGTCCGGCAACGTTGCGCGAAAGATCCTCCAAGTTAGTGGTGTTAAGGCGCTCTATATCCTCTTCTGACTGGACATTCAGAGAAAAAGGCACATCCTGGGCAAGCTGAGCACGCTTGGTGGCAGTCACAATCATTCTCTGAAGCGTGTGACTAGCTTCCTTTACCGCGCTGAGACTTTCTTTTTGTTCATCCTGCCCATCTTGGGCAACAGCATTCAGCGAAAAAACCAGCGCAAACGAGAAAACAAATGCAAAAATGGCTACGTTAAGCCGAGTCCTAAAATTCATCTCCAAAACCTCCTTGAAATCAGCCCTTTGTCCCAACTAGTTCTACTTATTACATAATACTTCACATTTTAACATATTCGTTCTGGAATTTGGTAGAAAAAAAGTGCCCAGGGCCGGACTCGAACCGGCACGGGAGATACTCCCGAGGGATTTTAAGTCCCTTGCGTCTACCAATTCCGCCACCCGGGCATTACGCTGAACGGAGTTCAGAACTGGAGGCGGCGCCCGGAATCGAACCGGGGTATGACGGTTTTGCAGACCGTTGCCTTACCTCTTGGCTACGCCGCCCCTGTAACATGGGATTTTAAATTTTACCGAAAAAAAAAGTTTTGTGAATCTTGGCAAGCGGCAAATCCAAGTTCCCTCATGATTCCGGATTGATTTCGAAGCTTCCATCAATAATCGCTTTTCCCGACAGAAAGACTCTTTTCTCAGAAAATCTTGTATTAACGAGACCTCCTCTTTCTGACGCCTGATAGCCCGTGAGTTCTTTTTTCCCGAGCCTCCGGCTCCAGAAAGGACAAAGGCAGCAGTGAGCAGAGCCTGTAACCGGATCCTCCTCTATCCCGGCGTTAGGAGCGAAAAAACGCGATACGAAATCGTAGCGGTGAGAACTCGAGACACTCGTTATTATAAGTCCCCTGGAATCAAGCCTTCTGATGTGCGTGAGTTCCGGAATAGCACTTCTTACCGTCTCTTCGCCCCCGTAAAGAGCTATGTAATCAAAGCGGTTTCTGCCCACGTAAAGAGGCATCTGGGAAATCGCCATAAGCAGGTCTTCCGGCATCTCAACTTCCCAAGGATCCTCTGAGGGAAAATCCATTTCTATGAGATCGCTTTTTCTCTTCGCGGTAAGAATCCCGCTTTTTGTGGAAAACACGGCGTCTTCCGTATCGGGAAGGATGCCGAGAGTGAAAAGAATATGAGCGCTTGCAAGAGTGGCGTGCCCGCAAAGGTCAACTTCCATCTTGGGAGTAAACCATCTGAGTTCAAAAACGCCTTTTCTCTTGAGTAAAAAAGCAGTCTCTGAGAGATTTACCCGGGAAGCGATCTCCTGTTTTGTCTGATCCGGCACTTCTTTTTCAAGAATGCACACAGCGGCCGGATTCCCGGAATTCGGCCCGTCGGTAAAAGCATCAACGGTATATACCCTCATCACGCCGGGAGTCTCGACGCACCGTGGTGGCCGGGGCGCCGCTTGAGAGTCAGGATAGCGTCTTTTATGCCCGAGAGTGTCAGGGGAAACATATTGTCTTCGTAAAAATCGTTCAGCATGCCTATGCTTTCAGTCCACCTCCACTCATCTTGCGGCACGGGGTTAAGCCACACTGTAGAAGGATATTTCGCCTTTATCCTGTTAAGCCACAGAAGACCCGGCTCATCGTTATTGTGTTCAACGCTTCCGTTGGGATACACAAGTTCCCACGGGGACATGGATGCGTCACCGACTATAACGCACTTGTAGTCGCCGTTGTATTTGTTGAGTACCGAGAAGGTGGGAATCTTCTCGCTGAAGCGTCTTGCGTTGTTTTTCCATACGGCTTCGTATATGCAGTTGTGAAAGTAGTAGAATTCAAGGTGCTTGAACTCATGCTTGGCGGCAGAGAAAAGCCTTGAGCAAAGCTCGACATGATCTTCCATTGAACCCCCGACATCGAAGAACATAAGAACCTTGACGTTGTTCTTGCGTGAGGGAACAAACTCAAGATCAAGCAGCCCCGCGTTTTTCGAAGTCCTGTCGATCGTCTTTTCAATGTCAAGCTCCTCCCCCACCCCCTCTCTCGTAAGAACCCTGAGCTTTCTAAGGGCCATTTTCATGTTCCTCACGTTTAATTCCACCGAATCGTCAAGATCGCGAAACTCTCTTTTGTCCCACACCTTGACGGCCCGCCTCTGCCTGCCTCCGTCCTGCCCTATTCGAACGCCGGCGGGATTGTAACCGTACGCACCATAGGGAGAAGTGCCGCCCGTGCCTATCCATCTGTTCCCGCCTTGGTGGCGTTTTTTCTGCTTCTCGAAAATCTCCCTCAATCTCTCCATCAATTCTTCAAGCCCGCCCATGGAACGGATCATCTGCTTATCCTCTTCGGAGAGGACATTCTCAAAGTTTTTGCGCAGCCACTCAAGCGGAATCTGCATGAACTGCTCGGTATCGGCGAGCTGAGCCCCTCTGAAGTAAGCGGAAAAAAGCCTGTCGAACCTGTCTAAATGGCGCTCGTCTTTCACCATTACGCAGCGGCTTAGATAGTAGAAATCGGTCGTGTCATAACCGATCACGTCGCGGTCAAGGGCTTCGAGAAAAGTAAGATACTCTTTTAGGGTGACGGGAAATCCGTCGTTTTTAAGCAGCAGGAAGAAATCAAGGAACATGAACTTACCCCCTACCTTCTGAATCTTCGCCTAATCGCCTCGAGCATCTCGTAGTCCGCCTCGTTCTTGATAAGCGCACCCGAGTAAGGAGGAAGGCTCTCTTCAATATCCACTTCGGGGAGTTCCCCAGCAGCCATGCGGTCGGCCGCAAGCAGTTTTATCCAGTCTATAAGTTCGCTCGTGGAGGGTTTTTTCTTGAGACCGTCAATCTCCCTTACAGAATAAAAGAGGGTGAGCGCGTTATCCATGAGCTTTCGCTCGAGATCGGGGTAATGCACCTTAACTATTTTCTCAAGAGTTTTGCGGTCGGGAAAAGCTATGTAGTGAAAAAAGCATCTTCTCAAAAAAGCATCCGGAAGTTCCTTTTCGTTATTCGAGGTAATTATCACTATGACTCTCTTAACCGCCCTTACGGTTTTTTTGAGCTCATAGCAATAAAACTCCATCCTGTCGAGCTCCAAAAGAAGATCGTTTGGAAACTCTATGTCCGCCTTGTCTATCTCGTCAATCAGAAGCACTACCTGTTCAGGACTCTCGAAAGCCTCCCAGAGCTTCCCTTTCTTTATGTAGTTCGAGATATCGTTTACCCTCTCGTCTCCGAGTTGCGAGTCGCGAAGCCTGGCAACGGCGTCGTATTCGTAGAGTCCCTGCTGCGCAGTTGTGGTGGACTTTATGTGCCAGGTTATAAGCTGCTTTCCAAGGGCTTTCGCGACCTCAAACGCAAGCATGGTCTTGCCCGTTCCCGGTTCGCCCTTAACAAGCAGCGGACGCTCAAGCGTAATGGCCGCGTTAACGGCCACGGCTAAGTCGTTTGTAGCTATGTAATCTGTTGTGCCTTTGAACTTCATTTTTCACCCACCCGCGGGGAATCGCAAAAGCTCCCCCTACTTATTGAATACGATTGTCCTGTTTTTGTAAATCAAAATCTCCCGGTTTATATGGGACCAGATCGCGTTTGAAAGAACAAGCTTCTCAAGATCCTGCCCTTTTCTTTTGAGGTCGTCTATCGAATCATCATAGTTAACCTTTATGACATCCTGCTCTATTATGGGTCCCGAATCGAGTTCCTCGGTTACGTAATGACAGGTTGCTCCGACCACCTTAACCCCTCTTTCATACGCGGAGTGGTAAGGGCGCGCACCGGGAAAGGCCGGAAGAAACGAATGATGGATATTCATTATTCTGTTGGGGTAATGCGATACGAAATTCTCGGTAAAAATCTGCATATACCTTGCAAGCACTATGAAATCCACATCGTAGCTGCGAAGAAGCTCAAGTTGCTTTGCCTCCACTGCTTCCTTGTTGTCCTTTACGTCTTCGAACACGTAGAAATCCGCTCCATGAAGACCCGCCACATCCCTGAGATCCGGATGATTGCTTATCACAAGGGGCATCTCAACGTTCCATTCCCTGGCGCGGAGTCTGTAGATTATGTCCGAGAGGCAGTGGGGAAGCTTGGAAACGAAAACTGCCATGCGCGGGATATCTCCCGTAAAGAAAACCTCGAATTTCATGTCGAGTTTCTTCGCTACTTTCTCGCGGAAAATCTCCTCCGTCTCCTCCCGGGAGAGAGTAAAGCCGTCCATCCCCCACTTGGCCCGGATAAAGGTCACCATGTCGTTCGTGTCAACACAGTGCTGCAGCGCGTGGATATTACCCCCGTATTCGAATATAAAGTTGGTGACCGCGTGAACAAGACCGGGGCGATCCGGGGAGTGCACTAGCAGAATTGCTTCTTCTTGGTTTTCCGGCATTTTCGATTAAGGTCCGTTTCCTGGTTTTTTATGGCTTCCGCCTATAAGACTACGACCAGGGCTCCTTGTAGTAGTAGGTAAAGTTAGCAACCTTCGGCCGCTCCGTCCACCCTTTTTTTCTGTAAAAGCCCCGCAGATACGATGGCTTGTCCTTGCCGTTGGTCACCATCAGACGGTAAACATCCCTTTTTTTACCCTCTTCCATAACTGCCTCGATAAGGCGGCTCCCCGCCCCCATTCCGCTTGCCGAAGGACTCACGAACAGGTCAGAGACGTAGCCCTCGTAGCTTCCGAGCATAACGAACGGCACCCAGTGAACGGTGGTGAACCCGAGGACCCTTCCCCCGGAATCACATGCGACGTACATGGTGTGCCCTTCCGGATCTCCGTCTGCTTGAAGTATGAGATCCCGAATCGGAGACGACACTTCCTCAAGTGAAAGGGAGTTCCTTCTCTCGGACCAGCCGATCTCTCTCAGTATCAGGGCCATCGCCTCCGCATCGTCGCCCGTGGCTTTTCTTACGGTGACTTCTTTCAAAGTTCTTCCTGCAACATTATCATTTTTTCTTTTTTCCCAAGGTTTCAACCAGAGCCCCGAGGCTCTCCAAAACTCCCGGGCTGCGCAGAATCTTCGGAAGTTCCCTGTCAACCTCGGCACAAGCTCCTTCCATATTCGCCACGACCTCGCGGCGAAGAGCCCTTTTAGAGAAGGCGTAACCGGGAATAAGCGACGGACCGTACTGCCCCGCGAACTCGACGCAGTGAGAAAGAAGCTTGTCCGCTTCGCGGCTTTCATCGAAAAAACCGAGTCTGACGGCGTCGCGGGGTTCATAAAGAAAACCTGTTGTCATGACCTGCTGCGCAATTGCCGTACCCAGCACGTAAAGCACGATCTGGGCTATCGCCGAAGGAATGGGAAAACCTATGGTGATTTCATTAAGGCCGAATCTTGCCCCTGAATCAACGCATACCCTGTAATCGCAGCAGAGCGCCAGTACAAGTCCACCCGCTATCGCGTGACCGTTTACCGCAGCCACAACAGGTCTTTCATAAGTAAAGACCCGAAGCAAAGCGCCGCGAAAACGCTCGTACCACTGCCAGATTTCCTCTTCGTCCCCAGCGGTAAAAAGCGAAAGATGGTACTTAAGATCAAGACCGGCGGAAAAAGCCCTCTGAGAAGAGGTAAGCACCACGGGGCTTTCCGTGTGATCGCTCTCAAGCGTCGCGAAAGCCTCATCAAGATCGCCGAAGAAACCCTCTCCTATGACATTCATAGGGTTTGAGTTCATGCGCACGACCGCGACGTCACCAATTCTTTCAATTTCCCAGCTCATAATGTTTCTCAACCCGTACGAAAGTCGAAATCAGGTCCTTTTGCCTCCCGAGCGACGGCTCCATGAATCCCTGAGAGAAACCGTCCTGTTAAAAACAGGCGCGCCAGAGAGCGAATCCACGGAATCAAGGATGAAATAGCCCTTTCTCTCAAACTGGTAGTTAGTTTCCCCCGAACAGTCCCCAAGAGCCGGTTCGGCCGCACAGTTCTCAAGAACCTGCAGGGAATCCGGATTCAGAAACTCGGTAAACTCTCTTTCCTTGTCGGCCATAGGATTGGGAACGGTAAAAAGTCTGTCGTAGAGCCTTACGGTCACCCTCGAGGCGTTTTTCGCACAAACCCAGTGTATGGTGCCTCTTACTTTCCTTCCGTCAGGCGCGCTCCCGCCTCTTGTATCGGGGTCGTATTCACAGTGAACCTCGGTTACCTCCCCGGTCGTCGGGTCGCGCTCAAAACCCACGCACCTCACTATGTAGGCGTAGCGCAGGCGCACTTCGGAACCGGGGGAGAGCCTGTAGAACTTTTTCGGCGGGTCCTCCATGAAATCATCTCTTTCAATGAAAAGCTCTCTTGAAAAAGGAACTTTTCTTTTTCCCATGGAGGGATCTTCCGGATTGTTTACCGCTTCGAGTTCCTCTTCTGCATCTTCGGGATAATTAATTATCACCACTTTCAGCGGGTCAAGCACCGCCATAACCCTCTGCGCCCTCTTGTTAAGGTCTTCCCTTACGCTGTGCTCAAGAAGCTCCACGTCTATCACGCTGTCCTGCTTCGTGACACCTATTTTCCGGCAGAAATCCCTTATCGACTCAGGCGTGTATCCTCTTCTGCGCAACCCCGAGATCGTGGGCATCCTGGGATCGTCCCACCCGCTTACATATTCCTCGGAAACCAGCTTCATGAGGTTTCTTTTGCTGAGGACCGTGTAGCTGAGGTTGAGCCTCGCAAACTCAATCTGCTGGGAATGATATATGCCGAGCTGGGCGATAAACCAGTCGTAAAGAGGCCGGTGGTCCTCAAACTCAAGAGTGCAGAGCGAATGTGTGATGCCCTCAATGGAATCGCTCTGTCCGTGGGCCCAGTCATACATCGGATAAATGGACCAGTAATCCCGGGTACGGGCATGGGGCTTCTTCATTATCCGGT
The DNA here is from genome assembly GCA_965116725.1 of Thermodesulfobacteriota bacterium. Lineage (GTDB taxonomy): Bacteria > Desulfobacterota_D > UBA1144 > Nemesobacterales > Nemesobacteraceae > Nemesobacter. The sequence continues at coordinate 392,851 of OZ220700.1, forward strand.
ACATGACCGGGTCGCGCATGTTCATATTGCCCGAAGCCATGTCTATTTTCGCCCGAAGCACGTACTGTCCATCGTCGAAATCCCCGTCTCTCATAGCCCGGAAAAGCTTAAGGTTCTCCTCAACGGATCTCTTCCTTGAAGGGCTCTCCCTGCCGGGTTCCGAAAGTGTTCCCCGGTATTCTCTTATTTCCTCAGCGCTCAGGTCGTCCACGTAGGCCCTCCCCTCGCTTATCAGCCTAAGGGCGTATTCATAGAGCTGCTCGAAATAATCAGAGGCGTAATAGGTCCTGTTTTCCCAGTCAAACCCGAGCCAGCTGACGTCTTCCTTGATAGCCTCTTCATATCTTACGTCTTCCTTTGAGGGATTGGTGTCGTCAAAGCGCAGGTTGCATGTTCCGCCGAATTCCTCGGCTATACCGAAATTAAGACATATGGATTTCGCATGTCCTATATGGAGATAGCCGTTGGGCTCGGGAGGAAAACGGGTAACGGGCTTTGCGATACCGGCCTGAAGATCGCTTCTTATCCTGGCTCTTATGAAATCCTCGGATTCCGGAGATCCGTCTTTGTCCGTCTTCGGTTTCATGGTTATGCGCGATAACACCCACAGGACAAGAGGATGAAGTTCCAGGTTGCGGACACCAGGTGACCCTCTTTTTCCTTCCGGGCAGTCCCATGCGGCAGGGGAAACCGCACTATTTCCATTTTATGTTGCACCCGATGCTCGGAATCTGCTCCCATTCGATTGCCTGGCCCGCTATAATGGAGTCGAGTGCCATACGCATATCCTTTCCGGTAACCGGTTTTCCGTTTCCGGGTCTTGAGTCGTCAAACTGCCCCCTGTATATGCACTTCAGGTCGCGGTCATAAACGAAAAAGTCGGGGGTGCAGGCGGCGTCATAGGCCTTGGCGATTTCCTGCGTCTCATCGAACAGATAGGGAAACGAGTACCCCTTTTCCTCTGCGACTTCCTTCATTCTCTCGGGAGAATCATCAGGATAGTTCTCAACGTCGTTTGAATTTATCGCTATGAAGGAAACTCCCTTGGAAATGTACTCATCGGCAACTTCCACCAGCCCATCCTGCAGGTGCTTTACGTAAGGGCAGTGGTTGCATATAAACATAAGCACCGTGGCAACATCCGACTTGAGATCGCCAAGCGACAGTTCGCTGCCGCTTACAGCATCCGGCAACCGGAAGTCAGGAGCCTCGCTCCCCAAGGGAATCATCGTCGATAGAGTCTTAACCATTTCTTATCTTCTCCTAGTTCCTAGGTTATTTGTCAGTGAAACCGATCCGCTTGTGTGAACCGTCGCAAAACGGCTTGTTCTCAGAAGCCCCGCAGCGGCAGAGATAATAAGGATCATCCCCCGAGAGCCCCGAATCATCCTCAACGCAAAGTTCAATATCTCCGCAAACCTCGTAGGGACCGTTTTTAAGCGACCTTATAACCGCATCCCCTTCCTTGGCGGGAGCAGAAGACTCGCCAGACGGAAGACTGCTCTTAAACCCCGCCCCCCTGTGCGAACCGTCACAAAACGGCTTGTTTCCAGAGGTCCCGCAGCGGCAAAGAGCGGTTTTCTTTTTTATCGCAAGTCCGTTCCCTTCCCCGTCTTCAAGCAACTCGAGGTCGCTTACAATCAGGGGACCGTCATCCATGATCTCTATTTTGATTTTTCCGCTCATATCGGGCCTGTTGGTCAAGGTAATTCGCCCACCCGGACAGCCGCCGTTTATGTGTGAGTTTACATTTTTTCGACAATCATTGCTATACCCATACCGCCTCCCATGCACAGAGAAACCATTCCGTAGCCGCCGGGGCGGACGTTTTCAAATTCATGAAGAAGTTTTACGAGCAGCACCGCCCCCGTGGCCCCCACCGGGTGCCCGAGCGCTATGGCTCCGCCGTTTATGTTCAGTTTCTCCTCCGCAATGGGAAAATCGCTCAGTACGGCAAGGGACTGCGCCGCGAAGGCTTCGTTGAGTTCAACCAGATCGATATCGTCGATTCCGAGCCCGGCTTTGTCGAGAGCCATGCGCATTGCGGGAACCGGACCGATCCCCATGATCGCAGGGTCAACACCGGAAATTGCGTAGGACTTAATCGACCCAAGCGGATTCAGGCCCAGTTTTTCCGCTTTGCTCTCAGACGTGACGATCAAGGCGGCGGCTCCGTCGTTAATGCCCGATGAGTTTGCCGCGGTTACCGTACCGTCTTTCTTGAAAACCGGTCTTAACTTCGAAATATTCTCAAGCGTAACATCCGGCCTCGGATGCTCGTCAGTGTCAAACTGAACAGAACTGCCCCTTCGGCCGGGAACAGACACCGGAACTATCTGGGAGGTGAATTTCCCGTTCTCCATCGCCGCTTTGGCCTTCATCTGGCTTGAGTAAGCGAACTCGTCCTGGCGCTCCCTTGATATTTCATATCTCTCCGCAAGGTTCTCCGCCGTAACGCCCATGTGGTAATCGTTAAACGCATCCATGAGCCCGTCGCACAGAATTCCGTCCACAAGCTCATCCGAAGGCGTTGACATCTTGTATCCCCACCTGGCTTTCCGAAGATAGAAGGGAGCCACGCTCATGCTTTCCATCCCCCCCGCCACAATGCATTCGCAGTCGCCGGACTTTATGGCCTGGGCGGCATTCACGACCGACTGAAGGCCCGAACCACAGACCCTGTTAATGGTAATCGCGGGGGTCTCAGCTTTTAATCCGGAATTAATCGATATCTGCCTCGCCGGATTCTGCCCTTGTCCCGCTCCCAGTATGTTGCCCATTATGCAGTCATCCACCTGTTCGGGCGGCAGGGACGCCCTGTTTATAATCTCCTTTACAACCGTCGTCCCGAGATCAACCGCGGAGACATCCTTAAGCGTTCCTCCGAACGTCCCTATCGCGGTTCTAAGGGGCTCTGAAAGCACGACTCTTTCCATTGTTACTCTCCTTTGAACTCAGCCGTTCTCTTCTCGACAAACGCACTCATTCCCTCAACCCTGTCATAGGAATCAAAACACTGAAATCCCGTTTCCATCTCGTACGCAAGTCCTTCGGAAAGTCCCGTCTCGGATCCCTGATTTATCGCTTTTTTGGCGTAACTGACGGCAAGCGGACTGTTGCGGGCGATCTGCTGGGCTATCTTCATAACCTCATCCATAAGTTCTTCCCTCTCTACAACCTTATCCACAAGCCCGAGGGCAAGCGCTTCGGCAGCAGTGATCATCTCTCCGGTAAAAATAAGTTTCTTGGTTCTTCCAGGTCCTATAAGCTTGGTTGATCTCTGGGTTCCTCCCCAGCAGGGAAAAAGACCCAGCTTGGTTTCGGGAAAACCCACGCGGGCATTTTCAGAGGCGACTCTTATATCGCATGCAAGCGCAAATTCAAGCCCTCCTCCCAAGGCATATCCGTTTATCGCGGCTATAACCGGAAAAGATGCCTGCTCCAGATAGTCAAAGGCCCCTCTTCCCAGGGCACAGTAATCCTTGAAGTCGTCCGCTGTCATCTGACTCATCTGCCTTACGTCGGCCCCGGCCACAAAAGCCTTTCCTCCGGCTCCGGTCACAATCAGCACCTTAATGTTCTCAGCGGGCAACTTTTCGGTCACAAAGTCTTTGAGCTGTCCTATGGTGTCGCCATTTAGGACATTCATAGACCTCTCTTTGTTAATCGTCAACACTCCCACGCCGTCATCAGTGCTTTCAAACAAAAGATCCTTGTACATTTATGCCTCCTTTACTTTCTTCCATATTCAAAAAAGCCTTTTCCCGTCTTTCTCCCCAGATTTCCCGCCCTTACCATTTCCTTAAGCAGGGGAGCGGGTCTGAACTTCTGGTCTCCATATTCTGTGTAGAGAACGTCAAGTACGCTCAGGGTGACGTCAAGCCCTATAAGGTCCGCAAGCGCAAGCGGCCCTATGGGATGATTTGCTCCGAGTTTCATGGCGTTATCAATCTCTGCCGCCGCGGCAATGCCCTCATCAAAGGTGAAAATCGCTTCGTTTATCATCGGCAGCAGAATCCTGTTTACAACGAATCCAGCTCTGTCTTTTGCCATAATCGGATATTTATCAAGACTTCGCGCAAATTCCATCGTCTCCTCAAGGATCTCAGGCGATGTTTTGGCAGTATTGATCACTTCAACCAGTTTCATTATCGGTGCGGGGTTAAAAAAGTGCATTCCGACAACTTTTTCAGGCCTAGAGGTGTTCATGGCAAGCTCCGTAACTGAGAGAGTTGATGTATTCGTGGCAATAATCGTGTCTTCTCCGGCGTTCTCCTCGATCTTGGCAAAAACCGCCTTTTTAAGATCCATATCCTCGCTTGCGGCCTCAATCACGATATCCGCACCGCTGAAATCACCGTAGTCCTCGGTCGGGTGAATCCTTGAGACGGTCAGGGTGACCTGCTCCTTGTCGACTTTGCCTCTTCGGGCCAGTCTGCCAAGACTTTTTTCTATTCTTGCGACCGCATCCTCCGCAATATCCTTTTCAATATCCAACAGAACGACGTTTTTCCCCGCTAAGGCGACAAGCTCGGCTATGCCTGAACCCATAGTGCCAGCCCCCACGATACCTACAGTGTTTATGTTTGACTCGGACATGCTTTTCTCCTGACTCATAGCTGATTATGAACCCTGAATTATAACAGCTTAGAGCGACTCGGAAAGAATCTGCCTGGCTATAATGATCCTCTGTATCTCAGAGGTTCCTTCATATATCTCCGTTATCTTGGCGTCGCGGAAATGCCGTTCCACCGGATAATCGGTCGTATATCCGTTCCCTCCATGTACCTGAATGCCCTTGGTTGCCACCCACATCGCTGTCTCAGAAGCGTAGAGCTTGGCCATGGAGGAGTGCTTGGCGTATTTTTCTCCGCGATCTTTCATCAAGGCCGCCTTGCAGGTAAGCAGCCTCGAGGCCTCGATCCTAGTCGCCATGTCGGCAAGTGTGAACTGTATCCCCTGAAAATCTGAGATCTTCCTGCCGAAAGCCTCCCTTTCCTGAGAATACCGCGTCGAGGAGTCAAGGACCGCCTGTGCTATCCCCACGGCCTGGGCCGCGACCCCTATTCTTCCCGCATCAAGCGTTTTCATTGCGACCTTAAAACCCCCTCCCTCTTTGCCAAGAACCCGGCTCGCCGGCACCTCGCAGTTCTCAAAGACAATCTGCGAAGTGCTCGTCCCCTTTATTCCGAGTTTGCTTTCCGATTTTCCAAGAGAGATTCCGGGAGCGTCAAGATCAATGATAAACGCCGTGATTCCGCCGCTTCGTTTCGTCCTGTCGGTCTTTGCGAAAACCACGGCGACTTCCGCCTCGCGACCGTTCGTAACCCAGCTTTTCGTTCCGTTAAGGATGTAAACCCCGCCTTTTTTCACGGCCCTTGTCTTTATTCCTGCCGCGTCCGAACCCGATTCGGGTTCGCTAAGAGCGAAACACCCTATGGCGTCCCGGCACATCCGCGGCAGATATTCTTCCTTTTGCTCCTCGGTGCCGAAATCAATAATCGGAGCGCACGCAAGGGAATTATGAGCCATAACTATCGTCCCGGTTGAAGCACACGCCCGGGATATCTCCTCGATCGCTATCACGTATGAGAGGCAATCGAGGCCGCTTCCTCCGTAGCGCTCTTCAATGAAATGACCCATAAAACCAAGATCGAACAGTTTTTCCACGATCTCTGAGGGGAAAGCGCTGGTTTTGTCAATTTCGGAGGCGGCCGGTCTGATTTCTTTTTCGGCAAACTCCGAGACTAGGTTTTTAATTAAACGTTGCTCTTGTGTAAGAGCCGAAGCGAGCATGGAGTGTGATTCCTTTTTTTTAGTATTTTAGGTGTCCAGAAATTTTAATTCACCCCTCTTTAAAAGGCAAAAGTAGCTGATTTGGAACGAGGTGAAAGAATCTGCCCGAACAATGCTTCCAGACCCCTCAGGGTAACCGGTGGGTAGCGTTTTGGTTAACTATCGTTCTCGCCCTAGTGACCGGACAGGGTGCCGTCAGCATTCGCGTCGAACTTCATCAGAAGCGGCGGCAGGAGAAGGAAATCGGCTATCAGGGCCAAGGAGATTACAAGTGCTGTGAGCTTTCCCATCGCTGAATTGAGTTCGAAATTGGAAAAACTCACCACGACAAAGCCTGCCACGAGCACAAGCGAGGTCGTGAGCAGTGCCTGACCCACGGTTCGGAAGGCGGCCAGTACCGCCTCAGGAGACGTGCAACCGAGTTCACGCCGGGCTCGCTGATACCTGCTGAGAAAATGGACAGTATCGTCGACCACGATACCCAACGTCATGGCCGTTACCATCGAAAGTGATACTCCCACTTGTCCGACTGTCAGACCCCATATGCCGAAGCCCAATGCCCCGGGAATCAGGTTTGGGACCATGCTCGTGATTCCGAGTCGCCACGATCGCAGTGCGAAGATGAGAATGAAGGAAATTCCAACGAGGGCGAGTGTGGTTCCAGTGAGCATGGAGATAATATTTCGGCGGCCGAGATTGGCAAACATCGACGTGGTACCGGCACTCAGCGGACCGGAGATATTCGGCGCGTGGCCTGCGAGCCATTGCTGTGCGCGCTGATTAAGCGCGATCACTTCGTTTGACGAGAGCGTCTGCGTTCTCACTACCATCCGGGTGGATGACTTGCTGACGTCGATCTGGTTGTTGAGATCAAAACCATAGGGTAGAGAGATCTCGTAGAGAAGCAGGTACTGCGCAGCAAGCTCCCGGTCTGCGGGTAGCCGGTAATAGGCGGGATCGTCTCCGTTCATGCTCTTGTTTAGCCGGCGGAAGGTATCGGTGATGACGTTTACGTGTATCGTTTCAGGCTGCCCCCTGTACCACTCGGCAAACGCTTCGACGTCGGAGAGATACGCCGGGTCGCTGATCCCACCCGGGAAGCGCGATGGGAGCGAGTACTCCATGGCATACAAACCGGTGAGATTGTCAACAATGAATTCAGAGTCTTTTCGGAATTCGATGCTCTCGTCAAAATAGTGGAGGAAGACGTCGTTTAGCTCGTTCTGGGAAATCGATGCCACAAGCACTACCACGATTAGCACGGAACCCCAGAGCAACTGGCGGCTTCGGCGTATCACGAATTTGCCGAACATGACTATCAGGGAACTCTCTCGGGGCAGGGATGCGCGTACCCGAACCGGCAGCAGCGAGAGCAGCGCTGGCAGAAAAGTTACGGAGAGCACAAACGCTGCACCTACCCCAAATGCAACGAAGGTGCCCAGATGGCGGAAGGGAGGCGAATCGGAGAAGTTCAAGCTCAAAAAGCCGAGCGTGGTTGTCAGGCTCGACAGGAAGACCGGCTGAAGGTTCACCCGAATCGACTCGACAATCGCATCCCGCCTGGTCTTGGTGCCGCGATTCTCAGACGTGCCGGACGCCGCATCATGCATGTAGCTGACAACGGCGGAATAGATGTGGACGCAGTTGGCAATAGCCACTGTCAGTACGACGACCGGGGCGACCGCCGAAGGTGATGTCATTGGAAGCCCTACCCATCCTCCGATGCCCACAGCGCTCATTATCGACATCGTCACGACGAGCATTATTGCGAACGTTCCCGAAAATCCCCGCGTCAGCAGCAGGAGCATGAACGCCATTACCAAGAAACTCACCGGGATGAGCGTCTTAAGATCGTCCAGCGACACATCCATAAAGGCCTGGTTAAAAATCACCATTCCTGCCAATCGTACATCAATGCCGGGGAAACGCTCTCGAAACTCATTCGCAAGTTTCCGTGAGTGCTCAGCAACCTCCGCACCTTCGCGCATCTGGTCCTCGCCCGGCAACTGCAATGTGACGTTTATTCCCGATACACCGCCGTCGCGTGCCAGCAGGCGCCCCGCGAGAGCCGGTTCCGCCAAGGCGATTTCACGAATCCGTGACCGCTCTTCGGCATCCCTGAAAGCACTCTCGTCCACAAGTTCACGCACCAGTATCTCGTCGCCGACAGCTTCGGTATGCTGAAAGTTGGTAATGGAATCGACACGGCTCGCGAATGGGGTCTGCCAAGCCCGTTCGGTGAGCCACTCCGTAGCTTCAAGTGCGAGAGCCGATGTGGCGTCCCGGTCCTCCGGCACGATGGCGAAAAAGACGTTGTCGCTCTTGCCGTACATGTCCTCCATCTCCTGGTACTCCAGAAGCTGGGGGTTGTTTTTGGAAAAGTAGACGCGGTGGTCGGTCGAAAACTCAAGCAACAACGTGCCGCTTGTTGCAATCCCGGTCAAGACAATGGCGGCGACTATGATAGGCCACCGGAACATGATGGCCCAGTTACCCAGCCGCGACTCCATCTCTCTCAGCAATTTCATTATTGCCAAAACAGGGGATTTGACCTGCGCCCGGGACTAAGGGTCACGTCCCCACTTTCTGGGTAATGGGTTGTAGGAATGGTCGAAGACATAGGTGTTCCGCCGTTTTTATGGGCCTGTTGAATCCAACTTACGGAAACTCTCCGTTCGTTGCGTAGTGTGCTCACCCAGTCTCAGTTGCAGTCACTCCGGCGGGCGGCAAACCGGACTGGGCAGTCAAGAAATTCTCTCTACCGTATCCGCTTTAGCGCTGTCTTGGTAAAGTCCTTGGCGTCGAGATCGGTCCCGAACTTGTAGTCTGACCATAGCAGCACGGTACTCTTGCCCGTCAGAAGGTTTGTCATCGTTATAGTGCTGCTCCGCCAAAATCGATCAAGATATTTTGCGTAGTCCTCCACGACCATCGTCTTGATGTGCTCATTCCTGCGGTCGAAGTAGTGGACCTGAATTGTTCGAAGTTCCTCCCGGTCGAACCAAACCACCTGGCGTGAGTACCCGGAATCCTGGCTTTTCGGGATACGCTCCAGAACCAGGCACTTGAGATCTCCACAAGGCTCTTCGCGGATGAACCGGTGAGTAAATTTCCCGACCTCAACCGCTCCCATGTCCTCATAGGAGAATTCGCTGCCCATGAAAGAGCCGGACTGTTTCGAAGCGCTGATGCCTTTCACCCGCTTAAGGGCGGGAAGATAGAGCCACTGTTGGTCTGGCCCCTCCTTGTGGGCGTGGACGAGAAAGGCTGTTCCTTTGACATCCCGCGGGTGGTCAAACACAAACAGGGTCCGATCGCCCTCCTCCTGGGCTTCCATGACCTTGAGGCGGAGTGAGCGCTGGGTTTCTTTGCCCTGTTTGTTGCGTAGCGTCATGGTCAGGCTTGCGGTGAAATTGCCGAAACCCTTCTGGCGCTCACGAGCTTCGGTCGCAACTCTGAGACCCGCCTCCTCGGCGGTACCGCTAAGGAGATCTGAATACGACTCAGCTGGCCAGAAACAAATTGCTAGAAAGCTCCCAAGTACCGCAAGTATTGCGCGTGGGATTGAAAACTGGTGTACATGGGCGTGAAAATCCCCAGAGTACCGCAAGTATTGCGCGTGGGATTGAAAACCGAATCATTGGTTCCTCCTGCTAATGGATATAAACAAAACCGGAGATATAGTCAAATCTGGTGTATGGGAGAATGGCCAGGCAATGCCTTCAGTCCATTCCTGTCTTTCTCAAGACACCGCTGCTGCGTTCAGACCCTGGTCCGACTCAGAAACTGTAGGCCAGATTGATCTTTACGTAGCTGTCGCGCCGCACGTAGTATATGAAGTCCTCTTCGTCGATATCCAGAAAAGCTGAGGTCTCAATATGCAGCAACCAGTTGTCCGACGAAAGGCGGCGCTTGAACTCGCCTGCGATGACGCGACTGCTCTTGTTGAGGGAACCAAAAACGCTGACGACAAATTCGGTGCTCTGCGGATCGTTCAATCCGAGACGCGCGGCAATGAACAGGTCGTTCTCGAATGCATTGGTTGCCCAGCGACCACGCCCATCGTAAATCCATTCGGCAAACAGGATCAGGTCAGAGTTCGAACCCAGTATGGAATAGAGTGTGTACTCGCTACCCAGGATAAAAGCTATGTAGTCCTCTTCCTCTAAAGCATTGAGGTGTTGAATGTACCTGCTGTTTCTCGCGCCGGCGCGGTAGATTGCTTCCAGCTTGAGCAGCAGGGAACCCCTTGTAAGCTGGGCATCCACACCGAACTGGCGAATTTTCTCGTAATGCGGAGCCAGGACCAGTCCGGAGTCGAGAAATGTCGGCAAAAGGGTGGGCTCCCGGTTCGTACCGTTGAACAGACTGAGACCAATCTCGAGCGGTCCTAATGAGCCGCTGTACCGGCTGGCAAGATCAATATGCCACTTTTTCGCGCCGGATTCGTATGAAATCATATCCTGATCAACAATGAACTCATACCGCTGACGACCACGTCGGCCCGGATAGGTGCGCGCACGGTGCCATGTCATCGCGAACAATTCCAGCACTCCCCAGTCACCCGACCAGGTGAAATGGGCCATTGGCTGACCCATCTTTATCTTTTCGTTCGGGTGTTCAATAACATCGGTCTGATTGATGATGTCCACCAGGGAACGCAACTCCGCGACGCCCCAAAACACCCGATCGATGCCCAGACGCAATTCCCATTCCCCGTTGCCAATATCGCCGTACATCAGCAGATAGGCCTCACGGAAATCACCGTATGTGCGGTCCGGGTCCCCGGCATCGTACCGCAAAAAGGGAGTCACCGTTATGCTTGTACCTTCGTCGTTCTCAACATAGAACGTTGTCTCAAGCGCAAGGCCGCCCGCATACGAACGCTGGTCAGGATACACTGCATCTTGGGGGTACAGCCAAGCCTCAGTCGAGAGGCGCCCGGAGATATCAATCTCGTCGCCGAACCCGGTCGGGTACGCCACGGTCGGGAGCACCGAAACAAGCACCCCCAGCACCACCGCTAAAATCGCCGGGAGGATTGAAGCCGGAACGCTCTTGCAGATCTCACCGGGTGCGGTGAACGGATTTTTGATAATCCGGCGCTGGATCTTTTCAAACAACATGATGGTAGTGCGTAAGTCTCATTGTTATTTCAGAATATAGTAACCTAAATTTTCGCGTTCCAAGTCTCGAACCAGAATTATATTCAAATCTGGTTTTATTCAGGTTCTGAAAGAAGCGGGCTTGGTGATCCAAAGAATGTTTTTGACCCATTGACGGAGATTGGATAAGATCGTTTCCCAAAATTCAGAAAAAAAGTCAGAAGGTGACAAGGAATCTTTCATATAGAAGATTCCACATAGGGAAACACAAGTGGCAGATGACTCCCATAACCCAGTTTCAAATGCAGTTCAGCCGGATGATATTTTGGAAAGGCTGTCGAAGTACCGCAGAAGCCAAGGGATGAGCAAGGAAGAGTACGCCAGCACGGTAACGGCGTTTTATAACCTCATTACCGACTTTTGCGAGCGTGGATGGGGACGGTCGATTCACTTCGCATTGATGGAGCCGGGCGTGCCTTTCGAGGAATGCATTGCCAACCATGAGTATTTTCTGGGCGAGGCCATTGGATTGAGGCCGGGGATGAAGGTGCTGGATGTCGGATGCGGCGTGGGCGGACCCCAACGCGCTCTTGCGAAAAAGTTCGGCGCTTCGATCGTGGGCCTCAACATCAACGAATACCAGCTCGGGAAGTGCTCCGCATATAACAGCGAGGCCGGCCTGGACCATCTCTGCAGCGTCCTGCACGGCGATTTCCTGAATATACCGGCGGAAGACGGAAGCTTCGACGCGGCTTATCATATCGAGGCCTTGTGTCATGCGCCGGATAAAACCGCCGCTCATGCCGAGATATTCCGCGTATTGCGGCCCGGTGCGGTCTTCGTCGGCTACGACGTGTGCATGACCCCTCTTTACGACGGCGAAAACCCCGAGCACCGGGAACTCAAGGAAGTAAACGAATATGTCTCCGCTCTTCCGGAAATCGCTTCATTCACGGAGGTGGACGACAGCCTGCGGGCAGTCGGTTTCGAACTCATTGAGGCGCGTGACCGCGCTCTTGACGCCGACCCCAAGACGCCGTGGTATCAACCGCTGGAAGGGGGCAGCCTGAATCTGAGAAGTTTCTCGAGAACGGCCCTTGGCCGTAAAATCGCCTCGGCGGTTCTGCCCGTTCTGGAAGGCGTACGCGCCGTACCCAAGGGATCGTCCGAGGCACGGAAAATTATCAATATCGTGGGCGACAGTCTCGTGGCCGCAGGACGTCTGGGAATTGTTACGCCCATGTACTACCACAAGGCGCGCAAACCGGGTTGATCCGTTAAAGTAATCGGGAAACTCGAGCACGATACGGACAGGCAGCGACTGTAATCACCCCGAATGAACTCCGAAGAGAACTCTATCAATAAATGCCGGGAAGAATCCGGTATTTGACCCGTGCCTGATATTCCGCCCACTTTTCGGCACCGTATTTCTCGGCACAGTACACATCGTCAAAACGTTGACGAAAGGTAAAAAACGTTACGACGAAGACAAAGTAGGTCCACGCCCAGGGATTAGTGAAGTAGCCGAATGCCAGGGCAATTGAAAGACCAAGGAAACCTTCGCCCAGGTAGTTGAAGTGGCGAGCGGCACCCCAGAAGCCACTGCACAGGATCTTGCGGTCTCCGGCCTGGATGTACTCAGGCTCGAAGATCCCGAGAAATTTGCGGTCGGGCCATCGCTTGAATGTATATTTCTGCATGTTGGCGCCGCGCGAGATGCCCCACCCGAACAGGAACAGCGCGGTCGTCCCGATCAGCCAGAAATATGTCCATCCCGACGAGAATCCGGGAGACGGATAAACGGCCATGCCCCACAACGGGAGGATGAACAGCCACCCGTAGATCACGAGGCCTCCCCAGAACATTTTGAAGCCGATGCCCTCATGGATCAGATCGTAGGTATATAGCTGGACGCGCTCAAAGATAAAATAATCCAGTATGTAGTATGTGTAGAATGCCGCATACAGGAAAACGCCCGGATTATAGTTCTCGCCAAAGATTTCGTAGTTGTACGCAGCCCCGGACAAGGCGTTGAGCGCCAGCATCGTCCCACCGACAACATAGAAATACATCTTTATATCAAAGCGCTCGTTAAAGAACGATATCTCCTGCGCCCGCCCGTCCCAAAGCGCCAGAAGCGGGTTCTTTATCTTCCCTTGCGGCTGACTGAAGACCGCTATGATCGCAAAGATTGTGGTGAAGACTGTTCCGCCGACCACGGCATAGATCGTGGATCGGTAGAACCACTCACGCGGCATCCCGGTGAGCTCGAAAGCCCACACGATCAGCGCGACTGCAAACACCACGAGACCGTTTAGCCGATAATTACGGGGTTTACCGGTCTGCGGATTAATGACGTAGCCGGGAACCCGCTTTCCGGGCAGTATAAGCTGCGCCAGGAAAAACACGGCGAAAATCACAAGCGGGGTGAAAAAACCAGCAATCGCTTCCGCACGAGAAAGCTCGAAAAGGTGGCCAATACCAAGCCATTCAATCATAATCAAATCCTCCTTCTTTCAGCAACGTGGTCACTTATGGATATGGACACAGAGAAGATCAATAACGCACAACACTGGAATTAAATAATATTTCGTAGCATATAGATTATATCATGTTATATAGAAGGGTAGTGCTTGGAATTTTTCGCAAATTCGAGTCTTCGACATTTTTTCAGTCTAGATTCAAAGACCCGCGAGTCTTTGAATCTAACTCCGGTCTTGTTCAACATACGCCAGATTTGACTATATACCAGTTGGACTATACAGTTTCTAGTATCACGAACTATGACTGTAGGCCTTACAATCTTCTGTAATCATTGCCGCGCCGCATATTCAGATTGAAGGAGACGACGGCTGATGAATGATTCTATTGAGAGCCAGCCACTGAGTTTGCTCGACGAATTCATACTGATGCTCCTCAACGAGGAGAGTGGCTACTTTTACCAAATACCCGCCCAGAAAATGAACTGCGCCATCATCGGTGCGGCACTTGCGGAACTCTCCCTGCTTTCTCGTATCGATACGGACGTGGAGTCTCTCCTCCTTCTGGATTCAACGGAAACGGGCAACCCAGGTCTGGACCTGATCCTTAAGGAAATCGTCGATGAACCAGTTCAGCACAACGCCCAATACTGGATTGAAAAGCTCATCCACCATGCGGAAACAGTCACTGATTTGACTTTAGATAACCTGCTTAATCTTGGAATTCTGGAACATCACGAGGGTGATTTCTGGACAGTGGCACCTGGCAAACTATACGCGGATACAGACGGCGACGATGAAGATGCAAGTATAGGTCAGTTCATCAAAACCAGAATCGGCAAAGACATCTTTTCAGACGACATTCCACATCCGCGAGATATTATCATCATTTGCCTGATCGAAACATGCGATATCCTTCCTTTCATGTTTAAGCTCGACGAAAAAGCGGAAGAACGGATCAAGCTTATCTGCAAGATGGACCTAATCGGCCGTTCAATGGCGGACGCGGTCGAAGAGAACATCAATAATCCGCTGCTTGCAAGTTCTCATCATGGCAAAAAAATCCCGCGCGTTTCACTTTATCGGCTACTGCTTAACCCACATGCTCGTAACGGGAATCTCCCAGCACTTTTTGCAGACTTGGCAAAACAGTACGGCCCAGTCTTTGAGATCGCTCCTCCTTTTTCAAAGTCGCACATCTTTCTTGCCGGACCAGAAGTAAACCGCTGGGTACGTCGACACGGACGGAAGTACCTGACATCCAGAAAATACTTTGCCGACTTCGAGAAAGTGTATGGGGCGACAGGCGCATTGCCCTCCCTGGATGGCGCGGATCTTTTTCGGTATCGCAAGGCCATGACTCCAGCCTATTCCCGCGGGAGGCTGGCAGGGCGGTTGGATACGGTCTACCGTATAGCACGCGAATACATGGCAAATTGGAAAGTGGGCGAAAGCTATCCTGGAAATGACCTGTGCGTACGAATGATTAACACTCAGATGTCACCTCTGTTCATCAATGTCGATTCGCATGATGTCATGGATGATATAATTGCCTTCAAAGAACGTGCGCTCAATATCTATCTCTTAAACCTCCTGCCAAAATTCATGATGAAAACACCGGGGATAAAACGCAGTGCCAAGGCAATAGACGAATTGATAGAGCGGGTACAAAATGTCCATACAGCAGCCCAACGGGCGGGTTGTCCGCGAAATCTGGTGGATGATATGCTAAGCCTCCATGCGAACGACCCGATATTGGTGCCCGAGGCAAATTTGCGTTTCGTTCTATCGGCAACGTTGCTTGCCGCCAAGTACCTGGGTGACGGCTTTAGCTTCGCCCTTTATGTTATGGCGTCACAACCTGAGCTTTACGAAAAAATTCGAAGTGAGGCCGACGCACTGTTTTCAAATGGTGATCCAGTCGGCGAAGACTTCACTTCCGCCAATATAGACATCACCGAACGCTTTATCAGCGAATGCCTCAGGATGTATGCGATTGTTCCTGTATCTATGCGTGACGTTGTGAACACGTTCACGGTTGAGGGCTACGAAATACCTATGGGATCCAGAATAAACATCGCGCAAACCGCCCCGCACTATATGGAAGATTGCTTCCCGGATCCCTTTTCGTTTGATATCGACCGCTACCTGCCGCCTCGCAATGAGCATAAAAACCCCGGATACGCCCCATACGGACTGGGTCCGCACACATGCCTTGGCGCCCGATGGATGGGCCTGCATCTGGCTATCAACCTGTTGATGATAGCGCATTACTTTACTCTTCGCATACATCCCGAAAACTATAAACTTCGGATCACCCCGTTTCCATCAATGAGACCAAACAAGAAGCTTAAATTTCTTATCGCCGAACAGAAACACGAACTGCCCATCTGATGTGCCATGATCCCTGAATACGTTGACGCGGTGGGGACCGAACTTTAGTTTTCTGGGATAATGCCGGTCAAGGTGATGTCAGTAGATTTTTTCGTTCAATTCGTTTAACAGCCTCAGCTTTGCCCTACAAAAAGATTGTAGTGAAATCAGACAATCAGGCCATCGCCTGATCATGCCCCCATAAACCAGATTTGATTATATCTCGGGTGAAGTATATAATTTTTATAGTACCAACCGTACGGACCTTGATCGCAAGTCTTACAATTTGATGAACGATCCTATTGAGAGCCAGCAGCTGAGCTTGCTCGACGAGTTCATACTGATGCTCCTCGACGAGGAGAGCGGCTACTTTTACCAAATACCCGCCCAGAAAATGAACTGCGCCATCATCGGTGCGGCACTTGCGGAACTCTCCCTGCTTTCTCGTATCGATACGGACGCGGAGTCACTCATCCTTCTGGACCCAACAGAAACGGGCACCCCGAGCTTGGACCTGATTCTTAAGGAAATCACCGATGAACCGGTTCAGCACACCGCCCAATACTGGATTGAAAAACTCATCCACCATGCGGAAACGATCACTGATTTGACATTAGAGAACCTGGTTGATCTGGGAATTCTGGAACATCACCAGGGTGATTTCTGGACAGTGGCAGCCGGCAAACTATACGCGGATGCAAGCGGCGACGATGAAGATGCAAGTATAGGTCAGTTCATCAAAACCAGAATCGGCAAAGACATCTTTTCAGACGACATTCCACATCCGCGGGATATTATCATCATTTGCCTGCTCCAGGTATGCGATATTTTTCCCCTCATGTTCAAGCTCGACAAAAAAGCGGAAGAACGGATCGAGCTTATCTGCAGGATGGACCTAATCGGCCGTTCGATGGCGGACGCGGTCGAAGAGAACATCAATAATCCGCTACTTGCAGTAACTTCTCATCACGGCAAAAAAATCCCGCGCGTTTCACTTCATCGGCTACTGTTTAACCCACATGCTCGTAACGGGAATCTTCCGGCACTTTTTGCAGATTTGACAAAGCAGTACGGCCCAGTCTTTGAGATCGCCCCTCCTTTCTCAAAGCCGAATATTTTTGTTTCCGGACCGGAAATAAACCACTGGATACGTCGACACGGACGGAAGTACCTGACATCCAAGAACCTCTTCGGCGACTTTGAGAAAGTGTATGGGGCGGTAGGCATATTACCTGCCCTGGATGGCGCAGACCATTTCCGGTACCGAAAAACCATGACTCCATCCTACTCCCGCGGGAGACTGGAAGGGGGTCTGGATGTGGTCTGCAGCAAGGCTCGCGAATACATGGCAAATTGGAAAGTGGGCGAGAGCTATCCTGCAAGGGATCTGTGCCGAAAAATGATTAACGCTCAGATGTCACACTTATCCATGAACATTGATACGCAGGATATCATGGATGATATAATTGCCTACAAGGAGCGGGCGCTCAACACCCATCTCTTAAATATTCTGCCAAAATTCATGTTGGAAACACCGGGGATAAAACGCGGTGCCAAGGCAATAGACACGTTGATAGAGCGGGTACAAAGTGTCCATACAGCAGCCCAACGGTCCGGTTGTCCGCGAAACTTCGTGGATGATCTGCTAAGCCTCAACGCGAACTACCCGATATTGATGCCCGAGTCGAATCTGAGTTTCGCTCTATCGGCAGTGGTGCTTGCCAGCATGTACCTGGGTGACGGCTTTAACTTCGCCCTTTATGCCATGGCGTCACAACCTGAGCTTTACGAAAAAATTCGAAGTGAGGCCGACGCACTGTTTTCAAATGGTGATCCAACTGGGAAAGACTTCACTCCCGCCAATATGGAAATCACCGATCGCTTCATCAATGAATGTCTTCGGATGTACCCGATTGTTCCGATGTCCATGCGTAGCGTTGTGAATACGTTCACTATCGAGGGCTACGAAATACCGAAGGGGGCCAGAATACACATCGCGCAAACCGCCCCTCACTATATGGAAGATTCCTTCCCGGAGCCCTTTTCATTTGATATCGACCGCTATCTGCCGCCCCGCAATGAGCATAAAAACCCCGGATACGCCCCATACGGACTGGGCCCGCACTCGTGCCTCGGCGCCCGATGGTTGACACTTCATATGGCTGTCAACCTGTTGATCATATCGCATTACTTTACCCTTCGCGTACACCCCGAAAACTATAAACTTCGGATCAGCCCGTTTCCATCAATGAAGCCGAACAAGAAGCTTAAATTTCATATCTCCGAACAGAAACACGAACTGCCCATCTGACGTGCCATGATCCCCGAATATGTTGACGCGGCGGGGACCGAACTTTAGTTTTCTGGTATAATGCCGGTCAAGGTGATGCCGGTAGGTTTTTTTCGTTCAATTCGTTTAACGGCCTGAACTCTGCTCTACGGAGGATTGTGCGGGGTTGTCAAGCGTTTCGAGTCTCTAAGGGGGGGGGATGTCCCAGTCGATCAGGGCGCATTGGGCTTCCTCCTGATGTCTGCTCCCCCTGTTTTACACTCGGTTGACCGGGTGCTATAATGGGCAAGCACGTTAAGAGGCCACGGTGCCGGTTATGAATGAAACGGAGGACCCTTGAAGAATGAGAAAGGTTGCAATTATCGGTGGCGGAGTATCCGGGCTGGGGGTGGCTTGGGCTCTGGACCGACACCCTGATCTGTTCGAGTTCCGAATCTTTGAAGCCCAGTCCCAGCTTGGCGGCAATGCCATAACAGCTGACATGCCTCAAGAAGATGGGACCTCGATCCCGTTCGATATTTCCGTCACCGCGTGCATTCCATCGGCATACCACCATATGGTGCTGTTCCTGGAGCAGCACGGTATTGATCTGTTAGACACCAAATTCAATTACAGCGTTAAGTACCGCGGCGAAATCTATGCACACGATTTCGACTCGGACATCAGGAGCCAGCTGCTACCGGAAATTGCCAAGTTCCAGAAACTCCTCAGGCGTCTCAAATGGTTCGGCCGACTTAACCACTCCAGATCCCGATTGCTCAATGCTCTCAATCCATTCAACTACATCAGCATGGGTGCGGTTCTTAACTGGGGCAGGTTCTCCGGAGACTTCAGGTACAAGGTTCTCAAGCCGATGTTCGTCAATTTCCTGATGGCAACAAACGTGTTCGACATGCCCGCGTCCCTGTTTGCCCGGTATCTTGAGTTCTTTGATATAGAAACCGCAACACCAATGCAAACATGGGAGATGGGCACGCGGCGTGTATACGAGGAAATGTCAGCCGGATTTCGGGACAAGATATACCTAAACAGGCCCGTTAGGAAAGTGTATCGGCGCGCATCCGGTGTGGTCATTGAAGATGAAAACGGAACCACGGAGACATTTGACGATGTGGTCTTTGCGTGCAACGCGAACCAGACATTGATGATTCTTGACAATCCGACCTTACTGGAGAGCTTTCTTCTTTCTTCGATTCGTTACGAGAGCGAACTGCACAACCATACGATTGTCCATTCGGATGCCTCTGTTCTCCCGGACAACGCCGTCAAGCCCCTCGAAACCCGGAGCAACCACATTGAACAGTACGGTGCGAGACCCGATAACTATGAAATCACCTACATCATGCACAACCAACAACCCTGGGCAGAGAAATCGGACAAGCCATGCCTGGTAACCTACAATCCGATCAGTCGTATCAACGAAGAAAAAATCGTAAAGAAATGGTGGTTTCAGCATATCGTACACGATGTGTTTCACGTAGCTTTTCTGGTTAATCTGTTTGGTTTCGTTCAGGGCAGGAAAAGAACCTGGCACTGTGGTGCTCATACTCTGATCAACAGTCAAGAGACATGTTTTGTTTCCGGCCTCGTTACGGCGAGGCAACTTGGAGCAGACTATCCCTTTCAGGATTCCGAAGCGAGGAAGTGGTTTAACTTTTACGGGCGTATGATGTACGGATGGCGCCTCAGAAAGGCGTAAGACAGCCCCGGCAAGTCGTCAGTAGTCGTCATCGTCGGATTCATTGAGGTTATCGAGGGCCTCGACCGCCTCGATGTGCAGTATCCGTTCGTAAGCGTCCTTGGCCGGTAACCCGATGGAGCGCATCAGCAAATTCCGCGCCTTCTCCCGGTATTGGTAATCATCCAGCGCTATTAAGCCGAGTGCGTACTGCAGAGGCACAGCTTTTGCATTGGGAGCAAGAGCAAGAGCCCTTTCGAAGGAGGCAATGCCGTCCTCTTTCCGCGCACCGTAGACGGTGCGGGCCATGAACGAACCCATCGCGCCAACCAGTTCCGAATGCCACCGCCCCAGGCTGAGATGTGCCGCTACCAATTTGGGATTAATTCGAAGCGCGTTTTCCGTGGATTCGCGTATTTTTTCCGCCTCTCCCGCCGCTTCGAACACCCCGACAGTCTCCGCGCGCCGTCCGATAGCACGCGCCAGCTGCAGATGGGCATCCGCATTGCCGGGGTCGGAGGTAACCGCCTTTCTCGCCAGCGTTACGGCGCGCTCAAGCAACTTTTTCTTCTCGCTTTTTTTGGCGATGTAGTGGGCGTGGACTGACAGCGACTCTGCGGAGAGCGCGAACCCCTGTGAAGTCCCGAGACTTTCACCAATCCGGGCTGCCTCGGCGAATCGCCCCTGTGTATAGGCAGCCTTTGCCTTGTCAATGGTTTTTGCGTGGGCAACACCGATCGGCGGCAGGACGTATACAAAAGCCAGGCAGCAGAAAAAAAACAGGCAGATCGCATTAACCGGATAGTGTTTATTCCGACTTTTCATTTAACGGATCCAGAGCAATTTGGGTCTGCCAGAAGACCGAACGTTCGTACACGCTATGTAGAGTACCAACCCCAAGAGTTATATTCAAATCTGGTATGCGGAAGTTATTTCTAAATGCGGTTGCCATAAAACAACTGCGGTTTCAGTGGATTTGTTAGTGTTCGACAGAGGTATTTTGCCGAGTCAAGTATATGATTCCCTATACATAACTTCATGTAATCAGGTATATAATTACCGATTTAGTAATTAAATTAGGCCCTAAATGGCAAGGTAGATTCTAAATGGATGACGGCAAAATCCGAATTTTAGTTGTCGATGATGAAATAGATTTAGAACAGCTTATGCTGCAGAGGATGCGGCGTGAAGTTCGCCGCGGTCGTTACGAATTCGAATTTGCACACAACGGCGTGGAAGCTCTCGAACGTCTACGCAACGACGACGGGTTCGATATTGTGCTGTCTGATATCAACATGCCCGTTATGGACGGGTTGACATTGTTGGCACAGATACCGGACGTAGACCCCGATATTCGTGCCGTAATGGTCTCCGCATACGGCGATATGGAGAACATACGGACTGCCATGAACCGCGGGGCATTCGACTTCGTTACCAAGCCGATAGATTTCACGGACCTGAAAACTACAATTGAACGTACGATTGAAAACCTTGCTATGTGGCGTAAGGCACTGAGTGCGCGCGACAAACTTGTAACTCTCCAGAACGAGCTTGATGTGGCAAGGACGATGCAGCAGGACATTCTTCCGAAATCCTTTCCGACTTCTGAAACATTTGATCTGTACGCAAGCATGGTTCCGGCTCTTTCCGTAGGCGGCGACTTTTTCGATGTTTATGAATTTAGTGATGGCCGGGTTGGAATTGCAATAGCTGATGTGTCGGGCAAAGGAGTGCCCGCGGCAATGTTCATGATGGCCAGTCGTACATTGCTCAAGGCTTGCGCGGCAATTTCCACCTCTCCGGCCGCCGTGCTGGAACAGGTAAATACGATGTTGGCGGAGGACAACGATGCCATGACATTCGTAACCCTGTTATATGGCATTTACGATCCCGGAACGAAAGAATTCGTCTACGCAAACGGCGGACATAATCCGCCAGTCATTGTCAAACCGAATCTGACAACTGAACTGTTGGAGTCAACAGGCGGAGTTGCTCTGGGCGTGATGCCGAATTTCAAATATGAAGAGAACACAGTCACCATTGAGTCGGGTTCCATGATCGTGTTTTACACTGACGGAGTAGTGGAAGCTGAAAAAGAAGATAAGGAATTATTCGAAATGGACAGGTTTTGCGAAATTTTCCAAAGTGGCACTTTCAAGAACTCCGAGGAAGTTACGAATGAGGTATTCGAGACGGTCAAAGAGTTCGCCGGTGAAAATCCGCAATCTGACGATATAACCTGTCTAGTTCTGCGAACCACATAATGGGCAAAGACGGTAAGATGCAAGCTTCACGTACGTTGATCGTCCCCAATCGGATGGAAGAAATCCAGACAATTGCGGCAGCGCTGGAGGAATTTTTTGAACAGCAGGGTCTCCCCTCCGAAGCGTTGTTTTCCACACAGCTCTCCCTGGAGGAGATCTTCACTAACGTGGCAAGCTATGCGCATGATGATGATCAGGAACATGAAGTGGAAATTATATTCTCAAGAGAAAATGAAACCATAACTGTTGAGGTGCTGGATGATGGATTTCCCTTTAATCCGCTAGAAGAGGCGCCAGAGCTTGATGTCGAAAGTTCGCTTGAAGACCGCCGTATTGGGGGAGCAGGAATAATGCTGGCGAAGCAACTGATGACGGAGTTGCGCTATCAACGCAACAGTGATCGTAATCATCTGACTATGATCAAGAAAATTTAGCAAAGATAAAATGCGGTTATTAAGCAGACTGTCTCTCAAAAAAGTGATTGCCGCTTCAATAGTTGCAATACTGGCAACCGCAGCATCAGGGGAAGCCCAGCAACAAACACACGCTGTGCCGGGCGTGTACAGTGATCGTATTGTATTCGGGCAGTCAGCTGCCTTCAGTGGCCCGGCCGGCGAACTTGGTAAAGGCATGCAAGCCGGCATTCTTTCCGCGTTTAAAGAGGTTAATGACCGGGGTGGCGTTAACGGACGTCGTCTGGAACTGCAATCAATGGATGACGCATACGAACCGGAAGCGGCAATTGTAAATACGCGGCGACTGATTGGTGAAAATGTTTTCGCACTCATCGGCGCAGTTGGCACTCCTACATCCAAAGCTGCGGTACCCGTCGCGGAGGAACACGATGTACCTTACATAGCGCCTATGACCGGCGCGGAATTCCTGCGTGACAGCGCGCGCCGGACAGTAATCAATCTTCGGGCTTCGTATTATCAGGAAACCGAGGAGATGGTAGAACGATTGACGACCGATCTCGGAATTAATCGCATCGCCATTCTCCATCAGGATGACTCATTCGGTCGTGCTGGTTTGAATGGGGTCCTTCTTGCTCTTGAGCGTCGCAAACTTTCTGCTATCGGAACGGGGATATTTCCCCGCAATACTGTCGCGATAAAGACGGCCCTTGTTGATCTGCACGCTACCGGACCGGAAGCTGTGATCATTATTGGTCCCTACAAGCCAACTGCGACATTTATTAAGTGGGCGCGCCACATCGGTATGAATTCCATTTTCATGACACTTTCTTTCGTAGGCAGTAGTGCCTTGGCAAGCGAACTGGGTGATCAAGGGGCCGGAGTTCTGGTTACCCAGGTGGTTCCTTTTCCAACCGGAAACACTGTGCCTGCCTCCGCTTCCTATCGTGCTGCGCTCAAGGCGTACGACCCGACGGCAAAACCCGGATTTCTATCGTATGAAGGGTATTTAGCAGGGCGTTTGGCTATCTACGTGGTAGATAGTTGCGGCAAACAGGTTAACCGCGGTTGCATCGACGCGGTGCTGCGGACCGGCAACAACATTAATTTGGATGGCTTCACCTTGCGATATAGCAAGAATGATAACCAAGGTTCAGACAGCGTGTTTTTGACGATTATTGGTCCTGATGGCCAGTATACGCCACTCACGTCTCTAACACGACGATACTGACCGACGTTTTGCATATGCGAAAGACATTGAGATAAGCAGAATGCTTTCAAAACTCTGGAACCGAATTTCTACGCAAATTTCTACGCAACTTTATATAAGTTACGCAGGTGCCGTAGTACTCATCATCATAGTCAGCTTGATGTCTCTCTCCTTCCTTAGCCAAATCGGCAAAGTTCAGCAGAACGTTAATGAAAAGAACATACCCGAGATGAAATCGGCGTTTGCAATTGCCCAGCAGACAGCCATGCTCGTCGCCGCTGCTCCCCGACTCACCGCGAGCACGCCTGAGCAGTTCAGGACCGTTGTCGGGACGGTCGACCTGCAGGCGGATGCATTTAAAACACAACTCTCGGCAATGATGGAAAATCAAGGAGAAAGCGAACAAGCGCGGCAGATTCAATCTGACGGGGTCGCCATAATCCAGAACATTGAGCGGATCAAGCTGCTTGTCAGGGAACGCTTTGAACTTCGCGAGAGCAGTCTCAATCTCAGAGACGAGCTCCGGGGTATCCAAAGTAAAATAACGCCGATTATGATTAACGAAATCGACGATCAGATGTTCTATTTAATGACCGGGCACCGGTCTCTTGATGCAGTACAATCTCCCCGCTCGGTTCATTTCTCCGAACCGGAATTCCTGATCTATCGTCGCCTGTTTGAACTCCGCGAAGCGGCTGTAGTCGCTTCGCAGTTGCTCGCAACCACGTTTGTAGTGACCGATGCGGCCATGCTGCAGCCATTGCGAGAACGGTTTGAAGCCGCAGCCGGTAGCACCAGCCGATCGCTTGATGCGCTTGAGAAATACGAACAGGGGGGAGGCGGCCTTCATGACCAGCTGTCCGGGATTTTCGAAGACATGGTCTCATTCGGCAGAAGGGAAAACAACGGATTCGATCTGCGCAGTCGGGAACTTGCAGTTGACGATGAATTATCCGCCCTGCTTCTCAAGAATCAGGCTTTGGGAATTGACATCGTAGCGCGAGTAGAAAGCGTTGTAAACGATTCGAGCGTGGCTGCAGGGGAGATGGCGAGCAAAGCGGCTGCGGTAACTGCCACCAGCACGAAGGTATTACTGGTTTTCAATATTGTTACTATAGGTGGTGGAATCTTGTGGGGATGGATGCTTGTACATCGTCGTCTGATTCGGCGTCTGGAGCGGATATCGAATCAAATGCAAGAAATGGCTGATGGCAACCTGGAAATAGCCGTCGACACCAGAGGTAATGACGAAATCGCGCAGTTAGCCAAGGCGCTTGAGGTGTTTCGATATAACGCACTGGAAGTACAGCGCCTTAATCTTGTGGAAACGCTCGCCAACCAGCTGCAAGAAAAAAACGAGGAGCTGGCACATACTAACGAAGAGTTGGAACGGGCGCAGGACCAGATCGTGATGCGAGAGAAACTTGCTGCGCTTGGCCAGTTGACAGCCGGGGTCGCGCACGAAATCAAAAATCCAATGAACTTTATCATGAACTTCTCAGAGGTTTCACAAGAGCTGCTGGAAGAACTGCTGGAAGAGGTAGCCAAAATGGAGGCTAACGGGGACGCGAAAGAGGAATACGATCCGGAGTTAGTCGAGGAAGTAGCCGAGGATTTGACAGGAAATCTGAAGCGCATTCACGAGCACGGAACTCGTGCGAACCGAATTATAACAGACATGCTCAAGATGGGTCGTGGTGGCGGGGAATGGCAACCGACTGATCTCAACATATTGCTTAACGACCATGCGCTGCTCGCGTTCCACAGCGCTCGCGCCGCCGACCCTGACTTCCAGCTAGAAATCCAGGAAGACTACTCGCCGGATATAGGCGAGATCACGGTGCAACCGCAGGACATCGGCCGGGTTTTCCTAAATCTGGTAACCAATGCCTGCTATGCCGCGGACGAAAAACGAAAAATGCTGGCTGCTGCCGACGATGCGTCGAAGAAGGATTATCAACCGACGCTTAATTTGAGCACGCGGCTGGTTGATGACCATATTGAGGTACATGTTCGTGACAATGGAACCGGCATTCCCGAATCCGCATTGGAGCGTATCTTTAATCCGTTCTATACAACGAAGCCCACGGATCAGGGGACAGGTCTGGGATTATCGCTGTCCAGCGACATCATACGACAGCACGGCGGCGAGATCCGCGTAGAAACAAAGGAAGGCGAATACACAGATATGATTGTTGTCCTGCCGCTTGACCCCGTAGCTAACCAAGTAACTGATACTTCAGAAGAGGGGGCAGAAGGCGAGGATTCGGCAACTGCTTCTTTGTGACGCGGGTTAATCCGTTATTGTAGCTATAGCATCAGAACGGGATTCGAGCACATTAATGATTTTGTCAAAACCCGCGATCTCGAAGATTTCTTTTATGGGTGCTGGCAAGGAACACAGCATGAATTTCGTCTTTTTACCTTGAAGTGTTTTTGCAATAAGCAGAATTGAACGCAATCCCGCACTACTGATGTAGGACAGCTTTTCAAGATCCAGAACGACGGGATTATCAGAACCGCCAATTTCCTTGTCCAGATTTTCGTGGAATTCCTGCGCGTTCATACCATCAATCCGGCCAGCTACGCTTATTATCAGGATTCCATCAATCTGATCGGCCTGTAACTCAAGTTGGTTGTTTTGAGTGCTCATTCTCCACCAATACCAATAACAATCTATCAGACTATAGAGCGACAATCAAGATATAACTTTTATATCGTGAAAAGACACAATACCGGAATATTTCAGGGGACGCAACCCCAGGAATCCGGGATTGGGCAGGTGCTGGAGTTTTTCTACCTTGCGCAGCTAAACACACCTATCCGGGGATCGTAACGGCACGCGCGGCAAGCACGGTGCCAATCGGGCCTAATGGGGTTTGCGAGCCAGGAAACAGTACAGCGGCGTGAAGATACCGGTTTTACCACCCTCGACATAGGCATCAGCGGTCCGGTCCAAGGATCGGAAGACTTCTGCGGAGCCCTTCGGAAAGAACCCTGCCATCTCGGCCAGCTTTGATCCTGCGACCAACACTCTGCGGCCCTGCGGAAGCCTGAACAAGACGTTACCCAACATCCCGTGTCGACCCACCATGGGTTGATACCATGGTGTGGATTCCTTCCCCTCCAAGGCGCCCCGGTCCACCCCTTCGATGACGTGGAACCCTGCCGCTTCAAGCGCTTGATTCACCTCCCCGAACGTGGCGATGTCCTTTAGTGCAATGCCGAGCTTGAGCTCGCGCTTGAGGTCCCAGTGCCGGCTGTCATTCGGATCGAATTTGTCCGTCAGACACATCTCCTGCCCCCAGAACAGGGCTCCGGGTTTCAGTACGCGGAATATCTCTTTGAACGCACCTTGCTTGTCCGGTGCATGACACGTTGACTCGATGGCATAACCCCGGTCGAAAGTTTCGTCTTCAACGACGCTCATATCCATGAAGCTGCACGCCAGGTAATCGACCATGTGGTCAAGCCCCGCCTCGGCGTTCAATCTTTTCGCCTTTTCCAACTGGATTTTGTTAATGTTGATCCCGACAACCCGTACACCGGCTTCACGAACGACACGACGCATCGGGCCGCCGATTCCACAGCCAACATCAACCACCGTCATACCCTGCTGCAGATCCAGCTTGTCGATCATCAACCGCTGATGGCGGATTTTGGAGTCCTCCAGGGTCTCATTCGGCGCGAGGGGTGCGAAGTGCAGGGATTCACCCCAACTCCATACCATGAGCTCACTGTAGAGATCGTAGTAGTCTTTGACCAGTTGGGCGTGGTCGTAACCGCCCGAGTTAACGGCTTCGGGCGTCGCTCGCTCCATCCAACCCTCAAAGTCTTGCACGCGACGGGCGATGTTGGACCCCCGGTACGCATCCTTGAGTTTTTTCGATAGCTTGCCTATATCCATGGCATGGGTTACCCCTTTCCCTCAGTTTTTTGGAGGGGGGAGGTAGAGAACCCCGCTTCATGAGGATTCCCACTGAGATTATTCTCTTCCGTTCTCATCCATCCTTGGGGAAAGTTTCAAAATTGAGTTCGAAACGCGTTACCCCGCTTTACCGGAGATGTTGGGGGCGGCTTGATAACGGGCCAGTCAGAATAAGCCCGTCATTCCTGTTTACACCTTAATACAGACGGTCGCTCCTGTCAACACAAGGAATCTCTGTATTGGAACTTATATACATAACTAGAGAAAGAATATAAACGCAGGGAGTGCTTAGGGTGGGAGAGTCGAACCCACATCTCCTCGGATACATGTAATGCAAGAGAGTGCTCTCCCTAATTGAGCTACGCCCCCATTTTTATTATTGCGTTCTCAACTTGGTAGCAAAAAAACTGCCAACAAACACGCCTCGACTGCCGTCTAGATGAGTCCACTGCGAGTGAATAGTTCCTGCGACAAGACGAGGGTCTCCGTCCACAGTAGGACGACTTGAAAACCTGCCGTTAATGACACCTTGATTATCACCAACTGGAAAAGAAATCATAAGTTCTGAATCCCCTATGATGGTCTTTAAGTCTCTACTCTGAAATCTTCCGTCCTCTTGAATCCTGACCGGAGCGAAGTTCATTGAGGCAAGGCTTTCGTCTGTATAGAGCGTGTCTCTGCGTCCGTCAGAATATACTATAGCTCCGGTAGTCTCAAAGTTTTCGACACATCCGATACAGCCTTCTATGGTTTTATCCGTAAAGTCGGCTTTAAATGCGATTGAACCGGAAAACTCTCCAGTCTCTTTAAGTCCTTCTGCAAGTCGGGGGTTAAGCCTCTCCCATTGGGGACCATAATAATATGTGTACATTCCCGCTATTCGACCTCTGTAAACAGTTTCGCCTTCCATTGGCAGTTGAGCAGGGTTTAAAAGGTCAGGACTGTCAACAAATACTCCAATCTCCCCATCTGTAATCGTTCCTGCTTCAAGGTCTCCTTCCAGACACATCCAGTAACCACTTACCAGCGGACGTTCTTGCAACAAGAGTATTTCATTGTGCCAACTCACTGCGACATTGGATGCTAATGTGCGGGACGGCGAGTAACTGAACAGCGACCAGTCATGCAAATTATGACGGCGAAGCGGTGACGGTGGCAACGGTCGCTTACGCAACGTGTCCGTTACTGAGTGCGTCTCCGAATCAAACTCTGGGCAGACCTCGCTGTCAACCGTGAATCTGATCTCGGTGTCTAAGGAATCTGAGGGGTTAGGGGGCACACCTGCAGTAAAGTAAGTGCGAACCTCGCCGTCAGTTTCAGCCCGCAACGCCGCCTCCTCCACAATCTCAAAAGGCACAATGCGTGCATCGTTAAGCGTAGGACCGGAATCCACCGCAACAGTTTCAGAATCCCCGTTTCCCCAACTACAACTAACTACAAAAAATAAGGCTGTGAACAGTAGTCTCATAGTAATCTCATTTAAGTTTGGTCTCCAGCACACTTTGGACTTTCCCTTTGGTAATTCCCCCTATAGCTAGCCACTTGCTCCATCATATTATTAAGGAATCACTCTTTTAAATTGACAGATTACCGATGTCAGCTGAACATGACAGGCTGTGAAAACTCCATAGAACCTACCGGCAATTTTATCCTCCTGCTTAACTGTTTTCAAGGGAAAATTAAGTTATTTCAAGGTAATACGGAACGTTTGGTCCTAGCAAATCACTCCCCTGCTCCACTCGGGTGAATCGAATTCTCAAACTTCCCCAACATCAATCCAGCAGATGAATTACCCGCTTTCACTGGAAGCAGAAATGTCGCCGGGACAAGATGGCTCTTGGAATTTAAAGCACTATAATGAGGATTCAAAGAGGCGATGCAGGGTTTGTAAAATATTTTTGAACAATTAAGAGGATATTGGAGATAACAGTAGTATGGGACAGGTAGATGTTTCTTTATTCCTATACCAGCGAAACACCGTCTGTTTTTGAATTGCTATTGAGTGGTTGGTTAGATAGAACGGTAATACCAGCTTCCGGTCTACCTGTAAATGAACCCAGACCGTGAAGATATCGAGAGAGAAGTCGTGAAAAAATGGACCGACCGTTAGAAACACGTATGTCTCCTGATGGAAGAGGTGTGAAAGTCAATTCCCGGGGTTGCGTCCCCCGAAATATCCCGGTACCATTTTTTCATTGCGACATGAAAGTCCCATCTTGTTTGTCGCGCTATAATTATCGATTGTGTTCAGCAAATATTGCACTGCCAAGGCGGATAGGGCCGGACATGGCAAAGTGAAGAGGAAATGCCAGATCTGAAACCTGCACATACTGCGTAATTCGGCATGATCGTATGAACCTAGAACCCCTTATCTCGATGATAGTCACCCGCCGCTGGCTGACTATTTTGCTCTCTTTGCTTGTTATGCTGGTGCTTGCTGCGGGAGCCACGCGCCTGGTTGTGGTGGACGTAGACTTCCGCAATCACTTCGGTGAATCCGACCCACACCTTATCGCGCTGGAACAACTTGAAGAGACATATGCACTGTCCGATGTTGTATTGGTTGCCGTTGCTCCACATAACGGCACCATTTTCACACGGGAAACGCTCGTTGCCATTGAAGAGTTGACTGAGCAGCTTTGGCGCACCCCTTACGCCACCCGCGTCGACTCTATTTCAAACTACACGCATAGCGAGGGGTTTGAAGACGAGCTGGTTGTTGAGCCGCTTATCGAGGAAGCCGATTCACTGAGCGATACGGATATAGAACGAATCACGGATATCGCGCTCGGCACTCAGGAAGTTGCCGGGCGATTCGTTTCCCGCGACGGAAAAGTTGCCGGTTTGGTTGTAAGCATCGTGCTTCCTGACGAAAACAGGGAATTGGCCAAGCGAGAGGTCACCGACTACCTGTATGAAACTGCTGCCGACGCCCGGGAGAAACATCCATCCACCGACTACCACCTTTTAGGTGGACTCATACTCAATCGTGTCATAGGTGATGCGCTTGACGATGAAACAGCCATCCTTGGGCCCATTGCTCTTGGAACCATGCTGCTTGTCGCCCTGGTTCTGATACGTTCGATATGGGGGACACTTGCCATTGTGCTGATGATTATTGCCGTCGTCCCATCCGGGCTGGGCTTTGCCGGGTGGGCTGGCTTAAGGTTCTTCGGTGAAAGCGGTGCCGCGCTGTTTGTGCTGATGGCCGTGACCGTCGCTCATTCCGTGCACATTATTGAGGCGATGGCCGGGGGTTTGCGCCAGGGCATGACGAGAACAGAGGCGGCAATCCATGCCGTGCGAGTGGATGTGCGGCCTATTTTCCTCACCTCGTTCACAACCGCGATCGGATTCCTGAGCCTGAATTTCGTAGATATGCCGCCGTTTCGGGTCATGGGTAACATCGTGGCGTTCGGTTCCATGTGCGCTTTCCTCTTTTCGGTGACTCTGTTGCCCGCGTTCCTGTCACTGCTACCTATTCGTCCCAGGAAGATACGCGAGAACAAACTGGATTTTTTCGATCGTCTCAGCCGTTTTGTCATCTCCTATCGTACGATCCTTCTGTGCGTCTTTGGCATTGTGACTGTCTTTCTGGTTGCCGGCATTTCCAAGATCGAACTCAGGGAAAACTGGCTTGAGGTTCTTGATGAGAGTTACGAGTTCCGGCGATCCGCGGATTTTCTGAGCGAGAATTTCCCCGGAGTGGAGACCTACGAGTACTCTCTGGATTCCGGCCGTGAAGGCGCCGTCACGGCTATAGAGTACCTAAAACAGGTCGAGGCGTTTGCGGATTGGTACCGGGAGCAGCCGGAATTTGTCCATATCTTCTCAATTGCCGACATCATGAAGCGTCTGAACCAGAACCTGCATGGTGACAACCCGGATTACTACGTGCTTCCCGACGATCCCGAACTTGCCGCGCAGTATCTTCTGCTTTACGAATTCTCTCTTCCGATAGGCCGCGACCTTAACAACCTGATCGACCATGACCGGAGGGCAACACGCGTAACGGTCTCAGTGAAAAGTATGACCAGCAAGGAAAAAATCGATCTCGACGATCGTTCACGTGAGTGGCTGCGGCAAAATGCCCCCAGCATGGAAACCGGCGCCACGGGAATTTCGATTGTGGGGTCTCATTCGGTTCAGAGAAACATTGAAAATATGCTGCAGGGCACTTTTGTGGCGATGGCCATCGTCTCCCTGCTGCTGTTCGCCATATTCAGAAGTATACGCCTGGGACTGGTCAGTCTGATCCCCAATTTTCTTCCGGCCGCTATGGCCATGGGACTGTGGGGGTATCTGGTGGGAGAAGTAGGAGTTCCGGCGGCAGTCGTCACCGCTATAGCATTCGGCATCATCGTGGACGACACGATCCATTTCATGACAAAATACGTAGAAAGCAGAAAAGCAGGGAAACTGCCCTCGGAGTCCGTTCAGATTGCCTTCCGCTCGGTGGGCAGGGCTCTGTTTATAACTACCATAGTTTTTGGGCTGGGCTTTATGGTGTTCGGAGCATCCGGGGTGGTAGGAAACCAAGTGCTTGGTCTTTTGGTAGGAACAACGGTAATTATCGCTCTGCTGGCAGATTTTTTCTTTCTTCCACCACTTCTGATGCTGCTTGACGAGACCAAGGAAACCACCGAGGAGATCAGGGAGCGATTAAGAAGCTCAACCGCATAGATCGCGAAGATTCCGCTGTGCGGCATGGAAAGGCTGAATGTTATGCCGATTTCGGCATAAACATCCCTGTATACCTCTACGGATTATAATACTGACCATCCGGGTAGAACTGCCTGCAGTAGCGCCGATACTTCCCGATATCGCCGTCAGCACTGCAAAGCCTCGGAAGTGACCGGTGCTTCAGATTTCTCCAGATGACGACATCCTGCATGACGTCATGCTCCTGGGAGGAAATGAGGACCTTGTTCATGAGGCGGTTTCTGAGCCCCAGGGGAAGGAGCCGCAGCCCGTGGCCCACTCCCTTCAGATCACGAAGCTGCCGCACCTGGCTCACCAACGTCAGTTCAATAAATTTGCCATCAATCGGTGTTGAAAGCACCCACAGGCGTGTGTCCATGTTGATCGAATGTTCGTGAACCTCGACAAGTGAATAGCCAAGCCCGTGTATGCTGGCAACCGCAGAAACGTCGTACTCGAAAAGCTTGATGCCGGCAACCGTAAGGTTACGTTTGAAGTTAAAGGAGTTCCTGAGGAAGGTGCCGTCAATCGATACCGAACCGACAATGTTCACACTGTTGTAGTGGTGCACATAGTTAAGGTGTGCAACATCCACGGAGTTCTCGGTAGTTTCCTGGGGATGTCCCGGGAAACGGAGGTGGCAGAATTCCATCCCGCCCCAGTCGGTATCCGTCGTGGGAATTTCGGGCAGATGCCATTGAGGTTCTCGACCGCCGCTGCCCCACCAGCCAAAAATGAGACCCTCTATCTCCCGTGTCTCGAATACCTTGAGCTTGGCGGTTTTTGGCGGAGGAGCAAAGGGTGTCGCCACGCATTGACCGCTCACATCAAACTCGAAACCGTGAAAAGGACACACTAGGGAACCATTGCGCACCTTCCCCCCTGCCTCAGGACCAAGATCGGCTCCAAGATGCGGACAGACCGCCTCAGCAACGCAAACGTTCCCTTCCCCGTTGGACCAGACGACAATCTGTTCTCCAAGCCAGGTTCTCTTCAGGAGTCCCTTTTTTTCAATCATCTTGCGGCTGGCGATGAAATACCAACCTTCCGGGAATGGGTAGAGCAAGGCTTCATTTTTGCTCAAGTTCGGGTTTGGATCCATTTGCTGCTATCTCCGCTTATCAAGCGTTAAGTACCAGAAATGCATTCGCATTAGCTCCGAAAAATTTTATATTTCAACCAAGATATAGTCAAATTTGAGCTGTCGTCTGAGAGAACTGGAAAAGATACGGCAAGAAGCAATATTAGACGAACAAATGAACATGCAGTTTTGTTCGGACTGCACCCGATTACGGGTCAGCAGATTCGGCTGCGCGTCCTGCAATTCCCTTTAGCATCCGTCTGAAAATAATCCAGTGGATTGGGTAAAGACCATACCAATAGATCAGACCGCCTAGGCCCAAGGGCCGGAAAACTGCCGTCTGCGTTATTCGACTGCCCCCTTCAGCGGGCTCGACTTCAAACTGAAGCCACGCCTGACCGGGCAGCCTCATTTCCGCTCTCAGGCTCAGCAGCCGATTCTCTTCATACGCCTCAACGCGCCAGAAATCCAGAGGATCACCCGGGCGCAAGTCGGTCGGATGCCGCCTGCCCCTCCGCATGCCTACCCCGCCCACCAGCAGATCAACCAGGCCGCGCAGATACCAGATCCAAGTGGCAAAATACCAGCCCTGGTCTCCGCCAATGCGCCGTATGGGGGCAAAGGCCCGCACGGGGTCCACATCAACGACGGTCCGCTGGCAGTCAATAAGCCTCGAACCGAAACGGCCTCCTCCCCAAGACGGCCAGCTGCCGCCTGAAGACACGGCGTCGCTCCAGCGGGTCTGGGAAGTCTCCATATCCTCCCGCTTAAGGGCCCGGTCTATTGCCTGGCGCACTCCCAGGGGATGTACCGGGAAACACTTGAGGGCCGCCTTATCGCGGACAATGGTCTCGTTGCGTAAACCGTCAACGAGTTTTCTGCCCACCCTGGCATAAAGAGGAGTCACAAGCCCCAGCCAGAGACTCGAGAGATTGGGACTCAGTACGGGCACCGGAATCATAAGGCGCCGCACGCCGATCTGGCGGGCGTACTCCTGCATCAGTTCGCCGTAGGTAACCTGGTCGGGACCGGCGATTTCGAAAACCGCGCTGTCTCGCAGTTCCAGATCCAGGCCGCAAACGAGATAGGCTATTACGTCTTCGATGGCGATGGGCTGGGTTAATGTTCTAACCCAGCTCGGGGTAACCATCAGCGGCAGCCTGTCAACCAGACTTCGCAGCAACTCAAAAGAAAGCGAACCCGAGCCGATTATGATCGAGGCGCGAAATTCCAAGGTCAAGGGACCTTCTGAAGACAGAATACCCCCTACTTCCCTGCGGCTCGCCAAGTGAGAGGAAAGTTCACCGTCTCCGAGCAATCCTCCCAGATAAATAATTCGACGCACCCCATGTCGGCGCGCGACCCGGGCAAAATTACGGGCCCCGATACGGTCCTGCTCTTCGAAGTTGTCCCCGGAACCCATGGAATGGACCATGTAGTAAGCCGTGTCCACCCCCGCAAGCGCGGTCTCAAGAGAATCGGTGTCAAGCACATCGCCGGCGATAATCCGGGTATCGGGAGAGAAACGACCGGCGAGATATCCGGGGTTGCGGGCAAGACAGCGCACCCGCTCCCCCCTTTCCTCCAAAGCCGGAACCAGCCGCCCGCCGACATAACCGCTTGCCCCAGTCACCAGTACGATCCGGTCTTTTTTCTTATCCTCGGACATAAAAGAACTAGGAAAGCAGTTTCTGAATTCTCTTTATCCTCTCTTCTTCCGTTTCCTCTTCCTTCGGGCTTGGGGGAATCCCGTTTCCTCTTATCACGGCGGGCCTTTCGCCGACTTCGGCATGCCACCTGGTAAGATTCGGAAAAGCCCCGAGATCAAGTTCCGCCCAGTCGTAAGCGTTTACCCAGGGCCACGTGGCTATATCGGCGATCGAATACTCTTCTGCAAGGTATTCCACCCGAGAGAGCCTTCCGTCGAGTATCGAGTAGAGCCTTTTAGTCTCCTCGGTGTATCTCTTTATGGCATAGGGTATTTTTTCCGGGGCGTACTTTAAAAAGACGTTAAGCTGTCCCTGCATGGGCCCCACAGCCGACATCTGGAACATGAGCCACTGGATGCACGTTGTTCTGCGACTGTCCCCGAGAGGCGGAAGAAAGCTTCCGAACTTGTCGGCAAGATATATGAGTATGGCTCCTGACTCAAAAACCGCCGTGCCGTCGTCATTATCGACTATTGCGGGTATTTTCCCGTTCGGGTTTATCTCGAGAAACCACGGCTCCTTGTGTTCAAGCTCAGAGAGGTTAAGAGCGTGAACCTTGTAGGCGGCTCCCAGTTCCTCGAGCATTATTGAAACCTTCTTGCCGTTCGGCGTGGCCGCCGTGTAGAGATCGATCATTTTTTGCCTCGGTTTATATCGGGCCCTCAGTCAGGGAATTATATACAATAGTTACGAAAGGTCAGTTTAATTTCTTCCCCGCATCGGCCGTATATGTTAAATTTACTTCTGGAAGGAGTCAGGCGATGACCGCAACAGGTCACGCTCCCGAAATGAAACTCAGATTTAGTACGGCCGGACTAAGGATGCCCAGATGACCTATATAATAAGCGCAATCCTGGTGATGAGCGGATTTATGGCCGGGGCCCAGCTGGCCTACTCCAAGCTCTATGACTGGAGAATAGCCGAGGGAGACGGCAGTCGTCTCAAGGACCGTTACAGGAACACCGCGATGAACGGAACGATCGCCGTGGCGCTTTACCTTGTCGCGATCGTGATGTTCGGGGAACTCCTGATAGACTGGGATGCAGCTTCCACCTGGTACAAGCCCATCCTTGTCCTGCTGCTCTACGATTTCGGGTACTACTGGCTGCATCGTCTGCTGCATGTGCGGAAAATCATGCAGAAAGTGCACTGGGTTCATCACATGAACCTGCATCCCACCGCCGTTGATTCCCTGTACCTGCACCCGGTGGAAATGATCGCGGGGCTGGCTTTCCTGCTAATCTCG
This sequence comes from Thermodesulfobacteriota bacterium, assembly GCA_965116725.1. GTDB lineage: Bacteria > Desulfobacterota_D > UBA1144 > Nemesobacterales > Nemesobacteraceae > Nemesobacter. The sequence continues at coordinate 429,125 of OZ220700.1, forward strand.
ATAGTGATAGTGGGCCCCTTGGGTATCGGAGCGTTTCTGGCGGTCATTTTGCTCCATACCATCATCAACATACTGCATCATACGAACCTGCAGCTCCCCTATCGTCTGGCATGGCTCGCGAACCACTGGGCCGCAAGTCACGATGCGCATCACAGTCAGGGAGGAAATTACGGAGTGATTACGCCTGTATGGGACTGGATATTCGGAACGCGCTCATAAAAGGTCCCGTACTGGTAACCGGCGGATGCGGATTCATCGGAGGGGCGATTGTCCACGCATTGGCTGAGGAGGGGCGGGATGTGCGGGTAGTCAGTCCGCATTGCCATTCGTTTCGCTCCGACGTGCAATTCCTGAACGTGGATATCAGAGACCTGTCGGCCCTCGTCCGGGCTTGCCGCGGATGCGAGACGGTTATTCATTGCGCGTCCATCGTACAGACCCGAAACACTGCACGGGATGAAATGTGGTCCGTGAACTACGGCGGAACGGTCAACGTGATAGAAGCATGCAGGAGGGCCGGCATACGCAGACTCGTGCATATCAGTTCGGCCAGCGTGGTTTTCGAGGGCAGGGATATCGAGGCCGGAGACGAGACCCTTCCCTATGCGGAAGTATCCATGAGCGCCTACGTGGACAGCAAGATAGAGGCGGAACGGCGCGTCCTGGAGTTCGCTGCAGAGGGCGTAACCCGGGCATGCGCGCTGCGTCCTCATCTCGTATTCGGTCCCGGAGATCAACGCTTCCTCCCGAACATTCTCAAACGGGCGGACGGGGCGGGTATCCGAGAAGTCGGCCGGAGGGAGAAGCTGTCCGATTTCGTCTATGTTGACAATGTGGTCGATGCCGTGCTGGCCGCGGAACGGGCCCTTGACTCGGACGGGCTGGTATCCGGTCAGGCATATTTCGTGACGAACGCGGAGCCGGTACCGTTTTTCGAGTTCATAGAACGCCTGCTTGTGGCGTCAGGGTACGGTCCCATCCGACAACGTATTCCCTACTGGGTGGCGTACGCGGGAGCGGGCATTGTGGAGGGCTTCCACGCCGTGATGCGACGGGGCCTGGTCCCGGAGGACGGCCTGTCCCGGTTCGCGGTCCGCTACCTGAACACGCATCACTACTTCCGTATTGACAAGGCGCGCCGCGATCTGCACTGGCAACCCCGCGTATCCCTTGCCGAGGGGATAGCGCGCACGGCCGATTCGCTGCACGATTCGGCGCAGGACAGGGCGTTACGTGTTAAACAAGAGCCCTCTATCGCAAAGGAACCAGACGATAAAGGTGATGTCCCGCGATAACCGGACCTTCGACGCGAAGATCGTAACCACCGCAGAAATTTTCACTGAGTCCCCTTTTTTTTAAAAGCCTCATGAAATATCTCTTCAAGGAATCTCTGGAACTTAAGGGGTTAGTTAATATAGAATAATAGCGGCAAAACAGGCAAGGAGGTCAAAAACGAAATGGTAAAGGAAACTTTCTGGTCATCCGTACATGCCACGCCACGGCGTTTTAATCAGTCGAGAGCCCGGTTGCGGCAGCTTGCCGCGGCTTTAATCCTGGCAACCTTCTGCTTCGCGTCCCAACCCCAGACCGCAGGTGCCGAGGGCATGGGCGGTTTTTACATCGGAGCGGCGCTCGGAGGAGAATACGCAGACGTGGACTACAGGAAAGCGGTAATTCATAATTTCCCCGGCACAGAACCCATGTCGACCTACGAAAGCGATAACGGCAAAGGCGGAATCGGCTCCGTCAAGGCCATCCTAGGACATCGATGGAACCTCCCCGGCCGAACCTACTTTTCAGGCGAACTTGATTTCGCTTATAACCTGAACAAGAAAGTAGACGGCAGGCTTAAAGGAGTTGATGACACTTCCTCGCCGGATGCTCCCGACGTGTTTCCCGGGGACTGGGACCTTGAGAAGAACTACAGCGCGGGATTTAACGCGAAGCTGGGGTTATCGCCCGGGGAAGACATTCTGGGAAGCGGCGGTTCGATTTACCTGGTCGGAGGCGTTAAGTGGGCGGACTTCACGTTTGACGGCGCCTATGACGGCATGGTCGTGCTTCCCGACGGCACTACCCAGCGGATTGCAGGCGTGGACAGCAAGGAACTCAGCACATGGCCATGGCTCGTGGGAGCCGGAGTGGAGTTCGGAAGCGAACAGAACCGTCTTGATCTGAGGGTTACCTATTCCAGGTATAAATTCGATTCGAGCTCGGGAGACGGACTGACCACCTCGACATCAAGGGTTGATTACGATTTCGAAATCAGCGAATGGGGAGCCTACGTCGGCTACACCTTCGCTACCGGATTCGGTCTGGGCATCTGAGTTCCCGGATAACTTTTGACAGACGCGGGGTTCATCAGGCCCGAATCTCGTCCGCTTTCCGAAGATGTCTCGCGTATTCGAGAATTTCCGGGAAAAACCGGTTGAAATGCCCGTTCATCTCGTCGTAGTGCGCGACAAGCTCCCGCTCGGACCCGGAAAGGGGATTTTTTCTCCTTACCCTTATCGACATCCCCTGGAATACGACGCTTAGCCCAGAAACACTCTGGTACTTCTCTATCCAGCCGTCCTTGATGATAGTGTTTATCCTGGCCGCTTCGGACTCGGGGAAGATATCCGCCGCCCCGAGGATTACACCGTATGACCTGTCAAGAAAATCCCTCAGGCTCTCATCCGAATACCTCTCCCAGTTAACGGCAAGCAGGTGGTCATAGAAAATGTCGAGAATAACCCTGCCCCAGCGCCTGCGCTCGGGGCTTATAAGCCGGGCGCACTCCCTAGTTATTTCATGAGAATCCGTCCAGGCGTCAATCCTGCGGTGCATCGCTATCCCGCGTCTTATGCCCGGGGTATAGCGGTCTTCGGTGAGGCGGCCCTTCACGAAATCGCCCAGGAAATTCCCTATCAGGCACTCCGGGTCATCCCCGGCAAGTCGGATATGGGCAAGGTAGTTCATCTGCGGGCATCACCCGGAACTCAGCCGCAAAAGCAGCTTGTTTATTCTTCCGACCATGCTTCCGGGATTCTCCATGTACCCGGCGGCCAAAAGCGCGTTATCAAAGAGCTGCTCAACTATGATTGCGGCGAATTCTCCGTCTTTCTCTCTCATGGAAACAAGGTTTTTTATAAGCGCGTGGTCGCCGTTTATCTCGAGGCGCACGACGGAACGCATCTCGGCGCCCGCGCTGATGTTCTTCATGATCCTCTTCATCCCCTGGGTCATGGTGGAATCTGAGTTAAACGCGGCTGCGGGGCTCTCAACGAGTCTCCGGCTCATGCGCACGTCCCCGACCCTATCGCCGAGCACTTCCTTCATCCAGCCGCAAAGCGATTTTTCCTCCTCGGAGGGACGCTCAGCGGGACTCTCCGCATCCTTATGCGCAACTCCTACGTCAACGCTGTCTGCGGAAACAATCTTTTTTTCCTTATATTCTCCGAGAGTCGACATCACGAACTCGTCAATCGGCTCGTATATGAAAAGGACCTCGATATCCTCTGAGCGGAAAAACTCCATGTGGGGCCCGTTCTCAAGCGCTTCCCTCGCGGAACCGAACAGGTAATAAATCTCCTCCTGGCCTTCGCGCATCCCCGAGAGATAATCCTCAAAGGAAACCAGCTCCCCTTCCCCCTTGCGCGAGGACTCGAAGCGAAGCAGCCCCCGAAGCTGCTCTTTGTGCTCAAAATCAGAGGCCACTCCCTCCTTTATGAAAAAACCGAACTTGCCGTAGAAATCGCCGTAACTCTTGGGGTCGTCAGCCGAGCTCTGCTCGAGGAACTTTATGAACCTTCCAGTGATGGCGGAATTAAGCTTCCTCACAAGGGAGCTGTCCTGCATGGTCTCCCTTGAGATGTTAAGGGGAATGTCGGCGCTGTCCACCACGCCCTTAAGGAACCTCGCCCATTCGGGAAGAAGATTCTTGGGGGAGGCGTCTATAAGGACCCGCCTTGAGTAAAGACCCACTCCGGGATCCGTTCTCCCGAATCCCAGGCGCTCCATGTTGTCCTCCGGCACGAACAGAAGCACGTTCATGTCAATCGGGGCCTCAGAGGAGAAATGAAGCCTGTATCTCGGTTCGTCAAAGGAGTTTGTCTGGAACCTGTAAAAACCCCCGTACTCCTGATCCGTAATCTCGCTTTTGCTGCGAAGCCAGACGGCTTCGGTGGTATTTATCTGCTCGCCGTTTAGCTTAAGGGGGAAGGGAACAAACGCTGAGTATTTTCTGAGGATGTCCCCTATCACGTCCGGGTCTGAGTACTCCTTTGCATCCTCCCTCAGAGACACTATGACCTTCGTTCCCCTTCTGTGCCCCTTTCCCTTTGTTATCTCGAACACTCCGTCCCCGCCGCTTCGCCAGACGAGGTGCTCCGAGTTCTTCCTGTAGCCGCGGGTCACCACCTCGACCGAGTCGGCAACCATAAAGGAGCTGTAAAAACCCACCCCGAACTGCCCGATCAGGTCTCCCCCCTCGGTCCCGCTTTTCTCCATCGCGTCAAGGAAGCTCCTTGAGCCCGAGCGGGCTATGGTTCCCAGGTTCTCGACGAGTTCCTTTCTGCTCATTCCGATGCCGTAGTCGGTAAAGGTGATCGTATTGTCCTCGCTTGAAGTGGATATCTCGATTTCAAGCGGGAGAGCCTCGTCGTATATCTCTTTTTCGGTAAGCTGTATGTACCTCAGTTTCTCTAGCGCGTCAGAGGCGTTTGAAACGAGCTCCCTTATGAATATCTCCTTATCCGTATAGAGGGAATTGATCACGATATCCATCAGCCTTCGCACTTCGGCCTGGAACTCGTGCTTTTCAGTTTTCTCCTTGGTCATCTGAAACCTCCATTTAAGCGGCAAATTCCGCTTGGAAAAACCTTTTTCACATTAGTAAAAATAAGACTGATTGCTTCCTTGACAAGTGCGCACGGCCCGAGAACCGTTTTTTTATACGATAAACGTCCTAAGAGATCGAGCTTATCGCAGAAAGCCCGGAAGAAAAACATAGGGTCAGGTCTTGATGATATCCAGAAGACAATCCTACTTGCGCCCTATAGCCTCTCCCCAGGCAAAAGCCGCAAGCGCTCCGGGGGCGTCCTTCCACTCGTCAAGCTCCCGGCGCCAGCCATCGAACTGCTCCCGGGTGGCAAGCCCGTATTTCGTGGCCGCCTCGACGGTGGCCGGGGAGAAAAACCAGGCAGTAATGAAACCGTGCAGAAAATCAATGTCTTCGTCCGTCGAGAAAGGCTCAAACGAAACGCTTGCGCTTATATCCCGGAAACCGGCCTCGATAAACAGCCGCTTGAGCTCCCTACCGATCTGAGAGTGGCCCCCATTGGCCTCGATTAGCTTCGCGAACGTTTCCCATCCGTCTCTCATCGAAGGCTCAAGAAACGAGGAGTCAACAAACATCTCCCGGCTTGAGATGATGCCCCCCGGCTTCAGAACCCGACGCACCTCCGTCAGAACCGCCACCGTGTCCGGGGCGTGCATGAGCACGGCGTGGCAGTGCGCGACGTCAAACGAGTCATCCGGAAAGGGCAGATCCGTCACGTCGGCGGTCTGGAATGTCGCGTTTCGGTGTCCGCCAGCCTCCGCGGCGGCCCGTGCGATCTCGATCTGCGAGGCTTCCATGTCGACTCCGAAAAGCTCTCCGGGTGAAACCGCTTCCGCCAGTCCCACCGAAATCGTTCCGGGGCCGCACCCGAAATCAAGAACTCGCATGCCCGGTTCAAGGTGCGGGAGCAAGTGCGCGGCGCTGGTCTGCGCGTTGCGGCGCCTTAGCAGTTTCTGAAAATCGTCGCTGTATCCCATGGTGTAGGTGGCAGTGGAAGCGTCTTGGGTCTTGTTGCTGTTCATGGATTCCTCCCGAGTGTCTTTGGCAAATCATTATAGACCCCAAGCGCCGCATTTAAAAGGCCCGGGAAACCGGAATCCCGAAAAAACTTGAGCAGGGTCCTCTCCTCTGTCCCCCTCCTACAAGCGCTGGTTAAGAATATTCCCTTTTGCTTCTCCCGGGCTTTTTATCGCCCGTTTAGCTTTAAAGAGCGCCATCCCTCAAACATGGCCTGAGCAACAACTTAGAGGTATTGACTTCCTTATTTTCCACTTTGCACACTATTTTCCACATTTTCCACTTTGCACACTTGGCCCTCTCTCCACAGCGTGAGATCGTTTTGCGCAAAAGCCCCGGGATAAACCGAGGCTTGACATTGCACATTCATGTTTGTTAGACTGACTGTACGTATCTAGACTGACCGGATGTTCCTAATACGGAAAGTCCGCAATTAAGGGGGAGGTACTTCCATGAAAAATTCAGCCCATAGAAATAAACCGGCTCAACTGGAGTTTAGTTCTACCCCCCCCCATTTTATTCCGTAGATCCTGTTTTTCAGGGGGAAGTCATGACTTCCTCCGCCAAGTGGTTTCTCCTTTTCCTCGCTGCGTTTCTTGGCGCACTGTGTCTGTTCAATGTCGCCCCGGCGCAGGCACAGACCACCGTCTGGTCGGCCACGCTGACGGTGAAGGACCATAGCACCGGGAGACAGGGTTGTAATAACGCTTTTAGTGGCAGCGAGTGCAGTTCAACGAGTGTGCTCACCGACGATGATTTCACTTACGACGGTACGAATTACAACCTTACTTTTATCATTCTCGGTTCAACCGGTACATTGGCGATTTCATTCGGCGCCAATGACTTCCCGGCAAGCGCAAACCCGTTTTTGACGCTGAATGTTGACGGTAGCGCGTTCCCCTTTGCAAACAACGTTGCTAATGCACTCACCGGCCGGACGTGGAACAATTCCGGCTTGTCCTGGTCCGCCGGCGATATGGTCTCGCTGAGCATAGTACAGACCGCGGTCACGCTCTCTGCCTCCCCAAACCCGGTTCGGGAGGGCTCTTCGGTGACAGTGACGGCGACGCTGTCGCACGCGTTGTCGAGCCAAGCGGTTATCCCGGTGACGCTGACCAACAACTCAGCAGAGTCCACCGACTACGGGACACTGTCGTCCATCACCATCAATTCAGGCTCCACAAGCGGCTCGGGCACGATATCCACGAACCATGACACCGACGAGGACAACGAGACCTTCACGGTAGCGCTGGACACGGCCAACCTGCCGTCGGGGGTGACGGCGGGCAGCCCGTCGTCGGTTCAGATCACGATCCGCGACGACGAGGGAACCCAAATTCTAAGCGTCGAAGCCGACCCGCCATGCGGGTCCACTGTCACCGACACCTCCGAGCGCCCGAAGTACACTCTTACGCTCACACCCGCTCCGGGTACTGAGGTCGGCTTAGAGCGTCGCGTTGTTACCACCGATAACACCGAAAGATGGCTAACGACCTCATCAATCTCACCGGACGGACGGCACTCCACAGCTCGCAATATATTTGCCGGTTTGCGGAATAGTTACCCCGGTTTCAGGGGATTTGAATTCAGACTCTCGAGCGACCGCAGCGTCACGGCGGAATGCCTCTGGACGTTTAGAGAAGACCCGTCCACGCCCGACAACCAGCCTCCCCCGGACACAGACACAGACGGATCAGGCAATGGCGGTGGAGGCGGACCGGGCCCGGGTGGCGGTGGAGGCGGTGGAGGCGGTGGTCCATCTCCACCAACTGGCGGTGGTGAGCCTCCACCAAGTAGCGACAATGAACTGCCACCAGGCAGCGATGAAGAGCCCTCAACGTCCTGTCCACAGGAAGACAGAGAAATTCTTGAGAGTTTCTACGAAATGACGAACGGAGAAAACTGGGATGAGAATGAATACTGGAACTCGGAAGAATCTCTCGGGGAGTGGCATGGAGTAGAGACCGATGAAGACGGAAGCGTTGTATCCCTGCGTCTTTCGGATAACAATCTCTCGGGAGACATGCCGACAGAAGAACTTCGGTGTCTTGAGGAACAACTTGTGGAACTTGCCCTCTGGGGAAACGACGATCTTACGGGAGATGTGCCTGAGGAACTCGCACTGGCCGTTGAGAGAGCGGCGCTGAGAGACATAGCGGAAATGCTTGACATTAACCCCCGGTGGTTTGAGGACTACGGGGACCCTTATGACTTCGAGGACTGGTACGAGGGAGTGACGATTGATGATGGAAGAGTGACAGGGCTTGATCTGACCGGAGAAGGAGTAATAGAAGAGCTCCCGGAGAGCGTTTCCGAGCTTCGAAGGCTCGGGGAGATAATGATAACGACAAGTTCCGGAGACGGAGGCTGTGCCTTAAGCCCCAAGGATTCTTCCGCATTCGGCTTGTTTCTTCTGACTCTTCTTGTCTTTGCAGTGCTGGTGAGAAAAAGAGCCCGGGGCTGATAGTTTCCCGCCTACTTCGAAATAAATGGTAAAAACTTTTCGGTTTGCGCGTCGTACATTTTCTTATCTTCGGGTTTTTCCAAATCGGGGATAATCTAGGACAGATGACTTCTTCGCTTGAGCCGCCCCTCGCCGCAAAATCATTGTTCCTTGTCCGTCCCTGTGTTAAACTCCTGCTCAAAGAAGATTTCCGAACGAGTAGTGTGCGTTAAAGTTCAAGCAGTGAATTATTTTCCGGGGGTTTGCGCCGGGTAAAAGCGCTTTTCCTCCCATGCTTGTAAAACCAGGACCGCAAAAGCCATGAGCACCAGAAGAAAACCTAAAATAAAAACGCCGGAGAGAGACATCCCGTCTCTTGACCTCTCCGCAAGACCGAGAAGAAACCGTAAATCCCCTTCCGTAAGAAACCTAGCGCGGGAAACTTCGCTTCTGCCGGGAGACCTCGTGTACCCGCTTTTTATCCACGATAAAAACACAGACGAAGAAATAGAATCGATGCCCGGATGCAAAAGGTGGAGCATCCCGGGACTTCTGGAGGAAGTGAGGCAGTCCCGCAGCCTAGGCGTCGGGGCGGTAATGATTTTCCCGGCAATCGAAGACGGTCTTAAATCTCCCTTCGCCGAGGAGTGCTATAACCCGAGGGGCCTTGTGCCAAGAGCCATAGCCGCCATTAAAAAAGAGGTTCCGGAAGTCGCCGTTATAACGGATATCGCCCTTGATCCGTACTCAAGCGACGGGCACGACGGCGTGGTGTCCCCGTCCGGGGAAATACTCAACGACGTAACGGTCGAGGTGCTTTGCAAGCAGGCTCTTTGCCACGCCACGGCGGGAGTCGACATAGTCGCCCCGAGCGACATGATGGACGGGAGGGTCGGAGCGATCAGGGAGACCCTCGACGAAGAGGGGCATACGAACGTTTCGATAATGTCGTACACGGCAAAGTACGCCTCCTCTTTTTACGGACCGTTTCGCGGAGCGCTTGACTCGGCGCCGAGAGGCGGGGACAAGATGACTTACCAGATGGACCCCGCTAACTCAAGAGAAGCCTTGAAGGAACTTATTCTGGACGAAGAAGAGGGTGCGGACATGGTGATGGTGAAACCCGCGGGGTACTACCTTGATCTGGTATCCCAGTTTCGGGAGAACACCGACCTGCCAGTGGCGGCCTATCAGGTAAGCGGTGAGTACCTCATGATAAAGGCGGCCGCGCAGTCGGGGTGGCTTGATGAGGAGAAAATAATCCTTGAAAGCCTTCTTAGCATAAAAAGGGCCGGAGCCGACATCGTAATCACCTATTTTGCGAAAAAGGCGGCCGAAATTCTTTCCCGAACCTAGCAATGGTAAAAGACCGGTGCTGCGACACGCTTTACAAAATTTTATAGTCGTATAGAATTCCCTTTCTCAAAAAAACACTGGACAGACAAGATGAAAAAAGACATTCACCCAGATTACAACTACGTGGTTTTTAAGGATTCGTTCACCGGGCATATGTTCCTTACACGCTCGACCAGAACATCCGAGGAAACCACTAAATGGGAAGACGGAAACGAGTACCCGCTTATAAGCGTGGAAATCTCAAGCGACTCTCACCCTTTCTACACGGGAAGGGAAAAGCACTATAAAAAAGAAGGCAGGGTCGAGAAGTTCCGCCGCAAGTACCAGAAAAAGTCCGCCAAGGAAGAAACCGCGGAAACCGAATCACAGTAAAAAGGTTTCAGAATCGCTGCTTTTTCCCCCACAACTCTGCCAACTACAGTTTGAAAGCTGCTGGTTTGATCAAATGAAGATCACGTCAAAATGTATGACGGAAGACAGAGCCAAGAAAAAGGAAGAACAAAGGTTTGCAAGATAACGAAAGAACCAAAGCAAAACTGGTTACACCAAACAATGAGGGCAAGGTGTGCGATGCCGTTGTGAGGTTCCTTGAGACGTGGATAGGCGAGACGCGCATAGACATTCGTCATCCCGAAAAGGATGGTGTTGGTCCTCCCGTAGATTTGCGCCTAAAGCTGGGTACCCAAGAGTATGCAATCGAGCACACGCGAATCGAGCCGTTCGAGAATCAAATCAAGGCCGGTTGGGTATTCAATCAGATAAATGACTACATCAAAAGAAATCTTTTGGGTCCATTACCGGGATCGGTGTACTACGAGCTACATATTCCGATTAAAGTTCACCTGCCTGAGAGAAAGAAAAAGCGTGGCCAAGCTCTGAACAATCTTGTCGAATGGATTCGAACGAACGCGCAATGTCTGTATGAGAGGAACTCAGGCCGAACTAGACCAGCGCATAGCTCTATCTGGGCCGATGACTACATCAAGGACACACCGCCGGGATTCGATTGCGATTTCGAACTCTTGCGCTGGCCGGATGCGACCCTAATAAGACGCAAACCGGGCTGTCTTGTAATGAAATTTATCCCTCCCGATGATAATGAATTGGAGGATCTTCGCATCGAGCGGCTCAGGCAAGCCTTTTCCAAAAAGTATCCAAAGCTGAAGTGTTGCAAGGCAGAAGGCGCGCGAACCGTCCTTGTGCTGGAGAGCCGCGACATCATTCTCACGAAATTTGACCTCATTGGCAACGCGCTTCCTGAGTTGTTGGAAGAGTCCACGGACGCGCCAGATGAGATTTACCTAGTGGAAACGGCGATACCAAGCCTTTGGTGTGTAATGCCTATTAAACGCGACGACGATCACTGGCCAACCATAGGTATGCCCCGATGGGGGCAACCCATCTACCACCCCGATAAACTGCCAACACAGGGTATACCCAAGTCGTACCGTGACGCACTCGGGCTGGACAAACTGTATACTCCGCATCCGCGAGAATGGGTTCCGGTCACCTTCGAGGAAGACGAACTAAACGACCTGATGTAGTTGGAAAAATGGTTTGATCACGAAATTCGTAAAACAAAATAGACCATGTAGCTCGTTCTTATAGTAAGTATGAAGCTGTTGACGTTTGTAGTCAAACTCATCAGATAATCGTTTTAGGAATATCATACCGAAGATGAACTCCTTGAATTCGGAGACATCCATTTTGCCACGCAGGATGTCGGCGGCCTCTAATAGGAAAGACTCCAGTTGAGGTAAAGTAATCTTTTCTTGAGTCATAAGTCCCAGCTTTTTCCTTCACTTTAACTCTCGATGGCTTGAGTCAGATCAGATAGTCTCTGACGAAGTGCATCTCTTGCTGCGTCATCATCTACTAGTAGTTTTCTGACCGCACTTTCGTACTTTTCACGTCCATCAAAACCGAAACTCTTCGCTACGGCATTTAATGCTCCGGTCGTGGAAACGCGGTAACGGTCGATGAGCCCATCGGTATCCTCACTGGAGATCAATTTATCGAATTTTTCTTCTTCTTCATTTAAGAGATTGCTCGCATCAAATTTGATACAGTGAACAGGATTTTTACGTAGAGACTTATGGGTTGGGAGCTGAGCCTGTATGGCATTTCTGGCGCGTTTCTCAATCAACAAGGCGCAGAGCTGTTCTCTATGTCTTAAAACTTCCTCCACTATGGATTGTTTAGCTTTTTCCAAATCCGCCATCTCCGGCGATACACTTAATAATTTTTCCTCAATCTTTTTCATGATAGTCTGGCTATAGTACAACGACTCGACTGAATAGCAATCTAGAGCATAAATCCCTCGTTCAGCGAAATTTTGTACCTCTTCCGGTTGACGATTGTCTCTATCAATTAGCCCATATGCCTTGACCCAATGCAGATCCCCAGAATTCCGAATTCCCGTGACTGCCCGATCGACCTCGATACAGTTTCCGCAAGGGATAACCGAAACTTCTGGATACAGAATGGAGTACGTGTTGCAGTCCGTACTGTTAGCATTCCCTTCTACGAAGAGAATCTTTCGACGAGCACCTAAGATAGCACGCTTTATGTCATGGCTGATACCCATGTCCGTATCTACTTTGTTCAAATCCCACTCTATTGCACTTTGGTTTCCCCAAGTACATGAGCGCAGCAATAGTGTAGTGGCGTTTGGAATGCCCATGGGCAACGAGACATCATGGGTGGAGATAACAAAGGCACACTCATTCTGTTCTGCAAATAGTGCCACCAGCAGTGGCGAGGCGATTGACCTGTGTAGGTGTCGCTCCGGTTCGTCTATGAGAATTAGCGTTTCGGGCGGTGCAGTGAGAACTTCAGCAGCTAACAGAAGAGCACTTCGCTCACCATCTGAGAGCTCCTCAATGCTGTAAGGCTGGCTTTTGTTCTTACTGGCAAGCAGTTGGCGGTTGTCCCCAATGGAAATACTAATCGAGAGATTTCCCATCTTGAGCAAACTATTCAGTCTTGAGAAGGGAGAGGGTTCCTTCTTCAGTTTTTCCATCTCGGATATGTCTCCAGAATCAAAAGCAGCGGCTATTTTTCTAGCCCGGGTATCCTCGAAATCAATAAGTTCGAATAAGACCTTGCTAACTCGCTGATTAGAGTAGTCGTCTCGCCATCTAGACTGCTTCCCCATGTCCAGTCTAGCTATCTCTTGATCTACCGAAAGCTTTTTCGCTGGTGATAGGTCCATAGCGTTGGTCGGAAACCAGATCTGTCGGTGTGCCGTGATTCTTCTTGCGTGATCACGGTTATCAGCATGGAGCTTTTGCAGTAGGCTAGACTTACCCGAGCCGTTCGGCCCGATTACAAAGATTGGTTTCCCAACGTATACCAGTATCTCTTGAGGGTCTTCTTCTTGTGTAGGGAAGGTTAATTTCACATCCTCAAGTCTCTTTGCAGTGACATCCGTAGACTGCTCTTTTGGAGCAATAGCAGTATGACTACTCACACATTTCTCCCTTTACAAACCGATCAACATTCTCTTTAATATCTCGCACGATTTGTCCTGCTAGAGGTTCTGCCGTAATTAATCTACTTCTTCCTTGCGAAATTTCCACAAACACCTCATCCGATTCATCCTCTCTGATTTTGGAATTATTGAAGTCAATGTCAAACACGCTCCGCACCCCCCTGAAGGTAACCGATGATTTTGAACAGGTTTCGAACCTTGAAATTGCTGTTGGGACTGAACCTAGGCGTCAAATATAGCTGGAAAAGTAGTTTAACTACAAAATCAAACCGACTGGACAACAAACACTAACTTCCCCACTTGAACAACTTAGATTCTCTTTTCAAAAAACGAGTGCTTTAGCTGTCTCTTCACTCAGATATTTGTCTATTGGAGCATTGTTTATCCTTGCTACTCTTATCGAGTGTGATCAAATCATTTTTGTCTTTTGATGAAAATAGTCCTCAAATTATAGAAAATCCGAGTCCACCCTGCTCTCAGACTAGCGTAATGATGAACAGGCGAGGGAAGGAATAAAGCGTACGGTTCCCCGAACCCCTAGGATAAGCATCCCGAAGCCGCCGCTTGTATACTTTTAAAAACCGGTTCCGCTCAGTATCGGGCAGACCATTTAGAATCGGGCGCAGACCGCTACCCATAACCCATTCAAAAACAGGATCTTCGCCTTCCAGCACATGAAAATACCGCGTTTCCCAGATATCTAGGTGCCGCATGCAGGGAGAAAGGATATCGTAGTAAAACTCTGAATCCTCGACCCACTTGTTTGACAAGGCGGCAAGGAGTGAGGCATCGTCGACGGGCTTCCTGTCGGGACCGCCATTTGCCAGCGTATCCCGCATCAGGCGGTGAGACGGAAGATCCCAGCTAAGCGGCATCTGGACCGCAAGGCAGCCTCCCGGGTTAAGGTAGCTCGCTAGGCGCGTAAACAGCTCCGAGTGGCCGTTAACCCAGTGCAAAGACGCATTGGAATAAATAAGGTCCGGGTTTTCCTCCGGCACCCAGTTGCGGATATCGGCATCCGCCCAGTGTATGGTCGACGGCTCCGCAGCCGCCTCGGCCAGCATCTGCGGTGAATTATCGATACCGTATACTTTGGATGAGGACCAGCGCTTCGCCAGAAGACGGGTTATGTGGCCCGAACCGCAGCCCAGATCATAGATCACACCCGGCGCCTCAAGGGGTATACGATCCAGCAACTCAAGGGCCGGTCGCAGACGCTCCTGGGAGAATTTCAGGTACTGACCGGGGATCCAGCGCGTTCCGGCAACTTCACCTTGGTGCGCTCTTTGCGACATGCGATTTCCTCGCTCCACCCCTCGGATATCTCCGCACGGTTTTTGTGCGGAGTAGTCAGCAATGTCGTCTTTTTAACTTCAGGAACTACGGTCAGTCGCCGCTCAGGTAACTTACCACGTCATCCTGAATGGACTCGTCCACGAGCTCCCTCCACTCCTCATTGCCACTTGCTATCGACTCGCGTATTTTGGTAGCCGATATGAACCCTATGTTCTCAGGCGGGAAAAACTCGTTCATCTCGTAACCGACTCCCCTACCCCAGTTTACCGATTCAATGTCCGGAATCACCATCACGACCACGTCATCGCCCTTGCTCTCGTGATATTTTCTTATCATTCCAACGGTCTGTTCCGTGGTGAAGGGATTTTTCGGGTCGGGAGGAATATCCCTTACCATTATCAGGCACGGAACTCCATTGTCGAGTTTCTGCCTGACAAGGCTTATGTGCCCGGCGTGGTAGGGCTGATACCTGCCGATGAATATGGCTCTTCTGGAAGGAGAAGGCTTTATGTCCGGATGACCGTGATTTTTACATTCCCAGTTGCTCATTATTTACCTCGTCGAGTGGATTAAAAGAAGATTTTTACTAACTGAAAGACGCACGGATTATACACACGCCCGGATTTTTTTCAACAGCGACTGATGAGAAGACCCCCGAACGGTCAGCAGGGGCAAAGCTTCAGACAGAAGGCATATGCGCCTTTTTCTCCGAGGTGCCCCCGAGCAGGTCGATAAAACCGCCGAAAGTCCGCCTGCTGAGATCGGAAAGGGCATCTATGTATTTCGGCGTCTCGGATCTTATAAGATCGGGATTTATCTTGCCGCCGAGTTCTTCGATTTCCTTTTTGTTCACCGGAGTGACAAGCCAGCGCTCTATCATCGGTGCGTCTACCTCGAGGTGGAACTGGAAACCGTACACCTTGTCCCCGTATCGAAACGCCTGGTTCGCGCACGCTGGGGAAGTGGCCAAGTGCACGGCGCCCGGTGGAATCTCAAAAGTATCCCCGTGCCACTGAAAGACCTTCTCAACCGCGCCGAATGCGCCCATAAGACGGTCCTCTCCCCCCTCTTCGGTAGGGGAAACGTCGTACCAGCCGATCTCCTTCTCCGGGTTCTTGCGAACCCGGGCCCCAAGGGCCTTTGCGATCAGTTGCGAACCGAGACATACGCCGAGCACCGGAGCGTCCATTTCGATAAACTCCCTTATGGACTCGGTCTCCGGTACGAGGTAAGGATACTCGTCGGTCTCGTCCACGTTCATCGGGCCTCCCAGAACAACAAGACCGTCGTAATTGCGGAGTCTGGGGATCTTGTAGTTTGAACGGCCGAAGTTCACGTAACGTATCCTGAAACCGGCGCTTCTGAGCATTGGATGAAGCGTTCCCAGTATCTCGTGAGGGACATGCTGGAAGACAAGCAATTTCGGCATGAGGCAGGATTTTAACCACTTTTCCGGCTCCTGTCATTTCGCCGGATTACGGACAAACTCAGATTTCCCACACGCCGCGCAGGGTCTTTTTCTCAAGAGAGGATTCAAGCGCGGACAGAAACTCCTTTCTTGAGATTTCTCTTCCTCCGAGAGTCCTCATATGATCCGTCGGAACCTGGGAATCTATCAGATCAAAACTGGATTCCCAGCATTTTTGCACCAGATGGAAAAGGGCCACCTTGGAAGCGTCGGTTTTGAGGTGAAACATCGATTCTCCGAAAAACGCGCCGCCGAGAGACACTCCGTAAAGACCGCCGACAAGCTCCCCCTCCAGATAGGTCTCAAAAGAATGGGCGTAACCCAGTTCATGCAGTTTCCCGTAAGCCGCCTTCATTCCCTCGGTTATCCACGTCCCGCTCTGCCCTTTCCTCTGGACCTGCGCGCAGTTCTCAACAACCGCGGCGAAATCCGTATCGGCCCTTACCGAGAATTTCCCGGAAGCTACCGTCTTTAAGAGGGTTTTTGAGAACTTGAAGTCCCCCGGTAAAAAGACCATTCTCGGGTCGGGAGAGAACCATAAAATGGGGTCTTCCTCGGAATACCAGGGGAAGATGCCTTTTTCGTAGGCCAAAAGAAGCCTCTCGGGAGAAAGATCCCCTCCGACCGCCAGAAGTCCTCCCGGCTCCGCTTCGGAGGGATCGGGAAACATTATTCGGGAGTCGAGAAAGTAAACGGTCATCGGTTCAGGATAAAATCTCTTTAGCGTGCCGGCCGCTCACTCAGGGAAATCCCTCGGGTTTGCCGGTTCACTGAAGATCCCGCTTTCCCCAGGTCCTTTCGATAAAGCCAGCCCTCCCCGAACCTATTTTGTAATTGCCGTAGTGAATCGGGTTTTTCTTGTAGTAATCCTGGTGGTATTCCTCCGCCCTGTAGAAAGAGACGAATTTCTCTACCGAGGTGACTATCGGCTTTTTGAATTTGCCCGACTCCTCGAGTTTCTTTTTCGAGAGAAGGGCTTTTTCCTTCTGCGAATCGTTATGGTAGAAGATAGCGGTTCTGTAGTGCCTTCCCCTGTCGGCAAACTGCCCGTCCGCCTGGGTCGGATCAATGTTTATCCAGAAAGTCTCAAGAAGGGTTTCATAGTCTATCTTCGCGGGGTCGTAAACGACCCTTATCGCTTCTGCGTGGCCCGTTCTGCCCTGCCAGACCTGCTCGTAGGTAGGGTTTTTCTCCTTTCCCCCCGAGTAGCCCACTACCGTTTCGACAACCCCGTCGAGGCTGTCAAAAGGAGGCTCCATGCACCAGAAGCATCCCCCGGCGAAAGTCGCTTCCATGTAACCGCTGTTTTTCCCGCTCTCCATCTTTTTAACCTCCCCTACACTTTCGTTGTACACGGGAAAAGCCGCACCCGCAAGCACAACAAGCGCCAAGACAAAAACCCTGGACCAGAAATCACGTCTCATTCTTCCTCACACCAAGCAAAAACCGGGAAATATCGGCTCCGAGGACCCGTAGAGCCGCCCCCGGACGGGAATCAGTTATACACCCTTATTTCGTTATAAAGCGCGTCTCTCTCGACGGGAACGTACCCCGAATCCCGGATCATCTTTATCATGAAATCCCTGCTGTGACCCACTTCCGAGGGGGCGCCCGCGTCGTGGATGATCTTTTCCCTCATTATCGTTCCGTCCGCGTCGCTCGCACCGTAATGCAGGGCCACCTGGGCCGCTTTTTCCCCGAGGGTGATCCAGTAGGACTTTATGTGAGGGAAGTTGTCAAGGTAGAGCCTCGCAAGCGCGTGAACCTTCATGTCGTATGAAGCCGGAAAAGGTTTTACGTTCTTAAGGCCCGTGTTCTCAGGCTGGAAAAGAACGGGGATGAACGCGAAAAACCCGGGGAACTCGTCCTCTATTTTCCTAAGCCTCTCCATGTGGTCAACCACGTGGAAGGGCTTTTCAAGATGGCCGTAGAGTATGGTGGCGTTTGTAGGGATGCCGAGCGTGTGGGCCAGGCGGTGGATTTCCTCCCATCTTGTCGCGACCGTCTTCGGGGCGCAGATCTTCTTTCTCACCTCTTCGTGCAGTATCTCCGCTCCCCCGCCCGTAAGCGCGTCAACTCCCGCGTCCTGAAGCGTAAGGAGCACATCCTTCAGGGAAAGGCCGCTTATCTCCGAGAACCAGTCGATCTCAACCGCGGTGAAGGCCTTTACGTGAATATCCGGGAAGTGGCGCTTTATCATCTTCACTATGCCGAGGTAATGATCGAACTCCCAGTCGGGGTGAAGGCCGCCGACTATGTGAACCTCCCTCATCTCCTCGCTCAGCATGGAAAGCATCTGCTCGTCTGAGAGCTCGTAGGCGTTTGCGGACTTCTTCGTGGTCCCGAAAGCGCAGAACCGGCACGATATGGCGCATATGTTCGAAGGATTTATGTGGCGGTTCACGACGAAATAGACCTTTTCCCCCGATTTCTTTCTCTTAACGTAATCCGCCATCATGCCGATGGTGTTAAGATCGGGGGAATCAAGTATCGAAAGCCCGTCTTCAAAGGAAAGCCTGCGGCCCTCGGCGACCTTCTCCATTATGGGGAGCAGGTTCGGGTCGGTGCAGAAACTCTCGGTCAGCTCGAGTACTCGCTCCATTTCGTATCAACCTTGTCCTTTATATCCTCCGACATCTCTATTACCGGGGGATACCACTGTTTTATGGTGGCGTCGATTCCCATCCTGCCGTCGTAAACGACCGCTGAACCCCGAAGTTCCGTATGTTCGAACAGGACATCCAGGTAAGGATCGAACCTAGTAAAGATACCCCAGATAAGCTCCATGTCATCAGTTAAATCTATATCCGGGCTCACAAGCGCGATTATGCGCACCCCTTCAAGGCCTGGAGTCTCAAACAGCCTGCGTATCATCTCCTTGGGATCGGTCCGGGATTCATCTATCCGGACGGCGCAGAAACCTCCCGCAAGGAGTCTGAATCCCGTTATATCCTGATGTTTTTCCCTGGGATCGGGGACCTCCCTGGCGTAGGTTTTTCTCTCCGGGGTGTTTTTCCTTACCGCGTTTATCCCCATCTTGCTTCCCACGTTAAACTTGTTGCTCGTGAAATCAAGGGTGTCTAGAGGGGCCCACTGTATCATGAGGAAATCCTCCCTGGGATCGAAATTCTCCCCTATTTCGTGGAGCACCGCGGAGAAATCCCTGGGGTTAACGTCGCTTGAAACGCAGATCATGCACTTTGTGAGAAGCAGCTGTCCCGTTCCCCAAAGCGCGAGCATGGCCTTTATCCCGCCCTTGGGATAGCGCTCGTCGACTGAAACGGCAAGCAGGTTATGAAACCCCGCTTCGGGATACGCCCACATGTCCTTTACCTCGGGCTGTATTATCTTTATAAGAGGAGAGAACATCTCGCCCGCGGCGATGCCGAGGTAGAGGTCTTCCTGCGGAGGCTTTCCGACCACGATGGAGGGGTACACGGGATTTTTCCTGTGGGTTATCTCGCTCAGGTTAAAAACGGGGAAATCGGCCTCCATCGAGTAGTGACCGAAATGATCCCCGAAAGGTCCTTCCTCCCTCAGCACGTCTCTCGGAACGGAACCCTCGAGTATGAATTCCGCCTCGGCCGGGACGTGAAGCGAAATGCTCTTGCCTTTCACCATGGGCATCGGGCTTCCGCGAAGATAGCTCGCAAACGCGAGCTCGTCCATGCCGTCTGGAAGCGGAGCGACCGCGGAGAAAATCATCCTTGGGTCTCCTCCGAGGATAACCGCGGCTTCGAGATCTCTTCCCAGTTTTTTCGCCTCGTGGTAGTGCGCGGCTCCTCCCTTGTGCGCGTGCCAGTGCATCCCGGTGGTCCTGCTGTCATACACCTGAAGCCTGTAGATCCCGAGGTTCCTTGAACCCGTAGCGGGATCCCTCGTGAGCACCAGCCCGAACGTCACGAACTTTCCCCCGTCGCGCGGCCAGCATTTCATCACGGGAAGCTTCGAGAGATCTGGTTCGGTTTCAACCTGCTGAACGTCGCCGCGCCTTACCTTCTTGGTTCTCATGGAAAGCAGGCCGGTGGCCTTTGGAAGCACGGAAAAAATCCCCTCTATCGAGGGAGGATTAACCTTGCGGAATATCTCGACGAGTTCCTCGCCGACCGAGGCGGGTTTTCTGCCAAGCGCAAGCTCCACCCTCTCTTCTGTGCCGAAGAGGTTTATCACCAGGGGAAAATCTGACCCCTCCACGTTTTCAAACAGAAGGGCGGGGCCGCCTTCCCTGACGGTCCGCGACGCTATTTCCGTTATCTCAAGCTCGGGGGAGACCTCGGTTTTTATTCTCTTTAGGTCGCCTATGCTTTCAAGATGGCTTATATAGCTTGCGAGATTCCTAAAACCTTTTGTGGACATGAGAAAAGACTACTCCAGTTCGTCCCTCCTCCATCCCCTGCCGGTATCGACGCCGACTAGGCCTAAGAGCTTGTCCACGTATCCGCTCACCACGTCCGAAATCGACTCGGCGCCCATGTAGTCAGTCGGAGAGATCGGCGCGATAATGACTCCCTCGCGGGAAAGCTTAAGGGCGTTCTCGAGGGCGATTGTGCCAAGCGGCGTCTCCCTGAGAGCGATTATGAGCCTTCTTTTCTCCTTTAGCGCCACGGCCGCTATTCTCGTTATCAGGGTATCGGCTATTCCGTTTGCGATCTTGGCAAGCGTTGATACAGAACACGGCACTATGACCATGGAATCGAAATGATTGCTTCCCGATGAAAAAGGAGACGCGAGATCGGAATCACTGTAAATATCGGTCACCCAGGGACGCAGCTCCTCGACCTTTAGGCCGAGTTCCTCGTGAAGGACTCTTTTGCCCCACTTGCTCGCCACCAGATATTTCTCATCAGGGCATCTCCTGAGGAAATCAACCCCGTAAGCGACCCCTGAAGCTCCCGTAATTCCAACTATGGTTCTCATGGTCAGGGTAAGTATATACCCGCGAGGGTGAAAAACAAAACCGCAAAACCTATCAGGATGTTGGTTCTGAAAAAAGCGGAATCCACCTGTCCGAAGCTTCTGTGCTCAAGGTAAAGGAGGTAGCCGCAGAGCAGAAGCGGCAAAAGCGCCAGGAAGCCGCGAAACGAAAGAAGGTAAAGAAAAACAAGCGAAACGAAAGAAAGCAGGTGGCAGATCCTGGAGACAGAAAGCGCCTTCTGTTTCCCGAAACGGGCGACAAGTGAGTAAATTCCGCGGCGCCGGTCAAACTCCTCGTCTGCGGTGGCATATATGATGTCAAACCCCGAAATCCACAGGAAAGTGAAAACCGAGAGCACGACTGCCGGAAGCATCTCCCCTAAAGAGCACCTCACGGCAAGCCATCCGCCAAGCGGACCGAGCGCAAGGGAGAGTCCCACGCCGAAATGACAGAGGCTAGTAAATCTCTTCATTAAGGGATAGACGGTAAACGCCACAAGCGGAATCGGGGAGAGAAGGAAGACAAGCGGACATATAAGATAGGCGGAAACAAAGTAAAGCAGGGCTCCCGAAGCCGCCACGGCCAAAGCCTCGCCCATGCTCATCTTGCCCGAGGGGAGCTCTCTCTGCGTGGTTCTCGGGTTCTCCCGGTCTATTTCCCGGTCAAAAATCCTGTTAAGCGCCAGAGCAGCGGTCCTCGCCCCCGTCCCCGCAAGGACTATCAGCACGAAAAGCCGGGCACTGAATATCCCGCCGGCGGCCAGAAAAGCGCCCGCGAAGATAACCGGAAGTGAGAAAAACGTGTGCTCTATTCTTAGAAATCCAGAGAGATGCTTTAAAAACGTCATTTTGGATACAGAATTCTACCGGATGTTTCGTCCGCGCGGACAGTTTTTCGGGCAGATAGTCACCCGCAGAGAACACATCCGCAGCTTACTTTGCCTGTCATCTAAAATAACAGTAATCTTCTCAAACACATCGGAAATTTCAATGAAAATCAATATTTTGAGTCTGGAAACAAACCATGGAAGCATGTGAAGCGCTTGTTTTAAGAAAATCAAGTTACGGGGAAGCCGATCTCCTAGTAACCCTTTTCTCAAGGGAACTCGGGAAATTCAGGGCGCTTGCCAAAAACGCGAAAAAAAGCCGAAAGCGCTTCGGTGGACGCCTCGATTTCTTTAACCATCTGGCAATCGAAGTAACCCTTAACAAAAGAAGATTCAACCTCATCGAGGACGTAACTTTAAAGGAAAGCTACAGGGAAATAACGGAATCGGTTGACTCTTTCGTTGCGGCAACCCGAGTTTTGGAGCTGCTTGATTTCCTAACCCCCGAGCAGGAACCCGCAGACAAGCTGTTCGACCTTGCGACAGACACCCTGGGGCTTCTCTCGGGAAAACGGGAAGCTTATTCCGTTTTTCTCGTTTTCCTCCTCCGGGCGCTTACCCTTTGCGGCTACAGGCCCGATTTGCGCTTTGATGCGGAAAAAGACGTCGCGGGATTCGACGTTGAGAACGGAAAGCTCAGCAGTCTTGAGAAAACACGGGGAAGAAGAAACACCTACCCCTTCCACATGAACATAATGAGACATCCTGAAATCATGGACACAAACCCGGAAAAAGTAAAAAACAACATAAGGGTTCTCACGAGATACACCGAATACCGTACCGGAAGGCGTCTTGAGAAAACCGGGTTTGCTGACGAAACCTGAGCATGAAGCGCAGAGTCTCCGACGGAGACCGCCCGGGTCAGGTCCTGTAATCGGAATTGATCGAAACGTACTTGTGGCTTAGATCGCTTGTGAGAATCGAGTAGGCCGCCTTTCCCTCCCCGAGACTCAGGGTTACCGTAAAAGACGGTTTTTTAAACACTCGGGCAAACTTTGATTCCGGTTTAGACCTTACCCCTTTTGAGAACACCTCTGTTCCTTCAAAATAAAGCTTTATTTTTTCCGGATCGAATTTCACGCCGGCCCTTCCGGCGGCCGCCACTATCCTTCCCCAGTTCGCGTCCTCCCCGTAAAACGCGGTCTTAACGAGCTGGGAAGTGGCTATCGTCCTCGCGACCTTCTCGGCGTCCCTCTCGGTCCTGGCTTCCGTAACATTGATCCTGACGACCTTCGTGGCCCCTTCGCCGTCGCTTACCATCATTTCGGCGATCTCCCCGCATAAAGACGAAAGCATGTCTACGAACTCACCGTAATCCGCGCTTTTCTCCGTGATCTGCCTGTTTCCCAGAACCCCGTTTGCGAGGATAAAGACGGAGTCGTTAGGGGAAGTGTCCCCGTCAACCGTTATGGCGTTAAAAGAACCCCTTGCCGCTGCCACAAGAGCTTTTGAAAGAGCTTTCCGCTGAATATTGAGGTCGGTCATTATAAAACAGAGCATGGTCGCCATGTCAGGGCATATCATCCCTGCCCCCTTGCCGATAGCCGAAACGGTGGCGGTCTTCTCTCCCACGGCAAGCTGCCTTGACGCGTACTTGGGAAAGGAATCGGTCGTCATGATGGCTTCGGCCGCCTCGCGGAAATTGTCTTCTCCAAGACCCTTTATGAGCCTGGGAATGGACTTTTTGATTTTCCCGACGCGAAGCCACTCCCCCGTAACCCCGGTTGACGAAGGGATCACGAGCGATTCATCTATTCCGAGCCGCCCCGAGAGCGTGTTTGCAACTTCGAGCGAGTCTTCATAGCCCCTTTGGCCCGTAAAAGCGTTGGCATTTACGCTGTTTATTATTATCGCCTGGCAGAACCCGCCTGCAATTCTCTCCTGCCCAACAAGCACAGGGGCGCCTTTTATCAGGTTTTTCGTGAATATGGCGGACGCGTGGGCCGGAACCGTTGAGAATATAAGTACGATTCTCCCCAAGCGGATTCCAGTCCTCTTTTCGTCTTTCTTAAGCCCATATTTAATTGCGCGGATACGCCGCTTAGCAGAAATCCCGGTACGTTTGTTTTTCATACTGCCTTTCGGAGCACAAATCCCGATTATATACAAACTATGCTGTCTACGGAATAAATTTCTTGAATCTCCGCCCTGACATATCTTCAAGAACCAAACCGTTTCTCCATAATGACCGCCGCAAGAAAGATACGTTCCCCGCAATTTTTACCACAACGCTTCTCTGCTTGCGTTCACCGGTGATCGGAACCTGTAATCTCGCTTACGTCGCTGATTCCGTTTTTATCCATGAACCGCTTCGAAGCGAATTGCCCCGGATATAGTTTATCGAGTTCGCAACAGAACCTGACAGGCCCTCTCCGCGAAGACCCGTGACCACCTGGAGAGCTTTTGCGCCCGCACAAAGCTTCTCAAGCGCAGAAGCGGTGTCGCTCACGCCCCCGACCCCGATTATCTCAAGCTCCCCGCCAGCGGTACGGTAGATGTGGGAAATAATCGACGTTGAAAGCGACCTGTACTCAGGATCGTTTCCGCTTATTCCCCCGGGAAGACCTTCCCACTTCACCCCGTACTTTGCCTTGAGGCCCTGGTTGTTGCTCGTATTGGTGGCGATTACGCCCGAGGCCCCGGAATCGATCACGACCCTGAGGAGGTCATCGATCGCCTCCAAGGAAAGATCCGGGGAGATTTTTACAAACAGTGGTTTCCCCGCGCCCGAGGAATCCACGAGTGACTCCGTTACCGCACGTATGATCTCCCTAAGGCGCCCTCCGTCCTGAAGCTTCCTGAGCCCCGGGGTGTTGGGGGAACTCACGTTTATGGCGAAGTAGGCGGCGTCGGCACGGAATTTCCGGGCGACGGCGGCGTAGGCCCGGGGGGCGTCCTCATGGCTTGTGTCAGAGTTTATGCCCAGGTTCACTCCCACGGGCATATCGAGGCGGCCGTACCACCTGAGATTCTCTAAAACAGCGTCCATCCCCGGGCTGTTTAGGCCAAGGGAATTAAGGCACACATCGGGGGTTACCATGAACTGCCTGGGCCTAGGGTTTCCCCTCTGGGGCCTCTCGACGACCGAACCCACCTCGACCCCCGCAAACCCAAGCGAGTAAAGCGCCCGAAGCGCCTTCCCGGTCTTGTCCCATCCGGCGCCCACGATAAGCGGGTTCTCAAAAGGCACGCCGGCCACGCTGACTCCGAGCCTTTTGTCCCTGACCCTGGCCCCTCCGCTTGCGGCGAACTCAAGGAGTCTCAGAGTGAGGCCCGAGAACTCGCAGAGGTGCATGAGTTCCTTTACGTTATGGTGCCATGTTTCTGAATCAAGACGGTCAAGAACCGGCCTTAGAAAAGTTTTATAGATCATGCCTTTTGGAGAATTCTATCCGAACAAGGCACCGGCAGGCAAAACCGGACCCGGAACCAGGTGCGGGCGGGTCAGACGTTGAACCTGAAAAACATGACGTCCCCGTCGCAAACCTCGTAATCCTTTCCCTCAAGCCTCATCTTCCCGGCCTCCCTGACTAGCTGCTCAGAACCTTCTCCCACGTAATCCTCGTAGGATATGGTCTCGGCCCTTATGAACCCCCTTTCAAAATCGGTGTGGATGATCCCGGCCGCCTGGGGGGCTTTGGTTCCGCATCTGACCGTCCAGGCCCTCACCTCTTTCGGTCCCGTGGTGAAATAGGTAAGAAGCCCGAGATTCGAGTACGCGCAGTTAACAAGCCTGTCAAGGCCGGAAGCGCTAAGCCCCAGCTCCTCGAGAAAAGCTGTTTTCTCCTCGCCCTCAAGCTCGGCTATCTCCGCCTCTATCCTGGCCGAAACGATGATAAGGTCGTCTCCCGAGCGCTTTGCGTGATCCCTTACTTTTTGGACCTCGGCGTTCTCCCCCGCCCCCGAGATCTCCTCCTCTGAAACGTTGCAGACGTAGATAACGGGCTTTTCGCTCAAAAGAAAAAGCTCCCGTAAAGTGTCTGTGCTTGCTTCCGGGCACGGGAAATCCCTCGCGCGCCGCCCGGTCTCTATAAACTCCCGAAGCGACCTCACCGTTTCAAGTTCCCTCATTACGTCCTTATCCCTGCTTTTGGCCTGATTTGCGAGTTTTTCCTCCCTCTTCTCCACAGTCTCGAGATCCTTGAAGATAAGCTCGTCCTCGATAGTGCGGATATCGCGGATGGCATCGATTCCCTCCTCAACGTGAATCACGTTTTCATCCTCAAAGCATCTCACGACATGGAGTATAAGGTCAACTTCCCTTATGTGTGACAAAAAAGCGTTTCCCTTTCCCTTTCCCTCAGAAGCCCCCTTCACAAGGCCCGCGATGTCTACTATCTCCAGACTGGTGGGGGTGGTTTTCTGGGGTTTCACTATATCGGAGAGGGCATAAAGCCTCGGGTCCGGAACCCCGACAACTCCCACATTTGGATCTATGGTGCAGAAAGGAAAGTTTGAGGCCGCCGCACCGGCGTTTGTAAGAGCGTTAAAAAGAGTCGATTTCCCGACATTCGGGAGTCCTACTATTCCGCATCGAAGTCTCATACGTTGTGCCGCCTTTTGGAAAATGGGGTGGATGACCGGATTTGAACCGGCGACCTCTTGGGCCACAACCAAGTGCTCTAACCGGGCTGAGCTACACCCACCGTTGAAACTTTTATCGTCTACGAGGTAAAAACCGAATTTGTTAATATACCGGCAACCTCGTTAACAGACAAAATCGCCGGAAGAAAGTCCCCGGAAGCCCTGAATCCGCTTTCGGCGCCACGGGGCAAGGTCCCGATCGGCAAGCCGTCGCTGCCGGGCAGACGGCGGGATAGTTTCTGATCGCGGCTTAAACACATGATTTCCAAAATCTGAGCATTTTAGTATAGTATCTCGGCATGTCTACCGACACTTCCACTTTGCGATCAGACGTCCGCTACGAACCTGACGACAGACCGCCAACGCCACTGGTAGCCGGGCTGGGCCTGCAACTTGCCATTATCACCATATCGGGGATCGTCCTCACGCCACTGATCGTGATCAAGGCGGCCGGCGGATCCGAGACTTACATGATGTGGGCGGTATTCGCATCAGTCGTGATCAGCGGGCTCAGCACGATATTGCAGGCCGTCAGAGTTGGTCGAATCGGCGCAGGATATGTCCTCCTGATGGGCACCTCCGGCGCATTCATCGCAATCTGTATTACCGCGATCGCGCAAGGCGGACCCGCAATGCTGGCGACGCTCGTCATTATCTCGTCTTTGTTTCAATTTGCCCTGGCGAGACGTCTTTCCCTGTTTCGCCGGATACTCACCCCCACAGTCGCGGGTACGGTAATCATGCTGATTTCCGTCACCGTGATGCCAATAATTTTCGATCTCCTGGATAACGTTGAGGCCACCGCACATCCCCAAGCTGCCCCCTTCACTGCGCTTGCAACCGTACTTGTCATTACTGGTATTGCCCTCAAGGGCACCGGCGTGTTTCGACTTTGGGCACCCGTAGCAGGCGTCATTGTAGGGTCCATTCTTGGCGGCTTTTTCGGAATTTACGACACGACACGCATTTCCGAGGCCGCCTGGATCGGGTTTCCGCAAGGAGGCTGGCCCGGCATCGATCTGAGCTTTGGACCCATATTCTGGACGCTTCTGCCCGGGTTCATCTTTGTCACCCTGATTGGTGCAATCGAAACAGTTGGCGACTCCGTAGCAATTCAGCGCATTTCGTGGCGACGGCCGCGGGCCGTAGACTTTCGTTCCGTTCAGGGAGCCGTGGCTGCCGATGGGGTGGGCAACCTGCTGTCCGGGTTAGCCGGCACGATTCCAAACACGACGTACTCGACCAGCGTATCGGTAACGGAGCTTACCGGAGTGGGAACCCGGACAGTCGGGACTGCTGCGGGCATCGTCTTTCTCGTCCTGGCGTGCTTCCCCAAGGCGCTCGGCGCAATTCTTGCAATTCCGAGTCCGGTGGCCGCCGGGTACCTGGCCATCCTGGTAGCCATGCTGTTTGTGGTTGGAATGAAGGTCGTCGTCCAGGACGGAATTGACTACCGCAAAGGCATGATTGCGGGAGTTTCATTCTGGGTAGGTGTCGGCTTTCAAAACGGCGTGATCTTCCCTGAGTATTTTGCTGAATTTGCCGGTGGCTTGTTGCAGAACGGCATGACAGCAGGTGGTCTCACCGCTTTGCTCCTGACGCTTTTTGTCGAAGTCACCGAACCTCGGCGCAGACGCATAGAGCTTCCGTTCCAGATTACGACATTGCCGAAAATCCGGGAGTTCCTGCGATCGTTTGCTTCCCACAGCGGTTGGGGGGAGGCAATGGCTGACCGCCTTGACGCCGCCAGCGAGGAAACCCTGCTCACACTGCTTGAGCAGAAGACGGCATCGGATGAGAAAGAACCCTTGCGTCGACTGCACATTATTGCGCACAAGGAAGGCGACGAGGCTGTGCTCGAATTCGTTGCATCAGCCACTGAAGAGAATCTCGAAGACCAGATCGCGCTGCTAGGCGAGCGGGCGACGGAAGCCCCGACTGAACAGGATGTGTCTCTGCGACTGCTGCAACACATCGCCTCGTCGGTACAGCATCAACAGTATTACGACACGGACATCGTCAAGATCCGCGTGAAGGCACCGGCTCCTTCATCCGGTTGAGCGCTAAAAGGAGGAGACACCCAAGGTTTTAGCTTGTCAGCCGGGAAATACCGGCTCTCCCGCCGCCGCCCGTCTTCCCCTATGAAGCTTGAGTACCGGCAGCTTAAAAGCCCCTTCTCCGCTCGCCTTTACGATCCCGCTTAAAGCTAAAAAACCGCCGTTTTCCCCGACGCCCAACGGGTTCCGGCCGGGATATTTGATTTAATCGAGAACTTGTTTATACTAGGCTGTTTTTATTCAATCATAACAGGCATCCGAGGAG
This sequence comes from Thermodesulfobacteriota bacterium, assembly GCA_965116725.1. Classification (GTDB taxonomy): domain Bacteria; phylum Desulfobacterota_D; class UBA1144; order Nemesobacterales; family Nemesobacteraceae; genus Nemesobacter. The sequence goes on from OZ220700.1 coordinate 457,727, forward strand.
CAAATAACCAATGGGCACCACACTGCACATAAGAGACAACATTGAGCAATCCTACGGGGACGTGTACACGCCGGAAGCGCTAGAGGCCCTTGAATTCATGGCCCGCTTCAACGGCGAGCAGAAGGCCCTCATGGAAAAAAGGACCCAGAGAAGAAAAAGGCGCTATGAATCCAAGGAAAGAATAACTTTTCTTGATCCAGATTCCCTTATCCCGCGCACCAATCTCAAGGTCCAGGACGCAAGGGACGGAAAATTCGAGGGGCCGGAGATTCCCCACGACCTAAAAAGACAGTGGATACAGGGAACTGGACCTGCGGCAAAACCGAACTCCCCGGTTGAAAAAAGCATAAGAAACGTCGCCTACGCCCTTCTCTCGGGCGCGGACGGATGGATGTTCGACGGCGAGGACGCCCTGGGGCAGATATCAACGATGTCCCTTGACAATCAGCGCAACCTGAAGCTCGCAATCGCGAGGGATGAAGTGTTCATGAAAACCGCAGAGGGAGTGGCAGGGGAGATGAACAGGTGGGGCCAGAGCTTCTTCGGACACGACATAATAGAGGACTGGGAAAAGCAGCTTGACTTCACCACCGTTATTTTCAGGGCGAGGGGGCTTCACCTGGACGACCGCCACATACGCGACGCCGACGGCGCAGCGCTCTCGGCTTCCGTGGTCGACATGACGCTCTTTGTCGTTAACAACTACAGGGAACTCGCCAAGAGAAACTCATCCATAGTCCTTTACCTGCCTAAGATCCAGACCGCCGAGGAAGCCGCGCTATGGAACGAGATGCTAAGCGCCCTTGAGGGCCACATCGGGCTTCCCGAAGGCACGATAAAGGTATACGTGCTTATAGAGCAGCTCGAGGAGACGTTCCAGCTGATGGAGATAAGGGCAGTTTTGGGCAAGCACTTCGCCGGGTTTAACACCGGCAGGTGGGATTACATAAACAGCGTCTCGGATGCCATGGCGTGGGATGAGAATTTCGTTAACCCGAACATAGAGTCGATCACCATGACCTACGGATACATGAGAAACTACGAGGACCGCGTCAGAAGGGCCGTTAACACCCCGGATGTAAACGGGAACTTCGCGCTCTGGCAGGGAGGCATGGAACCGAACATACCCGTGGGATCGAAGGAAGGGGTCGAGAGCAGCATGGAGAAGGCCTACGCCGGGGCCGTAAGGGAGCAGCAGGAAGGAGCAAGCGGCAAATGGGTCGCCCACTGGAAAATGGTCCACATAATAAGACCCGTCTGGGAGAAGGTCGGCGAGGAGAACCAGCTCGGAAGAGAGTTCCCTCCCCTTACCTATACCCAGGAGGACGCAGACGGCCTCATACTTCTTGAGCCCGCCCCGAGAACGATAAGGGGGGCGCGCAACCTGCTTAGCGTCGGACTTCAGTACGGAAACGCGTTCGGCCAGGGATTCCAGGCCGCGGCGCTTAAGCCCGCCGACTTCTTCGGAAACGACGACATCCTCTACCTGATGGAGGACGCCGCGACCGGGGAGATAAGGCTCAGTATACTCTGGGAGTGGATCCACAAGGGAGCGGAGCTCACCGAGGATGACGCCGAGACGGGGCTTAAGGCCGGGGACACGTTCACCGTCGAGGTCTTCGAGAGGCTTCTTGAGGAAGAGTACGCAAAGCTCCAGGCGGCAAGCGACAGGGACGTCCATGACATCTCCAAGCCCACTACCCTTCCGATAGCGAAGCAGATAGTGAGAGCCTACGTGCTTGACGACGTAAAGGTGCCGTGGTACATAGACCTGCTCAACATAAACCTAAACAACCACGACCACGATGTGGCCTCGCAGAGAATCGAGCTCTACATGACGGAGTTCGCAGGCAATGACACGAGAATCACCGAGAACCTCGATTTCGTAATCTAGGTTCCCGAATAAACAACCATTTTATTTTCAGGAGAGCATATCGATGAGCCAGTTAGAAGCTGAGATAAGGAAGACGAAAAGGTATTTCTCAAGCGCACGCTTCAAGGGAATAACCCGTCTTTACTCCGCCCGCCAGGTGGTGGAGCAGAGAGGAACCATAAGAAGGGACTACTCAATCGCGAAAAACGCCGCGGGGGCGTTTTACAAGAGACTCCGTGAGCTTTTCGCCGAGCGAAAGCAGATAACGTCCTTCGGCCCCTACTCGCCCGGACAGGCGGTCATGATGAAAAGAAAGGGGATAGAGGGCATATATCTCGGTGGATGGGCCACGTCGGCAAAGGGATCGATCGGCGAGGATCAGGGAGCGGACCTCGCGAGCTACCCGCTTAGCCAGGTGCCCGACGAGGCGGCCCCAATAGTGAGAGCACTTCTCGCAGCGGACAAAAACCAGAGATACAACCGCGCAAGGATGACCGAGAAGGAAAGGCAGCAGACGCCCGAGATCGACTACAGCCCATTTATAATCGCCGACGCGGACACGGGACACGGGGGAGACGCCCACGTTAGAAACCTTATCAGAAGGTTCGTCGAGGCGGGGGTTACAGGCTATCACATAGAAGACCAGAAGCCCGGAACCAAGAAATGCGGTCACCAAGGCGGAAAGGTTCTCGTTCCTTCTGACGAGCAGATAAAGAGGCTTAACGCCGCCCGGTTCCAGCTCGATATCATGGAAGTGCCCGGAATAATAGTTTCAAGGACTGACGCCGAAGCCGCCACCCTTCTTGACGGAAACGGGGACGAGCGCGACCAGCCGTTTATTCTGGGAGCAACCAAGCTCAACATCCCAAGCTACAAAAACGCCTACCTGACGATCCTTAAAAGAATCCACGAAAAAGGCGTAAAGGAGATAAACGGCCACAAGCTCTACAAGATAAGCAAAGAGATCTACGCGGAAACGGACAAGTGGCTTGAGGAAACCGGCATAGCGTCGTTTATAGATGAGAACATAGAGGGAATGAAAGGGGACACCCAGGAGCTTGAGACCACTTTGGATTCCGTAGTCACCAAGTTCGTCGAGATATGGGAAGAGGAATCCGGCCTGAGCACCTTCGGCGAAACGATAGAGACGCTAATGGAGTTTAACATGGAGCAGGGCATTGAATTCGACATGACCATCGAGCAGTGGAGAGAGTTTGCCAAGACCGCCTCCACTAAAGACGCCATGGAGAAGGCCGATTCGCTGGGGATCGACTACATATGGGACCCTGAGATTTCAAGAACGCCCGAGGGATATTCCCAAGTAAAAGGCGGAATCGAATACGCGATCGCAAAGTCGCTTGCAGTGGCGCCCTTCGCCGACCTGCTCTGGATGGAGACCAAGACGGCCGACCTTGAGGACGCAAGGCAGTTTGCAGACGCCATTCACGAGGTCTTTCCGGACAAGATGCTTGCCTACAACCTCTCTCCTTCCTTTAACTGGGACACGACGGGAATGACCGATGAGGAAATGAAGAAGTTCCCCGAGGAGATAGGAAAGCTCGGCTTCGTGTTCGATTTCATAACCTACGGAGGCCACCAGATCGACGGCATGGCCGCAGAAGAGTTCGCGACCGCGCTCATGCAAGACGGCATGCTCGCCCTAGCGCGCGTGCAGAGAAGGCTGAGGCTCATAGATTCGCCTTACAAGACTCCGCAGACTCATGTCGGGGGACCCCGCATGGACGGAGCACTCGTGGCAAGTTCCGGAAGAACCGCGACCACGAAGGCCATGGGCAAGGGTTCGACCCAGTTCCAGCACCTGGTTCAGACGGAGGTTTCGATCAAGCTCCTCGAAGAGTGGCTCGAGGCCTGGACAAGGCACTACAAGATCGAAGACAGCTTCACCGTTGAACTCAAGCCTCACACCGTGGGAACTTTCGTGCTTGAGCTGAATATCAAGAACAGCAACGGCAGTAAGGTAGCAGATGTCATATTCGAGATACTTCAGGACAGGAAGGGAGAGAAGATACTGACGGTGAGGGACGAGAACAATTTTGACCCTGCCCTTCGCCAGAAACGTCTCGCCACCCTGCTTCACCTGTTTTTGATTCACCGCTACAGAACGGATTTCGTGCACTACGTAAGCCCCACGGAAGACAATCTCATGCAGACCAAGGGGATGATGAGACTCGGGATCTACGAATCGGTCAACACCGAAGTCGGTCACATAATAGTGACGAAAGTGAACGTCGAATACGTGAAGGAACTGCTCAGCCCCGACCGCAGGGAACTTAAGAAGCTTATCGCGAAAAAAACCGGCAGACGCAAGAAGAAGTAACGGAGTCCCGGATTGAAAAGATTCTGTTTTTGTGCGTGCCCGAGGTGAAAAGTGTTTCTTTTAACCTTGGGCACAGCTTTTTGTCTGCTTCCTCCGCGAGATATCGCTCACTGGTTAAACTTCACTTCCCGATGACCAATCCCCCATAGGAGTTATGCGCGACCATAACCACAAAGTGGGGGAATGGATGGCTTCCCGCCGCTACAGCTTCAAACAAAAAAACCGCAGAGTATATTTTTTGTAGTAATCGATACCGAAAACTGTATTCTAATCTGTTCAGAAAAGGGGCAGTGTCTCAATACGCCTCCTGAAAATACGGCGAGGGTAATACGATGCCGGTTAACGTCAAGAAAACGGTAAAGAAGATAGACAGGGCTGTTAAGAAGGGGAACTGGGATGCCGTGAGGAGCATAACCCAGTCCATGCACCCCTCCGAGATAGCGTCACTCCTGCAAGCTTCTCTTCAGAAAGAAAAACATCTAATACTCGAGGCCCTCGACGCAGAAGTAGCCTCCGAGGTCTATTTCCAGCTTAACCCCGAGGAACGAGTAAGCATACTGAAGCCCATGAGGGAGACCTCCCTCACCGCGATGGCCGAAGAAATGGAATCGGACGACGCCGCAGACTTCCTGGGAGAACTGCCGGAAGATGTGGCGAAAAAAGTTCTCGAAGCCATGGATCCGGAGGAACGCGAGGAAGTGACGCCGCTTCTAGAGTATCCGCAAGATTCCGCGGGCGGAATCATGCAGACCGAGGTTCTAAAAAGTTCGCACGACGCCACCTCAAGAGAAACCGTTGAACTCATAAGACAAATCGAGGAAGGAGACGAAGACGACGTAGAGGACCTGCACATGGTCTACGTGGTGAACGAAACTGGGAGGCTCGTCGGAAGGGTGTTCCCGCTTAAGCTCTCAACAGCGGCGCCTGATTCTCCCCTCTGGACCATAATGGACCCGGTCGAGATTACGGTCACTCCGGACATGGACCAGGAGGAAGTGGCCAGGATCTTCAGGAGATACGACGAAGTGTCGCTTCCCGTGGTAGACAGTGCCGGAGTGCTGCTCGGCAGGATAACCGCCGACGACATACTCGACGTCATATCCGAAGAGGCTGGAGAAGACATATACAAACTCGGCGGCATAACCGGCGAGGGACTGCACCCTGTACACACGTCCATATACGACAACGTGAGGCTGAGAGCTCCCTGGATAATGCTGGCCCTCGCGGGAGAACTTGTCCTGGCTATTATAATAATGCAAAAATTCCAGACCACTCTTGAGAATTTCATCGTACTCGCAGCCCTGCTTCCCTTGGTCATGGCTACGGGTGGAAACGTGGGGGTTCAGACAAACACCATCACCGTCAGAACAATAGCTACCGGTGATTTCGTTAAAAGCCAGATAAAAGATCTTCTTCTGGGAGAACTCAAGGTGGGATTGGTTCTCGGGATCATAAGCGGCATTCTGGGTTCCCTGATCGGACTTCTGCTGAATACCGCAGAGGCTGATGTTACAAGATTGTTCCTGGTAATATTCGCGGGGATCGTAGGAGCCACACTTACAACTTCGTTCCTTGGAGTTATGGGCCCGCTGGTTCTTAACAAGCTAAAGATGGACCCGGCGGTATCATCGGGACCGTTTCTCGTCACGTTCAACGATATATTCGGTAGCGCCTTCTACCTTTTCCTGGGTGCCGCGCTTCTCTGAAAAAGAAATTTTCCCAGCAGCACTGAAATGCGCGCCCGAGAGGATTCGAACCTCTGACCTACGGATTAGAAGTCCGTTGCTCTATCCTGGCTGAGCTACGGGCGCGAAAAAAACCAAATCACGCATCAAATCACGAAGAAATGGTCGGGGTGAGAGGGCTCGAACCTCCGACCTCAGCATCCCAAATGCTGCGCGCTCCCAGCTGCGCCACACCCCGATTCAAAAACGAGTAATTATAACGACAGGAACCGAAGAAAACAAAACCGTTGCCACGGTGAAAAGACTCAGGAATCAGAAAGCCTGTATCTCTTCCAGTACCTTATGAGACCGCCGGCGTTCATGTGGTAAGGAGTCATGAGATCGTACTTGCGGTAAACATCCTCGCTTGTGCCCTCACGCTCGAATATCTCTTTGAAGAAGGCGCCAAACTCCTCTGTTATTTCCTCATCGCTCTTTCCGGCCGATAACCTCTCGCCGATCCACTCAGACCACTCTTCGAGTTTTTCGGCGGCGGTGTCAAGCATGGGACCCACATCCGTGTATCCGCCGAAATGGGTGAGATAAATAATGTCTGGGGATATCTCCCTCATCTTCTCAATAGAAGCGTTCCACTTCTCAAGGTGTATCTCGGGAGGAGGGGTCGCGGGAATCATGGGACCGCCCGCCATCAGGCACCCCGCAGTATCCCCGGTAAAAAGGGCGTTCTCGATCAGGTAGCAGTGATGATGCCCGGCATGTCCGGCTGTCTCAACAACTTTTATTTCAACGCCTCCTATGTTGATGACCTGGCCGTCCTCGATTGCAACCACGCTGTTTTGATCCATTCCCCTTACCTCGCCCCAGAGCTCATCCATTTTGTCCCCGTATATCCTTGCGGCGGACCTCATGAGCTTCTCCGGGTCAACAAGGTGCGGAGCTCCCACCGGGTGAACGTATATGGTGGATCCCGCCTCGGCGAAATGCCAAGCGGCACCCGAGTGGTCAAGATGAATGTGGGTTACGAACACGTGTTTTACGTCAGAGGGCGCGTAGCCGAGGTCCGAAAGACCGCTTTTAAGATTCTCAAACGACGTGTCGGGACCGGTTTCTATCAGCATCGGCCCCTCTCCGGTCTCTATGAGGTAAGACGCTACCGCCTCCGTTGTAAAGAAATTAACGTCAATTATCTTCAGGTCCATTTAGTTATGTCCTCCTGCGTTTGTTTCATTTTTAGAATCCAAAGCGTAAACCCGCGTGAAAAGTAGTGTTGTTGATTGATGGTGAGTCTATTAGGTCGCTGCTTCTGGCAATCCCCAGTTTCAGCCTCGCGCTCTCGCCCAGGTTAACAAAACCCGCCACGGCCAACGCGGTGTTTCCCACGCAAGGATCTCCGTCCTTTACCGGGTAAGACGTCCCGTTTGTATAGTGGCTGATGCCCATACCCAGTTTCACTCCCGCTACCTTGAAGCCCGCTCCCCCCGTAAACACGCTGATATTGTCAAGCTCAGAGTACTTTTCATCAAACGGGGTATACGATGCCGTTGCGTCAAACGTAACTTTCTGGTGAACGAGTTCCGGCACCGCGTGAATCGCGAGATTGTTGTTTTCAACCGTGCTGCAATCGCTCGCGACCGCCAGCGTCGGCATAATAGCTATTAAGCCCGCTATCAGAACCAGAGTGATTTTATACATTTCATTACCTCCTTTCAACTACTAAACATACCTTTTGGTTAACTTTTTATGATAACTTCTCTGATCCCTGTTTAAAAACATTGGCCACAGAGAGCAGAGTCTCTTAAGCGCCGGCTTTCACCCGGCCTGAGTCGACGAGAAACGAGTGGAATTCCCCCCGACGGGGTATCTCGTTCTTATCGGTCGAGGTAACGAACACCTGCCCGGTGAATTCCGAGAGAGTTTTGAAAAGAAAGCTTCTGCGCTTTATGTCAAGCTCGCTCGTTATGTCGTCGAGAAGAAGTATTGGGTTGGTTCCCGTGTGTTCCTTAAAAAGCCTTATCTCTGAAGCCTTAAGCGCCAGAACCAGGTTTTTTGACTGTCCCTGCGAGGCAAAGCGCGAAGCGTCCTGACCGTTAAGCAGAAAACCGACCCGGTCCCTGTGGGGACCGACAGTCGTGTGACCCCTTTTTCTGTCAGAAGGAAAATTCTTGGAAAGCGCTTCCCTTATTGCCTCTGCAATATCCTCCCTGCGTTCAAACGAAAACCCGTAGCTCACGCGCGCCGACGTGTCTGATTCCCCGTGCTCCCCGTAAACCTCGGCAAGCTTGCGGTTAAAGCTTTTTATCATTTCGATGCGCCTGCCCACGATATCGGCTCCGATTCTGGCTATCTGATCATCCCAGAGCTCCACGGAAAGCGGGGACACTTTCTCCTTTAATCCGAGCATGTGGTTTCTCTGGCTTACAGCCCTCTGGTAGTCGCGAAGCTGTTTTATGTGGGCCGGGTGGACAGCGCTTACGACGGAATCAAGATAATTTCTTCTTGCCTGAAGACCGCCCTTAACTATCTCTATGTCCGAGGGAAGGAACAAAACGACCTTGAAGCGGCCGAAATGCTGACTTATGCTCCGCACGGTCTTTGAGTTAAGTCGCGTGTGGCGGCCCTCTTTTTTTATGGTTATGTGCACTTCATTGAGACCGTTTGCGGAAAGAATCTCTCCCTTAACGAGCGAGGCCTCGCAGCCGAAGCGCACGAGTTCAGAGTTTTTCGCGCCCGAAAAAGGCCGCATCCCGCAGACAAGGTATATGGCCTCCAGAAGGTTGGTTTTCCCTTGGGCGTTTCGTCCGTGAATGACGTTCAGTCCCGTATAGAACGGAAGGGAGAGATTTTCGTAATTTCTGTAGTTCCTAAGGCTCAGATGTTTAAGCTGCACTTGACTCGCCAACCGTTTTTCCCCAGGGAAAAGCCGCTTTCCCCCTTCCCGCAGGCGCTTTCTTGACCATAGAATTTTAAGCGTTAATATCTTTTTTGAAAGGTACTGACTTATGATATCGCTTAAAATATCGGAAATCCACTCGAGGGATTCGGGAAAGGGTTACGCCAGGATAAGCCCCATGGACATGCAGGAGCTGGGCCTTACGTCCTGGGACCTGGTACAGATAGACGGAAGGAAAAAAACCGTCGTGAGAGCTCTGCCGCTTGACGCCGAAGAATGCGAAGCGGATTCCGTAATAGAAATAGACACTGTAACCAGAGAGAATGCGGGAGTTGAGCTTGACGACATAGTAATAGTGACAAAAGCCGACCTTGAGAAGGCAAGCAGGATAACCCTGTGTCCCAGAAACAAGGCGTTTCTCTACGACCCGGCCAAAAGCAAGCGTCTCACCAACAGGCTCGAAGGGCTCCCCGTAACGGTCGGAGACAGGGTATCTGTGAGAGTGTCAGCCGCCAAGACCGAAGACTTCGACGTGCTTACCACGATGCCTGAGCACTCGGTTGTCATAAGTCAGAAAACCCGCATGGACGTGATACAGAGGCCGAAAACCAAGGTGGACGCGGAAAGGGTTTCGTACACGGACATAGGGGGACTTTCAAGCCAGATAAAGAGAATAAAGGAGATTCTCGAACTTCCGATACGCTTCCCATCGCTTTTTGAAAAGCTCGGGGTTCAGCCGCCCAGGGGAATCCTTCTTACAGGCCCCCCGGGAAGCGGAAAAACCCTGCTCGCAAAGGCCATAGCGTTTGAAACGGATTCAAATTTCCAGGTAATAAACGGCCCCGAGGTAATTCACAGGTTCTACGGGGAGAGCGAAGCCAAGCTGCGCCAGATATTTGAGAACGCTACCAAGAACCAGCCGTCCATAATATTCCTGGATGAACTGGACGCGATAGCTCCCCGCCGAGACAAGGTTACGGGAGATGTTGAAAAAAGGGTGGTGGCTCAGCTTCTATCCCTCATGGACGGTCTCACGCACAGAGGAAACGTCACGGTTATCGGAGCGACCAATCTTCCGGACATAATCGACCCCGCGCTTCGCCGCCCGGGCAGGTTTGACAGGGAAATCCACCTTCCGGTTCCCGATACCAAGGCCCGTCTAGAGATATTCCAGGTTCATTCAAGAAGCATGCCGCTTTCAAGCGACGTGGATCTTCAGAGACTCTCCGAGCTCTCAAGCGGCTACGTGGGGGCCGACATAGAGAACCTCTGCAGGGAGGCGGCAATAAACTCTCTTACCAACATTCTGCCGGACATGGAACAGGACTTCGTCTCCAACGTCGCACACAGCTTTCTTGTAGAAGTCAGTATGGAAGACTTTCTTGAGGCGCTTCGAAATATCGATCCCTCCGCAATAAGGGAGATAGTGGCTGAGATACCAAAGACCTCCTGGGATGACGTCGGAGGTCTTGAGAACGTAAAAGACGACCTTATTGAATCCGTCATATGGCCCATGAAGCACAGGAATTTTTACGAGGCCTTGGACGTAGAGTCACCCAAGGGAATATTGCTTCACGGCCCTCCGGGAACGGGGAAGACTCTCCTTGCAAAAGCGCTTGCCAACAGAACGGATGTTAACTTCATTTCCATAAAGGGAGCGGAGCTTCTCTCCAAGTATGTCGGAGAATCGGAGCGCGCCGTAAGGGAAGTTTTCAAAAAGGCAAAGCAGGTTTCTCCCTGCATAGTGTTTTTCGACGAGCTCGACGCCCTTTGCCCGAGACGCTCCGAATCCAACTCGACCCGCGTGAGCGAAAGGGTGGTAAGCCAGCTGCTTGCCGAGATTGACGGGGTTGAGGAACTCCCGGATGTGCTGGTGCTTGCCGCGACAAACAGGATTGACATGATAGAACCGGCGCTTCTGAGACCGGGAAGATTCGATCTGGTGGTCGAGATTCCGACTCCTTCAAAACAGGAGATTCTCGAGATCCTCAAAATCCACACCCGGAAAAAGCCTCTCGGAACGGACGTGAAACTCACTGCGCTTGCAGAACAGCTTGAAGGCAGAACCGGGGCGGACGTAAAGCTCGTATGCAACAGGGCATCTTTGCACGCGATAAAAGAACATCTGGGGAAGAACAGGAAAATCATCAAGCTCTGCAGAAGACATTTTGACCTGGCGCTTTCGGAACTGCAGAAAAGAAACGTTTAACGAAAGCCGCAATTGGGACAGGAGCCGCCTTGGAAAGTTCTTTTCTTTTTCTTCATAGCATCGTTCCCCAAATATGGTTTTTCATTCTGGGAGCAGCACTTGGAAGCTTCGCGAACGTCTGTGTAAGGAGAATTCCAGCCGGAGCCTCGATAGTCTCTCCGCGTTCCCGCTGTACAAGCTGCGAAACCCCCATAAGGGCCCATCACAACATTCCGATCCTGAGCTGGCTATTGCTGGGAGGCAAGTGCGCCTACTGTGAAGAGCGGATATCAGCCGAGTACCCGCTTGTGGAACTTCTCTGCGCTGTGCTGGCGGTTTTCCTCTACAGGGAGTTCGGAGTGTCGCTCGAAGTGTTTTTCTACCTGGCGCTCTGCACGGGACTTGTGGCTATAACACTGATAGACATAAGACATCTGATCATTCCCGACATTATAACGCTTCCCGGAATAGCGGCCGGAGTTGCGCTAAACGCGATCAGAACCGACTGGGCAGCCGTGGTCGAAGCGGTTTTTTCCTCTGGCCTTGGGGACTTTCTGCCCGCGACGGCCAGTATCGCCATTTTTAATTCCATAGGGGGAGCGCTGCTCGGAGGAGGGGCTTTTCTGCTGATCGCCATGGCATACAGGAACTTGAGAAAAAAAGAAGGAATGGGAATGGGCGACGTAAAACTCGTAGCGATGCTGGGAGCTTTTTTCGGAATGTGGGGGGTGCTGGTCGTAATATTTATGAGTTCCATCCTTGGAACCCTGATCGGACTCTCGGTTATAATACTGCGCAAGAAAGATCCGGGACATGCAATAGCCTACGGCCCCTTTCTTTCCCTCTCGGCCGTGCTTTACCTGCTCGGAGACGATCTTTTTCTCCTTGCCGGAATAAACATAGGGTCGCCGGGGTAGTACCATGAAAAGAATAATCAAAAATCTCTTTCTTCTGATCGTCATAGTTGTCGCGGCCAAGTTCCTGCTCACGGTCTTCGGAAAAGACTTCTCGACCGCACACTCAGAAAAAGTGATTCTTGGGGACTGGACGCAGCAGGAAATAGAAACCCTAATGGAACAGGCCGCCTTAAAGGACGGTTCCGCCGCCAAAATAGAATTTCTCTCGGAGAAATTTCTCGGAACTCCCTACGCGGAAAATACCCTTGGTGGAGCAAGCGGCGAAGCAGAGCAGCTTACAGTGGATCTCTCAGGGGTTGACTGCTTTACCTATATCGACTACGTGGAATCGCTCAGGCTTTCAGGAAGCTTCGGGGAATTTAAGGAAAAGCTCGCGAAAACGAGATATAAAGACGCCGTTGTGCGGTGGGAGAACAGGAAACATTTTTTCTCTGACTGGGTAAGCGGAGATAAAAACGCCCGTGATGTAACCCGTGAAGTCGGGGGCGACGCAACGGCAGCCGTGACCAAGGAGCTAAACAGAAAAACAGACGGCTCCCCCTGGCTTCCGGGACTTGCGACAGTAAAAAGGGACGTAAGCTATGTCCCCTCTGAGAAATTAAGCCCGCCAGTTCTCCAAGAGATAAAAACGGGAGACTATCTCGGGGTCTACTCCGCTAAAGACGGCCTTGACGTCTCTCACACGGGAATAGCTGTTAGAAAGGACGGCGTGGTTTACCTGCGTCACGCTTCCACGGTACACGGAAAAGTTCTGGACGAGGAACTTGCCGCCTACATGAAAAACAAGCCCGGACTTCTGGTATACAGGGTAAAGTAATGGATTATGTGGTAGAATCAGAACTGTCCCCGGACGGGGCATGACAGCAATCAAGGAGGCCGGTTAATAATGTCTTTAGATGTAAACGTAAAGGAGCTCACGGGATGTCTTAAGGAAGTGAAGAAGGCGCAGGATTCTCTTGATAATCTTCTTGACTTCGTAGATCTCATGAAAAACATAAAGGAATCTTTTCCGGGAGATGTCGCAACCCCGGCTGAGAAAATCAAGGAGATTTCAAGTGCCGCGGCGCCCTACATAAAAGAGATAAAGGCCATATTTGACGGGGAGCTCAACAAGCTTCCGATAAACGATGAAGAGGTTGCCGACGCCGCGAAGAAGCTGGTGCTCTATCACGGAGACCACATGCAGGTTCTCATCTGGGCCGAACAGCAGAAGGCAAACCACGAACCGGATTCCTACTGGTGGAGATACTGGGAAGGTATAACGGGAAACGTAAAAAAGGAGATAGCGGAGCATCAAAAACAGCTCTAGGGCTTTTCGCCCCGGAGGGGGTCGTCCGAAAAATCTCCAGACCATCCGCAAGACCGAAGCCCCGGCGAGATGATTCTCACCCGCCCAAACCAAAATGCAGTTTATAGACGAGGCGAAAATAACCGTTATATCAGGTAACGGCGGCGACGGATGCGTCAGCTTCAGAAGGGAGAAGTTCGTTCCCAAGGGAGGTCCCAACGGCGGCGACGGCGGCAAGGGGGGAGACGTGGTGGTGGTCGCGGACGCGAATATGTCCTCCCTCCTTGACTACAGGTACAGAAAAGAATACAGAGCCCAAAACGGTCAGCCCGGAAGGGGCAAGGATCAGCACGGAAAATCGGGTTCCGACCTAGTCATCCCCGTTCCCGCGGGAACCGTGATAACTTCCTCTGAAGACGGGGAGACGCTTGCCGACCTCATCGAGGACGGCGAGCGCTTTACTCTGGCCAAGGGAGGAGGCGGAGGCAGGGGAAACTCAAGGTTCGTATCGCCGACTAACCGGGCACCGAGACAGGTAGAGAGCGGACACCCCGGAGTGCGAAGGGAAGTAAAGCTCGAACTTAAGGTGCTTGCCGACGTCGGCATCCTCGGGTTTCCAAACGCGGGAAAATCAACCCTCATATCGAAAATCTCGGCCGCAAGACCCAAAATCTCGGGCTATCCTTTCACCACTCTCGTTCCCAACCTCGGGGTAGTAAGCTACGGAGACCATCAGTCTTTCGTAATCGCGGACATCCCCGGGATCATCGAGGGAGCCCACAAGGGACTCGGGCTTGGCATCCAGTTTCTAAAACACGTGGAGAGAACCCGCCTTCTGGTTCACATGCTTGACCTTGACCCGATTTCGGGGAGAGATCCCGTAGAGGATTTTGACAAGATCAACTCGGAACTAAGGGAATACTCGTCGAAGCTTGCCGAAAAGCCTCAGCTGGTCGTTCTCAACAAAATCGATATCGTCGAAGCTAGAGAAAGAGAAGTGGAGACGGCAAGACGGCTCAAGGAAAGGGACATCGAGACCCTAAGCATATCCGCGGTCACAGGGGAGGGTTCCCAGCAGCTGGTCTACTTAATCGGGGAGAGACTCAGTCTCCTCACTGAAGATTCTCGTAATCAATCTCCTTGCGAGGAATAGGCATCAGGGAGGCGTGGTGAAGCGCCATCTTCCACTCTCCATCGGCAAGCTCGAATATGTTGGTCGCCTGGGCCAGCACCACAACCCTGCGATCGTCTATTGAGTAAGTCGCTCTCTCAACGCAGTTAAGCCAGGCCGAATTTCCCTTCACGTCAACAAAGAAATTCGAAATATCAACGCGGTCAAATCCGCCCGTCTCGAAAATGGTTTTCCAGCTCTCCCTTATCGCTTCCCATCCGAGAATTATCGGCCAGCCCGCGTGAACGCACTTGGCCCTGCCGTCAGTAAGCCAGATCCGCTCTATGAGTTCAACATCGTAGCGATTGCGGGCGTCGTAGAATTTTCTGTTCGCCTTTATTATTTCGTCTTTTTCATGACTCATGAGAAACAAACCTCAGTTTCGCGGGGAACCCACAGCATGGTGAATTTCTTCCAGCACTTCCCCGTCGGTTTCGGTCTCAAGCAGACACTCAAGCTCGCCTCGGCAATTCTCTCCCCCGAGCATCCAGAGCGCCCAGACCGCGTGAGCCCTTACGATCGGCTCATCATCTCCGAGAAGGCTCCTTGCGTATTCTATATACTCCTTATTTCCCGAATTTCCAACAGCCACGAGCACATTTCTCATGAAACCCCTGCGCTTGGCCCTCTTGACCGGACTCTTTCTGAAAACCTCCCGGAAACCGTCCCCGTCAAGCTCGAGAAGCCATTTGAAATCGGGACTGAGCAGTTTTTCCCGCGGCCTGAAGTTTTTTTTGAGAGTAAAAAGAGCGTCATGGTTCCACGGACACACGTCCTGACACACGTCGCAGCCGAAAACATTGTTTTCCACCCCTTCCCTGAGTTCAAGCGGCATCTTCCCTTTAAGCTCTATCGTGAGGTAGGAGATGCATTTCCTGGCGTCAAGCACGTAAGGCTCCACTATGGCATCGGTGGGACAGGCGTCTATGCACCTGGTACAGGTACCGCAGCGGTCCTCAGCCGCCGAGTCGTAGTCAAGCTCGATGTCGGTTATCACCTCTCCGAGAAAAAGCCAGGAACCGACCTTCTGGTTAATAAGACAGGTGTTTTTACCCACCCAACCCACTCCCGAACGACTCGCGTGCACTTTCTCAAGAACCGGCCCCGTATCCACGTAAGCCCTGACGCTTGTTTCTTCGGGGAAAAGACCCGTTATGTAGTCCGCAAGCCCGTCGAGCATCTCTCCCATTACGTCGTGGTAATCGTCTCCCCAGGCGTATCTTGATATCCAGCCGCCACCCGAAGCTTCCGTCGAGCGCGGATTCTCCGTATTGTAGTTAACGGCGCAGGAAACAACCGACCTGGCGCCGGGGAGAACCCTCTCCACTTCCTTCCTCTTAAGGAGCCCTCTCTCAAGATAGTTCATCTCCCCCGCGTAACCCCGCCCGAGCCACCGCTCGAAAAAGTCCGCTTCCGCGTAATGACTCTCTGCCGGGCTTATCCCCACAAGGTCAAAGCCCAGGGCAAGCGCGTGATTCTTTATAAGCATCGAGAGTCGCGTAGTTTCCTTCATAAGAACCTATTCCCGGTCTTCCCTTTTCGAATTAACGATCAGGTTTCCAAGCTCCGTGAAAACCGCCTCTCCATCGAAGTTCGATACATAGTTCGAAACCGCCTTGAGGTCAAGCGGAGCGGAGGCGGGCGATACGGAGAAAACCCCCGAGAGAAAAAAATCAATGTCGGAGAGCTCGGAACCCAGCAGCACGCTGTCCTTTCTCCCCACGCTGTCCAGAACATAAGCGCGATCGGCGGTTATTCGGTGACCGTTCTCTTCGATGAGGCCCCCGAACCCATTTGTTGAGACGAAGTCCCCGCCCCCGGAACCGTAAAAGACAATTTCCACTTCAAGGGAACGAAGCTCCCGAAGAAGCTCGGCCGCAGGCAAGTTCTCAGGAATCCCCAGGTCGCCGCCTGAGGCGGAGTCGAACACCGCAACGTTTACCAGGAGGCAGGCTGCCTCGCGGAACTTCTTTTCCATGTCCGTCCTTATCCTTGTCAGAAAATCCGTGCGGCGTTTTCGCAATTTACCCTAACTCCCGGAACTGCCTTAAGTATAATTGTCACAATAATGATACCGATTAGAAGCACAATAAAAACCGAAATCGTCCCCTTTGTGAATTACGCGATTCTCGCCGTAAACGTACTGGTTTTCGCGTATACCCTTTCTCTGACGGGGGAGGCGCTTGAGATGTTCTACCATACACACGGTATCGTGCCCACCAAGATAACAACCCTCGAGGCCTACGGATTCCTTGACAGAACGGCAAAATATTTCAGTTCCATGTTCATCCATGAAAACTGGATACACTTAGCCGGAAATCTGATTTTCCTCTACATATTCGGAAACGCGATTGAAGACCTGCTGGGCCACGCAAGATACCTGCTTTTCTATCTCGTGTGCGGGCTGGTAGCCGTATTCATCCAGGTGGCTTTAAACTCCCACTCCGCAGTTCCGGTAATAGGAGCAAGCGGGGCGGTTTCCGGAATCCTGGGCGCGTACATGCTCTTTTTCCCAAGATCAAGAATTCTTACCCTTTTCATAGTCCTGGTGTTTGTCTACTTCGTGCGCATAAGGGCTTACCTTTTCATAATTTTCTGGTTTGCCGTTCAGTTTCTGACCGGAATCGGCTATATTGGTGACGCGGGAACCGAGGGCCTGTGGGCGCACATGGCAGGATTCGCCTGCGGAGCCATAGCCGGAGGGAGTTTTCTTTACACACGGGGATACCGAAGTAAGAAATACAAAGCCGGTTACGGGGCGGGGTGGTACGGACAAGATGACTAGCAAGAAAATGGATAATCTGGGAATAATAGCGGCCGGAGGGCCCGCCCCAGGGATAAACGGCGTGATAAGCTCGGCCACTATCGAGGCCAGAAACAGGGGGAGGAAAGTAATTGGAATTCTCGACGGGTTTAAGTGGATCTCCATGGGAGACACCTCGAAAGTTCTAGATCTTGATATCCAGAACACTTCGAGGATTCACACAACCGGCGGCTCGATTATCGGAGTATCAAGACAAAGTCCCCTTGCGACTGAGCAAACCTTTAAAAACACGGTTTCCTCGATTGAAAAACTCGGCATAGGCAACCTGATAACCATAGGCGGCGACGGAACAATGTTTCTTGCAAAGACGCTTCACGAGCATTTCGGGGGAAGATTAAAAATAGCGCACTTGCCCAAAACAATAGACAACAATATCGCCCTTCCCGACTACATATCAACCTTCGGATTCGAGACCGCAAGGGATGTGGGAGCGAAGATAATGAATAATATAATGGAAGAGGCGAGAACTACGGGCAGGTGGTTTCTGGTTATAACCATGGGGAGAAGAACCGGCCATCTGGCTCTTGGAATCGGGCAGTCATCAGGAGCCACAATAACGATAATCCCAGAAGATTTCGAAGAGGAAAAAGTGCCGCTTGAGAAGCTCGCAGCCATTCTCGAGGGTTCCATAATAAAAAGAATGAGCATGGGGAGGGAGTATGGAGTGGCGATACTCGCCGAAGGAATGCTTGACAAGATAGATCCCGTTGACTTGGGACTTATGGACAAAGACGGCATGGGGAGAATAAGATACGTTGACGTTAACTTCGGTCAGCTTCTCAAAAGCACTCTTGGCGAAAAACTCTCCGAAAAAGGAGTCGAAGTGGAACTGGTGCACAAGAGACTGGGCTATGAAATGCGCTCGGCCAATCCGATTCCGTTTGACGTCGATTATACGCGAAAGCTCGGCTACTGCGCCGTCAAGTACCTGCTTGACGGAGAGGGAGACGGGGCTCTTGTATACATAAGAACGGGGAAGATACAAGCGATCCCGTTTCAAGAACTAATAGATGAAAAGACAAACAGCATCAAAGTGAGATATATGGACAAGAACACAGAAGCCTACGAGGTTTCGCAGAAATACATGATCAAGTTAAACCGCGACGATATCGAAACGCCCGCGGCCCTTAAAAAGCTCTCTGAACAGACCAACCTTAGCGGCGGCGAATTCAGGGAGTACTTCTCAAAAATCTTCCGCTGACACCGCACGTTACGTTCCTTTCCAGCGCAAGCGGTCTCTCTCGAAACTGGTGGGACGCAAGTCGGAAGAAAAGCATACCAGAATCAGTCCTTTATGTGATGTTTTTCGTCAACCGGTTTTATCAGGAGATTGCTTATCAGAGCGATTATTAATAACGCCGCCATCACATACATCGTCGAGTTGTACAAGGAAGCCGTCGGGTCTACTGTCCCCTCAGGCGCGATATCCATGAGTTTCGCAAGCGTTACGGTTTTATTTTGCACGAGTATCTCGAGGTCGTTAACTCCGGCTCCGAAAGTCTTGACGAATTCATCTGGCGATACCATTTCTGCGAGGCGATTGATTTCGGCCATAAGCGAACGATCTCTAAGCGAGGTAACCGCCAAGGGACCGAGCACTCCGGCGACGCTCCAAGCGGTCAGCAAACGTCCATAGATGCCGCCGACGTAGCGAGTACCAAACAGGTCAGCAAGATATGCCGGAACGGTAGCGAAGACTCCCCCGTAGAAAGTAAAAATTATCATCGTCGCCGCGTAAAACATTAACAGCCAGAAAATCGAAGGGGCAAGATTCACCTGGTGGGCGGCCACGGGAATGGACAAATACAACAAAAAACCGACCGCGCAAAATATCGAACACGTATTGCGTCGCCCCAGTTTATCAGAGGCACTCGCCCACATAACCCGCCCCAGCATGTTGAACATGCCGATCATCAAGACGTAAGTGGCGGCAAATGTGACGTCAACAATCCCCGGAAGCGCGCTGCTGAATATCTCGGTCATCATTGTCTTGGCAACAGAGATAATCCCGATGCCGGCTGTAACGTTAAGGCACAGCACGACCCACACCTGGTAGAACTGAGATGTTTTTAAGGCCTGATCCATATGCACATCTTTCTGACTGATCATTCGCTTGCTGGAATCCTTGCCGGCCGGCGGCTCCCATCCCTGCGGTTTATATCCCGGAACCGGAACACGATATAAAAACGCCGAGACCATTATCACAAGAAAATAAACCGCCCCGAAGAGAAGAAAGGTCTGGGCGACTCCCGCAGAACCGGTGCCAACTAGATACACCCCGGCCGCTTCGGTTCCGGGAGCCAGCACATGTGCCGCCTCGGCAGCTCCCGCGACGACAACCTCTTTGAGCTGACCGCCGACTTCGACAAAGCGTCGGCCCGAATGAGTGATCATATCGACGGCGTCAACTGTCCCCAGGTATTGAGGCGCCTTGTAAAAGTACCGGAGGAAAAATTCCTTAAGCGGCACCGCAACCATCGCCCCGCCACCGAAGCCCATGATCGCCATTCCGGCAGCCAAACCGCGTCGGTCCGGAAACCAGCGAATTAAATTGCTGACCGGAGAAACATAACCAAGACCCAGACCGATACCGCCGATTACGCCGTAACCCAGATAAATCAGCCACAGTTGATGTAAAGCAACACCGAGACTGCTGAGCATGTAGCCGCCACCCCAGAAACACGCTGCCATCACACAGACCATGCGTGGTCCCACCTCCTCAACCCATTTGCCGGCAAACGCCGCCGTAAGCCCAGTAAACGCTATAGCGACGCTGAATATCCACACCACCTGACGCAGAGTCCAGTCGTCCCCCGCGCTAGTGGCAACACCAAGCACCTCAATTAACGCGGGATTATATATGCTCCAGGCGTAAACGGAACCAATGCACAGGTGAACCGCAATAGACGGAGGCACAGCCAGCCAGCGGTTGAATTCCGGGCCTCTAACGATACGTTCTTTTGATAAAAAACTCGCCATTGGCTGTATCACGCAGTTAGTTGCCGAGGGGGAACTGAGACTACATACAGCCGACGAGGGGATTCGAACCCCTGACCTGCTCATTACGAGTGAGCTGCTCTACCACTGAGCTACATCGGCAGTAATCATCGGATTAATTATTACACAGGAAAAAATTTTGTGAATAAATATGTGTGGGAATTATATACAATGCTAGCCAAACTGCCGATTTGTTTAAGAACGGTGGTAGGTTATAACACGCTCGGCAGTGCTCGGCATAAAGAAGAAGCGATCAAACCATTTTTGTGATTTGATAAAATCACCTTTCAAACTATACTTTTTATCAACTTTTTTTACAATTCCAATTCCCATAAGTTAAAAATAACTTTAAGGAGATATAAATATGAAATTCGGCATTGGTTATTACAGTCTTCAATCACCCTCTCACCATCCAAGACCACATAGTGACCTGTACAGCGAAATGCTTACTGAAGTGGAGATGGCAGATCAGATGGGGTTTGACTCCGTATGGCTGACGGAGCATCACTTTCTGGACGATGGTTACTGTCCCTCAATGCTTATAGCAGCTTCGGCAATCGCCGCCAGAACTAAAAATATCCGTATAGGTACAGGTGTGTTGCTGATACCCCTTCATGATCCGATCCGAATAGCGGAAGATGCTTCCGTTGTTGATCTCATTTCCGGCGGGAGATTTATACTGGGGCTGGGACTGGGTTACAGGAAAGAAGAGTTTGATGGATTCGGCAGGCAGTTAAAGGAGCGCAGGGGCAGGATTGAAGAAAGCCTTGAGATACTGAACAAGAGTTGGAGTGATGATCCGTTCAGCTTTGATGGAAAGTATTATCAGGTAGAGAATTTGAATGTAACTCCCAAACCCATTCAACGGCCAATACCAATATGGATCGGTGCTTTTACAGAACCCGCCATAAGGAGAGCAGCTCGGATTGGTGCTCCGCTTTACGTTCCGGCAATCGGCGTAATACCGATTATCAAATACCTTTTTGATATGCATTCATCTTTCTTGAAGGAATATGGCAAAGACCCCGATGAAGTTGAAAAGCCACTTGTCAGAGAAATTTATATTTCCAACAAAAAAGCCGATGATGCTTGGGAGGATATAAAAGAGCACGTTACTTATACGGCCAAGGGATATGCTTCATGGGGTTCAATGGTGGATACTGAGGGCAACTTGCTGAGTGATCCGTCAGATCCGATCCTGTATGACCTTGCAAGGCAGCAGTCAATTATAGGAACCCCCGAAGAATGTGTTGAGACTATCATAAAATACCGGGAAAGTTTATCTATAGACAACCTGGTATGTAGATTTAAATTCCCAGGTATTTCGCATGAAGAAGCAGTAAGGTCAATGAAGTTGTTTGTGGATAAGGTGCTGCCTGAAGTAGTATAGTTCGGCTATTTCTCAAACCATTTTTGCAACCACAGTTACCCAACTCAAAACTCTTGGGCACCCGGAATATAATCCCCGAGAACATATTCCTCCCCGTTTTAGTCCTTTCCCCGCTCAACGGGTCATATCCGCGTATATTTTCCTAGCCGCGAGGTCTCCCGAGCGTACGCAGTCCGGGATTCCGATGCCATGGTAAGCCGATCCGCAAAGAGCAAGCCCCAAGTGCCGCGAGAGTCTATGCATAACCCCCGAAATCTCCTCTCTATGTCCAAGTGCAAAGCGTGGCATGGACATCGGGTATCTCCTGATATAAATCTCCGTCGGATGGTTATCAAACCCGAGGATTTGTGCAAGTTCCTCCTTCAAAACCGCTTTTATTTTTTCCTCATCCCAGAGTACAGCCTCGGGGTTAAGCTCTCCTCCTAAAAAACACCTTATCACCACTTTTCCGCTCCCGGATTTTTCGGGAAATTTGCTGCTGTAAAGCGAACACGCCACAAGGTTCATCTTCTCTGTGGAAGGAATTATGATCCCTAAACCTTCGGGAAGACCGCGAAAATCCTTTTCCTCAAAAACAAGAGTCGCGACAACAGAAGAAACATAACGCACGCCCGATAGCCTCACTCCAAGCTGCGGATCCACATCGGAAAGCAACTGCCCTGCTGTATCGGCGCGGGTGGACAAAACCACGGCGTCAAATTCTTCTGCTCCCCGGTCGGAACCGACAAGCCATCCCTTTTCTGATTTTTTAAGGGAAAGAACCGGAGTCTTGTAATCCTGCCTTGCAAATTCGGCACTTCCGCAGAGTCTTTCGACGATAACGGACATACCCTCCGCCGGAGTGAGAAAAAGGCCGTACCTGGCACCGCTTTCCCCACGCGACGTCGGTGGATTGCGAAGAAGGTCCAAAAGAACCCTTCCGCTTCGCTGCTCCATCTCAATGAACTGCGGCATTGTGGCCGAAAGACTCAATTTCTCGGGATCGGCCATATAAATTCCGCCCAGAAGAGGTTGCGCGGCCTTCTTGAAGATTTCCCTTCCGAACCTCCTCTCCACAAAGGAACGGATGCTTTCGTCCCCTCCTCCACCGCGCGGAACCATAGGCTCAAGAAGCACCCTGAGCTTGGCCCCGGCGCCAAACAGTCCGCTGCGAAGAAACGGGAGAAGCTTCGAGGGGGCCATCAGGAAAAAACCCTCGGGAAGCGCCCAGAGCCTTCCCGCCTGATAAACGAACGTGTCCTTCCGCTGGCCGTATCCCACCCCAAGGAGCGAATCCTCAAGTCCAAGTTCTTTTGCAAGGTCAAGCGCCCAAGGCTTTGAAGTTATAAAGGAGTCGGGTCCGAGTTCAAGAACCATGTCTCCCGTTTTTACGGTATCAAAAACCCCGCCCGGATGTGCGGAGGATTCAAAAAGAACAAGTTCAAGGGGAACATTGCCCTCACGACAAAGCTTTCTCAGGTAGTGGGCCGAGGAAAGACCCGAGACCCCCGCGCCGACAATTGCGACTTTCATACCGAACTATCTTACTTATTGCCGGGGGTTTTCTGAATCGATGAGCCTCAGCACCCCGTCACCCAAGGCCTTTATGTAGCGGTCATCATCGTTTACGGTCTCGGCCCTGTAGAGGTTCACCCCGCACTCGCGCGCAGCCTCGGTTGCTTCAACCCCTATATCGAAAAGCACTTCGATATGATCGCAGACAAACCCTATCGGCTGAATCACGATATCCGTAAAACCTCGGGCAGCAAGGTTCCCTATCACGTCGCATACGTCCGGTTCAAGCCACTGCTCATTCGGAGAACCGCTTCTGCTCTGATAAGCAACCATCCATTTTTTGTGCCCGACTCTGTCCGCCACCAGCATGGCGGAAGTTTCAAACTGCAAAGCATAAGGCGATGAATCCGACATCCTCTTGGGAATGCTGTGAGCCGTAAAGACCAGCATGGTGGTATCGAGCCTGCTCTCGGGAATATCGCGCATTCGCTCCATCACCTTGGCCGCGGAGCCCTCTATGAAAAGAGGATGATTAAAAAGCGGCGGAACATATTCCACATGAAGTTCCATATTAAGATCTTCGCAGGCGTCGCTTACGTCCCTCATGTATCTCTCCCAGCTAGCATCGGAGCGGTAAACGGCCATTATGAGGCCTATAAGACTTTTCACTCCCTCATCCTGCATTCGCTCAAGGGAATCCTTAATGAACGGATGCCAGTTCCTCATCCCGACGTAGACCGGGAGATCGTACCCCCACACCGAAAGAAGCTTCTCAAGTTTTTGGGCCTGCTTGTAGGTGAATTTGTTGAGCGGAGATTTTCCGTCGAAAATTTCGTAGTGATGGGCGACTTCCCGCAGCCTGTCCTCGGGTATTGGTCTCCCGCTAGCCACATTCCTGAGAAAAGGCATTATGTCCTCTTTTTTCTCGGGAGCCCCGTATCCAATCATCATCACGGCGTCAAAATTATTTCGCATGGAACTTATTCCTAAACATCCATTCGCGCGGAATACTCGTGAACTTCATCAATCAGTCTCAGAACATTATCAACCGGTGTCTGCGGCAGTACACCGTGACCCAGATTGAATATATGCCCGGGCCTCCTTCCCACTCTGTCCAGTATCTTCCTCGCCTCCCCGACAACATGAGACGGAGTTGAGAGCATTGAGACCGGATCAAGATTCCCCTGAACCGCGAGAGAACTTCCCGCCCTCTGCCAGCCGTCAAGAATATCGACCCTCCAGTCAAGACCGATAACTCCCGCTCCGGTCTTCCCCATGAGTTCGAGCAGGGAACCGGTTCCGGTCCCGAACAGTATTACGGGAACATCGGAGGGAATTGCGGATATGAGTTTCTTTACGTGGGGAAAAACAAATCTCTCGTAGTCCGCTGGTGAGAGACACCCTACCCAGCTGTCGAAAATCTGCACTGCATCCGCCCCGGCATCCACCTGAGCGCAGAGATAATCCGAAATACTCTCGGTCAGAATCTCCATCAGCCTCTCCCACAGTGAAGGATCTCCATACATGAGCTTCTTCGTGTTTACGTAGTTTTTTGAACCGCTTCCCTCAACCGCATAGGAAGCCACGGTAAAGGGAGCCCCGCTAAAACCAATAAGCGAAACTTCGGGGGCGAGCGCCTTTCTCGTGATACGCAGAGCCTCGTAGACAAAATCCATGCTTTCGGAATCAAAGTCCCTCAGGGCCTCTATGCGCTTTCGGGTCCTAAGAGGCTTGGCTATCACGGGGCCGTCGACGCTTGAATATTCAAGGGAAAGCCCCAGAGGTTCCAGTATGAGCAGTATGTCTGAGAAAATGATGGCCGCGTCCACGCCGAAGCGGTCAACCACCATCAGCGTAATTTCCGAGGCCATATCCGGAGTCTTGCAAAACTCCTTGAAAGAAACGCGGGAGCGGGCCTCCCTGTATTCTCGAAGAAACCTGCCCGCCTGTCGCATAAGCCAGATGGGAGTATAATCAGCTTTCTCGAGCCGACACGTCTTCATAAATGCTCCTTCAGAAGTGATTTCTCTCCTTTGGACCTGCGCGTCGTCCTCTGGCCAGACCATCTGCGTGCGGTTCCAGTTCCGGGTATCCACCCCGTTTTGAAAAGCTGTTCTTTTTTTGGCGAGAAGCGCCGCTGACCTTCTGGCCACCTCTCTCACCAGGTTTCCCATTTTCGGGCTGTCGGGCTCATAGTCAACGGATATCCCGTTTTCCCGGAGGGTCTCCGTGGTGGTCGGTCCGATTGAACATACAAGCGCTTTTTTTATTCCTCCAATGAAGTCGTCGGCATATCCCTCCCCGGCCGCCACCTCAAAGAGATTGGATACTTGCCGGGAACTTGTGAACAGGAGGCAGTCCTCCTCCCCCTTGGATACGGATCTTACAGCATCGCGCAGGGGACCCAGATCCTCCGGCAGCGCCCACCTGTAAATGGGAATTCTTCTTACATCAGCCCCTCTTTTTTCAAGAGAAGCAAGAAACTCCTCGTTGGAAACCCCGTACTCCTGAACGTATACGACCCGGTTTTCAAGCGACATGTCCCTCTGGTCGAAAGTGGAAAGTATGTCTCTCCACGTGTTCGGTTCGGAAACGGTTATATTCGGTCTTATCCCGAATTTGCGAAGGGCCGCCACGGGTTTAGGACCTCTGGCAAGAATCGTCGTCGCGCGCAGGGCATCCAGATATTTCTTTTCTCCAGACTCAGCAATTACGATGTCGGAGAGAATCCGCGTGCCTACCCCCGTCATTAAAACAAGAAGATCGATGTTGCCCGAGAAGAGATCATCGGCAAACCTGTCAACGTAAGGACTTTTAAGATCGGGGACTTCCCTCATCGAGGGTGCGACCCTGGGCACTCCGCCATGATAGGAGATAAGTTTTTTCATCTCCTCGCAACGGCGACTTTCAAAAGACGTTACCTTAAGCCCGTTAAAACCCTGTTTCATGACTTAACTACCAAGTGCCGTTTCGATGCTAAAGAAATTCCGCGATGCTCTCAGCTTTCAGCAGATCCTCAAGAGTTTCCCTAGCCCTTACCTCGCAGTACCTCTCACCGCTTACAAGAACCTCGGCAGCCCGGGGCCTCGTGTTGTAATTAGACGACATCACGAAACCGTACGCCCCCGCGCTGAAAACCGCAAGCAGATCTCCCGTGGAAACTTCGGGAAAACTTCTGTCTCTGGCCAGAAAATCGCCCGATTCGCATATCGGGCCTACTATGTCCACCACCTCGCGGGATTCAGAACCTCCCACGCGCACCGGCTCTATTCTGTGGAACGAATCGTAAAACGCGGGTCTCACAAGGTCGTTCATCGCGGCGTCGACTATTACAAATTTCTTCGAGGTTCCCTCCTTAACATAAAGCACCCTGGTAGACATTATTCCCGCGTTGCCCACCAATGATCTCCCGGGCTCAAGGACCAGTCCGTAACTGGTATCGCGAAGATGTTCCTCGAAAACCCGCGCGTACTCGGATTTCGCCGGGGGCTTTTCCTCGCTCTCGTAGCTTATCGCGAGACCGCCTCCTATATCTATGTAGGAAACTTCAATCCCGTCGCTCCCTAGCCTGTCGGCCAGATAGACAAGCTTCGATATGGACTCGGAAAAAGAAGAAAGATCAAATATCTGGGAACCTATATGGGCGTCAATTCCCCTTATCTCAATTCCCCCCATCCGTGAGGCGTTTCTGTATACATCCACAGCTTTTTCGATCGCGATTCCGAACTTGCTTTTCTCAAAACCAGTCGATATGTACGGATGGGTGTCGGGATCAACATCAGGATTAACCCTTATCGCGACCGGGGCTTTCTCTCCGAGCGAGACGGCCACATCATTTATCTTCTGAAGCTCCGCTTCGGATTCCACGTTGAAAAAAAGTATCCGGGAGCGAATTGCGGCCTCTATCTCCTCTTCGGTCTTTCCGACTCCCGAGAACACCACTTTCGATGTGTCTCCCCCGGCGGTGACAACCCTCTGCAACTCCCCCGACGAGACTATATCGAAACCGGAGTTCATGGAGGAGAAAATCTTGAGTACGGATATATTAGAGTTTGCCTTTACGGAGTAACAGATCAGGGGATCGATTTCGGAAAACGCAGCCTTGTACTCAAGGAAGCTTGAGCAGATGGAATTGTGGCTGTAGATATAGACCGGAGTTCCGAAGTCCTCGCATATTTTCCTCACGGGAACTTTCTCAACGTAAAGTTCGCCATCAGTATATTCAAAATCGGAAGTCATCATGTAAGTCTCCGTGGGTTTGAAGCTAGAAAATCTACCCGAAAAAACCGCTGGAAAACAATTTATAGAATCCGAAGCTAAGGAAAGTTGCGCAAGCCCGGGACACTAATCTATAACCAAGGGAATAAAGCATTTTCCCAAATTTTGCTTGGACAAAACCCGGATTTGTTTTATAATGGTTGCGTTGTATCGAAAACCCAGATTTCGGAGCAAAAACCTCTCTATTCAAGGATAAACCCCAATGGACGCAATTATTGATCTTTTTACCAAAGGCGGAATATATATTTTCCCTCTGATTTTATGTTCTATATTCGGACTTGCGATTTTTCTTCAGAAGCTTAATCTCCTTCAGAAGAAGAAGCTTCTCCCCGAAGAATTTCTCTCAAGCCTGTACGAAACTGTCGAGACAAAGGGGCTTGAAGAGGCAAAATCCCTTTCAGCATCAAACGATTCCGCGGTAGCTAAAATGGCTCTCGCGGCCGCGCAGAACTCAGGCAAATCGAAAAAGGAAATGCACGAAGCCATTGAGGCAGTCGGAAAAACCGAGGCGCAGGGGCTTGAAAAATATATCGAGACTCTGCTCACCATAAGCAGCATAAGTACTCTGATAGGACTTCTCGGAACGATATCGGGCATGATAAAGGTGTTCGCCGTAATATCGGAGAAAGATATAGTGGATCCGCCTTCCCTTGCCGGAGGCATCTCGGAAGCCCTTTACACGACGGCTCTCGGACTCACGATAGCGATCCCGGCGCTCATAGCCTACAAGTACACAGACGGAAAATTCAAGGAGATAATCTCCGAGCTTGAAGATGAAGGCAAGAAAATACTTGAAGCTTTTTCCGCAAAGGCATCCCTATGAACTTCTCGCAAAGAAAATCAGGTAGTAGATCCGGCATAGACATGGCTCCCATCGTGGACGTGATTTTCAACCTCCTTATTTTCTTTGCCCTTACACTCAATTTCGCCATATCAAGCGGCATAAAAGTCAACCTTCCGAAAGCAACCGGTGAAATCGTTGAGATAAAAGACGTGAACATACACATTGCCAAAGACGGAAAAGTCTACTTCAACGACATGCTTATGCGTTCCGAGAGATCCTTGAAGCGGGAGTTTCAGAAGATACCCAACAAAGACACTCTAGTAATAATAAGGGCGGATTCCCAAGCCATGCACGGCCCGGTGGTAAGCACCATGGATCTGGCAAAGACCCAGGGGTTCTCGAAAATAGCAATCGGAGTTGAGCCGAAGCGATAAATTTCCCGGCAATCGCTTCCCCGGCCACCCCGACGGTAAAAAACAAAGTTGAATTCGATACAAGGTGCTTTAACTTCGCTAAATGACGTCATAACAAGGTTTTTCATCCTCTGGATAATCCTGTTCTCGGCCGTCGCGTACTTTTTCCCCTCCGTTTTTCGAGATCTCGGATTCCTCATAGTGCCCATGCTTGCGGTGATAATGTTCGCTATGGGCGTAACGCTGAGGGTCGATGACTTCATAGGAGTTTTTTCAAGACCGCTTGAGATTCTTGTGGGCATCTGTGCCCAGTACATCGTGATGCCTCTCCTGGGTTTCCTCCTGGCTCTTGGATTCGGAATAAATCCCTTGATCGCGGCCGGAATCGTTCTCGTGGGATCCTGTCCGGGAGGAACGGCGTCAAACGTGATCACCTATCTGGCAAGGGGCGATCTCGCGCTTTCCGTAACGCTTACTTCGGTTTCAACGCTACTTTGCCCGTTTCTCCTGCCCGCCCTTATGTACGTTTACGCGGGAAGATGGATAGATGTTCCGGTCGCCGATCTTTTTATCTCCGCGCTTCAGATAGTACTGCTGCCGGTTCTTCTCGGAGTGGTATTGAGAAAGCTGCTCGGGAGAAAATCAGAGGCCGTCCTGCCCTTTCTGCCCTCCGTATCGTCTTTGGCCATAGCGTTCGCAGTAGGAATAATCGTGGCTTTGAACGCGGAATCCATAAAAACCATCGGCGCTATGGTTTTCCTAGTTTTAGTCATACATAACGCTCTTGGTCTCACATCCGGTTACCTTATAGCGAAGGCACTGGGGTTTGGAGAAAGCAGCGCCAGGGCGATATCCGTCGAGGTGGGAATGCAGAACTCGGGGCTCGCGGCGGCGCTTTCCCATCTGCATTTCGGCTACCTCTCCGCCCTTCCCGCCGCGCTTTTCAGTATCTGGCATAATATCTCGGGCGCAGCAATAGCCTCGTTATGGAGAAACAAAAGGATTAATGAACACCGATAAGAAAGAAAAACTTCCCATAAGGGGCTATCTCTTTC
The DNA here is from genome assembly GCA_965116725.1 of Thermodesulfobacteriota bacterium. GTDB lineage: Bacteria > Desulfobacterota_D > UBA1144 > Nemesobacterales > Nemesobacteraceae > Nemesobacter. Next base: position 487,312 of record OZ220700.1, read on the forward strand.
TGATAGCCACCGCTTTTTTCACGGCGCTTTCCTACGCAATAGGAAAGGCACTTGAGCGAAGCGACCTTCACCCCGAGACCACCACTTTTTTCTGGTTCTTCGGAGCTTTTATAGTCGCCTTAATCCTGTTCCCCTTTCTTCGCTCGCAGAGAAAGGAACTAAGAAGAATCCGAGAGTACCGCGCCATTTTCATCTGGAGTTCCGTTATAACCTCGGCAGGGGCCGCCTTGTGGATGGTTGCGCTCTGGACGATCGGGCCGGCCCTTACCTCGTTCCTGATGAAGGCCCAGACGCTTTTCGCACTTCTGCTCGGCATAATCTTTCTCGGTGAAAGGCTCAACAAGGGAGAGAGCGTAGGAATAGCCTTGACGGTGGCCGGCGGAGCGGTGGTTGCCTACCAGAGAGAGGATTATCTAATTTTCGGAACCGCTATGGCCCTCGGGGCCGCGTTTTTATATTCCTTTCTCTCTTTCATGGTAAAGAAGATAGCGCAGGACCTGAACATGCTGACAGTCGCGACGCTCAGAACCCTAGGAGTCTCCATAGTCCTTTTCATTTACCTGATACTCACCGGGACATTTCAGCCTCCAAGCCTAGAACAGGCACTTGTGATGGCGTGCGGAGGTGCGTGCGGAGCGTATATAGCAAAAGGAAGCCAGTTTCACGCCATAAAGCTTCTCGACATCTCACGAACAACCGCCGTCATGCCGATGGAATCAATCTTCGTGCTGATCCTCGCGCATGTTTTCTTCGACGACCTGCCGTCGGTTACCAAACTTCTCGGCGGAGCGTCAATAATCGTCGGGGTCGTATTCCTCGTGCTTTTCCGGGGACAGAAAAACGACATTCTCGGCAAGTGAATCCTAGCTGGAACCGGAAAAATCCGTTCTGAGTTCCCTTCTCATCCGATGCCTCTGCTCGGCCAGTTCAACAAGCATCTCGAGCATCTCCCCGACGCAAAGCCCGCTTGCCTCCCAGAGTTTCGGGTACATGCTTATGGGAGTAAACCCTGGGATTGTGTTTATCTCGCTTACAAACACCTGGTCCGTATCAGCGTCAACCAGAAAATCCACCCTCGCCATACCGGTGCAGCAAAGGGCAGTATAGGAAACAAGAGCGAGGATTCTAACCCTCTCCTGAGTCTCGGGGTCGAGGTCGCATGGAATCCGGAGTTGCGTTGACTCGTCGTGGTACTTCTTTTGGTAATCGTAAAAGCCTCCTTCCACGACCAGTTCTCCCGGAACCGACGCCTGGGGATCCTGATTCCCTATTACGCTTACCTCAACTTCCCTCAGATTCTTCACGGCCCTCTCAACTATTACCCTCTCAGAAAAATCAAAAGAGGCCTCCACCGCTTCGGCAATTGCCTCAGGAGAACTCACCCTTGAAACTCCCACGCTTGAACCCAGGTTTGAGGATTTAACAAAGCAGGGAAATCCTATTTCGTCTTCTATGCGGCGGAGAACTGCTTCCTTATCGTTTTGCCAGTCGGTTCCTGAGAAACCGAAAAACGGGACAACCGGGATACCGTTATCCCTGAGAATTATCTTTGAGACTATCTTGTCAATGCAGAGCGAAGACCCAAGCAGGTCCACTCCCACGCAGGGAACGCCCATAAGATCGATAAGACCCTGTACCGATCCGTCCTCGCCGAAGGTTCCGTGAAGAACGGGGAAAACGGCGTCCACGGAAAAAATCTCCTTTATCTCTCCGTTGACTATTTCAGCAAAACGACCGGGGGGAGAGCCGTAGAGCATGGGGACGATCTCGGAGTCGGGAACCACGGCCGGAGGATGCCCCTCCTGCCAATCCTCAAGAACGGCCCTCTGCCATCTGCCATCCTTAGAGATTAAGATCGGCAACAGAGAAAATTTTGAAGGGTCAAGGTTGCTGATGATAAATTTTGATGAAACAAGCGACACTTCATGCTCAACCGAAACACCGCCGAAAAGAACCGCTATTGTTTTTCTGCTCAATTTGTGACCCCCGACATACTTAAGGAAAAGGTTTCATGGAAAACTCTGAAAAATAACAACCCGAAAAATCCCGTTCTTACCAGTTATTACTAAATTTTCCATAACATACTTTGACTATTGAAACTATGTGGTTAGAATTATTGTACAAATAACTTACGGAAAAATAAACCGAAAGTCCCTCCGCGGGATATTACTGTCCCACCCTTTGACTTAAGAATCACAATAGTTAAGATGGACGGGATTTCCGCAGAGAAAATCAACATGAACTTAACAGTCATACTTAGTATTCTCCTCGCCGTTTTTTTCCCGTGGGCATCCGTCACCGCCTCAAGCCTGACGCAACTCCCTGAGCACTTCCAAGAAACACAGGCAGAGTCCACCGAGCTAACCGAAGAAGTCTCAGAAGCTGAACCTGCAGACACTTTGCGGAGTCCCGAAGACAAAAGCAAAAAAGCTGAAGAAACCGCAAAAACAGATGCGGATTCTGCAGCCCAATCATCCCTTAGTTCTGCCGAACAAGGCCCACAGGCCCAGCAGACAGAGCCTGGAACCGAAGAAATCTCAGAGGCCGAACCCACAGACGCTTTGCAGAGCTACGAAGACATAAAATTCGAGATAAAAAAGAACTCAAAGGTTGATCGCTATATCCGACGGTTCTCAGGAAAAGGAAAAAGAAATTTCGCCGTGGTTCTCAGACGCTCCGGGAAATACCTTCCGGAGATGAAGGAAACGCTTCGCTCCGAAGGTGTTCCCCAGGAGATTGCGTATCTGCCTATTATAGAAAGCGGGTTTAACCCACGCGCCGTTTCAAAAAAGAACGCTGTCGGGCTATGGCAATTCATAAGGCCGACCGGACTGAAATACGGACTGAAAATAAACTACTGGGTAGACGAGAGAATGCACGCCGAGAAATCGACCTTGGCGGCAGCCAGATATCTAAGGAAGTTGTATGAGGAATTCGGTTCATGGGAACTTGCCCTCGCCGCCTACAACTGCGGAGAGAAAAGAGTGGCTAAGGCTATCAGGAGAACAGGTTCAACCGATTTCTGGACAGTATCAAGGAGGCTTCCCAGGGAAACAAGAAACTACGTGCCGAAATTCAACGCCGCTTTGATAATAGCCAAGAACCCTGAGAAATACGGTTTCAGGATTACGGAAACGGGGAGAGATTACGAAGCCGTGAACGTTCCACCCAGAAAAAGTATTGCGGAAATCGCAAACCTCCTTGACATGGGATACAAGGAGATTTCCAGGTACAACCCTTCGCTCGTCGGACTTTCCACTCCCCCCGGAGAGAGTTATAGGCTCAAGGTTCCCAAGGGTTACGGAGAAAAACTCCTTGCCGTCAAAAGCGAAGTGGAGACCCTAAAGGACGTTAAGACTCCTTTCAGGACAAGGCCGGTAAGATACACCGTAAAGACTGACGACAGCCTCTGGAAAATAGCCAGGAAGTTCGGAACGTCCGTTGAGAAACTCAAGTACGCAAACGATCTCTCGGGTACGATCATACGCCCCGGCCAGAGGCTTAAGATACCCGCAAAAGGAAACGTCATATACGTAAAGCACAGGATCCGCCCCGGGGAAAATATTTACGTTCTGGCAAAAAGATACGGAACTTCAATCGACGAAATAAAAAGGGCTAACAACCTCAAGGGCTCCCTTATAATAGCAGGGAAAACCCTTTCCATTCCGCAGAGACTTTCCCACACTTACGTGCCGCAGGACGTTCCGAAGAAGGTGCACCACAAGATAATCCCCGGCGACACGCTGAGCGAGCTGGCGCTTCGTTACAGGGTGACGGTTTCCCAGATCAAGAGGTGGAACAACATGTCTTCAACCACGCTGATCGCCGGAAGAAACCTCGTCATCTACAAATAAATCCCGGATGCTGACAGTACGGTCAATAAGAAAAGACCTTCCGCACAAAGCCCCGGAAATAAGAAAGAAACTCGGGGAATTTGAGAGTATCATCAAAAACGCCTCCGAAGAAGCAATCTTCGAAGAGCTTGTCTTCTGCATATTCACGGCCGGAACGAGCGCCAAGATGGGACTGAGCGCGCTTAGTGCCGTAAGAAGCATACTCCCGAGGGCAAGCGAGGACGAACTGAGGGCAAGACTGCGGGGAGTTTACAGATTCCCAAACGTGCGCTCAAAACACGTGATCCACACAAGAGACTATTTGGCCAGCAGATACGGACTCAGGCTAAGACCGCTTCTTCTTTCCTTCGAAGATCCGGAAGAGCGAAGAGACTTCTTCGCGCTCAACAAGGATATAAAGGGGCTCGGCTTCAAGGAAGCAAGCCATTTTCTAAGAAATGTCGGTTTTCGCGGCTACGCAATTCTTGACAAACACATACTCCAGTGTCTCTTCGAACTAGGTATAACGGAATCTCCGCGGGCACCCCACTCAAGATCAAAATACATTGAGATTGAGAACAAGTTTAAGAAATTCACGGAGAAAAACGGATTTGATTTCGATGAAATGGATCTGTTTCTGTGGAGCGAGAAAACAGGCGAAATACTGAAATGATGCCTCGGGAAACAGGGCCCCACGGATGACGGAAAAAGAAAGACTGGAGCTTCTGGAACTCTACGAGCTTAAAAAGGAAGAGATGCAGGACCGGCTTCTGGAATTCAAGCAGGCTTTTCGGGAAGCTGACGACCGCCAGATCTTCCGTGAACTTTCATTCTGCATACTGAGTTCCGGGGTCGGCCCCAAGATAGCCGGCCAATGCATGAGCGCCATAGGAGAAAAGCTCGTGGACGGGGAAGAAGACGAACTGCTGGAACGTATTGGAGCAATTCACAAATATGCCGAGAATGTATCCCGCTATATTGTTTTCACCAGAGAATATCTCAGGGAAGAACACGGATTTCTTTTGAAATCACTTGTCAGTTCCTTTGAGGACAGGGTGGAAAGAAGAGATTTCTTCGCGAAGAATCCCGGGATAAAGGGACTCGGATACATGCAGGCAAGCCATTTTCTGAGGAATCTGGGATTCTCAGGCTATGCGATTCTTGACCGAAACAATCTGGCATCCCTTTTCGAACTGGGAATCATAGGCGAAACGAAATATCCCCTGACGAAAAAAAGATACCTTGAAACCGAAAACCTTATGACGGAAGCCGCTCACGAACTGGGAATCAGTCTTGATGAGTTTGACCTGCTTCTCTGGTCAAGGAAAAGAAAATACGTTCCGAGATAAGGTCACCCGGAGTCATGCTTTATGAAGACCTCGGCCCAAAGCGGCGCGAATCCGTCCGCGGTGTCGTGAAAAGCCCCCCTGTATCTGTTAAGGCCCATTATGCCATCTGTGTAATCCTTGTAGGACGTCTGGCTCATGTGCGCCTCAATCGCCTGGCGTTTGCGGTCGGCAAAAGACGTTATATCCTCAATCCGGTCGTATGAAGGAAAAGGCGTCCATACCTCATAGAACCAGCATTCACACTCAAAAGGGCTTTCTCCAAGCGCCGCGTTGAGACAATCAAGCGTCAGGCGGGAAACCGTCCTGTGGGTTCTGTGCTTGTCAATTTCGGGATGCGGGAGGTATATCTCCCCCGGGCGGAGATTTGTTATTATTTCCGCCATTCTGGAACTGAATTCACGCCTGTTCGAATCGGATTCCATGTCGGAGAATCCCAGAAGAGAAACCTCCACTCCGAGTATCTCTGAGGATGTCCTAACTTCCAGTTCCCTTGTCTGCACAAGTTCTTCCTGCGAGATACCAAGGGAATTCGCACTTCTCCTTCCATCCGTAACGATAACCGAAACCACGTCAACACCTTTTTCCAGAAGCAGGCAGGCAGTTCCTCCCATGCCTATTTCAAGGTCATCCGGGTGCGGAGAAACTATAAGGGCTTTTGTCTCTTGCATATCGGTCCTTCTCAGCGAAAAGAGTACCGGAATCTAAATTACACCGTGAACTCAAATTAGGGAAATACCAATAATGCCCTGTTGCGCGCTTTGTCGAGAAAGCAAGAAAGGAAATTCAATGATGGAATCAAGCAGGCAATGGATAAAACAGCAGAAGTGAAAACAGACTATCAGATCGCCGCTTGATTATGCTCCTATACGCCAGATTTGGCTATATCTCCAAACGCATCCCTAAAAGTAGGTCTGAACCTGCGCTCTTACCATCGACTCATCAGACTCTGCGCCAGCGAGATCCTCTTCTCTCTGGAACGTGTAGTCAAGCTGCACTTTCCACTTGTGATTGCCGCTCAAGTAGTAGCTAAGCCCCTGCGTGAACGTCCATACGTTGTCAAGGTCATTGCCCCCGAGAACGTTGGCGCCATCGTCAAAGATGACCATCGCGTATCTCGATGCAAGCTCAATTCTTCTCGGAAGGAGGAAGAAACCGCCCTGAACCCTGAAACCCTGATCATAGGCAGTGTCTACACCGCCCCCATCAGGATTGGCCCACCTTCCGACATACTCACCGGTAAGATTGAACCTTGGGTCCCTGTAGTTTATATCCGCCGTTAAAGAAGTTACCGTACCGCTATCAAGCGCTCTCTCTCCGGATGGAATTCCTATGTTGCCATCATTGCCGTCCTCAACATCTATACCCGCAACAGCGGCTCCAACCATGAGCGTTGGCCTCTTGGCAAAATTCTCTTTTACACTCCTGGCCTTCCCGCCGATAATGGCCGCCTGAACCCTTCCTGCCCAGAGCATACCAGTGTCACCCTTGTCGTTTTTCTGGTTCGCACCTTCGCCTTGGAAAACACCCGCATCATAGCGGATCATGCCGTCTCCGAGAAAACCGTAAACACCACCACCGATATCCCTGCCATACCGAAAGTAATCGTCTATGATCGAGGTTCCCACAAGCTGCAGGGCGGTAACCGAGGTAAGAAACTCTCTGCTAAACGGAACCTTGTACTGGCCTATCGTTGGAACAAAAGCCTTGTTCTTGGCAAACGAAAGCCTCATATCCTTTAGTGCTCCACCTGCGAGATCATACTGAACCGTGTATTTCATCCAGGGAGCGAAAGCGTTACCGTCCCAGATCAACCAGAGGTTCCTTACACTGAAACCGAAACCCTCTTCGTCAGCGTCAGGATCTGTGTAGTTGGCGAGGAACTGGCCAAAAAAGCGCATCCTGAGCTTGTAGTTGCTGTCTGCGGTCTGGAAAGTAAGACCCGCGCCTTTTTTGGTCTTGACCTTTATCTTGTTGTGCCAAGCCTTAGAATCTTTCACCGTGGCCTCGTACTCCTTAATGTTCATCTGCTGCTCAAGCCTTTCTATCTGCTTCTTAAGTTCCTCTATCTGCTCCTTTATGCTCTGGTCGCCGTCAGCTTGGGCGGGAAGTGACATAAAGGTAAGCAGCGCCATTAAAGAAACAGCTAAAACTGCTAAAATCCTCATCTTACGGCCTCCTCTGAGTTATATTCAAATCTGGTGCACGGAGGGTTTGAAAAAAAAGCGGCATATCCGGTTGATTTGAATTCACTCAAACTAGTCAACAGGAGGATACACCTCCATGAGCAGAAAGAATAAAGTTTTTGGGGCGAAAGGTCAAAAAGAAACGATGGACCCGTTGAGAGGGTTTTCCGCTAGACCTATTCCCTGTCCTGGACAGAAATACGCGGACTAGAGGTTGCCTGCTGGCCAAGTACATATATAATTTTCGCTCGACTGCTTTATCAAATTTTTCCCGAAGGAACGATCAATGGAGTACGAAGCGGTAATCGGTCTCGAAGTACACGCACAACTCGCCACTGAATCCAAGATATTTTCTTCTTCCTCGACGAAATTCGGAAGCCCCCCCAACTCCCAGGTGAATCCGGTCTGTCTGGGGATGCCGGGGGTGTTGCCGGTTTTTAACGAAAGGGTTCTTGAATACGCCATAAAGGCCGGTCTGGCGACCAACTGCGAAATCGCCCGGAAATCCAGATTCGCAAGGAAGAACTACTTCTACCCGGACCTTCCGAAGGGCTACCAGATTTCGCAGTACGACGAACCGCTTTGCCTCAGAGGACATCTCGATATAGATTCGGGGGACGGCAGAAAAAAGATCAGGATAACCCGAATACACCTGGAAGAAGACGCGGGGAAACTCGTGCACGAATACTCCGACTTTGAAAGCCATGTGGATCTCAACAGGGCAGGAGTGCCGCTTGTGGAGATAGTCAGCGAGCCCGACATCTCAACTGCTGAAGAAGCGGTTGAATACGTGAAGAAACTTAGGACAATCCTCAGATATATCGAGGTTTGCGACGGGAACATGGAGGAAGGAAGCCTGCGCTGCGACGCGAACGTCTCCGTGCGGCCGGCAGGGCAGAGCGAACTCGGAACTAAAACTGAGATCAAGAATCTTAATTCCTTCCGCTTCATACAAAGGGCCATAGAATACGAAATAAAGAGGCAGGAGTCGGTTCTGCGAAGCGGCGAAAAGGTGGTTCAGGAAACAAGGCTTTTCGACTCCCAAAGAGGGGTCACGTTCGCGATGAGATCAAAAGAGGAGGCTCACGACTACAGGTACTTCCCGGATCCGGACCTTCTGCCAGTCGTGGTGGAAGGAAGTTATCTGGAGAAAATCCGCCTGTCCCTCCCGGAGCTTCCCGAAGAAAAACTCAGCAGATTCGTGGATGAATTCAATATACCGAGAAACGATGCCGAGACGCTTTCATCTTCAAGACCGCTTGCCGAATACTTTGAAGAGTGCGCAAAACACACGAAAGACAAGAAGGCGGCGAGCAACTGGATATTAAACGAGATGCTTAGAGAAGTGGAGAACGAAGACAGCATAGCAGAATTTCCGGTTAAGCCCGAGAACCTCGCCGAACTGCTTAACCTTATCGGGGAAGGAAAAATAAACCGAAAGACCGCCAAGGAAATATTCTCCGAGATGATAAGCGGGGGGAAACGCGCAGAAGAAATAGTAACCGAAAAGGGGCTCGCCCAGATTACCGATGAAGACGAGATCTCTTCTATTATAAGCAAAATAATCGAAGAAAATCCGAAGGAAGTCGAGAGATACAGGAACGGGGACACAAAGCTTCTCAGTTTTTTCGTCGGTCAGGTGATGAAGGCAACAAGGGGAAAAGCCGATCCCGCAGTAGTAAATCAAACGCTCAGAAATTCTCTCGGATAATCCATGGGTGGGCATGAACGTATCCGCCAACGCGGCTGCACGACACCGTTCATGCTCCCTCGCTAGGCTTCGTCATCGGCACCGCGCTTGTGGAGAAGATTCTTGGACAACTGCTTCGCCTCGTCAAGGGTGTCCACGAAATTCCCGGCGGGGACACGGTGGAAGACCTTGAGAGATTGCAGAACTTTACCCACGTCACCAGACAGGCCCAACACGACGCAGGCGGTGTCATCGTCAATGGCAGACTGGACGAGCTCCTCGATCGCAAGCGCAGCGCTATCGTCCACGCTGGTGGTCTCGGAGAAGTCGAGGATGATGACGTCGTGATCCTCGATGTCCGCAGCAATCACCCGGGTCAGTTCGTTTGCGGAAGCGATCGAGAAACTTCCTCTCAACTTGATGAATCCGACCGGCATGTTATGGGGATTGATGTCCGCTAAAGACGGTAAAGAATCAAAGTCCAGAACCGGCAGGGAAAACACGCCTTCCAGTTCGTTCTGCGTCAGGTCTCGTGCGCGCACCACGCCCGCAACGATCAACCCGAGCGCGACGGCGGTGACTAAATCAACGAACACGGTCACAAGGAAGGTGAGGAGCATTATAAAAACATATTCAAGGCGAATCACCCGCAGGTGGACAACGAAGCGCCAGTCAATAATATCCCAACCGACTTTAATCAGAATGCCGGCCAGAACAGCGAGCGGAATCGGTTCGGCAATCCAGCCGAAACCGAGCAGCAGGCCGAGCAGCAAGATCGCAGTCAGGATGCCCGCCAGCGGAGTGCGCCCGCCGGCCCGGATGTTGGTGACGGTGACAAGCGGGGCTCCCGAGCCCGGCAACGCGCCCAGAATACCGGCCGCCAGATTGCCGAGTCCCTGTCCCACGAGTTCCCGATCGGGGTTGTGGCGTGTGCGGGTTTGGGAATCCGCTATCAACGAGGTCAGCAGGCTGTCGATGGAACCGAGAAGCGCGAGAATCAGTGCCGGCTCCAAGAAGTGCCCGATTGAGCCCCACTCTATCTGTGGCATCTGGAAGGAGGGCAGGCCCGCAGGGATCGCGCCCATGGTTCGTGCTTCGTTGAGTCCGAAGAACGCAATGCAGGTGCCGATCGTCAAGGCGGCCAGCGCAGGGGGCAGGAAGCGTCGTATCCGGTGGGGCCAGAAAACGCAAATAGCCAAGGCAATTAACCCAACAGCAAGATCGTGCGGATTGGGGTTGGCAATGGCCTCCGGCCAAGCAGCAATCTGGACAAGCGGACCCCCCGGAATCGGCTCGGCGCCGAGGATGGTCACGACCTGGAGGATTATGATGATCGCGCCGATCCCGGTCATGAAGCCGGAAATCACGGAGTATGGAGTGTAACCCACAAAGCGTCCGACCCGGAGAAACCCCAGGGAAATCTGTATCAGGCCGGCCAGCATGACGATGGTGAATGCGGTCGGCAGATCGTGGGCATACAGGGTGACAATCGCAGCCATGGCGATAGTCATTGGACCGGTGGGACCGGAGATCTGCGCAGGCGTGCCGCCGAACGCGGCGGCAAAGAATCCCACCGCGACGGCGCCGTAGATTCCGGCAACTGGCCCGAGCCCCGAGGCAACGCCGAAGGCTAACGCCAGCGGAAGCATCACGATCGCGGAAGTGACACCGCCGAATACGTCATCTAGAAAAGTGCGCCTCATCGACCCGAAAGAAGAAATCTCCTTTTTTCCCTGAACAATTTAAAGCTGCCTCCTTTTTCGGCAACTTCCCACCCATGATCCTCTTTGCCTCTCTGACTGAACCATGAAGTATTCAGAGACACATTCTTGTATTTTAAACCACAAGCGCTAAAAATGCCCCCTTTTTATACGCCTTTCAAACTCGTTCCTGAATTTTCTCACTGTTGATTCAATGGGCGTGGAGTCAGTTTGAGCCTTGGTTCACCGCCTTCGGCGTTTCGTACGCTTCATTTGTGCTGCCCTCACCAACGCCTAGCTTCGTTCCATCGGCACTGCGCTCGTGAAGGAGATTCTTGGACAACTGCTTCGCCTCATCAAGGGTGTCCACGAAATTCCCGGCGGGAACACGGTGGAAAACCTCGAGAGATCGCAGAATTTTAGCCACGTCACCAGACACGCCCAACACGATGCAGGCAGTGTCGTCGTCAATGGCAGATTGGACTAGTTCCTCAATTGCAAGCGCAGCGCTATCGTCCACGCTGGTGGTCTCGGAGAAGTCAAGGATGATGACGTCGTGATCCTCAATGTCTGCAGCAATCACTCGAGTCAGTTCGTTTGCGGAAGCGATCGAGAAACTTCCTCTCAACTTGATGAATCCGACCGGTAGGCTATATGGATTAATGTCCTCTAGAGACATTAAAGAATCGAAGTCCAAAACTGGCAGGGAAAACACGCCTTCCAGTTCATTCTGCGTCAAGTCTCGTGCGCGCACCACGCCCGCCGCGATCAACCCGAGCGCGACGGCAGTGACTAAATCGACGAACACGGTCACAAGGAAGGTGAGCAACATTATAAGGACATACTCAAGGCGAATCCCCCGCAGGTGGGTAACGAAGCGCCAATCAATAATATCCCAGCCGACTTTAATGAGAATGCCGGCCAGAACAGCAAGCGGGATCGGTTCGGTGATCCACCCGAAGCCGATCAGCAGGCCGAGCAGGAGGATTGCAGTTAAGATACCCGCCAGTGGGCTGCGCCCGCCGGCTCGGATGTTGGTAACGGTGCCCAGAGTGGATCCTGCACCCGGCAACGCGCCCAGAATACCGGCAGCCAGATTGCCGAGGCCCTGCCCCACTAGCTCCCGGTCGGGGTTGTGGCGTGTGCGGGTTTGGGAATCCGCTACCAACGAGGTCAGCAGGCTATCGATAGAACCGAGAAGTGCGAGGATCAGTGCCGGTTCCAAGAAGTGCCCGATTGAGCCCCACTCTATCTGTGGCGCCTGGAAGGAGGGCAGGCCCACAGGAATCGCGCCGATGGTTCGCGCCTCGGTGAGCCCGAAGAACGCAATGCAGGTGCCGACCGCTAGGGCAACCAGCGGCGGAGGGAAAAAACGTCGTATCCGGCGGGGCCAGAAGACGCAAATAGCCAAGGCAGTCAATCCAACAGCAAGGTCATGCGAATTGGGGTTGGCGATGGCTTCCGGCCAAGCAGCAATCTGGACAAACGGCCCTCCCGGAATCGGCTCGGCACCAAGGATGGTCACGACCTGGAGGATTATGATGATCACGCCGATCCCGGTCATGAAACCGGAAATCACAGAGTATGGAGTGTAACCCACAAAGCGGCCGATCCGGAGAAACCCCAGGGAGATCTGTATCAGGCCGGCTAGCATGACGATGGTGAATGCGGTCGGCAGATCGTGGGCATACAGGGTGACGATCGCAGCCATGGCGATAGTCATCGGGCCGGTGGGACCGGAGATCTGCGCAGGCGTACCGCCGAACGCGGCGGCAAAGAATCCCACTGCGACAACACCGTAGATTCCAGCAACTGGCCCGAGCCCCGATGCAATACCAAAGGCTAACGCCATCGGCAGCATTACAATCGCGGAGACAACACCGCCGAATACGTCATCTAGGAAAGTAGACCCAATCGACGCAAAAAAAGAACTTCCTTTTTTCTTCTTCAACAATTTTGAGTTGCTTCCTTTTTCAGCAACTTTCCACCCAAATCTCAACAAACTTCGTCCGGAGTACGCCCCTTAATCCCCTGATGGCGCCAAAGCTTGTTGTAAAATCCTACCTCTCTCCCCTTAAAACTCTTTGTCTCTTTAATCGAGCCACAAGGTTTAGATATAACTCGTTCGTATTATAAACCACAAGCGCTAAGAATATCCTCTTTTTATATGCTCTTCGAACTCGTCTCTGAATTTTCTCACTATTGAGTCAACGGGCATGGCGCAGCCATCTGCAAGGGCACATATGGTGGTTCCCCTCATCTGCGAGCACGCGTCAAGTATTATGTCGAGGTGCTCAATGGATCCCTTGCCTTCGTCAATCTCCCTCAGTATCTTCTCAAGCCACCACGTCCCTTCTCTGCACTGAACGCACTGGCCGCATGACTCATCTCTGTAGAAATGGGCAAGGTTCTGGGCTACCTTGATCATGCTCACCGTTTCATCCATCACAGTCACTCCTGCCGTTCCAAGCATGGAGCCCGCAGCCGCAACGGTATCGAAATCCATCGCAATGTCCAGTTCATCCGCGGAAAAAACCGCGGAAGAAGAACCACCGGGAGAAACCGCTTTTATTTTTCTTCCTCCGAGAACTCCTCCGCCGTACTCTTCAATCAACTCAAGAAGGTTTATTCCGAGGGGAAGTTCGTAAAGCCCGGGTTTGTTTACATGCCCGCTCAGCCCGAAAATCTTGGTTCCGGTGTTTCTGGGAGTCCCTATCGAGGCAAACCAGTCCGCCCCGTTGTTTATTATATGGGGAACGCATGCAAGCGTCTCCACGTTATTGACTATGGTGGGACAGCCAAAAAGGCCCACCTGAGCCGGAAAAGGAGGCTTGGGTCTCGGCTCTCCCTTTTTTCCCTCTATTGACTCAAGAAGACCGGTCTCCTCCCCGCATATATAGGCGCCGGCGCCTATATACAGCTTCATATCGAGATCAAAGCCGCTTAGGAGTATGTTCTTGCCGAGATAGCCGTGTTCGTAAGCTTCTTCTATTGCCTGCTGTATCCTTTTGGCACCGTACGGCATCTCCCCTCTTATGTATATGTAGGCTTTGTGGGAGCGGATAGCGTAGCAGGCGATTATTATGCCCTCTATCATCTGATGGGGATCTCTCTCCAGAATCTCCCTGTCCTTGAAGCTTCCGGGTTCGCTCTCATCGGCGTTGCAGCAGAGATAAACCGGTTTCTTGGAGTCGGGCGGGATGAAGCTCCACTTTATCCCGGCCGGAAAGCCAGCCCCTCCCCTTCCCCGCAGACCCGATTTCTTGACCGTGTCGGTTACTTCTCCGGGGGCCATGCCAAGGGCTTTTCTCAGCGCCGAGTATCCCCCCGAGGACAGATACGACCCGATGGTGTAGGAGTTGGGCCTGTCGACATAATTTCTTATGACTCTTTGCTCGGGCATTTTCGAGTCCGGTTAAAGCAACTTCTCAATGGAAAAAAGGATGAATATGGATAAATATTAAATGCGATTGCCGGGATTTTTTCAAGGAAAAATGGAAAAAATAGGGCCGGGCATAAAAAAGTCCCGTGTTCACTGCTTCTAGCGAGCTTCTTCCTCAAGCAGAATGTCCGCTACATACTTGGCAAACGACATCGAGGAGGTAAAAGCGGGCGATATGGCGTTTAGAACGTGAACAGTGTTTTCTTCCTTGCAGACAACATAGTCCATAACGAGTTTTTTCTCCTTCCAGTCCACAAGCTGCGAACGGATACCGGTTTTCGCAGAAGAGACTAGATGACGGGGCAGGAGGCCGGGAACCAGCTTTCTGGCTTCTGAGTAGAAATGGGATCCCAGATATTTTTTCACCTCGGAGAGCGCATTTGCCCTGAATCCGCTGTCACTTACGAACATCGACGCGTTTCTGTAAAGAAACCGGAACGACTCAAGCCCCAGATCCTCAAGAAATCCGTAGCTCTCCCTTCCAAGAACCGGCACGGCTGTGGGACCGAGAAAAACCCGTCCCGAAGTGCTCCTAGTAAAGTGTACCCCCAGAAAAGGCATTCTCGGGTCGGGAACCGGATAGATATTTCCGCGGACAAGATAAGTGCTTTTCTTTGTAAGTTCACTGTAGGAACCCATAAATGGGATGGCTCTGTACCTAAGACCCACTTCGAATTGGCGCGCTATGACGTCCGCGTGGAGCCCGGCAGCGTTTATGAGTTTTCCATAACCTATCTCTCCCGCGCTCGTAAGGGCGACGCGATTCTTTTTTTGTCCAATAAAAACCGTGTCAAAAAGCACACGTGCTTTCCCGGTTTCTTTAATCCTCGAGCAAAGAGCCTCCAAAACGCCCAGAGGGTCAAACACCGATGTCGCGGGAGAATATATGGCTTTCTCAAATGTAGAGGCATGCGGTTCTATCTCTGCAAGCTCTTTCTCATCGATAAGAAACGACTCCACTCCATTTCTCTGCGCCCTCTGCTGAAGTGCCCGGAGTCCTTCAAGTTTCTCCTCGGAGTCCGCCACGATGACCTTGCCGCATTCGGATATAGCGACTCCGTTTTCGTGGCAGAAATCTCTCATCAGCCGGTTTCCCTCAATACAGTACCGAGCCTTCAGAGAATCGGGCGTGTAATAGATCCCGGCGTGGAGAACTCCGCTGTTTCGACCGCTTGAGTGCGCCCCCAAACCCTCTTCTTTTTCCAAAACAATGATGTTATCGCAGCCGCGCAGAAGAAGCTCGTTTGTGATGGCAAGACCCACAATTCCTCCACCAACAACAAGAAAATCGCAATTTTTCTCCATTAATCTGGCCCTTCTCGTCCGTTTTCTGGCAAACTGGGTGTAAATCAGGTATACTGACCGTTTCATATAACTTAATAAAATGGGCAGGAAATTTAAAGCAGGACAAAACGCTGTGTATCCAGTTCACGGTGTGGTTGAGGTTCAGGGAGTTGAGGAAAAGGAAATACTGGGTTCGAGAAAATCCTTTTACATACTTAACGTTCTTGAAAGCAACGTAAAACTCATGGTTCCCACGGATAACATAGATTCCGTGGGCTTAAGGCCCGTAGTACCCAGGAAGGAAGTAAAGAAAATCCTTGACATACTAAAGGAAGAAAACGGCAAAGTGCCCAAGCTGGGAGTCCAGAGCTGGAACAAAAGGTATAAGGAATACGCCGACAAGGTTAAAAGCGGCGACATATACGAAATAGCCAGGGTACTAAGGGACATACACCATCTGAAAAAAGTAAAAAACCTCTCTTTTGGCGAGAAAAGAATAATGGAAAACGCCCTTTCCCACGTAGTTAAAGAACTTTCCATATCGCTTAGAAAAAAAGAGGGAGAAGTCAGCAGCCAGATAGAGGAGATCTTCTCCTAAATACGCTCACTCAAGAATATCCATCCCGTCAACGCCCCGGGGAACTTCAAGCCCGAGATAACTGACGATGCTCGAGAAGATATCTGCGGTTCTTACGCAGTCATATCGGGCCGGGCGGCTTATAAGAATGGGGACCATCATGTGGTCTTTGTGCAGGGAGCCATGGGAGCCGTGATGTTCAGGGTTCTCGTGCGTGGCCCGAAGGTCATAGCCCGGTTTTGAACTGATTACCACATCGCCGGTTCGAGGCGATTCGAAAAGCTGGAGAATCTGGAGGGGAGCATCCGGATAGTCAGAATCGATTGTGAGTCGAAGCGACTCCGAGGGATTCATCTTCTTTGAGGAAAAGCCGTAGCCAAGAGGGTCGCCCGAAACATTGCTGTAGCAGATTAGACCTTCTTCATCCACACTCAGGAGAGCCTCTCCCCTAGGGTTAGTTATTTTCACCTCCCCTCCCGCCCCGCCGGTTCTGGCGCAGACAACATCCACTTCCGGCCTCCCGGAGAGCTCGTTAACTATATCCGCTATTTCTTCGCAAAAGGTGTGCCTTTTCCATCCATCGGAATTTTTGAAATAGTAATGCGCCATGGAGTTTCCGGAAACCATGACGGATGAATCGGCGTCAAGGTAATGCCTGAACACGTTGGTGTAGTAAAGCGGCTTGAGACCCCGTCTGCGAAGAAAACCCAGGGAATCGAAATGGGAGTGCGTGGACGTAAGTCCGTGGTCGCTTCCCACGACAAAAAGCGTATCGTCAAGTTCACCTTGCTCGGCCATCTTTTCCGCAACCATTCCAACGTACCGGTCAAGCCTTCTGTAGGATTCCATAACCTTGTGGTGAAACGGATGGTAGCGGTGGGAATAGGCATCTGCCGCAGTGAAAACGCAGAAAATAAAATGCGGAGAATCCCTGAGAGAATCAATCAGAATTCTTCCCGCGGATTCTTCAACACTGTCGCTTCTGTCCGTGAAATGGCTTTTTACGACCAGGTAATACTTAAGATACTTGGTCCTGTTTCTCCCCGAGGGACTTATATCCCTGGTTATTTCGTTTAGGATGCTTACGCTCCCCGGAACCATGCCGAAAAGCGTCGGGGAGCCACACTCTATGTCCCGGTTGATAAGAGACGCCTGGGGACCCGCGTAGCTTCTGAATCTTCGCAGGGAAAACGGGGTTTTATCGTAATATCTTCTGTCAAACCACCTTATGCCGGGGAGATTGCACCTGCCTGGAAACTTGCCGAGAAGGTACGGGGTATAGGCCGGACCCGTTGTGGAAGGAAAAACCGTGACTCCCTTAAGGAACTCTCCAGGTTCAACAACATATTTCTGTATATTCTCAAGGTCCCCTCTTTTTAGAAGTTCAGCGAAGACATCCAGCCTCGTACCATCGGCAAGAAAAAAAACGCATTTTCTTCTATTCATCAAGTGCTTCCCGTAAAGTACCTGTTATAAATTTCCCTGACATCCCCGGTCACGCGTCCATATTCAGACATGAGAAAACCTCCCTCTCCACCGGAACCACCGAACTCAGGGGCCATTCGGTCAAAATCGCCCCGCGTGATCTCGTTTTTGCTCCTGTCGTTGAAAAGACTCAGCAGATTTCCCATTTTTCTTAAAAACAGATAGCCTTCGCTAAGCGTCAGGGCCTCGTCGCTTTTAATTAACCCGGCCCTGTAAAGCCCTCCGATAGCCTCCATGGTGTTTGCCGTTCTTAGCTCAGGGTTTGCGGGACCATGGGCAAGCTGAAGCATCTGGATGAGGAACTCAATGTCAACCAATCCCCCCTTTCCCGTCTTCAGGTTAAACCTGGATTCCGTCTCGTTGGCGAGTTCTTTTTCGAGCCTCCCGCGCAGCCTGTGGATTTCCTTGGGAAAATCCGGAGCGAGCTCTTTGGCATAAACGAAATTCTCTATGACTTTCATTACCTTCTCACCGAGCGCGCGGTTTCCCGCAACGGCGCGGGCTTTTACAAGAGCCTGCCTCTCCCAGATATGAGCACTTGAATTATGATATTCTTCAAAGGCCTCAAGCGAGGCGACGAGGGCGCCCGAATTTCCCGACGGGCGCAGTTCCACATCCACCTTGTAACAGAAGCTCTTGGAAGTGTAAACCGAAAGATTGGATATGAATCTCTGACCGTACTTGGAGAAAAGCTCATGGTCATCTCCTTCGTAAATGAAGATTATGTCTAGGTCTGAAGCGTAGCTCATTTCCCCTCCTCCAAGCTTGCCAAGTCCCAGGACGACCATGTTATCAAGAAGTTTTCTCTTCCCTGGAGAACACTTAAGGGCATCCTTGGCAAGTTCGAGGCTTGAGCCCATTACAACGTCCGCAACCATCGACAGATATTTTCCCACGTAGATAGGTTCCAAGTCCTCGGAAAGTTCCTTGAAGCAAAGCTTAAGGGACTCAATGTGCTTGAAGCTTCGAAGAGCGTCGAGTTTGCCCTCAAAGAACTCCTCTTCCGAGACGGCTTCCCCGAGAGCCCGCGCCATAGAATCTTTCGAATCGTAAAACTGTGTCACGTCCTTCAGTATGATGGAGTCAAGATATTCAGGGTGCCTGATAAGAAAATCAGACAGCATGCCGCCTCTTGAAAAGAGTCTGGAGAGCAGAGGAATGATTTTTGGGTTTTCAGTCAGAAGAAAGTAGACCGACATCCTGGAACCTAGACCGGAGATAAACCTTTCAAGATTTAAAAGCGCAGAGTCCTGATCGCTAAGCTTGATTATGTTTGAGAGAAAAGCCGGTATCACTTTTCTCGAAAGAACCCTTCCTCTTTCCGTGAGTCCGGCCCTTCGGGGATTCATGAGGCTCGATATGATTTCGATCGCGTCGTCCGGTGCCGAGAACCCGAGATTTCCGAGGGTCGAAATCGCTTCCTCGCGGTTTACATTTCCCTCGGCCATAAAATCCGCCACCTCCCAGAATTCCCTGCCTTTTTCCGCAAGCTCCACCCCGGGATCGGAAAACAGGTTCCCGCAGTTCTTAACGACAAGCGAGGTTATCTCCTCGTAAGCAGCCTTGAAGTCCGCAGTCATTTCAAAACCCATTCTCCTTGAGAGTCTGGCGAGCGAACTCTCCTCCGTGGGAATGCTGTGCGTCTGAAGTTCATCCCAGAGCTGAATCGAATGCTCCACCTTTCTAAGAAAGAGATAGCAATGCTCCATCTCTTCCTTTACCTGTTCTGTTATGAAACCCGTCGTCGCCATGGTGGAAAGGCCGTCAAGAGTGTTCATGAGTCCCCTGAGCTTCTTCACCGCCCCGCCGCTCATAAGCTGGGTCGCCTGCACGAAAAACTCGATATCCCTTATTCCTCCCCTTCCGAGCTTCACGTCGTTTTCCTTCCGGATGCCCTCGAGACGAACCTTCATGTCCTTGAGATCCTCTATGGACTCGTAATCAAGCAGCTTGCGGTATATTACCGGTTCAAGGTCCTCGAGGAATTCACGACCAAGCTCAATATCCCCGGCAACAGGGGTCGCCTTGAGCAGAACCGCTCTCTCCCAGGTCTCGGCCCAGTGGTAATAATGATCAAGAGCCGCATCAACCGACACCGCAACCGGACTCCCGCTGCCCCCAGGACGCAGACCCAGGTCGACTCTGTAGAGAAAACCGCCGGGGGTGACGGAGCTTATCGTTCTGGTAACTGATGAGGAAAGCGTGAATATCTGTCGGGCGTACTCCTCGTTTCTGTAGAGATAAACGAGGTCTATATCGGAACTCAGATTAAGGAGTCTTCCGCCGAGTTTCCCCATGCCCAGCACTACGAACTCAAACTGGTCTCCGTCATCGATTCGGGACCTGTAAAAATCAAGCACCGCCCTGACCACGGAGCTGGCTAGGTCGGAAATCTCCTCCATGGTCTGGCGAAACGTGCAGAGACCCAGAATCTCCCTGTAGATTATTCTCGAGAGTTCTGTGTACTTGTACTTCTTGAGCCTTTCGGAGAGTTGTTCTGAATCCTGCGAATTCCTCACAATCGAGCCAAGTGGAGTTCGGTGGGAAGAAATCGTTTTTTTTCTCCTGAGGGTTTTTTCATTAGCAAGTACGGTTAGCGCACGCGGATTTCTTATGATTGAATTGCCGAGGAATCTGCTGTGCGAAGAGATAACGCGGAGAATTTTTTCTTTTTCCCCGGAGAGTCTGCCGTTTATCTCCCGGAATCTCTCAACGGTTAAGCGCGCGTTTTCCTCATCGGGAAGAAGGATTTTCTTTCTCATCAAGCCGGGTCACATGAAATCATAGGGATCAACATCAACTACAAGCTTAATTCCCGAGGCGTGTTTTTTCAACGAGTCGTAAAGCGCCGAGGCGTAGTTGCGAAGCAGTTCCAGATTACTTGACACGATAACGATCTGCCATCTGAACCTGTTCCTAAGTTTGTATATGGGAGCCTCGGAGGGGCCGAGCACCCTGAGCGACCCAGGCGGAAGCTTGAGAAGAAATCTCTCGGCTGTGCGTTTCATTCTTCCGGCGAAATCCCGTGTTTTCTCCTCATCAAGTCCGTTTACTCTGAAGGATATGAACCTTGAGAAAGGAGGCTGACCAAGAGACTTTCTAAGCTCCAGTTCTTCATCAAGAAACCCGGAACTGTTATGGGAAATGGCAAATCTTACCGAAGGATGTTCGGGGTTATATGTCTGCAGAAAAACCGTCCCGGGTTTTCTTCCCCTGCCTGTTCTTCCGGCTACCTGCGTGAGGATCTGGAAAGTTCTTTCTCCCGAGCGGAAGTCGGGAATCCCCAGCATATGATCAGCCGAGAGAACACCCACAAGCGTAACCCCAGGCAGATCATGTCCCTTGGCTACCATCTGGGTCCCGATAAGAACATCCACCTCCCCGGACTCAAGCTTTTTGTAAAGGTCGAGAAGTTTGGTTTTTCCGCGGGTGTAATCCCTGTCCATAACGAAAACCCTGGCATCGGGAAGCATACTTTTTACTTGCTCCTCCACTTTCTGGGTCCCGAGACCCTTGCCCATGTATTCGGCCCCGCAGCTTGAGCAGATGTTCTCGAATTCCTGCATAATCCCGCAGTAATGGCACTTAATTGAATTATCCTTTTTGTGGAAGGTAAGTGTTATAGAGCAGTTGGGGCACTTGAAGATTTCACCGCAGTCCCCGCAGACCAGAAAGCTTGAAAAACCCCTCCTGTTAATAAAAAGAATCGATTGCTCTCCGCGGCTGAAATTCTCCACCAAGGCGTCTCTTAGGCGCGGGGAGAAAACAGTTTCATTCACGTTTTTCATATCCACGAGTTCAACATCGGGAAGCCTGCTCGTCCCCACCCTTGCGGGAAGAGAAAGATATTTGTACTTGCCCCTGATCGAGTTTGCGTAGGATTCAAGTGAAGGAGTCGCGGAACCCAGCAGCACCGGACAGCCGTATATGGTTCCGAGCATGACCGCGGCGTCGCGGGCGTTGTAACATGGCACCTCGTTCTGCTTGTAGGAGGACTCGTGCTCCTCGTCAACCACCACAAGGCCGAGATTCTCAAGCGGAGCGAAAACCGCGGAGCGGGCACCTATCACCACGCTTAGATCT
This sequence comes from Thermodesulfobacteriota bacterium, assembly GCA_965116725.1. Classification (GTDB taxonomy): domain Bacteria; phylum Desulfobacterota_D; class UBA1144; order Nemesobacterales; family Nemesobacteraceae; genus Nemesobacter. Next base: position 508,938 of record OZ220700.1, read on the forward strand.
CCGCTACGGGCCTTTCTCCAGACATCGAACCTCTCGCCCTCGCTAAGAGCGCTGTGAATCACCGATACAGAGTCGGCGAAACGCGAACGGAATCTCTTTACCAAAAGCGGTGTGAGCGCTATCTCGGGGACGAGAACAATCGCCTGTTTCCCTCTGGCTATGACTTCGCTCACGGTCCTTAAGTAGACCTCGGTCTTTCCGCTTCCCGTAACACCGTGAAGAAGGAAGCAGCGATATTCTTCCCTCTTAACGTAAGGCAGGATTTTCTCCATCGCCATACGCTGATCCTGGGTAAGTTTCTCCGGTGGCTCTTCCTTTGAATCAAGCACACCGTAGGGATCCCTTCCGATCTCTTTTTGCTCCACGGAGACCAGAGCGTTATCCACAAGCCACTTTACGTGAGTTGTGAAATTGCCGAATATTTCCCTTAGTTCCGAGCGGGGGACGGAACCGCGGAGGTTTATGAACTCAAGTATGGCGCCCTTGGCCGGTTTTTTCCGCCTAATCTCCGAGACAGTGTCGGGGTCGCAGGAGATTCCATAGACCTTCTCGTACTTTACCTTCTCATCTCTTACGACCCTGTAGTCAAATTCAACATGGCCTCTTCTTTTAAGAGAGTTAAGATTCTCAAGCGACGCCCCGCCGCTGAGTTCAATAAGCTTCTCCGAGGCAAGCTCTCCTTCGAGCAGAAGAGTTTCCAGAACTCTTTTGTCGAGACGGTTTAGGCCTGGTTCCTTAAGGCGGCTTTCCCCTTCCTCCGTGATCCGTACGGTTTTCCCGACGCTTTTGCCAAGGCCCAAAGGATGGGCGAATTTAAGGACGATCCCGAGAGGCGCCATGTAGTACTCAGAAACCCGGCGGAAGAATTCCAAGCGCTTCTCGTCAAAAAGCGGCAATTCGTCTAGGATGTCGATTATATCCTTTAGCTCGAAATCGACTTTCCGTTTTCCCGCATCTCCCACCACATATCCTATGGCCTTGCGGTTTCCGAGGGGGACAAACACCCTCTTCCCCGTAGCGATCCCTTGCCGGAAACGCTTCGGAACCGAATATAGAAAAAGCTGCTCGGAATGAATCGGCAATGCTACCTGAACAATTTTTCCTGAAGCCATAACGATACCGGAAGACACTAATGCACAGTCTTACGGAAAAGTATATATGAAAGCGGGAAAAGAACCTTGAGTTCGGCCCGGAAAGCCCGCGCGGTATCAGGCAAGATCCGCGGGCATCATTATCATGTTGTCCATCGACGCGCCGGGGGCTATCATCGGATAAACCATTTCCGTACAATCGACTTCTATCTCCATGAGGACCACTCCCGGAGTGTTAAGGCCTTCCCTGAGAGTGGGCTCAAGCTCCTCGGGCTTAACTGCCCGAAGGCCGCGGGCCCCAAATGCTTCTGCGAGCTTCACGAAGTCCGGCAGCACTTCAAACCGAGACGCCGAGTAATTGCCCTCAAAAAACATCGTCTGCCACTGCCTTACCATTCCGTGATGACGGTTGTTGAAAACGATAATTTTGAGATCCAGATTGTTTTCAACCGCGGTCGCAAGCTCCTGGAAATTCATCTGGAAGCTTCCGTCGCCGGCAACGCATACAACCTGCTCATCAGGCCTTGCGTATTTCGCTCCCATGGCCGCAGGGAAACTGAATCCCATGGTTCCCAAGCCCCCCGAGGTGAGATGGGTTCTCGGTCTTTCGAACTTGTAGAACTGTGCTACCCACATCTGGTGCTGGCCCACGTCGGAAACTATTATGGCGTCTCCTTTCGTGAGCTTGTAAAGCGTGTCTATGGCGTAGGTCGTCAGAATTTTCTCGCTTCCCTGACAATAGGTGAGCGGATGCTTCTCGTTCCAGTCCCGTATCCGCCTGAGCCATGACTCCCTTCCCTCAAGGTCAATCTCTCCAGGGAGAGCATCGAGTATCTGGCGCAGCACAATTTTGGCATCCCCTACTATCGGACACTCAACCGGTATGTTCTTATCTATCGAGGATGGGTCTATATCTATATGGATAATATCAGCGTTGGGGGCAAACTCTTCGAAGTTTCCGCCCGTAGCCCTGTCATCAAACCGCCCGCCGATCGAGATAACTAGGTCCGATTCGGTAACGGTCATATTGGCGGCGTAGGAACCATGCATCCCGAGCATGCTTATGAAAAGCGGATCGCTCGCCGGATAACCCCCCAGGCCCATAAGGGTTGAAGCCACAGGTATCTGAAGCCGGTGACAGAACTCAAGCAGTTCATCCGTAGCCCCCGACCAGATAACTCCTCCACCGGAATAAACAACCGGCTGCTTTGAAGCAAGCAGCATCTCCACAGCTCTTTTTATCTGCGAAGGATTTCCCCTCATAGTGGGCTTATAACCTTTGATATCTATCTCGTGATCCTCGGGGATTACAAGCTCGTCCTCTCCTATGAGAACGTCCTTTGGCATATCAACCAGAACAGGGCTGGGTCTTCCGGTGCCGGCTATGTGGAAAGCCTCTTTCATTGCTCTCGGAAGATCGCGGGTCTCTCGTACAAGGTAGTTATGTTTCGTGCAAGGCCTTGTTATGCCGATATGGTCGGCTTCCTGAAAAGCGTCGCTTCCAAGGTACTGCGTAGGAACCTGCCCCGTGAAAATAACTATGGGAGATGAATCCATCTGCGCCGTCGCAATGCCAGTAACGGTGTTAGTTGCCGCAGGACCCGAGGTGCAAAGCACCACTCCCGGTTTTCCCGAGGCCCTTGCGTACCCGTCGGCCATGTGCGTAGCTCCCTGCTCATGCCTCACGAGCACGTGATTTATCCTGTCAGTGTAATCGGTCATCACGTCATAGACCTTGAGAACGTAACCTCCCGGCAGTCCGAAGACCACATCAATACCCTGGTGAAGAAGCGTCTCAAAGAACATCTGTGCGCCGAGCATCTTGGCCATTTTATTCTGTCTCCCTGGTTGTTTTTAAAATGCGGAACACCAAAAACCCACTCGCTTAATCTATCACCGCGTGCAGACAACTTCAAGACTGGCAGGGAAAAAGATTTCCATCGCGACTTCAGTGATGCCGCTTAGCGCTCCGCCGCGGAGCGGCGAAGATAAAAGGGGGTTAAAGTGAAAGGGTCGTCCTTTTGTCCGGAAAGAATCTTTTTTCTCCCTAAAAGCGCGCAGCCAGATGCCCTCGGGGTGTTTAGATTCGCAGGCAGAAACACAGATCTCTCTCCCACAGCATCCCGTATAAGATTTTCGTGGAGGAGGGCTCCGCTGCCCACAAAAACGGTCTTTCTTCTCACCCTAGCGCACACAGACTCAGGTGTGGCGATTTCCGCGGGGGTCATCTCCGTGCTTTTGAGATCATAAAACGAAAAGAAAATCTCCCCCCTGCCAGCGTCGGTCATGACGCACACGTCATCTCCGCACCAAAGCGCGTTCGAGGCGAGGATTTCAAGTGATGGAACTCCCGCGAGGTCCGTCCCCAGAGAATAGCAAAGAGTCTTCGCAGTGGAGACCCCTATGCGAAGAGAGGTGAAAGAACCCGGACCCACTGACACGCAGACCGCTTCCAAGTCATCTTTTCCAAGCCCGCAATCCGAAAGAAGTCGCTCAATCGTGGGAATAAGCACCTCGTTATGCCTTGGACCGGTGTTGAAAACATATTCGCAAAGAATAGTGTCGTCATCGCATACTGACACGCTTCCCGAGAAAGTAGACGTTTCAATTCCCAGAATTTTCATATCTATTTCTTAGCCAAAACGAGGCATTGAGGCGTGGCGTTTATGCACTCAGATTGAGTGGATCAGGCATGGCGGAAACTGTTTCCCTCGAGGTTTCTCCTTACTCTACCTCCTCAGAAGAACCCATTCCCGAGGCCTTTATGATCTCATTTCTTATTTTTTCGCGAATTTCCGGATTTTCGTGGAGAAACTTCTTGGAATTCTCCCTTCCCTGTCCTATCCTCTCCCCTTCGTAGGAATACCAAGTGCCGCTTTTCTTTATCACGTTGAACTTGGCTCCCAGATCCACGAGCTCCCCGAGTTTTGATATTCCTCTTCCGAAAATCACTTCGAATTCCGCTTCCCGGAAAGGCGGAGCAACTTTGTTCTTGACAAGCTTCGCCCTGACCCTGTTGCCCACGATGCGGTCGCCGTCTTTAAGCGACCCGATGCGCCTTATGTCAACTCTCACCGATGAATAGAATCGAAGCGCGTTACCCCCGGTTGTGGTCTCGGGGTTCATGTACGCCGGAACCCCAATTTTCATGCGAAGCTGGTTAACGAAGATCACTATGGTCTTAGAACGGCTGACGTTAGCTGTTATCTTGCGAAGCGCCTGCGACATCAGTCTCGCCTGGAGACCCACGTGAGTATCTCCCATCTCCCCCTCGATTTCAGCGCGGGGGGTAAGGGCCGCGACCGAGTCAAGCACTATGAGGTCAACCGCGTTGCTCCTTATGAGGGTATCGACGATTTCAAGTGCCTGTTCTCCGAAATCGGGCTGCGAAATAAGAAGATCCTCAACCTTGATCCCAAGTGCCGCCGCGTAGCTTGTCGAAAGAGCATGCTCGGCATCGACAAATGCGGTTATTCCGCCGGCCCTCTGGGCCTCCGCAATGGCGTGGAGCGCTATGGTGGTCTTACCCGAGGCCTCTGGACCGTAAACCTCGACGATCCTTCCCCTGGGAAAACCCCCGACTCCAAGCGCTATGTCAAGTCCAAGGGAACCCGAGGTGATAACCGGAATGTCCGAGAGGGAAGCGTCTTCTCCCAGTCTCATTATGGAACCCTTTCCGAATTGCTTCTCTATGGTGCTGATGGCTACGTCTATGTTCTTGTTCTTCTCGTCAAGATCGCTCATTCCGTCTTAATCTCCGTTTCGGGTTTTGCAGTTCTAAAGCTACTATCCTACATAATCAAGGCAGAACTTCCTAACCATATCGATGGCTGTGGAAGCGGCAAAGTTTTTTATCTCATCCCTCGTTCCGGTAAAATTCCGTTTCTCGCAGAAAGTCCCTGAGGAAACGTGACTGAATCCAAACCACACGGTGCCCACGGGCTTCTCCGCGGTTCCTCCTCCCGGACCCGCGATCCCGGATATGGAAATCCCTATATCGGTTCCGAAAAGCCCTCTGGCCCCCTGGGCCATTTCGAAAACCACCTGCTCGCTCACCGCGCCGAACCCCACGAGCGTATCTATGCTTACCCCGAGAAGCTTTTCCTTTGATTCGTTGCTGTATACCACCGCTCCCCCCAGAAAATAAGCTGAACTTCCGGGAATGTCAGTAAACCGGCTTGAGCAAAGCCCTCCCGTGCAGGATTCCGCAACGGAAAGGGTCAGGTCTTTTTCGAGCAACAAAGCTGCGGTTACCTCCTCAAGGGGTTCGTCTTCCTCTGAAAAGAGAAAATTCCCCAGTCTTTCCTTAGCCTGCGCGCAGGCATCGCGCAGAAGTGAATCCAGCACCTCTCCATCATGGCCGGAGGCCGTGAACCGCAGATGGATCTCGGGCAGGCGGATCCTGTATCCGATATCCACCCCTTCGGGGGAGAAGCCCCCCAGTTTTTCCGCCACCTCGGATTCGCCCAGGCCGAAGGTCCTGAGCACTCTCACGCGCAGGATGGTTCCCTTTTCCGCAACGCCACTCATATCAGGAAAAACATGTTCTAAGAACATCCGCCTGAATTCCCTCGGGACGCCGGGAAGAAAGTAAAATTTCGAGCTGCCGGAAACAAAGCTGAAGCCGGATGCCGTGCCGACGGGGTTCTCGATAACCGCCGTTTTTTCAGGAAACATGGCCTGTTTTTCATGATGGGTGTTGGGTTCCCTTCCCCTCTTCCTTAGCTTTAGAGCAATGTCTTCGTAGACCTCTGAGTTAAAAACAAGGGGAGTTTCCAGAAATTTCGAGGCTGCAAGCGCACTCAGATCATCCTCGGTGGGGCCAAGCCCTCCGGCAACTATGACAAATCTGGATCTTTTTGAGGCCGTGGCAAAAGAAGCGAGAAGATCGTCAAGGTCATCGGCCACCGCGCAGTGGTGCTTAACCTCAATACCGGATGAGGACAGTTCCGCGGCTACCCAGCTGAAATTGGTATCCCGGGTGAGACCGCTCATTATCTCGTTTCCGGTCGTTATTATCTCGACACACATCGCGGGTAATTCTAACTGGAAAGGAGGATGATCGCCTGAAGGCACAGGTTGCCGTACACCCCGGCCAAAACGTCATCCATCACGATGCCGTAACCCCCCGGGAGCTTCTCGACTCTTCGTATCGGAAACGGTTTGGCTATATCGAAAAACCTGAACAGAAAAAAGCCGATCGCCAGGTTAAGTGGGTTCGGGGTGATGAAAAGCATGCACACCAAAAATCCGCATACCTCGTCAATCACAACCTCGGGCGGGTCTTCCCTTTTAAAAATTCCCACGCAACGGGAAGCGGCTATAAAAGAGACAAGGATCAGTCCCAACGTGAATATCGAATAAAAACCCGTGCCGCCTGCGAGGCTCAGCAGGTACACGACCCCGACCGCCGCGAGAGTCCCCGCCGTTCCAGGGGCTCCGGGAACATATCCCACCCCGAAAAAAGTTGAAAAAACAACGCATATCCTGTTTATCAAGGTTAACTCTCCGGGAACCCCGCCCGCGGGGGCGTATCTTAAGCAAGACTTATTTGACTGATAACATCGGCAAGTTTATCATTTTTTTATAACCAAATGTCAAAAGTAATATGCGTGGTAAATCAGAAAGGGGGAGTCGGTAAAACCACAACCGCAGTCAACCTTTCGGCCTCTCTGGCGGTGGCAAACCGTCGAACGCTTCTCATAGATCTTGATTCCCAAGGAAACGCCACCGGGGGGCTCGGCATTGATAAGGAATCGGTTAATTCGAAAAACATCTGCAGCGTCATACTGGGAGAAGTAAAGCTCACAGACACCTTAATTGACGTCTATCCTGAGCTTCTAAACGGTTATCTGCACCTATGTCCGGCGAATCACGAACTCACCGGAGCGGAGATACACCTCATAGAGACAGAAAGCAGAGAATACCGTCTTAGAAAAGTTATCGACGAGATAAAGGCCGAGTACGATTACATATTCATAGACGCCCCTCCGTCCCTCAGCCTACTCACCATAAACGCGCTCGCCGCGGCCGACCGGGTGCTAATACCCGTTCAGTGCGAATACTACGCTCTTGAAGGAATAGGCCAGCTGCAGACAACCATATCGCTCGCCAAGCAGAGACTCAACCCTTCGCTCGAGGTGGAAGGCTATCTTCTGACCATGTTCGATTCCCGCAATAACATATGTCACTCCGTGGCCGAGGACGTAAGGAGTCACTTCGGCGAAAAGACCTTCGACACCATAATAAGCAGAAACGTTAAGCTCGCCGAAGCACCAAGCCACGGAAAGCCGCTTCTGCTTTACGAAATCAAGTCGAGCGGAGCTCAGAACTACATGAAACTCGCAAATGAGATAATAAGCAGAGCGGAGGTTAACTGACGTGAAAAAACGAAGCCTGGGAAGAGGACTTGACTCTCTTATTCCTAAGAGTCTGGAAACGGAATCCGCCGGGTACCAGATGGTAAGCACGGACCTGCTTAAACCGAATCCCTCGCAGCCGAGAAAACAGTTTGAACAGGGTGCACTTGAGGAACTCGCAGAGTCTATAAAGGAAAACGGGGTCATACAGCCTCTTATCGTCAGGAAGATAAACGACGGCTTTGAAATAGTGGCCGGGGAACGCAGATGGAGAGCGGCAAAAATTGCCAAACTCGAGAAGCTCCCCGTAGTGATAAGAACCGCTACCGACCAGGACGTAGCGGAACTGACGTTAATAGAAAACATACAAAGAGAGGACTTAAATCCCATTGAGGAGGCCGAGGCTTATGAAAAGCTCTCGGAGCGCTTCGGGCTTACCCATGACGATATAGCCAAAAAAACGGGGAAAAACCGCTCTGTTATCACGAACCAGCTGAGGCTTCTCAAGCTTTCTGATAAAGCTAAGGAAGCGCTTGTTTCGGGTGCGATAACCGCAGGGCACGCAAGAGCGCTTCTAGCCGCCTCCTCCCCCGAGGAAATGAATTCCCTTCTCGGAGAAGTGCTGAAAAAGGATCTTACGGTAAGGCGAACCGAAGCGCTTGTAAAAAAGAAAAGCAGAGATACGGAACGGCCTGCTGAGCCAGCTTTAAGTGAGGTGGCAGAAGATATCTTCACCAGAGAACTTACAGAAGAGCTTTCCGGGAAATTCTCGACCAAAGTAAGAATAAGCCGCAACAAGACAAAGGGGAAAATAGAAATAGAGTACTATTCTCCCGAGGAGCTTGAGAGAATTATTGGCATGCTGCTTGAGCGCGGGTAATATCCCGCAGGATTCACGCCGGAGGAGGAAAACAAGGAGATGAAGCAGTTTTCTGTAAAAATAGAGGTTAAGCTCAAGCCCGTGGTGCTCGACCCCCAGGGCAAGGCGGTGCTTAACGCTCTTTCCGGTCTCGGATTCAGCGGGGTCTCAGACGCAAGGGTGGGCAAAGTCGTGGAGCTCACCATGGAGGGCGAATCCGCCGAGGAGGTAAGCCGCAAAGCGGACGAGATGTGCCGGAAACTCCTTTCCAACCCGGTAATCGAAGATTCTTCGGTAGAGGTAGCGGAAAAATAATGCCAAGTTTCGGAGTTCTGTTCTTTCCGGGGTCCAACTGCGACCACGACTGCTATCACGCCATAAAAAAAATCCTGGGTCGGCCCTGTGAACTTATATGGCACGAGGAAACTTCCCTCGAGGGAATCGATTGTGTCGTGATACCAGGGGGATTTTCCTACGGAGATTATCTTCGCGCGGGAGCTATATCGCAGTTCTCTCCGGTGGTAAGCCCTCTCAGGGAACTTGCCGCAAGCGGAGTCCCGGTAATAGGGATATGCAACGGGTTTCAGATTCTTGTCGAATCGGGGCTTCTTCCCGGAGCATTCATACACAATTCCTCCCTCAAATTCGTCTGCAGGTGGACAAACGTGAGGGTCGAGGATACCGACACGCCCTTTACCTGTCTTCTCCGCAGGGGGGAGGTGCTCAAGCTGCCGGTAGCAAACGCCCAAGGCAATTTCGTGCTGCCCCCGGGCGGAGACGATACCCGGGAACGGAGAATAGTCCTGCGCTACTGCGGGGAAGGCGGAGAGCTAGCTGCCGAGGCGAATCCAAGCGGGGCCGAGGACAACATAGCGGGAATCGCCAACAACCGGGGTAATGTACTCGGGATGATGCCTCACCCCGAGCGTAGCTTCGAGAGCCTGCTAGGCTCAGAGGACGGCAGGAAGATGTTTGAGTCCGCGATATCGTGGATAGAATCCCGGAATACCGCCGGAAAAGCCATTTGAGTAAAACACATACTGTGTTAGTCTTAACGGGAAATCGCACGCACGAGAGTTTAAAATGGACAACACGCAGAGCAAGGAAAAAATAGACATAACTGACTACATCTGTCCGATGACGTTTGTTAAAACCAAGCTCAAGCTTGAGCAGATGAAGCGCGGGGAAGTCCTTGAAGTAAGGCTCTGCGAAGGAGAGCCTCTCTCCAATCTCCCGAGAAGCGTGGAACAGGAAGGTCACAGGGTTCTCTCCATAGAGAAAGAAGAAGGCCGCTACCACAAGGTAATCATCGAGCGCTGCTAATGTATAGATCCGAAGCCGGAACCTCCACTGCCGGAGGTTCAAGAGTCGAATCGGTGGTTGACCTTATAGGCAACACCCCTCTTTTAGAACTTTCCGAGACGGCAAAGCAATGCTCTCCCGGAGTCAGTATTTACGCAAAGGCCGAGTGGTTTAACCCGGGAGGTTCAATAAAAGACCGCCCCGCCCGCAGAATGATCCTGGAAGCCATCCGCTCCGGCGAACTCACAAAAGACAAGGTCATTATGGACTCCTCTTCCGGGAATACGGCGATCGCGTACGCGATGCTTGGGGCCGCGCTTGGGCACGAGGTTGAAATCGTAACGCCTGAGAACGTAAACACCGAGAGAAAAAAAGCAATCGAGGCCTATGGGGCGAAAATAACCTTTTCAAGCCCCCTTGAAGGTTCCGACGGAGCGATAAGAATGGCTCACCAGCTAAAGGCGGATAATCCCGAGAAATATTTCATGCCGGACCAGTACAACAACATCAACAACCTCCTGGCTCACTACGAGACGACTGCGCCCGAGATCTGGGAGCAGACAAAGGGTGCCGTGACCCATTTTCTTGCGGGACTCGGCACATCGGGGACCTTCATGGGAACCGGGAAAAGGCTTAAGGAATACAACCCCGATATAAAGACAATCGCGATTCAGCCAGAAGAAAGTCTTCACGGACTTGAGGGCATGAAACATATGCCCTCTTCAATAGTTCCAGGCATATACGACGAGGAGGAGGCCGACGAAATTGTCTTTATCTCTACTGAGAAAGCGTATGAAATGATGGAGCGGCTGATGGATACCGAGGGGATATTCGTGGGTCACTCGGGAGGAGCCGCGGTCTGCGTAACGCTTGAGTACGCGAAAAAACTGAAAGAAGGAGTGCTCGTGACGATTCTTCCCGACTCGGGCAGAAGGTACCTGAGCGAAAGACTCTGGTGGTAAGAATATACAGATCGGCCTATCTGGGTATGACACGGGACGCGGAATCCGGTTACCCTTACGAGGTATGTGGAGTGATGATCGGGAAAGGAGATACCGTCACTCACTTCCGCAAATGCGCCAACCTGGTCGCTGACGACAAATCCGAAACGGCGTTTAAGGAAACAGCAGACATTGACAGCAAGCGGTTAAAGGACCGCTTTGAGCTTGATCCGCGTTCCTACATAGAGGCAGATTCGTGGGCGAGGGAAAACGGTCTTGAGATTCTCGGCATATACCACTCGCATCCAGACCACCCTTCGGTACCCTCGGAGACGGACAGGGAGGTGGCATCGCCCGGATGGGCGTATATAATTTTCTCGGTAAACCGCGGGAAACTCGCCGACGCGAGAATATGGTACATTGACGAGCAGGATTTCCAGTTTGAAGAAAGAAAGTTCGAAGTGCTTAAAGACCCCGACTGATGTAATGAAGAAGACAACCGAGACCCGGAGAAGGCTGCATATGCCGGGAGAGACGCGACCATGAACATGCAGGTTCTTTTTGAAAGTACGCTGGCTATCCTTCCCGAGTGCGTACTCATACTCGCCGCCCTGCTCATACTCATCTGCGCCCCGATTCTGAAAAAAAGATGGACGGGGTCGCTTTTTCTCCTCGCAATCTCAGGTACCGTGCTCTCCCTCGTCCTTAACTTCTCCAGGTTCTCCGGCGAAAGTTCCGCGTTCTCCGGCGCATTGGTAATCGATTCCTTCTCCGCCTATTTCAACTCCCTTTTCCTCCTGGCGGCGCTTGCGACTATCCTCTTTTCAAAAGATCACCTCGAGGGACGCACGCAATGGCTTGAGGAGTTCTACGCGCTTGTGCTTTTCTGCACGAGCGGGATGATGGTTCTCGCTTCCTCGGTTGAACTCATGACGCTTTTTGTGGGATTCGAAATCATGTCAATCGCCGTCTACATACTCTCGGGGTTCAGAAGCAAATCCCTCGACTCTACGGAATCAGGCGTAAAGTATCTTGTTCTGGGGGGATTTTCTTCCGCGGTACTGCTTTTCGGAATCGCCCTTCTCTACGGGGCTACCGGTTCCACGTTTCTGGAGGAAATCCTGAAAAGTCCGGGGAATCTTCCGATGTATGTCTGCGGAGCCGCCTTTGTGGCAGTGGGAGTCATTTTCAAGATAGGAGCCGTGCCGCTTCACCAGTGGGTACCCGATATCTACGACGGAGCCCCCCTCACCGTTACGGGATACATGTCCGTTGCGGTAAAAGCGGCGGCTTTCGTGCTGCTGTTGAGAATATTCATTGACTCCGGCCAGGCGTTTGAGGGCTACATGACGGCCGCGGTACAGATTGCGGCGGTGCTGACCATGGTAGTGGGGAATATAGCCGCCATATATCAAAAAAGCGTAAAAAGGATGCTTGCCTACTCAAGCGTGGCACACGCTGGATATGCCCTCGTCGGGGTAGCGGCAGTTCTCTCGGACTCTTCGGTCGGAAGCGGGAGCGTTCTTTATTATCTGTTTGCCTATACTTTTATGAACCTCGGAGCTTTCGGAATCCTCGCCTACGCGAGCAGGGAGGGAGACGATTGTGACACTTTCGAGAGGATATCGGGACTATGGAGCAGAAAACCGGCGGCATCGCTCGCACTTGGAGTATTCATGTTCTCGCTTGCGGGTATCCCGCCGACTATAGGATTTTTCGGGAAATACAGGGTGTTTTTAGCTGCAGTCGACGCCAATCTGACGCCGCTTGCAGTAATAGGAATAATAACAAGCGTAATCTCCGCGTACTACTACCTCAAGGTGCTCGTCTACGCGTTTATGAGGGAAGACAGTTACGGGGCAAGCGCAAACAAACCGCTTTCGGGGGCCACGATTGCGGTGCTTACCGCAGTCACGGTTTTTTTCGGTATATTTCCTTTCTTGTCATGGGATCTAGCAGCTCAGGCCTCAAACACTCTTCTCGCCGCAATCGCATTTTAGACTGCAAGGGGGTTTTCTTTCGCCCGAGCGCGGAGGATTTTTATTTCAGAATTTAGGAAATGGAGAAAGGCAAGGACACTCAAGGCATATTTGTAGATGTGATGGCGGTTTTTTTCTTCGCCCTCGGCGTATTTACCTTCGTAAGTCTTCTGGCTTTCAGCAACCTCCTTGAAATCGACGTAAAAGGCGCAATGGGAGGGACGGGTCTTTATGTATCGCACTCCCTTGGAAATTCCTTCGGCACGCTTTCCTTCGTATTTCCCGTGTTGATGTTCTACGCATCCTACGTGATTCTGAGAAAGCAGCCCGCCGCAAAGATATACTGGAAGCTTTTCTCCACAATTATTTTCCTTCTCTCCTCGACCACCCTGCTAGGGCTTGTTTACGGAAAAAGCTCCATTCTGGGATACTCGCCGGCCGGGGGATGGCTGGGTCTTGCGATCTCAAGAGAATTCGCGCAAAACATCCTGGGAACCTTTGGAACATACATTATCGCCATAATCGTCATATTCGTCTCCGTGATAATAGCAACGGAAACCAAGATCGCCACCGTAGTGAAAATCATCCGCCTTCTCTTCTCAGGCGCGTTAAAAGGAATTTCTGCACCGATCGGTGCGCTAAGACGCACCGCCGCACGAAGGGGCACCCGAGGAAAAAAGAAGCAGGACGCACCGAAGGAGACCCCTGGCGCGGCAAAAACCACGGCCACAGAACACAAGCAACAAGCCGACGCGGAACCGCAGATAGTCTTCACTCCTCCCGCCCCCGACACAAAAGACGAACCGTCCCCCACCGCACCTGAGAGCAAATGGCTTGACTTCTCCCTCCCCTCAATTGATCTGCTTGACCCGAAAATCGACACGTCGGTAGAGATAGACAAGGAAGCCATGTACCGGAAGGCCACCTTGATCGAGGAAAAGCTTGCGGACTTCGGAGTAACCGGAAAGATCATGGAAATACGTCCCGGCCCGGTTATCACGATGTTTGAATACAAGCCCGCCCCGGGAATAAAAATAAACAAAATATCGTCCCTTGAAGGTGATCTGGCAATGGGTCTTAAGGCGCTGAGCATAAGAATCATAGCCCCCATACCGGGAAAAGACGTGGTCGGAATAGAGGTGCCGAACGAGAGCAGGGAGATAGTGGTACTGCGGGAACTTTTCGAGAGCAGCTCGTTCACGGAAAAAAAATCGATGCTCACCATCGCCCTTGGAAAAGACATATCCGGAAAGCCGCGCTACATGGACCTTCAGACCGCCCCGCACCTTATGATCGCCGGAACTACAGGTTCGGGCAAAAGCGTGCTCCTAAACGCCGCAATCACAAGCCTGCTCTACAGAGCGACCCCTTATGAGCTCAAGATGATAATGATAGATCCGAAGATGCTCGAGCTCTCCATATACGAGGACATTCCCCACCTGCTCCACCCGGTGGTAACCGAATCGAAAAAAGCCGTGGCCGCCCTCAAGTGGCTGGTTGGGGAAATGGATTCCAGATACAGGATGCTCTCCGAGGAAGGGGTAAGGGATATAGACAGCTACAACAGGAAGCTTGAGGCGCTTGAAATCGAGGAAAAACAGCTCAGGTGGCTTCCCTACATAGTCGTTATCATAGACGAGCTCGCCGACCTGATGATGGTCTCCCCGAGCGACGTCAAGGACTCGATAATAAGGCTCGCGCAGAAAGCCAGGGCGGCGGGAATTCATATAATAGTCTCCACCCAGCGCCCCTCGGCGGACGTGGTGGCGGGACTCATAAAGGCTAACTTCCCGGCGCGCATATCCTTTCTCGTATCTTCAAAAGTGGATTCAAGAATCATTCTTGACACCGGGGGAGCTGAAACCCTGCTCGGAAAGGGGGACATGCTTTTTCTCGCATCCGGTGGGAGCAACCTCTTAAGACTGCAGGGCGCGCTTATATCCGACGATGAAAGAAAACGGGTAACGGATTTTCTAAGGTCCCAGGCAGACCCTGTCTACATAGAAGAGATAACAAAAGACGACCCAGACGATGAGAGCGCGGGAGTCAGTGAAGACGAAAAAGACGAGCTTTACGAAACCGCGCTCGGCATAATAGCCGAAACGGGACAGGCATCCATCTCCATGATACAGAGAAGGCTCAAGATAGGATATAACCGCGCGGCCAGGATCGTTGAGACAATGGAAAAAGAAGGTCTTATCGGCCCTCAGGGAGCTGCTGGCAAACCGAGAGAAGTCTACGTGGACATGATTAAAACGGACAGGGGAAACTCGGATTGAAAAAAATCGCGCTTGCGGCAGCGCTTTTCGCCACCTCCCTTCTTTTTACCGCGCAGCCCGCAAAGACCCAGGACCCAAGCACTGTTGTAACCGGCATCCAGAAAAAATACGCCTCGATAAACGATCTTAGCTCTCCATTCACCCAAGTGACCCGGATAAAGGACCTTGATGAGGAAATCGCTTCCTCGGGAAAGGTGTGGTTCAAAAAACCCGGGATGATGAAATGGCAGTACGAAGAGCCGTGGAAAGATACGATCGTTTCTGACGGAAAGAAGGTCTGGTATTTCGACAGCCGGGAGAACCAGGTAACCGAGATGGAAGTTGAAAGCGTCTGGGCAGACTCTCTCGGTTCCTATACCATCATTTCCATACTGGAGGATCTTGACCGCCTTTTCGATGTCCGACCGGGTGCCGGAAGCACAGACGAGCGGGGGAATGTCCTCCTTGACCTAAAACAGAAAAACCAGGAGCAGTCAAAGCAGGTAACGATAGCAGTCGACCCCAAGACCTACATGCTAAGAGAAATCATAATCGGCGATGTCTTCGGAAACACTACGGTCATAAAACTGGGCACCCAAGAAGTTAACCTCGGCATTCCCGATTCGTTCTTTACGTTTAGAAAACCGAAGGAAGCAAGGACAGTTACTTTTCCCTAGACTCTGTACTCATTTGCTAACTTCCTCAAGTATTATTTTGATGTCACCGATTTTTGTCACCATATTAGTCATCATATCTTATTTATCGTGCTTGCTTTCGAAAGGTCTTAGCCGTACTATTTTTGCGATGAGGATGATTTTAAGGCTTGTTGTGTATCGCGCTGATGGGGGTCTGTATCCTTGTTCAAACACAAGAAAGTAGTCGCTCTACAGCATAAAGGAGGAAAAGATGAATAGGATATACATTTCCTTAGCTTTTTGTTTGATGGTTTGTGTTTTGCCAGCAAAAGCGAGCAGCATAAGTTTTGAAGAAGTAGATAGAATGTTTGGAAGTGATAGCAGTTGGACCAACCTGCGGAAGAAGGAAGAGTGGAAGAAGTATAAGGGGAAATGTGTTGAATGGACAGGGAAATTGGTATATCTAGATGAGGGGTGGGGAGGGATTTCTCTTGGTTTTAAACACAAAGATCTCACGTGGACCTATGATGTTTTAGTCTCTGCCCCAAAGTCTTACAAGCAACATGCTCTAACTATGGAACAGGGCTCTTTCTATAATTACAAAATGAAGCTTGATAGATATGCTGGTGCTATTTTGCCAATTACAGGTGACTTAGGGTGTGACTAACCTGAGTTGTACTCGAGAAAAAAAAGAACAAGGATACATGACCCATTTAGGAGAATGAGTCTTAAAGGATTCTTAAGGGTGTTTTAAAACCTGCTTTATGGCCAAACTATCTTTCAAACTATGGCAATTACCCCTATAACTAGCCAACTTACACGGAGAAGAAGGAAAGAACCCACAGCCTTCGATTCCTCCTGCCCCCGCTTATTATTAGCAATAAGTATAATTACCTCTGTTTGAGATAACAGGGAGAAGCTTTCTTTTATTTGTCATTCTGGAGACCGGAGGAAGTGCAATGTTTGCTTTAGCTGAATCAAATAACCCCATTTCTTCACTGTGGAAATTTCACTCATCTGCGGATCCTATCGATTGAACCACATCCTTCCAGCCGTTCTTTCGGTAGCTATTCCTTATCAGATTGCCAATTATAAACGCTAATACAATATCGAGAACAATTACCCCGAGACCCATTGTCGGTATTGCTACGATAACTGCAATTATTACCCACAACACAGCTTCCATCCACATTCCTTTATAGAAGAAATAAAAAACTCCAAACAGGAGTACCCAAAGCCCCGCATACCCATCCGTAACCAGCTCTTTCATCCTCGTTGCAGGGTTAATCATAACAATGCCTTTAGGCTTAGCAGAATCCATAATAAGACCTCCATTTAAAAAAACACAGCACATTGAGGTACCAACATGCCGTGCTATAATCCCAAAGCGTCTGTGGTGAAGTCGGAAGATACGCCTGATTAGCACTCAGGTGGAACGAGTTGCTCAACTCAACCTCCCGTACGGGTTCAAACCCCGTCAGACACATGTAATTCTAAAGTGTTCCAAATAGTTATGTCAAATTACTTACATGTTTGAATATTTTAATCATGGCTAATCATAGGGGTAATTACCTTTCAAAACATAGGAAGCAAGCACAGTGATTTTTTCCTAAACTCTGTACTCATTTGCCAACCCCCTCTAACATTATCTCGATACCATTGATCTCTTTCACGATATCAATAACGATCTCTTCTCATACAGGCAACAAACAAATTGATTTGATTTTTATCCCGAAAATACTGTAACATGTACCACTTAGTTCAAAATCTTACAGGAGAACGACCACAAAATGGCAAAACAGGGCAATTTTCAATATGTGCCGTTCTTTATTCCTGAATTCAATCCGATTAAAGACAGAAAGAAGCTTGATCCTCCTCAATGGAAGGATTTTGACAGACGTGGAAAAGAAAAAGAAAGAGCGATTAGAAAGCAAGCAGAACAGGATGCAGATTTCGGTATTCCTTCCGGAGAACACTGGTCCGATACGGAGAACGAAATTCTAGCTGACGCAAACGAGTATCAGCATAAACTGGCTGATATTGGTTCTGAATACTTTACGGAACTTGAAAACAGAATTAATTCCTATAGTGATTTTCTGAGCCTTGAGAACTTCAAGACATTTTACCGTAATCTGACCACAAACACGCAAGACTGTATTGACAGGGCAAAACTAAAGTTGTCCCAATTGCAAAGTGTGCATAAGAGGCATGTTGAAGACTATGAACGGTTCAAGAAGATAAATCGATTAAAAAGAATGCCATCCCCCGTTTCCACGCAAAAGTTTTTTCTCCAGTTCGGTATTGTCTTTATTCTGTTTGTCGTCGAAGTTGCAATAAACAACTTCCTTGTTGCTGATTATCTAGAGGGTGGAGGACTAGAATCGATAGCCCTTACCGTTGGCGTGGCATTCATAAATGTCTTTATTTCATTAGCCATTGGTTACTACTTTTTGAAATATATAACTCATATAAACATACATGCCAGAATAGCCGCAGTATTTGCTCTGGTTCTACACATAACTCTATTTTTCTACATGAACTGGATGTATAGCGCATTTAGAACTCAGAAGGTTATGGAATTCGAAGAAACTAATGCAAATATCACTCTTGAAAATATATCGGTATTGATGCCTTGGACAGTAGATATACAATTTACAAGCTTGATTTTGTTATTCATAGGGTTTGTCTTCGC
The DNA here is from genome assembly GCA_965116725.1 of Thermodesulfobacteriota bacterium. Taxonomy (GTDB): domain Bacteria; phylum Desulfobacterota_D; class UBA1144; order Nemesobacterales; family Nemesobacteraceae; genus Nemesobacter. The sequence goes on from OZ220700.1 coordinate 527,054, forward strand.
TATTCTTTCTTTGGTAGATGGCTATCTTCTTGATGACTCTTATCCGAATTATGGAAAGGTTGCTCGTACATACAATAAATCCAGAAAAGACATAGAAGTGAAACTTAACAAGTTGGTTTCCGCAATGCAGGAGATTTTCAACGGCATACACAAAGAAAGTGAGGAGATGAGAACGACCCTAATGCTCACTATTAATGCGTGGAGCGAAGAAACAAATTCATTCCAGAATGGTTTTGATTTGTACAAAAAGAAAATTCTGAGTGCAGAGAAAGATATAAACCACATGCTTGGAGAATATGTGATCGCAAACAAAGACAGGAGAGATAAGACCAAGTACCCACTGCCAGAGAGGTTAAAGAATACTAGCCCGTTTTTGTACACGGATGATCAGAGAAATCCACACAAAATTTTCAAAACATCTACAGATGTTTACATGGAAGATGCAACAAGGAGAGAAAAAAGAAAAAAACTTCAAGAAGAGGTTGAAGAAAGTTTCAATATGTTCACAAAGCAGGTCGAAGAGTTTAGAAAAAGAGTGTTGATTACTATCGAGGAGACCCAGAAGGAATATGAACCTGCTTAAAATATCCTTGTGGACTGTTGCCATTATCGCTGTCTTATCGGGAGTCGCGAATGGAAAATCCGACCCGTGCTCTGAACTTCCTACTATCAAAGAACTTGACAAACAATTCTGTTCCAAAGATGGAAAGCATTATGGACATACTCTTGTAATACTGGATTTAACCCCTTCTGTTGAACTTGAACAAGCACAGATTGATAGTATCAATGAAAAAGTATTTTCTGAAGAGTTTTATAAAAAATATAAACCTTTCACAAAATTCTCATATGTACTAATAAACAACAAAAGACCGCAATCCCAGCATCCTCGTTTTGCTATGTGCAGACCGAAAACAGGAAATAAAAACATGGATTATTGCGACCATGCTAACCAGTGGAGAGAGTCAAAACGCCACGTTAAGAAAAAATGGAAGGAATTTATCAGGGAATCCAAAAAAAATTCTGAATCAATTTTTCTGGAGCCTCAAGGATCCAGTAACAGTTTGATATATGAGACCATAATGAGTGTCTTTAAATTCCCGAAATTTGATTTTGGAAATGCTTATACAAAAAGAGATTTAATTATTGTTTCGGATATGATGCAACATTCCGACAGGCTATCTTTTTACAATTCTTGCAGAAGCCAAAATTCAAAAAAACCAAATAAATGTCCAAAGCTTGACCAAGTGTTAACCCTTCCGACCAGAGAATATATTAAGGGAACCTCCAGGGAACTGAAAACTTATGACGGCGTTAATATAGAAGTAGTTCTACTGAACAATCGCTACGAAGCCAGTGCAGACCTCGTTCCCAGCTTGAAAAATTTATGGAAGGAATTCTTCAGAGAATTCTTTGGCAAAAAAAATGTCAAGTTTGATCTTCCATTAGATACAAATTAAGTCAGGTAGGGTTATCAGGATGCATAGTGACCTCGGATGATCAGAGTTTGTTATGCCAAACAGAGAAATCAGCAAACAAGTAAGAATTTCTTAAGATTGGCAATATCTGCTTCCTGACTTGAGAACTCTCTCACTTCCACCCTAGCCACAACCAGACTGACTCGAAGACCTACGCTAAAGACTGGTCTCCCGCCTTAATCACGGAAAAAGCCGGGATTTTTTTAACTTCCCGCAAATCTTAAATAAACCGCCACCTGTATTTAGCGTGAGACAGTCGTGGCCCGGGCGAAGAAGAGCTTTGTTCCCTGTCTTTCCCTATGCCAAACTTTTCCGAAAGAGAATTATCAAAGTCAGTGGTGAACTGAAAACCGTTTTGCAAGACGGAAACAGTTCAGATTAAGAAAACAAATAGAGCCATGATTTCTCGTTACGCAGAGAAATCCCTGTTTTTCCGTATCGCATTTGACAACTCCGGCAGCACGAGATTCAAAGCGACCGTGTTTTTATTCTTCAGTGCGCTGCAATCCTTCGGGAGTAACGCTTTGCGGGGCGGTTCTGTCTTCGCTGACCTTTGGAGCGGGCGGCTGATATGCGCGCAGGTGCTGGCCGGCGGTTTCGTAAAACCCGGACACCATCTGCTCCAGTTCGTCAATGAAGCTTCTGCGTTGACCGAAACGTCTGCCTAACTGACGAATCATGCATACTTCGAATCTGGCAACGGGAAGATCCTGACCGCTTGCGGAAGCCATAGCCGAATTCTCTCTCAGCTCCCCAAGTGTATGCTGCGTGCGGGGTCTTCGTCCGGGCCAGATCAGCCTGATATGGATATCCGTTTCGGAGGTTTTCCGCAGCTGGCGGAGCAGCCAGTTGAGACGAGCCGGGGTGGTTTTTCTGTTGCCGGGAGCTTCAAGCGTCATTGACGCGCTGATCGTCCGTTTTCCGATATCGACGACCAATTCAATCGGCGCTGCCGCATCCTGAATCTTAAGTCCGGCCGAAAGCGTCTGTTCTTCGGCAAGTTCATAGGCGTCTTTCTTTGCACGTGCCGCCGGGTCCAGAACGTGGGAACGCGTCAGCCTGACTTCAACTTTCACATTGACCTTGCGCGTCAGCAGAAGAGAGATGTCCCTGACTTCCTGATGCCAAGCGGCCACTATATCCTGCACTTCCTCGCTTTTTGTCTGGAGCGAAGCACCGGCGGCGATTTTCTGCACAATGCCGGTCCATGCCTCGGGCATGCGGTCGAAGCTTTTTACCCCCGTGCTCGCATGCGTCAGGAATCTCAGCATCTCGGAGAGAACAAAATACTGGTCCTCGTCTTCAACGCCATCATTGGAAATCAGCAGGTCGGCCTGCGTAATAATGTACATCCATGACCAGTGATAGATTTTCACCCTTGAGCGCGTTTTGGCGGAGAGCTTGACCGGGTGATGATCCGGTCTCGAGGTGAACTGGTTTGAGACGGTTATCACGGCATCAATGTTATGTTCCCTGGCAAGGCGCGTGTAGGCGGCAAGCTGCTCCTCATCGAGCTTAGCGTTGCCGATCTTCGTTTCGACCAGCGCTTTCCACCGGCGCCTGCCAACCCTGAGCACGATCAGCCCGTCCGGCCTGTGCGCTTTTTCCTCTCCCCGGTCCGCGAATGTGACTTCGGTGTACGCCGTGAGACTCGCAAGTTTCCCGACGCGCTGGTTGACGGAACCCAGCATCGCCTGGCCGAATTCGCGTACGTGGACAAGGCAGGAAAGAAGAATTGAAGTGCTGCGGCCCTCCTTTGAAGTGTCCGCCAGCACCGGAAAAAGACGCGCTTTTTCTCCGCGTTCAAGATATTCGGGCAAACTGCTCATAAACCGCCGATAATTCTAACATGCGTCGGTGTTCTCTCCAAAAGCGCGCGGCGAACCAACCTGCCCGCGCAAGCCACGCGCAAAAGTCAGATCTGCTGTTCCAAGCGGCAGAAGCAGGAGGCTTGCGTCCGGGGAAGTGGTCAATTTCCGGCACAGTGAGCCCGGCGGAACCGGAAACCAGCTACGGACCTTCCGGTCTTTTTGTTTTCGTGAGCGCCGAGGCCAGCAGGGCGGTGGGAACCGCCACAACTCCGAGCCCCGTTACCGCGACGAAAAAAGTGAATATTTTTCCGCCCGTGGTTATCGGGTACACGTCTCCGTACTCGACCGAGGCGAGGGTCGTAATCGCCCACCAGAGGCTGTGGAACACGCTTTTGAACGCTTCGGGCTGGGCTTTGTGCTCAAAGTGGTGAATGCCGGCCGCCGCCGTGAACAGCACTATGACGCTTGCCGCTCCGTAGAGCATTAGTTCGTCCCTGATCTGTCCCCATGCCTGCTTCAGCCTAGACACCGCCTCTGAGGACTGCACCGCCTTGATTATCAGCAACAGGCGCAGCAGGCGAAAGGAGCGCACGAACACCAGGTCCGTTCCTCTTGCGAACCAGAAAACGGGCAGGATGGCGACAAGGTCCACGATCCCGAAGAAACTGAACACGTAGCCCCACCTGTTTTCGCTGACCCAGATACGAAGCACGTATTCAAAGGTAAAAACAGCGAGGATCGCTGTTTCCGCCATTTCCAGCCAGCGCCGGTCGGCGGGATCCAGATCCGGCAGCGTTCCGATTGAAAAAACCGCAAGGGCCATCAGAACCAAGAACTGGACGGCGTAATCGAAGGCTACGCCGGCTTTAGTGTCTCGACGCACCACTACGGTAGCCAGCCGGGAGCGCGTCTTCGCGTAGACCGTCATGCAGCAATGTAGATTACTTGCTTTTTTGGGGCTTTAAAAACGGGAAAGACAAATGCGGCGTCCACCCTCCAGTTGACCTTGCGCTCGTCCATGCGGCAGGCAAGAGCGTCAAGCACGCCGTGCGCCCCTCGCCCCGGCCGCAAATCTTAAATAAAACTGCCACCTGTATTTAGCGTGAGATAGTCGTGGCCAGAGCGAAAAAGAGCTTTGTTCCCTGCCCATCCCTATGCTAAACTTTTCCTAAAGAGAACTATCAAAGCCAGTGGTGAACTGAAAACCGTTTTGTAAAACGGAAACAGTTCAGGCTGAGGGAACGGATAGAGCCATCAGTTCATAATCTTGGAGGAAGATTTCGATGACGAAGTCAAACAAATCTTGCGATTCTTCCGGGGAATCGCAGCCCCGCTCTGAAACTCAGAAACAGGAAAAATCCGGATTCGGTACACCGATAGCGATCGTGGGCATGGGGTGCCGGTTCCCCGGCGCACCGAGTATACCGGCCTTTTGGCGCCTGCTCGAAGCCGGCCAGAATACAGTGATGGAGGGCGTCCCGGGTTCCGGCGTCGGACGCATGGACGAACTTTTCCCCGATGGACAGATTCCGAGCAAGGCCTGTCGTTTCTGTGCCTATGTCGACGGAATCGAGGAGTTCGACGCGGGGTTCTTTCGCATTTCTCCGGTCGAAGCCCAGCTGCTGGATCCACAGCAGCGGATGATGCTGGAAACCACTTGGGAGGCTCTCGAGGATGCGGGCATGGACCCGGATCGGCTGAAGGGCACCCGCACCGGGGTATACACCGGGATCAGCAACGACGAATACAGGATGCTGGTAGTGGAGTCAAGGAAACCTGCCGATGCCGCCTCATGTCTTTATGCTCTGAGCGGCACGAACCTGAACGGTACCAGCGGACGGGTCTCTTTCGTGCTGGGCCTCATGGGACCGGCAAAGGCAGTGGACGCCGCGTGCGCGTCGTCCATGGTGTCGGTCCACGACGCGGTGGCGGACCTGCAGCAGGGCAAGGCGGACCTGGCCATTGCGGGCGGTGTGCAGGCTATCCTGAACAGTCGTATATTCGAACTCCGTGCGGATGCGATGATGCTGTCTCCAGACGGGCAGTGCAAGACGTTCGATGAGTCTGCGAACGGTTACGTGCGCGGCGAAGGTTGCGGCGTCGTTATCCTGAAGCGCCTCAGCGAGGCCGAGGAGGATGGCGATCGGATCTGGGGAGTGATCCGAGGCTCGGCGGTGAATAACGGCGGGGCCAGCACTGGACTGACCGTACCGCACATCCCCGCACTGGAACAGGTGATGGAAGCGGCCCTGTCTGACGCCGGAGTTCCTGCTTCGGATGTGGATTACCTGGAGGCACACGGGACTGGAACAGCTGTAGGCGACCCGATTGAGATCGACGCCGTCTCCGCTGTCTACGGCAAAGGACGCAAAGCCGATCATCCTCTTCTGATCGGTTCCGTAAAGACCAATATCGGCCACCTCGAGTCGGCTGCCGGAATCGCTGGCCTGATCAAGGCAGCGCTGGTGATGCAACGCGGCGTGATTCCGAAGCACCTGCATTTCCAGGTTCCCAACCCTGCCCTCGATTGGGACCGACTGCCTTTAAAGGTTACTTCGTCCATGATGGACTTGCCCGAACGTAACGGACGGCCGCGACTGGCAGGAGTAAACTCCTTCGGGATATCCGGGACGAACGCCCACATAGTGGTGGAAGAATACATCGCCCCGGGGGGATTGCCCTACGGAAAGCATGAGCTTGCGGGCTCAGCCCAGGCGGTGACAGTCTCTCTGCCGGAAGCCGTGGAGAGTTTGCCGTTGCCGGAACAAGGATTAAAGAAGCGCGAGACCCGGTTGCTGCCGCTGTCCGGAAAATCTGTGAATGCACTCCGGGAACTTGCGGAGCGTTATCTCTCATGGCTGGACGAGCATCCAGAGGATATTGCTTCCCAAAGCGCCTCGGTAGAACCCTTGCTCTCGGACATGGCGTGGACTGCAGGCGTAGGGAGGAGCCATTTTGATCATCGTGCGGGCGTGGTGTTTCGGGATACCGAGTCGCTGCGGGAGGGACTAAAAGCGCTGGGGAATGCGGGCGAGAGTCCAGGCCCGCAAACGGCGACGAAAATAGCGTTCGCTTATACAGGGCAAGGAAGCCAGTGGGCCGGCATGGGAAAGGCGCTCTACGAACGTGAGCCGGTGGCGCGGGCGGTTCTCGACCGCTGTGAAAAGGTGTTTCGGACCGAAAGGGGCACTTCCTTGCTCGACGTGATGTTCGGGGGCGGCGAAGGCGATCTGGGCGATACGGCGTGGGAGCAGCCAGCCCTCTATGCCCTCGAGTGCGCGCTCACGGCGCTGTGGTCGAGTGTAGGGGTTCGTCCCAGCGTGGTGTTGGGGCACAGCGTCGGGGAACTGGCGGCGGCGCAGGCAGCGGGAGTGTTCAGCCTGGAGGATGGAATGCGGTTTGCTGCGGCGCGAGGCACCCTGCTGTCGGAAACCGAACCGGGCGCAATGGCAGCGGTTTTTACCACTCCGGCACGAGTGGCGTCGACGGTCGAGGAACTGAACGAATCATCCGCCAGTGTTGGGCTGAGCATCTCGGCGGACAACGGCGGCCACCAAGTGGTAAGCGGGCCGGTCACAGAGATTGAAACCATCTCGAAGCGTTTCGAATCGGAAGGAGTCCGGGTAAGACGGTTGAACACAGCCCGCGCGTTCCACAGCGCCTTGGTGGAGCCAGCTCTGGATATGCTGGAAGCTTCCTTGGACAATGCGGCGATCGAACCACCATCTCTCACCGTGGTCAGCAACCTGACCGGCCAAACGGTGGAGCCCGGCCAAGCGCTGGACGGAGCCTACTGGAAGCAGCATGCCCGCGAGAAGGTGGCGTTTGCCAGCGGTGTCCGGACATTGGCGGAACTCGGGGTGGACTTGGTGTTGGAGATAGGGCCAAGACCGATCCTGGCCTCGATGACAGTCTCGGCCTGGCCGGACTCGGCACAGACACCGACGCCCACGGTGCTGTCGAGCCTGCGCCCGCCGTCTGGTGAATCCCAAGCGTCCGCGGATGGCGCCGATTTCACGCAGGCCGTCGCGGAAGCGTATCAGGCGGGGCTCCCGATTCGTTTTGAAGGGCTCTTTGCGGGGGAGGCGCGCCGTCGCATCTCGTTGCCAAGCTATCCTTTCCAACGCGAACGCCATTGGCTCGATTCGAAGAGAAAACAACGCTCGGGCGTCGGCCACCCCTTACTGGGGGTCCGGCACGAATCCGCCACAGGCGAGGTCACATTCGAGACAGAAGTGTTCCAGTCGGATCCGGAGTGGTTGAGCGACCACCGGGTGTTCGGCCGGGTTATAGCTCCAGGCGCGCTCTACGGGGCCATGGCGGCATCGGTATCCCTTGCGGAAGAAAGCGGCGCGGTGGTTGTGGAGGACATGCAATTGCTCAACGCGCTGGTTTTCCCGGAGGAGAGCTCCGAGGACGGTACCGGTGACGAGGGCCGGGAGGTGCAGGTTGTGCTTGATTCTTCCGAGCGGCCAAATTCGCGTCGTGTCCAGATATTCAGCAAGGGGAGTGGAGAGGACTGGACGGCACATGTGGAAGGCCACATATCGCAGGGCGCCCCCATGCCTGAAGCCGGTAGCCGCATCGATCTTGAAAGCCTCAAGACCCCTCTGTCACCAATAGACGTGGCAGACTACTACCGCGCCCGGGCGGGTACGGGGATCAATCTCGGCCCGTTTTTCCGTACGCTCGGGAAGGTCTGGTCCCGGCCGGGCGAGGCGTTAGGCGAGATTTCTTTCCCTGAAGCTCTCGGCCGCAATGAGCTCGACGTTCATCCGCTCCTGCTCGACGGTTGCTTTCAGGTTGTGGCCGCAGCGCGCAATCCGGGCGGGGCTGAAGAGGAAACCACCTATCTGCCATTTGGCTGGGAGCGACTGTGGCTGGCGGATCGGCTGCCGGATCACTTGTTCTGTCACGTGCGCATGAATGAGGTTTCCCAGGGGACGGAAGTGGAACAGGACGAGCTGCCTGAGGTCTGGAACGGAGAATTGCGCATCTACGATCCCAATGGGGTTCTGCTTGGCGGGTTGAGCGGATACATGGTGAAACGCGCGACGCGGGCGGCGCTGCTCTCCGCAGGCGAAGGGGTGAATGAACTGCTGTATGAGGTTGTGTGGCGCGAAAGGACTCTCCCGCCCGGAATGCTGTCCGCAGATTTCCTCGCATCTCAGGCAACGATTGCAGAGCGCTCGGGCTTGCTCTCAGATTATTTGGCCGACGAAGGAGTCACGCCCAAAGACAGAAACGCCCTCCTGACTGACCTGGAGCGGTGGTCTCGATCCTGCGCGCTCGAGACCTTGGAGAAGCTGGGGTGGGAACGCGAGGTGGGCGTGGCCGTAGATTCAGAGGACTTGCGGCAGCGCTTGAACGTCGTGGAGGAGCATAAGAAGTTGTTCCGCCGGATGCTCGAGATGCTGGCCAAGTCCGGGGTGTTGGAGGAGGTGGACGGCGACTTCGTCGTGAGGATCGGACCCGGGGATCCCTTGCCGGATGAAATGCCGCCTGACACCGAGGAATTTGCTGCCCGAATGGCTGAGCTATATCCCCACGGCTTGACCGAGATCGGGCTTTTTCGACGGTCCGGCAACGCCCTGGCAGACATCCTGCTGGGCCGAGCGGATCCGTTGACGGTCCTGTTCAGCAGCGGAGACCCGACCCCGGGCGATCTGTATCTAAAAGCCCCGGTGGCGCGCGCGGCGAACCGTCTACTGCGAGAAACGGTTCAGACTCTTGTGGCGGAGTTGCCCGACGGCCGACACCTCAGGGTGATCGAGGTCGGGGCGGGTACAGGATCGGCAACCGCGGCCATCCTGCCGGAACTCCCGGAAGGACGGTTCGACTACATGTACACGGATATCTCGGCGGGCTTTTTTGCGGAAGCAGAGGCGCGTTTCGGAGGCGAGGAAGCGTCGATAGATTACCGCATGCTGGATATCGAGAAGGATCCGGTGGAGCAGGGATTCGACTCCCACGGTTATGATCTGGTGATCGCGTCCAATGTGCTGCACGCCACGCGATACCTAGATGAGACGCTTGCGCACTGCCGGCGGCTTCTCGCGCCATCAGGACAGATGGTCGCGCTCGAAAACCTGAGGGGTATGGGTTGGATGGACCTGACTTTCGGGCCGCTGGACGGCTGGTGGCGGTTTGCCGATGCCTACCGACCGCAACACGCCTTGGTGGAGCCAGCTGTGTGGCGTCGCGTACTTGCTGACGTGGGTTTCGAGGAAATAGAAGTGCTGGGGCTAAAAGAGTCCGACTCGACCGGGATGCCGGATAAGGGTGTGATCGTGGCGCGTGGTCCGGCTGAGGTGACCGAAAAACCGGGCGTCTGGGTTCTGGCGGCGGATAGCGCCGGCGTGGCCGAGGAACTGGCAGCAGAGTTGACCGCGCGCAACCAGACGGTCATGCTGGCGGACCATCAACTCCCGGAAAACGGGTATTCAGAAGTGAACGGGCCCGGCATTGTCCGGTCAACGGTGGATATGGAGCGGCGCGAGTCGTGGCAATCGCTGTTGGAGAGCCTGCCAGAGGATACGCCTCTGAGCGGCGTTGTGCACCTCGTGGCGCTGGGCGGCCACGGCCTGAATGCGACAACCGAAGAGATGGCGAAGGACACGAAGCAAGCGATGGCAAGCGCACTGGCGTTGACGCAGGGGCTGCTTGACTCCGATGTGGTGCCCGAAAACGGAGTGTGGTTTCTTACGCGGGGCGCACAGGTACTGGAGAGGGAGCTTGGCGGGGAACTTGCCGGCGCAACGCTATGGGGTTTCGGGAAGGCGGTGGCCCGCGAATCGGCGCATCTAAAACCGAGGATGATTGACCTGGACCCCACAAAAACGCAATCGCCTGAACTTCTGGACGAACTGTTGTATCCCGATCACGAGAATCACATCGCACATCGCTACGGACGACGGGTGGTGGCCCGCCTGGTGCGGGCCGGGACCGACACGGAGCGGTTGACATTGCCGGAGCAGTCGGGCTGGGTGCTGGCTCCGGACCCGGAAGGCATATTCGATAAGCCTTACGTCAAGCCGCTGCCGGAGCATTCCCTGGAGCCGAAAGAAGTCCGCGTCGCGGTCGAAGCTGCCGGGCTGAACTTCTGGGATGTATTTCGTTCGCTTGGCTTCATTGAAGAGGAGAACTTGGGCAAGGAGATGTGTGGCCATGTGCTTGATGTGGGTTCCGAGGTGTCAACCGTCTCGGTCGGCGACCATGTGGTTGGACTGGGGTTCGGCGGTGCGTTCGCGGACGAAATGGTTATACGGGAGGAATTGGTGGCGCCCGCGCCATCGGGAATCTCGGTAACGGATCTCGCCACGGTGCCGAATGTGTTCGCCTCAGCCGCATTCTCCTATGAGCTCTCAGGGTTAAACGCCGGCGAACGGGTGCTGATCCACGCGGGCGCTGGCGGTGTAGGACTCGCGGCCATCCAGTTGGCGCGTGCTGTAGGCGCAGAGGTGTATGCCACGGCGAGCGAGCTGAAGCGGCCATATCTCCGCTCCATCGGCGTGGAGCATGTGTTCGATAGCCGCACGACAAAGTTCGGGGAAGAGATCCTCGAGGCCACGGACGGAGCAGGAGTCGACGTGGTGCTGAACAGCCTGACGGGAGAGGGATTCATCGAGGCGAGTCTGTCATGCCTGGCACAGGGTGGCCGGTTTGTGGAACTGTCCAGGCGGGACATTCTGAGCGAGGAGGAGATGGCCGAAGTTCGTCCCGACGTTGCCTACTCCATCCTGGAGTTGGATGTTTTGAAGAAGACTGATCCGGCTTGCGTCGGAAAGGTTCTCCGGGAAGTGATGGAGCGCCTTACGGCGGGAGAACTGAAACCGCTTATCCACAGCAGGTGGCCCCTGGCCGAAACGGGGGCTGCGCTGAGATTCATGCGATCGGCCCGGCATATCGGGAAGATCGTCGTGACGACACCACCGCTTGTGAGAGGTGGGTTGCGGCAGGATAGGACATACCTAGTGACCGGCGGCCTGGGCGGTATCGGGTGCGCTGTGGCCAGCTGGCTGGCGGATCACGGTGCGGGGGCAATCGTGTTGAATGGACGACGGCCACCGGACCCCGAGGTTGAAAAAGAGATTGACTCGTTGCGTGAACGCGGGTCCACGGTGAGGGTGGAACTGGCGGATGTGACGGATGCCGCCGCTGTGGACGACATGCTGGCGCGGATGGATCGGGAACTGCCGCCGCTCGGCGGAGTGATTCACAGCGTGGGAGTGTTGTCGGATGCTTCGCTGTCGAACCAGAGTTGGGAAAGATTCGAGCAGGTGCTGTGGCCGAAAGTACTGGGCGCTTGGCACCTGCACCGTGCGACGGCGGACCGCGATCTGGAGCTCTTCACCCTCTTTTCGAGCCGAGTTGGCGTCATGGGCAATCCGGGACAGGCGAACCACGCCGCAGCCAATGCGTTTTTGGACCAACTTGCCGCCCACCGGCGGGCGGTGGGGCTTCCGGGACAGGCCATTGCCTGGGGGGCGTGGTCAGAGATCGGCGAAGCGGCGGAACAACGAGATCGGATTGAACGGCAACGAGCGGCGCTCGGCGGTCGCTGGTTTACCCCCCAGCAAGGTCTCAGGGCGTTTGACAGGCTGGTGCGCCAGGACGTAACGAATTCTGTGGTGATGTCTATGGACTGGGCAGTTTTTGAGGAGGCTGTCGAAGACCGTCCCTCCCTGCTAGAGGACCTGCTGTCCACCAGTTCTAAGGCCGACGCCGACTCGCCTGCTCAGGCGGACGACCTGATGTCCAGGGTGCGGAAAACGACTGTGGCGGAACGCGAAGGAATGCTGGTGTCATTCCTCCAAGGGGAAGTGCAGGCAGTTCTGCGGCTGCCGTCGACGCCGACGCCAACAGTGGGATTCTTCGATCTGGGGATGGACTCATTGATGGCAGTAGAACTGAGAAACCGGCTCAACCGAGCATTCGCAGGCGAGTATATCGTCTCCAACACAGCTGTCTTCGACTACCCCGACATCACGACCTTAGCCCACTATCTGGGGGGTGAACTCGGTCAGCTGGGCGGGGACGGCGGGACGGCTCCAACGCCCGAGACAGTCGCACCCCCACCGCGCCCGTCCGTCGCTACTGAGGATGACGACATAGCGATAGTCGGCATGGCCTGCCGCTTCCCAAGCGCGAAAAACCTTTCGGAATACTGGCATCTTCTGGAATCGGGCACTGACGCAGTGACCGACGGACGTCAGGCTGGCGATTCGCCGAGGGACACCTTTGGAGACTCGAACTCCGAGAGCGCCACCCACCTGCACGGCGCGTTTGTTGAGGGTATCGAGTGGTTTGACTCACGCTTCTTCCGCATTGCGCCGATAGAAGCGCGGATGATGGACCCACGACAGAGGATGATGTTGGAGACGAGTTGGGAGGCTATCGAAGACGCCGGAATCGCTCCCGACAGCCTACGAGGCAGCCGCACCGGAGTGTATGCCGGAGTCAGCCACAGCGAATACCAACATGTGATTGAAGCCAGCGGTAAGGCCGGCACTTTCCTCGGCCTAATGGCCAGCGTCACTGCCGGGAGGGTCGCGTCCGCACTGGGTCTTGAGGGCCCGGCAATGGCCATCGATATGGCCTGCGCCTCGGCATTGGTTGCGGTGCATCAAGCCGTCGTTGGGCTACAGCGGGGCGAGGTGGACCTAGCCCTCGCCGGAGGCGTGCATGCGGCGCTGTCGCGCGACATTTCCAAACTTATGCTGGATGTGGGGATGCTGTCGCCGAGTGGGCAGTGCCACCCCTTTGACGCGTCTGCGGACGGCTATGTACGCGGCGAGGGCTGCGGAATGCTCATTTTAAAACGGCTGAATGAAGCAGAGGTTGACGGCGACCGGATATGGGGCGTCATCAAGGGCTCTGCCATTAACCAGAACGGGGCAAGCGCGGGATTGACCGTCCCGAACGGCCCGGCACAGGAGCGTGTTATAGAGGAGGCGCTTGTTCAGGCGGGCCTCACCGGAAGAGATGTTGACTATCTCGAAGCGCACGCGACAGCCTCCCAGTTGGGCGACGCAATTGAAGTACACGCAGCAGGTTCGGTGTACGGCAGAGGGCGCGACGCTGACCGCCCGCTGCTGATGGGCACCGTAAAGTCAAACATCGGATATCTGGAGACGGCGGCGGGTGTTGCCGGCCTGATAAAAGCTGTGCTGGCGATGAAACAGGGTGTCATTCCAAAACATCTGCACTTCAAGGAACCGAACCCACAAATTGACTGGGATCGACTGCCCGTGCGGGTGACTTCTGAAAAGACCGACTGGCCACCCCATCCTGACAGGCCGCCACGCGCAGCAGTAAGCGCGTTCGGTATATCGGGCACAAACGCGCATATGGTGGTGGAAGGCTACGGAATCGCGACAGAGAATGGCAGCGGAAGTGCTGGAGTCCAGTCGCTTAGGGGTGCTGCACGGCAGGTGCCCGTTTCTCTGCCAGAGTCGGTTGCGAATCTGCCGCTGGCCATGGACGGACTAGCAGAGCGCACAGTGCGTTTCCTGCCGCTGTCGGGCAAGTCGGACGGTGCCCTGCGGGACATGGCAGGACGGTACCTGTCGTGGTTCGACAAGCATATTGCTGAGTCGTCGCCCGAAGTGCCTGCACTTGCTGACATAGCGTGGACGGCGAGTGTCGGACGCAGCCATTTTGACCATCGGGCCGCTTTAGTGTTCAGGGATATGCAGTCTCTTCGTGCAGGGCTGACGAAACTCGCGGAGACCGACGCCATGCCTGATAAGCCAGATCCACAACCCGTAACAAGGGTGGCATTCGTGTACACAGGCGAGGGCAGCCAGTGGGTTGGCATGGGCGAGGCGCTGTACAACAGCGAACCAGTCGTACGCGCTGTTTTGGACCACTGTGATGCCGTGGTGCGCGCAGAGAGAGGAGCATCGCTGCTCGATGTGATGTTCGGGCGCACCGAAGCAACGGGCGATTTGAATAATGCCGATTGGGCACAGCCGGCTCTCTATGCATTGGGGTGCGCGCTGACGGCGCTTTGGGCGAGCGTTGGGGTCCGCCCGAACGTCGCACTGGGACATAGCACGGGTGAGATTGCCGCGGCGCAGGCTGCGGGAGTCTTCACCTTAGAGGACGGATTGCGCTTTGCCTTGACTCGTGGCACGCTGATGGCGGCGCTGCCGGGAGTGGACCCGAACCAATCTCTGAACGGTCTGGAAGTAGCATTTGCAGAGAGTGAGGTCTCACCTCCATCCCTGACTCTGGTGAGCGGCGTTACGGGGCAAGTTGTGGATGCGGACAGCCCGCTAGACGGAGCGTACTGGCGTATGCAGGCGTGCGAGACTGCGGAGTTCAGCGCAGGTGTCTCTACGCTTGCCGAGTTGGGAGTGGATGCAGTGGTAGAGATTGGCCCCGGCGCAGTACTGGGGCCGCGGGTGAATCTTGAATGGCCGGACTCGTCAAACGGAAAGGAAGCCACCACCTCACCACTCGTGCTTGCGAGCCTGATGCGACCATCCGACGAGGATTCACAGGAGCGCGGCACCGGTTTTGCGGAGGCGGTTGCAGGGGCATACGAGGCGGGACTGGCACTTTCCTTTGAGGGCATGTTCGCCGGGGAATCGCGCCGCCGCACCTCGCTGCCGAGCTATCCGTTCCAGCGCAGGCGTCACTGGGTGTAATTGAGGTGCCATATCACGGAGAAAATTAGAGAAAAATCGATTGACCCAAGCGCCGATGTATTGTACCATTGTGGTCTAACATCTTAAATTCCTAAAAGGAGGACTGTAATTATGGCTTCAGTTGAAGAAAGACTAAGACAACTTGCGGACGAAAACCTGGAGGTAGACGGACAGCCGGCAGGCAAGTTGCTGGAGGCGGACAAGGGCCTTGCTGATGTGGGTGTTTCCTCTATGGACGCAGTGTCATTCGCCAAAGTGCTCGAATCGGAGTTCAATGTCTCCCTTCTTCCCGGAAAAGCCGGGGAGATTCAGACGATTGGAGAGTTGATAGCGTACCTGGAGGCCAACGCTTCTTAACACCTCTTCGCTGTAGAGGTAACCGGCATCTGATGTCCGTTTCTGCTGCAAGGCGCTGGTGGAGCTCCTTCCGTAAAGCTGGTTCCGTTACCGTCATGCATGTAGATTTGACGCCTAACGCCAGCCGTGAGACATCATCTTTACTATGGCTGAACGAGGAAGAGCAGATGCGCTGTCGCCAATATCTGCTCCCAGGTCCTCGTCGCAGGTTTGCTCTGTGTCGTGCCGCGCTTCGGACTATTCTCTGCCGCCAGCTCGGTTGCAGCAATGAACGCCTCAGCTTCGGTTCATCTGACCATGGAAAGCCGTTCGCACTAGTAGACGAGGAACCGGCAGCCGTCAGCTTTAACCTCAGTCACAGCGGAAAGCACGGCTTGATAGCTCTTGCTCCCCATGGACGTCTGGGCGTGGATGTGGAGGAGTGCGTCCCCCGAAGGGATTTTGACGAACTGAGCGAAGCCGTGTTCGGTCCTCATGAACAATCCGCCCTTGCATGCGTATATGGACGCGACAGGGTTCAGCTATTCTTCAGACTCTGGACCATCAAGGAAGCCCTGATCAAGGCTCTTGGCCTAGGTTTTACCCTTGATGTGTCTCAGTTTGAAGTGCCACCGGCCTTGCATCAGGGGAAAATGAGCATATTCCGCTTTCCACAGCTGCCGGAAGTACACTGGCGCGTCGAATACATCGGCAACGAGGATTTCTCAGCAGCCATCGCGCACGAACTTGTCCCGTCCCAATTGGGCGAGCGGTCATTACAGCAGCTAAGCGATGACGTGTCAGAAAGACGAGGAATTTGCCAGTGACTTCAGAAATCATATGGAAAGTACCTGAACCGCTTTCCACCCACGATGTCCGCGTGGACGACGACACCGTCATTACGCTGCGGCAACATGGAAACCCGTCAGGACCGCGACTCGTTCTGAGCCACGGTAACGGTTTCGCAATCGACCTGTATTATCCGTTCTGGTCGCTCTTGACCGATGATTTCGACCTTATAATCTACGATCTCAGAAACCATGGCTGGAACCCGGTAAGCAATCTTGAAAACCATAGTCTTCCAACATTGGCTCAGGACAACGACACCATTATTGAGGCTGTCGACCGCCACTATGGAGCAAAACCCAGAATAGGTGTGTTCCACTCAGTTGCGGCCCTGGCGACTCTGCTATCACCCAAAAAGGGCCGCGACTTTGCAGCCTGGGTTCTGTTCGACCCGCCTGTCTGCAAACCTGGCCGGAGCTTTAAGGATTATGAAGATATCGCAAAACGTATGGCCAAAACGATCCGTCAAAGCACGAGTCAATTTAAAACCACGCAAGAACTTGTGGACATTCTTGCTTACATTCCAGCCTGGCAGCACGTGGTGCCAGGGGTATTCGACCTTTATGCAAGAACAACCCTGCGTGAGTGTGCGAATGGAGAGGGGTATGAACCTCGCTGCCCTCCTGAATACCAAGCGCAGTTAATAGAGTACGCCAGCGCCTTTGCCGTACTCGTGGACTTTCAGTCGCTCCTCTGCCCGACAAAGGTCATCGGGGCTGACCCGACCTTGCCATACTCATACCTGCCGACGCTCGACCTGAGCGATATGTCTACCATAGATTACGACTTCCTGCCTGACACTACCCACCTTCTTCTTTTGGAAAAGCCGCAGGAATGCGTCAGGTCCATGCTTGAGTTCATCGAACCGATTATCACTACCTAAACTCGACCCCTTCCCTTGCGTTGGCTCGCCTATCCAGGCAGTCGTTACGCTTCGACCCGCACCGCAACGATATCCATCCCCTGATATTTCCGGTGGCGCACCGATGAGGCATAATGACGCAACAGGCGGAACGATATTTCCCTCTCATCCACGCTTTCGTCCTCCTCGTTAAGATACGCGAGACGGTCCTCCAGATTCTCCTCGTCCTCAAGCGTCGAGATGAATTCCATCTCCACCGCCCTACCGTCGGGACGCACGGCTATGATCAGGCGCGACGTTTTGTCCGTCCCGCTATCCGCGGGATATTCACTGTCCGGCTGCAGCAGGCTCGAGAGCGTCTCCTCGCCCGCCGAACGCAGCCGCTGGGTCGCCGCCTCGCTCCAGTGCATATCGGCGGCAATTTCCCGCATGAAGGCATCAATTCGTGGCAGGTCGGAAAAGTCCAGTCGGACCTCCAGCTTCCTAGAACGCGGACTGGTCGCATTCAGGAAGATGTTGAGCGCAATCGCCGTTGCCGCGCCCACTGTGATGCCGTTGCCAAGCAGTGTGCCCCACGGGTGCGCCAGCAAGTTCTCAAGAATGTTTTGTTGCTCGAACCCGACGCCAAGCGCGAACGACACGCCTACCACAATGGTCTTTTGAAAATCTAGTCCGTCCCGCACGATAGTCTGTATTCCCTCGACAAAAAATATTCCCACAGCAAGTAAGAGAAATGCCCCCATCACCGGACTGGGTATGGTGAGCAGCGCGCCCGTGAACTTTGGCAGCAATGCCAGTACCAGAAGCATGATCGCTATAACGTATCCCACATTGCGGGCGGCGACTCCCGTCATGTTCACGACCGACGCCGTGAATGACGAATATGGCGACGCGGGAGGCGTTCCGGCAAGACCCGACAGCAAAACACCCAGCCCATTTGAGTAGAGCGAGCCTTGCAGCAGCCGAAAATCGGTCGTCCTCGGCCTGCGTCGCGACACCCGTTGAATTACCACGTTGTCTCCAATGCCTTTGATCGCCTGCACCAGAGTGACAATCAAGAACATCGGCAGAAGTGCCCAGAATCCGGCAGCCAATGTAAGGTCCAACCCTTGGAAATCGGCTTGGGGGATGCCGATCCACGGTGCTGCGTACAGCGGCTCCAGGTCATACACTCCCAGCAGGGCGGCGGCCAGGCAGCCGGATGCGAATCCGATCAGTATGGACCACGGACGCCAGCGCCGGGGGGCGCGCAGTATCAGCGCCGTGGATACCACCAGCGTTATCAAGGCTACGCACAGTCCGGCGAATGCCGGCGCACCCTCCGGGACTTCCCCGAATCGATCCAAACAGATGGGTAGCACCATCACGGCTATCAGCATAAGCACTGTGCCTGACACGGTTGGCGTTATCACGCGCCGCAGTTGCGGAAGCCTTGTCGCTATAGCAAAGAAAAAAAGCGCGGACACTACCATCAGGCTGGCCAGCATCGCCGGCCCTCCCTCATGCAGGGCAAATACCGACAGCGGAATGTAGTTGGGCGTCACTCCCATGACGACCAGATGCCCCGCGCCAAACCGGCTTATCTTGGAGGCTTGCAGCGCGGTGACTATCCCTACGATTATCAGCGCCGAGAATATGGACCAGGTCAGATATGCTTCGTCCTGGCCGGTCGCCAGAACATTGATAACCACTATCGAAACTGCGAGCGGCAGCACAAGCACGATGCCCTGTATGGCGACGACGAAGGAGGAGAGCGGCGTGCATTTTTCGTCCGGCTCGCAGCGGATGCGGTCGTTTACAGGGGTTGAAGCCAATACGAACCTCCCAATCAGGTTTCATCGCTGGCGCAAAGAGTATCGGTATCAGCTCAGCGTGTTAACCAGTTTAGCTTCGACGATTCTATGATCCTGAGTCAGAAGTGTCGCGCCGAGCACACGGGCGGTCGCCACGAGGATGCGGTCCGCCGGATCGCGGTGAAAGGAATCCGGCAAGGACACTAACTCGGCCGCTACCGCCGGAGAGATGCCATGTCGCCGGACCAGCGGAGGTGCAACCACCTTCTCCAACCACTCCCGGAGGGGAATCTTCAGGCGAATACGACCCAGACTGTGCAGCATAGCCACTTCCCAAAGCGAAATATCGGATACCTGCAACGGCGAGTCGGCGTCGGCGGACGCAATAACGTCCTGTTGATCCCGAGACAGCCGACTGCGGTCCCCGTGCCACCACAGCAGGATATGTGTGTCGAGCAACACATTCTTCACTTCAGACTGTCCCACTGCTCTTCCGGGAACACCGGTTCCACGACATCGCCATCTATGATGACCGTCTCCTCCAGTTCACTCTGGGGATACCGGTTTCCCTCGCTGAGCACACGCGACAGCTCCGCAACTGGCTTACCACGCTTCAGGATAACCACCCGTTCGCCGGTCTCGTGAACGCGGTCGAGGATGGCCAGACACCGCGCCTTGAAATCGGATGCATTAATCGTCGTCATATGACCAGTATTCATGACCGGTCATGCCATGTCAAGGCACTTCGGAAGAATGCAAAAGAACCGAAGAAGCAGCTCTTTTCTCCCCGCTCCTACCTGTCGACTTCCCCGAGCACTATGTCGATGCTGCCTATTGCGGCAACGACATCGGAGACGAATCCTCCCTTTACCATACCCGGAAGGGCCTGCAGGTTCACAAACGACGGCCCGCGAACCCGCATCCTGTAGGGTTTTCCCGTCCCGTCACTTACTATGTAGTAACCAAGCTCCCCCTTGGGGTTCTCCACGGCGTGGTATATCTCCCCCGGAGGAGTCTCAAAACCGCTGTAAACCAGCACAAAATGCCTGATCAGGGATTCCATTTTAGTGTAGACAAGCTCTTTTTCGGGCAGGACGATATCGGGAAGGTCGGCTATGTAGGGGCCGTCGGGAAGATTGTCAAGAGCCTGCTCGATTATGCGAAGGCTCTGTCTCATCTCCTCCATCCTGCAGAGGTATCTGGCGTACGCGTCTCCTTCATTGGCGACCGGTATGTCGAACTCGTAGTTTTCGTAATCAAGATAGGGAGCGGCCTTTCTTACATCGTAGGGAACGCCGCTTCCTCTCAGTATGGGACCGGTAATCCCGAGATCAATCGCCTGCTCCTTGCTTATAACCGCCACTTCCTTAGTGCGATCAATCCATATCTTGTTTCTCGTAAGAAGCCTGTCTATCTCGCTTAAGGTCTCAGGGAATATCTTAAGAAAATTCCTTATCGTATCTGAGAAATCTTCGGGAAGATCCATGGGGAGGCCCCCCACCCTGGGGTATGAAGTCGTGAGTCTCGCTCCGCACACCATCTCGAGAATCTCGTAGATACGCTCCCTCTCCTTGAAGCAGAAAAGAAAAGCGGTCATCGCGCCGAGATCCATGGCGTTTGCGCCTATGCCTATGAGATGGGACTCGATTCTGCCGAGCTCAAACATTATCACCTCGGCCACCTTGGCCCTCGGGGGAATCTCATCCTCAATCCCGAGGAGCTTCTCAACGGCCAGTATGAAGCCTATGTTGTTGCATATCGAGGCCAGGTAATCCATCCTGTCGGTGTACGGAAGACATTTCTGATAGGTAATGTCCTCGCAGAGCTTCTCTATTCCCCTGTGCAGGTAGCCGATGTGAGGAACGGCTTCTTGGACTATCTCCCCGTCAAGATAAAGAACCACCCGCAGAACCCCGTGGGTTGACGGATGCTGCGGCCCCATGTTAAGCATCATGGTCTGCTTTCTCGTACCGTCGGCCTCAGTGCCAAGTTCTTCTGTAACAATCTCTACTCTTTCCATCACTCAAGCCCTTCATCAAGAGCCCGCTCGAAAGATCTCTTTGAAGACTCCCTGTCTCTCACGTCGAAATCCTTTCTCAGGGGAAACTGGTCATAATCCTCGGGCATCAGTATTCTTCTCGGGTCGGGATGTCCCCTGAAAGTTATCCCGAACATATCATAAGCCTCTCTCTCAAGCCAGTTCGCCCCGGACCACACCGACGTTACGGAATCAATCGCGGGGTTATCCTGCTCAAGAGCAGCCTTGAGCCTTATTTTCAGGTTCTCTTCGTAGTTCTCACCAAAGCGGTGAAGGAGGTAGACAACCTCGTACCTCGGGAATTTAACGGTCAGGTAGTCGACAACCGTAACGTCCACAAGATAAGTAAAACCGAGGGTGTTTTTCAGAAGCGAACAGCACTCGACTATCGATTCTGCCTTTACGGTAAAGGTGGTCTCTTCGCGGAATGTGTTCTCCGAGAGGATGTGCCCGCTTATTTTTTCCCTTATTTGATCGACAGGGTCAGGTGGGGAGGTCATACGATCGGGGGTCCCTCGTTATCTATTTTCTTCTGGATTTTCATGACGGCGTCAATAAGGGCTTCGGGTCTCGGGGGACAGCCGCCAACGTAAACATCCACCGGAAGGAATTCGTCTATTCCCTGAACAACGGCGTAACTGTCAAAAGGTCCGCCGCCGCATGTACACGACCCCATCGCTATTACCCACTTCGGTTCGGGCATCTGTTCGTATATCCTTCTGCAGACCGACGCCATCTTGTAGGTTATGGTACCGGAAACTATCATCAGATCTGCCTGTCTCGGCGAGAACCTTACGGTTTCGGCCCCGAACCTCGCGATATCAAACCTCGAGGAGAAAGTCCCCATCATCTCAATCGCACAGCATGCGGTTCCGAAAGCCATTGGCCACAAGCTGTTTTTCCTTCCCCAGTTGGCAACCGCGGAGACCTTGGTCGTTAGAAAACCGTCTCCGCCGAGAAGTGATCCGCTGCTTACTCCCATTCCAAAGCTCCTTTCTTGAGAACGTAAAAGTACCCGCCGATTACAACAAAAAGGAATGCCAGCACCTCAATAAGTGCCACCATCCCAAGCTCCCTGAACACGACCGCCCAAGCGACAAGGAACACGATTTCTATGTCAAACAGTATGAAAAGGGCTCCTATGAGATAATACTTGAGTGAAACCTTCTCCCTCGCGTCTCCCTTGGGAACCATCCCCGATTCATACGGAATCAGCTTGCGCCAGCTTCCGTATCTTTTCGGACCGAGCAGATAGGAAACGGACAGAAGCGCCGCGGCCAGAACGATCGCTATTACTATTATCAGGAGGACGGGAACATACTGGTCTAACACAACACAAACAAGGTTAGTATCAGGGGATGAATTGTCAAGAAAATCTCACGTTGCCCGAACCATGTTTTTACGGTCAGCAATGGGAAAAAACCTGCAAAACGGTTAACATATCCCGGGTTGCCCGAACATGGAAAAAGAGATCGCAAAAGCGTACGAACTCGTAACCAATTCCAACGAAATCGTCATCCTTACAGGAGCGGGAATCTCGGCTGAAAGCGGTATCCCCACATACAGGGGAGAAGAAGGGCTCTGGAGAAATTACGATCCCCACGAGCTTGCAACGCCAGAGGCCTTTTTCAGAAATCCCAAGCTGGTGTGGGAGTGGTATGACTCAAGAAGGGCCATAATGAAAAACGCCAAGCCCAATCCCGGCCACTTCGCGATAACCGCGCTTGAGAAAGAAAAAAGGGATTTCACTCTCATAACGCAAAACGTAGACGGCCTACACTTCGCGGCCGGGACACGAAACGTAATAGAGCTTCACGGAAGCCTCTGGGAAATCAAATGCACCGAATGCGAAAAGGTGGAAAAAAACTACCAGGTACCTATTCCGGAACTTCCCCCGAAGTGCGACGCCTGCGGTGCGCTAATGAAGCCAAACACCGTGTTGTTCGGAGAAATCATCCCGATGGAGAGAATAGACAGGTGCCTGTTCGCAATAGAGCAGTGCGATCTTCTTCTGATAGTGGGAACCTCGGGAGTGGTCGAACCCGCGGCTTCAATGGGGCTTATAGCGAAAAAAAGTGAGAAACCGGTAGTGGAAATCAATATTGATGTGACCCCCGGTACGGGTCTTTACGACGCAAGCGTAATGGGTAAATCGGGAGAAGTCCTGCCGCTCCTCGTGGAATCCGAAACCTCCAGAAACCGCATGTAACCAGAATCAGGCCGGGTCTCGAGATCCCGGATGAGAGGATCCATCCAAAAAATTCGCGAGAACTTAGAAAAATCAAGCGCCTCTGTACGCTGCACCATCCAGCCGCAACTGCCATTACGAGGTAGTTGTTAAGCTTGATAGACCATTCGCATTGAGTAATTTTTATGATTTAAGCTAACACGGAGAAGGCGTATCTTGAACAAAGCAAAAAGCGGCTGTTTTAGAGGTGAATTAGCATCGCGATGCCTTTGGGTATTCCTAGCACTAATTGCGGTACTCGGTTCTACGGGCTGCGGTGGCGAGAGTTCGTCTTCGGCAAGTTCAGCTGAAACCTCGTTGCCAGAATCGGCCGACACAGCGCCCCCGGAACCAACTGAACCGTCTCCACCGCCGTCGCTTCCACCATCATCACCGCCACCGCTGACCTGCGGTACAAGCGATGAACCATGGCAAGAAGGTATGTTCTGTCCCAGCGACAATTTTCATCAATACTGCGCGGACCTGAGCAAAGCCTTCAGCGCAGATGCCAAACAAGGCACATACGTGGATGAAAACAACTGGCTTCGGTCCTGGAGTCACGAAACCTATCTCTGGTATGATGAAATCGAAGATCAGGACCCCGCCTGCTGCACCACTCCCGACTATTTTGACTTGATGAAGACCTTTGAAACAACTGCTTCCGGAGATCCCAAAGATGAATTTCATTTCGCCGTACCTGCTGCAGAATACTTAGCGAACAGACAAAGCATTGATATAGGATACGGAGCCGAGTTCCTAATTCTGCGAGCTGCACCGCCGCGAGATGTAAGGGTCGCCTACACGGAACCCGGTTCGCCGGCTACCGCTCCCGGTGTTAACCTTTCCCGCGGCGCGCAGATTCTCGAGATCGATGGTGAGAGCGTGTTAGATTCGGATAACGTAGCCGTATTAAACAACGGCCTGTTTCCACGCACAGTGGGGGAGAGGCACACGTTCACCGTCTTAGACCTCGGATCACAAACTCCCCGCACGGTAACCATAACTTCCGTGGCAATAACTTCTCCTCCGGTTAGAGACGCGAAAATCTTTTTCACTCCCAGAGGAGACCGTATAGGCTACATGCTGTTTAACGCTCACAGCGCACCTGCTGCGACAGCCATCATAGACACAGGTAAGGCTTTGAAAAACGTAGGGATCGATGACCTGATCGTTGATCTTCGCTATAATCCTGGCGGACTTCTCTATATAGCGCAGATATTCTCGTCGATGGTCGCCGGGACTGAAAAAGAAGGGCTTATTTTCGAAGAGTTTGAGACAAACGGCAAGATCCCATCGGAAAGCTGGAAGTTCACTCTTGAATTCGCAGCGGATGACATAATTGGCGACACGGACTTGACGGTTCCCAGTCTCGGCTTGCCGCGTCTGTTCGTTCTTACAAGCCCCCGAACCTGTTCGGCAAGCGAATCAATCATAAACTCTTTGCTCGGGGTCGACATAGACGTCATCCAAATAGGGTCTGCTACCTGCGGCAAGCCTTACGGCTTCAATCCAGCTGAGAACTGCGGCACTGTTTACAGTTCAATTACCTTCAGGGGGATAAATGCCAAGGGCAAGGCAGATTTCGAAAATGGTTTTTCCCCACGTTGCCAAGTTACAGAAGACTTCAATCATCAGCTTGGTGACTCCGAGGAAATTCTTCTCCAGACAGCTTTTTACTATCGAGCCGTCGGCGCTTGCCCTCCCTCAGAGGAAGAAGGCGGCAGAACAAGAGTTTCATTGGCGGAGTCATCGCCCGGTGAAGCCATTTCCAGACCTTCCGGATTTCCGGGCAAAATAGCTGGGTCCGGGATACCGTCATCGAACTGATCCCCGATGAAAACAGAAGTCTATATTTTCTGTCCTCTGAAACCCGCTACTGCGCCGCCGATGCGCTTTATTACCTTACGTCGCATATCTCCATGGCTACTTTTATCGCCTGAATCATGCTCTCGGGGCGCGCAGCGCCCTTCCACGCTATGTCAAAAGCGGTTCCGTGGTCAGGAGAGGTTCGCAGTATAGGCAGTCCCAAGGTAACGTTAACCCCGGTATCGAAAGAAAGCATCTTGAAGGGCACGAAGCCTTGGTCGTGGTACATGGCGACCACAAGGTCCCACTTGCCGCGAAGAGCATCGTAGAAAAGAGTGTCCGCGGGCAGTGGTCCCTCGACCGATATTCCTTCGGCTCTCGCTCTCTCAAGAGCCGGAATTATATGTTCCTGCTCCTCGTTTCCGAAAGATCCCGACTCTCCGGCATGCGGGTTTAACCCGCAGACAACTATCTTGGGATCTTCGACTCCGAATCTTCTTTTGAGTTCCCGGGCGGATATGGAGACGGTCACGTAAACGCTTTCTTCCGTAATCATGTCTGGAACTTCGCGAAGGGGGACATGTATCGTCACGGGCGCGACGCGGAACCTCGTTCCTTCAAAAAGCATTACCACGTTTTCAGAACCTGTAAGGTCCATGAGCATTTCTGTGTGTCCCGGGTAAGTAGAACCGGCCATGTGTATGGATCTCTTGCTTATGGGAGCCGTAACTATGGCGTCAACTTCTCCCCCAAGGGCCATGGCCACGGCCTTCTCTATGCACACAACAGATGCCCTCCCCGCTTTTTCAGATCTCACGCCCGCTTCAATATCTGCCAAGGAAAAATCCGTGGGGTCTATAATAGACAGGGGACCGCCTTTTCCGAACTCGCCGTTAGCCCTCTGGAGCACCGGTTCGCTTCCGACAAACACGATATCGTATATATCCTCGAAAAAACCGTCGTAAAAAGCCCTTATGCAGACCTCAGGGCCTATCCCGTTCGGATCTCCCATAGTTATAGCTATTTTTGATTTTCCGC
The DNA here is from genome assembly GCA_965116725.1 of Thermodesulfobacteriota bacterium. Classification (GTDB taxonomy): domain Bacteria; phylum Desulfobacterota_D; class UBA1144; order Nemesobacterales; family Nemesobacteraceae; genus Nemesobacter. Next base: position 552,940 of record OZ220700.1, read on the forward strand.
TCACGAAAACACCTCTTAATTTCTCTTCAGCTAGATAAGACCGTCTTTGTCCTTCGATACTTTTGGGAAAAGTTTCGTCACGTTCTCAAAAACAATTTGAGTGAATTCCTCAAGAGACAGTCCCCTAAGCTTCGAAATAAGCTTGGCCACGTAAACTACATTGCACGGCTCATTCGGTTTCCCTCTCTGGGGCACCGGCGCCAGGTAAGGAGAATCCGTCTCGTAAAGAAGCCTCTCAATGGGAATTCTGGCTGCCGCGTCCCTTACCTCCTCGGCCCTCTTGAAAGTCACTATGCCCGAAAAGGAGATGAAAAAACCGAGATCAAGATACTTTTTCGCCGTTTCGTAATCCCCTGAAAAACAGTGGATAACCCCGGGCCTTGGACCGAGGTCAGCCCCCCGGAGCATTGAAAGCAGTTCCTCCTCCGCGTCTCTTACGTGAACCACAAATGGTAGATTGCGTCTCCTCGCAAGCTCCATATGCGCCTCAAACGACCTTATCTGATCTTCCCTGGGGGAATTCATGTAGTGATAATCAAGCCCGGTTTCTCCAATCGCCACTACCTTGGGATCTTCGGCCAGCCCCTCGAACTCCCCCATCACCTTCTCATTGAAACTGGAAGCGGAGTGCGGGTGGATTCCGACCGACACGTAAACTCCCCTGTATTTCCTCGAAAGCTCTATGGTAGCAAGGGAGGATTCAATTCCAGTACCGATGGATATGATCTTCCCGACTCCCTCGGCCGCAGCTTTTGACACGGCGCCCACGGGGTCTTCAATGCTGAGCAGATGGGCGTGGGAATCAACCAGCATGCGATCTATTTCTTCTCCTTAAGGAGACCCGTTACTTCGTTGAGAAACTCGTTTACGTCCTTAAACGACCTGTAGACCGAAGCGAACCTTACGTACGCAACCTGATCGATATCATAAAGCTTGTCTATCAGCTTTTTCCCTATCTCTTCGCTTGATATCTCCCGCTCTCCCCTCTCGAGAAGCTCCTTTTCGAGACCGGAGACAAAATCCTCTATGACCTCAGTGCTTACCGGCCTTTTCTCGCACGCCTTGCGCATTCCGGCTATTATCTTGTTGCGGTCAAACTCTTCCCTGCGGCCGTCCTTTTTCACCACCATCACCTCGGCGTGGTGGATTCTTTCGTAGGTGGTGAATCTCTCCTGGCAGTCGTTGCACTCCCTGCGTCTTCTGACGGAAAAACCGTCTTTTCCTTCTCTTGAATCAACTACTCTGGTGTCATCAGATTTGCAGAAAGGACACTTCATTCTTTTATCCGCCGAGTCTGTGACCGTAAACGGGAAAACGCAGGCACAGCTCCTTAACGTCTTCCTTTATTCTGCCGAGAACCTTTTCATTCTCATGATTGTTAAAAGCTTCCATTATGAAGCCTGATATCGCGTCGATTTCCGGTTCCTTCATCCCTCTTGTGGTAATCGCGGGAGTTCCGATCCTTACGCCGCTTGTGACCATGGGAGGACGGGGATCGAAGGGAATAGTGTTTTTATTGACCGTTATGCCTGCCTTCTCAAGCGTCTGTTCAACAACCTGCCCGGTAAACTCCGTTTCCGTGAGATCAACCAGCACCAAGTGGTTATCGGTTCCGCCCGAGACGAGCTTAAGACCCGCGTTTAGGAGATTTTCCCCGAGACGTTGTGCGTTTTTCACTATCTGGCGCTGGTACTCTAAGAACTCGGGCGCAAGAGCCTCTTTGAACGCAACGGCCTTGGCCGCTATGACGTGCATAAGCGGACCGCCCTGGGTTCCGGGAAAAACCCTGCTGTTCACTGTCTTTGCGTGCTTTTCCTTCATCATTACCATGCCGCCTCGCGGTCCCCGAAGAGTTTTATGGGTGGTAGTCGTCACGAAATCGCAGTGGGGCACGGGGTCCGAGTGAAGTCCGGCGACCACAAGCCCCGCCGGATGCGCTATGTCCGCCAGCAAAAGCGCCCCGCACTCATCCGCTATGCTTCTGAATTTCGCGTAATCCACATCCCTCGGGTAAGCGCTCCAGCCGGCGATTATGAGTCCCGGAGAGTGTTCCAGGGCAAGCTTCCTCACCTCGTCGTAATCGATTGTTCCCGTTTCTTTTGAGACCCCGTAGGCAACAACGTTGTAGAGCCGTCCCGAAAAATTAACGGGGTGTCCGTGGGTAAGATGTCCTCCGTGGTCAAGCCTCATGCCCAGAACTGTCTCTCCGGGTTCAAGCGCGGCGAAGAACACGGCCATGTTCGCCTGGGCTCCCGAGTGCGGCTGCACATTAACGGCGTCAGCACCGAAAAGCTCAAGGGCCCTGTCTCGCGCCAGGTCCTCGGCCACGTCAACGAATTCACAACCTCCGTAATAACGCCTTCCGGGGAGACCTTCGGCATATTTGTTAGTAAGCACAGACCCCATGGCCTCCATGACGGCGTCGCTAACGTAGTTCTCAGACGCTATCATCTCGAGTTTCCATTCCTGGCGCTGTGTTTCCATGCGGATAACTTCCGCTATCTGCTCATCAACCGTCTTTAGATGACTCATCTATTCACCTCGAAACGAAAAAGTATTGTGAAAACGGCTCTCCAGCACCAAGCGCTGTCCTGCGCAAGGCCCACGCGATAATGCCGCATCTCGGAAAAAAGCTGCACGATAATTGTGTAAAGTTAAAGTGAGAAACCACGGGATATTCATCTTTCCCGAGGAAAAGAATACCGAATGCCCCGGCAAACCTCAATTTCGTTACAAATGCCGCTCGGGGAAAGGGGAAATCCCTTGGGAGCGGAGAAGCCGGGGCGGGGAAATCGCATGGCGAAGACCGCTAAACGAAACGGATACATAGAGATAAAAGGCGCCAGGGAAAACAACCTGAAAAACATAGATGTCCTGATCCCTCAAAACAGGTTCACGGTGGTGACCGGTCTCAGCGGTTCGGGCAAGTCATCCCTCGTGCTTGACACCGTGTACAAGGAAGGGCTCAGAAGATACATCGATTGCCTTTCAACATACGCAAGACAGTTTATAGAAAAAGTCGAGCGCCCCGCGATGGACGACATAGAAGGTCTTCCAACCCCGATAGCTATCGAAAGCCGAAACAACGTCATAAATTCCCGCTCCACAGTAGGCACCACAACTGAAATATATGACTACACGAGACTTCTGTTCGCAAAAATCGGAAAAACCCGCTGCCCAGAATGCGGAGAGGAAGTGATGGAACACTCTCCCCAGTCCCTTACTCGGCTGCTGCTCGAAAAATTCTCAGGGAAAAGAGCCGTTATCTGCTTTGAGACCGAGGAGGGAGCGGATCTTTCACAATATATGAAAAAAGGCTACTCACGCACCTACCGGGACGGAAAAACCCGGGACATGGAAAAAAGCATGGAGGATCCGGACGCAAAGACCCAGGTAGTCACCGCTAGAACCGTTATAGGAGAGCGGTCGAAATCGAGGATTACAGAAGCGCTCGAGGCCGCTTTTTCCGAGAGCAACCGGGCGATTGCACACATCGTCTCAGGGCAGAGCCTGCGTTTCTCAAGAGAACTTCGCTGTGATCTTTGCGACATTGCGTTTGAAAAACCCACCCCGAACACGTTTTCCTTCAACAGCCCCTATGGGGCTTGCGAACGATGCAGCGGATTCGGAAGAAACCTTGAGATCGATCCCGAACTCCTTGTTCCGGACCCCGCTCTCAGTCTCGCTGAAGGGGCGATAGATCCCTTCACGAAAACTTCCTACAGAAAACAGATGAGAAAACTGCTCGCCTTCGCCGAGGACGCCGGAATAGATACGGAAAAGCCCTTCTCGGAACTCTCGGCAAGGGAGAAAGATCTCGTCTTAAACGGAGACGAGTACTACTACGGCGTGAAAGGGTATTTCAAAAGGCTTGAGCGGAAAAATTACAAAACCCACATAAGGGTTTTCCTCTCGAGATACCGCTCCGCGTTTACCTGCGAGGACTGCGGGGGAAGCAGGCTCAAGGAAAAAGCCCTCAACGTGCGGATAGAGGGGGAAAGCATATTTCATCTCTCTCAGATGTCCGTAAAAAATTTAAAGTCCTGGTTTGACCGCTTGACCCTGTCCGCTTATGAACTGGAGATCGCCTCCGACATAATGAAGGAAATAAATTCACGGCTGGATTTTCTTATCCACGTGGGACTTGATTACCTGACCCTCTCGAGGCTCACCCGGACCCTCTCGGGCGGAGAAGCCCAGAGAATAAATCTTGCCTGCCAGATGAGTTCGCGGCTTACCGAGACCCTGTATATTCTCGACGAGCCCTCGATCGGTCTGCACGCAAGAGACATGAGCCGGCTCAATTCGCTGATAAGAGAACTCCGGGTAAGAAACAACACCATCATACTCATAGAGCACGATCTTGACACCGTAAAGTCCGCAGACTACATAGTGGAACTCGGTCCCCGGGCAGGAGACGGCGGGGGAGAGGTCGTGTATCAGGGGACCCTGAAGAGTTTCCTGCGTTCGGCGAAGAACTCGACCACGAAAAAATACCTCGCAAACGAAAAGAAAATAGAAGTTCCCGTTTCCCGAAGAAAAACCACCGGCAATTCAATAAACGTAATCGGCGCGAGCGAAAACAATCTTAAGAACATAAACGTCCGTTTTCCCCTTGGGACTCTCTCGTGCGTAACCGGGGTATCAGGTTCGGGGAAAAGCTCGCTTGTAAACGATATTTTGCATAATGCTCTTCTAAGAAAATTCAGGAGGAAAACCGAAAGGGTCGGAAAACACGAACGTATAGAAGGTACAGAATATATAGACGACGTGATAATTCTTGATCAGGCGAGCATAGGAAGAACCTCGAGATCAAATCCCGTCACTTACATAAAGGTTTACGACGACATACGCAAAATTCTCGCCGGGCACTACCAGGCGAAACTCCGCAAGCTTACCCCGTCTCATTTTTCCTTCAACGTGAGGGGAGGCCGCTGCGAGAAATGTATGGGTGAGGGAAGTCACAGGGTCGAGATGCACTTTCTCGCCGACGTCATGGTGACATGCGAGGAATGCGGAGGAAAAAGGTTTGGAAAAGACGTACTGGCCTACAGGTACAAGGGGAAAAACATAGACGACATACTTAACCTCACCGTCGATCAGGCGATGACTTTTTTCTCGGGAAACCCGGCCGTTACCAGAAAGCTCAAGGTTCTAAAAGATGTCGGATGCGGTTACCTGAGGCTCGGACAGCCCGCAACGACGCTATCGGGAGGAGAGGCCCAGAGGATAAAGATAGCCCGGGAACTCTCGAAAAAAGAAAAAAACAACATCCTCTACATCCTTGACGAACCCACGGTCGGACTTCACATCGACGACATAGGAAAACTCCTCGACGTTCTTAACAGGCTTGTCGACGCCGGCAATAGCGTAATAGTCATTGAGCATAACCTTGAAATGATAAAATGCGCGGATTATGTAGTTGACCTAGGACCTGAGGGAGGAGATAACGGGGGGCTCATAGTGGCCTCCGGTACTCCAGAACAGGTTGCTTCGGTAAAAAACTCTTATACCGGAGAGCACCTAAGGCCGCTTCTCGGTTAGCCGGATTATATATTTTTTCGACATGGGGTAGAATAGAACCTTAAAAATAATCTTGTCGGAGAGAAAAATGCTTGCAGACAGAAAAATACCTTTCAGCGAATCCAAGGAAGAAGAGTGGGAAATTCTTAGACAGAAAACCGAAGGCGGCATAGAGCTTATGCTCGAAGACTCCCAGCGATGGTTCTTGGCCACTACAGAAGGTGACGGAATCAGGATAACTTCCGCCGAGAAAAACGTGCGGCCGCTTGCCGTTCGCGAACCGCCGCTTATCAAGTTCGATGAGTTTAAAAGAGTGGCGGAAGTCTATAATGACTCATTCTTCGGCGGTATAGGGGATCTCTCGGCAAGGCTCGAGACTCACAACTCAAGCCCGAACATGCGGTACCTCTTCATGTTGATTTACTATCTGATCTAGGTAGCCCGGAGTATTAAGTACATAAAAATCTCCCGCATTCGAGAAAATTACCTAGATCAGGCACTTTGCTGAGCGGGGAACGGCTTAAGAACTTCTTCAGGCTAATTCAAAAAAGCAATTTGAGTTAGCCTGAATTGTCCCTCGCTTTTCACATAACGATTAATAGTAGTTCTTCCATGGAACTTACAAAAAAAAAACGCTAAAACAGCTCTCTCAGGTCACTTAGGTCCGGTAGGCAGGAATTTGGCTCCGGCGGCAGGGCTCGAACCTGCGACCCGATGATTAACAGTCATCTGCTCTGCCAACTGAGCTACGCCGGAACTGTAGAAAATAGAAAAAAGCCAAAGAATAGTTAATTTTATATAGATAAGAAAAACAGTCAACAAATCTAATACCGAGCAAAAATGGCCGGAAAAAAAGAAAAAGAAAAGAAGCCGGAAGAAGTGAGTTCGTCTCTTCCCGCACTTTCAAACTCTCTGCAAAGCTATCTGGCACAGATCAGGGACTACCCTGTTTTGAGCAGGGAAGAAGAATATGAACTCGCAATGAGGCACAGGGAAACGGGTGATCTTGAGGCCGCCAGAAAACTGATTGTATCAAACCTGAAGTTCGTCGTGCGTATTGCAAACGAATACAAAAACTACAACGTAAACACCTTGGATCTTATCCAGGAAGGCAACATAGGACTCATGAAGGCCGTAAGAGGCTTTGACCCTACAAAGGGATACAGGCTCATCTCATACGCGGTCTGGTGGATAAGGGCGTACATACAGAACCACATAATGAAGAGTTGGAGCCTGGTAAAAGTCGGGACGAACCAGTCGCAAAGAAAACTCTTCTACAAACTTAGGTCAACGAAAAGCAAGATCGAAGCTACAGGAGCCGAGATGGAAGAAGAGGATATTTACTCCGAGATAGCCAAGGAACTTGACGTGCCGGACAGCCAGGTAATCGAGATGGACCGGATAATGTCCGGAAAAGACTTGTCTCTTGACGCAAACGTAGAAGGCAGCACGGAACGCACCTACGTTGACATGCTGGGGGACACGTTTGATCAGGAGCAGTTCCTCGAAGACTCCCAGATCCGCCCGCTTGTGGCCAAGAAGATAAAAGAAGCCCTGGAGAACCTAAAAGACAGGGAAAGATACATTATCGAAAGACGGGTTCTCACCGATTCTCCCGAAACTCTTGAGAAGCTTTCCCGCAAATTCGGCATCTCAAGAGAACGTGTAAGACAGATAGAAAAAAACGCTCTTAACAAGATCAGGAAAGAATTCCAGAAAGAGCATTTTCACGTATAGAATTCTCGGGACAAGCAGAAGCCCGAAAGGGTTTTTGCCCATAACATACTGAAATCTCTAACTATTTATGAACTTTTTGTTTTTCAATTACAATTGTAAATTTTAATTGAATTAGGACCCGAATTATAATATGGTCTTTAATAGGGTGTGTGGTTTTTTATTCCTACATAGCAAATCTAATAGGAGGTATGAATGAAATGAGCAGATTCATAACCCTTCCCTTTTTCTTACTTCTCCTCATACTGATTCCTTTTTCATCAAACGCCCAGCAGTTGTATATAAGTACTGAGTTGGGACTCGGTATCGGAAGTTCTTTGGATACCGACGCGAGTGATACTGATTTCGGCACACTGTGTGATCAACACTTAAATCCAGTGGGCGACAGCCATTTTGACCCCGGTGTATGTTCTTCCGAGACATCAGTCTGGAATAACAGCTTTGACGGGGCAACGGGAGTGATCGCCGGCGCCGCTTTGGGCGTCAGCACAGATTTTGGCGCGAGAATCGAAGCCGAGTATTTTTATTTCGGCTCGCAGTACGATACGACATCCTCGGTTGTTGGAGGAGGTCAGGATATTGCGGATAAAGCAGATCAGGAGTTGGTACGTTCCGATGAACGCATAGGAGCGGTAAATATAAACAGTCTGTTTGTAAACGTCTACTATGACCTCCCGGTCTCCGGGCAACTCCGCCCTTACATCGGAGGTGGCGTGGGTTTCGGAATGGCCGAAGTCGAATTTGACGCCGTTTGGGCCCGTAATATAAATCCGGATGTAATTGCGACTGCGGACGATGCGGAGTATCTGGGTTCCGGCAACGAAGAAGAGGACCGCCAAGCTCTGCATCGAAGAATCGCCGGCGTCACGAGCACGGCGAGCCATACTCTCGAAGATACGGTGTTCGGTTACCAGGCGGTGGTCGGAGTGGATTATATGCTGACCGATAGTGCTTCAATCGGAGTCAAGGGACGCTGGGTCCAGTACGCCAAGTTCAGCGGCGGAGATGTATGGGACCAGTTGCGCGGTCACGCTCCCAATAATGGCCCGGGAACGAACACGGTTGAGTATACAATTGAGACTGACGACTTAAGCGCATTCGGAGTCAGTCTGGTAATGAAATATGCGTTTTGATTTCCGTTTTCTCCAAGTGAAACGGAAAAAAATCTAGCGGATCGAGGTCCCTTATGATTTGTGGGACATGGCGGTGACTTCATGTAAAAGTGAAGGCATAGGGCCAGTCACCGTGAATTCGTAGGGGACCCTCGATTCCGCTTCAGAAGAAAATCCGAGTTCTACTCTTACAACCACCTTTTCTAGGGTCTTTAAATACAACACATCATCCCCTTCTATGAATTCTCTCGGCAGGAATGAACTTCCTTTGCCCGGATAGCCTGAACATCGCAAAGAGCAACTCTTCGAAGGTTACTTGAAACTCACAAGACAGCCTGATGGATTTGCTGAATTCAGAACCGGCGGATTATTGCCAAGCGGACAGTGGAAAGTCTGTTTTCAACTTCGTAGGATGCGGCCCTTCTGGGAGTCTCGGGTCCACAGCAACGGTTATTTGCGGAGCGATTAACTAGATGAATGCTCTCTCCGAAATCCATATACAAGCCTTCAAGCCTCAAAGCCCAGGCGTCGGACAACGCGGCTTCCGCGCCAGCTCCAACCACCCAGCCCACTTCCGTTGAATCTTTACCGAAAGAATCATCGGGATCCACCATGGAGCCCGAATCACTGGAATCAATATCGGTTACCGAGTTGCTGATACTGGCAAAAGCCAGTCCGGTGGTCACAAAGACTGTTACGCAACCAACCGCTTGTTCAACTCCCCCGCGCGCAGAAACGATCCACGAAAATTCCGATTCGGCAGTTTCATCCAAACCTTCAGGATCAAGCTTGTCGGTTGATGCCGACACGTTGGTCAACGTGCCGTCAAGTTCCATTCTCAGGGTCAAGCCACCAACATCGAATTTTCTCCCTACGATAACGCCGCCGACAAAGCCCGTATCGTCATATTTGGAGACCGAACCGGGATTGCCCCAGTCAGCAAAGCCATCAATATCTATTATCCGGTTCTTCATAAAACCGGGACCGATAAAGACCCCGGCGTATTTGTCGAAGCGCACAAGCCCGGTTTCCTTCTGTGCAGAATGATCCTGGGTTTCGCCCTGCGTTAAATCATCCGGTACGACACCCGAAAAACCGGCATTCGGAATGACCAAAGAAACCAACAGAAAAGCTGCTAGACTGGCGGTAAAAAGCTTTACTCTGAAAGTTTCCATCAAAATAAGATTTGCAAAGAAATTAATTATCTCTTTTATATGAGCTCTCCCAAGTGGCCAAGCATCTTCGGTATATTTCCGGGCATATTTCCGCCCGCCTGCGCCATTTCGGCACCCCCGCCCCCTTTTCCGCCGACAATCCCGGCAAGCTCCTTTACGATTTTTCCAGCGTGATAGCTGCCGACAAGGTCCTTGGTAATACCCACAAGAATAAAAACCCGGCCTCCGTTCTCAGCGACAAGCACGGCGATGCCGTTATTCATTTTCCCCTTCAGGTAATCCCAAAGAGAACGCAGTTCTGCAGGTTTCGAAACAGAAACTTTGACCCGAAGGAGATTGACTCCTCCCACATCCTCAACTTTGTCGATCAGCTCGGCGGCCGTTTCTACAAGAGTCCTTGCCCTGAAAGATTCGATTTCCGCCTGAAGCCGGGCATTTTCATCAATCACTCCGGCAACTCTAGAAAGAAGTTCGGAGCGGGGGGCGTTAAGGGTTGTGGAGAATTCGTTCAGGATATCTTCCTGCCCTTTCATGTAATTCCATGCCGCCTGACCGCTTACGGCCTCGATCCTCCTTACTCCCGCGGAAGACGCGCTCTCAGACACTATCTTCACCATGCCTATCTCGCCCGAAGCCCTGACATGGGTACCGCCGCAAAGCTCCTTGCTGTAGTCCCCTATCATTACCACCCTTACCCTGTCGCCGTATTTCTCTTCGAATATAGCGGTGGCCCCGTCCTTTATGGCTTCGTCGTACGAAACGTCTTCTTTTGTCACGACCTCGTCGTCACGCCTTATTCTCTCGTTGATGATCTGTTCTATGGAATCGAGCTGCTGTTTCTCGATCGAGGAATAGTGGCTGAAATCAAACCTGAGCCTGTCGGGCCCGACGAACGATCCTGCCTGGTTGACGTGATTGCCGAGTACTTCCTTTAAAACGGCGTGAAGCACATGTGTTGAGGTATGGTGAGCCATAACCCCCTGTCTGAACACGGGGTCAACCTCCATGTGCACCTGGTCGCCGACCTGCGCGTTTCCCTTCTCGATAACAACATTGTGAATGAAAAACGTGGGGGTGAGTTTTTTCGTATCGAGGACTTTCGCACGGAATCCCGGCCCGGCAATTTCGCCCCTGTCCCCGGTCTGTCCGCCCGATTCCCCGTAAAAAGGAGTGATATCGGTAATTATCTGGGCTTCCTGACCCTCCCAAGCTGTGTCGGAAATCTCTCCCTGGCTTACTATTCCAGTAACCGCACCTTCGGAAGAGAGGGTCTTGTAGCCAACAAACTCTGTTGTCATCTCTCCGGCGAGCTCAAGCAGAACAGATGTAAGGTCCGTTTCTCCGCCGCCACGGGCTTTTCTTGACTTGGTTCTCTGTCTCTCCATTTCCTTCTCAAAACCCTGAAGGTCAATATCTATACCCTCGGTTCTGGTTATGTCTTCAGTTAGGTCGACCGGGAACCCGTATGTATCGTAGAGACTGAAAACCACCTTGCCGGGGAGTTTCTTCTTTTTCCCGAGCTTTGCGATTTCCTGGTTAAGAAGTTCAAGTCCTCTGTCCACCGTCTCGAGGAATCTCTCCTCCTCGCTTTTTACAACCTGGGATACAAAATCCCCCTTTTCCCTGATCTCAGGGTAGGCATCCGCCATGATCCCTTCAACCGCGGGCAGGACCCTGTAGATAAAAGGTTCGTCTATTCCCAGAAACTTGGAGTGGCGGACGGCTCTCCTGAGTATTCTTCTAAGAACGTATCCCCTACCTTCGTTTGACGGGAATACTCCGTCCGAGATGAGAAAGGCGAGTGCTCTTGAATGGTCCGCCATAACCCTCATCGCAACCTCGGTCGAGCGATCGGTGGAATAATCTCTTCCGGAAAGCTCCTCTATCCTGCTTATTATCCCTCTTAGAAGGTCGGTCTCATAGTTGCTCCGCACTCCCTGAAGAACCGCTGTAAGTCTTTCAAGCCCAAGCCCCGTGTCGATGCTGGGACGAGGAAGAGGTGTCATCTCTCCCTCTTGATTTCTCTCAAACTGCATGAACACAAGATTCCAGAGCTCAAGGTAACGATCGCACTCGCATCCGACGGCGCACCCCGCTTTCCCGCAACCAAGCGATTCTCCCTGATCTATCAGTATCTCGGAACACGGACCACACGGACCCGTATCCCCCATTGACCAGAAATTGTCTTTCTCCCCCATCCTCACGATCCTTTTCTTGGCAACACCGATATCTTTGTTCCAGATCTCAAAAGCCTCGTCGTCGTCTTTATAGACGGTGACCCAGAGTTTTTCCTTGGGAAGCCCGTAAACATTGGTAATAAGGTCCCATCCATAATTGATGGCTCCTTCCTTGAAGTAGTCGCCAAAGGAGAAATTCCCAAGCATTTCAAAAAAAGTGTGATGTCTCGCCGTATACCCGACGTTGTCAAGATCGTTGTGCTTTCCCCCGGCTCTGAGACACTTCTGGGAAGAAACCGCTCTTTTGAAATCCCTGGTCTCATTCCCAGTGAAAACATTTTTGAACTGAACCATCCCTGCGTTGGTAAAAAGGAGGGTAGGATCGTTCTCCGGTATAAGAATGGAACTGCGCACCGGTTCGTGTCCCCTTTCGGAGAAATACTCGATAAATTCTCTTCTAACCTCGTATCCTTTCATCTGACAAAAATCCCGGGCATACAGTACGGTGAACCGTTATTGGCTAAGAAGCCGGTTTCCAGCCCGGATGAGAAAATATAACAGGAATGGTAGAAAACTGAATTGAAAGAGCGGAGCAAAGCAAGGAAAGAGCTCTATTTTCCGGTCCGCTGCAATGCTTCTTCCTCAACCCCGGTAACGGCGTAACAGAGATTCCCATCGACCTTTTCACGTCTCACTTCGAGATAATCGCTTGCGCCCTCGCGGAAACCGGTCGTAACAAACACACTCCATGCCCTCGCTCCATTGCAAAGAGCCTTGGCCTCGTCCACAAAGGGTTTTGCAAGCGCGAAAACATCCGATTCATCTGACACCGGCAAATCAGCCGAGGAAATGCCCATCTTGAGCTTTATATCCGACCGGGTAGAGACTTTCTGACCATCGACAACCCCGGCGAAAAGCTGCATCATCTCAACCGCGCAGCACACGCAATTGAGCTTTGCAGCGGGTCCGGGATCGGGGTTGGTGAAAAAAGCCACCACCTCATCGCGAAGTATGGCCTCTACGGTTCCTCCGAAGGAGCCTATAGTGGTTGAAACGGACTTTCTGTAATTGGCCGTAAGAGAGTTGACACTGGATGGCGAAACATCTTCAATCAGGGTTTCAAAATCCGCGATCTTTACGACGAGTATGCTGATATCTACCTTTTTCCCCTCGGAATCCGCAATCTCGGTAACGGCGGAGGGAGCCTCTTGTTCAGGTTCGGCATCCTCTTCTTCAACATGCACGATTTCCACCAGGCCCTCATCAAACGAATCTTGGGGAGCCTCAAATGAAGAAACATCAGAAGATTGCTCCTCTCTTAAGACTATCTTCGGCCGGAAATCCGTCGGCACTTCATCCGAACGGTCAAAGTCCGCATCTTCCAAATCCTCCGTGTCGTCCCGGTCGGCCGACCCGCCTTCAAGCGAAGAGGCCATTTCGTTGAATTCACGGCAAAGCCACTGAACCCCCGCCCCCGCAATGAGCGAAGACCGTCCATCCAGGCGGACCGAGTAATCTCCGCTGGCAACAGAACCTACAGCTTCAGAGAATTCCCCCATGAACCGGAATGCCCGATCACTTATAAAACGTATCAGGGAAGTAAAAACAACTGCCATCAGGGAAGCGAAAATGAGGCTCCAGAGCAAAGCGTCAAGGTGGAAGCTTTCCCCAACAGAACTTCTCAGACCCAAAAGGACAGTCTTTCCCTCAGGTCCCTTGAGGGTGAGCTTCTCAAAACCCTTGTCATCCTGAAAACCGAAACTCTTCTCAAGCACCCCGTTATGATCAAGCAGCCTTACGTACCCGACATTGTTTCTCGTATCAAGAATGCTTCTTGCGCGGTCGGCGAAAAAAACTTCCTCGCTGAACACTTCTTCCATCTCCTCAACTACGAGGTCGGCGTACCTATCCGGGAAATAAAAATACTGGAACGCGAAAACCGCCAGAAATGAGAGCAGGAGACAGAAAATAAATACGGGAAAGAATGGAACTAGATTGAAAGATTTTTTCCGGTTTTTCAAAGGACTCAAGGTAAATTTCCGTCTAACTTATCCAGAAGGACAACATGCCGGTAAAAGTATTCAGTAATTATAATAGGAGAAAAACAAAAAACTAGTTTTACGGGGAACCGCTCAGGCAGGAACTACGGAAACCTTTGTTCTGCCCTTTCCGGATTTCTGAAATTTCACAACCCCGTCAGACATCGCGAATATCGTGTAATCCTTTCCAAGCCCCACGTTCAGACCAGGCTTAATGCTGGTACCACGCTGCCTTACTATTATGTTCCCCTTGACAACCGGCTGGCCTCCGAATTTCTTTACGCCAAGCCTTCTGCCTATTGAATCCCTTCCGTTCTTGGAACTTCCGCCGCCTTTTTTGGTTGACATGCTTACTCGCCTCCGCGAATCAGGCGCTTATGCCCGTAATCTCGACGCTGGTCAGGTTCTGGCGATGGCCCGCCTTTTTCCTGTACCCTTTCCTTCTTTTGAACTTGAAGACTACTATCTTCTCGCCCTTTTTCTGCTTTACTATTCTACCCTCAACCCTGGCACTTTCAACAACAGGGCTACCCACCTTAACGTCCTCTCCGTCAGCGGACACAAGCAGAACTTCTTCAAAGTTCACCTCTTCGCCAGGTTCGCCGGAGATTTTCTCTATATCAATAACGTCACCCGGTTTGACTATATACTGTTTTCCACCGGTCTTTATAACAGCGTGCATAACATCCTCCGCACTTTATGGAAGCACTATTTTGCCTGTTAGAAAATTCTTTTGTCAAATGCCGCTCCGAAGATTCCATGTCCTGAGGCTGGTGTAGCGGGATCCCCGGGGTCCGAGTTCACTTTGAACAAGCCCGACTCTTGTAATGGAGAACTCCGTTTTGTCCGGTCGAGGAATCCTCCTGATTCCCTCGAAATCCCCTCTGATCCTGCCCAGAGTCACGTGCGGGATGAATTTTCTTTTCTCCATCTCAAACCCGTTCTGCAGGACCGCACTCTGCACTTTGTCAAAAAGAGACTGGAACTGCTCGTTTTTCACAAGACCCAAGGCCAACACTCTGGGATTTCTCGAGCCCGGAAATAGGCAAAAATCGTCAAATCCAGACTCAACACTCCCCGAACCGTAAACCGCGGAACCTACATCGGCTGATATGTCCTCAAGGCGTGACTCATCAACATCTCCAAGAAACCTGAGCGTGACGTGAAGTTTCTCCTTCGGTTCCCACCTTACCCCTCGAAGAAAACTCCTAAGCGACTGGACGTAGCGAAAAAGCACATCTTTTGTTTCCTCGGGAAGAAAGGCAGCGATAAAAAGTCTCAAGAGCAAAGCCTCCACATCCGCTACTTCACGCACCAAGTGGAGAACGAATCATTTTTGCCCCGGGAAAGCGGAAGCTTGTTCTCACCGTTTAAGTACATGATGTATACCTGCCTTTTCCCCAGCCTCTTTGAAGAGAAAGTGATGTAGTGACCATCGGGAGACCACGAGGGATGTTCGTTTCTTCCCGAAGAGGTAAGCCTCTGCTGGCCCCGGCCGTCAGGTCCTACGGAGTAGATGTCGGCCTTGGATTTTTTCACTTTCACAAACGCTATACGGTTAACTAAGTGGCTTGGAGACCAGACCGGGTCGGTATTGTAACCCTCCGAGGTAATTCTTACCGCTCGACCCCCCTCGGAGCTTATCACGTATATGTTCGGCGCTCCCGCCCGATCCGACACAAAGGCAATTTTTCTGCTGTCGGGAGACCAAGTCGGGGAGATATCTATGGCGGGAGACTTGGTAAGTCGCTTAAGTATTTCCCCTGAGGACGAGGCTATGTATATGTCCCCGTTACGGCTAAACGCCACGCGGCTGCCGTCTGGAGACCAGCTCGGAGAATTGTCGAGGTGAATGCCCCGGGTTATTCTCCTGCCCTCAGCGGGGAGGCGGGTGGTCTTGAAATTCAGCAAGTAGACGTCATGGTCCCAGCTTCTGTCGGAAGTGAAAACCACTTGGCTTCCGTCAGGTGAACAGTCAGGAGAGAGAACCGAAGATCCGTGATTGGTAAGCCTTTTTGCGTTGTGCCCGTCGTAATCCATGATAAAGAGATCACTTCCATGACCGTCCCTTCTGACAAACACGATCTCGGAGTCAAAAAAGCCGTCGAGGCCGGTAAGCTCCCTCATAAGCTCACCCGCAAACTTGTGCACCACATTCCTTATGTGGCGCGGAGACGCCACGTATCTCCTTCTCATGCGCTCCTGCCTGCTGGGCACATCATAAACTATGAGATCGTAAGAGACCTCCCGAGGCGAAACATCAAAATTTCCGCTCACCAGATACCTGGTTTTCTGAGCATCTAAATATTCGAAATCTATATCCTCAAAAGAGGATGAAAACAGTATGTTCACCTGGCGGACATCAAAAAGGGCCGCGTTGGTAAGATCATTCTTCAGGACATCAGTGAAATTCTTCCCGTATACGCTTAAATCCCCCTTGGCCTTAAGCACCGCGACGGCGATCGGTATTTTTTTTATCGGAGAAGCAACCGGGGGAAGCTGTATCTGCGCGGTTGCCAAGCAGGGAATAAACAAGAGCGTAAAGAAAACCGCAAGCGCTGATCTCATCTTTTTTTCTTTCCAGGTCCCGAGGCCGCGAACGGACAATGATCTCGCGGCAAAGACATTTCCTGAGACAAAACTTCAGTCAGTCAGTTCGACGTTCCAGTAAGACATATCCACAAAGTTCAGAAAAGGTTCCCACTCCTCGTATCTCACGGTTTTAAAATGGAGGTTGGAAAAAATACTGGCAGCGGGCTTCACAGGTTTGGTGAGCAGTCTCATGTTTGCCTGCTCGGGAGTCTTTCCTCCCTTTTTCCTGTTGCACTTAACACAACAGCACACTATGTTGTCCCAGGTGCTTCTTCCGCCCATTGACCGCGGAATCACATGGTCAAGGGTAAGATCTCTTTTCCGAAAAGCCTTCGCGCAGTACTGGCATGTATCCGCGTCCCTTCTGAAAATGTTTATCCTGTTGAACTTAGGCTGCTTTCTGTGATACCCCTCATACCTCACGAGAATTATCACCCGGGGAGCCTTTATGACGTTGGTAACGGTCCTTACGCAGTCTTCGGCGTCGACCGAACGGATATCCTTCCACGAATCGAAGTCAAAGGTCTCATACTCCCTGTTTACGGCCTTCGCAGCACCGCCGTAAAGAAGGATAAAGGCCCTTTTCAAGCTCGTTACCGAGACAGGGACGAAAAACCTGTTCAAAACCAGTACCGGTGACTGAAGCATATTAGCCGACTAATTTACCGGCTTGCGGGGGTTATTCAAGCACACAACAACACTTTTATTTTCCTTAACTGTTCGTTAAAATTGTCATCGCCCAGCCAAAAGGAAGTCTCTTAACATGGAAATGAAAACCAACCTGCTGATTCAGATAATCCTCTGCACAGCACTTTTTCTGTCCATATTTCTTCTCGTAAGGTCAAACTCCGAAGCGGAAAAAGAACTTGAATCCGGAGAAGAGAAGAAATAAATGTTCCCTGAACTTCTCAGAATAGGCGATTTTCATATTACATCCTTCGGGGCGATGGTCGCCGTCTCTTTTCTTGTCGCTTTCTGGGTTTCCGGGATGGAATTTGAAAGAAAAGGGATGTCCAGGCAACTTCACGAACAGGGTTTTCTCGCCTGCCTTGTGGGAGGCATACTCGGAGCCAAGCTTCTTTTCCTGATCGAGAACGTTCCCCTAAGCGACCTTATCTCCTACCCCATGCACTATCTTCTTCTAAGGGGGGGACTTACCTTCTACGGAGGATTTTTTCTGGCTCTCTTCGCCTTTTTCGTACTAACAAAAAAACATAAAGAAAGTTTCTGGAAAGTTCTTGACGCCACCGCCCCGGCTCTCGCAATAGCTTACGCGACTGGAAGGGTCGGCTGTCTTCTAGTTGGAGACGATTACGGGATCGCCTCCACACTCCCTTGGGCGATGCCGTTTCCAAAGGGTTCCCCCCCGACACTTGAGGCGGTTCATCCGACTCAGATCTATGAAACGATCATAATGTCTCTTGTGTTCTTAGTGCTGTGGAAGATAAGGAAAAAGGAAAGGCCTGTCGGCTGGCTCGCCAGCATATATCTGGGACTCGCGGGTCTTGAAAGGTTCTTTGTCGAGTTCATAAGAAACACCACAGAAAGCCCGGTATCCGGCCTTTCTGTAGCGCAGGTAATGGCACTTGCGCTGATTCTTGTCGGAGCGCTTAAATACATATCTTTACGCAGACACAAGGAAGCGTCTTGAACCCGCAGTTTCTCCGTTACACATGAAAACGATCCGGATAACCAGACCGACCGGAAACGAAATCCTAGCCGCAGGATCCGGGGTGCTTTTTTCCGCATCCCTTTTTTCAAGCACTCTCGGCGTACTGGGCTGGGTATGCTTTGCCCCAATGCTTCTGGCGCTTCAGGGGAAAAGCGCTTCGCAGTCACTTCGACTGGGCATGATATCCGGGACATCCATGAATCTCGTCTCGCTTTACTGGCTCGTCGGGACTCTTAACAGGTTCGGGGAAATCCCCCTGATCCCAAGCATGGCGGCCGTGTTTCTGTTCTGTGTGTACTCATCGCTTCAGTTCGGAATTTTCACTTGGTATATATCGAGATTCGGACTTTGCCGGAGAAAAAGTGTCGCAAACGCGCTCATAATCTCTTTTGCCTGGGTGGTCGCAGAGTTTTTCTTCCCGGTTCTTTTCCCCTACGGAATAGGAGTCTCCCAAGGCTACTACCCGAAGGTAATACAGGTGGTTGACACCCTCGGGGTGAACTTTCTGGGATTCCTGATGTTTTTTGCAAACGTATCGGTTTTCTACCTCGTTGACGACTTGCTGCGGAGAAAAAAACCCGTGCTTGCCGCACCCGCAATCTCGATTGCAATAATCGCAATCGTGCTCGGCTACGGATCTTTCAGAATAAACGAAATTGAGGCTTTCCTTAAAACAGAGCCCCGGGTGGAAATCGGGATGGTTCAGGCGAATTTTGATTACGCGGAAAAAAACCTCGACAATGAACCGGTCATAACGGAAAAACACAGGGAGATGTCGCGAAGACTTCCGGAGGCAGACCTCGTGATCTGGCCGGAGACATCGGTTCAGTACTGGTTTCCCAAAGACAAATCGTCATACAGAATTGAAGACCAAACAGACATAGTGCCGGCAGGGCACCCAGCGCACTTTCTCATCGGAGGACTTTCTTTTACCCGGGATCCCATCCTGCTTGAGGACGGCTGGGATGAAGAGGACCACAAAAAATACAACACGGCCTTCCTAGTCGACCCGCAAAGCAATATCCTCAGCCGCTACAGCAAGACCCGGCTGTTTCTTCTGGGCGAATATTTCCCCTTGATAAACGAGGAGCTTAAGTTCCTCAAAAGGGTCTTCCCCATGATGGGAGATCTCACTCCGGGAGAAGGTCTCAGAGTGCTTGAGGTTCCGGAAAAAAACATGAGAATAGGACCCCTTATATGCTATGAGGACATAGTGGCGAAGATTTCGAGCGAATACGTGAAAATGGGAGCCAACCTGCTCGTTAACCTCACAAACGACGCTTGGTTCGGAAGGAGTATCGCTCCCTACCAGCACCTGCTCCTCTCAATTCCAAGGGCAGTTGAAACGCGCCGTTACCTGGTAAGATCAACAAACAGCGGCGTAAGCGCGATCGTATCTCCTACCGGAAAGATAGAGGCCCGCACGGGGATATTCACTACGGAAAATCTTGAGGGAGAGGTAGTTCTGATCGATTCGCTTGAAACTCTCTACTCGAGGGTAGGAGACATCTTCGCGTGGATAGCCCTTGCGGCGACAATTCTTTTCGTGGTGAAGAGCTACTTAGGAAGAAAATATGCTGACTAGGGCTTGGATGAGCTGATCGTTCTCCTCTCTAGTTCCAACCGTGATCCTGAGACAGTTTGCAAGGCGTCCCTCTCCCTTGAAGCGACGGACCAGAATATCGTTTTTTACAAGCTCTTCGAAAAGAAAATCCGCGTCCGGAACCCGTACCAGGAAAAAATTCGCGTCCGTTGGATAAACATGAATTCCCTCAATTCGCTCAAGCGACGCGCGAACTTTTTCTCTCTCGCTCAATATAAGGCTTATCTTCCGTTCAGTAGCCTCGGGGTTTTCAAGAGCAAAAGACATTACATCCTGACTAAAAGAATTTATGTTATAGGGAAGACGCGCCTTGTTCACTTCGTCTGCGATCTGCGGTCGTGCAAAGAATATTCCAAGTCTCGCCCCCGCAAACCCTATCTTGGACATTGTTCTCAGTACCAGCAGGTTTTCATATTTATCTATATGGGGAATATAGCTTTTTTTCGAAAAATCACAGTAGGCCTCGTCGACAACCACCGCGCCCCCGCTTGCCTCAAGGATCTCGAGCACTTTTTCTTCCGAAAAAGAGTTACCGGTAGGATTGTTCGGAGTGGCGAGAAAAACGATGTCAGGATCCTGCGCGCGAATCATCTCCAAGGTCTGTTCGAGATCTATGTCAAAATTCTCATCGAGTTCAACCTCCGTCACCTGTTTTCCCAGAATAAGCGACGTGATCCTGTACATTGAGAAGGTCGGGGACGGCACGAGCACGCGGCCGCTTTTCCCCCCAAGCACCTCGACGATCATCTGTATGATCTCGTCTGAGCCATTGCCAAGCAATATCCCATCCATAGGGAAGCCTACAGCGCGGGAAAGGGAAGTTCTTACCTCCAGAGCCTCGGGGTCCGGATAACGATTTACTGGAAGCTTCGCCAGCCGTTCGGAAAGCGCAATCTGCTCTTCTTCCTCAAGATCATAAGGACTTTCGTTTCCATCAAGCTTCACCGAGCAGTCAATCCTCGGCACCGAGTAAGCAGATATTGACCTTACGTTCTTAGAAATCCTGCTTTTAATTGAGTCTATGTCAGACACCGGAGTCTCCCGTCCTAAACAGTAGCGTGAACATTACTCAGGAATCCTCAATCCGTCTTTTTACCGAAAACGCATGACCCGAAAGCCCCTCGGCGTGGGCAAGGTTCATAACGGTCGCGCCGAGAGACGAAAAGCCTTTTTTCGACATCGATATGGTGCTCGGCATCCTCAGGAAATCATAAACGCTAAGAGGAGAAGAAAACCTCGCCGCTCCTCCCGTCGGAAGAACGTGACTCGGACCCGAGACGTAATCGCCGAAAGGCTCGGTCGAGAGAGATCCCAGAAATATTGCTCCTGCGTGTTTTATGCCTTTTAGAAGAGATTTGGGGGAACGCACGCAGAGCTCAAGGTGCTCGGGAGCAACCGCGTTTGAAAGCGCCACTGCCTGCTCCATATTCTCGGTTACGTAGATTCTTCCGTTGTTTGAGACCGCGGCGCCCGCGATTTCTTCTCTGTCAAGCCCCCTTAGCTGCGAGAGCACTTCCTTCTTCACCTCTTTGGCGTAATCGTAGCTGGTGGTCGCGAGAATCGGGATTGACATTTCGTCATGCTCGGCCTGGGCAAGCAGGTCTGCGGCAACCCATCCCGGCGGACACGAACCGTCGGCTATAATCAGAACCTCGGTCGGCCCTGCCAGCATGTCAATGTCGCAGAAACCATAAACCAGCTTCTTGGCTATCGTGACATAGATGTTCCCCGGACCTACTACCTTGTCCACTTTCGGTATGCTCCTGGTTCCAAAGGCCATTGCCGCTATGGCGTGGGCCCCGCCTATTTTGTAGACGTTGCTCACCCCGGCAATTTCGCACGCCAGAAGAATCTCGGGATTCACCCGTTTCCCGGAACATGGTGTGACAACGCTTATCTCGATTGCCCCGGCAACCCGCGCCGGTATGGCGGTCATGAGCACGGTTGAAGGGTACGAAGCCTTGCCTCCCGGAACATACACTCCCACCTTCTCAATTGGTCTTATCAGCCAGCCAAGTTCGTTTCCGAGCGCATCCTTGTAGGCTCCGGCCTTCGGAAGCTTCTTCTTCTGGTAGGAGCGAATCCGTGAAGCGGCCTTCTTAAGGTCCCTCGCAATGCCCGGCGCGACGGATGCTCTGGCCTCTTTGAATTCCCGATCGGTGACTTTTACGTTTTTCGCAGTTACGTAAGGTCCATCAAATTTCTTCGCATAGCGAAAA
This sequence comes from Thermodesulfobacteriota bacterium, assembly GCA_965116725.1. Classification (GTDB taxonomy): domain Bacteria; phylum Desulfobacterota_D; class UBA1144; order Nemesobacterales; family Nemesobacteraceae; genus Nemesobacter. The sequence continues at coordinate 574,786 of OZ220700.1, forward strand.
AGCGCCGAGTCTCCCCGCTCTCTGACGTCCTCTACAATCTTTTCCGTCTGCGAAACAAGCTCCGGATCGAAATGTGAGGCCGACTTCTCTATTTCTCTTGACCTTCTTTCCAGATTTTTCGAATTTATCCTTATAATCTTCATGGTCGTAACAGTGCTTTCCCTTAAAAACCGATTCAGTTTATCCCGCTTGCAGAATATCCCAAATTCAGTTTTCCGGATCGACTCCTTCTCCGAAGCCGCTTTCAATCAGACGGGAGACTTCCTCCATCGCAAGCTCCGAGTCTTCCCCCTCTATCGTAACGGCAACTTCAGTGCCACAAATGGCCGCAAGGGACAAAACGCCCAGTATGCTTTTTCCGTCTATCTCGAAACTGTCTTTCCTTATCATTATACTGGAACTGAATCTGCTGGTCAGGGCGACCAGAACCGCGGCCGCTCTGGCGTGAAGGCCTAAACGGTTCCTTATTACGAAGTTTTTTACAAGCGGTTTCTGCGACAAATCAGGGTTCCTCTGCGGACCGGAAAAAAGAAATATCCGTCTTTGAGTTTACCCGTAAATTCTCGTCATAATTCACGTTGAGACTGTAATCGGCGGTCTCAAAAAGCAGCTTTCTCGGGAAATAGGTGTCCGAGTCAATCCGTTTGAACAGCGAGAACTCAATCTTAGCCTTCTTTCCGTCAGAAAGCGTACCCTCTACTCTGGTTATGAAGTTTCTAGGGAAATCTACCGTGACCTGAAGAGGCGTGCTTCCCGAAAACACGAAAACTATTTCCCCTTCCTTCTTCCCGGTCCGCACAGAGTAACTTTTCTGGGGAAGGGCAAATGGGGATCCCCCCAGCAGAAAGTTTACTATGTCCTCAACTCCGAGCTGGGGCGGGAGTCCCGGATAAAGGTAGGAAAGTCTGAAATCCTCCGGATTCTCAAAGATCAACTCTTCCCAGTTGGTCTTCATTCTCACGCTTTCTCCGTCGGAAACCACCCTCGCGAGCATCTCGCCGAAAGGAGCGAAAACCGAAACTCTGAGAAACTCCGGGCGGACGACGGTGGCTACCTGATCGAAAACAATTTTCCCCTGTGGGGACTTTATTGACACCCTCGCCCTAGCTTTTATCGAAGTGAAGCCCATCTGGGTGCGTTTCGCCTTTGCCAATATGGCGGAAAGATCTGGATGTTCGGCGGTAGGGAGCGGGAGCTTACCGGCGCAGGAAAAAAAGAGAAAAACAAATGGAATAAAAACCCAGCTATGCCTCATCGCGCTTGAATTCCTTTAGCTTTTCTTGAAGCCTCGCGCGGATTTTCCTGTCTTCAACCGTAACCAGTTTCTTGGAATCCAGGAGTTCAAGGGCTTTCGTGTAATTCTCCACCGCGAGTTCTCTTTTGCCGAGTTTCTCATACACATCGCCCACGTGCTCCAGAATGGCCGCATCGGGAGGAGGCATCTCCGAGGCGCGAAGCAGATACTCGAGGGCTCCGGTGAAATCGCCCTTCTGATAGTAAACCCACCCCAGGCTGTCGATTATGTAAGCCCGCCCGGGAGCAAGCTCAAGAGCCTTGTTAATGAGTTCCTCGGCGTAATCAAGTTTTTCTCCTCGCTCGGCGTATGTGTACCCGATGAAATTCATCGCATCGAAACTCCGCGGATTCCTGCTGATTATATCCTCCATTACCGAGAGTGCTTCCGTTATTCGGTCGCTGTAGTAATACGAAACGCCAAGCGAATACAGAACGGATTCGTCATCGGGATGCTTTTCAAGATACCTGCCGTATAAAGAGATTGAATCATCCTGTCTCCCCTGCCTTCCATAGATTTCACCCAGAGAATTCACGGCCTTGGGATTGTCCGGGTCCTTCTCATGAAGCTCTCTCAGTATATTGATCGCCTTCTGTGCCGAACCCTCAAGTTCATGTATGTATGCTCCATGGACGACCGCGTCTACGTGGAAATCAGAGCTTTGGGGTATGGAATCGAGAAGCATTCTTGACTGGGAATACTGCCCGAGCTTGGTGTGGGCGACGGCGGAGTAGTATTTTGCCCCAAAATGTGCGGGCAGACGTTCGAAAACCTGCTTCAGTTCTCCGATAGCTTCCTCGTAACTGCCGCTTTCAAGATACAGAAGACCTATTCTGAAGCTGATCTCGGGATTCTCCGGATCCGCGGCCTCCGCGTTGTGGTACTGCTTTATGGCCTCCTCGAACCTGCGCTGGCGGTAAAGCATGTTCCCGTAGGAAATAAAGACATCGCGATAAGGAGCAAATTTCCTGATCGCCGACTCGTACTGCTCTATCGCCTCTTCGATTCTTTTCGCTTTCTCAAGGGTTTCGACGAGCCCGGCGAAAGCGGGGTAGTATGTCCGTTGAATTTCAAGAGCCCTCTTGTAGTGCTTTACCGCGGTATCCAGATCGTTTCTTCTGGAGGCGATGCTTCCAAGGTAGAAGTGACCCGTGACATCTTTAGGACTTATCGAAAGACTTTTTTCGGCATACTTCTGCGCCTTCTCAAGATTTCCGGAATACAGTTCAGTCGCACAAAGAAGCAGATAGGTTTCATTGTCCCCGGGATCGATCTCAGCTGCCTTGAGCAGGAATTTCTTGCCCCTTTCCTTCATGGCTTCGTCCGGATATGCAAGGTAGATGCGGGCAAGGTCCCTGTAAGCCGGCGAATTTGACGGATCAAGAACAATGGACTGGGTGAACTTGGCAACGGCCTTCTCGCGCATATTAAGAACCGTGTAAATCAGAGCGAGACGGTATTTTATTTCAGAAGACTGGGGATCAATCCGTTCTGCCTCTTCAAGGCTCTCCAGTGCACGTTTCAGGTCCCCTTGTTCCAGATAAAGCGCCGAAAGCGCAAAATGATAATACGCATCCTCCCGGTCTACGCTCTCAAGATCCCGGTCGGGGTCGACAAAGAGTCCCACGCCGCTACAGGAAAGACAAAAAAAGAGAAAAGACAGAAGAAAAAGCTTTTTTTTAGGAAATTTCTTCAAGCCACGCACCCAAGCACATATCAATCCTCGGTTCCAAAACCCCGGTGCGTACTAGTCACGAAAGGAAAAGCCGCCGAGACATCACCGGGCAGAACCTTCTCAAACAGAATAACAAAAATGGATCAAAATACACAGCAAAGGAAAACAGTGCCGACCGCTTCTGCCCAGCAAGTTAGCCGGCCAACAGCTATTGTCTCTCGGGCCGCTGCCTCCAGCCGCGCTTCGCAAGGACCTCGGCAAACTCTTTGATTTCCCCTGCGCGCTGTGGATCAATTCGTTCAACTTTCCCTTCGTGTTCAATAAAGAAGTAAAGCTCTGAGAAAATACAGCCGGAAGGACAATCACCCCATGCCCTGCGAAACACCGCGTACCATTTCCCCTCTGACCACAGCACTTCAATATCGGAACCATCCCCCAATATGGAATTGGGCCTGGCGTAAATGACTCCTTCTATTTTCTCATATGATGCGCCCGCGGAGTAGACGTGCTCGCGCGGGTCAAACCTGATCACGATGACTTGCGTATATTCAAAAGGAAGAATTTCCACGCCTCGCAGGCCAACCGACGCATTAAGAGCGTCAAACTCCGGGCGCCCTGTACAAAAAGGAGCGGAAACACCCTCTTCGGGCAGACTGACGGACACGGCTTCAAACAAAGACGGTTCCAAACTCAAAATCAGCGTCCCGGGTTCCCATCTTGGGCGCGCATTCACCTCGGCCATCTCCGGCCATGTGGAACGTATTATCCCCAAAACCCGCGCTATATCATCGATAAGACTGCGCCCGGAAAGATCCGGGATTTCTAAGACGCGACGGGCTAGAATCGCGGAATCAGTCTCGCTAGTCTGTTCAAGAGCTCCGCGAGTGACAACCGGTGCCTTGTCGCCGCACGCATCAGACAGAATAACAGCAGATGGGGATACCGGAGAATCCGCAAAGCATGCCGTCACCATCATACACAAAACGGCAACAATTGAGATCTTGACTATGGACATCCGGAACCTCTGAACAGATACAGAGTGTATATTTTTCGGGAACAGCATCTTTAATTCCATGAACTCCATATATTTTTCATTATATGTCATCATAAAAACAGGGGCTCCCGACCTTCTATCAGAATGTGTATCCTCACACACCAGTTTCTTAAATGTAATATAAATACTGTAACTCCCTACAATTTATAAAGTCTTCTCACAAAGAAAATCAGGGAATAATCACACATTTCTTTTCTAAATGTAAAAACACCTACAAGTAATGGACAGTATGTAGTGCTTGAATGGTGGGTTGACATTATTTCTGTTTTCTGGTATTAGTACTAACTGTTCGGTAACATAGGTTCATATCTCTGTTGCCTCCTTTAAGGAGTTAGGTCTCTTTATAGATTCGTGTGTTTTGAATGGGAAGACTAGGTCGCTACCACAGCTTAGTCTTCCTTTTTTTATTCAAATGAAGTAGCTGAGTGGTAAATACGGAGTGGCGGCGGTCGGAGTTCTGGATAAAACCGTAAAATCACACGCAAATAGGCTTTTAAACTTTTATCACATCGCCAACCCGCATGTGCTGGACACTACGCCTCTAAACTATACGCTTTTCCCCAACTGCAGGGAAACTTTCCGTTCGCACCAGTTTCGAAGTTGGCTTCAGGAGCACTGCTTGCGGAATTGACTTTGCCTCCGCTATTAGCTTTATTAATTTTCTCTATGAGTTCGCTCGAAAATATCTACGGGAAGGTTTTTGAAGGTAAGCGGATATCGACCGACGAAGCCGCCCAGCTTCTCGCAAAGGCCGACCTGCTCCAGTTGGGTTCCTTGGCCGATATAGTAAGGAAAAGGTTTAATCCGGAAAACATAGTGACCTTCGTCGCGGACACAAACCCCAACTATACGAACGTCTGCGACACGGAGTGCCTTTTCTGCGCTTTCTGGAGACCGCCGGGCGCCTACGACGCCTACACCATGAGCGTCGACAAAGTAATCGAAATAATGCGCACCTCCTACCACAACGGCGCCACTACCGTCCTTCTGCAGGGCGGCCATAACCCGGAACTTAAGCTTGACTACTACATCGAAATCGTAGAAAGGACCACGAGGGAGATACCGGATCTTCATCTCCACGCATTCTCCGCCCCGGAGATAGCCGCCATTGCCAAGTACGAAAACCTCGACACGAGATACGTGCTGCAAACCCTCTGGGACGCGGGGCTGAGAACAATACCGGGAGGGGGAGCAGAGGTGCTGTCCAACAGGGCGAGAAGGGCGATAAGCCCTCTCAAGATAGATGCTGACACCTGGATGAGAATCACCAGGGAAGCTCACCTTGTGGGCTTTAAGACAACCGCAACCATGATGTTCGGTCACCTTGAGGAAGACGAGGACATAATCGAGCACCTCTTCAGGATAAGAGAGCTTCAGGATGAAACGGGGAATTTCCTGGCGTTTATCCCCTGGACATTCAAGCCTAAAAACACCTTGCTTGAAAAAAGAATAAAGGACGAGGTCGGCGGGGAAAGATACCTTAGGGTTCTTTCGGTGTGCAGGATATTCCTTGATAACTTCAAGCATGTACAGGGCTCTTGGTTTACCCAAGGAAAGAAAATGGGTTCAATGTCCCTGCACTACGGCGCGAGCGACCTCGGCGGGACTCTTTACGACGAAAATGTCCTGGGGTGCGCTGAGAACAAGATCCGCTCGACTGTGGACGAGCTTGTTCACATGATAAAAAGCGCCGGGTTTAACCCCGCGCAGAGAAATACCTATTACGAAATTCTGGAACGGTTCTAGAGGCTGTCACCTGCCTCTGCCACGGTGACCCTAATCTTCTCTTTCCTGTCCACTTTTAAAGTGAATGTCCTGCTCATTGATTGCCCCTGCCCATTGGGCCATTAAGCACGCCTCCCCAATAACATGTCCGGACATAGCCTTTTCCTATACAGTTCTCGCCCGTGCCGAAATTATAGTAATACCCCGTCCGGCTATCGTAACTCCAGGGGTTGTAATTGCTATCGTAGCCCCTCATGTCCCCGTCCGGTTCGATAGTCGCATTCCAGTACGCCCCTGTTTTCGTATCAAAGCCATGAACGGTCGTCTTGCCCTCAGAATCCGTATTCCAATAGTAGCTGTTTCCCGAATACCAGTCGTGGCCCGTCCCGCTCTGGGCATAAGCAGGTAACGAAAACGCGGTCACTAGCATCAGCAATAACGGTAAAAACCTCACTTTGCTAAGGTAACAGGTTTTAAGCAGGCCCGCAAAAAGGCAATCAGGAAAGGAAAATGAATATATAGAAACAGCCAAAATAATGAGTGCTTTCAGTCAGTAACGGTTATTATCCAGCTGTTTCCCGAAAAATCCACACTGCAGACAATTTTCGATCTTTGGGAGAAAACATAATCAAAAAATTCAAGCGCACTGCTTGTATGCACCGGGGCCCCGAGATACTCCTCTAAATTCTCCGCAGAAACTCCCGAACACTCAAAGGCACAAAGCTCAAAGTCAACCGCTCCTTCTCGATCAACCGCCGTGATGCAAAGCGAAAAAGAAGCGCTTACAAGAGAAGTTTCTGAAGCAATTTCCATCCGGACGTCAAAGCCACCACCGAAAAGAAAAAAAATCTCGGCAAACACCTCGTCTATTGAATCAAGATAAAACTCCCTTGCCTGCGGCTTTGTATCCATTTTCACGTGGAGAACCGGGAGAACTCCTCGGCTCTTTGTTTTATGGACTGATAGTCGTCTCCTCCGCCCAAAAGCGCGGTAGACACCCCGGCAAGCGCAGCTCCCGCCGAGAAATAATCCCGAATGTTGTCCACGGTAATTCCTCCGGTGACCATGATATCCATAAATCCGAGAGGCTCCTTTATGGCTTTCACGTAACCCGGACCGAAACTCGAAGCGGGGAATATCTTTACGAAATCCGCTCCGATGCTGCGGGCGTTAACCATCTCAGATGATGTAAAGGCTCCGGAGATCGCCGTAATGCCGTTTTTCCGGCAATACTCGATTATCTCGGGATCGGTGTGCGGAGAAACTATGAAACGGGCGCCGCAATCAGACATCCGTTCGGCGGAATCACGGTCAAGAACCGTACCCGCCCCGACGCATATTCCGTCCTGCGAGGCAAGCTCCCGAAGAAGTCTTTCAGAACCTGGAGAGATTGATATGATTTCTATGATTCTTATCCCGCCGTCAACGCATCCCCTTGCAAATTCAAGAGATTTTTCATAACTGGCGGACCTGATAACGGCCACGATCCTGTTTTTCCTCATAAACTCAATCACAGTTTTCTCCATGGCGCGCGGTTTGAGACTTAAAAACTTTTAAGGTACACTGAGACTGGCCTGTTTTAATCCCCCTAAAAGGGGCAAATCATGAAGAATTCGGAACTCAGAACCGAAAACAAGATATCGCAATTCATAAAAAGAAGCAAAGAACTGGGGCTTAAGGTAACTCCTCAGAGAATAGCGATATACAGGGAGCTCGCGGGAAGCATGCAGCACCCGAGCACCGAGATGATCTACAAGAACATAAAGGACTACTATCCGAACATATCCCTTACCACCGTGTACAGAACGCTTGAGACATTCGAGAGAATGGGGCTCATATCAGTAGTTAACACCCTGTATCACGCCGCAAGATACGACGCCAACATGGAACCTCACCACCATGTGGTATGCGTAAAATGCAAAAAGATAGAGGACATCTACGACGATTCCGTGGCTTACTCGGAACTTGACCCGCAAATAGATAATTACAAGATTCTTGGATACTCGGTGCTTTTCAGCGGAATCTGCGAGGAATGCAAAACCCTTAACAACTGACCGGAAACGGGCCGTTTCTCGCAAGGCCGCCTAAAAGAGCGGAAAAATGAAAATCCCCCAAGGCTTTGAACGAGCCATAAACTTCAGTCTTCTGGATTCCATATTCTCAAGAAGATCGCGCCGTTTCGGCCTCGGGATGGAAATTCCCGAGGGAAATCTGGCTTACAGTTCCGCTCATGACCCGGTCCCTCTCTCCGAACTTGAAGAAGCTTTTTTGATCTGGGCGGGCACGGGAACCACGGGTCTCTCCCTGGGGGACCTTCCGAGAACCGGCATATCGTGGCTTTTCCAGTGGACCGGCAGAAGCTGGCCGTGCTCCTGCAACTCTCATTCGACCGAACTTTTCTACACAAACGACGAAGGCGTTTACATGGTGCGGCTTTTTGACCTCATGCCCCCCGACACCTCCATCTTCATGTCGCTTGACAGGGAAAAGCAGCTTGAAAAAATAGTCGAGCTTTTCAGGGCAAGCAGAATTACCCTTGAGAACCAAAGAGCCGATCTCCCGAAGGGAGAACCCGGCCTTTTCGACTTTAACGCATGGAATACAAACAAGCCGGGAACGACTTTCTTTATCCCGGTAACCAATACCACAGTCGAGTACATGGTGCTTCTGTTCATATACTTCGGAGCCAAGTACGGATTTAACATTATTGACGAACTCAACGGGGGAAGATCGTGCGGTCTTGATAAGTGGATAGAGAAAGGCTACATAAGAAACGACGTCAGGCTTTCCCTGTTTGACCTGGAATTAAGGGTGCTGACCACGCTTAACGTGGAACAGGCCTTTATAAGCCAGAACATGAATCTCGCGTTGCAGGCATTGGGTCTCGGAGGCTGGACTTTCACCGGACTGCTTCCCCATTACGCGCTCGGGGTCGATCCTTCCCACAAAGGGCTCGGATTCCGGTTCGTCCAGCCGGAGGAAAGCCTCAGGAGCACAAACCCGCCTTATCCCGTCGGAAGGGACGGAGTTTTCGAATCCCTCTGCCCTCCCTATGTGGCGGACATGAGCGAAGCCGTCGACAGGTTTCTAGAGGTAAGGGGACAATTCTGGAAGGAGGACAATCCGTTCCCCTACAGAGATCCCGCGTCGATCCTGCGTGACGAATACCATCCTTCCGAAGTCAGAATACAGATAGTAAAGGATTTCTGCACCTACGTTTATGAGAACTATGGAAGATTTCCGGCTTTTCTGGACCCGATGTTCGTACGGCTGGTATTTCAGGCCCACCACCTTGATCTTGAATTCTACGATAAGTATTTCGAGAAAGATTCATACCACGACCTGCACAGAGAACACTTCAAGCTCTGGCATCCGGAAATTGAGGACCCTTTCGGGAAATAGGTCGCAGTTAACACAGGCAGCCTTCGCTCAGGATTTCGCCCTTTCGAGATAGTTCCCGTTTCTCGTATCGACTTTTATCATGTCCCCGATGTTGATAAAAAGAGGGACGGCCACCACTGCTCCGGTTTCTATGGTCGCCGGTTTCGTGGTACTTGAAACCGTATCTCCCTTCACTCCAGGTTCCGTGTGGGTAACCTCGAAGACAACGGCCGTGGGAAGCTCCACTCCTATGAGTTCTCCTTCATGCATCTGCACCGTGACTTCCTGCTGTTCCTTGAGAAACTTCGTCGTATCCCCTATTGCATCCGCCCTGAAAGGAAACTGGTCGAAAGTCTCGGAATCCATAAAGTAAAACATCTCATCGTCCCTGTAGAGATACTGCATGGTTCTTTTCTGGATATCGGGAACGTTAAACGTGTCTCCCGCGCGGAATTTCATTTCCCGTACGGCTCCCGTGGCGATATTCTTAAGTCTCGCCGTAACTATCGGGCTTCTCTGCGCCATCTTTGAATGCTTGTACTCGACTATCTCCCAGATCGCCCCTTCGGTCTCAATCTTCATACCCTTGTGAAAACCACTTGTGTCGACAACAGCCATTTCGGACTCGGTCCTCCTTTATGAATTTGCAAAAAGTAATTTTTCTCGGAAATTCTCGCTTGCCATCACCATGTATCAACCTTAAGAATCAGGTTCTCTTAAACATCTTTTCAAGCATATTGTACGATATCCGGGTCGCTACCGGCCGGCCGTGAGGGCAGGCGTGCGGATTCTGAGAAGCGTCCATATCGGCAAAAAGAGTCCGCGCTTCCTGCTCCGAGAGGGTTCGGTTTGCAGTTATCGAACTGTGGCATGCCATGGTCGCACACACAGCGTCAAGATGCTCCTCCAAGCTCTTGGGGTCGCCCAGACCGTCAAGCTCATCAAACAGGTCGCCGAAAACCCGGGCGTAATCAGAGTCTCTTAAAAACCCCGGGACGGATTTCACTCTCACCGCGTTTTCCCCGAAAACTTCAAAATCAAAGCCAAGCTTCTCCATTTCTTCTGCAAACTGCTGCGCCGTATTGATTTCCCGGACCGTAAGTTCGACGACTTCGGGGATGAGAAGTTTCTGGGAGCAGGAAAAAGCTTCTTCGAGATAGGATTTTTTTATTCTCTCGAAGTTAACCCGCTCATGGGCCGCGTGCTGGTCAATAAGAATGATGCCGTCCGGGTCTTCGCATACGAGATAAAGTTTTCCTACCTGTCCGAGAAACCTGAGGTTTGAATAGAAGCCACCAGAGAACATATCCTCTCCTGTCGCCTCTCGAGATTTCTCAGATATAGAGGAGGCACCGTTGTGAGGGTGTGGAGACCCCAACTCAGGATTGTGAGCGGCCTGGGTGGAAGCTGCTTTTGGCGAAGGCCCTGTGGCGGAGTAACCCCTGTTCCCGGAAAGTGCGGGATCTTTTTGCTTCTCGTAGAAATCTTCAAGGGCCTTCTGGGTTCTTTCCCTGTAGGCCTTCATCCAAGGGGCATCGGCAAGCATGCCGCCTATCGCGCGGCGAATGCTCTGGCCAACTTCGTACTGGCTCTCGAACATCACCTCGCTTTTGGTAGGATGTACGTTCACGTCCACCAAGGCGGGATCCCTTTCAATAAAGACCGCCCCTTGGGGGTATTTCCCCTTTTCAACCATCCTTCCGTAGCACTCCATTATAATCCTGTTTATAAAACGGTCCCTTACGGGTCTTGCATTCACGTAAGTAAAGAGCCTGCGCATCGAGGAGCGTGGATCCAGAGGACTTCCTAGGAAACCCCGCAGGGCCAGCGTCTCGTCTTCAAAGTCCACAGGGTAAAGCGGCGTGCCGGGAATTATCTGCGCTACGCGCTGCGCAAACGACTCGCTTGCGCCGTAGCGATGGATGGTTCTTCCATCCGAGGAGACCTCAAAAGATACCCCGGGGCGTGAAAGGGCCTCGCGCTGGATAACTTCAAGAACCCTGCCGAACTCGGTCTCCGGCCTTTTGAGAAATTTAAGCCGCGGCGGGGTGTTGAAAAACAGGTTCTTAACCTCAATGGACGAACCCACGGGAGACGCAGTATCCTTTATCTTCCTTACGACTCCGCCTTCAATGTAGATTTCGGTACCGGATCCTGAACCTTCGGCGGCAGTTATCATTCTGAACCTTGAAACGCTGGCTATGCTCGGAAGGGCCTCGCCGCGAAAACCGAGAGTTCCTATCGAGAAAAGATCATCAATGTCCCTTATCTTGCTCGTGGCGTGACGTTCAATGCTCATGAGGGCATCGTCACGGGACATCCCGTGGCCGTTATCGACCACCCTTACTAGCCGCTTGCCCCCGGCTTCAAGGTGTATGGATATTCTGGTTGCCCCGGCGTCAATTGAGTTTTCAACAAGCTCTTTTACTACGGAAGCTGGTCTCTCGACTATTTCTCCGGCGGCTATTTTAGAGACAAGTACATCCGGAAGTGTTCTGATTCTTGCCATTAATACCTTAGAAAAGCTTAAGCAGAATAAACAGGATGAGTATGGTCAGAGGCAAAATGACCGCGGCAACCGAGAAGAAGGAAAAAGCCGAGAGGGTTTTCTTCGGATGCGTCCCGAAAACATCCCGCGACTGTTCTTCCACTACACCGAAATACTTTTTAAACATCTTTATCTTCCCCGGATGGCGTCGGGGGCGTCTTCTCCGCTCTTGCCTTATTAAGCGATTTAACCAGAGATTCGACCGAGACCGCCGGAAGAGTTACCAGCTCGACCGTTCCCCTTGAGCAGAGGTCAACCGAGACCTTCCCTATGGTCTCATTATCGGGTGCTTCCACTATGTTCACAAAATCGTATCTTCCCAGGGTCGCATACTGCTCAAGAACCCTGACCCCTATGTCCTCAAGCTCCTTGTCGACTTCCTTTATTCTCCCGGGCCGCTCCTTAACGGTTTTTCTGCCCTCGGGGGTAAGTCTGCTGAGTAATATGTAAATTGCCATTGAAAAAACCCGCTGTTTCTATGAGTTGCGACGAATCGCGCGCCGAGAAAATCCCTAGCTGCCAACCAGCCGTTCTAGATTTATAACTTTTTTGAAAGATATCTCAAGAAAAAAAAGCCCTCCTCCAGAACTTCCATAACAAAAACTCTTCGGTATATTACTATAAATATTTTTTAAGACCTGATGAAAAGCATAATTCACGCCGCGACAATCACGCTTGCCCTTCTGCTTTTTCCGCTTCTTCTCTCTCCCCGAGCGGAGGTCGCTTATGCGCAGCAGCCAAACCCTCGGGAAGATCTCACCGTAACGGACTACTCGTGGAAATCCTACGGAGTGGGGCGTATGGCAACGCTTTCAGAAATAACCGTCGCAAATTCCGGCAGAACCAACTACAAGAACATCAAAATCAGGATTGATCTGTTTACAAGAACCGGCAAGCTCCTGGGCTCGCTTCACGGAAAGATACACGAGGATCTGCCCGCAGGAAGCCGAAAAACCTTCTCCAACTTGGATCTGGGATTCATGAACTCGGATCTTGAAGACTCCGAGGCGATGGTGACTGGCGCCGAGGTGTCGGGAAGTTCTTCGTCTGCGGGTGCCGAGAACGTGATTTTCATAAAGAACTGGGAGTTTGAAGGTGCGAGCTTCGGAACGGAGGGTTTCATAACGGAAATCACCCTTGAGAACACAGGAAGAACCCATTTTAAGAACATAAAACTGCTTTTAACGGAAAAAGAGGGCGGAACCGGACCGGGCAGCACTCACCTGTCCTCGGTGACGATACACAACGTACTTCCCGCCGGAGAGGAAAGAACTTTTACGGGGATAAACGTCGGTTTCTCGAGTCCGAAAGCTGTTGAAAGATCTATTGCCGTCTCTGGAGCCGAGGTGATAACGACAAAGGAACTCAATTACATCCTTTCCGGCGGGGGAAGCCTTGGGGAGAGGATAAAGAAAAAAATCACTTCCGTTAGCATACTAAGAAAAAAAGACGGGGAGAAGAAAGCCGAACCGCGCCGGGAAGCACCATCCTCGGATGAATCCGAAAGCGCTTACGAAAGCGGAACCGAAATCGTCCCTCCTCCGGCCAGTTCGGTCGGCTCTACCGGTTCGGTCGCAGACAGGAACACGGAATTTCCCCAGGAACAGCCCAGAGAAGCTTTCCCCAAACACGATATAGTAATAAGGGAGTTTGAATGGGGAAGCGGGATCCCCGGGGCGACCGCGACGCTCAGCAAGCTAGTCATTGAGAACATAAGCGACATTGCTTACGAGAAAATAGTGCTTGAAATAGAGTTTTTCAAATCCTCGAACACCCCTTTCGGATCAAACCGCTTCAAGATAAAAAAAGTCCTGGCTCCGAAACAGGTGATGTGGCTCAGGAATGTTCAGGTCGGATTTATAAGCAAGCTTCCCGACCCGAATCTTATAAAACTCAGAGTGGTAAAAGCAAAAGCGATCATGTAGATGATCTTAAAGCTTGTGCCAAGATGGGGAGGGATTAAATCCTGGGGATTTCTCTAGTTTCCAACCAGCTCGAGGGATTGGTTTATCGTTTCGACCAGCTTGTCTCTGAACTGCTCTATTCCTTCAAAGGGAACGACTATGCTTGAGCGGCCGCCGCTTAGTTCGGTAATCCTAAGGTACTGACCCTTGTGATTTTCCTTGACGTCAAAGAAAAACCTTTTGGATTCAATATCAACGTGGTTACTTACATGCTCCTTTTCTGTCCTTTCTTCCATCTAATTCCGCCTCCTAGAAAAATTTATTGGAACAATTATTGAGGCATGATGATAACCCCTGAAAAGTAAAAAGCAAACATTTCTTTTATAGCCTCGCAAATACGGATATATTCAGGGAGAAAACCCGCAAAAATGGCAAGAATAAAAATAAACCTACCGAGCAGATTCGTCTTTTCAACGCAAATTCCGATAAGAATAGACGACATAAATTACGGTTCTCATCTTGGACACGACTCGGTGTTAACCCTCGCACACGAGGCCCGCGTAAGATTCCTCGCGGCACACGGCTACACTGAAGCCGATATAGAGGGAGTGGGAATTATAATGGGAGACGTCGGAATCACCTACAGTTCGGAAGCGTTTTACGGGGACGTAATGGAAATAAGCATCGGCATCGGCGAGTATGGCAACAATTTTCTCGAACTTATCTACGCACTGGTGAACGAAAAAACCGGCAAGGAGGTCGCCAAGGTCAAGACCTCTCTCGTATTTTTTAACTACAAAGAGAGGAAAACCGTACGGATGCCGGAGGAATTCCGAAGGAAAATCATCCCCGGAAAATAATCACCGATAGTTACCCGCTACTGTTTGTTTTTGGGAGCGTAGCCGATGTAAATCGTGTTTTTACGTTTCTTCACCAGGAAGAGATACTGCTTTCCGGGTTTCAGGCCGCTTATGATTTTGTTGTAGTCCCCGAGGTTCGCCACGGGGTTCTTGTCAACCTCAAGTATCACGTCCCCAGGACGAAATCCCGCCTCCCAGGCCGAGCTGCCACGGTTTACGTTCGTAACCAGCACCCCGGCTTTATCCTCAACGCCGAACCGCGCGGCGATATCCGGGGTGATGTCACTCAATTCAATATCTTCGTCCCGCCGGGACTCCGCAGGGGCCTCATCATCCGGCATCTCGCCGAGAACAACGGAAATCTCCTCGCGCTTCCCGTCGCGGAGAACCGTGATTTTAGAGGAAGTGCCGGGAGCTTTCATTCCCACGAGTTTGGATAAAGACGTAAACTCCTTTATGGGCTCTCCGTCAAATTTCACTACCACGTCTCCTCTCCGCAGACCTGCTTTCTCCGCGGGGCTCCCCGGGCTTATATCGGATATAAGAGCCCCGTCGGTGCTCTCATGCCCCATGCTCTCGGCTATCTCCTGCGTTATAGGCTGAATAACGACTCCCAGCCAACCCCTGACCACCTTGCCTTTTTCCATGAGCTGGGATATGACCCCCTTGGCCATGTTGGTTGGGATAGAAAACCCTATTCCCTGGCCTCTGGACGCTATTGCGGTGTTAACACCAACCACATCCCCTCCCAGGTTAAAAAGCGGACCTCCGCTGTTTCCGGGGTTGAGGGACGCATCGGTCTGAATGAAATCATCGTAGGCCCCGAGACCCAGAGACCTTCCCTTCGCGCTCACTATTCCGACCGTCACGGTGTAGCCGAGTCCGAAGGGATTTCCAATCGCCATGACCCAGTCGCCGATTCTAAGCCTGTCCGAATCTCCGAAAACAACGGGCTTCAGCTTTTTTTCAGGCTTTATCTTCAGAACCGCAAGGTCCGTTTTGGTGTCTTGTCCCACAATCTCGGCCGTATACCTCGACCCGTCATAGAGAACGACCTGTATATCTTCTGCCCTGCTGATCACATGGTTGTTGGTAACTATGTAGCCGTCTTTGCTGACTATGAACCCGGAGCCCAGGCCCTTTTTCCTGAACTCCCGTTCCCGGTCATTCGGAAAAAATCTCTTGAAAAACTCCTCGAAAGGGTCCCCTTCGCCGAAATCAGGAAGAACCTTTCCCCGCTTTACGACACTCGTGGTGCTTATGTTCACGACAGAATGCTTTTGTTTCTCGACAAGACCCGCAAGGGAGGGAAATTTTACAGAAGAGCCGGAAGAAGAAAGAAGTTCCGGGACGCTTTCCCGCGACAGGGAACCAGAGTTCTCTTCGTCATCCTCCATCTTAGCGCACGAAAGTGAACCCGCAAGTAAAAAACAGGCAGCAAAAAACAGGAAAACAGTTCTCTTCATAGTTAAAGCCTCCAGCTTCATTTGAGCATCCCAATTACTTTATCAGCAACTTCTGAGACACTCATATCATCCGTAGAGAACAACATGCGGCGAGAGTTCGTAAATATCCTTTCTTTTCATGAAAAGCTCATGGAACTCAGCCCTAGGGTCTTTGACGTCGAGAAGGGGCCTTCCCTTCTTGCTCCTCACCCTGTTCCAAAGGGTATCGATATCCGCCCGCAGATAGAAGACCTCACCCGAGGCCTCCATTATTTCGCGATTCTGCTGCCGCAGAACCGCACCTCCCCCCGTTGAGATCACTGCCGGGGGTGTTTTCTGCGAAAGGACGGCGAGCATCTCAGTTTCCTTCTGCCTGAAGCTCTCCTCTCCCTCCGCTTGAAAGATCTCGGATACTGAAAGACCTTCGGCCCGTTCCACTTCACTGTCAAGATCGTAGAAATCCATTCGCAGTTTTCCGGAAAGCTTCCTGCCGACGCTTGTTTTGCCCGCTCCCATAAACCCCGTAAGAAAAATATGTCGTTTCTCGCTCAAATCAACCTACAACTTTCTTCCGACGGGAGAACCCTCGGCAGGGGGGTTTGCGCCGGAGAGCATTTTCTCAACGTACTTGCCTATTATGTCGCACTCTATATTGACTTCCCTGCCACGGCGAAATTCGGAAAAAGTCGTCTCCCGAAGCGTGTAGGGAATTATGTTCACCGAAAACTCAGTGTCTTTTACCGAATTGACGGTGAGACTTACGCCGTCAACAGCAACCGATCCTTTCTCGACCACATATTTCGCAAGCGATGCGGGAATCGAGAAGGAAAAGACCTTGGATTCTCCTACCGGAGTAATGGACTGAACTACTCCGACTCCGTCCACGTGGCCTGTGACGATATGCCCGCCCATCCTGTCTCCGACCCGAAGAGATCTCTCGAGATTCACTCCGCTTCCTGTCCGGAGGCCGGAGAGGTTTGTCCTGGAAAGCGTTTCGTGGGATGCGTCAACGGAAAAACTCCCGTCTCCAGCAGAAACCACCGTAAGGCATACGCCGTTTACGGCCATGCTCTCTCCCAGATCCAGTTCCCCGGCATCGATATTCCGAACCCCGATTCTTAAAAGAACGCCCTTGTCCTTTTTCTCAAGCGCCTGGACCGCTCCAATGTCTTCAACTATACCGCTAAACATTTAATTCTCCTTGCCCCGCCCCAGGACTCCGGAAACCAGGATCGAAATCGCCCCGACCGTGATCGCAGAGTCGGCTACGTTAAAAGGAGGCCAGAGCAGGTCCGGGTTCCCCGGCCAGTAAACTGCAATAAAATCGGTTACGTATCCGTAGGCAAACCTGTCTATTGAGTTTCCGATAGCTCCCCCCAGCACAAAAGCAAGCGCATATCGAAAAACTCTCTGCTCCTCTTCAAGTCTTCGGAGAAAGAAAAAAATCGCGATCAGCACCAAAACGAAAATAACTATGTAAAAGTAAAGCCTTATATCTTCAGACATGTTCCTTAACATGCCAAACGCGATTCCAGGATTTCGCAAGTGCGTTATATCGAACCACGAAAACACGTTTATCCTCGATAGAAACGGCACGTGGGCCTTAACGAGCCACTTGGTCAGCTGGTCAAGCAATACTACCAGAAAAGATATAATGAATACGCTTAGATAGTTTCTCATGAAAAAAACAAGGAATCCCGACCCCGAAAGAAAATCCCGCAAACTCCCGGCAGATGGTTAAGCCTCATTCCAGCCGAAACTCTATCGGAACCTTGACCCAGCTTGAAACCGCCTTGAAGCCCCTTTGCGCCGGGACGAATCTCCACTTTTTTACAGCCCTCAAGGCGGCATTATCAAGAACCTTGTGACCGGAGGATTTGAAGATGGTTACTTCCTCGGGCTTTCCGTTCGGAAGCACACGCACATTAAGCAACACGCTGCCTTCGTAACCGCGTCTTATGGCAACCGCGGGATAGCCGGGTCTTGGGGTGAAGCCGTAAGAGGGTCTCGCGGTGGAATTAGCCTCTTCGGGCTGTTCCTCTGGAGCGGATTTTTCATCCTTTTTAAGCGCCAGGGAGTCATCCCGCTTTTTCACTTTTTCTACGACTTTTTTCTCTTTCTTCTTCTCAACCTTTTTTCTCTTTACGATTTTTTTGGCGGGTGCGGGTTTTCTGAATTCAAAATGCCTGAGGGATACCTCTATATGATCGCCGTACACAGGAACGCTTCTCTGCACGACAATCTTCCCCCAAGCAAAAGATATAAGAATATGGAAAACAATTGAAAACAGTATGAATCTCTTGAGATTGTCAACCGGCCTGCCCATACCAAAAGATTATTCTATATTAATAACCAGAAATTCCTTAATTCCTCCGGGAGCTCTGACCTGTATCTCGTCATCAACTCTTTTTCCGATAAGCGCGCTGCCAACCGGAGAGGTGACGGAGATAAAGCCATTTTCGGGCTCGGATTCATCCTCTCCCACAAGCTTGTACTTCTTTATGTCCCCGGAATCAATATCCTCCACCGTAACCGTAAGACCGAAAACCACCCTGTCCCGGGCAGTGATTTTCTCGGGGTCAATTACTTCCGCACGGCCAAGGCGGTCTTCTATCTCCTGTATCCTTCCCTCTATGAACGCCTGTCTCTGCTTGGCAGTCTCGTACTCGGCGTTTTCGGAGAGGTCCCCGAGGGACCTCGCGTATTCTATAAGTTTGATTACTTCCTGTCTTTCGACGGTTTTTAACCTGTGAAGTTCGTCCCGAAGCTTTTTCCAGCCATCAGGAGTAATTAGAACTCTTTGGACACTCATTAATATCTCCTCCTCGCCTCAACCATACCCCAGCCGTGTTAATAGTAGCTTTGCAGGGCCTTTACGTCGAGACCGATTCTCACCAAGGCCTCGATAGCACTGACTCCGGCGACCGCACCGGCGAGAGTGGTAAAGTAAGGAACATTGTTTACAAGCGCGGTCCTTCTTATCGAATATGACTGCGCGATCTCCTTTTTCCCGAAAGTGGTATTTATAACCAACTGCACCTCACCGTTTTTAAGGTGATCGACTATGTGGGGACGTCCCTGCTTAACCTTGTTCACCGTTCGGGAAAATATACCATTTTTATTGAGAAATTCAGATGTGCCCCCGGTAGCCATTATATCAAAACCTATATCGCTCAGCCTCCGGGCTATATCAAGCATCTTGTCGGACTTGTCCTCGTCTTTTATGCTTATGAAGGCCACTCCGCTTGAGGGAAGGCTGTTGCCGGCCGCAATCTGGGATTTGGCAAACGCCTGGTCAAGGTCGGGAGCAATTCCCATGACCTCACCGGTGGATTTCATTTCCGGTCCCAGAATCGTATCAACTTCCGGGAACTTGACGAAAGGAAAGACCGATTCCTTTACGCAGTAGTGCTTCGGGACGATTTCCTCCGTGTAGCCGAGTTCCTCAAGAGATTTTCCGGTCATCACTTTGGTCCCTATTTTAGCCAACTGAACCCCTATGGCCTTGCTCACAAAGGGAACGGTGCGGCTTGCTCTTGGATTTACCTCGATTATGTAGACCCTCCCGTTCTTTACGGCAAACTGGATGTTAACAAGCCCTTTTACATCCAGAGAAAGCGCAAGTTTTTTCGTCTGGGATTTTATTTCCTCGACAATTTCAGGTTCCATCGAGAACGGCGGCAGAATCGCCGCGCTGTCTCCGGAATGAACCCCCGCTTCCTCGATGTGCTCGAGCACTCCGCCCACAACAACGGTTTCCCCGTCGCAAACTGCGTCCACATCAACTTCCTTTGCGTCCTTTAGGAACTTATCTATCAATATCGGGTGGTTCGGTGAAACGCTCGCGGCTTCCCGTATGTAAGTTCGAAGAGACTCCTCGTCGTAAACTATCTCCATGGCGCGACCGCCCAGAACGTAAGACGGGCGGACCATGACCGGATACCCTATTTCGCGGGCTATGCCAATGGCTTCCCCCTCGCTTCTTGCGGTATCGCTTTGAGGCTGGAGAAGTCCCAGATCCGAAACGAGCTTTCTGAACCTGTCTCTGTCCTCGGCAAGATCTATGCTCTCGGGGGAAGTTCCTATTATTTTCACCCCCTCCTCCTCAAGCGCGAGGGCCAGGCGGAGTGGGGTCTGGCCTCCAAGGTGAACTATGACTCCCCATGGATCTTCCCTTCCTATAAGAGCCAAGGTGTCTTCAAGCGTAAGCGGTTCGAAATAAAGCCTGTCCGAGGTGTCGTAATCCGTGCTCACGGTCTCGGGATTGCAGTTAACCATAACAGCCTCGTACCCTTCTTCCCGGAGCGCAAAAGACGCGTGCACGCAGCAGTAGTCAAATTCTATGCCTTGACCTATGCGGTTCGGTCCCCCGCCGAGTATCACAACTTTTTTCCTGTCCGTGGGGAGCGCTTCGCTTTCACTCTCGAAAGTCGAGTAGAGATAAGGTGTGTAAGCCTCGAATTCGGCAGCGCAGGTATCAACCATCTTAAAAGCAGGCTTAATTCCCTCGCGCAGGCGGAAATCCCTCACTTCCCCTTCTTCCGTGGAAAGAATCTTTGCGATCTCAATGTCGGAAAAACCATGGCGCTTGGCCTGAAGGATGGTCTCGCGGTTAAACCCGTCCTTCGCAATATCAGATTCGAAATCGACAATCTGCTTTATATTTCGAAGAAACCACGGGTCCACGTGAGAGATCGAGTAGATTTCATCCAAGTCCATCCCCAGACGAAACGCGTCGGCTATGTACCAGAGACGCCGAGGGGAGGGAACCCTGAGTTCTTCCCTTACCTCTTCGGGGTCATCAGACACCTTCTCGAAACCGTAGGAATCTATCTCAAGAGATCTCATCGCCTTCTGCAGGGATTCCTTGAAAGTTCTTCCGATGGACATGGCTTCACCCACGGATTTCATCTGCGTGGTGAGATTCGGACTCGTCTGCGGGAATTTCTCAAACGCGAATCTCGGTATTTTCACCACAACGTAATCTATCGTCGGTTCAAAAGACGCGGGGGTGTACTTCGTTATATCGTTTGAGATCTCATCGAGTGAATAGCCGACCGCAAGCTTGGCGGCTATCTTGGCGATCGGAAACCCGGTGGCTTTTGAGGCAAGGGCGGAACTTCGCGAAACCCTCGGGTTCATCTCTATTACCATCATCCGCCCGTCTTTGGGGTTAACGGCAAACTGGATGTTAGAGCCGCCGGTTTCAACACCGATTTCCCTTATTATCGCTATGGACGCGTCGCGCATATGCTGGTATTCCTTGTCAGTAAGAGTCTGCGCAGGAGCCACCGTTATGCTGTCTCCCGTGTGAACACCCATGGCGTCGAAATTCTCTATGGAGCAGATTATGACGACGTTATCCATGTGGTCCCGCATTACCTCGTACTCAAATTCCTTCCACCCCACTATGGATTCCTCTATGAGTATCTCGCTTGCCGGGGAGCTTTCGATTCCCGCCTTGGCGAACTCCTGGAATTCCTCCCTGTTGTAGGCAACGCTTCCGCCGGTTCCGCCAAGGGTAAAAGAAGGTCGTATAATGACCGGAAACCCTATCTCGTCCACAACATCCCAGGCCTCTTGCATGTTATGCGCGATACCGCTTTTCGGCACCTCAAGACCTATGTCGGCTATGGCTTTTTTGAAAAGATCCCTGTTCTCCGCCTTTTTTATCGCGGGGATTTTAGCACCTATGAGTTCCACGCCGTGGCGCTCGAGCACGCCCGACTCGGCAAGCGAAACGGCAAGATTAAGGGCCGTCTGCCCGCCTATTGTGGGCAGAAGGGCGTCGGGTTTTTCCTTCTCTATTATTTTTTCCAGTATTTCGGGAACGAGCGGTTCCACGTAAGTATTGTCGGCAAAGTCCGGGTCGGTCATTATTGTGGCCGGATTGCTGTTTACCAGAACCACCCTGTAACCTTCTTCTTTCAGCACCTTGCACGCCTGGGTGCCTGAATAGTCAAACTCGCAGGCCTGTCCTATAACTATCGGACCGGAGCCGATGACCATTATGGTTTTTATGTCAGTTCGCTTGGGCATGGAACGGAAGAGCTTGTAAAAGGTTGCAAATATATACTTAATAACGTCCTGACAGGCAATGATGTCGGACGTGAGATCGAATTATAATTATAAAGAACCACCCCAATCTCTTGACCTAACATAAAACCTAATCAGGCCGCTCGACGTATATTTCTTTCCCCTTATCCACAAATTCTCTCGCCTTGGAATCAAGCCCTTTCTGAACGGCGTCCATCTCCGAGAGACCCTGCTCTTTTGCGTAATCCCTTATATCCTGCGTGATCTTCATCGAGCAGAACTTCGGACCGCACATGGAGCAGAAATGCGCAACCTTGGCCCCTTCGGCAGGGAGAGTCTCGTCGTGAAACTCGCGCGCCGTATCCGGATCAAGAGAGAGATTGAACTGATCATTCCACCGGAATTCAAACCTGGCTTTGCTGAGCACGTTGTCGCGAAGCTGCGCTGCGGGATGACCCTTAGCAAGATCGGCCGCATGCGCGGCGATCTTGTAGGTTATAACCCCATCCTTAACGTCCTTTTTATTCGGAAGACCGAGATGCTCCTTCGGAGTGACGTAACAGAGCATTGCGGTTCCGTACCAGCCTATCATTGCTGCCCCTATGGCAGAAGTTATGTGGTCATAGCCGGGTGCTATGTCGGTAACTAGGGGACCCAGAGTGTAAAAGGGAGCTTCTCCACATATCTCAAGCTCCTTGGTCACGTTTTCCCTTATCATTTGCATGGGGATGTGTCCCGGACCTTCTATCATAACCTGAACATCGTGCTTCCAAGCTATCTGGGTAAGTTCTCCGAGGGTATCAAGCTCGGCAAATTGCGCAGCGTCGTTCGCATCGGCTATGGAGCCCGGCCGAAGACCATCACCCAGAGAAAACGCTATGTCGTATGCTTTCATTATCTCGCAGATCTCTTCGAAATTGGTGTAGAGGAAGCTTTCCTTGTGATGCGAGAGACACCACTTGGCCATTATCGACCCGCCTCTTGAAACTATCCCCGTAACCCTGTCGACGGTAAGCGGAATGTAGCGAAGGAGCACTCCTGCGTGTATCGTGAAGTAGTCAACTCCCTGCTCCGCCTGCTCTATGAGGGTATCCCTGAAAATCTCCCAAGTAAGTTCCTCCGGTTTTCCCTTAACCTTTTCAAGAGCCTGGTATATGGGAACGGTTCCCACGGGAACCGGAGAATTTCTTATTATCCACTCTCTGGTTTCGTGGATGTTGTCCCCGGTCGAGAGGTCCATTATGGTGTCGGCTCCCCACCGGCATGCCCAGACCGCTTTTTCGACTTCCTCCTCAATGCTTGAGGTAACGGCGGAGTTTCCGATATTCGCGTTTATTTTCACGAGGAAATTACGCCCTATTATCATGGGCTCGCTTTCCGGGTGGTTTATGTTGTTCGGAATTATGGCGCGCCCCGCGGCAACTTCCTCCCTGACAAACTCGGGGGTGATGCAGCCGGTCTGAATGCGCGCGTCGAAATCTACTCCCTCGTGGTAAGCCCCTAGCTGTCCGTAGACATTCCTAAGCTCGTCAATTCTCTGGTTCTCCCTTATGGCGATATACTCCATCTCGGGCGTTATGATTCCCTTTTTCGCATAGTGCATCTGGGTTACGTTTTGCGAGGGTGAGGCACGAAGGGGCTTTCTTATGTTCCCGAAGGTTATCCCGTTTGCCCTTTCAAGCCTTTTTCTGGCGAATTCCGAGGAGAAATCGGGCAGATCCGAGACATCTCCCCGTTCCCTTATCCACTTTTCGCGAAGCGACGGCAGACCCCTGTGAACGTCAATGTCAACTTCGGGATCAGTATAGGGACCGCTTGTATCGTAAAGGGTTATCTTGAAGCGG
Source organism: Thermodesulfobacteriota bacterium (assembly GCA_965116725.1). GTDB lineage: Bacteria > Desulfobacterota_D > UBA1144 > Nemesobacterales > Nemesobacteraceae > Nemesobacter. Next base: position 598,552 of record OZ220700.1, read on the forward strand.
TCAGCATCTGGAGCATCCGAGAGGAAATCGTCGGTTTCAACCTCCCTCATGGCCACCTTTATGTCGTGGATCTTTCCGTCCACGTATATCTTTTTCGATTTGGGAAAAGGGTCTCTGGTTATCACGGACCCGGTAGGTATTTTCTCTTTTTTTCGAGAAGAACTCATGAGCAAATGTTCCCTTGCCAAAAACGCTTCGGACATTGATTAGTTTAGGGGATTATAGGTTCCTTTACAAATAATTTGGACAACAAAAATGCCTTGGTGATACCTTGATCTTTCAGCGGGAAATCCTGTAAACGGCTCCCCTGCGGTCATCGGATACGAGCAGTGCTCCGTCGGGGGCAACTAGAACGTCAACTGGCCTTCCCCAAGCAGTTCCGTCACTTCCAAGCCACCCATGGGCGAACACATCGTATGAAGCCGCGTTCCCCGATTCGTCGAGGCGCACTGAGGTCACCCTGTAACCTATGGGTACGCTTCTGTTCCATGAGCCGTGCTCCGCGATGAAAATCACGTTTTTCCAAGACGCGGGGAACATGGAACCCGTATAGAACCGCATGCCGAGCGCCGCAACGTGTGCAGGAAGCTCCCACTGGGGAGGAGTAAATTCATTGCAGCCGCGCTCCGAACCGAACTGCGGATCCTGAACATCCGCCCCGTGGCAGTAAGGAAAACCGAAATGAAGTCCGGATTCCCCGGCACGGTTAAGTTCGTCCGGGGGGCTGTTATCATTAATTTGCTGGTCTCTGCTGATGTTATCCCTTCCGTTATCCGTAAACCAAAGCACTCCAGATTCCGGATGCCAGTCAAAACCCACGGTGTTTCTCACTCCATGGGCGAAAACCTCAAGATTCGTTCCATCGGGATTGACCCTCAGGATCGCTGCGTAGCGCTCGTCGCCCCTTTTGCAGACGTTGCACGGCGCTCCGACCGGAACATAGAGTTTTCCGTCCGGTCCGAACCGGATGAACTTCCACCCATGATGCGTATCCCTAGGAAGCGTATCAATGATGACTACGGGGGCTGGAGGAGATGAGAGACGGCTTTCGATCCCGTCATAGCGGAGAATCCGGCTTATTTCCGCGACATAAAGTGCCCCGTCCCGAAACGCAACACCGTTTGGAGTATTGAGGTTATTCGCAATTATATGGACGGTCTCGGCGTAGTTATCACCGTCCGTATCGCTAAGGGCGTACACGGTTTTAGACCTAGTACCGACAAACAATGTGCCATCGGCTCCAAGGGCAAGCGAACGCGCACCGGGTACTTCGTTTGAATAAAGGGAGATCGAAAACCCCTCGGGAAGGAATATGCCCGAGAGCCTTGGGTCCACGGGAATCTCCGGGGGCGCTGTTTCCCCAGGAGTTTCAGCAGGCATTGGTTCCGAATGAGTTTCCTCGGATATCGATTCTGGTGGAACCCCAGCACGCTCGTCTGGGGCGGTTCTTTCCCCGCAGCCACAGGCAGACAACAGAAAAATAAAAAGAGATGGAATCAGTACCCTAAAGATCTTCGGCATCAAAACCTCTGCAATATAAAAACACTCACAATCCACCGAATGTTAACCGGAACACCTTCCCATGGAAACTGGGCAAAACCGAAAGCCCTTCCCGTTCACTAAATCGAACACTTGGGTAAAGTTATTACCCAGTTCATCAAAGAGGTTCGGTTTATGTCTTATCTCATTCTGGGTATTGAGACGTCATGCGACGAAACTTCCGCAGCAGTGGTAAGAGACGGAAAACAGATGCTCTCAAATGTGGTTTCCTCTCAAATCGACGTTCATAACGCCTTTGGCGGAGTCGTCCCGGAGATAGCGTCGCGCATGCACACGGAAATAATCCTCCAGGTAATCAAGCAGGCACTCGAGACTGCCGAGACTTCAGCGGGGGAAGTTGAAGCCATAGCGGTAACCCAGGGACCCGGACTCATAGGTTCGCTCATGGTCGGAATTTCGACCGCAAAGGCCCTTGCATTCTCCCATGGGAAACCCCTTGTGGGAGTAAACCATCTGGAATCGCATATAGCGGTAGCGCATCTGGAGAACGAAATTGATTTCCCGTTTGTCGCACTCATAGTTTCCGGAGGGCACACGAACCTTTACATGGTAAGGGGCTTTCTTGACTTCGAGCTGCTTGGAAGCACAAGAGACGATGCTGCGGGAGAGGCTTTTGACAAGGGAGCGAAGGCCCTCGGGCTCGGATACCCCGGAGGAGTCGAAATAGACAGGCTTTCAAAAAACGGCGACCCCGACGCCATCAGTTTTCCAAGACCGTTTAACAATGAATCCCCTGATTTCAGTTTCAGCGGGCTTAAAACCGCTCTTCTTAACCACATAAGAAAAAATCCGGTTAAAAACGAAGAGAACCTCTTTGACGTATGCGCCGGGTATCAGGAAGCCATAGTGGAAACTCTTATTGACAAGACGCTTAATGCCGCAAGGAAAAACGGAGTGGAAGGCGTTGTTTTAGCAGGCGGGGTAGCCTGCAACTCAAGGTTAAGGCAGCTAAGCGAAGAGAGAATAAGAAGCAAAGGAATAAATGTTTTTATCCCCTCGCCCGCTCTTTGCACTGATAACGCGGCCATGATAGCCACGCTCGGTTACCACATGTACACAGATAACAGGGTGTCCGCCCTTGATATATCTCCTTATTCAACGGCTAGACGGAACCAGAAAAATCATGTTTCGTAGTCGACAACAACCGCATCTACAGCTATCTGCCGAACGAACTGCGCGACCTTCTGGTGCTCGGGATGCTCCTTGTAGATATCAAGATCTCCCTGCGATTCGAACTCTGAATAAAGAGCAATATCAAACGATGTGGGAAGCTCGTTAGAATTCCTGCCGATCTCCATTGTCTTTATCTCAGGAATGGTATCTTTGAGCCCCTCGAGTTCCTCCTTGATCCTGTCCATGAGCTCACCCTTGTCCGCCCCTTCGTGCGACTCCTTGATCTTCCACATCACTATATGCTTGATCACTTAGGTCTCCTTGGAAAAATATTCGTACCAAGCAGTATAAACCATTTTTCTGGAATTGCGAAAATCCCCCATCCTATCTAGGCAGCTATCCGGCTTTTGACAACAGAGCATATTATGCCGATAAAAGCGGATAACAGGGTGTCTGTGCTCGACATATCCCCTTATTCAACGGCAAGGCGGACCCAAGAAAATCACGTTTCGTATTCGACAAGAGCCACATCCGTTCTTATCTGCCGGATGAACTTTCCGACCTTCACGTGCTCGGGATGCTTCAGGAAAACTTCATAATCTTCCTTCGAGTCGAACTCAGAATAGAGAGATACATCGTACGCGACAGGAAGCTCACTAAAACTCTTGCCAAGCTCCATAGTCTTTATCTCCGGAACGGCGTTTTTCAGTACCTCTACTTTCTGTTTGAACTTGGCAATAAGCTCATCCTTGCTCATTCCTTCGTGCGAATCCTTCAGTTTCCACATCACCATACGTTTTATCACCTGAGTCTCCTTGGAAAAAGTTTCTGTAGTTCTTCCAAACAATGTAAATCGTTTTTAACAAAATTGCGAAAAAGCCCTTGATCTTGTCCGGACGGTCAGCCGAGTTCTGGCTATAAAGTATATTATGCCAACAAAAAAGGTATGATTTGTTTTTATGTGGGAAAAAAGAGAGATATTCAGCGAACTTCCGTTCGTTTCGAATTTCGAGAAAGACAAAACCGATTTCCTGCTTAAGATAGGCGAACTGATAGAAGTGCCGGAACGCTACGTTCTCACCAAACAGTTCGAACCGAGTCATTCTTTCTACTTCCTCGTAGAGGGACTAGTGAATTTTTCAATCAGCGTCGAAGACAGAACCAATGAATTCTCGGTGGGCAAGAGCGACGAAAAATTCACTCCCGTAGGCTGGTCGGGCTTCCGCTCTCCCAAACGCTACTACACAACGATCACATGCGAGAGTCCTTGCGTCTTGCTAAAGTGGAGCCACCAGAATCTTGAAAAATTCTTTGACCAAGAACCCTTTCTGGGACGTGAATTCCTGCTTTTCGTTCTCGGCAAAAGCATAAACCTTCTAAAACATGTCAGGACCGAACTTGCAGAATACAACAACGTCAACTGGGACATTGAAACGGGAAAAACGGGCGGTTTTTCCCAAGAAGGGAGATACATATCCGTACCTAACCCGCTTCAGCTTCTCAGGCAATCTCCTTTTTTCGAGGTTTTCCCCGACAGAACACTGCGCCAGCTGGCAAAAGCTACCCAGAAAAAATACTATCTAAACAACGAACCCATATTCAACCAGGGAGATATCCCCAAAGGAATAGACATACTGGCTTACGGAAAGGCGGCACTGTGCTTCTCTCCCGACGGGGCGCAGGGAGGAATCGAGGAATCCGCCGCGCTTCATCTGATTAACCTCCCCGGATATCTGGTCGGATGGATGGGCGCTGCTCCCGCCGGATCAAACGACATCACCGCTGTTGCGAGCAGAAACTCTGTTATCTATCACATAAGCACCCGCAATCTTCATAAAATCCTGAATCAGGATCCCCACTCGGCGCTGGCGTTGGCAAGAAGACTTTTGTGGTTGGTGTCAATACGGCTTCGAAATGCCCGCGCGGGGCTCATATCGCAAAGATACGAACGAGAAATACTGGCTATAAGCAACCTTATAGAGCAGAACTCCATGCAGTTAAGCGTAAACTCTCCCATTCACAAACTCCCCCACCTGCTAAACAGCCCGCTTACGCTGGATGATGCTTTCCGGCTTCTGTTCAGGCTGGAAAAAGAAGGCGAAAGCCTTGAGAGGGAACTGTCCCGTCTCAGCCTTGATATTCTCGGAAAGATCTACAAGGAATACAACTTTTTCGAGGGACTAAAAAACGTTTATCAGTCCGTGACCGCTGCGCCCAAGTCGCTTTGTCCAAGCGAAATAAGAACCATGGCGGCCAAGCAGTTCGCTGGAGTCTTCAACAGCACTCCTTACGTAATTGAAGGCTGGGAAAACCTGCCAGATGAGCCGGGGCACATCTTCATATACAATCATCTGCTGAATCATCCCTATAACACCCTTCCCAATCATTTTCAGATTACACTCGATTCCCACTTCATAAGCTCGATGGTTCTTTACGCCAAGTACGGCGAGGCCGGGATCCGCGTCGTACGTGTTCCAAGGGCGGAGGAATACGGACATGAATACTACTACGAAAGGCTCGGACACATAAATGTTTACACCGGCGAATCCGATCTCTCCCAAGGAACCCCGGAGCGGAGAAAAGCTTGGAGGAGAAAGTTCTATGAAACGGCCAAGGATCATCTGGAAAAAGGATTTAACATAGTAATAAGCCCTGAGGGAACCAGCATGACGACGGAGGAATCGCCCGGTCCGTTCAAACTCGGCGCTTTTCTTCTGGCCGCATCCGTCTCGCCCGAACCGTATATCGTTCCCGTGGCCGTGGCGAACTTCGACAAAAGAATAAACCAGAACGTGTTCTCCCTAGTAATAAAAAAGCCCTTCAGGGTATCCGATTACGTAAAAAACCCGCAGGAGAACAAAGACAGCCTCTTTGAATTCGTCAGCAAATACGGAAACGAATACAGAAAATATGTGGAAGAGGCAGCGGGACTCGCAAGACGAGTAGAATCCACCAAGATAAACTTAAAAACCTTCGAGCAGGTCGAAAAAGAGTCCCCAGTAATCGATAAAAATCTGTTTGAACAGGATGTAAGGATCCTTGAGAGACGCCATGTGGGGAAAAAGAATGACGCGACGGTATTTTACGGCAGTTCAAGTTTCCGCCTCTGGAGGGCCATGGCAAGGAATTTCTCCGATTACAACGTCATAAATCTTGGCTTCGGAGGCGCCAGAATCACCTACTGCCTGCACTATTTCGAGCGCCTAATAAAACCGAATGACGTTAAATCCCTGGTTTTCTACGCGGGCGATAACGATATAGGGGACGGCTGCATACCAAGGCAGGTGCTGAATTTTTTTGTGGATTTTTACCACCGCTTCAGAGAATCCTACCCCCACACGAAATTTACCTTCGTCTCAATAAAACCGAGTCCCGTAAGGTTCCATTTTCTTGACAGAATCGAGGCGTCAAACGATCTCGTAAGACAGTTCCTGTCGAGAGAACCAAATACCTTTTACCTGAATGTTTACGACCACATGCTGGATGAAAGCGGGAATATAAGGGAGGAACTGTTCACCGAAGACGGTCTCCACATGAACAGAAAGGGATACGCACTATGGAAGGGTCTGTTTTTGGCGAACGAAAAGGAAATTTTTTACGACCCCGGACCCGAGGAATCTGAAAGGCAGACTAAACTTCTCCCGAAAACGGAAATCCACACACAGGCACCCTCTGATCTGGCTTGAAATAGCCCCCTACTGCCGCCCGCGCTCCCTTCCCGAAGAGGGGATTAGAACCCACATCTTTCTTTTCGAGTGACGTCCCCAGCTTGGAGAGAGCAGAACGTAATTGCCCCAAAGGAGCGGTGAATCGCCGAGATTAAAAGAGAGTCTGAAGGCACCTTCATGACTCGAGACGTACCTCCCGGAAACGAAAAAATCGGCTTTCGCCGCGGAGGACTGCCTGCAGAGAAAAGGCCAAAGATCATTTTCTTCAAACTCAATCCCGATAGCCTTCTCCCTCTTGTCCATCCATTGCGCGTTTGGAAAAACCCAGTGGTGATAACCGTCTTTGAATTCTAGGGAAAGGACAAAACAGGTGGTTTCCGAGACGATTTTCCTAACAGAGTATCTGAGAGTTGAGTTCATGGAGCAGTCTCAGGCCGTGGAGAGCAAGGTCCTTGTCGACTCGGTTCACGCAGGCGCACTCCTCAGAGATCGCTTCGGCAAAACCCCCGGTCATTACGATTTCAGGAGAAGAACCCATCTCCTCCTTGAGTTTTACGCAAAGCCCGTCAATCATCGAGGCGTAACCGTAAAACAGCCCCGACTGTATGCACTCGACTGTGTCTTTGCCGATCACCTGCTCAGGCTTCTCGGGATCAACCTTCGGAAGCTTGGAAGTTCCGTGGTAAAGCGCCACCGTGGAAAGCTCGATCCCGGGGACTATGACTCCGCCTAGATATTCTCCTTTTTCGGAAACGCAGTCAAAAGTGGTCGCCGTACCGAGATCAACTACTATCACGCTTCCGCCCAAGCGATGGTAAGCCGCAACGGCATTTGCTATCCTGTCGGCTCCGAGCTCTTCGGGACTATAAATCCGAATCGGCATTCCTGTTCTTGTCTCGGGACCCACGATTATAGGCCGGTGACCGAAATATTTCTCCACCAGTTTCGCCACCCCTTCCTCCATCTCGGCAACCACGCAGGAAAGTATGGAACCGCTGAACGAAGAGGGAGATATGTCTTTCTCGTCCATCTTCCCGAATAAGATAATTCCGTAATCATCGGGGGTTTTGGTTCTGTCAGTATCAATTCTGAAACTGTATACGAGATCCTCTCCGGAAAATATTCCGACCATTATGCTCGTGTTGCCAACGTCAATTGCGAGAAGCATGGCTAATCAAGTCCGGTTATCGTGATCTGATTTGTTAATTTACAGGTGCAGGCACTTCTGGAACAACAAGATATCGTTAATTCCGAATGCAGGTAAACCGGTTTTGAGGGGAGTATAACTTAAAAACCGGACAAACCGAAGCACTAAAATTTTCTTGGATATTGATACGAAAACGGGGCCCTAAAATAAGTAAAAATTCCACAACCTTTCGTATACGAATTGTGTTATAGTGGAACTATTAGTCCTATAAGGAGGAATTTTGTTATGTGGAAGTTTTACAATAGTCTTGCGTTGCGCCGTTTTCAAGGGATACGCGGTCTCGGAATTCTCGCTTTATCGGTGGCGTTCTGCCTTACAGGATTGCTAGCGCTCTCATCCTGTGATGATGACGATGATGAAGCGGAAGCGCAACCAATTGAGATGAGAGGATTCTACACCAGTGTTAATGCGGATGGTACAACGGATTGTACGAATGAAGACATTGACCTGCGCGAGGAAGAGGCCGGAGATGAGTCAGTGAGCCCAACGTCAGGATCACCGCAAGAGGCGTCGCTTTCGGATCCGCAACCTTTCTACAGGTAGGAGTAAAGGTAGGCGAAAGCGATTACAATGCTGAAACCATTTCAACCTATTACGTAAGTGAGACGGATGGAAATTTTGACAGGCCTGGAGCATATTTTCTGGTAGCAAAAACCGACGCTGACATTGAGGCAGACACGATATATACCGGTTACTGGGCCGGCTATGCCTACCGTCACGCCGATCCCGCCACAGGCAAAAACGCGGTGGTAATTTGTCCATATGTAATGGTACCAGCAGGAACTGCTGGGTTAGACGACATAGAAGCAGGCGCCTGTGGTGAAGGAGACATGGTGCACCCCGCACTGGCACAATATCTTACAGACGCTGACGGTTCTCTTAGGGATTGCCATAATCTTTTGGATGCTGACGGCGTATTGTCTCCCATGAAACGGTAATTGGAATACCACGAAACGGCCGAGCATAAAATAGCAACGGGCATCGGGTTGTTAACAACAATCCTGCATGCCCGTTCTTTGTTCGCTTAACGATTTAAACAGTCCCAAGGTTTATACGAACCTGCTTTTTGACAAAACCCTAGGGGAAAACTATTATTTCACGGCATCCGGAAGGAGAAAAAGTGAGAATAATAGTCACAGGCGGAGCGGGATTCATAGGTTCCTGGGTATGCGAAGCGTATATCTCCGAGGGCCACGAAATCCTAGTGGTCGACAACCTCTCAACGGGATCTGAGGACAATATCCCTCCTGAAGCCGAGTTTGTTGAGTGCGACGTAAGGGATTCCGCCCGACTCGAAAAGGCGTTTCGCCAATTCCGCCCCGAAGTCGTCAACCACCACGCAGCACAGATAAACGTAAGAGATTCCGTCGAGAACCCCGGCTTTGACGCTGACGTAAACATAGGAGGTTCCCTTAACGTTCTTAGACTCTGTGCGGAGCACAAAACCGAAAAATTCATTTTTTCATCGACCGGAGGCGCTCTCTACGGAGAGCCAAAGAAACTTCCGGCCGATGAGTCAACCCCCGCCCTTCCTCTTTCCCCTTATGGAATCTCGAAACTCTCAACGGAAAATTACGTAAGATACCACTCAAGAAACCATGGTTTCGGACACGTTATCCTGAGATACTCAAACGTGTACGGAGAAAGGCAGAACCCCGAGGGGGAGGCTGGCGTGATAGGGATTTTCTGCGAGAACATAATCAGCGGGAAACCCTGTCTCATATTCGGAGACGGAGAACAGACGAGGGATTACGTGCACGTCTCCGATGTCTCACGGGCAAACCTGCTCGCCGCAACCCTCATGCAAGAGGGAACCTTCAACATAGGAACTTCCATCGAGAGCTCGGTAAACGACATAGTGCGCATACTGGGAGAGGTAACTAAAACCGAATTCACGACTGTTCACGAAAAAGAGCGTTCCGGGGAAGTAAAAAGAATTAGTCTTGACTGCTCTCTGGCGACAGAGAAGCTCGGATGGAGTGCGCAGGTGGCCTTGCGCGAAGGCCTTTTTAGAACATGGAACTGGTTTTTGCAGGAAAGAAATTAACGGCAACCCGAAGCCCCGTCTTTGAAAAAACCTCGCTCGTGGTTAGAATTGTTTTTCTTTCGGAGGATGGATAATGCAAGATAACGAAGAATTTTTTGATGTACGGATTTACGGAAGATATATAAAAGAAGGGCATATCACCCAGAAGGATTACGAAAAACACATAAAATCCCTTCCCGACGTAAGTGACAAGGCAACATCCCTTCTCATCGACGAAGAAGAGGAAACCGGAGAGCCAGAAGAATAATGGAGCGCTGGGAATACAAGGTAGTCTCGACTGATGTGCTTGTTAAAAGACCCCAAGACCATGATATAGCGGTCTACAAGGAAGAGGCTGATTCAAGAAGGGAGAACGCCAGAGAAAACCTTGAAGATTCTCTTGTCTCGCTTGGTAAGGACGGCTGGGAACTTGCCACCATTACGGGTGAATTCGCCATATTCAAAAAGAGAGTCAGCTAGATTTCACTGCCACTCTATGGTGCCGGGAGGTTTTGTGGATATATCGTATACGACCCGGTTTATTCCCTTTACCTCGTTTATGATCCTTACTGAGATTTTCCCGAGCAGATCATAGGATATCTTCGACCAGTCGGCGGTCATTCCATCCGTACTGCTCACAGCCCTCAGGGCGCAGACGTTTTCATAGGTGCGCTCATCGCCCATCACTCCCACCGTCTTTACCGGGATAAAAACGCAGAAGGCCTGCCATACTTCATCATAGGCCCCCGATTTTTTAAGCTCGTCTATAAAAATGCTGTCCGCGTGCCTCAGTATGGAGAGTCTCTCGCGCGTGACTTCTCCCATTATCCTGATCGCAAGACCCGGACCGGGAAAGGGATGGCGGCCTATCAGAGAGGAAGGAAGTCCGAGAGCCTTGCCAACGCTTCTCACCTCGTCTTTGAAAAGTTCCCGAAGAGGCTCTACTATCTCTAGGTTCATTTTTTCCGGAAGCCCTCCGACGTTGTGGTGGGACTTTATGACGGCCGAGGGGCCTTTGACGCTCACGCTCTCGATAACGTCGGGATAGAGTGTCCCCTGGGCCAGAAAACAGACACCGGATATCTTCTCAGCTTCTTCCTCAAAGACCCTCACGAACTGCTCGCCCATAATCTTTCTTTTCGTTTCGGGATCCTCAACACCCTCAAGATGAGAGAGAAATCTCTCAGAGGCATCCACGTGAATAAAATTCATCTCAAACTCGGAAAAAGCGTCACAGACCTCCTTAGCCTCATCAACCCTCATGCATCCCGTATCAACGAAAATACAGTAAAGCCTGCGGCCCACCGCCTCGTTAATAAGAGCCGCCGCGACCGAGGAGTCCACTCCCCCCGAGAGCCCGCATATGATCTTGCCGTCCCCGACCCTTTCCCTTATATCGTGTATTGAATGCTCTATGAACGAGCCCGCCGTCCAGTTCCCGGCAAGCCCCGCTACCTGAAAAAGGAAATTGGAAAGTATGCGGATTCCGAATTCCGTATGCACGACCTCCGGGTGAAATTGCACCCCGTAGATGTTTCCGCCTGCGTTTCTTACCGCCGCGCACTCCGTATTTTCGGTACCGGCTATCGCCGTAAATCCCTCGGGCATACTCAAAACCCTGTCGCCGTGAGACATCCAGACTCCCGAGGTCTTCTCCACACCCGAGAACAGCGGGTCTTCCGTTACCAAGTTCAAGACGGCGGGACCATATTCCCTCTTCTCGGAGCGTTCAACTTCACCACCGAGCTGGAAAACCAGCACCTGAAGCCCGTAACAAATACCCAGAACCGGTACTCCCAAAGACAGTATTTCCCCGTCCACCCTAGGAGAACCATCCTCCCAGACGCTTGAGGGCCCCCCGGAGAGTATTATCGCCCCTGGAGGGTCTTTCTTTATTTCGTCTGTGGCAGTGTTATAGGGTTTTATTTCGGAATAAACCCCGAGTTCCCTGGTGCGCCTGGCGATAAGCTGCGTATACTGGGAACCGAAATCAAGAACAAGAACTTTTTCCCGCATTTACAACCGCCTCCCCCGTTGCGATAAAATCCGAAGAACCCTGAAGGGTAAACCACGCTTTCTGAGGCTGACTTTACGAGATAAGAAAACCGTTATCACCCGATCCTGTAGTTGGGAGATTCCTTGGTAATTACGATATCGTGAACGTGACTTTCCTGAAGCCCGGCATTGGTAATCTTTACGAATTTCGCCTTTTCCTGAAGTTCCTTTATCGTCGCGGAACCGGTGTAGCCCATTCCCGCACGAAGCCCTCCGACCAGTTGGTAGACTATGGCCCCTATATTGCCCCTGTAAGGAACCCTTCCCTCTATTCCTTCGGGGACAAGCTTAGCCTCCATCATCTCATCGTCCTGGGCGTAGCGGTCCCTGCTCCCGGCCCTCATCGCTTCAATGGAACCCATGCCACGGTAGACTTTGTAGGTTCTCCCCTGATAGAGAACAACCTCCCCAGGGGCTTCGTCCGACCCGGCGAGCAGGTTCCCTATCATCACGGAATCTGCTCCGGCGGCAAGCGCCTTTGTTATATCCCCCGAGTACTTTATCCCTCCGTCGGCTATTACGGGTATGTCGCGCTTTTTCGCCACGGAACAGACTTTTCTTATGGCGGTTATCTGCGGCACCCCTATACCGGCTATCACACGCGTCGTGCATATCGATCCGGGACCGACCCCCACCTTGAGACAATCCGCACCAGCTTTTATAAGATCCTCGGCCGCTTCGGATGTGGCTATGTTGCCGGCCACCAAAGCTATCTCCGGGTATTTTTTTCTTATATGGGCCAAGCTGTCTAGCACTCTTTTCGAATGTCCGTGTGCAGTATCAACCACTATTACGTCGCAGCCTGCTGCAACAAGCTCGTCCACCCGCTCATGGCTGTGCTTGTCAACCCCGACCGCGGCTCCCACGAGAAGCCTTCCCATCGCGTCCTTAGACGCCTTGGGAAACTTCTCTATTTTTTCTATATCCTTCATGGTTATAAGACCGCGAAGCTTGAAGCTGTCATCAACGACCGGGAGTTTTTCTATCTTAAACTTGTGAAGAAGTTCCTTGGCTTCAAGAAGAGTGGTGCCCTCCTTGACAGTAACAAGCTCCTTTTTGGGAGTCATCACCTTGTCGATCTTAAGATCCATGTTCTTTTCGAATCTTATGTCCCTGTTGGTGATTATTCCGTGAAGCGTGTTGTCGGACTTTACAACCGGAAGACCTGAGATGTCGTTTTCAACCATTATCTCGAGGGCTTCGCTAACCCGGGTTCCGGGACGTACGGTCAGTGGATTAACTATCATTCCGCTTTCGTATTTTTTTACTCTCTCGACTTCACCCGCCTGTGCAGGGATGGAGAGGTTTCTATGGATTATCCCTATGCCGCCTTCCTGTGCCATGGCGATTGACGTGCGGAATTCCGTTACGGTATCCATGGCCGCGCTCAGTATGGGAATATTAAGGTTTATATGCCGGGTAAGCCTTACCGAAACATCAACTTCGCTCGGCAGAACTTCGGAATAGCGCGGAGATAGTATTACGTCGTCAAAGGTAAGCGCTTCTTCAAAAACAAAATCCTGCATAGCAGCTAGCCGGCCTTCTTCGCGGCGGAAACCTTCCTTGCCCTCGGTTTTCTTGTTTTCGAGGCGGGTTTTGGTTTTCTTTTAGCGTCAGGAGCCCCGCTTCCGCCCATACTTTGAAAACCCTTAGCGAAAAGATCCAGAATTTTCTTTCTCGCGTCGGAAGCCTCCACCCCTAGTTCAATCTCTATCTCCTGCTCCTTCTCCAGAAGATTCAGAAAAACTGACACGATACCCACGTAAGTCGTGTCATCCACTTTTTCAAATCCCATGGATTTCAGAAGCTTTCTTGGAATGAGTGGAAACTCGAAATCAACGGTCTCGACGGATTCTTTGGAGAGCGAACCGTCCTGACTTATGCTTATTTTTATTCGTGTAGATTTCATCGCTTACCCACCGGATTATTTCTATAAAGGGGCTATAGTTTACTAAAAACAGCTTAATAAAGCAATTTAAAATGCATTTGGGGAGCAACTACTGGGCTGAGGTCGCCTGGTACTATGAAAACGCCAACAACTGGACACACCTGGTCAGACAGAAGAAGGAGAACGAGCTTGGTCTGCTCGACATGACGGGCAACGTCAAGTCCGGAGCCCCAAACGGCTCCCCTAACCCTCGGACATCACCTCGAAATCTGTAATCTCGATCTGATACTTAAGACCAAGTATCTTACTCACGGAAAGGTAGAAAGTGTTGAAGAAAACGGTATTGCCGGGCTTTATGTTTAAATTGGCCGAGGCCTCTGTCCCGGTAAGTGCCGAGAGGTCATCCCCGCTTTTCCTGCTTAACTTCTGAAGAGGATGCTCCGTGTCGGCGTTTCTGAGATCCCGCATCGAAAGGGTGTTGCCCGAATAAAAGTCCTGAACGTAAACGGTCCGCCCCGACACTTGAAAACTGCTCCTGAGCTTTATGTAGCTGACGGGAACGTCGCTTTCGTTCATGATCTCCCCTCGAACGAAAAAAAGATATCCTTTCTTGGTGGTTATCCATCGGGATTCAGTATTCCTAACGATCAGTTTTCGGGAAATATCGTCGCTCTCCCAGAACCACCGCTCAGGGGGAACCCCGAATTTAAAGGCCCCAAGACCAAGTGCGAAAACAACGGCTATCAGGATAAGCCTACGCGGGTATTTCCCCTTTTTTACTTCGTCTATCCCGTAAAATATTTTTTCCGCGTCCATAAGTCCCGCCCCGGAGATAAAAAATCCGCAAGGCGGCAAAGAACCGCCTTGGCAGGCAGATTATAACCGTAATATCCGCTTTTCCCACAAGCGGAGTTTCCCCTAGCGAACGGCAGTACGCACCATCGCCCAAGTCCCTCAACCGCTTCATTTTACAATGGGCATTCTTCAAGCTATAAATATTGAATAGGAAGAGTTTCAGCTTCCTTGGGGTGTTAAGGATTTAACCTCGTAATAAGAACTATCAGGAGAAAAAACCATGAATAGAATTCTTAAGAATCGGAAAACGGATCTTTGGGTTTTAGTAATAGCGATGGCGATGATTTTCGGTGTTTCCGGAAATGCGTTCGCACAAAGCGGAAGTTTCTACCTTGGCGCCTCGGGCGGGATTGAACGCGCAAACATCGAACACGCAAAAACTGTTGACAGCACCAATGTTCCGGCCAGCTACCTTCAGAGCGGAAACATTTACAGCACAAGTGATTCGGCAAGCAAAACGGGGTTTAGCGGTGGGCTTCTTGCCGGCTATCGCCTTACTCTGGATCCAAGCGACACCTTCTACTTAGGCGTCGAGATTGACGGACAGTTCCACGGTGGCACGGTAAGCGGAACGCTTCCCGGGGACGGAGAGTCCGAGGGTCGAAACCAGTACGGAGAAGCTTGGCCCGATGAATGGAGCGTCGAGAGAAAAAACAGCTACGGCGTAACGTTGATGTTCGGCGCAAGCCCCCCGTTTCTGATTTCGCTTTTGGGCCCGGGCGCCGGCTTCTACGCTCTTGGCGGCGTGCGCCGCCTAGACGCGGAGTTAAAGGTTGATTACAACGGTTGCCCAACCGGCAACGCGATTTGCACCAGTCCTGAAGAGTTTACCTCTGGCACCAATTCCTACGACGAGACCTTCTACGCGTGGACGGCGGGAGGGGGCCTTGAGAAGATGATCGGGGACAAGATAGGACTCCGGGGCGAGGTGCGCTACACCCAGTACGGAAAGGAAGATCGGGACACTTTTTCGGAGTCAGAGGTCAAGGTTCCCATATCGCTTGACGGAAGCGAAACCGGTTTTTCAGTAAAAGCGGTTTTATACTTCTGATCGGCTCCTGGCAATTTGCCCTGAAAAGCCTCTCGGCTTTGCCCCAGAAGGTACTTACTCCCTTAACAACTTGTGCAAAATGCAGGGAAGAACCACCAGCTGCGTCAAAACCTCCGATTTCTGCACACGCCAAAACAAATTGAAAAAAATATCCCTTTATGTAATAATAACGCTCATTGCCTTTTTCAGGAGTGGATGAATGAACCCCGCTAGCCCTTTTGCGTCCCTTCGGGAAGAAATGGATAAGCACGTCGTCGGACACGACGAGGTAAAAACCGCTCTTCTTCTCGGAATAATCTCAAGAGAACACATCTATATTGAAGGTCCTCCGGGTACGGCGAAGACCATGCTTTCGGAAATCGTTTCCAAAGCTGCCCAGCTTAACTTCTTTTTCTACCAGCTTCACAGAGACACCAGGCTCTCAGAACTCGTCGGAGACCTGACAATAGTGAAGGAAGACACCGAACTCGGAGAGAGGATAAAGCAGGATATCGTAAAGGGCGGAATACTGACATCTGAGATATGCCTTTTAGACGACATATCCCGTGCGCCCGGGGAATCGCTCAACATACTTCTTCGAATACTTAACGAAAGGAAATTCTTCAGCGAACCCATTCCGCTTCTGACAGCTATAGCGACGAGCAATCCGACGGCTGACGAGTACTACAACGAGCCCCTTGATCCGGCCAACCTTGACCGTTTCATTCTTCAGGTGAAGGCCCTGGGAATCTCCTATGGAAGAAAATGGGACGAGGCCAAAAAGGTTATCGAGCTTTACGCCGAAAAGCCGTTTGAAGAAAAGATACCGAAAAGGGTAAGCAAAAAACTTTTCGACAAAAGCTACAAGACACTTGAAAAGATTCCGATTCCACCCGAAGTGCAGGAAGGTCTTGCGAATTTCGCAGCCATAATGATCGAGGACTTCGGGCTTAACGAAACCAACTCCCTTATTACCGACAGGACTTTTTTCGTAAAAGCGCTCAAACTTATCCGCTCCCACGCACTTCTAAACGAAAGAGAAGTATGTTCAAGAGAAGACCTCGACGTTCTAAGGTACATGACTGCTTTCCGGGTTCCTCCCGACGTCTACGAACAGATGGACAATATTCTTCGGAACATAGTTCAGGATAAAAAAAAAAGCCAGATGACAAGCTGACCCCGGACCCGGATCAGATGCCTGATTCGGAATTCGATCAGGATTTCTCTCAGGAACCCAAGGGGGAAATTCCCGACGAGGAAGCGGACAAGGAGACCGAGAATCCGCTCGCCGAGGCCCAGAAAACCTTCTTTGACGCGCTCAAGGACCTTAAGCAAAACCTCGATAATAACCAGAGCGAAATGGCTCCCCCAGAAGGCCAGGACGTACCGAGCGATCCCACCGGAAATCCACAGGACAGCGGAAACACGGAGAGAGAAGACAAATCTGCGCGCGCATACATGAGCAGCAAGTCATCCAAAGCCGGAGAAGACGACGAAACGGTAATACCGGGAAGGGGAAATACGGAAACCGCCGAGAACATAAAACGCATCATGAGAGTGCTTGAAGGCAATTTTCAGAAAAGCATGGCAAAAAAGACCTCCCACCCGGGAGGGTCTCCGAGGAAATGGAAGCGCATGTCCTCTTTTGACGAGATCGAAGATATAGATCCCGTCGAGGCGTTCATATGGTCCGAGCACACTTCCCCCAAGCTGCCCAGAGTTCACCTTCGCGAAAAGGAAACGCTCGGAGGGGAAATAGCAATTCTCAGGGACGTAAGCACTTCGATGATGGGAGTGTACAGCGAGTGGTCTTCATCCGTCGTGAAGGGGGTAATAGAGCTTGCGAGAAAAAAGAGGATGAGAATCGGCTATCTGGAATTTAACCACCGCTCAAGAAAACATACGAAAAACTCCCGCTTTTTCACCAGGGACTACAGGTGGATAGAAAGGCTGGCTGAGAGCACGGACTGCTCCGGAAACACAAATTACGAAGAAGCGCTGGGAGAGGCCCTCAAGGAGTTCCGAGGCAGAGGACTTAGAAACAAGCACATACTATTTATAACCGACGGGATTCCAACTTCCGGCGATCCCAACGTTGAAGCGCAGAGAGTGCGCGCAAAGAGCATAGGGGTCTGCATACATTCCATATTCATCGGATCGAAGAACTACCCGGCAATACTTGAAATAATTTCAAAAGAAACGGTAGGAACACAGTTCATGGCATCCAAGGGCCGGGACGACATAATACGCATAGAGAGAAAGGACCGGGCTTATCTGCAGGCCGAGCAGGAAAAGATTGCCAGATCGCAGCACGACGGCTTTGCAAAAGCGTTCAGGGGAGAGCTCTAGAACGCTCTTCATATCCTTTTCGCGTAAAACTTTCCATTTTTGCCAATATGGTTCCTTCTCTATTCCAGAAACTCCGGCGGGGAATTGAACATCCGGAGATATTGTTTCTTATCAAGCTCTAAAAAATAGGGGTCGGTATGGTGGAACATAAACGGTTGCTATAAAGCAAGACCGAACCCGACCCCATAAGAATAAGAAGGCAAGGAGTAGTTCTGCAAAAGCAAAGACTGCAACTTATCCAAGGCTCTTCCCGGTAGCACCAGAACTAAACTGCAGATTAGTTCTGACCGGTTGGATTTTGTTCTACTAGTAAACCGAAAGTCCGTTATGAGGTCAAGTTTTTTTGTAACGTTTGCAAATTTCGAAAAAAAGGATCAGGTGTGAGAGGGGCAACGGTTTCGCAGGTCAGATTAGGCCTATCCGATGCACGGGTAATTTAGAATCGTCATTTTGGTTTCTTTAAAACTTTGTTCACGGCATCTAAATGATCCCTGTAAGTGGTCGAGAAGAAATGACGTCCTCCTCCATTTGCAACGAAGTAAAGATAGTCTACGCCCGCCGGCTCAAGGGCCGCACGGATAGAGTCAAGGCCGGGAGCGGCTATCGGACCTGGGGGAAGTCCCGAAACCACGTAGGTATTATAGGGAGAAGGGAAACTCAGATCTTTTTTTCTAATATTGCCGTCGAACTTCTCGCCGAGAGCATAGATCACCGTCGGGTCAAACTCAAGCTTCATCCCTTTTCGAAGCCGGTTGCGTATTACGGCGGATACAAGAGGCCTCTCCGGGGAAAAAGCCGTTTCTTTCTCTATTAGTGATGCAATGGTCACAATCTCCTTGATATCGGGTTGCGGACTCGCAATACCAAGCGTCGCATAAACTTCCCGAAACCTATCGAGCATCGTTTCAATTACCTTCTCCGCAGAGCAGTCACGCGCAAAGAAATAAGTGTCGGGAAAAAGGAATCCTTCAAGACTCGAAACGTCCACGCCAAGTTTTTTCGTGGAATACTCACTGTTTTTCGCAACCGCGAGAAACTCTTCCCGGGAAACTATCTGCGAGGCATCAAGAATCCCGGCCATCTGCACAAGAGTAATCCCTTCGGGGAAGGTAACTCTCTTTAGGGACACTTCGCCGCGACGCAACTTTCTATGAACAGTATAAGGCGCCTCGCCAGCCGAAAACACGTATTCGCCGTGCTTAAGCTTCCGATGGGTTCCGCTTAGAAAAGCCGAAAAAAAAAGAACCTCAGCTTTTCTTACCACTCCCTCTCCCTCAAGCTTCTCCGCTATAGCGGACAGGCCAAGGCCTTGCGGTATCTCGACAATTTTTGTCTCAGCTGGAAAGCCGTCTAGAAAATAAAACCAGACAGACAAAGCCAACAGAGAGGAAACAAAAACCACAAGTCCCTTTGAGAACCAGTTGAATCCACGAGTCTCACTCATCTGGAAAGTATCACCATCTCGTTTCGATGGATTATCTCGTCGCTGTATCTGTACCCGAGCACATCCTCTATTTCAGATGATTTCTTTCCGAGGATCTTCCTCACTTCTGAAGAACCGTAGGAACAAAGTCCTCTTGATATTTCAACCTCAGAGGAGTTAAAGCAGCTCACAAGCTCTCCTATCTCGAACTCCCCCTGAACTTCCTTTATACCCGAAGGAAGGAGACTTCTGCCTTTTTTGGTAATAGCCTCGGCCGCACCCTCGTCCAGTATAAGTTTCCCTTGAGGCTTAAGTGTATAGGCAATCCAGTGTTTTTTCCCTGTGAGTCTTTCCCTTGTCGGAAGTATTACGGTTCCATACTCATGGCCGTTAAAGATGTTCAGAAGGGAATCTTTTCTCCTCCCGTTCGCAATTATAGTGGGCACCCCAAAGGCGGCGGCGGATTTTGCCGCTTGGACCTTGGTTCTCATTCCTCCGGAAGTGGTTTTGCCGAAAGTATCTCCGGCAAAAGATTCTATTCTGGAATCTATCTCCGCGATTGTGGAAAGCAGCTTGGCGTTTTCGTCTTTCGCCGGGTCCTTGTCGAAGAAGCCCTCCACGTTGCTTAGCAGTACAAGAAGATCCGCTTCCGTAAGAGAAATCACAAGCGCCGCGAGATTGTCATTATCTCCGAACATGATCTCCTCGAAAGCAACCGTGTCATTTTCGTTTATGACGGGAATTATCTCCATCTCAAGCAGCCGGCGGATAGTCTTTCTAGAGTTAAGGAACCTTTTCCTGTCGGAGAACCCGTCACGGGTAAGCAGAATCTGCGCCACATTAAGACCGAACTCGGAAAAAGCCTCTTCGTAATTTCTGATAAGCTCGGTTTGACCGCAGGCGGAAATCGCCTGTTTTACGTCTATCTCTACGGGTTTGCTCGAAAGACCAAGTTTCTTCATCCCCGACGCTATGGCTCCCGAAGAAACTATGATTGTCCTCACTCCCCTCTGTTTAAGGTTAAAGACCTGCTCAGCTATCTCCTTAAAAACGGATTCGTTAAGAGATCCGTCGTCGTGGGTAAGCACGCTGCTTCCTATCTTGATGACGGCGGTCTTTACCTTCTCAATGAGATTTTTTCTCTCCTGTTCACTCATGGCGGTTCTATTGTACCCAAATACGAAAATCCATCCTATTTGACAACAAAGGAGGCTCTTGATATGTTTTCAGTTCGCTTTCGTTGCGGGAATAGCTCAGTTGGCTAGAGCGTCTCCTTGCCAAGGAGAAGGTCGCGGGTTCGAATCCCGTTTCCCGCTCCACTCACCACACTATTCCTTTCATATTCCGGTTTCTTCAAAGAATTCACCGATTCTCCGACGGATCACCATATCAGCCTCATCGTCAAAAGGAGTCTCCATCAGGTTTATGATCACGAGCGCGGCCCCCTTGGAAAGAGCCAGACGGGGAAGTCCGCTCGCCGGAGCAACCAGAAGGGAAGAACCCATAACGATAAGCACCTCTGAGTCTGATACGAGATCAATCGATTTTCCCCATGGATCTTCGGGAAGGGCCTCTCCGAAAAAAACGGCATCAGGCTTCAGAATACCTCCGCACTGCATGCAGAGAGGAGGATTTTCCCCTCCGGCAACCCTGCTCATCGTGTCAGCCATCGGATAGTACTCCCGGCACTGGAGGCAAACGACCCGCCTTACGGAACCATGGAGCTCAAGCACTTTCTCAGAACCCGCCTTTGTATGGAGGCCGTCCACGTTCTGCGTTATGACACCCCTGAGCCAGCCCCTTTTCTCAAGACGCGCAAGCGCGTAATGGCCCGCGTTGGGTTCGGCGGCCGCCCTCACAGGATAGGATTCCATGGCGTACGAATAGTAATTCTCGGGATTTCTCAAAAATCCGGAAAGCGAGACCACCGACTGGTCCATTTTCTCCCACATTCCCGTCCCCGGAGAACGGTAGTCGGGTATTCCGGATTCGGTGCTTATTCCGGCTCCCGTAAAGGCAACCCCTCTCTGGGTCTTCTCCAACAGTTCCAGAAAAAGCTCGACTTCCTTTTCCATAGAATACGCCCGGCTCTAACCGGCAAAAGCAATGAAGTTGGGAGTTCCCTCGACGCTTTCGCACCATCTTCTGATCGACGCATACGCTCCCAAGTCAAAACCCCCTTCCTCACAAAGCATCGTGTAGGGATAACACGCAATGTCGGCTATTGAGTAGCCCCCGCAGAGAAACTCGGTTCGGGAGAGATGATCGTCAAGGATCGCAAGCGCTACGTTTCCCTGTACGTGAAGCTTCTCCATCGCCCCGGGGGGTACCTGGTCAGGTGGCAGGAACTTCGCGAAGTATCTCGCAAGCGCAAGGTTCGGATCTACGGTCGTCTTTCCGAAAAAAGTCCACTGCGCAATCAGACCGTAGGTCTCCGGATCGTCGGACAGGTAAGGATTCGGAGAAAACTTGTTTGCCAGATAGAAGAGTATCGCGTTTGATTCCCACATGACGAAATCCCCGTCCGAAAGAACCGGGATCTTGCAATTGGGGTTAAGAGCGGAGAATTCCTCTTTTTTATGTTCCCCAGCAAATATATCCACCGTTACTCCCTCGTATTCGACCGAAAGCTGGTGCAGAAGAAGCTTCGCCTTATAGGCGTTCCCAGAAAGCGGATGTTCATAAAGTTTTATCATCTAATCCCTCACATATTGTAAGAATTCTTCGCTCAGAAGCTCAGGGCCCAGTATCTGGCGCAGAGTTTCCTTTCGGGGAAACACGTAGGTAACGGCGGCGCTCGCGAGTTCCGTTCCGTCCTCATCCCTTATGACCGAATCGACTTCAACTCTTCTTCCCCTGATCTCCCTTATCTTGGCTCTCACGTCAAGCATTGCGCCGCTTGGGACCTTCTTCATGTAAGAAATGTCTATCTTCGCCGTAAAGGCAATCTTGCGGGTTTCATTGAACATGGCCCAGAAAGAAACCTCGTCGACAAGGGCGCACTGAACTCCTCCGTGCACTATCCCCGGCCAGCCGCAGAAATGCTCATCCGTACAGATGGTAGTGAATACCTCATCGGTTTCCTGATCATGAAAAAACTTAAGGCGAAGTCCGTGCTCATTGTGCGGACCGCATGCAAAGCAGTTATAGCCCGGAAAACCGGAGAGCACATTTTCTATTTCCTTTATCATCAGTCACCCTCCGCGACTTTCGCAACCGCGGCTACAAGTTCCTCGGACTCAAGATTTATTACCTTCACCCCTTGGGCGGCTCGGCCCGTGTTACGTATCTCGGAAACGCTCGTTCTTATAATCTTGCCGCCCTGATTACTTATGAGCATTATCTCCGTATCATCATCCACCTGGAACCCCCCGACCACTCTTCCATTTCGCTCGGTTATGTTGACGGTCTTCACCCCCATTCCTCCCCTTTTCGTAAGCCTGTACTCCGAGATTAGGGTGCACTTGCCATAGCCCATCTCGGTTATGGTAAGTATCTGCGCGTTCTGGTTCCTTATGACCTCAAGACTCACCACCTCGTCACCTTCTCTGAGCCTTATGCCTTTAACACCTGTCGACACCCTGCCCATGTTCCTGACGTCAGTGCCTTTGAACCTAATCGCCTGGCCGTTCCTTGAAGTAAGGAGCACCTCGTCGTCCTCTGACGCAAGCGCCGCTCCCACAAGTTCATCTCCCTCGAGTATGTTAAGGGCTTTTATCCCTCCTACGCGGGGATTTGAATACGCTCTCAGCTTCGTTTTCTTAACGATTCCGTTTCGAGTCGCCATGATTATTGAGACGTCCTCGGCAAAGTCCTTTACGGGCAGCACAGCTGCCACTTTCTCTCCCTTATCAAGATTAAGCAGGTTCACCATCGCCCTTCCCCGCGCGGCGGGAGAGGCCTCGGGAATCTGGTAGACCTTGAGCCAGTAGCATCTCCCGAGGCTTGAGAAAAACAGAATGCTGTTATGCCTCGACGCCGTGAACAAATCGTTAACGAAATCCGTGTCCCTAGTACTCATTCCGGTTCTTCCACGTCCGCCTCTTCTCTGGTTCCTGTAAACGCTAAGCGGGATGCTCTTTATGTAACCCCCGTAGGTGGTGGTAACCACCATCTCCTCGTCGGTTATAAGATCCTCGATGGATATCTCCCCAACGTCCTCTACTATCTCAGTTCTCCTCGCGTCCCCAAATTTTTCCCTGAGTTCGGTGAGTTCCTCCACCGCGAGATCGAGTATGAGTTTTTCGCTCCCCAGTATCTCCCTGAGCTTCGCCACGGTTGCTATAAGCTCGCGTCTTTCTTCAAGTATCTTGTCCCTCTCAAGCGCCGTAAGTCTCTGAAGACGCATCTCCAGAATGGCCTGGGCTTGGCGTTCAGAAAGCGTAAAGGTCCGCACAAGACCAACTTTCGCGGCCGCTGGGCTCTCGGAACCTTTTATGAGTTCCACGATTTCATCCAGATTATCAAGAGCGATCTTGAACCCCTCGAGGATGTGGAGGCGTTCCTCGGCCTTTCGAAGCTCGTACTGGGTTCTGCGGGTAATTACCTCCTTTCTATGCTCTACGAAGTGGGCAAGGAGTTCTTTTAAGCTAAGGACCTTTGGCTGGTTTCTCACAAGCGCGAGCATTATGATGCCGAAAGAAGTGTACATCTGCGTATGCTTGTAGAGCTGATTTAGAACCACTTGGGCGTGTTCCCCGCTTTTCACGTCGATAACAAGCCTTATACCCTCTCTGTCGGACTCGTCCCTTATGTCGGAGATACCCTTTATTTTCTCCTCTCTCACAAGCTCTGCGATTTTCTGGGCCAGCCGCGCCTTGTTAACCTGGTAGGGGAGCTCGGTGACGATTATCACTTCCCTGTCCCCTTTTTTCTGCTTCTCTATGCGAACCCTAGCCCTCATCCTGACTATTCCGCGACCGGTGGCATAGGCGGTGCGAATGTCATCCCTACCGCTTACGAAACCGCCCGTGGGAAAATCCGGTCCAGGCATGATCTCAAGCAGCCTATCCACAGTGATTTTGGGGTCTCGTATCTGTGCCACCACGGCGTCGAGAAGCTCCCCAAGGTTATGAGGAGGAATGTTGGTCGACATACCCACCGCGATTCCCGAAGAACCGTTTAGAAGCAAGTTGGGCACCTTGGTCGGCAGCACGCTTGGTTCAAGTTCTCCCCCATCGTAGTTCGGATAAAACTCGACTGTTTCCTTATCAAGATCCTCAAGCATCTCTGAAGAGATTCTTGAGAGCCTTACTTCCGTGTAGCGCATGGCCGCCGGACTGTCCCCGTCAACGGAACCGAAGTTGCCCTGCCCGTCGACAAGCGGAATTCTCATGGAAAAATCCTGAGCCATCCGGACAAGGGAGTCATAGATCGCCGAGTCTCCGTGAGGGTGGTATTTACCCATGACATCCCCCACCACTCTGGCAGATTTCTTGTAAGGTCGATTCCAAACGTTTCCGACCTCGTTCATTCCGTAGAGAATTCTTCTGTGAACGGGCTTGAGTCCGTCGCGCACGTCTGGAAGAGCCCTTCCGACTATCACGCTCATTGAGTAGCTGAGATAGGACTCCTTCATCTCATCTTCAATGTTTACAGTCTGCACTCTGGATGAAGTGTCCATTCCTGAAAAAGCCCTCCGGAGAAAAGAAAAAGAATGGTTGTGAAATAAACCGGTTAGAATGATATTTTACATGAATAAATCCATGAATTCCAGAGCAAAACGGGAAGTAAATCTGGTCTTGACGAAAGAGTTGAAATAATCGATATGCGCATACTCACAGGACAATCCAAGGGCAAAAAACTGAAGGTCCCAAGGGGAAAAGCGCTTAGACCCACGGCGTCCAGAATAAAAAAATCTATTTTCGACATACTGGGTCCAGAAGTAGCGGGAAAAAGGGTGCTTGATCTTTTCTCAGGCTCGGGAAATCTGGGAATCGAGGCTCTGAGCCTGGGAGCCGCATTTTGTGTCTTCGTTGAGAAAAACCCCGGCACAGCGGGAATAATCGCTCAGAATCTGCGTTCCTTGGGATACACGAAACGATCGAGAATACTCAATTTTGATTTCAGAAAAGCATTGAGTATGTTAAGTGCGGAAAATTGCGGGTTTGATGTTGTTTTCGTCGATCCCCCGTATGAGCTTTACGAAAAGACGGAGCCTCATGAGCTTGCCCGCAATATACGAAGCGTCGTCGGGGAGAAGGGAGTAATGGTTATTGAACACCCATCCAGAAACGTTATTAATTCTGAAGGACTTGACGTGAGAGCAAAAAAATACGGAGGTACCTCCGTAAGTTTTCTAAGGAGGCTAGATTGAACGGCAAAACTGTAATCTATCCGGGTTCCTTCGACCCTTTCACAAACGGGCACCTTAACATAATCACCCGGGCCGCGGGAATATTCGAGAAAATAATAATTTCGGTCGGACACAATACTTCAAAGAAAACGACGCTCTCGACCGAAGAAAGAGTATCTCTGATCGCTGAGGTGACCAAGGATTTTCCCAACGTCGAGGTTGAAAGCTTCGAGGGACTGCTGGCCGACTACATAAGAGAGAAGGAAACCAACACCATACTGCGCGGAATGAGGTGCCATTCGGATTTTGAATACGAACTTCAGATGGCCACCGCGAACAAGCTTATGAACGAAGAAGTGGAAACACTGTTTATGGTGACCGACAGCCAGTTCTCTCACATAAGCTCCTCTCTGATAAAGGAAATCATTTCCCTGGGAGGTTCCGCAAAAGATTTTGTGCCGGCAGTGGTTGAGGAAAAACTGATTGAAAAACTTCGCCCGACCGGGGAACGGAGGAAATGATAAAGTGAAACTTTCAGGAAGGGTCAGCAATCTGAAGCCTTCTGCAACTCTGACCATAACGGCAAAAGCCAAGTCGCTTCGCGCCCAGGGAGTCGACATAATAGGGTTCGGAGCTGGGGAACCCGATTTCGACACCCCCGAGAACGTAAAAAAAGAAGGCGTGGCTGCGATTAAAAGCGGTTTTACGAAATACACCGCCGTGGGTGGAATCGACGAGCTCAAAGACGGGATAGCGGCGTCTTTGAAAAAAGATCACGGCCTTGAGTACTCAAGGGACGAAATACTGGTTTCCTGCGGGGCGAAACACTCGATATACAATATCACCCAAGCACTTTTTGAATCCGGAGACGAAGTCATAATTCCGGCCCCCTACTGGGTTTCCTATCCCGAGCAGGTGGCGCTTACGGGCGCGACTCCGGTGATCATGGACACAGACGAACATGGGCTTTTCAAAATCACCCCGGAGCAGCTTCAGGCAGAGATAAACGAAAGGACGCGGGCCCTTATTCTTAACTATCCTTCAAACCCAACGGGAACCACTTATTCGCGCGGGGAACTTGAGGAGATAGTAAAAGTAGCCCTGGACGCCGACCTGATTATAATTTCAGATGAAATATACGAAAAAATAATTTACGCAGATACTGAACATGTACCTGTCTGCTCTCTTAGCGACAAGGCTAAGAAATCCACTATACTTGTAAACGGAGTATCCAAATCCTACTCAATGACCGGATGGCGCATAGGATACGCCGCCGGAGACAAGAGAGTAATAAGCGCGATGGCGAAGCTACAAGGCCAATCGACCTCAAACCCCTCTTCAATCTCGCAGATGGCAGCCCTTGAGGCGCTTAGAGGACCGCAGGAGTTGCTAGGCAAAAGGGCAAGGGAATTTGAGAGAAGGAAGAACTTCATAGTAAAAAGGCTGAACGAAATCCCGGGATTCACCTGTTTTGACCCCATGGGAGCGTTCTACGTATTCCCGAGCATAAGCGGTTTCGTGGGCAAAGCATACGGAAACAAGAGAATCGACGGATCCATTTCGTTTACCGAATTCCTGCTCGAAGAAGCGAAAGTAGCCGTCGTTCCCGGCATAGCCTTCGGAAAAGAAAACTACCTCAGGATATCCTACGCGACATCCATGGAGAACATAGAAGAGGGCTTAAACAGAATTGAAGAGGCGGTAAAAATCCTGCTCTGATTCGAAATGGACTCCTTTAAAATCGGCCTTTCCGCAACGCTCTCAGGACGCCACGCGATCCAGGGCAGGGAAAGCCTCCGAGGAATAAAACTTTTTACCGAGGAACTGCGCGCTAGGGGCGGAATAGAGAGAGGGGATGGAAAATCCCTGGTTCCGGAACTCGTCTTCTATGACGACGAGAGTGTCCCCGAAAAAACCAAGGAGAACACCCTCCGCCTTATAGGAAAAGACAAAGTAGACATACTGCTGGGGCCATATTCAAGCAGCCTCACGCTTGCGTGCGTTGAAACTGCAGAGAGCGCCCAAAGAGTAGTGTGGAATTACGGTGGGTCGCTTGACGATATTCCTTCTCGCACCCGGGGCAAAACGGTAAGCACGATAACCGGGGCATCTTCTTACTTCCAAGCAGTCGTGGATATGATCCATGACTGCTATAACCAAGCTGTGGAGCTCTTCGTTTTGCGTCTTGGGGGAAGCCGCTTTTCCCAGACCGTGTGCGGAGGGGCTCTGCTTCGCGCGGAGAAACTAGGTATTTCGGCAGCCGTTTATGACTTTCCCTCCGGCACAGAAGACTTCTCCACCATACTTGCACGCCCAAAAAGCCCTAGCGCTTCCTGCGTGCTCTGCTGCGGGGGGATAGAAGACGACATAAATCTCGCCAAGTGGATACGGAGGAACTCAGACCTTGACTTCGGGGTAGTGGCGACGCTTGCGGCGGCGGTAAACGAGTTTGAAAAACGTCTCGGGCGGGAAGCAAACGGTTTTGTTTCAACAAGCCAGTGGGAACCGACGCTTTCTTTGTCCCCGGATTTCGGCCCGAGCCCCAAGGAGTTTTCAGACAGTTTTGCCCGCGCCTACGGATACACGCCCGACTACACCGCCGCACAGTCCTACAACATGGGACTTATAATCGAGAAACTCATCGAGAGAACAGGCGAAACGGACGAACAGGCGCTTCTGCACCAAGCCCTGCACTCTCGGTTCACGACTTTTTACGGGGATTTCCGTATTGATCCCGAGACCCTGCGGCAGACTGGACACGGGATGCTGGTAACCCAGTGGCAGGACGGGAAGAAAAAAATAGTTTTTCCGAAGGAATATTCTAATTCCCGGCTCATAGTATGAGGGATGGTGGAGCCGACGGGAGTCGAACCCGCGACCTCATGAATGCCATTCATGCGCTCTCCCAACTGAGCTACGGCCCCGCATAAAACAGAATTATAAATCTAGTTTCAAGGCGAGCGCATGTCAAACCCGAAGAAAGTTGAGGGATGGTGGAGCCGACGGGATTTGAACCCGCGACCTCATGAGTGCGATTCATGCGCTCTCCCGGACTGAGCTACGGCCCCACGAAAAACAGGAATAATTAGTCTATTTCAGGAAACATGGCTGTCAAACCTCCGCTCCAAGACAGCGGCCCCTCTGTATTGTAAAGCGGATTATGTATAATTTTCTTTTTGTGCGTTAAGAAAAAGGAGATTGTCGGATGAATTCCGTAGATATAGGTCTTATAGGCGCCGGAACCATAGGTTGCGGAGTTTATAAAACAATAAGCGAAAACAAGGACATAATAGAAAAAAGGACCGGGATAAGGCTCAGAATCAAGAAAATAGCCGATATCGACATAAAGAGAAAACGCCCGGTAAAAATCCCTAGGAAGCTTTTTACCACCGATGCGCGCGAACTCATAGACGACGAGAGCATCTCGATAATAATCGAACTTATAGGCGGAACGACGGCAGCGCGTGAACTGGTCTTGGCCGCGATACGAAACGGAAAAAACGTCGTAACTGCAAACAAGGCCCTTCTGGCCCACCACGGGGGTGAAATATTCAGGGAAGCGGCCGCAAACGGGGTTCACGTGGCGTTTGAAGCAAGCGTCGGAGGAGGAATACCCATAATCAAGGCGGCACATGAGAGCTATGTGGCAAACAACATTCTCTCCATACACGGAATAATGAACGGGACGTGCAACTACATACTCCACAACATGTCGGAGCAGAAAAAAGGGTTTGACGAAATGCTGCAGCGCGCCCAGAAAGAGGGATACGCAGAAGCGGACCCCTCGTTTGACATAGACGGCATTGATGCCGCGCACAAGCTGTCGATTCTGATAATGCTTGCCTACGGATTCTTTCCGAAATTCGAGAACATATACGTCGAGGGAATAAGAAACATCTCTTCAATCGATATAACCTTCGCCGAGCAACTCGGCTACAAGATCAAACTACTTGCTATAGCCAAGTTAACCGACTCGGGCATACAGGCTGGAGTTTATCCGGCCCTTATAAGAAAAAACACTCAGCTGGCCGATGTAAAAGACGCGTTTAACGCAATCCATATCGTGGGAGACAAGGTAGGTCCGACAATGCTATATGGAATGGGAGCCGGAATGCTCCCGACAGCAAGCGCCGTTGTGGGCGATCTGGTTTCAATTGCAAAAACCGCCCAAAACGGTTCGCAGCCTGCCCCTCCCATGCTTTACGCGGAAGACGCCGGACGCAGGTCTCTTGTCAGCACCGACGGTCTTACGGGCCGCTACTATCTTAGATTCCAGGTCGAGGACAAGCCTGGCACACTCGGGAAAATAACCACGATTCTCGGGAAGTGCGGAATAAGCATAGAGTCCATAATTCAGCAGACAAGGGAAACAAACGGCGGGGAGGTTCCTATCATAATAATGACCCACGAGTCAGGGGAGAAAAGTCTCAGGAAAGCCCTTGATAGGATAAGGAAATCCATGACATCCGTAGCCGACGCGATTTTCATAAGGATTGAAGAAATATGAGAGAACCAGCGGTAGCGAGAAAAATGTTTACGGATACAGAACCGCAGGAACATGCGACGTTCTACAAGGATCTTCTGGATTCACTTCCCGAGGGAGTGATAGTAGCTGACAAGAATCTTAATATAATTTCCGTTAACGAGCCGTCTGAGACCATACTCAATATCTCAAGGCGAAAGACAATCGGAAATCATATATCAAAGTTTCTGCCGGAAGAAATAACCACCCTCTGCTCAAGGGCGGTAAAAGAAGAAAGAGTCGTGCAAGAAAACGATCTGCTTTTCCGCATATCTCGCAACTCTTCGATCAACGTGGAATGCACCGTATCTCCGATACACGGAAGCGACGGCAGGATGAATGGACTCGTAATCCAGATAAGAAACACTGAAAAAATGAACATGATGTCCATCATCAGCAGGAACTGCAGCCTCGAAGAAAATTACGAAACCCTTGTAAGGGGGCTCGCGCACGAAATAAGAAATCCCCTGAGCGGCATAAAGGGGGCTGCACAACTTCTAAGCGGCACGCTGTCAAAAACGGAGAAAAACCGGTGTTCGAAGATAATAATAAAGGAAACGGAAAGACTGAGAGACTTGGTTGACAGACTGGTGAAACCGTCATCGGTATCAACGCAGCATCTGATGTCGGTAGATATAAACGAAATTCTGATTGACATAATATTTCTCGAATCGAATCTTCATAAAAACATAGAATTCAAGCACAAGCTCGACATTACCATTCCTCCCGTACCAGGAGACTACAACTCCCTGAAACAGGTGTTCATAAACATTATCCAAAACGCTGTGAGTTCGATGAAGAACAAAGGGCAGATAACGGTCAGCACCAAGTGGGTCACGGATTACAAGATACGCAATAAACACACGGTCCTGATATCGGTAAAAGACAACGGAACGGGAATACAGAAAAAAGACCTGAAAAAAATATTCACCCCGTTTTTCTCGAGCAAAAGGAAAGGAACAGGGCTTGGTCTTTTCATATCAAGCCAAGTAATAGCCAAATACGGAGGAATAATTACCGCGGAGAGTGAAGAAGGAACGGGCTCCGAATTCAAGATACAGCTCCCGGCAAGCTAGAAATTATCAGCTTTTTGGGAACAGACAACGCAATTGCGACTTGGCGGCTGGAGAAACCAGATCATGAAAAATCGCATCCTAATAGCCGACGACGAAGAGGACATCAGGTGGATACTCGAGACATCCCTTAAAAAATCGGGCTTTGAAGTCGAGTGTGCCGAAAACGGAGAAGACGCCCTCCGAAAAGCGTGCGAGGATGCATACTCCCTGATTCTTCTTGACATAAACATGCCGGATATGAACGGGTTTGAAGTTCTCACCCAGCTTAGAAACAGAGAAATCGACTCGCCCATAATATTCATTACCGCACAGAATACCGTCAGCAACGCTATAGATTCAATACAGCTCGGGGCCTATGATTATCTGACCAAGCCGTTTGACCTCGAAGAGGTAAAACTCTTTGCCGAGCGGGCCATAAAAAACTACGAAGCCGAGAGAGAAATAAGGCTGTCTCAGGATTCCGAGGAGAACATTTCGTTCGAAGAAATAGTCGGCAGTTCACCCGACATGCTGAACGTATACAAGCTTATCGGTCGCACCGCCTCCAAGAACATCACCGTGCTGATAACAGGAGAAAGCGGTACCGGGAAAGAGCTCATCGCAAGAGCCATCCATTATAACAGTCCGAGAAGAAAGAAAAGGCTGGTATCCGTAAATATATCCGCGATCCCCAAGGAACTTATCGAAAGTGAACTGTTCGGATACGAAAAAGGGGCATTCACCGGCGCCACCACCTTGAAGAAGGGAAGATTTGAAGAAGCCGACGGCGGAACCCTTCACATAGACGAAATAGGGGAACTTTCAACCGACCTGCAGTCAAAGCTCCTAAGGGCCATCGAGGAAAAACAGATCTACAGGCTCGGCAGTGAAAAACCGGTCTCCGTTGACCCCAGAATAATCGCAAGCACAAATAAAAACCTAAGGGATGCTGTCACGGAAGGTTCTTTCAGAGAGGACCTGTTTTACAGGCTAAACGTCATAAGCATAAACCTACCTCCTCTCAGGAAAAGAAAAGAGGATATAAAGGAGCTGATTCGACACTTTTTGAATAAATACTCCGCTGAATTCGGCACCGAGAAAAAAGTGCTCTCCCTCGAAGCGGAGCAGTTGCTAATCAGCCACAGTTGGCCCGGAAACGTAAGAGAACTTGAAAACACTATAAAACGTCTTCTGGTTTTAACTCCCGACAGCATAGTAAGCGGTGAGGAGACAAAAGAAGCCATCGATTCGCAAACCGGCTACGGAGAAACGGAAACGACGGAGAGGAAAACCGAAGAGCTTGTTCGCATTATGGTAGAAAATTCGGACTTGTCCCTGCAGAACATCCACGAGCAAGTAATCGGGAAAGTTGAAAAACAGTTAATCGAAACCATCCTTGCAAAAACTGACGGAAACATGAAACAGGCGGCAGCAATACTGGGGATAAACAGAAACACCCTGTCAAAAAAGATAAATGACCTGGAAATAGAAAGGAGTTAAGACCTAATATCCAAGCTTCCTGAGTGCATCGCGCGCCGCGGACTGCTCGGACTGTCTCTTGCTTCTGCCCTTGCCCGTACCCGTCAGGTCGGAAGAAATTCTGACCTCCACTGTGAAAGTCCTTTCATGCGGGCGACCTTCTTCACTCAGAACCCTGTACTCGGGCGTCTTTCCGAAAACGCTCTGGGAAATTTCCTGAAGCTGCGTCTTGCTGTCATGGGGAAAATCGTCTTCCTCAACAGCGTCTTGAAACAGTCGAGACACAACCTCGAAAGTTTTCTCGTAGCCCGCATCAAGATACAGCGCGCCGATAAGTGCCTCAAAAGCATTTGCGTTGTTTGACTCCCTTTCCCTCCCCCCGGTGCTTTCTTCTCCCTTTCCAAGCCTTATCCGCTCTCCCAGTCCTAGCATCTCGGCGTATTTCGCAAAATTCGCACCGCTTACCACCCGACTTCTGATCTTTGAGAGATCTCCCTCGGTGTATGAAGGGTATTTTTCGTAAAGCAGTACACTAACCATACATCCAAGTAGCGCGTCTCCAAGAAACTCAAGTCTTTCGTTGCTGGGACATGAAAACTCGTTTGCATATGAACTGTGGGTAAGCGCCGTTTCAAGCAGAGAGGGGTCTTTGAATTCATAGCCAAGTTTTCGGTGAGTCATTGGGAGAAAATATCATTAACCACATTCAAAATCAACATCGCCGCAGGAGTGATTAAATTTTAAGATGTTATGCACAATAAACGTGCATCGTCGGAAAAATCTGAAATATCGCTCGGAGGAAAAAGAGATTTTTTTACGAACAGAAATATAAATCGAGTCGCCTTCGGATTCTGAAAATATTTAATTATAAGAATTAGTTATAAAACAAAAAACTTCCCCTTCGCAAAAGAAACAGTTATTCTATGCCTCTATTTTAAGAACCAGTTCACTTAGAAACAAAAGAAATGGTATATTTTTTGATACTTTATTGTAATTGAATAATACGCTTAGGAGGATTTTACCACCATGAAGAAGATAGAGGCCATTATCAAACCGTTCAAACTGGAGGATGTAAAGGAGGCTCTCAGGGAGATAGGAATTCAGGGTCTGACAGTTGTCGAGGTAAAGGGGTTCGGCCGTCAGAAAGGTCATACGGAACTTTACAGGGGTGCAGAATACGTCATCGACTTCTTACCTAAGATAAAGCTGGAAATAGTGGTTTCCGACGATATGGTCTCCAAGGTAATCGAGACTATAAGGGAAAGTGCGAAAACCGGCAAGATAGGAGACGGAAAGATATTCCTGTTCCCGGCCGAAGACGTAATAAGAATTAGAACTGGAGAAAGAGGCGAGGATGCTATATAATTAGCGCTCGCACCAAAGAAACTTTTCTCTGGAAACAATTGCATTAAGGAGGATTATTAATCATGGCTACTAAGTCGGGTCAGCCCGCTTCTCCGAAGAAGCCGGCTGAAGTAATAAAATTCATAAAAGATTACGAGATCGAGTTTGTCGATCTCAGGTTTCTTGATTTTATAGGAATGTGGCAGCACTTCACCATACCGGCGGAGGAAGTTGACAAGTCGTTTTTTGAAAACGGCCTTGGTTTTGACGGTTCAAGCATCAGGGGATGGCAGGCGATTAACACAAGCGATATGCTCATTATGCCGGATCCCACCACCTGCAAGGTCGATCCTTTCATGCAGGCCCAGACTCTCGTCATAATATGTAATATTGAGGACCCCATAACAAGGGAACCTTATACCAGAGACCCGAGAAACATAGCGAGAAAAGCTGTTTCTTTCATGCAAGGCTCGAAGATTGCAGACACTGCCTACTTTGGTCCCGAGTTGGAATTCTTCATTCTTGACGATGTAAGATACGATCAGAGTCCACGTGGCGGTTATTACTTCATAGATTCAGAGGAAGGCATCTGGAATTCCGGGGCCGATGAGCAGCCGAACCTCGGTCACAAGCTCAGGCACAAGGAAGGCTACTTTCCAACACCTCCCTCAGACAGCATGCATGACATACGTTCCGAAATGGTGAGCACGCTTCTAAGCCTTGGTATTTCCGTCGAAGCCCATCACCACGAGGTTGCGACATCGGGGCAGGCTGAAATCGATATGCGTTTCGCTCCGCTGGTCGACATGGGAGACAACATGAAATGGTACAAGTACGTGGTAAAGAACGTTGCCCGGGAACACGGGAAAACGGTCACTTTCATGCCGAAACCCGTCTTCGACGACAATGGCTCCGGAATGCATGTTCACCAGTCCCTGTGGAAAAACGGAAAGCCTCTTTTCGCAGGAAAAGGGTACGCGGGACTGAGCGATCTTGCGATGCATTATGTAGGCGGAATATTGAAGCATGCGAGGGCCATATGCGCATTCAGCAACCCGATAACGAATTCATACAGAAGGCTCGTTCCTGGGTTTGAAGCTCCTGTTAACCTCGCCTATTCGGCGAGAAACAGAAGTGCGGCGGTAAGGATCCCTATGTATTCTCCCAGCCCCAAGGCAAAGAGAATAGAGACCAGGTTCCCGGATCCTTCATGCAACGGTTACCTGACGTTTTCCGCTATGTTGATGGCTGGACTTGACGGAATCGAAAACAAGATCAAGCCGGGGGATCCGCTGGATAAGGATATCTATGCCCTGGGGCCCGAGGAGCTAGCAAACGTTCCCTCCGTACCAGGTTCGCTTGAAGAGGCCATCAAAGCCCTTGAAGATGACCACGAGTTTCTGCTCAAAGGAGGAGTCTTCACAGAGGACGTAATTGAGACATGGATTGACTACAAAACGGAAAACGAAATCAATCCGATCAGGTTGAGACCCGTACCGTATGAGTTCATGCTTTATTACGACGTATAAGCAAGAAAAAACTGATAAAAAAGGGGTGTCCTTCGAAAAGGCACCCCTTTTTTTATGCTCTGCCGAAGGGGGGAGTCGAACCCCCACGGGCGCAATGCCCACAGGATCCTGAATCCTGCGCGTCTGCCTATTCCGCCACTTCGGCTTTTATCTTTCTCTCCAAGACGCCACGGTCGGATACGAATTTTTCTTTTTCAAGTTTTTACGGATAACGGCCTGAACCTGTCTTGTGACGGGAATTTGCTCTCCCACTATACCCGTGGAAATAGCGGTGTAGACATCGCTTTTTCCACCCTTAAGAACCACTCCCGAAATGCCGGAGCTTATCTTTAGACTGGAATCTATTCCCTTTAAGATTTTCGTGGTCTCGCTGGCAGATATGACTCTCTTGGTGCTCCTGCGAAGAATTATCTCGTCGGCCATTCTCCCGACTAAGCTGTCTTTTATCTCCCGGGGATCGTTCTGCCTCTCGTTGACCGAGACCCCCGCAGCCTTAATGGTAGCCATTATCACTGTTTTTGAAGCGGTGCTGAAATTCACCTTCTTGTCCTCAGGATATACGGTGAGATAGTCTTTGACTTGGAGAAAGAAATCCTTATCCATCCCCTCAATCATCCTAATTTCCTCAACGCTGTCAAGCGGTCCGTCCTTGATATAATAAGGATTATCGAGTTTTGCGTAATAGTTCCCACCAGCTCCATCGGGGTCCTGATCGTTTCCGCTACCCGGCGCCGCCCCGTCAAGCCAGTTCACTAGACTTGCCACGAAGAGATCGGCCTTCTCCGTCTCCACCCCGAGAAAGCGGAAAAGTTCATTTAGCTGCGTTCGGACCTGAAAATCCACCCGGCCCGATCTCTGGTCCACAAGAGCATTGAGATTGACCTTCGATCTCTCGTCTACAACTTGAAGAGATATGTTTCCTTCTCCGATGGGAAAAGAAATAATGGAAAGCTTCCAGCCGTTGGAACCGTTTTCTGAGCTTATTGCCTGCCCAAGGATTCCCTGCAGCAAGGGCAGATCCTCTGGCGTTTTCTTTCTCAGCACCCCTCGCACGACTCTCACTCCTGATTTCGCAATATGTCTTGCCTGGACATCGCTTGAGCTGTTCGCGGAAATTTCGTAACTCACGCGGGTCGAGTATATGAAATCAATCACGATTGTGGAAAGTATTGCAATCGTTATGACAACGATAACAAGTACTATTCCCTTCTGCGTTGTTTTCGGATCTGCTCTGCACATTCAGTCAGCCACCGGTATAGCAACAATCATGGAATAAGCCTCCTCCTGATCCCCTGCTCCCAAAAGAATGATATGGACTTGAACCGCCTTTGGAAATCCTCGCATTACTGACGAATTCCACTCCCACACCTCTTGCTCGTTAGCCGATGCCGGGGATCGTTCGGAAAGGAAATTCACCCTGAAACTCAGCACCCTTTCCGAAATCGGATATGCGGCTCCAGCCTCATCGTTTCCGATCCAGTAATTATCCTTTCTCATAAGGGCAAACATATCTTCGCGCTCGCCGCGGAGCGGAACCAGATAGTAGGAGATCTCGCTCTGGCCGGATTGGGTGGAATAATGGGTGGGGTCCTTCGCAAAAGAGGTGAACACTATTCTGCTGTTATCCCCTTCGAGCCTCCCGGTAAAGTAGCTATATGCGGAAGGAGAAGAAACCCCGGAATTGATGTTCCCTCTGGGAAAAGCATTCACTAGGTCATGGCGCATCTTAAGCAGGATAGTATTCGCTTCCTGGATCAATTCGTTTTCCGTCTCCACCCTGCGTTTGACTGTTATGAGCTGGGAAAAGGAACTGTAGAGCATCGTGAGCACGATGACCGTTATGGCAACGACGATAAGAACCTCTATAAGGGTGAAACCGCTTTTATCATCCCGAATCGACGAAGCTGATTTCATAGCTTTCCTCCCCGTCGTCCCAGGTTATAAGAACACTGATAATGGTCATCTTCGCTTCGAATTGGGTTAAGTTGTAGGGGGAAACTGTGAGATACCACTCAAAACCGGGATAATTTTCAAATTTCCCGCTTCTCTTCGAGTCCGACGTGAGCCCTTCAGCGTCGATCCGTGAAGCCATGTCGTCGGCCAGACTTGTGGCTATCAGGTAATTGGTAGACCTTGTAGCAAGATTTACATTGTGACCTACAATGCCGAGGATTGACACCATCGCGAAGGCAAGTAACCCCACGGCAACCATGACTTCGAGCAACGTAAATCCGCAAATGCTGTTTTTCGAGGCTCTCATACAGTTCTTTCCCTACCGTTCCGCCAGATTCTGAAACCGGCTGTTAAATTCGACGTACTCGTCAAAAATCTTAGTGGCCCCAGTGTAGGGGTTTGTGGAGAGCGTGAAAAAATTGTCCTCACCAGTTCGCAGGTGAATAACCGCCGAGTCAACAATCCCCGTCGGCAGAAAAAGTATAAATGCGTCTCTTCCGGAACCAATCTTCCCTTGGGTTCTCTCCGTCTGTATATCGCTGAAAAAAACCCCGCTGGGGAGCTTTCTGAATCCAGACGCGGAATCCTCTTCCAAGCGGAACTGGTTTTCCTCAAGAAATTCTGCCCAGTATTCTCCGGTATCGATATCGAAAGAAAGCTTGTATATCCGTTTTTCAAAAATGGCTTTGCTGTAAATATGCCTTATCGTAGTGACAAGCCCTCTTGAAGCACTGCGAAGGTTCATGTCACCCGTTTTGAGGACTCTGGGCATGGCTACGGAGAAAAAAGCTCCGAGCAGAAAAACGACCACAATGAGTTCAATTAAGGTAAAACCAGCGGATTTTTTTCTCATCTGTCTCTGTTGGACAGATCATCGTCTGAATTCCCTATCCCATCCGGACCGTTAGACCTTATATAGTACAATCCGTCCTCGGTCTGGTCGACCCCGAAGTACACAAACTCGTTCCCCCAAGGATCAAGTGGAACGCTTGCGGATTCAAGATAACGTCTCCACCTCTTGGCCTCCCTGCCCACCGTTACCGGTTCGACCAGAACACGTAGCCCCTGCTGGGTTTCAGGATAAAAACCGTTATCAAACTTAAACAGCTGGAGCGCCTGCTCAAACTGTTTGATCTGAATCATGGCCTGTTTTTCCTTTGCCCTCTCCCCCTGACCTATCACGTTCGTTCCCACTATGTAGGCGAGTCCCGCTATGATAAGCACGACCACCATAATTTCAATCAGAGTAAACCCCATCTGGGATCTCATTTTTCTCTACCTCCCTGTTCAGCTTATTACAGAAGTTAGATTCAACACAGGTAAAAGTATAGCAAAAACTATAAAACCCATCACGACGCCCATAATCAGTATCATTACCGGCTCAAGAAGGGAAGTCAGCGTGGCAAGCATGCCGTCGACCTCGGTATCATACATATCGGCCACTTTCGACAGCATGACTTCCATTTTACCCGCCTCTTCCCCTACAGACACCATTCTCACCATTAGGGGAGGGAAAATCCCGGTCTGCCCAAGGCAACCTCCGAACGCCGCTCCCTCTGCAACCTTGACCCGGACATCCCTTATATTGTCAACATAAAGACTGTTTCCCATAACCGATTCGCTCACCCTGATGGATTCAAGAAGAGGAATGCCACTTGAAAGTAGCGTGGCAAGCGTTCTTGTGAAACGGGAAATCATCACTTTTGAAGACATTTTCCCGAACACTGGGATCCTCAGGGAAAACCTGTCGTAGACCTTCCTTCCGGAAGGAGTTTTTACGTACCTGTGTCCAAAAAATAATACGACGGCCAAGAAAACCAGCAGAAAGACAAAATTCTCCCTGAGAAAATCACTTGCACCTATAAGCATTACGGTAACAAACGGCAAAGCCTTGTTGCTGGCCTCGAATATATCGGCGACTTTGGGAATTACGAAAGTCATCATGAAAACCAGTACCCCGAGTCCGACGATAAACATTATCGCCGGATATATCATGGCACCTCTGATCTTCGAAGTCAGCTCGAGCTGTTTTTCAAGGAAATCTGCAAGACGGTCGAGCACGACATCAAGAGTGCCGCTAGCCTCGCCGGCACGAACCATGCTCACGTAAAGATCAGAGAAAGCTCCTTCGTGCTCCTCAAGTGCGGCGTGAAGAGAGCTGCCTTCACTCACTCGGCTTCGCACCTGAGAGAGAATTCCCTTGAGCTTCTGGTCATCAGTCTGCTCGTAGAGGGCCACAAGTGAGGTCTCAAGAGGAAGGCCTGATGAGATCAGGGTTGAGAACTGTCTTGTCATAACGGCAAGTTCCGAGATGCTCACCCTGTTCCACGGAAGGCTCACCGACGAGCGGCGAGATCCACTGGCCTCTTTTATAGAGGAAAGATAGATGCCGCCTTTTCTGAGCCTGTCGCTTGCGATCTTGACCGATTCCGCGCTGATAACTCCCTTTACCGATTCGCCCTTGTCGTTGATGGCTTTATAGTTATAAACAGGCATTTGAAATACCGATGTTAAAGATAGCTGCGGTCTAGCTCTCCGCCAGTTCCTCTTCCGTAACCCTGAGCACTTCGTCAATTGACGTTATGCCTTTTGCAACTTTGTCGGCACCGTCCATTCTAAGGGTAATGAGTCCGTTTCTCAGGGCATTTTCCTTAAGCGTTGAAGAATCTGGGTGTGTAAGAATAGTGTTTTTGAGTTCATCATCGATAAGCAGTATCTCAAAAATCGCTATTCTTCCCGAAAATCCCGTCTCCATGCACTCTTGGCATCCCTTGGCTCTGTATATCTTTCCTTCTGGACAGGCCTCGCGAGCAAGTCCTATACGACCGATCTCCTCATCAATCGGCACGTACTGTTCTCTGCACTGCGTGCAAAGAATCCTGACAAGCCTCTGAGCTATGACCGCAGAGAGGGTAGAAGCTATAAGAAAGGACTCTACCCCCATATCGGCAAGCCTGGTCACGGCGCTTACCGAGTCATTGGTATGCAGCGTGGAAAACACGAGATGCCCAGTGAGTGAAGCGTTCATGGAAATATCGGCAGTTTCCCTGTCCCTTATTTCCCCGACTAGTATAACGTCGGGATCCTGCCTGAGTATTGAGCGAAGTCCGTTTGCGAACGTAAGATCGACCTTGGTGTTGACTTGGATCTGGTTAATTCCCTGTATCTGGTATTCAACCGGGTCTTCTATAGTGATTATTTTCTTGTCGGGAAGATTGATTCTCTGCAGGGCAGCATAGAGGCTTGTTGTCTTTCCGCTTCCCGTGGGTCCCGTAACGAGAATGATCCCGTGAGGACGTTTGATAAGGGATTCCACCGTCTCGAGTTTTTTTCCTTCAAGACCCAGCTGCTCGAAGCTCATCAGCACCGAAGACCTGTAAAGCAGCCTCATTACCACGCTCTCTCCCCATGAGGTCGGAACCGTCGAAACCCTTACATCGATATCCCTTCCTCCGATCTTCAGCCTTATGCTTCCGTCCTGAGGCTTTCTTCTCTCGGCTATATCAAGTTCAGACATGATCTTCACACGTGAGATCACCGAAGACTGCACTGTTTTCGGAACTTTCGTCACGTCGTGAAGAATGCCGTCCTTTCTGAACCGTACCAGCACTTCTTTTTCGAAACACTCTATGTGAATATCGCTTGCGTGCTCCCTTACCGCCTGAAAAAGAAGCGTGTTTATGAATTTTATGATCGGAGCTTCATCTTCAGCCTCAATCAGATCCTGGGGCTCGGTAAACTCCATGTCGGAGAGTCCCGAACCTTCGTTTATATCCTCTGACACAACATCTTTGCCCTGCTCGTAGACCCTGTTAATGCTGTCGGTCAGCACGCGTTCAAGGGTAATGTAAGTTTCTAGCGAGCAGTTAAAGCGGGAGCGAACCTCGTCAAGAGCATAGAGCTCCTGAGGCGGGGCGAATACGACTTTGAGCGTTCCGTTATCCTTGCTTATTGGGAGTATTCTGAACCTCTTCGCGAAGCTGATCGGAAACTGTTTTATCAGTTCATAATCTATATCGTCTTCGGGAATCGATTCGACTTTTTCGACTCCGTAAAACTCGGAAAGAACATCTAGAGCCGGGGAGTCTTTAAGTACGTCAGTTTTGAGCAGTATGTCTTCTGTATTCCGACCGTTCTTCCCTTTAAGCTCTTCAATTCTCCCCATAACCTCGGGGTAACGCCTGCCTATTATTTCGTCAAGAGCCTTCATTTTCTAAAAACTTCCCTACTCAAGCGTATTCAGGTCCCTTCTATGAAGCAAGGTCTTTCTTCTCTGGTAATCCGTAAGCAACTGCTTCATATCGCTTTCCGTCTCAACTATCCGCGGGGTAAGAAGTATCATCAGGTTAAGCTTCCTGTTCTGATTGCGCTTGAACCTGAACAGGTTTCCAATTAGCGGAATATCTCCGAGCAGAGGTGTTTTGTTGTGAAGAACCTCTTCTCTGTCCTGAACCAACCCACCTATAACGAGGGTCTGCCCATTTTTGACTATAACCGACGAATCGGCACTTCTTGTTGTAGTCGCAATGCCGAACTGGGCGGTGTTAAGTCCCGCCGGCGCCTCTCGGGTAGAGGAAACCTCGGTCACTATGTCAAGGTTAAGGTATTCTCCTTCGCTTATCTGAGGGGTGATGCTGAGCCTTATTCCTACCGGCAATCTCTCGATTGTCTGAACTGTCACGCCGCTTGTTCCCACAGTGCTGCCCATCGGAAACGGTATTACGTCAGCCACCACTATCTCGGCCGGTTCGTTGTCGGTTGTAATAATGCTCGGGGTTGAAAGAACATTGACGTCGGTCACGGAACTCAGCGCCTGAAACACCGCGGAGAACGAAGGAAGAGACGGAAGCGGACCCGAACCGTCGGGGTCAACTTCCTCTCCCACCACTCCGAGAAAGAGCCCCGAGAGACTGCCTATGGAAGCAGTTGCAATTGTGGGATCAGCCGCAACTCCGAGAAGACTTGGGATGCCCGGCAGCTGCTGTCCGAGAAAACCTAGGTTATCGCCCTCGATTGTAACGCCGAGACCGAAATTGGTTCCCAGCGCATTAAGGTTATCAAGACCCACCTCGAGTATGGCAGCTTCCACGAACACCTGCCTTCTCCTTACGTCAAGCTTATCCACTATCTGCTTGACCATTCTGTATTGCGTGAGAGAACCGATCACTATGATGGAATTTGTCGCCGGATCCGAAGTTATCTTAAGCCCATCGCCCGAAGACACTATGACGGAAGCGCCGGTCTGCTCGTTCCCTCCCCTCTGGATGTTCCCGCCCTGGGAACCTAAGCCACCAACATTTCCGCTGCCACCCCCTTTCCCCTCTCCGAGACGGCTTGAAGGCTGGCCGGTTCTGCCGGATTGCCGCGCCTGATCCCGATAGGAAACTGAAGACACTGCACCCCCTTTCCCCTCCGTGAACAGATTTCCCAGAACTTCGATTATCTGCTCAGCGTCGGCGTTTTTAACCGGTATAACGTAAACGTCCTGTTCCGCGTGCTCGCTCTCGATATCCAAAACAGCGATCGTCTCCTTTATCAGGGGAAGATCCCTTGGGTCAGCAATCACTATTATGGAATTTGTCCTCTCGTCGTTTATCACTTTAAACCCTAATAGCTCAGAACTTCCAGATATGAGACCGTCGTTCTTGCCTTTTGACGGCTTGGTCTTGGCGCTTTTAGGATTGAAGATCTCAAGCAGCTTAAAAATAACGTTGGCCGAGTTTGTGTTATGCACTTTGATGAACTCTATTTTCTTCTCGTAATCAATATTCGCAATCACTTCGGCTATCTTGTTCACGTTCTGTTCATTATCAACCACAACTAGGGTATTCGACGGTTGGTGAGCCTTCATAAACCCATCCTTGCTAACCAGAGCTCGAAGGACGTTGGAAATTCCCTTGGCTTTTACGCTCTTAAGCTTTATCAGCTTCATCACGTATTTCTGGGAAGACTCCGCAGGGTCGAAATCCAGTCTTAACGGTATGCTCTCTGACTTTATCCCCTTTTTAGGGACGACCTTGTTAACTCCTTCCGCGCTTATGACCGAGTATCCGTTCATATCAAGAAGTATTTCAAAAATTCTAAACGCATTCTCTCTCTCGAAACCGCCCTCGGGAGTTATGATCGTCACATTCTTGTCCCTGATCTTGTCACTCAGGAGATAAACCTCGGAGGTGATCTCGCTTATGGTCTTTACCATCTCATTAAGCGTCATGTTGGAGCGAAGGTTAACCATCCCCTCGTCCTCGGGAATTTCTTCACCCTCTTCACCGAGAGCTTCATCGCCTGAGACCGCAACTGTTTCCTCAGGCTTCTTCGTCTCCAGCTCAGGAGCCTTCTCAACTTCGGCCGCAACTTCTTCCTCCGCTAAATCGAGCGGTAGACCGGGGTCCTCGACCAGTCCTTCAAGAGTCTCGTCGCCAGAAACTTTCACCGCATCTTTTCCGAGAGGCCTTAAGTCTTGCTTGCCCGGATCCTTTGCGGCCTCCTCGGCCAGCAACTCCGCAGCTTCCTTGGCAATATCAGTGGGTTCCGCGGGTGAATCCTCGCCGTTCGCTTTTTCAAGCCTTGTGCCAGGGGCGACAACAACCTTGGCCCTTGTAAGATCCGGAAGCGGCTCGGACTTCTCTGCAGGAGCCAACTGGGGACAGAGAACGGAAGCGGAAAAAACGAGAACCGCTGACAGAACTGGGAAAAGATTTTTATTCAGAAAGTATTTCATAATCTGTTTTAACCTTAAGAAACTGAATTTTTTTGTATTAGGCCTAGTAAACCGTGTACCGGTTACTCTTTCTTTTACCTCGTCTCGTGAAATCAACGGTAAACTCACTCTGGCCCCTCAAGTCGGTAAAAAGCGAAAGAGCGCTCTGCACATCGTTTAAAGCAACTTCATTTATCTGGTGAACTATATCCCCGTTTCTAAGACCCATTTTATAA
Organism: Thermodesulfobacteriota bacterium; assembly: GCA_965116725.1. GTDB lineage: Bacteria > Desulfobacterota_D > UBA1144 > Nemesobacterales > Nemesobacteraceae > Nemesobacter. The sequence goes on from OZ220700.1 coordinate 642,839, forward strand.
AACACGCTCCGGCTTCTCACCCCGAAGATCTTGATACCGTCATCGCGCGGCACAATCTTAGCCTCGGTTATTAAACTGCTGGGTTCAGCGAGCAGTTCTTCAAACATTACTCTTTCTATCTGGTATAAGCCCTCGCTGACCTTGCTGACCCCTGAAGCCGACGACTTTTTTGACTTGACAGACGGTCTGTTCCTTACTGAAGAACTCGCGGGGCTTTTTGCAAAAACGGATTCAAGCTCGTTTCCGCAGGTAATCAATTCGGGACCTTCCGCTCTTCGTATAGTCACTTCGCAGTCGTCTATTTTCACTACCTCTACTTTTTCGGATGTTACAAGATCAACCAACTGCCCTTCAGAATAACCCTTTATTTTGCTATTTTCCATATTCTTTATCACGGCGATGCTCTTGTTGGCCGCAGAATTAGTGCGGCTTTTGAGTATGAAAGTTCCAAGAAGTTCAAGCTTGAGGGAAGTTTTCGGGGTAACCTCCCCCTCGAAAACTTCCGAGAAACCACCCGTCTCTATCTGTCCAGCATAACCGCCCGTTCCAAACAGGTTTGTTCTCAGTATAGAGTCGTAGTACTCTCTTGAACGATAGGGAATCTTAACCTGTCCGTACTTCTCCTTGTAGAGATGTTCACCTGTCAGACCTCCCTTGTCGGACTCTATCTTGTCGCGCAGGCCGTTGTTGATCGTGGCCGAAACCGAGTACGCAATGGCGACTATCAACAAGACGTTTACGACCCAAACATACTTTCTTAAAACGAGCAAAACCATAGTCGATTCCTTAAATTAATCCTATATAATTTAATAGAATGCCTTATTTTTTCAACATTCCTACCGCTGCGGAGACGTAGTTTAAGAAAAGCTCGCAATTCTGAATCGATACCCCGCAACGATTTTTTAAATATCCGTGCAATGTTCACTCACTTCGTTCTGTTTCCCCTGCCGGAGCAACGACAGGAAAGTTTTCAAGCACGGAACAAAAATACCGCTTTTCAAGATCATATATATCAAAAGCCAGTTCCGAGGCACGCTCGAATCCCTCTCCGCATGAAGCGCTCTCGCTTATCTCCTTGAAAAGCATTCCCATGTCGTACCACTTCTGACCAATACTGTTCATCTCGTTGGGAAGTTTCGCCCCGTAAAAAGTGGAAAGCACCGGGGAGACTTCCTCGAGAAAATCCCTGTAAAACCACCTGAAAGCAGCGCCGCAGACCCCTCTTCTGCATATGACCTGGTAAGTAAACCTAGAGGTCCACTTCCAGTCGGCAAGATCCCCCCAGCCAGGGAGATCCTCGGCCCATTTCCTTATAATCTCAACGCCTGAAGTCCCTCTTAGAGTGGTCTTGCCTTCAAGCATCATCTCGGCGTTTTTTCTCACGGCACCGAGAATCATCTCCTCAGCACCGAAGCCATTTTCAAGGAACCTTACTTCAACACAGTTGTTGGAAAGGGGATACGGCCTTGCTTTTGAGCTTCTCGCCTTCGCCATGTTCTCAAAAGAGACAGTCTGGAGATCTTCAAACGAATTGTCCGCCACGTAAAAAACGGATTCGGAGTCGTCGTATCCGCATACCGCTATTATGTGCCCGGGGAAATGGGTCTTGGAGTCAAAGTATTCAAGGTAGCAGATATCGGCCTGTATCAACACCGGAACATCCATGTCAATAAACTCCCTGAGGTCATTCGAGGCCCGCTCGTTGTCGTCCTCGTACTTCCAGTCGGTGACATCGACACCGAAACTTCTCAGGAAATTAATTTCCATCAAGGGACCGCGAGGCTGTATAATCCTGCTCGGATTCATTCCCTCTTCACGGGAGTAATAAAAACCGAGACCGGCTCCCAGCCCGAAACACATCTGCTCCGAGAGATCGTGCCCGTAGTAGAGGCATATATCTCTCAGCGCCGCGGAACCGCAGTGCACCCCTTTTAAGTGTTTCCAGCCATTTATTATTCTCTTCATAAGAAGCCGCAGAACCGAGGAAATTAATATAGCCGGAAATCGATATTCCTTAAAGACCCAGGAATACTCATCACCTAGGGAAGCCTTCTTGATCATTGCGTCAGAACGGATATTAGTAATCATCGCCACGGATAAACCAGCATGCTTGAGAAAATCCTTAAAAATTCGAAAAAGGCTATTCTGCTCGGAATAGGAGGAGGAGGCGATATAGTCGGAACCCTTCCGACGGCAAACCTGCTCGAGATAAACGGAACGCAATGCGTTCTGGGTGGGCTTAGCTGGGAGCGCTTCACAATAGACCCCGATCCAGGGCCCAGAAAGCTTGAAGAATCACGCAATGTCCGCGAGATAAACGACGTGGTCTGGAAATGCAACAAAGATTCCACCACCCGAGGCGGAGCGAGGTTTGCCGAGGCAGGCATGGCCGAAGTTCTGGGAGAGGAAACTCTTCTTGTCGATATAAGTTACGGTCCGGAGAAGGTTTTTGAGGGAATAACGGACGCCGCCGAAAAACTCGGCGCAGATCTAGTGGTGGGAATAGACGTCGGCGGAGACGTGCTTGGATTCGGAGACGAAGAGGGACTCATGAGTCCGCTTGCCGACGCCATAATGACCGCGGCGCTTTACAGACAGAGTTTCCGGATGCCTACCGTAATGGGAGTATTCGGTTTCGGAAGCGACGGAGAACTCTCCAAAGAAGAACTTGAGAGGTCATTCGGCATCATAGCACGGAACAATGGAATTCTCGGGAGCTGGGGCATATCTGCAACCACACTGGAATTAATGGAAAAAGCGATAAGCATAATACCCACCGAGGCGAGCAGAGGGCCCGTTGAATACGCAAAAGGAGTTTTCAGCACCACTTCAATAAGAGACGGCAGAAGAAAAGTCGAACTCGATATAAGTTCCACAGTAACTTTCTACATAGATCCCCGGGTGGTTTACGAAAAGGTGTCAAGACCCGCGCAAGCGGTCTACGGGTGCAGAACGATAGGGGAGGCAAACTCAAAGCTTAACGAAGCGGGAATCAGAACGGAGCTTGATATTGAAATGGAGCTTTACGAAAATCTCGGGAAAAACTAATGGCACTTATAGCCAACAGTTGAGACTATACCGATGACCCGATGGTTGCATTTTCACGGGTCATCGGGGAAGCCGCTTCCTACCGGTCGCTCCAGACCGCCAGTTCATTGCGGTTGGGATCTAGAAAATGAAACCGTCGCCCGCCGGGGAAGGAAAATATCGGTTTGCAGAGTTCGCCTCCGGCGGCAGTGATGCGTTCCAGCGTGGCTTCCAGATCTTCCGCGTAAAGCACCACCAGCGCAGCGCCCTGGCTGCTGTCGGACTGCAGCGGGGAGTGGTAGAACCCGCCGTCCATGCTACCGTCATTGAAGGCACAGTAGCAGTCGCCGTAGTCTTGGAAGGTCCAGCCAAACACGTCACCGTAAAACGTCTTGGCCTTAGTAAAGTCTTCCGCGGGCAACTCGACATAATTGATCCGGGAGTCTTCTTTCATGATCGCACACTATCAGGCCGCAGACCCCTTCCCTGAGGTAGAATATCAGGGCGGTCTTTCCGTTGTTCAATATATTTTTTCGTGAATAAGCTTGAGTATACGCCTTGATTCTTCCTCATCTCCCCAGATGCCCACGCGGACAATCAGATCGGTTATCTCGGGCTTGTCGTACTTGACGGTTATATAGACCATTTTATCCTGGTCCCGAAGCTTGGCTTCGATAAGCGCCTTGCCCACCTTGCTTTCTTTTTTGGTTACCTCAAACTCCTGCTGTTCCACAACCTCTACAACCGCGAACCAGACCTTGTCAAACGAAGCAGGCTCCTTGCTCTTTAAAACTCCCTTGAGATAAGCCGCGGTACTGCCGCCGACCACGCCGCCCATCACGAGCACGCAACTCGAAGAAAAAACAATTGCAAGCAAGCATAAAAGCACGGCGTGATGCTTTTTTGGTAGGAAATTCATTTTCACTCCCGGCAGGCTTTACAAAAAAAACCTATATGGTTACTTAACCTAACTTAGGAAGAAAAAGAGTCAACATCCATGGAATCCTTCATATCAAAAAACAGACTGGTTTTTGGACAGGTTTCGCACTACCATAAACATATGGGGAGACAGAATAGGAGCGGCAGTCATAGAGAAGCTGGAGCCCGATGAAAACACCGGCTGAAAAACAAGACAGAACTTCGGGGAGGACAATCTCGCTTGACATAGGGACCAAGACGATAGGGGTTGCCGTAAGCGACGAGCTGGGGATCACGGCAAACGGCGTCTGTACCATAAGTCGGGAAAACGAGAGAAAAGACCTCGCGCAGCTTCGCGATATAATGGAGCGATACTCCCCTCGCGAAATCCTCGTTGGGATACCCTACAACCAGGACGGTTCTCTCGGAAGCAGGGCAAAAGCCATAAAGAAATTTTCCGAACGCATTCGAGATTCTCTAGGCCTTTCGGTGAAATACTGGGACGAGAGCTTTTCCACCAAGACCGCAGAGCAAACACTGATAGAAGCCGGCATGGGAAGAAAAAAGCGAAAAACGGTAATAGACAAGATGGCCGCTACAGTAATACTGGAAGAGTACCTTCTGAGCAGAAGCTAGGTAAACCTCGGGGCAGACCTGATATGCCATACGCAAAGACAAACGGAATAAATCTTTACTATAAAGAGTACGGAAAGGGATATCCGCTCGTGCTCATCCACGGTCTTGGAAGCAGTCTTGAAAGCTGGGATGTGCAGGTTCCCATCTACTCGGAACATTTCCGCGTGATAGTGCTTGACAACAGGGGTTCGGGCCGCTCCGAGAAGCCCGATTATCCCTATACGATGGAGCAGATGGCGGATGACGCCGCAGGGCTCTTGGACTTTCTCGGGATAGAAAAAGCCCACTTCGTTGGAAAATCAATGGGTGGAATGATCTGCCAGTGGCTGGGTATAAAATACCCCGAGAGGGTCAACAAGCTCGTTATGGGATGCTCCTCCGCACATAGGGACGAGGTCGGAAATCTGCTTATCAAAACCGCGAGGGACATAGTGGATAAAGCGGGACCCGGGGCGGGGTGGGTTTTTGCGCTTTTTCTCGGATACCGAAGGAAATATATCGAAGAGAATTACGACTCCTTAATAAGCAGAATCGAGGAAGTTCCCGTTGACCCCGATGCGGCCGCCGGATACAGAAACCAAAGCTACGCGTGCGAGAACCACGACGTGTTAGCCCAACTCGGGAAGATCTCCGCAAAAACCCTGATCATGTACGGAGAGCGGGATATAGTTACACCTCCCGAGAGATCGAAAAAGCTTGTGGAACTTATACCGGATGCGGTTGAAAAGGCCTTTGCGGACGTCGGCCACGGATTCTGGAGAGAGTGCCAAGCCGAGGTGGATAGAGCCGTGCTCGATTTCCTCGCAAAAGACTAGCTACACGGGACTCCGCCCAAAGAACGACTGCAACTTCCGCTCCGTAATCGATTCAGGTCCTGCGAGTCTCTCTACGTCTGCTTTAAAAAACTCAGCCACTTTAGAGATGTATGCAGCTCTTTCTTCTATGACCTGTTCCGGTAGGTCAGCTGCACACCGAAGGTTCTGCCTTTGGAGAGCGGCGCGAACGAACCTCCCCCGAGGGAGGGGTGGAGATCAACATAGCTTCCGTGTTTAACTTGGTCAAGAAGGTTCTTTCCGTAAAATCCGATTGAGAACCTACCGTTCATTGGAGTGATATCAATTCCAGCGTCAACAACTTTCTGCTCTGGAGTATATCCTTTGTTGTCATCTGTAAGGTATAACTTGCTGCGATACGAGTAGCTTACCCTTGAAGTCAATTTCGCCCAGTTCGCAAGTCCGGCATCATGGGTCGCGCCGAAGCTCCAAGTCCACTTTGCGGCCCGGGGAAGCTGTAAAGCTAGGTCTTTTACGTCAAGAGTGCCGTCTCGATTAAGATCATGTTTTACTTTAGTGTACTCGGGATCTACGTATCCGACGAAACCCAGAAGAAAAAGTTTCTCGGTAACGGCGATCAGGCCGTCAAATTCAAAGCCGAAGGCTTCTACATCCGCAGTGTTGCGAATCTCCTCGGCTATGCCGCCCAAGGCCACGGATTCTGGAAGAGTTATCACCCTCTGCACATCATCGATCAGGTTATAGAAAACCGCACCGTTCAGGATGCCTATGTTTGTTGATAACTTGAATCCTGCCTCGAAGGTATCGATCTTTTCTTCATCGTACGGTCCCGGGCGTTCCACCTCTGGGGCATAGGTATTGCGCAGATTATAGCCTCCAGAGCGGTATCCTCTGGTCCAGTGTCCGTAAACGTTCGCTTCAAAGTTCGCTCCGCCGTCTAGATAGTAGGCAACGCCGAGCTTGGGCGACCAACTGTTCCAGGTCTCTTCGTCGGTGAAATCAAGCGGGCATGCGGGTCCGGTCGCGAAGTTGCATGGCATTCCCCCGCTGGCTGTAGCGGGGGCGGAGGATGTCTCAGCCTCTCTCTTTTCATAGCCGTAACGGGTGCCCGCGGTAAGCATTATCTGATCCGTAAGATCGTAATCAAAAGAGAGAAATACACCTAGCGTATCAACGTAATAATTCCCTCCCAAGTCTTGGATAATAGCTCCTCCTAACAGATAACGGCGGTCATGATAATTTATCTCGTTTGTAAAGTAATAAAAACCGGTCGTCGCGTGGAGACTTTCGAAGAATCTGCCCGCGTAGCGCAGTTCGTTGCTCCACTGACGGTAGGGGGTCCATCCACGTATATTCAAAAGGTTTTGCGACGAAGAATCGATATCAAGCAAAGCGGACCCGTCCGCGTCGTAAAGGCCAAATATGTTCGTTATGGTGCCATCTCCGAAACCCACATCCCAATTCACCTGAGCGGAGAAAAAGTGATTTCTATGCTCCCTGAAGCCTTCCTCGTCGATGCTGAAATCATGACTATTAATATTGAAGTCGCGCTGGTTCTGTCCCGGGGAGCCATCGCTTTCCGAATTCTCGTACCGGTAGCGCAGAACAAGGCTTACGTCATCCGTTGGATTCCACGTAATAACCGATCGTACCATTCGTGTGTCGTTCTCTCCGTAAGCCTCGCCCGTGTGGAGATTCTTAAACCAGCCGTTATCCTGATTTGTGTACGCACTTATCTTTACGCCGATGGTCTCGCTAATAGGGCCTCCGATTGTGCCCATATAATAGCTGTTAAGACTCTCGCCTCCTCCTTCAAACGTAGTGCGGGCCGATATCTCAAGAGCATCTCCCGGTTTTTTCGTGTTAACCAGTATGGCGCCCCCCGTGACATTACGGCCGAAAAGTGTTCCCTGCGGCCCCCTCAGCACCTCCATGCTTTCAATATCGAAGGTATCAAACAAAACGATGGTTGTCTGCCCTAGGTACACGCCGTCGACAAACACTCCCACGGTTGGATCAACAGACGCTATGGAGCTGTTTATTCCGACACCGCGGATGGAAAAGTTGGCTATTGCCATTCCCGAGATGGAATCGTCAAGTGCCACATTGGGCATGCTCGCTGATAGACTTTCAAGATCGTTTACCTTCAAAGCCTCAATCTTTTCGGAACTGAAATGGGTGATCGCCAGGGGAACGTTCTGAATCAGCTCTTCTCGTTTTCGGGCGGTGACCGTGATTTTTTTGAGAAGTACGCCGCTTACCCCAAACAAACTCTGTGCAGCTGCCTCATCGTCTTGTGCAGCTGCGTCACCGCTGCCGAGCGACGCCAGGAGTACACCTGCGAGAAACAGGCTCAAAAACCCCTTCACTGCAGACTGAAATTTTCCTCTAATTATTTTGATACCCTCCTTTCTCCGGGAGATTATAACATAATCCTGCACAAAAAATCCAAGTTGTCAGGTTATTAGGTAACGTAACCTACGGCGCGACATGAAATGCCCGGCCGCGGCGGACACACAGGCATCTCCGCCGCACAGGGGATAAATCAAGCAACGGGAATGGAGTTTTCGATCAGAAGAATCGGTATGTTCTCCCTTACGGGATAGAGATATTCCCCGCCGCGGCAAATAAGACCCCCCTCGATCTTCTCGGAAACCCGCTCTCCCGACCTGTCAACGAGAGTTCCGAACTCAACAAGTTCGTTAAGCCGCTCAATGATTTCCCGACCGGCCTCTTCAAGAGGTTCTCCAGTCTCAGGACACACGAGAATTTCAAGCAGTTCCTTGTCAATCATCGGTTTCGGGATTAACGGTTTGCGGGGGGAGACCTTGGGACGCGGGTGCAGTGGAACTTCCGCCCGCAAGAAACCTTCTATGTTCCCAGCAGCTTCTGGGCCTCCTCATCCGATTTCTCAAAATAAAACTTGGGATCATTGCGCCCGGCTATAACGCTCTCGTCAATGACACAGCGTGTTACTCCCTCAAGCGAAGGCACTTCATAGAAAACCTCAAGCATAATCGCTTCTATGATGGCCCGAAGCCCCCTGGCCCCGGTATTTCTCAAGACGGCTTCCCTGGCGATGGCTTTTCTCGCATCTTCCGTTATCTCCAGCTGCACCTTCTCGATTTCCATCATCCTCTCAAACTGCTTTACGATGGCGTTTTTGGGTTCGGTCAAAATCTCGACCAACTGCTCTTCGGTAAGTTCGCTCAGACTGGCAATGATCGGGACTCTACCGACGAATTCGGGAATCAGTCCGAACTGAACAAGATCCTCAGGCTGGACCTTGTTGAGAAAGTTGCTTTCGTCCTCCGCAGTCCTGTCTGACAACTTAGCTCCGAAGCCGATGGATTTCTCCCCGATTCTCGCGCGGATAATATCCTCAAGGCCGCAGAAAGCACCACCGCATATGAAAAGAATGTTCGTGGTGTCCACCTGGGTAAATTCCTGCTGCGGATGCTTCCTTCCCCCCTTGGGAGGAACATTTGCCAGGGTCCCTTCCATTATCTTGAGCAACGCCTGCTGCACACCCTCTCCCGAGACATCTCTCGTGATGGAGGGACTGTCGCTTGATTTGCGCGTGAGCTTGTCTATCTCGTCTATATAGATAATGCCCCCGCGGGAAGCTTTTTCGACATCGTAGTTTGCCGCCTGAAGGAGGCTCACTATCATGTTTTCCACGTCCTCGCCCACATAGCCAGCTTCCGTATAGCAGGTAGCGTCCACTATGGTGAAGGGAACGTCGAGAATCTTGGCCAGCGTCTGCGCAAGCAGGGTTTTTCCTGAACCCGTGGGGCCTATGAGAAGTATGTTGCTTTTCTCCACTTCCACCTTGTCGCTTCTTCTCCTGCCGGATTCGTTAAACTGCATCCGCTTGTAGTGATTGTAGACGGCGACGGAAAGTACCTTCTTGGCGTTTTCCTGACCTATTATGTATCCGTCAAGGAAGGATTTCATCTGCTGCGGGGTCGGAAAGGATTTCTTCGGTTTCGGAAAAGCGCTGTCCTTGGTCCTCTCTTCCGCTATGATCTGGTTACAGAGGTCTATGCACTCATCACAGATATAGACGCCGTGGCCCGCTATGAGCTTGTTGATCTCTTCCTGATTCTTCCCGCAGAAAGAACAGTAGTGCTTCGTTTCTTCTTTGCTTTTCCTGGGACTCATCCGGTTGCCTCCTCCCTTTCGGTAATTATGGCATCCACTATACCGTAATCAATAGAATCCTGAGCGGTCATGAAAAAGTCTCTGTCCGTATCGTTCGCTATCCTCTCAAGAGTCTGCCCGGTGTGCTTCTCAAGTATGGAGTTGAGCTGCTCTTTCACCCTGACGATCTCCTTTGCGTGTATCTCTATGTCGCTTGCCTGCCCGGAAACACCTCCGAGCACCTGGTGAATCATCACCCTCGAGTGAGGCAGCGCGTACCTTTTGCCCGACGCGCCGCTTGCCAGAAGAACCGCAGCCATGCTGACCGCCTGCCCGATGCATATGGTGGAGACTTCGGGTTTCACGTACTGTATCGTGTCGTAGATGGCAAGACCGGAAGTAACATGCCCTCCGGGAGAATTTATGTAGAGGTAAATAGGCGTCTCGGGGTTCTCGGATTCAAGAAAAAGGAGCTGGGCGATTACGACGTTGGCTACCGCATCGTTTATGTCGGAACCTATAAAGACGATCCTGTCCTTAAGGAGCCTTGAGAAAATATCGTAGCCCTGATCGCCCCTGCTCGTACGCTCAATAACGTAGGGTATGAAATCGGTTATCATTGAACCGATTATAACTAAGCGTGTTATTCCTTGTCAATCTGCGCGGGTTCGCCCTCTACTTCCTCAATCTGGGCCCGCTCTAGGAGAAGATCCAAAACCCCTCGGGTTTTGATCTGGGATTCAAGATGCTCCATAGTCCCCGGCTGTTCATAAGCCTTGTGCACCTGGTCGGGAGGAAGATTATATGAAGCGGCCAGGCGGTCTATGTGCTCGTTTAGCTGCTTACGGGTAACTCTCACGTTCTCCTTCTGAGCGATGCGGCCGAGAATTATGGATGTCCTGACGCTCTCGGCGGCCTTCTCGGTGAATTTCGGCGCCACGTCCTCCCCGATCTCGGGTTCCGTGACTCCGCCTCTCTGCATGTCGGAGAGAAATCTCGCTTTAAGGCTCTCCTCTTCCTTTTCAAGCAGCGACGGAGGAACGTCGAACTGGTTTTTCGAGAGAAGGTCGTCGACTATCTGATCCCTCATGGATGAGAGCTGTTCGTCTTCATGGAGGTGCTCAAGCTGCTCCTTTATGGCCTTTTGCAGCTCAGAGATACCCTCGACGTCAAAATCCTTAGCGAAATCATCGTCCGCCTCGGGCAGAACCCTGTCGTGAATCTCATTTATCTTGACGGTGAAACTGACGGTTTTCCCGGCGGCCTCGGATATCAGGAAGTCTTCCGGATAGGAAACCGAGAATTGAGCTTCCTCGCCCGCTTTCTTCCCAAGCAGGTTCTCTTCGAACTCGGGGGCAAACTGCTCTTCGCCCAGCAGGAACCTTACGTTCTGCCTGTTAAGATCGTCTATGGTCTCCCCGTCTTCAAACTTGCCGCTGTAGTCTACAAAAACGTAATCGCCCTCCTTGGCAGGACGATCTTCCTCGATAAGCCTTGACTGCGCGGACCTTTCCCTGAGTTTCTGCACCTCGGCGTCTATATCCTCCTCTGTCACCTGGCGGACGGTTTTCTTAACTGGAATTGAGCTGTAGTCAGAAAGCTCAAAATCGGGAACAACCTCGAATTCAGCCGAATAGGCGAAATCCTCTCCGGTCTTTACCTCATCCATCTCCGTAATGTCGGGGCGTGTCACTGGCAAAAGCGAGCGCTGCGCAAGGGCTTCGGACAAGGTTTCCGAAACAAGGTTAGATGCGGTTTCCTGATCGACCTCCTTTCCGTACATTGACTCGACCACGTGACGGGGGACCTTTCCCTTTCTAAATCCCTTGACGCTCACTCCTCCCATAACATCGCGGAACACGGAATTTCTTTTTTCCGCAACCTGATCCGAGGAAAGAGAAACCCTTATCTTTTTTCTGGTGCTGTCAATATCCTCAACATCTATCTTCATTTTGTCTAAAACCCCTCGGTAAAGAATTCAGGTAACAATATATCATTATTCGAAAAATTCTAGTATGCTCCGTAACTCAAAGTGAATTTTCAAATCCGAAGTTAAAAACCGAACGTCACACCTTTTGCACGTCACCTCTTGAACGTCGCTCGCAGCTTACGAATGTTTTTCCCGGTATACGTAATTTCGTGCAAACAAAGAAAAGGCAAGGACAAGAAGGACAGCTTGGGGGATCGCGGTCTCATAAGAGGGATATATCCCGAGGGTATCCATGTAAGGAATGAAATCCGCCGTAGTTGAAGAAATAATTCCCGCCTCCTGGAGTTCAAGTATTCCCTTGCCAAGAAGTATGAAACAAAGCAAATAGAGGAAAACGCTCGTGAAGGAAAAGAAGTATTTAAGAGGAATCCTGAGGGTAAACCTGTACATAAGAAAGGCTATTACGAACACGACCGCCACTCCCGCAACAAGTCCATAGATCACGTGCGGCGTGGATGAACCGGTCTGGAAGAAAAGTGCCTGGTAAAAAAGCATCGTCTCGAAAGCCTCCCTGTAGACGGCAAGAAACGAAACGAAAGCAAGGGTAAGACCGCTTCTGCGTGTAAGCGCGCCCTGGGTCTTCGAGCGGACGTATTCCTTCCATTTTTTTACGTCCGCTTTTGAGACAAGCCAGTAACTTACGTAAAAAAGAATCGCTGCTGCCAGAAGAGAAGTCACTCCTTCCACAATCTCCCTTCTAGCCCCCGAGATATCTATTATGGTTCTTGCCGCAACCCACGTCGCCAGTCCCGCAAAGATGGCGAGCACCCACCCGTAGTGAACGTACCTGATCATCCCGCGGTTACCTGAATGCGCCAAAGCGGCGATAATGGCCGCGATTATAAGCAGAGCCTCAAGCGCTTCTCTGAGTATTATGGCAAAGGAATTAACAAAACTGAGGTATTTGCCGAGCGATGAGCCGCCTTGTAGGATGCGTTCCGACTCGCGAAGATCCTCCTCTATGCTAGCTTTCAGATCATGAAGCTCGGAGGAATCCCGGTCGGACATCACTAATGACCTGAAAAATCCTATTTTTTTCTCAACCTCAAGAACAAGCGGTCTTTTTTTCGATACCAAGGCAGGTTCGATTCTCTGAAACCCTCCCAAGTACCCGTCGAGAGCCTCCTTGAAAGCCTCATCCTTTCTACCGGCCTCGTAAAGATCGATGGCCTCTTCAAGCTTCCTCAGGGTATGGGCTATAGCTTCGGATGCACCTCCAGCAATTCCATCCCGAAGATAAGCGGTTCTCAGGTAAAAAAGAACTTCCTCGTCACTGCCCCCGGCTCCGGCATTAAGAAGAATCTCCGCATTGCTAGCTAGGGCAAGGTTTTCAAGCTTTCTTACATCATGGGAAATATTCTCCGTGGAGAGCCCAGAAGTACCTCCGCCTGAGGGAATATCCGGATACCCAAGCGAGAGAACGTAAAACGCCACATCCCATTTCTGTTTTTCGTCAAGCACTTTTTCGAACGAGGTCATGGCGGTACCTTCGATCCCGAAAGTGGTGGTGTTGTAAACTTTAAAGGGTGAGAGCCCGAGATTTATATCAGGATCTGTGAAATCCGTGGGAGGAGGATTGAGGGTCTTAGAGAAAGCATCGTCCGGCCTTCCTGAGAGCCCATGACAGGAGGAACAGTTCCTTACGTAAAGCTCTTTTCCGCTTTCGTAATCGGGTATATTCGCCGGATAGGGTTTGATGGCATAGGCTGAAATGATCCGCCCCTTCAGTTCACCTGCAAGGCTTTCCACTTCGGAGACGGGTCCCTTGGATACTACAATTGAGTGCAGACGTGCGAATTTTTCGGAAAAATCAGTTGTTCCTTCTCTCTTTTCACCCGTTTTTTCCCACAGGTCAACCGCTATGGAAGAAAAATCCAGCATTTCCTGATACTCAAATTCGTTTATGATCTCCCCTTCTTTTACGGCATTTGCGTAATCTCCTCCTATGTAATCGACAAGAGAGAGGATCCTGTCTATCTCTGCGGCATAAGAGAATGCGGGAAAAAGAAAAAATATGAGAACTGACAAACAGAAGAAACTTTTTTTAAGCATAGTCCGCGGACATCTCCCCATCTTGGGGGTCAGGGAAGGTACTTTTTACCATTCTAGACCTTTATTGTCAATAATTCTCATTGTCGTTATTTTCACCTTTCTAAATGGTTCCGGGAAGAAAATCAGACGGGTAATTTCGCTGATTTTCTTGTCTGTAAATATTTTTTAAAAAATTCTTGACATCCTAACTCCAGAATGTTATTAATCTGCGTCATGGATATCAAATATCCATAATATCTATTAATTGCGCAACCCTAAAAGGTAGTAAAAGGAGGATGTCAACAGATGTTTAACTATACAAGACGGTGGAAAATTCTTTCTGTCTTTTTCCTGATTTTTTCACTCGCAGGAACTCAGGTTTCTCTAGCGGCCACAGCTTCGGAGGAAAAGATAAAAAAGCTTGAGGAGCAGATAAAGGTTCTAGCGGATGAGATAGAAGCCATAAAGTCCGCTTCGGTAATGGAGCCTCCAGTCTATGAGACAGAATTCGGTGTGGCCCCGGCGGCCTCGAAGGTCTACAGGGTTGACCAGGGAGTATCGTTCGGGGGATACGGTGAACTGCTTATAGCCAACGTAAAAGAGGATTCGCACGACATAGTGGATAACCTGAGACTTGTTCTCTATAACGGCTACAAGTACAACGACCATATAGTTTTCAACTCGGAAATAGAATTCGAGCACGGTACAACGGGAAGCAACAAGGATGGAAAAGCGGGGTCGGCATCGGTTGAGTTTGCGCTGATTGATTTTCTTATAAGCGATGAATTCAACCTGAGGGCCGGACTTCTCCTGACTCCTTTCGGAATCGTGAACGAGATTCACGAGCCAACGACGTTCTACGGAGTGGGTCGACCCGAGGTGGAGAGGCGGATAATTCCGAGTACATGGAGAGAGTCCGGGGCCGGGGCGCACGGAACGTTTGATCTGGGCACCGGCGGGGAGCTTTCTTACAGGGCCTATGCAATGTCGAGCGCCGATGCCCGGGGATTTAAGGCATCGGATAACAGGAGTCTTAGGATCAAGGGAAACAGGGCTAGATTTGACGATATAGCTTTTGTCGGAAGGCTTGAGTACGACCCTATTCCGGGACTGAAAATCGGCGGGTCCATGTTCTACGGCAACACGGGACAGGACGAAGAAGTTAATGGCCAGACGATAGACGGCCTTTTCCAGATGTACGAAGTTGACGCGCAGTTTCAGTATGCCGGGTTAGACCTGAGGGCTCTATCAGTCTGGACCATGCTGGATGACGCCGCACTTATAAACCAACTTAATGAGTATGAAGGCAACAAATCCGTCGGGGAAGAACAGTCCGGCTGGTATGTTCTAGGAGCATACAACATTTTCTCTGCGCTCAATTCCGGAAGCAAGTACCTAGAGTATCTGGCGCCTTTTTTCCGGTATGAAAAATTTGATACTCAGGAGAAAGTTCCCGTCGGATATGAAAGAGACCCGGCAAACGAAAGAACCCAATATACTTTCGGTATAAATTACAAACCGATCCCAAATGTAGTCATAAAAGCCGAGTATCAGAATCTTGATAACGCCGCGGATGAGGCGACGGATCAGTTCAACTTCGGGCTTGGGTACGTGTTTTAGGATACAGAACTTAAATCCGCGATAAACGGGCGCGGGTTTATGCTTCTTTTTTTCTCTCTTTTTCTCTCTTCAAAAGGGCAATATTCAGATAGAATGTTGCCCTTCTTTAATCATGAGTATGAGAATCCTTATCTTAATAACGCTTTTGTTTTTTCTGCATGGTGCGGGAGATGCATCCGCCAAGGTCTTTCTTACCAAAGGCAGGGCGCTTGAGCTCCTTTTCCCTGAAGCAGAAGAAATAGAAAAAAGACACGTTTTTCTCACTAAACCCCAAGCCGAAAGCGTACGCGAAATGGCCAAGGTAGAAGTAGATTCAAGACTCTACACTTTCTACATAGCGAAATCCGGCGGGGAAGAGACAGGCTACGCGGTTATCGATACCCACACTCTTCGTACCTTGACCGAAACCGTAATGTTCGTAATAAATCCCGATGGGACGCTTCGCCACGCCGAAACTCTCGCATTTTTCGAACCCACGGATTACATGCCAAGCGGAAAATGGATAAACTTGTTCCTGGAAAAAACCAAGATGGACAGAATGAAGGTAGGAAAGGGAGTTCCCAACATTACTGGAGCCACTATAAGTGCCGTATCTTTTTCGCAAGCCACGAGAAGGGTTCTCGCAGTCTACAGGGTTATGCTCGGCACTCCGACTGATCAATAACTTCTATCCAGGAGAGAAAAATGAAATTCTTCATTTCATCGGACATAAGAAAAAACGATCTGTTAAAACTTGTCGTTCTGCTCACGACTATTTTCTTCCTCTTTTTGTGGTTAACCAACCTTCTGCTTTTCCTTAAGGTGGGGTTCAGCTATGAAAGCGTTGTTGAGTACTACAGGGGATCCGAAGAGAGTTTCAGGCCTCCGAGAAGCTACCTTGGGCTGCTCGAGGAAGCTCATTTCCACTTTTTCTCAATGGCCGTTTTACTGGTAACGCTAAATCATCTCTTTCTTTTCACTAACAGAAGCTCCGCCGAAAAGCTCCTCGTCATAATAGCGTCTTACGGCTCAGCCTTCCTCGATATAGCCGGGGGCTGGCTAGTAAGGTACATAAGCGCCGAGTTTGCCTATGTTAAAATCGGCTCTTTTGTCGTCCTTCAGATATCTCTTCTTTACCTGATCATTTTCGTGACGTTTTATCTTTACAGAAAAAAACCGGAGTACCCGAAGCCGCAACAGTGACTCCCCTGTACCCTACGGGCACGCATAAGACCCGAAGCAGGACTTTTTCTTTCCGCTTTTCCCAACGACGAGAAAACCCTGAGATTTATACTTCCGGGCAAACTCCTGTGCTCCACGTAGGCCCAGAACCGAAACGGCAGTCGAGAAGACATCGGCTTCCGTAGCGGTTTTGGAAACGGCTACAACCGAAGTCACATCCTCAGCCGGCCAACCCGTCCTGGGATCAATTATATGGGAGTATCTTTTCCCATCGTGCTCAAAGTAGCGCTCATAATCTCCTGAAGTCGCGACACCCTTGTTCACAAGGTCAAGTTTCGAGATGATTTCGCTTCCGCTCCCGGGTTTCCTCACTCCCACATCCCAGAACTTTTTGCCCGCGGGGGGGTCCATTGCGTATATGTTTCCCCCGAAATTCACAAGCCCCCTCTTGATCCCGTTTTGCCTAGCGATATTTACGATCTCGTCAACCGCATAGCCTTTTCCTATAGCTCCGAAGTCGAGTCTAACGCAGTCGCCGTCAAGGAAAACCTGGGATTTAACTTCGTCTATTTTTATTTTCCGAAAACCCGTACACCCAAGTGCGTCGCGGATCCGTGACCGGCCGGGTAACCGCCCCGCCTTGGTCTCAGCCCCCCAGAGTTCGAAAAGACTGCCGATAGTTATGTCAAAAGCCCCTTCGGTAAGCTCCGAGTACTTAACCGAGGCCCGCACGAGACGTAGAAACTCTGTGGGAACGGAAACGGGAGCAACTCCCGCATTTCTGTTCACCTCAGCAAGAACACTGTCATCCCTGTAGTTACTGAAAAGCCGGTCTATTTCCTTGGTTCTCTTCACGCAGGCATCAACAACCCGGTGAAAAAGTTCCTCGCTCGGGGAATAAAACTTAAGTTCCACCGTTGAACCCATCGAGTAAAAAGATCTCTCGTAAAGATTCTCCGTACCGTGGGAGCAGGAACAAAGAAGCAAAGCTAAAAGCACAAGAAGGCGCATATCTTGAGAATCACGTAAAGCGTTTTTCTGCGAGAGGAGGGAGTCGAACCCTCACACCCTAAGGTACTAGATCCTAAATCTAGCGCGTCTGCCTGTTCCGCCACTCTCGCCCTTTACAGTCAAAAATCGCCAAGCACCCGGAATCATGGTTCCGGACAGCACCGTAAGATGCAAAATGAATTGGGCTGCGAGGGATTCGAACCCACGACCGACTGATTAAGAGTCAGCTGCTCTACCAGGCTGAGCTAGCAGCCCGCAAACAGAATAACAGAAAAGAAAATAAATGAAAACTGGGACGTCGGGCTGCCAAAGCAGCTAAAACTCCCTGCCTTTTTGAACTCTTCCCTAAGATCGTTTATTTTTGAAGTTGTGGAAAATGTGATCAATTATTTCAAGGGATATCATAACGCATATCAGGCGCATGTAGAAAACCTGCTACTGTCGATTCTTATAGTCGCTATCCTGTTCCTCCTGAGAAAGATTCTCATCTCTCTCATAAGCAACAACACAAAAGATCCCAAGACAGTCTATTACTCGAAACGCATTATCGGATACGTATATGTTTTTCTCGCCATAGTGCTGGTCGGGAGCGTTTGGATAAGCGGCCTGGGTCATATAGGGGCCTATCTGGGTATAGCAAGCGCCGGTCTGGCCATAGCGCTTCATGAAACCTTAGCCAACATTGCGGGCTGGTTCTTCATACTCTGGAGAAAGCCCTTCGTGATAGGTGACCGCATACAGATAGGTGAAACCAAGGGCGACGTAGTAGACATGAGGTTGTTTCAGTTCAGTCTGATCGAGATCGGGAACTGGGTTGAAGCGGAGCAGAGTACGGGCAGAATCATACACGTTCCCAACAGCCACGTGCTCAGGGAAAAAACCGCGAATTATCACGGCGGGTTCAACTACATATGGAACGAGATACAGGTTCTCATAACGTTTGAGAGCAACTGGAGAAAAACCCGCGAGATTCTGGAAAAAATAGTGAGGGAAAAAATCAAATTCTCTCCGGAACGGGCTGAGGAACAACTTCGCGCGGTTGCCAAAAAGTACATGATACATTTACCGAAACTCACCCCTGCTGTTTACATGTCGACAAGGGACAACGGAGTGCTTTTCTCTATCAGGTACACAACAAACCCGAGAAGAAGAAGAGGTTCGGAGCAGACCATCTGGGAAGCTGTGCTTGCCGAGTTTGAAAAGCATCCCGACATTGATCTCGCCTACCCGACGACGCGTTTTTATACCCCGCCTGAAAATCCCTAAAAAGCAGAACTCTCTTCCTGAACTGGGAAAAACGGGCTCCCTACTACCTGTTCTCAGCGGAATCTTCCTCGGGTCTCAGTATGGAGATCGCGGCCGCTTCGGGGTTTATGTACTTCCTGGCCACCCTAGTTACATCATCGGCCGTAACCGAAAGGATCTTCTCCGGGAACTTTCTGTATTCGTAAGTGCCTATTCCGTAAAGTTCGTCAAATCCGACCGTGGACGCCTGGGCGGAGTTTCTCTGAAGCCCTATCTCGAAGCTGCCGACTACGTAGTTCTTCGCCCTCTCAAGCTCATGTTCCCCGACACCCTCCAAGGCAAGCTGGAGCTGTTCCTTTATTGCTCCGAGTGCCTCTTTTTCCTTCTGCGGAGCAGTTCCTATATAGACGCCGAAATAGCCGCCTTCCATCCCGGGAACGTAGAACGAGGTAACGGCATAGGCGAGGCTTTTCTTGTCCCGAAGCTCAATGAAGAGTCTTCCTCCCTGACCTGAGAGCACCGAATCCAGCACCTCGAACGCATAACGGTCGCGGCTTTTAAAACCCGGGGCGTGAAAACCCGCGATAATGTGGGTCTGGGCTTTGTCTCTCTCAAACTCGATGGTTTCCCTCGCGGCAGAAAGCGCAGACTCACGCGGCGGCCGGGTCTTTTCGAAGCCTCCCCGCTTCATGCTACCGAACAGCTTTTCAAGAACGCCGAGGGTTTTCTCCGCATCAATGTCGCCCGCAACGGAGAT
Source organism: Thermodesulfobacteriota bacterium (assembly GCA_965116725.1). Lineage (GTDB taxonomy): Bacteria > Desulfobacterota_D > UBA1144 > Nemesobacterales > Nemesobacteraceae > Nemesobacter. The sequence goes on from OZ220700.1 coordinate 662,172, forward strand.
AACCATATTCTCAGGCCTTATGACTTTTTTGTAAAACCCCAGGACATCGGCCGAGGTAAACCCGTCTACGTTTTCCTCGGTTCCCAAAACGTTGAACCTGTAGGGGTGCTTAAGGAAAAGGGTCCTCAGAAAATTCCTGACCGTCTTTCCCGTGAGGTTATCCTTCTGCTTTTCCAAAGCGGCCAGAACTTCCCTTCTCTCCCTCTCCATTTCCTCATCGGAAAAAGAAGGATCAAGTATCACGTCTGAGAAAATATCCATTGCCCCTTCAAAGTTCTCACTTAAGGCTGAGAGAGTCACCCCAACGCTGTTTTTCCCAGAAAAGCCGTCAACCGTTCCCCCCAGCCCTTCTATCTGGGTGGCTATATCTTCTGCGGAGCGGCTCGAGGTCCCGCGGGTGAACATCCCGGACATGAAGTTCGAAATTCCGTTTGTGTTTTCGTCCTCATACCTGAGACCGCCCAGGAAAGCCGCGTGAACTGAGAAAAGCGGAACGGCCGGATTACGCTTCAAAAGAACCCGGATTCCGTTTGAAAGCTCGTATTTCTTAAATTCCGCCTGGGTTGAAGAAGCCTTTTTCTTTTCTTTTTTCTGGGTTGCTCCAGGAGAAACAAGGGCTTTTCTGAAGCCCTTCTCAACCCCCTTGGTTTTGTCTTTAGGAAGCAGCACTCCCGCAGTGAGATTTTTCTGCGTCAGGTATTTTCTGGCCACCCGCAATATGTCCTCTGGGGTAACATTCCTCACCCTTTCAAGGTAGAAGCGTTCGTAGCCGTAATCTCCCGTTTCAAGCTCGAAGTAACCAAGCTTTCTCGCCTGTCCCTGCATGGTCTCCTTGGCGCGGATGAAGTCCCTTTCTATGTTAGTTTTGGCGCGGGCAAGTTCTTCGGCCCCGACGGGTTCGTTTTTTATAAGCTCTATCTCCGCCACTATCTCCTTTGAGGCTTTTTCCACTTTACCGGGATCAAAAACTCCACCCACGAGGAAAAGACCGTTTTCCTTGAGGCTGTAAGCGTAGGCATATATATCGTTTACGGTGGCATTTTGCTCCTTTAGTTTTCTGTAGAGCCTAGAGCTTTCCCCGGTGCCAAGTATGCCACTTATAACGTCAAGAACGGGAGTGTCAGCGTGGCTCGCCGAGGGGGTATGAAAGGCAAAGCTGAAGTAGCCCGTGTTTACGTCGCGGCCGATAATGAAGGTTCTCGTGCGTTTCTGCTCGGGCTCCGGGGGAAGTTCACACTCGGGAGTTTTTCTTTTCTTTATTTTTCCGAAAGTCTGGGCCACCGCGTCCTTTATTCCCTCAGGATCAAAATCCCCGACCACAACGAGAATCATGTTGTCCGGGGAATACCACTTTCTGTAGAAATCCAGTATTCCGTCTCTGGTGAAGCTCCCCACGCTCTGCTTGGTTCCTATTATGGGCCTTCCGTAGGGATGAACGCTGTAAGCCGTGGAGAAAAGCTTCTGGCTGATTACCCTTGAGGGAGAGTCCTCTCCCCTTCTTATCTCTTCCTGGACAACCTCAAGCTCCTTCTCAAGCTCCGCGGGGTCAAAAGTCGAGTTCTCCATGACGTCTGAGAGCACATCAAGAGCCATAGGCAGAAAGCGTCGTGCGCTTACGATGTAGTAAACCGTCTCGTCAAAGGAAGTAAACGCATTTATGTCTCCGCCTCCCGCCTCGACCATCCCGGCTATCTCGCCGACCCGTCTTCTTTCCGTCCCCTTGAAAAGCATGTGTTCGTGCACGTGCGCGAGGCCGTACTCGCCCTCCACCTCGCACGCGCTTCCGGTCTTCACCCACACGTTAACCGCAACAACAGGAGAAGAGTCGTTTCTCTCAAGAAGCACGGTCATGCCGTTAGAAAGACTATATTTCGTTACTCCTTCGACACCCGCAAAGGTCTGCGCATTTAAGCTCATAAAACTTGCTCCCGTAATCAGAATGAACAAAAAAAGTAATCTAAAAAACCCTTTCATCGACTCCAGCCTCCAGAGGGAAAACCCCTAGGACTCGTCGCCGGCCAGGGCTTCTGACTCTTTGTCCCGCGATGTAGCCTTCGCGACCAGCTTCCAAGCACAACGTCCGAGTTCGAGGATAAAATAGCAGTAAGTTATGGCGACCGCGACCACTCCGGGATTGGTAATAAGCGCCGCAATTATGATGGAGCCCGCGACAAGAGTGCTGAAAGGTCCGAATCTGGCGATTCGCGGGAATTTCCTGTATGGAACCTCGCTAACCATAACAAGTCCCACAACAGGAACGAAGAAAAGATAAAAAGATTTCATAAGCGGCGTAGCAATTACCTGAAACTCAGAGAGAAGGAGTATTGGAGAGAGAATAAGTCCCGCGGCCATAGGACTCGGAAGCCCCGTGAACATGCGCTTTTCTTTGGTCGTAAACTGCACGTTAAAACGCGCGAGCCTGAGCGCTGCGCAGACCACGTAGAAAAGCATAGCCATCAGTCCAGGGTTTCCGTATTCCGAAAGCCCCCATACATAAAGAAGCACTGCCGGGGCGACCCCGAACGATACAAGATCGCAGAGCGAATCATAGGAGGCGCCGAAGCGGCTCTCCGAGTTAAGAGCTCTTGCTATCCTGCCGTCAAGCATGTCGACAAGTACCGCCAGGCCGATAAATCCAGCTGCCCACCAGAAGCGATTAAAAAGCCATTCTTCAGAGACTATGGCTGAGGCACGGTCCCCGTGAATGGAAATCGAAGTCACTATGGACGCAAGCCCGAACGCAAGGCCCACGGTCGTGAGCATGCTCGGCAGCAGAGGGATAACCCTCCCCGGGCGGGGAGATCTTCTCCTTCTTTTTTTTCTCAAGTTAGCCACGCTATAACCGTCCTGCCGGCCACGACTTTCTGCCCCATCTCAACACCCACATTCACATCCTCGGGCAGGTAAACATCCACTCTTGAACCAAACTTTATAATCCCGAATTTTTCCCCGATTTCCAATACGTCGCCGAATTTCGCACGTGATACGATTCTTCTCGCGAGAAAACCAGCCACCTGGACTATAACCACCCGGACTCCGCCCTCGCACTCAATCAGGGTGACAAGCCGCTCGTTGGCCTCGGATGAATCACCCTTAAAAGCCATTTTGAATTCCCCAGGGTAATAAGTGGTTCCGACTACCTTGCCCGAAACGGGAAATCTGTTTATATGGCAGTCGAAGATAGAGAGAAAAATGCTTATTCTTCGGGTGTTCCGCTTAAGATAATCGTCTTCAAACGTCTCCGAGATATCTATTATTTTCCCGTCTGCGGGACAGATCACGGAACCGGGTTCAAGCGGAGGAAGTTCCCTTCCAGGATCCCTGAAGAAAAAGATGGAAAAAGCGGTGAGCAGAAGAAATACTAAAAATAAAGAGAGAGAACCCAGAAGCGCGAAGAGAATACAAAGGGCGGCTGAGACGTAGATTATACCGAGCCCTTCGCTTGCGACCCTCACAAATCGGAAATCCATCAATTCTTGTCTTTATCGACCAGTTTCTTCTGGAAAAGCGAACTCATCATCCCCCTAAGCTCGGCGCCGACTTTTTCGATCGGATGCTCTTCACCCTGTCTGAGAAGTGCGTTATAGGAAGGCCTTCCAGCCTGATTCTCAAGTATCCATTCCGAGGCAAACTGTCCGGACTGAATCTCCCCGATTATCTTTTTCATCTCCTGTTTTACGGAGTCGTTTATAAGCCTCGGGCCCCTGGTTATGTCTCCGTACTTGGCCGTATCGCTCACCGAGTAACGCATGTTGGCTATCCCGCCCTCGTATATGAGGTCAACTATAAGCTTGACTTCGTGGCAACACTCGAAATAAGCCATCTCGGGCGGATAACCGGCTTCAACAAGCGTCTCGTATCCTGCCAGGATAAGGGCCGTGAGCCCTCCGCAGAGAACTGACTGCTCCCCGAAAAGATCGGTTTCCGTCTCGTCCTTGAAAGTCGTCTCTATAACTCCCGCCCTTGAACATCCGATGGCTCTGGCGTAAGCAAGAGCAAGATCCTTAGCGTCGCCCGTCGAGTTCTGGTGAACGGCTACGAGTCCCGGCACACCGGCACCCCCGACATACTGGTCCCTTACCGTGTGCCCCGGAGCCTTGGGAGCGACCATGAACACGTCCACGCCCGCGGGCGGTCTGATCTGTCCGTAGTGAATGTTAAAACCGTGGCTGAACATAAGCGCGTTTCCGGCAACCAGGTTCTTTTCGACATGCTCATGGTATATCGCCGGCTGGTAAGTGTCCGGAGCCAGCATAACCACTATGTCCGCGGATTTGGAAGCGGCGGAAACCGACTTCACGTTAAAACCAGCCTCCTTGGCCTTTTTCCAGTTGGGACTGTCCTTAATATCCGCGACCGTGACCGAGACTCCGCTCTCTCTTAGATTCTGGGCATGGGCGTGACCCTGGCTTCCGTAGCCTATGATCGCAATCTTCTTTTTCTTAAGCTTAGACGGATCAATATCCTCATCGTAATAAACTTTCACCGGTTATATCCTCCTTTACTTGCTCTTCTTGTTCGCCCGGGACATGGCGACAGTTCCAGTTCTCGCGATTTCCTTTATCCCGAAGGGTCGTTGAAGTTCAACAAACGCCTGAATTTTCTGTTCATCCCCGGTAACCTCGAACGTGTAGGACCTTGGAGACACGTCGACGACCTTGGCCCGGAATATGTCGGCAATCCGCAGAATTTCCGGCTTGGAATCGGCCTTCGCATCGACCTTGATGAGAATCATCTCTCTTTCCACGCGGTCAAGTTCGGTCATGTCAACAACCTTGATCACGTTGACCATGTTGTTGAACCTTTTTATTATCTGCTGGATTATGGCTTCGTCGCCGGTTGTGACCAGAGTTATTCTGGACGTCCCCGGTTCCTGGGTTTCCGCGACATTAAGACTCTCGATGTTGAAATCCCTCGCGCTGAAAAGCCCCGCGATTCTTGAGAGTACCCCGGCTTCATTGTCTACCGTTATTGATATCGTGTGTCTCGATTTCATGGAACCTCCAAAGTGGTGAAAAAATTATCAGGAAAACGCAATTATACCGAATACCCGAGAAATGTTAATACCCACCAGCCAACCGCCAAAGCTCCTCAGCCCCCGGCGTCTTCCTTAAGAATTTCCCCCAGCTCCCCGTTCACATGCATGTCGGTACATATATCGCATCCGCCTATGAAATTGCCGTTAACGTAGAGTTGCGGAAGGGTTGGCCACTGCGAGTAGTCCTTTATCCCCTGGCGGATCTCCGGATCCAAAAGAACATCGACGGTTTTGTAATCCACCCCGTAGTAGTTAAGAATGTTCACCACCTGCGCCGAAAAACCACACTGCGGCATCTTTTTTGACCCCTTCATGTAAAGGATAATAGAGTTCTCTTCGATCTGACGCCCTATTTTTTTCTGTATATCCGACATTGCCCCCCTCCTTACTTTTTAAGTCTCTCCCACTGATCGTCCGTGTAGGTTTTTATAGAGATGGCATGAATTTCGGATTCCATAGCGTCTCCAAGCGCCGCGTAAACAAGCTTGTGACGTTCAATAGGCGGCTTGCCCCTGAACTGTTCGGATACGACGACTGCCTGAAAATGCGTTCCGTCCCCCTCAACCTCGACAAACGACGCCTGAATGCCCTGCTCTATCATCTCACGGATCCTCTGCGTTTCCATCACAGCGGGAAATTATATACGCATATCAGTGTGTTTCCAAGAAATGGAACGCGGCACAAACCATCTTGCAAAAATCCCCGGCTGTCTTATCCTTAATCTGTTAGGAAAAAGAGGTTCTAATACACAAGATGAAAGTAAAAGAAATAATGAACAGCCCCGTGGTTACCGCCAACGAGAACGACTCGCTTGAGCAGTGCGCGCGCAAGATGCTCGAACTCAGAATTGCCCAGCTTCCGGTGGTTAACAACGACGGAGCACTCACAGGATTCATAGCCGCAAGCGACTTTATCGCCAAGAAAACCACCGTCTCCTTCTCGAGAACCGAAATCCTCGAACTCTTCGGACAGTGGTTTGACCAGGGGCAAATTGAGAAGATATATGAGGATGCCGGGCGTATCATGGTGAAGGAAGTAATGAGCAGCCCAGCCATATCCATCGGCCCGGACGCATCGGTAAAAGATGTGTTCGAAGAGCTAGCCGGAACCGGCTTCCACAGCGTTGTCGTGGTCGAGGAGGAAAAACCCGTGGGGCTAGTTTCTGTATCCGATTTTCTGAAACTGATCGTAAGATAATCCGTCTTCGGCCCGCCGTGCCATCATGAAAAACTTCGGAGTTTCAAAGGAAAAACAGACGGCACTCGAGCGGGAAATGAAGCGTCTCGGCATAAGGGAAGAAGATATCGAGGAAACTTTCACGAGATCTTCGGGACCCGGCGGACAGAACGTAAATAAGTTGGCCACCTGCGTTCACCTGCGACACCGTCCAAGCGGCATTGCCGTGAAGGTTATGAGGGAGCGCTCCCAGGCGCTTAACAGATTCCTTGCAAGAAGAAGACTCACCGAGAAAATCGCGACGCAGGTCCACGGAGAAGACTCCGCTGGAAGAAAAAAAGCGCAGAAAATAATAAAACAGAAAAAAAGAAGAAAAAGAAGGACGGCGAAAAAGCTCGCCGGGGATACCCAGTGATAAACCACCAACTGTCGAGTGGGCAATGAAAAATACCCCTGATTCAAAGCGCAATGCCGGATTGCTCTGTCAATCATTATGCTTGACGCTTCTTCTGCTGTTTTGCCCGACGTCAGCAGAAGCCGAGACCCTGACCGGCAAACCTTATGTAACAGACGGCGATACGGTCAAAGTTTCGGGGGAACGGATCAGGCTTGAAGGAATTGACGCACCGGAAAGAAACCAGCGCTGCAAAAATGCCTCCGGAAAAGGCTATGACTGCGGTATTGTTTCAACCGCAGCCCTTAGAAACAAAATAGGGCGCAATTCCATTACGTGCGAGGGAACAAAGCGCGACCGCTACGGACGCTTTCTCGGGATCTGCTACATAAACGAGATTGACTTAAACGGCTGGATGGTCCAAAACGGCTACGCCCTCGCTTACAGGCGCTACTCGCGCCGTTACGTCTCCGCAGAGCAGGAGGCCCGCGAAAACAACCGCGGTTTGTGGGCCGGGGAATTCGTCGTGCCTTGGAGCTGGCGAAAAGGGGAACGGCTTACGAACAGTTCTCCACATCCCGGCAAGTAAGTCGGCAGCAAAATGTTGAAAAATCAGGAGTTCATGTCAATCTTACCTGCATGGAAAACGAAACAGCTGACTCCCCCGAGGAAAACCACGGACTCTCCGAAGACTGGGTGGTTTTCGGACCGGCTTTCATCCTTATAGCCCTCGGGCTTCTTTTTCCCTATCTTTCTCTTCCCAAGTTTTCGTGGACCCCAGATTCTCTGGGCGAGGTCTTAAGCGCAAAGAACATCTCTCTTTCCCTTTCGCTGGGAGTAGTCTTCTTGTTTTTTTCAAGCTTCGGAATCCGCATGATGGGCGGATCGGTTACCCGCTACGTCGTGGGCTTTCCCTTAGTTTTCGCACTTGCGTGGGCGTCCAAGTTTCTCGCCGGAAACGCAATGGCCAAGGAATGGGGCGTAAGCTATGTCATCTTTGCTCTTTTAATCGGAATGTTCGTTGGCAATGTTTTCCCCGATCGCTTCCGGGAAGCAGTCCGCACCGAGTACTACATCAAGATTGGGCTTATAATTCTGGGTTCCGGCATCCTGTTCGGCAAGATACTCTCCGCGGGGTCGGCGGGGATTCTGCAAGCCCTGTTCGTTGTGCTCGTCATCTGGTACGCATGCTACTGGATCTGTAAGAGGCTTGCCGTGGATTCCGAGTTTGCCGCCATGCTCTCCACAGCCGTTTCCATCTGCGGGGTCTCTGCCGCCATTGCGGCCTGCGGAGCCATAGGCGGAGACAGAAAGAAGCTCTCCTACGTAACTTCTCTCGTTCTCATAGTGGCCGTCCCCATGATGCTGATCATGCCCTGGGCTGTAGAGCATTTCCAAATTCCTGCGGTGATCGGAGGAGCGTGGATCGGAGGAACCATTGACACCACGGGAGCCGTGGTAGCCGCGGGGGAACTGGTGGGGGAATCGGCGATGAACGCTGCCGTGGTGGTGAAGTTTTCGCAGAACGCCATGCTGGGTCTAGCTGCGTTTGCCCTTTCTCTTTGGTGGACGTTCCGCCAGGGAGCGGATGAAGGGGTAAAGCCGTCGGTCGGGGTCATCTGGGAGCGTTTCCCAAAATTCATATTAGGTTTCATGGCAGCGTCGCTTCTTTTCTCCTTCGCAGTTGGAGACGATCTTGTTTCGCAGACCAAGGGGCTCATGAAAGGGCTTCGCGGCTGGTGGTTCGCCCTTGCGTTTGTGTGTATAGGTCTTGAAACCCGTTTTTCCACCCTAGTAAATATGGAAGAAGGACGACCCGCCTATGCGTTTCTCATAGCGCAGGGAATGAACATCATCTGGACACTGATTATAGCCTGGATTCTTTTCGGCGGCTTGTTATTCCCCGCCCCTGTTCTATAAAAGCCTTTGATCGTGTCACAGGTCCCTAGAAGGCCCGCAACTTATTAGGTTCTCGGCGCTATCGACAGTATAGCTCCCGTTATTGCCAAACCCGCAAAGCCAAGTACCTTAATTGCAGCAAATATTCCAAAGGAGTTCGTAACAATGAAAGCGATTATCTATCACGAATTCGGAGAAACCGACGTTCTTAAATACGAAGAGGTAAGCAAGCCGGAGCTTGGACCGGGAGAAATCCTTATAGAGGTAAAATCCTCCTCCATAAACTTCGTCGACCTCAGGCTCAGAAGCGGGAAATCACCCCGTCCAGTGCCCCTGCCGCACGTGGGGGGAGTAGACGTGGCGGGCATTGTATGCGAGAAAAGCGAGGACGTGTCCGACGTGGAAACGGGCGATCGGGTCATGATCATGCCGGCCGTGCGCTCGGAAAGGGGCCTTGAGATAGTCGGGGTCAATCTCCACGGAGGATTCGCCGAATATGTAAAGATACCTTCATCTAACGTGGTATCGATTCCCGAAGGGCTCTCCTTTGACGACGCGGCGACCCTTCCAACCTGCTACGTCACCGCCTGGTACGGCTTCTGCGAAAGAGGGAGTATCACCAAGGGAGAAACAGTGCTTGTGCACGCGGCGGGAAGCGGAACGGGAAGCGCGGCGATCCAGGTAGCCAAGCTCTTCGATTCCTTCGTTATAGCTACCGCGGGAAGCGACGAAAAACTTGAGAAGGCAAAAGAAATCGGAGCCGACGTCACCATAAACTATAACTCCTCGGACCTCGGAGAGGAGCTAAAGAAAATTACAAAAACGCATAAGATAAACATGATCTTCGATCCCGTGGGAGCTTCGGTGTGGAAAGAGAACACGCAGTATCTGGCCCCCGGGGGGAAACTTCTGCTGATCGGAGTTGCTGGCGGCGGCGCCACGGAAGCAGCCCTCGGCCCGCTTATTATGAAAGATATCTCCGTACTGGGAGTAACGGTGTTTAACGCCCGGGCGGAACACTTCGAGAAAGTCGCGCAGCTTGCCGAAGAAGGTGCCCTAAAACCTTCGATACACAGCAGGTTTCACCTGAGTGAAGCGGCGGCGGCGCAGAAAATTCTCGAAGACCGCCAGCAGTTCGGAAAAGTCATCCTGAACCCATAAGGAAAAGCCTGATTTTCAAGGTGAGTATCAAAAACCTGTTCGCGGCGTTCCTGTTCGCCCTCGTCGCCGCGCCAGTTGTATGCCTGGCAGAACCGCCCTGCCCAAAAAGCATAATATCGCTTACCTTAGCCTCAGACGAGATACTGGTCGACATAGTCCGTGACAGAAAAAAAATAGCTGCGCTCACCTATTTCTCGACCGACCCGCTGATCTCAAATGTCGTGGAAAAAGCGCGGGCAATTCCCAAGGTCCAAGCAAACCTCGAGCAGGTAATCGCAAAATCTCCGGATCTCGTGATAGTCGCGGGCCACACCAATCCGAACATACGCGCGCATCTTGAGGCAGCGGGGATAAAGGTACTGGTGCTCCACGAAATCGTCTCTCTTGAGAGCATAAAAAAGAATATAGAACTGATTGGAAAAGCAGTCTGCGAGGAAGCCGCGGCGAAAAACCTCGTAAAAAAAATGGAAACCCAGATCGCGGATGCCAAGGCAAAGATTCCGCCTCACGTAAAAGCCCCGACGGTTCTTTTCTACGGAGCTCCAGGGTTCACGGTCGGCAAACGCTCAACCATAAACGACATAATAGAAAGTTCCGGAGCCATAAACCTCCCGGCACGCCTCGGGCTAAGCGGATACAGCAACATATCTACCGAATACGTAATCCAGAACAACCCTGACCTGGTGCTTACAAGTAGTTATAATCCATCTCACCCGGATTTTGTGGGCCAGATGTTCAAAAATTCCGCCTTCAGAGACAAAAAGATCATAGTCGTCGCGGGAAAACATCTAGACGCCGCGTCTCATTATGCGGCACGGGCCGTAATTGATCTGGTGAACCTGATATTCAGAGCAGAGAACAATGCCGACCGGTAAGAAAACGCTTTCCGTATACGTAGTACTCGCCTCCCTGCTTCTGTTGACCGTCATTGTGTGCGTATCGCTCGGGGCGGTGAACGTTCCGTTTGACAAGGTAATCGGCGTGATAGCCGGCAAGCTGCTCTGGCTTGATACCGGAGCTGGAATCGAAAAATCACAGGAACTTATCGTTTGGAACGTGAGGCTCCCCAGGGTTCTTCTCGCCGCCACAATAGGAGGAGGACTCTCAATTGTGGGAGCGGTAATGCAGGCGATGTTCAGAAACCCCCTGGCTGAACCTGGAATACTGGGCTGGTCAAGCGGAGGGGCTTTTTTCGCCGTTCTGGCGATCTACACCGGCGCTCATCAGCAGTGGTTTCTTCTGCTTCCTCTCGCAGCGTTTGCAGGCACGCTTCTCACGGCATACGCAGTCTACGGAATATCACGCTACAGGGGGGTTGTCGAGAATACGACGCTTCTTCTCTGCGGGGTAGCGCTAGGAACACTTTTTGTCTCTCTCACGACTTTCGTGCTTTCAGTGTCAAACGCATGGTCAATGAAGGAAATGCTTTTCTGGATAATGGGCGGAGTCGACTCGCGCACCTGGACGCATTTCGCAATGGCCGCGGTTCCCGTGCTTGCCGCCTCGGTCATGCTGCTTTTTTATGCTAAGAACCTAAACGCAAGACTCCTGGGCTACGAGACAGCGAAGACCGTAGGTATCGACATAGAGAAAACGACCAAGCATCTCATAGTCCTGAGTTCCCTAATAGTTGGAGCAAGCGTGGCGGTAAGCGGCATCGTGGGGTTCGTCGGACTTATAATTCCGCACTCAGTAAGACTGCTGATCGGAGTGGATCATCGCCGGCTCCTGCCCGCAAGTTTTATCGCCGGGGCTATATTTCTGCCCGCAGCGGATCTTATAGCAAGAACCGTCATGAGTCCTCAGGAACTTCGCCTCGGGGTAATCACTTCCTTCATCGGAGTTCCTTTCTTCGTGTTTCTGCTGAGGCGGAATTTCAGCGGGAGAGGAATCGCTTAGAATGCAAAAAGAATCCATAAAAACATCAGGGCTCAGTTACGGCGTAAACGGAAAAACCATAGTCGACGACGTAACCTTCGAGATCAAAAGAAACGAGTTCCTAGGAATAGTCGGCCCCAACGGCGCGGGGAAATCCACGCTTCTCAGGCTTCTTGCCCGTATAATCAATCCCGCCGCAGGCCGCATCCTGCTTGACGGAGAGGATATCTCGGGATGCGGGGCAAAAGAGCTTTACAAGAAAATATCGTTTCTCCCGCAGACCTCGTATTTCGATTTTCCGCTTAGCGTGCTTGAAGTAGTACTTACGGGAAGGTATCCGTACCTGGGAATTTTCGAAAGCGAAAGCAAAGAAGACATGAAACGCGCCGAGGATTGCCTTTCGCTTGTGGACCTGGAAGGGTTTTCTCGAAGAAAAGTAACGACACTCTCGGGAGGAGAGCAGCAGAGAGTGTCGATCGCAAGGGTTCTTGCGCAGGAAACCGATTTTATTTTCCTTGACGAGCCATCCTCCCACCTTGACATACACCACAAGTTCGCCCTCATGGAACTGCTCGGGTCGCTGGCCCAGGAGGGAAAAGGGGTTGTGGCCGTTCTCCACGACCTTGATCTTGCGAGCAAGTTCTGCGAAAGGATCCTCGTGCTTGAGAATGGACGAGTCGCAGCCTTGGGAGAACCATCGCACGTGCTTTCCGAAAAGCTTCTCTCGTCGGTATTTAAAGTAAGGGGTTCATGGGATCCCAGAAACGAAAATCTTCTTGTTTTCCGGTAAGCACAGCAGGCTTAAATAGCGGTTTTTACACTTTTTGAAACGATAATTTGACAAAAAGATTCGATCAACTATATTGTGTTTCCTAGTTTTATTAGGGCCCATAGCTCAGTTGGTTAGAGCAGCGGACTCATAATCCGTCGGTCCCTGGTTCGAGTCCGGGTGGGCCCAGAATTGAGAAACAGAGACCATGAAGGTCAATAAAGAGAAAGCCGAAGCAACCCCATCCAAAAGCCCCCGAGACATCATTTTTTCCCTAAAAAGCACATCGGGATTGCTTCGCCTGAAGTAAAAAATTATGCAACAGCATATTGAAAGCCTGCAGAAACTTCAGACAGTTGACTTAAGAATCAGAGAGTTGACTGAAGGGCTCGAAAGATACCCAAACGAAATCGACAACCTTAAAAAAGACCTCTTTGAAAAAGAAGAATCGATAAATCTCAAGGAAACCTCTCTCTCGGAACTCAAGACGCAAAGAGACGGTCTTGAATCCTCTCTTCGCTCCAATCAGGAATCCATAAAAAAATCCGAGGAAAGGCTTTTTGCCATAAAGACCCACAAGGAATATGAGGCGCTTCAGAAGGAAATAACCGATACCAGAAAAGAAAACCTCGAGATAGAAGACCGCACGATCTCGGTAATGGCGGAAATCGAAGAGACCGAGGCAACACTCGCCGAAGAAAAGGAAAACTACGCGACTCTAAAAGAGCAATACGCTGGGCAGATCGCGGAAAAAGAAAAAAAGATCGAAGAACTCGAGATTTCCCGCAAACCGGCGGAGAGGGAAAAAAGCGAAATCCTATCCACCATAGACCCCAAAATACTTCCGCTTTACGAAAGAATCTTCAAAAGAAACGGCAGGGCGCTTGCGCTTGCTGAAAACGAGCAATGCACGAGTTGCAACATAAACATTCCGCCTCAGCTCTACAACGAAATACTGAAACAGACAAAACTGGTTCAGTGCCCGAACTGCAAGAAGATTCTTTACACAAACCCGTAACCGCCCAAGCGGTTATGCAATTAAAAACATGTCCCCAGAAAAAACAACCGAAGTCTATATAGACGGAGCGTCAAGGGGAAACCCGGGAGAATCCGGCATCGGGGTTCTTGTGATCCGCCCGGACGAAACAAGAGAGGAGATAAGGGAGTATATCGGCAGGGGAACGAACAACGAGGCAGAATATAAGGCGCTCATAAGAGCCCTTGGTTATCTCGTAGCTGAAGGCAGCTCAAAAGTGAAAATTCACACCGATTCCCAACTCGTCGCAAGCCAGATGAACGGGCTCTGGAAAGTAAAGGATTCAAAGCTTAGAATACTTCACTCGGAAGCGAAAAAACTCGCTTCATCTCTTCCGGCACTCGAAATAGAATATATCCCTAGGGAGAATAACGCAGAAGCTGACAGTCTTGCGAACGAGGCGATAGATAGATATTTTAATGATTAGCGAGTCGGTCATGCGGTCGCCCGCGGCTTGTACGCGGGAGGAAAGTCCGAGCTTCGCAGGGCAGGGCGCTGGTTAACGACCAGGTGTCGCGAGACAACGGAAAGTGCAGCAGAAAGCATACCGCCTGGGCGCCGTAGGCGCCTCGGTAAGGGTGAAAAGGTGGTGTAAGAGACCACCGCTCCGAAAGTGATGGAGGAGGCAAGGCAAACCCCGCCTGAAGAAAGACAAATAGGAAAACATCCGGACAACTGTCCGGTCAGGGCGGCCCGTCCTGGTTTTCGGGTAGTCGCTTAAGGTATCCTGGCAACAGGTATCTCAGATGGATGACCGTACTTGACAGAACTCGGCTTACAGGCTGACTCGCTTCCTTCCCCTATTTCTTGCGTAAACAAGTTCGTTATGGTCAGAATCATCCGGAAAAAACTGGGCTTGATTACTTGATAACGACTTTCAGGAACTCTTTTTTCCCGATTTTAACCTCGAAAGCGACTTTATCGGGAAATTCCGAATTCGGATCGGTGTACTTCTCTCCGTCTATGACAAGTCCTCCCTGGGATATGAGCCTTTTAGCCTCCCCTTTAGTGCTGACGGAATCGGACACTCCTATAACAAGATCAACTACCTTTCGGGAGTCGGCAACGTAGTCTTTTTCCTTTGCGTCTTCTGGAAAAGATCTCTTCGAAAACTTGGTTTCAAAATCCTGTTCGGCTTCAAGGGCACTCTGGGTGTCGTGTAGCCAGGAAACGATTTCCCTGGCAAGCCCTTTTTTTGCATCCATGGGATGGCCGGTTCTTAATTCTCGTATCTTTTTTTCATTGCAGGTGCTTAAAAGAAGATAGTATCTCCACATAAGGTCGTCAGAAATCGACATCATTTTCCCGTATATATCCTGCGGAGATTCGTCAAGGCCTATATAGTTTCCAAGCGACTTTGACATCTTCTTTACCCCATCTGTTCCCTCAAGTATCGGAAGAAAAACTCCTACCTGCGGAGATTGTCCGTAATGTCTTTGGAAATCGCGGCCGAGCAGTATGTTGAAGGTCTGATCCGTACCGCCGAGTTCAACGTCGCAGCGCATCTGCACCGAGTCGTACGCCTGCACCAGGGGGTATATGAACTCCCTGAGGGAAATGGACACTCCCTCCCTGTACCTCTTTGAGAAATCATCCCGGTCAAGTATCCGCGATACGTTAACCAGAGAGGTAAGCCCGAGGAACTCTTCTGGATCGAGGTTGCTGAGCCAGCGAGAGTTTGAAAGAACCTGGGTCTTTTTTCTGTCAAGAACCTTGAAAACCTGACGTTCGTAGGTCCTTGAGTTCTTGATTATCTCCTCTTTTGAAATCGAAGGGCGGGTTTCGCTCCTGCCGGAGGGGTCTCCTATGTAGGCGGTGAAATCCCCTATCAGGAAAAGAACCTCGTGGCCAAGAGTCTGAAAATCGCGGAGTTTCTTGAGGATTATCCCGTGACCCAGATGCAGATCGGGGGAGGTGGGGTCAAACCCTGCCTTTACCTTTAGGGGACGGTCGTTCTTCCTTGAAGCTTCGAGCTTCAAAAGAAGTTCCTCTTCGGGAATTATCGCCTCGGTTCCCCGTCTTATTACCTTTAATTGTTCTTTCGGATCAGCGAAGGCCATCTGGAAATTCCTCCTCGCAGCGGGTTTAGCCTATTTATGGAAGATCGGTTGATCCCATAAGATACCTGTCGCACTCTCTTGCGGCTTCTCTTCCCTCGTTTATAGCCCACACCACAAGGCTTTGCCCCCTGCGCGAGTCCCCCGCAGCGAAAACTCCCTCGACGTTCGTCATGTACTTTCCATACTCCGCCATGGCGTTTGAGCGCTCGTCGGTACGGACATTCATCTGCTGGAGGAGTTCCTGTTCGGGTCCCAGGAATCCGAGGGCCAAAAGCACTAGCCCACATGGCCATTTCTGCTCGGAACCCTCAACTTCTCGAAAAGTCATCCTTCCGTCATCCCCCATGTACCACTCAATGCGTACGGTCTCAAGTTCCGCCACCCTGCCCTCTGCATCTCCTACGAATCTTTTGGTAAGAACCTGATACCTTCTCGGATCTTCTCCGAAAACCGCCATGGCCTCCTGTTGGCCGTAATCAAGGCTGTACACCCTAGGCCATTGCGGCCACGGGTTATCCGCAGCCCTTTCGAGCGGAGGCTTGGGAAGTATTTCGAACTGAAGAAGGCTCCTGCATCCGTGTCTCATGGATGTCGCGACGCAGTCGGTTCCGGTATCGCCGCCCCCGAGGATGATAACGTCCTTGTCCGCGGCGGAGATGTAGCGGCCGTCGGCGAGCCCACTGTCAAGAAGGCTCTTCGTGTTAGCCCTCAGGAACTCCATAGCAAAGTGGATTCCATCAAGGTCCCTTCCCTCAATCGGAAGATCCCTAGGCTTCGTAGCTCCCGTGCATATCACGACCGCGTCAAAGTTCTCTATGAGTTCGTTTCCGTCGATATCCTTTCCCACTTCCGTGTTGGTGACGAACTCGATTCCCTCCTCCGCAAGTATATCGACGCGGCGGTCGACTATCTTCTTGTCGAGATGGGGGTTGGGAATTCCATACATGAGCAGTCCGCCGATGCGGTCGTCCCTCTCAAACACGGTGACCAGGTGTCCCGCCTTGTTAAGCTGTGCTGCGCAGGAAAGTCCCGCGGGCCCGGAACCTATGACGGCGACTTTCTTCCCGGTTCTGATCTCGGGAGGCTCGGGGGTTATCCATCCTTCCTCAAAACCCCTGTCGACTATGGCGCACTCTATGCTTTTTATGGTGACCGCGGGCTCGTTAATGCCCAGAACGCACGACCCCTCGCAGGGAGCGGGGCATATCCGGCCCGTGAACTCGGGGAAATTGTTCGTCTTGTGAAGTCTCTCGAGAGCCTCTCTCCAGAGTCCCGAATAAATCAGGTCGTTCCACTCGGGTATAAGGTTGTTTATGGGGCATCCCGCGGTCATGCCGCCGATTATCTGGCCCGTCTGGCAGAAGGGAACCCCGCAGTCCATGCACCTTGCACCCTGAGTGGCAAGCTCTTTTTCGGGGAGATGACCGTGAAACTCGTCCCAATCGGCGATTCTGCGGGCAGGATCTCTGTCAGGCCCGAGCTTCCTTTTGTAATTCATAAAACCTGTGGGATCACCCATTGAAAAACTTCTCCTCCGTCAGAGCTTCCGTGTCAGTTTCCGCTTACGCGTGCGAGATCTCGCTTGTTCTCTTCAAAAGCCGCCATAAGAGCTTCGTCACCCGAAAGACCGCTCTGTTGTGCGCGGTTTATGTGCTCGAGCATTCTCTTGTAGTCTTTCGGTATCACCTTAACGAATCTGGGAAGACTCCCGGACCAGTTCTCCAATATCCGCTGCGCTACTTCACTTCCAGTGTACTCAAGGTGTTTCCTTATCATCCCAAGAAGTTCCGCTTCGTCAT
Organism: Thermodesulfobacteriota bacterium; assembly: GCA_965116725.1. Taxonomy (GTDB): domain Bacteria; phylum Desulfobacterota_D; class UBA1144; order Nemesobacterales; family Nemesobacteraceae; genus Nemesobacter. The sequence goes on from OZ220700.1 coordinate 679,382, forward strand.
TCTCCTCCACGAATTCAAGGAACACGGATTCGGTATTGCACCTTCCGTGGAAATCCCCCTCGGGATCGTAAACATACGCCATGCCGCCCGACATCCCGGCCGCAAAATTCCTCCCGGTCGAACCCAGCACCACGACGCGGCCCCCGGTCATGTACTCGCAGCAGTGATCCCCGACAGCCTCCACCACGGCGCGGACTCCGCTGTTTCTCACGCAGAACCTCTCCCCGGCAACACCTCTCACGTAGGCTTCCCCTCCGGTGGCGCCGTAGAACGCTACGTTCCCGATTATTATATTCTCCTCCGCAACGAAGGTGGACTCTTTCGGCGGATAAATGATCATTTTCCCTCCAGAAAGCCCCTTTCCCGTATAGTCGTTCGAGTCACCCTCGAGAATAAGTGTCATGCTCTTGGGAACGAAGGCTCCGAAGCTTTGGCCCGCCGAACCAGAGAAATGAAGTCTTATCGTATCCTCCTCAAGCCCATCAAGGCCGTATCTTCTCGTAAGCTCGCTTCCGACTATGGTCCCCACAGTTCTGTTAACGTTCTTTATGGGGACATCGGCACGGACCCGCTCTCCCTTTTCAATCGTCGGGCGGCATATATCCATCAGGACGGTTTCGTCAAGAGAGTTCTGTATGCCGTGGTCCTGTTCGATCTGGCAGTAGGTTCCCCAGTCCTCGGGAACTTCGGGACGGAAAAGAATGCTGTTTATATCTATGCCTTTGGCCTTCCAGTGATCAAGCGATTTTCTCATCTCGAGGCGGTCCGTTCTGCCTATCATCTCGTTTACGGTCCTAAAGCCCATCTTCGCCATTATTTCACGGAACTCTGCGGCGACAAAATGCATGAAATCGACCACGTGCGCCGGATCTCCGGTGTATTTCTTTCGAAGCTCGGGGTTTTGCGTGGCAACTCCCACGGGACAGGTGTCAAGATGGCAGACCCTCATCATTATGCATCCGAGAACTATGAGCGGGGCCGTGGAAAAACCGTACTCCTCTGCGCCCAGAAGGGCCGCGATGGCCACATCCCTTCCGGTTTTCATCTGACCGTCCGTCTCAAGAACCACCCTGCTTCTAAGGTTGTTAAGAACAAGCGTCTGATGCGTCTCGGCTATGCCCAGCTCCCAAGGAAGTCCCGCGTGGTGTATGCTGCTTTGCGGAGATGCTCCCGTTCCCCCAGAGGTTCCGCTTATGAGTATCACGTCCGCATGACCCTTCGCCACGCCGGCGGCTATGGTGCCGACGCCGACCTCGGAAACCAGCTTGACATTTATCCTCGCGTGCTTGTTCGCGTTTTTAAGATCGTAGATAAGCTGCGCCAGATCCTCGATCGAGTAGATGTCGTGGTGCGGGGGCGGCGATATGAGGCCCACTCCCGGAGTCGAAAGCCTCACCTTGGCTATCCACGGGTAGACCTTTCTCCCGGGAAGCTGTCCCCCTTCACCCGGCTTCGCTCCTTGGGCTATCTTTATCTGTATCTCATCTGAGTTCACCAGGTATTCGCTCGTGACACCGAAACGGCCGGAAGCAACCTGCTTTATGGCGCTTCTCCTGAGATCCCCGTTCGGATCGGGGGTATATCTGTCGGAATCTTCTCCCCCCTCGCCCGTGTTGCTCTTGGCTCCTATCCGGTTCATTGCGATCGCAAGGCTTTCGTGGGCCTCCTTGCTTATCGCCCCGTAGGACATAGCCCCCGTCTTGAACCTTCTGCATATGCTCTCGACCGACTCCACCTCGTCAAGCGGCACGGGATTGTCCGAGTACTTAAGCTCCATCAGGCCGCGGAGCGTAAAATGTTCCTTTTCCTCATCGTTTGCAAGCTTCGTGTATTCCTTGAATTTCTCGTAGCTTCTCGCCTGGCAGGCTTCCTGAAGCTTGTGCACGGTGCGCGGGTGGTACATGTGACGTTCCCCGTCGGGCCTCCACCTGTAAACCCCTCCAGTCTCAAGCGTCGCAGTCTCGACATCCCTTTCTGCATAAGCCTTAGAGTGACGTTTTATCGATTCCTCCGCTATGACGTCAATTCCCACTCCCTGTATACGGGAAGCCGTCCATGTGAAGTATTTCCCGACAAACTCGGTATTTAGTCCGAGGGCCTCGAATATCTGGGCCCCGTGGTAGCTTTGCACCGTGGAGATACCTATTTTGGACATTATTTTCACTATGCCCTTCACGAGACTCTTCACGTACCCGGAGACCGCTTCCTCGTAAGATATGCCCACAAGCATGTTCTGGTGGATCATGCCGTTTAGGGTCTCGTAAGCCATGTAGGGGGCGACGGCGCTTGCGCCATAACCTATAAGAAGCGCCATGTGGTGAGTCTCCCTCGGTTCGCCCGATTCAACGACGAGCGCCGTGCGCATTCTGTTTCCGTTTTTTATCAGATGGTGGTGAAGCCCCGAGACCGCCAGCAAGGCGGGAATGGGGGCGTTTTCCGCATCAAAGCCCCTGTCCGAGAGAACCAGGATGTTGGCACCCTTTTCTATGAGTTCATCGGCGCGGACAAATATCCCGGAGAGCGCCTCCTCTAGCCCCTCGACTCCCTTTTTGGGATCAAAAAGAGTGGGGATTACTTCGCAGCGGAACTTCTCCCCGTGAATGGTTTTCAGCTTTTCGATTTCCGGGTTCGTAAGAAACGGGGTCTCAAGTTCTAATTTCTCGGAGCTTTTCGCCTCGGGACGGAGTATGTTGGCCGTCTTGCCCAGCGTGACCATGGTCCCGGTTATAAGTTCCTCGCGTATGGCATCAATAGCGGGATTTGTGACCTGAGCGAACATCTGCTTGAAATAGTTGTAAAGAAGCTTCGATTCGTCAGAGAGCGCCGCAAGCGGGGTATCGACTCCCATGGCACCCACAGGTTCGACCGCGTTTTTCGACATCGGACCCAGGAGAATGCGCAGATCCTCGAAAGTGTAGCCGAAGACTCTCTGCCTCGTAAGAAGCGCTTCGGAGTCATACTCGGGCGGAGTCTCCGCCGGCTCTCCTTCCATAATCCCGGAGAAGCTCTCCATGTTCTCCCTGAGCCACTTTCCGTAGGGTTTTTCCGTTGAAAGTCTCTTCTTGAGTTCCGTGTCGCCAACGATGCGGCCTTCACGCGTGTCTATAAGAAGCATCCTTCCCGGGAGCAGGCGACCCTTGTAGCTCACCCTCTCGGGCGGTATGTCGAGGACCCCCACTTCTGAACCCAGCACCACGGTGTCATCCTTGGTAACGTAATATCTCGTGGGACGAAGCCCGTTTCTGTCAAGCACCGCTCCCACTTTCTCACCGTCTGTAAAAGCTATGGAAGCAGGACCGTCCCAGGGTTCCATAAGGCAACTGTGAAACCTGTAGAAATCCTTTTTCTCCTCGGACATGCTCTCGTGCTTTGACCACGGCTCGGGAATCATCATCATCACGGCGTGCTCTATCGAGTAGCCCGACAGGCAAAGAAATTCCATCGCGTTATCAAAAGAGGCGGAATCGCTTCCCTCGGGAGCTATCACTGGGAAAATCTTTTCTATATCGTCGCCGTAGAACTCGGATTCCAAAACGGCCTGCCTTGAGTGCATCCAGTTTATGTTCCCACGAAGCGTGTTTATCTCGCCGTTATGTATCACGTATCTGTAAGGGTGAGCCCTGTCCCAGCTCGGAAACGTGTTCGTGCTGAAACGCGAGTGCACAAGCGCTATTGCGCTTTCCATGAGATCAGACATGAGGTCCGGGAAATAGGGCACAAGCTGCCAGGTAACAAGCATTCCCTTGTAAACTATTGTCCTCGACGAAAGGCTAGGCACATAGAAAGACTCGTCGCGTCCCGCAGTCTTTATTTCGTTCTCCGCGCGTTTTCTTATTATGTAGAGTCTTCTTTCGAAATCGTCCCCGGCGGGAGTGCCGTCTCCCCGGCCGATAAATATCTGCCTTATCCCGGGCTCACACCCAAGAGCGGTTGCGCCCAGAGAAGAGTTGTCGGTCGGAACGGCCCGCCAGCCCAAAACGCTCTGGCCTTCCTCGGTGACTATATCCTCAAGCCTCTTTTTCGTTTTCTTCTCAACAGATGGATCCGGAGAGAGAAATATCATTCCGACTCCGTAATCCTCTTCTGAAGGGAGGGTGACTCCCTCAGACTTCAAGGCATCGACGAAAAACGCGTGGGGTTTCTGGAACAGTATTCCGGCGCCGTCTCCCGTGTTCGGCTCGCATCCGCAGGCCCCGCGGTGCTCCAAGTTTTTTAGGACGGTTATAGCATCGCGGATTATGGAATTTGACCTCGCACCCTTAACGTTAACAACGAATCCTATTCCGCAGGAATCGTGCTCAAACGCAGGATCGTAAAGTCCTCTTTTTTCAGGAAGTTTCTTAAAATTCATATAACTGTCCGCCTGTTGTGTTGTTATGAAAAAACAACGCGAGAACTAATGCCGGCGTAAGCAACCTCTTCAGACGCCATCGTGTAATTATAACATAAATCCGAAACTCCGCACACGCACCTCCCGCGGTTATAATAAACGAGGAAAGATGACAATTAATCCCCGGGAAATCAAAGAGAAAAAAGAACCTGAAAGCATAATCCTCTCTTTCCACATGGAGTCAAGCGCGACTTTGTGGAACAGGATATTCGAGGGTTTTTCCTCCGAGATGGTCCTCGTGAGCAGATTCGAGGGAAAGGACAAAAAGGCTCTCGATATACTCTACAGATTCGGCTCCATCGTCGCGGAAAAATACGGGAAATGCGCCATAGAACCCAAGGTCTACGGAATAGTCATAAAAAAAGACGTAAGCGACGAACCCGAGGAGACGATAAACGAATGGATGGACCTGATGCGCAGGCTTCGCCATGAAATAATCGAGGTTCTCTAAAAAACAGTATCTCCCGTAATCACCTTGCGAAGATCGCCTTCATCCGTTCTCAGATAAAGAAATCCATTTGCATCGACGCGTTCCACGACTCCGCTTACAACCTCTCCCGAGACGTCTACGGATATCTCCTTTCCAATAAATCCCCACATCCCGATCCACGTATCCACAATCGCCCCTGTCCCGCGGCGGAGGAACTCCCCGTAGAACCGGTCAAGGGCGTTAATAAGCTCCGCGCAGAACTTCTCCCTGTTAACTTCCTCTCCGAGGAGTATAGAAAGAGAAGTGGTTTTCTCTGAAATATCCTCCATTTCGCGGCGGATGAATTCCTCAGGCAAATTGAGATTAACCCCGATGCCGATCACGAGATAGTCGATAGCGCCGCCGGAGGTTCCAAGTTCCGTGAGCACCCCCGAAATTTTCTTTCCGCCGACAAGAATATCGTTCGGCCACTTTATCTCGGCGTCCACGCCGTAAGCTGAGAAAACTTCGACAAGGGCGCAGGACGCAAGGAAGGTAAAGACGGAAGATCTCTGCGGGGAGACCTCCGGGCGAAACAAGGCGGAGAGATAAAGATTCATGCCCCCAGGAGATACCCATTTCCGCCCAAGCCGTCCCCTGCCCCCGGTCTGCGAATCGGAAACCACTACCGTTCCGTCCGCGTCAGAGCCTTCCGCTACGAGTTCACGCAGGACGTCATTTGTGGAACCTATCTCATTGAAAACAAAAAGCTGCCCGCCAACTTTTTCCGCCTGAAGATGTTTTTTTATTCTCGAAATTTCCATGCAGATAAAGCACCACTTTTGCGCGATATTCAAGTATTATAGTCGGAACTCCGGCTCAAGAAAAAAACCCCGGTTCCGTGAAACAACTTCTTTCGAAAAACCTTGCGATACCGTTTGCCGCCTACGGGGTGGTGATAGCAGCGATCATAGTCTCAAGAGCCGCGATTGGCCGTGAGTACGCCCTTTTGCTCTCGGCGGGGTTCATGCTCTGGGTTCCGTTTCTGCTTGACCGCGGCGCGATGGATGTTTTGAGATTCGATCTGCGGGGGCTGGTTCGGGGAGCGGGAATTTCTATTGCGGTGCTTTTTTCCTACCTGGTATGCCTATATCTTTTTTCAGCCTACTTGGGAAAAACAGTCAAATTCGTTGAACCGACGGCGCTTTTCATGCTCACGCACCTTGTAGTTATCGCGTTTCCCGAGGAGTTTTTCTTCAGGGGATACCTTCAGAGAACTCTCGGAGGCGGATGGGGCGCGATTATTGCGGCAAGCGTGCTTTTCGCCTTGGCGCATCTTCTCGTGATCTGCGTATTCTCCGGTGGGGGCTACTGCGCGCAGAACATCCTCACCTTTTTCCCTTCGCTTGTCATGGGGTATCTATACATGAGAACCGGAAACATCTGGTCAAGCGTTTTCTTTCACTTCGCCGCAAATATCGTTTACCTGTCTTTTAGACTTGCTTAGTCGGAGTCTCCCTTAAACCCGCAAGCCGTAGAATTCTCGAAATATCCTGCGGTTACAAGTATAATTTTCAGATGAAACAGTTGCGGACCGGGCTCTCCCAGATCAACCCAAGCGTGGGGGACATAACCGGAAACACGAAGAAAATAACCAAAGTGATCGAGACGGCGCGAGGTCTCGACATAGACATTTTGTGTTTCCCCGAGCTTTCCGTGACCGGCTATCCCCCCGAGGATCTTCTTCTTAAACCCGAGTTCATCGACGACAACATCCGGGCGCTTGACGAAATAAAGAAGCACTGTCCGGACAACATGGTCGTCATAGTGGGCTTTGTCGATAAAAAGGACGACATATTCAACTCGGCAGCCGTAATCCAGAGAGGAGAACTAATCGACGTATACCACAAACTCCGCCTTCCCAACTACGGAGTGTTCGACGAGAACCGCTATTTCCAGTCAGAAAGACGGTTTCCCGTTTACTCCATGGGAAAGATGACTTTCGGGGTCACGATCTGCGAGGACATATGGTATCCCGGAGAACCTATAAGAAGCCAGGTTCTGCTAGGAAACGCCCAGATCATATTCAACCTCTCTGCTTCACCCTACTACATGGGGAAACCTCTTGCGAGGGAAAGGATGCTCGCCACAAGGGCGGTTGATTACAACACAATAATAGCCTACTGCAACATGGTCGGCGGGCAGGACGAGCTTGTGTTTGACGGAAACAGCATGTTCATAGACGAAAAAGGCAATATCGTCGCCACCGCGCGACACTTCGAAGAAGACCTGCTGGTCTGCGACGTTAATACCGAGAGGGTTTACAAATCAAGGCTTAACACTCCGACCATAAGAAAGACAAGATATGAGCTCTCCTTCGAGGAAAACCAGCTGGAAACATTCACGCTTAAGTCTACGAAAACAAAGCGGAAAGTGAAAATCCCGGGGAAACAGACTGATCCTTCAGGAAATCTTCTAAAATGCGCCTTCTCGGCACTTGTCCTCGGCACCGGGGATTACATAAGAAAAAACGGTTTTGAAAAGGTGGTGCTCGGGTTAAGCGGCGGGATAGATTCTTCGCTTACAGCCGTCATTGCCACAGAAGCCGTCGGACCCTCAAAAGTCGTCGGAGTTTCCATGCCTTCAATGTACAGTTCCAAGGGAAGCGTCACCGACGCGAAAAAGCTCGCGCGCAATCTCGGAATCGAGCTTTTAAGCATTCCCATAGAAGACGTTTTCAGGTGCTACGAGGAAATGTTCGCCGAGTTTTTCTCCGGAATGGAGTCAGACGTAACGGAAGAGAACATCCAGGCAAGGATAAGAGGAAATATCCTCATGGCGCTTTCAAACAAGTTCGGGTGGCTCGTGCTTGCCACATCGAACAAAAGTGAACTCGCGGTCGGCTATTCTACCCTCTACGGCGACATGTCAGGGGGATTTGCGGTGATAAAGGATGTGCCCAAGGCCATGGTTTACGAACTCTCTCATTATTACAACCGTCTTCGGGGAAAACAAATAATACCGAAATCGGTAATCGAAAAGCCCCCTTCAGCCGAACTTCGCCCAGACCAGAAAGACACCGACTCACTTCCCGAATACGACACGCTCGACAGGATACTGAAAGCTTACGTGGAAGACGGCCTCGGGGTCGACGACATAGTAAAGCTCGGGGAGAAAAGAAGCGTGGTGCGGAGAGTAATCAGAATGGTAAATACGAACGAGTACAAAAGAAGGCAGAGCGCGCCGGGGGTAAAAATAACGTCGCTTGCCTTCGGAAAGGACCGCCGCTTCCCGATAACCAACCTCTACAAGAAGTAAAAGGACAAATCACTTAAGCGAGAGAATAAACTCAGATAGGCTCTCAATGGTCTCAAGGATCCCGGGGGAAACCTCGGACTCGTCAATTGAGACCCCAAACTCCTCTTCAAGCTCCATAATGAATTCAAGCGTCGAAACGGAATCGACACCAACTCCAAGCTCAATCAGCGACTGCTCAGCCAATATATCCTGAGGACTGATGTCGAGATTGAACTTGCCGACAACAAGCCGCCTTATTTTCTCCCCAAGAACTTCTTTTCGCTCGGTCACTTAAGTTTCTCCCTAAGCACTTTGCCTGCCGGGCTTCTCGGAAGTGCGTCTACGAATTCCATCTTCGCGGGAATCTTGTAGTCAGAAATCTTTCCTCTGCAGAAGCTGACAACTTCCCGCCTCGTGAGTCCGTCTGCGACGATAAAGGCCTTTACCTCTTCCCTGCCCCCGGCTCCAGGGGTTCCTATCACCGCAGCTTCCGTTATTTTCCCGTGAGTCACAAGCAGGTTTTCAACTTCAAACGGGTCAACCTTGTTTCCAGAGATGTTGATGAAAAGCTTCTTTCTTCCGCGAATGAAAAGATACCCGTCGCCGTCGAACATTCCGAGATCCCCGGTGTGGTAAAAACCGTCGACAAAAACCCTCTCGGTCTCTTCCGGAAAATCAACGTAGCCGTCTGTCATGGAAGGGCTCCTTATTATTATCTCGCCGATCTGCCCGACCGGAAGTTCGCCCCCGGTTTCCGAGACCACCCTTATAACGACGTTTTCGACCGGTACTCCGACTGAAAGACGCTTCTCCTCTATGTTCTCCGCGATATTAATTGCCATCACCCCGGTCTCGGAGGAACCGTAGAGCTGGCGGGGATAGACACCGAAAGCCCGGTGGAAGGAAAAAAAGGTTTCCTCGGGCAGGGGAGCCCCGGCGGAAATAACGTGCTTTAACCGCGGAAAATCATAATCCCCACGGCTCGCGCTTCGAGCGAGGGTCTCCAGCATGAACGGGACAGCGGGAAAGACCGTTATCTGTTCTTCTTCCAGCGCGCCGAGAACCTCCTTTCTGGTAAACCTCGGGAGGAAATAACAGCACGCCCCGACGCTTACTGCGCTCACGAAGTTCCCGAGACCATATGTATGCGATATCGGAATCGAAAAAAGGACCCTGTCCCCGCTCTCCCAGTTTATTGTGGCAGTGTGATTCCGGGCAAGGGCGATCATGTTGGCGTGGCTTCTCGCAACGCACTTGGGCTTTCCGGTTGAGCCAGTGGAAAAAAGGTAGATGGCTTTCTCCGAAGGATGATTTCCGGGCGGATCCGCGGGAGCGTCGCCAAGAAAGTTGTCCCGGGTCACGCAAACGGTGGTTATGCCTCCGGAAACGGCGTTCACGGTATGCGCAAGAGATTCGTCCGTAACGATCAGGGCCGGCTTTGAGAACTCAAGGTAGTGTCTCATCTCCTCGGTTCCGCAAGCGCTGTCAATTGGAACGCAGGCAGCTCCAAGTCTCGCTATCGAGAAAACAGATACGGCAAGGAAAAGTGAATTGGGAAGAAAAACGCACACATTATCCCCCGGCGACACCCCCCGCTCCAGGAGAAACGAGGAAAAGCCGTCAACAAAGCCGCAGAGTTGCGCGTAGCTGTAGATTTCTCCTTGATACCAGACGGCCGCTCCCTGGGGATTTCGCTCCAGGTTTGAATAAAGTATTTCGCAGTAGTTTCTCATCGCCCCGTCACGGGAAAAGAGGAACTTGTCCGAGCCCGGTGTCCTCGGGAAATCCAAAGACTATATTCATGTTCTGAACCGCCTGGCCCGCGGCTCCCTTCATGAGATTGTCAAGAACCGAGACGATGACAAGGTGCCCTTCCCGCTCGCAGAAACCCAAAGAGATATAGTTGGAACCGGAAACAGACGCCATTCCGGGCGGCTCGTCGCAGACCCGGACGAAAGCATCATCTCTGTAGAACCCGGCGTAAAGTTCCCTTACCTCATCGGGGGAGATCTCCGAGCGGAGCCTGAGATACGAAGTGGCCATTATCCCCCTTTTAACCGGAATACGTGTATTGAAGAAAAGCAGTTTCTTCCTCACGCCGCAGAAATCGGAGAACACGCAAAGAATTTCATGCTTCTGGTCATCCCCTCCCGCTCCACGGGCGGATACGTCTTCCTTTACCTCGGTGTAATGACTCTCGGGTTTCGGCGCCCGTCCCGAAGTCGAAAGAGAAGACTTTATGTCCACTATAATATCGTTTTCCGCTTCATACTCTTTAAGGAAAGGCACTACCGCGAGTGAAACGCATGTAGAGTAGCAGCCCGCGTTAGCGACTAAGGAGGCGTTTTTTATTCTCTCGCGGTTAAGCTCGCTAAGTCCGTAGACCGCCTGCGGGAGAAGTTCGGGAAAGCGCGGCGCCACGCCGTGAGCCCGGGAGTAGTCAGCAGGGTCAGAGAATCTTAAGTCGGAACTGAGATCGATCACCCTTACGCCCTTCTCAAGGAACTTCCGTACGAAAACAGAAGAAGTGCCCCCGGGAAGACAGGAGAACAGAAGATCGAGAGGTTCTGAATCAGGAATTTTCGATACGGGGCTTAGGATAAGATCCGAGTAGCCCAAAAGATGCGGAAACGCCTCATCCGCCCTCCTGCCCGAGAACTTCTCAGACGTAAGCACCCGCAGGTCAATGTTAGGGTGGCGCGCCAGAAGGGAAAGAAGCTGCTGGCCGACATAACCCGTAACTCCCAGAATTGCCGTCTTGAGTTTCATCTTCTCTTGGGAAACCAAGCTGTTCGTCGCAAACCCACCTTGATTAATATGGGACTTGCTACCATTAATATAGCTTTAAAAGCGGAAGGGAAAAACCGGGTTCAGCGGAAAAAAGAGGCTGGCCTCCGTCCTCAGGTCTTCTGAGCGGTCGCGGTTCTAAATACCCTGCCGATCCACTGCTCTATGTTCTTGCGCGAGGTCTTCCCTATAAGTTCCCTCACTTCTTGCATGGGAATCACGGCCTTGGCGTAGGATCTGTGTCCTCCGGCGCTTCCTATTTCGTCAAAAAGCTCGAAAAGCAGCCGCCCGGCGCTCCTGACGGACCCGCTGTTTCTTACGGACATAACCACATGGGAACCGGAAACAATCCCGAAGGCAACAGACCAGTTGACCCCCTCCACCTTCATCCCCATGTCAGCCACCTGGGCAATAAGATGTTCCTTCTCTATCCTTCCCAGGTTCATGAAAATTATTCCGTCATTTATCCAGTGTCTTGAGAGCGCCTGGCCGTAATGCTTGATCTCTTCTGAATACAGGGTTTTAGACTCTATTTTCCTGAGCAAACCCAGGTCAGCCTGATTGTAGAGATATGTGAACGCTTCAAGGTCGTCAAGATCCGCACCCCTGTTGAGAATCATGGTGTCGGTTTTTATACCGTAGAGAAGCGCGGTCGAGAGTTTCGCGGAAATCTCAACCTGTGCGGCCCTGAGGAGCCGGGTCATGATCGTCGCGGTAGCTCCTTCCTCGGAACTTATCTCTGTGAATTTCGCATCGCATTCGGGGGTTATCGGATGATGGTCGATCACCGAATCGATATCTGTAATCTCGCCTCTGAAATAAGAAGGCTGCACATCGACAAGCGCTATGGAATCGAAATTCTTTATATCATTGGGGGAAATCACCTGCAAGCCTATGTCCATATGCTCCACCATGGCCACGTTCTCGGGTCTTGAAATTTTCTCCCCCAAGTAGCCTATGGTCGCCGTTTTCCTGTTCCTTCTAAGAAGGGTCCGAAGGGCCATGGCGCTTGCGATCGCGTCCGGGTCGGGCTGGTTATGAACGAGTATGAGAAGCTTTTTCGCGTCGCGGTGAACCTCTCTTATCAGTCTTACGGAGATATCGGACCTCGCGAGCTTCTCCTCAAAGGATATCTGGCTGTCGGCGACTTCGTCGAATCTCACGTATCGCGCTGTATAGCCACTCTTGCGCCGCCTACCGTCGGCGGAAACAACTATCGGGCTCGTGGGATAACTGCGAGCAAGGGATGCCAGAAACTCCTTGGTTGCAAATTTGTTGTTTACGACTATAAGCGTAAAGGCTCCCTTCCGCTTGAACACGTCATCAGGAGAATCAAGCTCTGTTACCTGACCCCTGTTCTTAAAAAGACTCATCAGGAGAATGTCAAATTCTCCGATGAACATATACCGCCTTTTCCCGTTCGTACTCATCGTATCTGGAATTCAGAACATCTATCTGTAGCAGGCGGCGCTAAGTTCCTCCGTGAAGCTTGAAATCCTGCCCAGCATTTCCTGCCTTTCCTCTCCACCGCTCTCGATTATTCTCACAAGGGCGCTCCCCACGATAACAGCATCGGAAAAAGAGGCTATCGCGGCAGCCTGACGCGCGGAGGACACCCCGAAACCTACCCCGACGGGAAGCTCCGAGCGGCGCTTTATTCTTTCCACCAGATCCTCAAGATCGTAGTCCATGTCAGGACGCGCTCCCGTAACCCCTGTGACCGAAACCACGTAGATAAAACCCGAGGCGTTTTGCGATACCATCTCTATCCTTTCTTCGGTACTCGTAGGGGCAAGCAAAAAGATGCGGTCAAGCCCCTCCTTGCTCGACATGGACGCTCAGTTCCCCGGCTTCCTCGGGCGGAAGATCAACGACCAGAACTCCGTCCGCTCCCGCCTCGCGGGCGTCGCGCGCGAATCGCTCGGTACCATAGGAGAAAAAAGGGTTGTAGTAGCCGAAAAGTATCACGGGAATATCCGAGCGGGACCTTATCCTTTTAACAAGCGAAAGCACGTCGGAGAGGGATGTCGAGTTAGCAAGAGCCCGTTCCGAAGCAGCCTGAATCACCGGCCCGTCCGCCATGGGGTCCGAGAAGGGTATGCCGATTTCCACAATGTCGACACCGCTTGCCTCCATGTGATCAATGATCTGCTCGGTCAAATCGATATCGGGATCCCCGGCGGTAACATAGCAGATTAAAGCCGCTTTGTTTTTCTCCCGAAGTTCGCGGAATTTTTCCTTTATCCTTCCCATGTGCTTTTATAAGAAACCGGCAGTCTGGAAACGCAGAAATCGCAAGCAAACAGAATAAAAAAAGAACCTCCAACCTTCGGAAGCTTTATATACGCGCGTATGGTTATTGTCAAGCGGGTGGCGGGGAAGAAAAACCGGTCCGCGCCGCTTCATATAAGAGAGGAAGCGGTATGTATGTCTTTATCCCCCCTGCCGGAGAGACAGACAACTATAATTTGCTCGGGGGACATGGACGGAGCGATTTTACGCACGTGGGCTATCGCGTGTGCGGTTTCAAGCGCGGGTATTATTCCCTCTACTTCCGAGAGATAGGAAAACGCCGAGAGCGCTTCTTCGTCCGTTACGGAAACGTAATCGACCTCACCCGCGTCCTGGAAATACGAATGCTCGGGACCCACGCCCGGGTAGTCAAGACCCGCGGCAACCGAATGGGCGCCCTGTACCTGGCCGTCCTCGTCTTGGAGCAGGTAGGTTTTGCTTCCGTGAAGGACCCCTACTGAGCCTGCGGTTATGGTCGCGGAGTGAAGACCGCTCTCAAGACCATGGCCCGCCGCCTCCACGCCGATTTTCCTTACCCCGGATTCCTCTATGAAAGGGAAGAAAAGGCCCATGGCGTTTGAGCCTCCACCGACGCAGGCAACCAGGGTGTCGGGAAGCTTTCCCTCGGCGGCGAGTATCTGCTCCATCGCCTCATGCCCGATCACGGACTGAAAATCCCTTACCATCATCGGGTAGGGATGGGGACCGGCGACGCTTCCTATTATGTAGAAGGTGTTTCTCACGTTCGTAACCCAGTCTCTCATGGCTTCGTTCATGGCGTCTTTGAGTGTCTTCGTGCCCGAGACCACTGGCCTTACCTCAGCTCCCAGAAGCTTCATGCGGAAGACGTTGAGTTCCTGGCGCTTCGTGTCCTCCTCCCCCATGTATATCACGCACTCCTTGTTCAAAAGCGCGGCAACCGTGGCCGTGGCGACCCCGTGCTGCCCCGCTCCGGTTTCGGCTATTATCCTGTCCTTGCCCATCCTCCCGCAGAGGACCCCCTGGCCTATCGTGTTGTTTATCTTGTGCGCTCCGGTGTGGGCAAGATCCTCTCTTTTAAGGTAAATCTTGGCGCCGCCGAGACTCTCGGTCATCGCGCGGGCGTAATAAAGAGGGGTGGGCCTCCCTGCGTACTGCTTGAGGTAGTAATCGATCTCCTCGTGAAAAGTCTCGTCAGCCGCGGCCTCCTCGTAGGCCCTCTGAAGCTCGATCAGAGCGGGCATAAGGGTTTCTGAGACGTAACGGCCTCCGAAGTCTCCGAAGTGACCTCCCGTGTCAGGATAGCTGTATTTCCGGTTAGTCTTGCCCATAACCCGCGGCCTCCATAAACCGCTTAAGCTTAAGATGGTCTTTTATGCCCGGGGAGCTTTCAACCCCGGAACTCACGTCGACGGCGTAGGGATTCACCGCCTGTATGGCCTCGCGCACGTTGCCCGAGTTAAGTCCTCCGGAAAGTATAACGAATTTATCCTCAAGTTTCCGGCGGGAAAGAACGTCCCACGAGAAATTCTCTCCCGTGCCTCCGTAGGCATCCGGCGAGTAGGTATCGAAAAGAAATGCGTCCGTATCGTAGAGTTCCACCGCGCTAAGACTTTCAGCGTTCTTAACCCTTATGGCCTTTATGTAGTTCTCTCCGAACGCGGCGCAGAACTCCGGGGTCTCATCCCCGTGGAGCTGATAGGCATCAAAACCCGCGATGTCCTTTGCCTTACGCAGGTAATCCGCCTCGGCGTTTACAAAAACCCCCACCTTGGCTACAAACGGAGGGATCTGGCTTATTATTTCTCCCGCCTCTTCGGGGCTGATGAACCTCGGGCTTTTCTCGTAGAAGACAAAACCGAGGGCCGAGGCTCCGAGCCGAACCGCGCAGATCCTAGTTGGTTATTCCGCACACCTTTACTCTTGCCTTAATCTAACCGATACGGGAAGACTAATTAAGGACTGATAAACCTGAGTTCGAGGCTGGCAATGAAAAGTCAGGACAAGCAAATGACATTCCCGAATTTCTCTCGGAGAAAGAAGCAGGCATATACTCTTGACATATACTATGCACATCGTTAGCATATACAAAAAGTATATCCCTGCTGGAGGTAGCAATGAAGAGGGTAAAGGTTTTTAAAAACAACAAAAGCCAAGCCGTGAGACTTCCCAAATCCGTTTCTTTCCCCGATACGGTAAAAGAAGTGGATATTATTGTCGTGGGGCGCTGTAGGTTAATCGCACCGGCCGGTGAAGCATGGAACAGCTGGTTTGAGGGTGAAGGTGTCTCGGATGATTTTATGAATGAACGCGACCAACCCCGGTATCAGGAGCGTGAGGGATTTTAATGTCAAAATATTATATGCTGGATACCGACATAGTTATTTACACGATAAAGAACAGACCCGAAAAAATAAAAAAAATGTTTGTCGCTCATCATGAGCAAACCTGCATTTCCGCGGTCACTCTTATGGAACTGGTTTACGGAGCGGAGAAATCGGCAGACCCAAGACGTAATCTAAACTACATAGAAGGGTTTGAC
This sequence comes from Thermodesulfobacteriota bacterium, assembly GCA_965116725.1. Lineage (GTDB taxonomy): Bacteria > Desulfobacterota_D > UBA1144 > Nemesobacterales > Nemesobacteraceae > Nemesobacter. The sequence continues at coordinate 695,078 of OZ220700.1, forward strand.
CAGGCTGGAAGTTGTACCGTACGACGGGAGCGCAGCAAGGCATTCCGGGGAAATTCGCGCGGAGTTATCAAAGTCGGGCAAGCTGATCGGGCCCTACGATCTGATGATTGCCGGACATGCCAGATCGCTTGGCTGCATACTTGTTACAAACAATACCAAAGAATTTGCACGCGTTGACGGATTGCGCCTAGATAACTGGAGCGCAAACCAACATTGAGGTCTCGGATTATTAGCGGGCAAACCAATTTCCCCTAGACTCGGGAAAACGCAAGACCGGCAAACAAAAATTGGTTAAAGGGTTATTTGATTACAGCCCTTTTTTCTCCAAAAACAACTTTGACGGAAACATCTCCACTATCTAATTCGTCCGTCAACTCGAATCCTGAAGTGAGAGCGGATAAAAAAGCCCCTCGCGCCGTCTCCGGAGCAAGGGGCTTTAGCCTAACAGATTAAAAGGCAGGAGAAAAAAACTTGTTCCTTCGCGCGGCTTCTAGAAGTAGGCCTGAACCTGCGCTCTTACCATCGACTCATCAGACTCTGCGCCAGCGAGGTCCTCTTCTCTCTGGAACGTGTAGTCAAGCTGCACTTTCCACTTGTGATTGCCGCTCAGGTAGTAGCTAAGCCCCTGCGTGAACGTCCATACGTTGTCAAGGTCATTGCCCCCGAGAACGTTGGCGCCATCGTCAAAGATGACCATCGCGTACCTCGATGCAAGCTCAACTTTTTTCGGAAGAAGGAAGAAACCGCCCTGAACCCTGAAACCCTGATCATAGGCAGTGTCTACACCGCCCCCATCAGGGTTGGCCCACCTTCCGATATACTCGCCGGTAAGATTGAACCTTGGGTCCCTGTAGTTTATATCCGCCGTAAAGGAAGTTACCGTACCGCTCTCAAGCGCTCTCTCTCCGGATGGAATTCCTATGTTGCCATCACTGCCGTCCTCAACATCTATACCCGCAACAGCGGCTCCAACCATGAGCGTTGGCCTCTTGGCAAAATTCTCTTTTACCTTCTTGGCTTTTCCGCCGATAATGGCCGCCTGAACCCTAGCTGCCCAGAGCATACCAGTGTCACCCTTGTCGTTCTTGGTGTTCGTGCCCTCTCCCTGGAAAAGACCTAAGTCGTAGCGGAGCACCCCACCGCCGAGAAGACCGTAAGCGCCGACGCCGATATCCCTGTCGTACTCAAAGTAGTCGGTTATTATCGAACGGCCTACAACCTGAAGGGCGGATGAGGAATTAAGCACCTCCCTGTTGAACGGAACCTTGTACTGACCCACCGTGGGAACAAAAGTCTTGTTCCTGGCAAACGAAAGCTTCATGTCCTTGAGCTCTCCATTCCTTGAGAAATCATACTGAACCTTATATTTCATCCACGGCGCAAAAGCATTACCGTCCCAGGTTACCCTGAGCCTTCTTACCCTGAAACCGAAACCTTCGTCATCTTCCCCGTCAGGGTTCACGTAGTTAGCCAGGAACTGGCCGCGAAGCCTCATCCTGAGCTTGTAGTTCTTGTCCGCGGTCTGGAAAGTAAGACCAGTGCCTTTTTTAGTTTTGACCTTTATCTTGTTGTACCAAGCCTTGGTGTCTTTGGCCTCGTACATCTTCATGTTCATCTGCTGGCTCTGTTCCTCAAGCCTCTCTATCTGCTTCTTCAATTCCTCGATCTGTTCCCTGATGCTCTCGTCGCCACCGGCCTGGGCGGGAAAGGACATGAAGGTAAACAGGGTGAAAAAAGAAACAGCTAAAACTGCTAAAACTCTCATCTCGTATCCTCCTTAGGGTGTTTATTATTCTGCTTTGAACAACTCAGCGCTAATGATATGCGCGAATGATTAATTCAGAACAAAGAAGCTGTTAATTCTATGTTAAGAGTCCGCACCACCCAATTGATGTACACTTTCGTATTCTGTAAATTATCAGGGAAAGCATATGGAAAAGCTCATAGCGGTAGTAGATGACGAAAAAGACATACTCAACCTGGTAACCCATCACCTCAAGCGCGAGGGGTACCAGGTAAAGCCTTTTCAGAGCGGAAAGGACTTTCTGCTCTACATAAATTCCGTTCCGCCCGATCTGGTGCTGCTTGACATCATGCTGCCCGGCATGGACGGCCTTGAGCTCTGCAGGATCCTGAAAAGCAAGCCCCAAACGCACTCAATACCCATAATCATGATCACCGCGAAATCCACCGAAGCCGATATCGTCGTGGGCCTCGAACTCGGCGCTGATGACTATATAGTCAAGCCTTTCCGAATTCGTGAACTTGTCGCCAGAGTGAAAAGCATCTTGAGAAGATACGCGATGAAAAACCCCGGGGACGAAACACTTCGGATCGGCCCCCTCAGCATAAATCCCGCAAGCTACGAGGTCTCGGTCGATTCACAGAAAATAGACCTAACCACCACGGAGTTTAGAATACTTGAGACCCTAGCTGAAGCGCAGGGAAAAGTGTTCACCCGCGATCAATTGCTTAAAAGAAAAACCCTCTGGGGAGACGAACGGGTGGTTTTTGACAGAACGATAGACGTTCACATAAAAAACCTGAGAGAAAAACTGGGTTCCGGCGGCAAGATGATAAAGACCGTGAGAGGAATCGGTTACAAGCTAGAAGAGATCCAAACGGTTTGAAGATATTCAGAAAACATTTCCTTTACCTGCTCTGCCTAGCCGCCGTCGCGGCTCTGCTCGCCATGCTGCTTCCCTCCGGGCGCGGAGTTCTCGGTTACATAGCGTACGTGGCCGCGTTTACGGCATTTGCATTCGTACTGTCGTGGATAATCGAAAGAGACATCCTGAAGGACTTCTCAAAAATATCGAAGGCGCTTGAGCTTCTGCCGGAAAAACAGAAAAAAGCCCGCAAAACAGGCCGCAAGGTAAGCGATTTCGACACGGGGGTATCGATCTCCATAAGCGAACTCTCGGAGAGAATATCCCTTCAGATGCAGTCAACTGAGAGGGAAGAAAACCAGCTTAAAAGCATAATCGAGTCCATGAGGGAAGGAGTCATAGTGATATCCAGGGAGGAGGACCTGCTACTCGTAAACGACGCTGCGAAGGAAATGTTCGCAATAGACGACGCAGCAATCGACCGCCCCTACATGGAAACCGTGAGAAATCCCGATCTCCAGAGACTTATCTCCCGCATGAAGGAAAAGAAAAAATCGGCCACCCAAGAAATCTCTGTGTTTTACCCCCAGGAAAGATCGTATCTCGTGAGCGTCCGCGTAAGTCCCCGCTACAGGGAAATCGTGGTTGTCATTTTTGACATAACGGAATTTAAGAAGCTTGAGCGGATGAAGGCCGATTTCGTGGCAAACGTCTCCCATGAGCTCAGAACCCCGCTTACGTCCATAAAGGGATACATCGAAACCCTTCTTGATAAAAGCTACGATACAGACGCGGAGAAAAAGCATTTTCTCGAGATAATAGAGGAAAACACCGACAGGCTTATAGCAATAGCTTCCGATCTTCTGGTGCTCTCGGAACTTGAAAGCGGGGAAGCCGACCCTCAGGATTCAAGAAAAGGAGACGAAGAAATAGACATCAGGGAAACGATCCTCCGCTCCGTGGGTTCGCTTGACTCGCTTTTTTCGAAAAAAAGAGTCAATCTCTCCCTTGAGATCGAAGATGGCCTGCCTCCCTACAGGGCAAACAGGTTCCTCGTGGAACGCATGCTGATTAACCTCGTTGAGAACTCGGCCAAGTACACTCCCGCCGATGGTTCCGTTTCTGTCCGCGCCTCGGCACAAAACGGCTCCCTCTGCATAGAGATTGAGGATAACGGAATCGGAATTCCCCCAGAGCACCAAGAGAGGATATTTGAGAGGTTCTACAGGGTGGATAAGAACCGCTCAAGGGAGATAGGCGGAACGGGTCTTGGGCTGAGCATAGTGAAACACATAGTAATACAGCACGGGGGAACCATAGCTGTGAGAAGCGCGGAAGGCGAGGGAACCACGTTCACGGTTGAGCTTCCGCACCAGAAGCATTGAGAGAAGGGCTGGTCAGTTCATCTCCGAAGTGTGCTGGTGCTTTAGCATCTCTCCGGTGGCTATGTAGTAAGCATTCTCGGCTATGTTAGTGGCCAGATCCGCCACTCTCTCAATGTGTCTTGCGACGTAGATGTAGCGAAGCGCCCTGTTAAGCATGGAAGGGTCCGACATCACGAAGGTTATTAGTTCCCTTACTATCTGGGGCTCGTAGTTATCAACCTCGTCGTCTTTCTGGCATACCACGACTGCCAGCTTCGCGTCCCGCCTTATAAACGCGTCCAGGGCCTCTCGGAGCATCTCCATCGCCTTGTCGGCCATCTTTGGAATGTCCACAAGCGGCTTTATCGGCGGGTAGTCGGCCATGAAAAGGGCCATTCTCGAGATGCTAGAGGCGTGATCCCCTATCCTCTCGAGATCGTTGTTAACCTTCATTATCATGGTGACGGTCCGAAGATCCTTGGCCTCAGGCTGGTAAAGAGCCAGGATCTTTACGCAAAGATTGTCTATCTCGATCTCCATGGCGTTTACCTGTTCGTCGGTGCTGATCACTTCCTGCGCAAGGATCATGTTACCCTCCCTAAGGGCCTTTATGCTTTTGGCGATCATGCTTTCGACCAAGGACGCCATCTCAAGCAGTTTCTTGTTAAGAAGCGCGAGTTCCTCCTCATACTTTATCATCCGTGATCGCTTCATCGAGATGCCTTCCTAGCCGAACTTGCCCGAGACGTAGTCTTCGGTGTGCTTTTTGGCGGGGTTAAGGAATATTTTCTCCGTGGTGTCAAACTCCACTATGTCACCTATGTACATAAAGGCAGTGTAATCCGAAACCCGGGCAGCCTGCTGCATGTTGTGGGTCACGATCACTATGGTGAACTTGCTTTTAAGCTCCGTAATCAGATCCTCTATCTTGGCCGTGGCTACGGGATCAAGCGCCGAGCACGGCTCATCCATCAAAAGCACGTCCGGTTCGACTGCTATTGCCCTTGCGATGCAGAGTCTTTGCTGCTGGCCTCCCGAGAGACTCATGGCACTGTCGCTAAGCCTGTCATTTACCTCGTCCCAAAGAGCTGCGCGCTTGAGGTTTTTCTCTACGATATCATCAAGAACAGATTTTTTCTTGGTCCCCGCTATTCTCGCCCCATAGGCAACGTTCTCGTAGATTGATTTCGGAAACGGGTTCGATTTCTGAAACACCATGCCGACCCTTTTTCTAAGATCGGTGATGTCAACATCGGAATCGAATATGCTTTTGCCGTTAATCGATATCTCCCCTTCGATCCTACAGTCGTCAATGAGATCGTTTAAGCGGTTAAAGCAGCGAAGCATCGTGGATTTACCGCAGCCCGAAGGGCCTATAAACGCCGTTACCTGTCTTCTCGGGATATTCATGTTGATGTCCCTAAGGGCCTGCTTCGCACCGTAAAAAAGGCTCAGGTCTTCGACTTCAACCAAGGGATCGGGGACGGGCTTTGCCTTCTCCGGTTTCTTGGTCTTAGGAGCCGGGGCGGCTCCGTTTACCTCCGGGGCCCTGAATTCTTGTCTCTCCATCGGTTCTCCAGACAACATTAAATCTTCCTCCTCTACTTATACACTATAAAACTACACCGCGGAAGTCGCGTATTTTTTCCTCAGCCTGTTTCTTATTATTATCGCCGTTATGTTAAGCACAACCACTATCAGTATGAGCAGAAACGCGGTCATGAACACCATGGGTTTCGCAGCCTCGGCGTTTGGAGACTGAAAGCCGAGATCGTATATGTGGAATCCGAGATGCATGAACTTTCTCTCAAGGTGAAGGAAAGGAAAGTTCCCGTCTATGGGAAGATCGGGCGCAAGCTTAACGACCCCCGTTATCATAAGCGGCGCCACCTCACCCGTAGCCCGGGCAACCGCCAGGATAAGACCCGTGAGTATGGCCGGAAGCGCGCTCGGTATAACTACCTTCCAGGTGGTCTCGAACTTAGTGGCCCCAAGTGCAAGCGAACCTTCCCTTATGTTTCTCGGAACTGCCGCGAGTCCTTCCTCGGTCGCAACTATCACCACCGGGACAGTGAGAAGAGCCAGAGTAAGCGACGCCCACAGTATGCCTCCCGTGCCGAAAGTCGGACTTGGGAGAGCTTCCTTGAAAAACAGCGCATCGACTATGCCCCCCACTCCGTAGAGAAAGAATCCCACTCCGAAAACCCCGAACACTATCGAGGGAACCCCGGCAAGGTTATTAACGCATATTCTGACTATCCTGACCATGAGCCCCTGTTTTGCGTACTCCCGCAGATAAAGCGCGGCTATGATTCCGAAAGGCATGACCACTATGCTCATAATCAGCACCATGAGCACCGTGCCGAAAATGGCGGGGAAGATTCCGCCCTCGGTGTTCGCCTCCCTCGGGTTATCGGAGACAAATCCCCAGAACCTCTTTACGTAAAAACCGGCTTTCTGCATAAACCCCATGTCGTTTGGGCGATGGGCCATGACGATCTTGCCAAGCGGCATCACCACCTCGTCTCCCCCGGCGGAGAGCATCACCACCTCGTTTTTGTTAAGCTCCGCGTATAGCTTTCCGAGTTCCGCCTCGCTTATCTTGTAGCGCGCCTCGTACTGCTCTATTTTCCGGCGATACTCGGCCTCCTTCGCCGGATTATCCTCCCCACGCATGGAAAGTCCCCTGAGCTTGAGGCGTTGACGCTCGATCCCGTAGTTTATGTCTCCTATCTCGCCCTTCTCTATTTTGAGTATCTTGGCGTGTATCCTGTCTGCGTCACGTATGAGATCATCAAGAATGGTAAAAGCTTCGGGACTCCCGCCCGGGATAACCCGCCCTTCCCTCCTTATCTCCTTTAGGTAGCCGTGGTAATCTCCCCATTCGCGCCGTTCAAGCACCACGGCGTCGCGGGGATAGTCTCGCGACGCTATGTCCGCCTCGTCTATCCATCTGAAGTCAAGGCCGTAAAGATCCCTGTTTCCTATCTTAAGCTTGATGCGGGACTCCGAACCGCTCGTGCCGTCTTGTCCCCGCACGGACTCCCTCGCGCGAAGCTGCCCCAAGTAGGCAGAGCCATCTCTGAGCGTGTAGCGCCCGATGTCCGCCGGCCACATCGAACCCAGGCCCTTTGTGGCTATGAGAAACAGAAGTCCCCCTATCATCACGAGCGTGATCATGAGGGCAAGGCCCGATATCCAAATGTAGGCGTCGCCTGCTTTCCAGAGTCTAGGCATCGGACTGAGCGTATTTCCTCCTCAGTCTCTGGCTTAGAATTTCCGCCAGGGTGTTAAGCAAAAAGGTGGCCACAAACAGCAGAATCGCCGTCAGGAAAAGCACCCTGTAGAGGGTTCCCCCGTGCGGGGCCTCGGGAAGCTCAACAGCGATGTTGGCCGAGAGGGCCCGGAAGCCGTTAAAAAAGCTCCAATCCATAACCGGAGTGTTGCCAGTGGCCATGAGCACTATCATCGTCTCTCCCACGGCCCTCCCAAAACCTATCATGACGGCCGAGAATATGCCGGCGCTTGCCGCGGGTACAACTATCCTCATGGCCGTCTGCCACCTGTTGGCCCCTAGGGCTAGGGAGCCTGCGGACAGAGTCCTAGGAACGCTTGAGAGCGCGTCTTCGGAGATGGTGAATATGATGGGAATCACTGTAAAACCCATCGCGAATCCCACAACCAGCATGTTTCTCTGGTCGTAGCGAAGATCGAAGAGCCTGAAAAACCAGTCTTTAAAGTCCCCGGCGAAAATAAGACTCTCAAGGGGGCCGTTTAACCACAAAGAAAGCGCGGCCGCTATTCCTATCACGCCCACCAGCGTGAAAAGCTCGGCTCCCACGCGGAACCTCCCGGAGAGGGAAAAGGGAAAGCGGTGCCAGAGAAAAAGCATCACAAGCGTAAGACCGATCACTATAAACGGCATCACCACAATCGCAACGAAGATATTCTCAAGCAGCGGCGCAAGCCAGAGGCCCGCGAGAAAACCGAGCACCACACTCGGAAGCGCCGCCATCACCTCTATAACGGGCTTAACGACATTTCTTATCGAGGGATGGAGAAACTGCGAAACGCAGATTGCCGCGAGGACCGCAAGCGGTATTGAAAGTATCATCGTGTATATGGCGCCCTTGAGGGTTCCATAGGCAAGCGGCGTCAGGCTGAACTTGGGCTCGAACTCGTCGGTTCCTCCCGTCGACTGCCACACGTAGCGGGGCCTGTCATAACCCTCGTACCATATTTTTCCGAAAAGAGTACGGAAATTCGTCTCGGGGTGCGGGTTGTCAAGATAATAGCTTGAAAGCACCATGTCCGAATCCACGGCCACCACCCCGTTTGCCTTCGGAGAAAAGGTAAGCCCCGCATAGGGAACTCCTCCGCCCGGAAAATCAAGCTGCTTCGTAGCGGAAGTGGCCTGGTAAAGGAATATGTTTCCCGAGGTGTCGGAAGCAAGAAAACCCCTTCCCCTCTGTGACGCGGAGAATTTGTCTACCGCAGCTGGAAGCGGGGGGAGGACGTGTACTTTAGTGAGCTTGCTTCTCTGGCCGCCGCCCGTAGTTTCAAACCACACGCTCACGTTCCCCGCGGCGTCACCGACAATAAGCGAGCGCTGTCCGAGAAGGAACCCTATTTTGGTAACCGCCACCCCGGGATTCGCGGTAACCGCAAGCGAGGATTTGAGTTCCGGAGAAGACGGGTCCGAAAGCGACCAGTGATAAAGCTTCCCGTTTTCCGTTGAGACATAGAGATTTTCAGTTTCGGAATCGATCTGCACTCCGGTTACCGCGGCTCCCTTAAGTTCCCCGGTAAGATCGGCCGTGAATATCTCCGTTTCACTCTCTCCCAAAAACCCTTCCTCTTCGACCTCGGCGTAGGTAAGAAGTCGCCCGGACGCCGTGTAGGCCGCGACCACCGGGTTCCCGGTTTCGGGAGAACGCTGGTAGGCAAATATTTCTATCGGTTCCCCCGTTACCTGGAGAGCTTCTCCCTCATTCACTTTTGACACTATGGTCCTCTCCGTCCCTTCGCGGAACTCCACCCTGAAGCTGACATCGAAAGGCACTACCCGACCTTCCCTGTCGGCAATCGCGTAGGATATGTTGCTTCGGGCTTTGTAAAAAGAGGTGTAGCCAGCTGTTTTATGGGAAATCGTGTGGGTCTCAAGGAGTTTAGGTTCTTCTTCAAGGGTAAAAAAACGGACAGACCCAAGGGAATCCACTGTGAAGAACTGCTCCCTGTGCTCATCCACCCCTACATCGAAAACACGTATTTTGTCGGCAACCGCCTCGGGGCCCAAGCGGTCCCACATCTCCGAGACGCTTTCAAGTTTTTTCTCGGGGCTTTTCCAGAGAGGAATAGTCTCGATCCCTATGAAAAAAAGTATCGCTATGATACAGAAGATGATTCCCGCGCCGCCGACAAACACCACATGCCTCGCCAGCCTGTCGTAGAGCTTTCTTCTCCGTATCTGCTTCTGCTTGGAACTTTCTTCGATTCCAAGCTCGTCAGTTCTATCGCTTGACAATGAAATTACCTTGCACCCGGGACATCAGGTGCGAAAAAGACGGCTTAAAGTCCGACCTCCCCGGGGTAAACGGCCAAGCGCAGGCGGATCCGAAACACTTCCGGATCCGTCCGCGTAAGAAGCCGTAAACAGTATACCTAGTTCGCACCTATAAGGCCCCTTAACTCGGAGACTTTTCCGGCGGTCAAGGGAAGATAGCCGTCTTTTATTGCTATTTCCTGTCCCTCCCGACTCAGAACGTATTTCAGGAACTCAAGGCGGAGCGGATCGAGCGTTTCGTTCGGCTTTTTGTTCACATAAAGATAAAGATACCTTCCGAGCGGATACTTCTTGCTGACGACATTCTCGAGACTGGGTCCGAAACAGCCCTTCTCGGCGGTCTTGGCAAGCTCGATTGCCTTCACTCCGGAAGTTTTGTACCCGATGCCGCTGTAGCCGATTCCCTGAAGGTCCTCGGTAATCCCCTGCACGACAGCGGAGGATCCTGGCTGCTCTTTGACAGTGTCCTTGTAGTCGCCCTTGCAAAGCGCCTTCTTTTTGAAGTAACCGTAGGTCCCCGAAGCCGAGTTTCGCCCATAGACGCTTATAGGCTTGCCGGCCCAATTCCCCCCGAGCCCTGCCGCCCCCCAGATGGAGATATCGGAACCGCCGCCGCACTTTCTGTTCTTTGAGAAAATGGCGTCTACCTGCTTTATCGAAAGACACTCGATCGGATTGTCCTTGTTGACGTAAACCGCGAGAGCGTCAATTGACGTCGGAACCGCAGTCGGTTTGTAGCCGGCTTCCTTTTCGAAGGCGTCGATCTCTTTTGATTTCATCATTCTCGACATGGGTCCGAACTGGGAAGTCCCCGCTATGAGAGCCGGAGGGGCAGTGCTTGAACCCTTGCCCTCTATCTGACATCTAACGTTGGGATAGAACTTTGCAAACCCCTCGCACCAGAACGTCATGAGGTTGTTCATCGTGTCGGAACCCACGCTGTCTATGTTCCCCGAAACACCTGTCGCCTTCGTATAGGAAGGTATGGCCGGGTCGACCTTGACCGTCTGGGCAGAGGCGACCAGGCCGAGGCCAAGCGCGCAGACAACCGCCACAAACACAAAACATAACTTAACACTCAAATTCTTCATTACGAAAATCCTCCTTAAGATAGTGAAAACCAAACCAAGCAAGTTGGATTAATTAAAACCCGGAAAGGTTAAGCGAGTGTTAAGAAGCGATTAAAAAAAGATAAACAGAGAAGAATGAGGAAAAAACTGGTAAAGCTTCGGGGAAAAAGCCGCTCTCCTGTGCTAGCGTTCGGTCCCCTCAGCGATTACGATGCGCCTGTTGGGAGCCTTCTGGCTTGCCTCGTAGTATTCGAGCGCCTCGGGCATCCACCTGCGGAGGTTCTTTATCCTGGTCCTGTACCCGGGGTGGGTAGAGAGAAACTCGGGCGGAGAGCCTCGTCCCGCGGCCCCCATCCTCTCCCAGAAGGGGATGGCCTCGCGGGGGTCATAGCCCGCCTTTGCCATGTATATGAGGCCTATCCTGTCGGCCTCTGATTCCTGTTTTCTTGAAAATGGCAGGGCAACCACAAGCGCCGTCCCCACTCCGTAGGCGGCAAGGACCCTGCTTGTGGTTTTTTTGTCCTTTTTCTTCATGGCCGACGCGAGTGCCGCAGAGCCCATCTGGAGTAGAATTCCGAGAGTAAGCCTCTCCCCTCCGTGGCGCGCCGTCGCGTGGGCAACCTCGTGGGCCATCACGGTAGCGAGTCCCGCCTCGGTTTTGGCAACGGGCATCATTCCGGTGTAAACCCCGATTTTCCCCCCGGGAAGCGCAAAGGCGTTCACCAGCTTGTCGTTATCGAAAACGGTGTACCGCCACTTAAGGTTGGGGGTGTGGGAAACCGCTGCTATGCGCTGTCCAACTCTCCTCACGACCCCGTTGTAGTGCGCATCACGCGAGATCTTCTCGGTCTCAAGCAGGTTCACGTACGCGCTTGCGCCAAGCTGCATTTCGAAGGCCTGGGGAAGTAGTATAAACTGCGTCCTGTTGGTAATCGGGGCCCTGGCGCACGCAACGAGGAGGAGCAGAAAAAGCAGAACTCCGGTCGGAAAAAGACTTTTCCTTTTAAATATCGACCTCAATTTCCGTTAATTCTCGGGGCCCGCAAGCCTGCGGGCCCTGAGTCAAGTAAAAAGCCTAACTTTCTATGCTAATGGAATCAGGAAAGATCCGCTTCCCTCATTCTCTTCATTCCTTCGTCTATATCGTCGTCAGAACACGCGTAGGTGACCCTCACGTAACCCTCCCCCTGGCTACCGAAAGCTGTGCCGGCCACCACGGCGACCGCCGCGCGCTCAACCAGCCTGTCGGTGAACTCCTGGGAGGTAAGTCCCGTTCCCGAGATGTCGGCAAAGGCATAGAACGCTCCGTCGGGGGTATCGCAGGTTATGCCGTCGACGCTGTTTAGCCCGGCGACCATGCGGTCCCTTTTCTGCTCGAGCAGAACCAGCTTGTTCTCCACCCAGTCCTGTGGTCCCGTGAGCGCGGCGTGCGCCGCTTTCTGTATGAACGCCGCCACGTTTGTGATTGAGTCCTGAAGGAATATCGAGAGCTGCTCGATAACCGGTCTCGGAGCCACGGTCCAGCCTATTCTCCATCCTGTCATCGCCCATGTCTTTGAGAACGTGTCTATGCAGATCACCCTGTCGCGTATGCTCTCTATCGATGAGATCGAGAGATGCGGCTTCCCGAAGGTTACCTGGGAGAATATCTCGTCAGATATGATCATCACCTGGGGATGGCGCTCAAGCATGTCGGCTATCTCCTGGGGGTTCTCCACCAAGTGGCCGTTCGGCCTCTGGGGAGTGTTTATGATCACGAGCTTCGTTTTCGGAGTGATGAGTTCTTCCAGCTTCTCGACGTCAAACTGCCAGTCGGGCTTTGTAAGCGGGGTGTGCTTTATCACCGCATTTGCGTACTTGGCCCATACCTCATCGGGAGGATATCCCGGATTCGGAAATATCACCTCGTCCCCGTCCTCAAGAAAGGTAAGAAGGTTCATCGTAAGGGAGTGCTTCGCTCCCGCCGTCACTATGACCTCATCGGGTTCGGTGGGTCTTCCCCGCTCTCCCATCTTCTCCGCTATGGCCTCCCGAAGCTCGGGAAGTCCCGGCCCTGGGTCGTACCTTACGTAACCGTCTCTAAGCGCCTTCTCCGTAGCGTCAAGAACATGCTCCGGCGTATCGAAATCGGGTCCCTGATAATCACCCTTTTCGAAGTGAATGATCTTTTTCCCCGTTTTCTTCTCAAGTTCCCTCGCGACCCTCATGCTTGCCCACTGCTTGGGTGGGACAAAGTGCGAGGTGCGCGAACTGTATCCATATGATGACATAACTCCTCTCCTCCTTAAGTTTTTTTCAAAAAGCTAAGAGTCCTCGTTTATCAGCAGTCCGGAAGCAAGCTGTGAGAAAACCGCGTCGGCCACCTCTCCCGCATCCATCGAGAAATCGTGGTGGACCATTACCGCACCCACGGCCCCGTAGAGCATGAGGGCGCGAAGCCTCGGATTCTGCCTCATGAAGCTTCCTTCGTCTATGCCTTTTTCTATTATTTTTTCGTAGAGCCTCACCCGCCTTGTTCTCCACTTCTCGGTAAGCTCGAAGTGTTCCTTAAGAAGATGCGTCTCGTCGCGACTCAGTATGCGAAGAACCTTCAAGTTCTGTCTGTAGAAAGTGAATATGGTTGTAAGCAGCTTGCGGAGCTTAAGGGGGGCTGGGTCCGAATTCTCTACTTCCTCATGCAGAAGCGCTTCTATGGCCTCGAAGCTCTCCTTAAGGATTTCGAGGTAGAGATTCTCCTTGGAAGAGAAGTAGTTGTAGAGGGTTCCTTTCGATACGCCCATCTCCTCGGCTATCTCTTCCATGGTGACCTCGTGGTAACCCTTCTCGGAGAAAAGGTCGGTCGCAGCTCTTAATATCTCATCGCGGCGCCTGAACTTGCGGGACGTCTGCGTGCTCTGCGTACTTCTCTCGGGAACGCTGTTAGCCTGAACCATACTCCTCACCCACTGACTGACTCGTCAGTCAGATTAACAAGTCCTTAAAAAATTGTCAAGGAGAAATTTAAGCTTGCTGAAATCAGGGTCCGGCCGTCCCGCAGCAGATGAAATCTCCCAAGGAGACCAAAATCTTTAAATTCGCGGAAATTCCCTTACCATATACCTTCAAGATGGGAAGGATAATACTGGTCACTTTCGTGCTCGGGGTGATTCTCGCAGCGGGGGTCTTCCTCTCGGAGAACGTGTCGAGGCATGACGCCGAAAGACCCACTGACAAAACCCCGGCGCTTGAGCCCCTTGCGGAGCATCTTTCAAGAGCAATTATCCCGGTCTCCGTTCCCATAGCTGCCATAGGGGAAGCGCTTGAGCGTAAGACGCCGAAGCTGGAGTCGGGTTCAAGGAAAAACAGTCTCGGAAGACCCTTCGCCCGAAGCGAACTCAGCTGGAATCTAAGCCGTTCCCGTCTTCAGGTATCGAGCCGAAGCGGAGCGCTAGACATAGCGACCGAGCTTAGCGGAGAGACCCGCGCGACGGGGGCCATTCAGCTGGCAAGGAAAGTCGACTTCAGCACAAGCGGCGACGTGCTTGCAAGCGTCTCCCTCACCGCGAGTCCGACCCTCGAAACCAATTGGCGCGTATCCCCGAACCTCTCCGGGGTAAAAATAGATATACAAAAGGCCGACATACCGATAAAACGCATTGGAAACCTTGACGTAAGAGGAAATATACTTCCCGGAGTTCGAATCACGGCCGATGCGCTTCGCACGCAGCTTAACCAAAGCGTGGCCAGAAGCGATTTTTTTGAGCAGGCGGCAAGAAAAGGCTGGAAGAGGCTTTGCGGTTCAACACCGCTTGGAAAAGACTCGGATCTCTGGCTTGAAACAAGACCCGTAATTGCGCGCGCGGCACAGATCCGCATCGGCCGTGAAGACATCCGCGCTACGATTGGAGTTGAAGTAAAAACGCGCATCCTGACAGAGCAGACGCAGCCAGAATGCCCCTTCCCGAGAACCCTGCTCCTAGAAGAGCCAAAGCCGGGAAGCTTCAAAATCGTTATGCCCACCATAATCGACTACGAAACGCTTGAGCGAAGACTTGCCGAGGAGGTAGTCGGCAAGTCTATGGGCAAAAATATCTCCATAGCCGTAAAGGCAATAAGGGTTCACCCGTATGGAGAAAAGCTTCTGCTTGAAACCAAGGTGGCTGTGGAGGCCAAAATCCTCTCAGGCACGGAAGCGAAGGGAACCCTGTACGTTATCGCTGAACCGAAACTCGACGCCGAAACGCAGACCATAACGCTGGAAAACGTAGCACTCGATATCGATTCGCAAAACGTGCTTTTCTCAATGGCCGGAAAGGCAGCGGAACCCCTGCTTCTCGAAGCCATTTCAAAGCGTCTTCCATTTGACCTCGGGCCTAAGCTTGAGGAACTGCGAGATGGTGCCGAGGACGCGATTCTGGCGCTTTCATCGGAGAACATCTCGGTTACAGGAAAAGTGAACCGGATGCGCCTGACCCGCCTTGACGTGGGGCCCGAACACCTGCGTTTAGTCCTTACGGCAGAAGGCAGGGTTAGGGCAAGAGTGCAGGCAATTCCCTAGTGTGTTTTTTTGCATCCGGGAGTTCCGGAGGAGATTTCGAAGTAGAGTTTTTCTGGTACATTCTTTAGAGGAGAAAATGATATGAGCGTATGGGGAAAAATAATCGGCGGTGCCGCGGGTTTTGCTCTCGGCGGTCCTATCGGGGCTCTGCTCGGTGCCATGGCAGGTCACGCGTTTGTGGATACCGGGGAGCGACCGGCCGACACGCGCTCGAGAAAACAGGTCGCCTTCACGGCCGGAGTTATAGTGCTGGCGGCCAAGATGGCTAAAGCTGACGGGGTAGTAAGGGAAGAAGAGGTCCAGGCTTTCCGAAAGGTGTTTCATCCGATCCTGAGAAATGAGGTAAAAGAAGCTGAAGTCGCCCGCGTCTTCAATATCGCCAAGAAAGACTCAGAAGGCTTTGAGCCCTACGCACAGCAGCTTGCCGAGATGTTCAGGGGCAACCCCGCAGTTCTTGAAGAGCTTTTAAACTGCCTGTTCCTCATCGCCAAGGCCGATAATGTCTACCATCCCAAGGAAAACGAGTATCTCAAGAGCGTGGCTGAGATATTCGGACTGAGCGAAGCGGCATTCAAGCGGATCCGCGCCGCACATGGCGTCGACAAGCCGGATCCGTACGAAGTCCTAGGAGTTACAAGGGACATCTCGGATGACGAACTTAAAAGCAAGTACCGCGAACTTGTCCGCGCACACCATCCCGACAGCCTGATCGCCCAAGGCGTTCCCCAGGAATTTGTTGATGCGGCAAACGAGAAGCTCGCAGTCATAAACGATGCCTACGACCGAATCGAGAAGGAGCGAAAGACGGCCTGATCCATCCACGCAGACGGTCCCCTATGACACCCTGAAAGGAGTATTATCCCATTGAGCGAACCGATTGCCCTTTGCTTCAGCGGCGGCAAGGACAGTGCCATGGCGCTTCAGGAAATCCGAAGGCACAAGGAATACCGCGTGGCGGAACTTGTAACGACGGTGACTGACGCTTACGACCGGGTGAGCATGCACGGAGTGCGTCGCGCACTGCTTCGCAGACAGGCGGAGTCCCTGGGTCTGCCGCTTGTGGAAGTCGTGGTGCCGCCGGAATCGTCAAATGCCGTCTACGAACGGGAAATGGGAAAGGCGTTCTCCAATATTCGCGCCAAGGGCATTCGCCGGATTGCCTTCGGCGATATATTCCTAGAAGACCTTAGAGATTACAGAGAGCGGCAGCTCGCGGCCTCGGAATTAACCTGCCTTTTCCCCCTGTGGAAGAAGCCGACTCGGTCTTTAGCCCGGGCCTTTATAGACGAAGGGTTTCGTGCGGTAACTGTATGCGTTTACTCCAAAATGCTTGATGAGTCCTTTGCTGGCCGCCATTTCGACACGACGTTTCTTGATGACCTTCCAAGCGGGGTCGACCCTTGCGGGGAGAACGGAGAATTTCACACGTTTGTTTTCGACGGGCCAATATTCTCCCGGCCGATTGAGTTTGCGCACGGTGAAATCGTGGAAAGAGACGGTTTCTTTTTCTATGACCTCTTGGAGAGTTAGCGCCTCCAACCTTTTCCCTCATCCGACAACCGCTCACATATATAGAAAAACCGGCAAATTGGGGACCCTCCCGCGTCCGACTCAGTTTGTCCGCGGGAGATGTTTGAACCTAGGTGACCGGCGAAATATCTCCGCAAGAGCTTTTCGTTCCTCCCAGTTAAGTTCGGATGCTATCTCGACTACAACTTCGAGAACCTGCTGCTTTTGCCTCTGGCGCTCCAAGAACATCTTATCCAGACTCTTTCGGTAAGCTTCGGCATCGAACTGCTCCGCCTCGAGAATGGCGACTACCTCCCCGCTCAGCTGCCGTCTTACTTTTTTCCTCTCCGCATCGGGAAGCGCAGCGCGGAGTTTTTCCTTAAGCTCGGCGCGCCTTGCTTCCGGAATGGAACATTCGTCAAGCAGAGCGATTATACGCTCTCCCCGCTTCACTTGATGACGGTCACATCCTCGCCCAGCTGCAAAACCTATAAAAATAACTCCAAGGACAACTAACAACAGTATGAATAGTCTGACCGGGTCTCTCATAACAATCCTTCCTCGTCGCCAAGCAGCTGCTCGATAACGCTCTCGGGGGCCGCATGGGAATCCGCTCCGCCGTAGTTCATCACGCCCGCAAGAAACCCGACCCCAAGAAACAAGGCAAGGCAGAAAGCGGGAACGGGCGACCAGAACACCCTGAAAACCCACCTCAAGACAGCTTGTCTCTGCGGGGTAAGCGACGCCACGCTTATGATTTTCCCGGCCAAGTCGCCGGGGGGCGGGGGAACATCATACGATCGCAACAACTCCTCAAGTCTCCTGTCCTTATCCATATGCCTTCTCAAAGATAACGGTCCATCTCCCGTCTGAGTGTTGCCTTGGCCCTCATTAACAAAGAGCGAAGCGCCGAAACGCTTACCTTCATGATCCCAGCGGCGTCCTCATGTCTCAGTTCCTCATAGAAACAGAGGATCAAAGCGGTTTTCTGCCTCGGAGGCAGCCTCTTGATCTCCCTTGCAAGCAGGGTCCTCGCCTCACTCTCGGCAACCTTGCTTTCCGAGTCGGGGTTTTCATCTTTTGGTTCAAGCGATTCGGGAACCGCCGCCTCGCCGCGTTTTTTCCTGCTGTCAAGACAGAGGTTCACCACCACCCGGTAAAACCAGGTGGTGAACCTTGCTCCTCTTCGAGGATCCCATATATCCGGGGTCTCCCAAAGCTTTATAAATGCCGCCTGCACTATGTCTTCTGCTTCCTCGTGCCTAGCAGTGTAGCGATAGGCAAGCCGGTAATACCTGTCGCTATGCCTCCTTACAAGCACGGCGAACGCCGCACGGTCGCCTTTCCCTACGCGTTTAAGTAAGTTTTCATCGTCCGGCGACTCTTTTGCCATGCGGTCTGTTTCCATCTAGCCGTGGCCGCAAAGCGCCACCGATCTTATTGCTGTTTCCGCGCTATTTACCGGCGCACTGCCCGGAATCTTTTTTCTTCTCTTTGTGCTTTTCTTTCTTGGCGGCCCAGTATTTCTTCACTTCTTCTTTTGTAAGACTGCCGTTGCCGTCAGCGTCCATCTTGGCGAATTTTTTCTCCACGTGGGACATAAACTCGGCCTTTGAGATAACACCGTCAGAGTTTGTGTCTTTTTTCTCGAACATTCTGTCCATTTTAGCGGACTTTCTGGGGCAATCGGCTTTCTTACCACAATCTCCGCAATGGGCCGAGGCAAATGTCGCTCCACCGAAGAACAGAACCGCTAATACGGAAAACATCAATACTTTTCTCATTACGCACCTCCATGTGATTTATGAATTTAGAATTAGTTTATAAGTTTATACGAATGAGAGAGAAAAAGTGTGCGCGGTAAACAGGATGGTTCATAAAAAAACGAAAAAGCCGTCCTAAAATTAGGGTTTCCTTCTCTAGGTCTATTTGAATTGACCCTCGGATTACATCACACTAGAAACTTACTCGACAGTAATCCCAGCCCCCTCAATTATTTTTTCAACCCTCTTTTCCCACGTGTACCCGACCGCGTCCGAGCGGGCCCCTTCTGAAATCCGCGCGCAAAGCTCTGAATCAGCAAGCACAAGCGCAAGCGCCCGAATAAACTCCCCTCCTTTATCAGGAGGAGTAACAACCGAGTTCTCCCCCGGCCTCAATATCTCAAGAACCGACGGAACCCCGGTCGCAACAATGGGTTTTCCAGCGGCCATATATTCGAAAAGCTTAAGCGGAGAAGTAAACTTCCCGGCCTCCGTCCCGTCCCTTATAGTTACCTTGGACGAATAGGGCATAACCAAAACATCTGAGGCAAGCAGGTAAGAGGGTACTTCCCGTTGTCGCACAAATCCCTCTATTCTGAAATTTGCCGATCCCTCCTGCCTCGCCATCTCGCGCCAAAGCGCGTTGTCCCGCTCCCTGCCCCCGACAACGAGAAACTCAACCTCGGGCATCTGCGCCGCGGCGCGCATCAGGATCTCAATCCCCCTTCCCCTGTAAGTGTTTCCACAGTAGCACACTACTTTTCTCTCGAGCGGAAGACCGAGGCGTTCCCGAAGCGAGGAAATATCGTGTTCTCCCTCGAACGCCTCCCGTTCAAAGCCGTTCGGGGCCACCGTGGGATTTTGCCCTGTCATCCCGAGGCAGAAGTATATGTCGTGTAGCCCCCGCGAGTTAAAGGACATCCCGAGCAGGTTCTTCGAACGGGAAAAAGAACCTATTATTATTTCGGCTGCCCAGTTAACCGGAGGGTGGTGAGCGTCGTAGACCGTCGGAACTCCGAAAACCTTGGTTGCGAACCAAGCGAAGATAAGGTCCCTAGTGAGCACGAGATCAAAATTTTCTTTTTTTCCGCAAGCATAAAGAGAGCTTAAAAAACCATGTAGCGGCCGTCTGGCAAGCCCACCCGAAAGCGCAATCGAGGTTGCGCGAAAAGGATTCTTGATGCCGTAATACGAAAAAAGTCTTTTCTTGTTAACGCGCCCTGGCAGAACGCATTCAACCTCGATTCCAAGGTTGACCATCGCCTGGCACATCTTGAGCATGTGAACGGCACTTGCCCCCTCCGTAAAAAGCGGGTGGCTTCCTACGTAAAGCACCCTCAGTCCTTCGTATTTTTTCATTCGGGCTTAACCTTTCTTCTTTTCCCTCGGCTTGACTCATAACCCCGACCGATTTCGGGAGGATTGCCTGCGTAAAAAGCTGATACTCCGGGATCAGAAGCTCACTTGAGGCTATTTTACCTTGAATGCCGCCCATCTTTAAATCCAGACCGTTCCCGGTCCCGAACCTGCACCAATCAGTTAGAATTAGCCCCATGAATCCGCTTCTCTCGATCGACATCTCATACAGGGCGATAAGGAGCAACAAGGTAAGATCGTTTCTTACCACTCTGGGAATAATCATAGGTGTCGCAGCTGTAATTTCTCTTGTATCGATAACCGGCGGCGCAAAGAAAATGATAGAGGGACAGCTTGCGTCCCTCGGAGCTAACTCCCTGGCAGTAAAAAGCGGGAAAATTACAAAAAGCGGAAAAACCCTCCTCGCAGGAAACGTAAAGCCGCTTACAAGAGAAGATGTAGAAGCGATAAGAAATCTTGAATCGGTCAAATACGCCTCTGCGATATCCAACACGACCGCCAACGTTGTCTCGGGAAACAGAAACGTTTTTACCGCAGTAATAGGAACAGGAAAAGACTTCATATTCATAAACGACTGGTTTCCCGAAAGGGGGACGTTCTTCAATGAAACCGACGTACGGGGAGCGGCCCTTGTCTGCGTACTGGGAAAAACCGTGAAGGAAAACCTGTTCGGAAGCCAGAACCCCATAGGAAAAAGCGTAAGAATCGGCAAATACACCTACAGGGTTATCGGGGTGATGTCCCCGATCGGCCCAACTCCCAGCGGAAAAGACCAGGACGATATCGTCCTGCTTCCCTACACCTCCGTTCAGAAGAGGCTTGTCGGCACCAAGTCGCTTGACAGAATCACGATTTTCGTAGACCCCGCCTACGATCTGGCTCTCGCCCAGGGGGAAGTGGAAAAAGTTCTGCGGAGGCAGCATGGGATCAAAGGCGAAATGGAAGACGATTTTTCCGTAAGGACCCAACAGACGCAGATAAAAACCATAAAGAACGTCTCAAGAATCCTCACAGTGCTTCTTGGAAGCATAGCATCGATCTCGCTTGTTGTGGGAGGGATCGGGATAATGAACATAATGCTCGTCTCGGTAGGGGAAAGAACAAGGGAAATAGGCATCAGGCTCGCCGTGGGGGCTAAGGAGAAAAACATACTGGTCCAGTTTCTAATCGAATCCGTACTTCTTTCCCTTGTAGGTGGTGCGATAGGAACGGCGGCCGGAATACTGATCTCAAAAATAGCTTCGGCGATAACTGGCTGGCCTACCGAGATATCCGTGCTGTCCATAATCGTGGCTTTTCTGTTTTCGGCCCTTGTCGGGATAGTCTTCGGCATATACCCCGCCAAAAAAGCAGCGCAGCTAAATCCCATAGAAGCTCTTAGATACGAGTAAGCATGAACAAAGGCAAGTTCACCGTTCTCTTGTTATTGCTGTTGTTTGACCTAATTCTTATTGTTTCCATCTCGATTTTCTCTGATAATCCCAAAGAATATTTCAAAGAATTTAATTTATTCACATGGATTTCCTTCATAAAGCTTTTGATAATTTCATACCTCAACTGGAACATTTACACGGAGAGGAAACCTCCCGGTGGAAATTTTAGCTTCAATAACGATCATTCAATCTGGTTCATTGTGGCTTGCGGATTTATTTTTTTAGCATTTGATGAATTGTTATTAATACATGAAAATGTGGACAAAGCGATCCATAAGATGCTCGACATGCCGGAAACAGGTCTTACAGACAGAATAGACGATGCGATAATTCTTATTTACGCTACGCTTGGAATCGCGGTACTTTACTCATATAAGAATGAGTTAATAAAATTTGCGAAATCCATACCCTACTTAGCGGTGGGTTTCTTGTTTTTATTTCTCAGAATCTCGATTGATTTTATAACTAACAGAGACGATGTAATTCCTAAAATAATTTCAGATGAAATACTTGTTTCAAAATTAGCCAGAGTCCTGCCTGTAATTGAAGGAGGCTCCAAGTTGCTTGCTGAAACATTCTTTATCTTTGTCTTTTACTCGTGCTTTATGCAAGTGAAATCTTCAAAAGCTGGGGCACAAGAGCAAAGCAAAGGAACTTAAGGAATCTGTGTAGGATTGTATATAATTCCCCATAATTTAGGTGTTACTGAAATCTTAAGACAAACAAGAATATCGCTATACGAGAATATAGAACATCAACACAATGAGGATCCAGTTGCTAGTTGCTTCCAAAAAACCCTGAATCCGGTATTTTGCTTCCAGATAAATTGCTCGTATTGCTGATCAAGGGTTCTTCATGATCCGGCCATTAAAAGAGAATTGGAATACTACCTCAATCTGCCTTTTCGGAGTTGGGTTTAAGATCAAGATAAAATGTGCGGCATAACAGGCATCTACAGTCCCGGAGCAACCGTCAGTCCGGTCGTGCTCTCGGCCATGACCGACACTCTCCGTCATAGGGGTCCCGACCACTCCGGCACCTACGTTAACCCAAACGGGACTGTAGGTCTCGGACACACGAGGCTCTCGATCATAGATCTCTCGGAGAGGGGAAACCAGCCCATGGCAAATGACAGCGGCGGGGTACAGGTAAGCTACAACGGCGAGATATACAACTACCAGGAGATCAGGGAAGAACTTCGGCAAAAGGGCCACGTCTTCAAAACCAATTCCGACACCGAAGTGCTGATCAGATCCTACGAGGAGTGGGGTATAGAGTGCCTGCATAAGTTCATAGGCATGTTCGCCCTTGCGATCTGGGACGAGCGGGAGAACAGGCTTTTTCTTGCTAGGGACCGCGTGGGAATAAAGCCGCTTTACTACTACAGGGAAAACGGGCTTTTCCTTTTCGGCTCGGAACTAAAAGCCATAATGGAGCATCCGGGTTTTCAAAAAAGAATAAATCCCGACGGTCTTGCTCTTTTTCTCAGGTACAGCTACATAAGAAGCCCTCACACCATATTCGAGAACACGTTCAAGCTTGAACCCGGCCACTACCTCTGCCTGCAAAACGGGAAACTAGAAAAGCACAAGTACTGGGATATAACAGAATCCTATAACGCGAGGCCTTACGACATCGGAGAAGAAGAGGCCTGCGAGATGCTTGAGGAAACGATGCTCGATTCGCTTAGGTACAGACTGGTTTCAGACGTACCCGTAGGACTTTTCCTGAGCGGAGGCATAGATTCAAGCATAGTGGCCACGCTTCTTCGGAAAAACGTACAGGAACCGCTTAAAACCTTCACCATAGGGTTTGAGCAGGAAAAATACAACGAAGCCGAGTGGGCGAAAAAACTGGCGGAACACCTCGGAACAGAGCATACGGAATTTTACGTATCGGAAGATATGGCACTTGAAACCATCTCCGAAATCCCGTCAATATACGATGAGCCATTCGCGGATACTTCATCAATACCGACATGCATACTGTCAAGGCTTGCCAGAGAGCACGTGAAGGTGGTAATGTCGGGAGACGGAGGAGATGAGCTTTTTTGCGGATACAACTACTACGCGAAATCCGTGCGTCTCGCAGACGCGGTCGAGAAAATGCCCAGAGCGCTTCGAAACGGACTTAGAGCGGCACTTTCGAGCCTCAGCGTCGGCAGGTTTGAGTCCATGGGAAAAACACTTGGATGTTCTTGGATCACCAAGCGCACCAGAAACTACGAAAGAAACAGGGCAGCGCTGCTTGGCATCATGCAAAAGGACATGGCGGAGATGTACAGGAGGAGGCTTGGAACCTGGGCTCCTGAGGACTTCGCGGACATATTCAAAGAGGACCCGGATTTTTGTGATAAGACGTTTGAAACGGATTTTGCTGCCATACGTAGCGGGGAACTCTGGACGCAGATGCTTTACGCGGATTTTAAAGTATGGCTTCCGGACGACATACTGACTAAGGTGGACAGGGCGTCGATGAGCACGGGTCTTGAGGCAAGAGAACCGCTGCTTGATCACAGGGTAGTCGATTTTGCGGCCAGAATTCCCCTCGACCTTAAATACAGAAACGGGGAAAGCAAATACCTTCTTAAAAAAATACTCTCGAGACACATACCCACCGAGCTATACCACCGCCCGAAAAAGGGATTTTCGACCCCTGTGGATTCGTGGCTTAAAGGCAAGTTGCGACCGCTTGTGGAAAACTACCTGAGCCCCGAGGCGATAAGGAAAAGCGGGGTGTTTGACCCGGGCGAGATTTCCCGGTGGAAAAAAAGATTCTACGATCATTCATCCCCGGGAGCGCCCCGCATATGGAACCTGCTCATGTTCCAGATGTGGCATGAGAAGTGGCACTGAAAAGCACTCGGTCATGAAAGTTCTTATCTACACCCATGAATTCCCGCCTTTCCAAGGCGGGCTCGCGACGACAAGTTACAAGATTGCAAGCGGCTTTGCGGAAGCTGGGATAGATACCACGGTCCTTGCTCCAAGATACTCAAAGGAAGATGCTCCGGCAGACGGGAATCTTGATTTCACCGTTAGAAGAATGGGTGCCCTTACAAGAAACCACGGAGCACCGTCCCCTATAAAAGAAATCGCCGGGTGGATCTCGCTTTTAAGATACCTTTCCTCCGACACGCCGGATGCGGTACTGCTCGTAACAAGAGAAGCCCATTTCGCCGGAGGGCTCTCACCACTTGACCCCCGAAAGTACAGGATCGTCGCAAGGGTGGCGGGACGCGAGGCGAATAAATTCCTCCTCGGAAGACGACTTAAAAACAGAGCCCAGGCCTGGTTCATGAACAGGCTTTACAAGAGGGCTCACAAGATTATAGGCCCGAGCGAATCGACAAGACAGCTTTTTATCGAGTCTGGAATCCCCGGTTCAAAAGTTGGGGTGATACACAACGGCACCCCCATGGAGCTTATCCTGCGCGAGGCCGACCACGCGGCCGTGGGGAGGCTTAGGGATAAGTACGGCGTGGGCCCTTCCGAGAAAATGATCCTCACCGTCTCAAGACTCACCCGGGGAAAGGGGCAGGACAAAGTAATAGAAGCCCTCTCCTTAGTAAGGGAGAAGTATGGGAACTTTAAATACGTCATCACCGGGGAGGGACGTTACGAAAAACCTCTTAGAGAGCTTGTCGCAAGCAGGGGGCTTAGGGACAAGGTTGTTTTTGCCGGATCTGTTCCCCACGAAGACGTGTGGACTTTCTATGATGCGTGCGATGTTTTCGCGATGGTTAATCGGACAATACCTAGCGAGGAGAACATCGAGGGACTCCCAAACGTCTTGATCGAAGCCGCCTCAAGGGGAAAGCCGATAGTCACGGGAGTTGACGGCGGGGGCAGGGAAGCCGTCGAGCACGGAAGTAGCGGTTACGTCACGGACGGAAACAACGTTCGGGGTATAGCACAATACCTGTTGGAACTTCTCTCGGACGAGGACAAGAGCAGGGAATTCGGGACGAGAGGAAAACAGAAAATGCTTGAGGAATTTACCGAAGAAGGAATGATCGAGAGATACCTTGAAGTAATCGGCCATCGGGCGTGACATGAATCCGCTTTAGGAACTCATCTCAGATACATGCGACTGAATTTCCGCGCTAAGTAGACGGCCGCTAGGAAATGCGCGAACTCCACGATCAGGTAGGCGATAGCAGCACCGAAATACGAATACCCGGGAACCAGCAGAAGCAGCAGGATTAAGTACGAGAGCACCTTAAACGTGCTGACAGCGGTCCTAAGTCCCGGCCTTCCGATCGCTAAAAGAAGCGGTGTCAGCCAGAATGTCGAGCCCGTGAACAAAACGGCTACTGCGAGTACCCTCATGGTATCGGAAGCTGGTACGTACTGGCCACCGAAAATGAGGCCTATTATCTGCTCGGTAAACAGAAGCACTATAATCAGAACCGGGATTATCAGTTTAAGCAGGCTTCTAACAGAGAACTTAAGGATCTCGGCGAATCTGTCATAGAGATTCGAGGTGGAAAAGCTGACAAGTCTCGGGAAAACAGCCTCGTGTAGAGGGTCCGTGATTCTGTTAACCACCTTGATCACTGCCCTTGCAATCTTATATAGACCCGCCGCACCACTTCCGAAGAAATAACCCAAGATCAAAACGGCTACTTTCCCTTCGTTAGCAATCGTAAGCGTGGCGTTAAAGCTCGTGTTAAGCAGAAACCAGGCTATCTCTTTCATCCTGTGCGATAGAAGCCCAACCTTCGACGAGAGCCAGCTGTGAAGACCCTTTTCCCTGAGGATCCTGTTCACAACTATTTGGGTGAGCACAAACTCAAAGAAGGAGACCGCCACGTAGGCAACCAGCACACCCCTTATTCCGTAACCCATATACAGCGCCGCAAGCACGGAACCAAGCTTGAAAACCGCTTTTGCTGACTGCACGAAAACTATCGTCTTGAACCTGTCAAACACCCTGAAAAGCGCTTCCGACGTGGTGTTGACGCTTGCGACTACGAGAGTCAGGGAAAAGATCAGAACCAGATCGAAGCCATCCTGAGACTTTATGAATATGTCGTTCGCCACCCCGGCAAGCAGCAGACATACCCCGAAGGCCAGCAGACCCGCCGCGGCATCAACCATGTAGGAGAACTTTATCATCGACAAAGCACGTTCCGATTCTTTTTTCTCGAGGAACTCACCCACATACCTAACGACGGATTCCCAGACCCTGAAATCCAGAAGCGAACTCACGACCTTAACGTAGGCTATGATCAGGGTAAGCAGACCGAAGAGCTCGACGCCCAGCACTCTCGCTAGAACGATCATTTCAACTATATTGGCAGCTGAGGGAACGGACTTTGCAACAACGAGCCAAGACACGTTTTTCATGAACTGTCTTTTTTCTGCTTTGAGTTCACGCATGTTCCAGGAATGCGAAAACACTTTCTGTTATCGACGCGCAGCAGGTAGACAAATCGTCCAAGCGCTGCTTCGGCTCTTTGACAGTCTCGATTTCCGCTTTTAAAAGCAAAGCCGGTCGCCCGGATAGCTTCTTCGTCTTTACCAAAAGTGTTTCTGCAACTTTAAAGCCGTCTTGCATAATAAAAGAAGTAAAGTAATAGTAAACCTGACCCTGTCCATCTCCTTCAAGCGCGAAGCGGCGGTAAAAGAAGGCAAAGTCGAAACCCGGTTATCACAACCAAGGCAGTTTCCGCTACTCTTCAGGCCTGCATTCGGACAATGGAGGAAATATTTAATGCGAGCAACGCTAATCGGATTTAGCGCAATCCTTATGTGGTCGCTGCTGGCCCTTCTGACGGCCTCGTCGGGAAAAGTACCGCCTTTCCAGCTTGCCGCAATGTGTTTTTCGATCGCCGCTTCCATCGGACTGATCGCGCTTGCCGCAAAACCGTCGGGTTTTCGCAATCTGCGCCAACCCTTGCGCATATGGTGTCTCGGCGTTGGAGGGCTGTTTGGCTATCACTTCTTCTATTTCACCGCCCTGCGGAACGCACCGGCTGTCGAAGCAAGTCTGATCGGTTATCTCTGGCCCCTGCTGATCGTCGTCGGTTCAGCATTTCTCCCTGGAGAGCGTCTTGGCTGGCATCACATAACAGGCGTACTGGCTGGTCTGGCGGGGACAGTGCTGATCGTTTCGAAAAACAGCCTTTCTTTTGATGGCAGCTTTGCCTTCGGCTACAGCGCGGCGCTGCTTTCCGCTTTTACCTGGTCCGCCTACTCGCTCCTGTCGCGGCGGTTCGGCGCGGTTCCGACCGATGTCGTCACCGGATTCTGCGCGATGACGGCCATTTTTTCACTCATCTGCCATCTGGCGCTGGAACAGACGGTGTGGCCGCAAGGAACCGGGCAATGGCTAGCCGTTGCCGGCCTCGGCCTGATGCCGGTGGGCGCCGCATTTTACGCCTGGGACTTTGGAGTCAAACACGGTGATATTCGGGTCCTGGGCTCTGCGAGCTATGCAGCGCCGCTGCTTTCAACCTTAATACTTGTTGCATCAGGTGTCGGCCAGGCCGACTGGCGCATCGCTCTTGCCTGTGTACTGATCACCGGGGGTGCCGTGGTGGCCGCCAAAGATTTGTTATTTCCGCCAGCCCGCCGGGAAGGGCAGACAATGAAATGAGGCGGATATTCAAATACGGCTTCAATTCACTGCAGTTAGGCATCCTGCTGCTCTTAGTCGCCCCTAACAATACTTTTTTATCCCTTGTCCAAAGTAAATGAGCGTATATATTTCAAAATAGATGAATGAATTGCTCGAAAGCTTCATAAAGCACCTATCGGACGAAAGAAACTACTCGGAACACACCGTAAAGGCCTACAGGGGCGATCTTGAGAATTTCCGCGATTTTCTCTTAAAAGAGGAGAAAAAAATCGAGAACGCAGACATCGCGACAATAAACGCGTACGTATCAACACTCTACGGAAAAAACTCCCCCTCCTCGGTAGAGAGAAAAGTATCGGCGATAAGATCCTTTTTCTCGTATCTGGTAAGAAAAGGCCTCGCAACGCAGAATCCCGCAAAACTCGTACGTACCCCTAAAAAGGAAAAGCACCTCCCCGTGTTTTTAAGCGTGGATGAGGTGTTCAATCTGGTCGACGTAAAAGATTCTGAGAAAAATCCGCTTCGCGTGCGCGACAGGGCAATTCTTGAGCTTCTTTATTCAAGCGGCCTTCGTGTAAGCGAACTTGCGGGAACCACGCTCGCCGACCTCAGCATGGGAGAAGCGATAATAAGGGTTCGCGGGAAAGGAAACAAGGAGAGAATCGTTCCCGTGGGATCAAAGGCACTTTCCGCTCTCGGGGAGTATCTTGACATAAGAGGAGCGCTGAAACCCGTATCCGACCATATATTCCTTAACTCAAGGGGAGGCGGAATAACCACAAGAAGTCTGGCGCGGATAATAAAGAAGTACGGCCTAGTATCGGGGATATCAAAAAACGTGAGTCCCCATGTGCTTAGACACTCGTTTGCCACCCACCTGCTTGCGGGCGGCGCAGACCTTCGGGCAATCCAAGAGATGCTCGGTCACGCGAGTCTCTCGACGACCCAGAGATACACCCACCTCTCGGTCGAGCGGATAATGGAAGTGTACGACAAGACTCACCCGAACGCCTAGAGGCAATGGGAGAAAGGGGAGGAGATTATGAGCCAATTTCACGGAACCACAATACTATGCGTTAAAAAAGACGGCCGGGTGGCACTAGGGGGCGACGGCCAAGTAACCATGGGAGCAACCGCGGTAAAGCATAATGCGAACAAGATAAGGAAGATGTACGGCGGGAAGATCTGCGCCGGATTCGCAGGTTCAACGGCAGACGCGATGACGCTATTTGACAAGTTCGAGGGAAAGCTTGAGGAATTCAGGGGAAGCCTTAAGCGTGCAGCAGTAGAGCTTGCGAAAGAATGGAGAACGGACAGAATCCTCAGAAGGCTTGAGGCCCTGCTGATAGTCGCTAACTCTGAAACCATGCTTATAATTTCTGGAAGCGGAGACGTAATAGAGCCCGATGAGAGCGTGATGGCAATAGGCTCAGGAGGTCCCTTCGCCCAGGCAGCCGCTTTGGCGCTTACCAAGCACTCGGAGCTTTCCGCCCCGGAGATAGTCGAGCGCTCACTTGAGATCGCGGCCGGAATCTGCATTTACACAAACAGTCACATATCGATAGAGGAAATAGATTAAATGTCCCAGGAATCCTACCTCACACCGAGGGAAATAGTATCGGAGCTAGACAAGTACATAGTTGGACAGAACATGGCCAAAAGGGCCGTGGGCGTGGCGCTTCGGAACAGGTGGAGAAGGCAGAAGGTATCGCCCGAGCTTCGCGACGAGATATCCCCAAAGAACATACTTATGATGGGGCCCACCGGGGTGGGAAAAACAGAAATCGCCCGGCGCCTGGCGAAACTTGCCCAGGCCCCCTTCGTAAAGGTCGAGGCGTCAAAGTTCACCGAGGTCGGCTACGTGGGCAGGGATGTTGAGTCAATGATACGGGACTTAACTGAAATAGCCGTCAACATGGTAACGGAGGAGGAGACCCTTTCGGTTAACACGAGGGCCAGGGAGCTTGCAGAAGATAAGCTCATTGACCTGCTCGTTCCGACCCGCCCCGTCACCGAGGCGGATGGAGACATGGACGAGGCCAAGAGAAAAATGAGCGAGACCAAAAAGAAGATGAGAAAGCTTCTTTGGGACGGAAAGCTCGACGACAGGGAAGTCGAGATAGAGATAACAGCGAGAAGCCTTCCCATACAGGTGTTCAGCCAGGCTGGGGTCGAGGAGATGGACCCCGGAATCTCGGAGATGATCGGAAGCCTCATGCCCAAAAAATCGAAAGTAAGAAAGGTTAAGGTTCCCGAGGCCATGGACATCCTCACCGAGGAGGAAGCCCGAAGACTGATAGACATGGACAAAGTTACGCAGCTAGCTCTCGAGAGAACCGAGAACTCGGGAATAATCTTCATAGACGAGATAGACAAGGTCGCCGGAAAAAACGGCGTCTCGGGCCCTGATGTTTCAAGGGAAGGGGTGCAGAGGGATCTTCTCCCGATAATCGAGGGAAGCAGCGTCACCACGAAGCACGGGATGGTAAGAACCGACCACATACTCTTCATAGGAGCCGGGGCGTTTCACGTCTCAAAACCGTCTGACCTCATACCTGAGCTCCAGGGACGTTTTCCCATAAGGGTTGAGCTTGAGGCGCTCACCAAAGACGACTTCATACGGATCCTCACTGAGCCCAAAAACGCTCTCATAAAACAGTACACCGAGCTTATGAGGACCGAGGACATAAAACTCTCGTTCACCGACGAGGCAATAGAGAAAATAGCCGAGACCGCGGCTGAGGTTAACAGTTCCACAGAGAATATAGGGGCAAGAAGGCTTCACACTGTCCTTGAGAAGCTGCTTGACGAAATATCCTTTAACGCTCCCGACATGAAGGAGAAGAAATTCACCATAGACAAAAGCTATGTTGAGGAGAAAATAGCCGACATCGTCAAGGACAGGGATCTAAGCAGGTATATACTCTAGGAAGCTTTTGCATAACCTTCACTTTTAGTTAGGTTTTTCGGGAAAATTCCTTGGAGCCGAAATGGACTTTAAAAACTACGACACGGAAGGCTTTTACGACGAGGTATTCAAGGATAACGCCACCCCGCATGAGTGGACCCGTTTTTTAACCGACAGGATAGAAAGCCTCTCAGACGGAGAGCTGATCGAGAGGCAGAAAGCGGCCGAGATGAACCTGTTCGAGATGGGGGTCACCTTCACCCTCTACTCGGAAAAAAAGAAGAGTTCCGAGGAGAACATTTTCCCCTTCGACATAATTCCTAGGATAGTGTCTGCCGAGGACTGGGAACTCATAGAAAGGGGTCTCAAACAGAGAATCCACGCGCTTAACCTTTTCATAGACGACATATACAACGACCGGAAGATTCTTAGGGACAAGGTGGTTCCCAAGGAACTCATCCTCTCAAGCAGGGAGTTTCGCCTTGACTGCGTCGGTTTTTCCCCGCCAAAGAATATCTGGTGCCACATCACGGGAACGGACCTGATAAGACATTCGGACGGAAACTTCTACATCCTCGAAGACAACCTGCGCTCTCCCTCCGGCGTTTCCTATGTGCTTGAGAACCGCGAACTTCTGAAGCGCACGTTTCCCAAGGTATTCGGCACCGTCGAGATAATGCCTATAAGCGATTACGGACTCCACCTTCATGACACCCTCCAGTACCTGCTATCTGACAGAACGGCTAACCCCAAGGTGGTGCTCCTCACCCCGGGAATTTATAACTCGGCCTACTTCGAACACTCGTTTCTGGCAAAAGAGATGGGAATAGAGCTTGTCGAGGGAAGGGATCTCGTCGTTGTAGAAAATTTCGTTTACCTAAAGACCACTAAAGGGCTTGAAAAAGTGGACGTCATATACAGAAGGATAGACGACAACTTCCTTGACCCTCAGGTGTTCCGCCCGGATTCAGTGCTCGGAGTTCCAGGGCTGTTCGGCGCGTACAAGGCCGGAAACGTCGCCATAGCCAACGCCCCAGGAGGAGGAGTGGCCGACGACAAGATAATATACGCCTACGTTGAGAAGATAATAAAGTACTATCTGGGAGAAGATCCCATAATCTCGAACGTGCCGACGTATATCTGTGAGGAGGATGAGGCCAGAAAATACGTGCTCGACAATATAGAGAAACTGGTCGTAAAGCCCGCAAACGAATCCGGAGGATACGGGATAGTGTTCGGGCCCAAGGCAACAAAAGAGGAACTGGCCCAGGCCAAAAGAGATATAAAAGCGGATCCCAGAAACTATATAGCCCAGAAGACCATGTCCCTCTCCCGTGCTCCAGTAATAGTGGACGATCACTTCGAGGGACGCCATGTCGATCTGAGGCCCTTCATTCTCTACGGAAAAGAAATATTCGTCCTGCCCGGAGGCCTTACCAGGGTGGCCCTCCGTAAAGGTTCAATGATAGTTAATTCGTCCCAGGGAGGCGGAAGCAAGGACACCTGGGTGCTTGCTCCCACGAAGAACACCGGGGGCAAAGGAGGCGCAAAATCCTAAGTCGCGTCGCAGAATCTATATACTGGATGAGCCGCTACGCCGAGCGCGCAGGGAACACCGCGAGGCTCATAAGCGTAAACCTAGGCCTCGCCATTGACACCCATGACTCCGTTGAGCAGGAATGGGATCCAATAGTAAAGGTGACGGGGGACATGGAGCTTTTCAGAAGCCTTTATGACAGCACTACCCGGGAGAACGTAATAAACTTTATGGTCCTTGACCGCAACAATCCGAATTCCATCATCTCCTGCGTTAACTGCGCCCGTGAGAACGCAAGTTCCGTGAGAGAAATAATCTCCTCTGAGATGTGGCTTCTAATAAACCGCTTCTACCACAGGCTGAACAGCGACGAAGCCAAGCAGAAGCTGCTCGACAATCCCGGAAAGTTCTGCGAAGTGGCAAAAGTGCAGAGTCTTCTTTTTCACGGATCCGGGTACATAAGCATATCCCACGGCGAGGCGTGGCATTTCTCGGAACTCGGAAAGCAAATGGAACGAGCCGACAACACTTCCAGAATCCTCGACGTCAAGTACTACACCCTGCTTCCCAAGGCTGAACTCGTAGGAACGTCGATAGACAACATGCAGTGGATAGCCCTTCTTAAATCGACAAGTGCCCTTGAAACTTACAAGGCTAAGCACCAGCAGATATCAATAGGCAACGTGCTCGATTTTCTCATCCTTGATAACCAGTTTCCACGCTCGATAATTTACTGCGTCGCGCAGGCCGACGAGTCGCTTCACTGCATATCCAACAGTCCTGCCGGCTCCTATAACAACGAAACCGAAAAAGAGATGGGAAGGCTTCTGTCGGATCTTCGGTTCACAAGCGTCGGGGAGATAATACAGCGCGGAATGCACGAGTATCTAAGCAGCTTCCAGTCCCACATAAACGAGGTCGGAAACCGCATATACGACGATTACTTCGGCTACGGAATAACAGACAGCACCCTTAGTGGGTTTGACGATATCTAAGAGATAGAGGAAACAGATGACTTTCTGCGTGGGAATGAGACTAAAAGAAGGGATAATCGGTCTTGCCGACAACCTCATAATAACGGGAAACGAAGCCATACGGGCAAAGAAAGTCACCACCCACAGGGCCGGGGACAACTCCTTTTTCCTTATGACCTCGGGACTTCGCTCCGCGAGGGACAAGACTATTACCTATCTTGACGAGGCCCTTGAGCAATCCCAGGAATCCCTTGACCGCCTCTACAAGGCAGTAAACATCTTCTCAAGAGAGCTTCGGAGGGTGAAAAAAGAAGACGGAGAAGCGCTTTCCGAATCGGGATTCACCTTCAACATGTACTCCATAATAGGAGGGCAGTTCGAAAACGATCCCGAGCCCCAGCTTTTCCTCGTCTATCCCCAGGGAAACTGGATCAACGTGGGGACCACCTCTCCCTACGTTATAATAGGCGAGTCAAAATACGGAAAACCGATAATAAAAAGAACCCTTACCTACGACACCAGCCTCGATACGGCGCTTCGCATCGCATACCTTGCGTTTGATTCAAGCCGCATAAACGCCATAGACGTCGATTTTCCGATAGACATCATAGTCTACAGAAGCAATTCATTTTCCCTCGAGCAGTATAGGTTCAACGAAAACGAACTGGCAGACATATCCGATTGGTGGCAGGAGAGGCTCAGAAAATCGGCCGAGGAAATGCCCGCCGAATGGGTAAGAAAAATTCTTGACAGAAGCCCGAAAAGTGCTGCTTAGCATAGATCACAACACGACTTACTCCTACGGGAAAAAAGTGGTCCTGGCCCCTCACACCGTGAGGCTTTGCCCGAGAAACGGCGGGGGGCAGATGACCCATATGTTTTCGCTCAGGACGGATCCTCCCGAAGCGGGAAGAAGCGTGAACACGGATCTCGACGGAAACACTACCGTTACCCTGTGGTTTATGGGCGAGTTCGACAGTCTTACAATCGATACCAGCTGCGTCGTCGAGACGCTTCGGGAAAACCCTTTTGATTTCATAGTTTCCGACGTAAAGTTCCTTGATCTGCCGATGGAATACCCTCGCGAGCAGGAGGCAGCCCTTCGCCCGTACCTGGCGGTAAGCAAAAAAACGGCCCTGGCGGTCTCGCCGCTTCGCGAAAAGATTTTCTCGCAGACCATGGGAAAAACCACGGATTTTATTCTCTCGCTCTGCGAGCACATACACGACAACTTTCCCCATATGGTGAGAGAGCAGGGCGGACCCTGGTCCGCGGAGAGAACCCTCAGGGAAAAAAAGGGGTCCTGCAGGGACCTCGTGGAGCTTTTCGCGGCCGTCTGCCGCTCGGTGGGTCTTGCGTGCAGGCACGTAAGCGGCTATGCGCTCAGCGCAAGAAGAAAAAAAGGAGACGAGCTTCACGCCTGGGCCGAGGTCTACATGCCGGGCGGAGGATGGAGAGGCTATGATCCTTCTTCGGGTCTCGCAGTCTCAGACCGTCACGTCGCGGTCGCAAGCGGTCCCACCCACGGCCTCATCGCCCCCGTTTCAGGAAGTTTCTACGGGGACGGAGCCGAAGTCGAACTCCGGTTCCGTGTAAGGGTAAAAAAGACGGGGAAACAGGAGAAAAAAGCCCTGGGACTTCTCTAGACGGCAAAAATCCTACGATGGGCCCTCCTTAAAAGTCGTGCAATTGCGATTTAATTCATGCTATAATGGGAATTTTAGAGAAAGGTCAAAAAAAGCCACCGGGCAGTATTGGTAAACTGCAGGTCATGCTATCGAAAAAAAGGGGGAGGGCATCTCAATATGGTTCGCAGAAAATTTAAATCCAGGTTAAAGGCATTCTTAGGCACTTTCGCCGTGGGCGCGGTTCTTGTTCTTATAAGCGGCGTCTCGGCAAACGCCCAGGAAGCATTCGGCATAAGCAGCGTTCTGCTTGAGAAGATCACGGTCACGGCGCGAAAACGGGAGGAGCCGATTCAGAACGTTCCGCTCTCGGTAACGCATTTCAGCTCCGAAGAGATTGACGCCCTTAAGGTAAGGAACCTTGAAAGCCTCGCTGTAAAGATGCCCAACGTCGCGCTCGACGACATCGGCACCGTTGGAGGAATCGCCAACTTTTCCATTCGCGGACTCGGGATAAACAGTTCCATACCGTCCGTTGACCCGACCGTGGGAGTGTTCGTCGACGGCGTGTATTTCGGGGCCAACATCGGCGGCGCCCTGTTCGACACGCTTGATATCGAGAGCATCGAGGTGCTTAGAGGTCCGCAGGGAACGCTTTTCGGGCGTAACGTGACCGGGGGCGCGATACTCATCAACACGAAGAAACCCGGAGACACTCTGGAGGTGTCCTTTCGCACCTCTTTTGAGGGGGGAGGAGAGAGTCTCAACAGCTACTACATGGGCACGGTGGGAGGCCCTCTGGGCGAAACCGTTAGCGCCAGGATAACCGCGTACACAAATCAGGATAACGGCTGGTTCAAGAACCTCCACACCGGCAAAGCTTTCGGAGATTTGGACGTCCGAATGGTACGGCCGGTGCTCGTCTGGGAACCCACAGACGACCTGAGCCTGGTACTCCGATACCAGTACGATAGCATCGACGGCGACGGCCCCGCGGCACAGAACCACACAAACGGATTCGGCGCCTCAAACTCAGCGGCTAACTTTGACCGCGAGAGCCACGATTTCAGCATCAATAATGAAGGTAAAAGAGAAAACGAAGCTCATTTTTTCGCCGCCCAGGCGGACTGGGACGTGGATTTCGGCAACGGCACAATAACAAACATTTTCGGCTGGCGCGATTCAGAAACCTTCTCAGCAGTTGATCTCGACGCCTCGCCGCTTGAACTCATCAGTGCGCAGGCATGGAGCAATTACAGGCAGTGGAGTAACGAACTGCGTTACACGGGCAGATTTTTTGAAAGACTCAATGCGACTACGGGAGCCTACTACTTTAGCAACAAGATCAACTACCACGAGCACCGTTCTCTGCTTACCGACGCTATTGCGGCATCGGGTCTTCCCTTCCCGCCAGGGACGGATGTGTCCCAGTTCGGAGGCGGAAACTACGACGTTGAAACTCTGGGCCTCTTCCTCTCTCTGGACTATGATCTCACAAGCCAGCTGACGCTCACCGCGGGTACGCGATACACGCGTGACAAAAGAGAGGGCGAAATAGCTTTGATTCCCACCAGCAGTCCCCTTGCGCCGCTACCGTCTTGCAATATCGTTGAAGGTCCCGCCTGCGAGTTTGATTTCATAGATGAGGAGACATGGCACAGCTGGTCACCCAAGCTCGGCGTCACTTATTACATAAGCGGCGAAGCCAACATTTACGGACACTGGACCAGAGGATTTCGCTCCGGAGGCTATAACCTTCGCAACCTCTCGCCCGACTACTCCCCGGGACCGTATGATGAAGAGAAGATCGACAGCTTCGAGGCCGGATTCAAGGTCACAAAAGACCGCGGCCGTCTATACGGAGCAGCCTTCTACAACATGATTGATGACACGCAAAGGGAAATTAACTTTCCCGATCCAGTACTCGGTATAGTTCAGTTGATCGACAACACCGCCGATGTCGAGACCTACGGCTTTGAGCTTGACGGTCTGTTCGCCATTGCGGAGAACCTGTTCCTGATCGGTTCTGTAGGGTACGTCAATCCCGAGTACACCAAAGTAAAACACGACCTCAATCGAGACGGGACTCTTGACGTAAAAGATCTAGCTTTAGAGCTTCCCCGCGCCGCGAAGTGGACTTACAGCGTGGGACTCACCCACGACACGGGAGCGACCAGTTGGGGGCAGATGACGTCCCGAATAAGCTACGCTTATCGTGACAAGTCATACTTCACCGATGACAACAGGGGCTATATCCTGGAGCAGAACATACTTGACGCCGGGATTGACATCATTCCCGCAAACGGCCGGTTCTCAATCGGCCTTTACGGCAAGAACCTGCTTAACGAAGTCAAGCATGGAGGCGACACCCAGTTGCCCAGCACCTTGGGCGCTCCACCCCTGTCGGCACCTCTTGGCGGCACGTTCTCACCGCTTGCAAAAGGCAGAATCTTCGGAGTTCAGCTGACCTACCGGCACAAGAGCTGACGGACC
Organism: Thermodesulfobacteriota bacterium; assembly: GCA_965116725.1. Taxonomy (GTDB): domain Bacteria; phylum Desulfobacterota_D; class UBA1144; order Nemesobacterales; family Nemesobacteraceae; genus Nemesobacter. The sequence continues at coordinate 732,425 of OZ220700.1, forward strand.
GGCAATTGTGCCCCAAGACGGTTATGAGTAGTCGCAGTCGCGGTGGCTGAAACGAGAATTCTCAGGCGGAAATCCCTTCTCCATCCCTGAGGCGTTTTTGCGTCTTTAGGAGATTTTTTGATCCTGGATACTGCTGTTTTCTTTTCAGCCCCGAAACCCAAATTCTCATATATGATTATCCTTGGGTGTTGTAATAAAAACCCCGGTTGCTATATAATGTTTTTTTTCGCAGAAAGGAGTTTTTCATGAACAGTTCAGCCCAAAGGGCGGAAATACTGGTCGAGGCCCTCCCCTACATAGAGGCGTTTCACGGCAAAACCGTCGTGGTCAAATACGGTGGAAGCTTAGCCAAGGCGGATCTTTCAAATTTCGTGCGCGACCTCATACTGATGAAGTATGTCGGGATAAAACCGGTAGTAGTGCACGGAGGAGGACCCCAGATCCAGGAGTATCTCGACACTATGGGAATAAAATCCGACTTCATAGCCGGGCTCCGCGTTACCAACAAAGAGGTAATGGAAGTGGTCGAGATGGTGCTTGTCGGAAAGATAAACCAGCAGATCGTAACGTCGATAAACCGTCACCAGATGGAAACGGTGGGGCTCTCGGGCAAGGAAGGAAAGCTTATAAAAGCTAAAAAGTTCGACCTTCGCAAATTCGCCGCCAAACACCGTATAGATATTGCCGAGGATGCAGACCTCGGCTACGTGGGCGAAGTTCAGGAAATAAACCCCGAGGTAATCAGGGTGCTTGAAGACAAAGATATCATTCCGATTATAGCTCCCATAGGGTTGGGGGAGGACGGAACCACCTACAACATAAACGCGGACCACGTGGCGGGGAAAATAGCGGGAGCACTTTGCGCCGCAAAGCTCATACTGCTGACCAACGTTGACGGCATCCTGGACAAGAAAGGAAAGCTCATATCCTCCGTGACTAAGAAGCAGGCTGAGAAACTTATCAGGAACGGGACGATAAACAGCGGAATGATCCCCAAGGTGATGTGCGCGCTTGAGGCTCTGGAAGAAGGAGTCAGCAAGGTGCACATAATAAACGGGGGAGTAAAAAGGGCTCTCATACTCGAACTTCTTACCGATCTGGGAATAGGGACGGAGATAACCCTTTGAGGTCAGGAAAAATGGAAGACCCGCAGGGAAAATACCTGATGGAGACCTACAGCCGTCTTCCCATAACGATGCGGAAGGGAAGCGGTTCGTGGCTCTGGGATACTGAAGGGAAGAAGTATCTTGACTACACGACCGGGATAGCCGTTAACAACCTCGGACACTGTCACCCTAGTATCACGGACGCCATAACATCCCAGGCTGCCACTCTGATTCACACCTCAAACCTCTTTAACATAGAAAACCAGAGCGCACTTTCCGAGATGCTCGTTTCAAACTCGTTTGCTGACAAGGTGTTTTTCTGTAACAGCGGAACCGAAGCCGTTGAAGGCTCGATAAAGCTCGCCAGGAAATGGGGAGCGCAAAACGGCGGGAAATTTGCGGTCATTTCAACCGAAGGAGCCTTTCACGGAAGGACTTTCGGGGCGCTTAGCGCCACGGAATCTGAAAAATACAGGGAGGGGTTTTCCCCTTTTCTTGAAGGATTCCACTTCGCTCCCTACGCGGACCCCGAGGCGATAGCCCGCCTAGCCTCGGAGACAAACCCCTGCGCGGTCATTCTCGAACCGGTGCAGGGAGAAAACGGAGTCATCGTTCCGCCCCTTGGGTACCTAAAGCAGGTAGAGGATATCTGTGGGAAAAGCGACATGTTGCTCATACTTGATGAAATCCAGGTCGGGATGGGAAGGACGGGAAGACTGTTTGCCTATGAGCACGAGGACGTAAGGCCCGACATAGTGGCACTCGCAAAGGCTCTCGGCGGCGGGGTGCCGTGCGGAGCAGTTCTGGCTAGGGAGGACGTGGCGAAGCACTTCACTCCCGGGGCCCACGGAAGCACTTTCGGTGGAAATCCCCTGGCCGCGGGGGCAGCCTGCGCTGCGATCGAAACGATACTTCGGGAAAACCTGCCCGAAAGAGCGGGAGAGCTCGGAGACTATTTTCTTGGCAAGCTTGAAGATGTCAGGAAAAAATATTCCGAGCATATAAAGGAGGTAAGGGGAAAGGGGCTTATAATCGGGGTTGAGTTCTCAGACGGGACCTTCGCCCGGGACTGTTTTTCGGTCTCAGTTAAAAACGGGCTTCTAGTTATACTTACCGTAGAGCGCGTGTTTCGGATTCTTCCTCCGCTTAACACAAACAAAGAAGAAATTGACTTTGCCGTCGATGTCGTAACGAAATCCATCGAGGAGGTGGTTTCTAGTGGGTAGGAATCTTCTTGCCGTCTCAGACCTTGAAAAAAGCGAGATCAGCGAAATAATCCGCCGCTCCGGCGAACTAAAGGAACTGAAAAAACAGGGCGAGAGCCCAAGAAGTCTCGCGGGCATGTCAGTGGGTCTTCTTTTTGAAAAACAGTCGACCAGAACGAGGCTTTCCTTCGAAGCGGGCCTTTTCGACCTGGGCGCCCAGGGGATTTACATGAATCCGGCGGATACCCAGCTCGGAAGGGGGGAAACCATAGCCGACACGGCGAAGATTCTCTCCTCCTACCTTGACGGGATAATAATAAGGACGTACGGACAGGAAAAAGCCCTCGAACTCGCGGAGAACTCGACAGTCCCCGTGATAAATGCCCTTACCGACCTTGAACATCCAACGCAGATAATCTCCGACCTTTTTTCAATCTCGGAGCAGGGAATAAATCCCGAGAAGTTCAAGCTTGCCTTTCTCGGCGACGGAAACAATATAGCCAATTCCTTCGTGGCCGCCTCCGCGATAATGGGCTTTGACCTTTCGCTTGCGGTTCCCCCGGGATATGAGCCCAACCCAGCGATTACGGACGAGGCCTCAGAACAAGGAAACTCGAAAATCGAAGTCATCCATGACCCCGCTTCCGCGGTAAGGGACGCTGACGTGATCTACACCGACGTCTGGGTAAGCATGGGTGAAGAGGGAAAAGGCACCGAGATTTTCAGGCCCTTTCAGGTAAATGAGAAACTTCTTTCCTCTTGCCGCAAAAAACCCCTGATAATGCACTGTCTTCCGGCTCACAGGGGAGAAGAGATAACCGCAGGAGTAATGGACAGTTCCAGATGCATCGCCTTCACTCAGGCTGAGAACAAGCTTCACGCGGGAAAGGCCATACTTGAATTCTGCCTTCTTGATTACCTAGCATCTTAAAACAGCGGCACTTTCGTTTAGCAGAAAGAAGATGATTTCGTCGTCCGGTTAGCGCAGAAACTCCTTTACGTTGCGCGCGGCTTGTTTCGTCATGCCCTTTATGGAGGCAAGTTCCTCGGTGGTGGCCCCTTTTATCTTCTCCACGCTCCCGAAGTGATTAAGAAGCAAGAGTTTTCTCTTTTTCCCTATGCCCGGAACACCGTCCATCTGAGAAGCTAGGGTCTTGCCTTTCCTTAATTCCCTGTGATAGGTGATCGCGAAGCGGTGTGCCTCGTCCCTTACCCTCATCAGGAAGTAAACGCCCTTCTTGTTTGACGAAAAATCGCAGGGCTCGCCCTTTCCATGCACGTAAATCCTGTCGATCCCGCCCCGGCCCTCGGTTTTCGCTATCGAGGCAAGATCGACCTCGTTTTCCACACCGCAGTCTCGAAGCGCCGCGTAGGCGGCATTCAGCTGTCCCTTCCCCCCGTCTATAAGCATGAGATCCGGAAGATCCCAGTTATCATCTCCTACCCGAAGAGCCCTTCTGTAAACGACCTCGTACATCGACCGGAAATCATCCTGGCCAGATGTGGCCGTGATCCTGTACCTTCTGTACCTGTCCCGCTCAGGCTTCGCGTTTCGGAACCTCACGAGCGAAGCAACCGTCTGGTGCCCCTGGATGTTCGATATGTCGAAGCACTCTATGGCATAAGGAACCCGTTTTATCCCGGCCGACTTCCTTATGCCCCGAAGAAGTGTGCCCTGCTTGGCCTTTTCCTCGGCTTTTCTCGCAAAACTCTCCTGTGCGTTTTTCATCGCAAAGCGCACGAGCTCGCTCTTAGGTCCCCTCCGGGGAGTCTCGACGTAAACCCTCTTTCCCCTTTTCTCGGTAAGCCACTCCGAGTACCCCTCGCGGTCCCTTATGGAAAGAGGCAGGAGAACTCTCTTTGGAATATAGTGATCAGAGAAATAAAACCTGCCGAGAAATTCCCTCACGCATTCCGCCTCATCGCCGTGGGGGCTTTTTACGGAAAAATCAAGCTTGTCGACCACCGAGCCGCCTCTCGAGAGCAGGACGGTAAATTCGTAGTGCTCTGAGTCTCTGTAAAAACCCACTATGTCCATGTCTTCGAACCTCGAGGAAGTAACCTTCTCTATCTCGGCGTTTTCCTTCAGGCTTACAAGTTGATCCCTGTAGTAGGCGGCGTTTTCATACCTTCCCTCCTCTGAGGCTCTCTCCATCATTTCCCTGATCATTCTCACCAGTTTTTTTCTCTCGCCTCGAAGAAACGACGCGGCCTGGCTTACGAGCTCCCCGTAGTCCTCCTCCGAGATCTTGCCCGCGCAGGGACCCGAGCAAAGCTTCATAAAATAGTTAAGACAGGGGCGGGTGCTGTGCCTTTCGAACTTGCTCTGGGTGCAGTCCCTAAGAGGAAAAAGCCTGTGGACGAGGTTCACTGTGCTCTTAAGGAATTTGCCCGAGGCAAACGGACCGAAATAAAGCGCCCCGTCGTCCCGTATTCTCCTCGTGCGCGAAAGCCTGGGGAACCTCTCTCCCACCGAGAGGCGAAGAGACGAAAACGTCTTGTCGTCCTTAAGACGTATGTTGTACTTCGGTTTGTGACGCTTTATAAGGGAGTTCTCGATGAAAAGGGCTTCGCTTTCCCCCTCGGTCACCACGTAGTCAATCGAGTCGACTTCCCTTACCAGATACGGTATCTGTCCCCTGTCGCTTCCCCTCTGGAAATAGGACATCACCCGGGCGCGAAGGTTCTTGGCCTTGCCTATGTAGACCGGGGTACCGCCTGGACCCTTCATTATATAGACCCCTGTAGTGGCGGGAAATGATCTGGAGAGTTCAAGAATCTTTTCGCGCATAAGATACAAAAAATCAAAAGCCACTATATATCAAGATCTAGGAAGCTTTTCAACTCAGTCACCTAGATATATTTTAAATGATTTCGAGAATACTTTTCAGATTATAAAGCTGTAAAAATGGTACTAAGCCAGCGTGAAAACTGTTGAAGGTCTGTATTGAAAGGAGGAATTTAGGCGGGACAGCCTTTTAATAATTCGTGGTCTCAAGACATCTACTAGAATGTTTTATCTGTTTTTTTCAGCTCGATTGAAACCACTGAAATCGTAACCAGCGTATTGATGGCAAGTAGTATCAGATCTATGCGTAAACCCATTATCATTTTCGGTACGAGTCCAAAAAGCGATGTTAAAAACACAACCAGGCTGATAACTGTAACAACTGGGATTACGGAATTGAAGCTTCTTCCTTTGCATAGAATTGCGGTAAGAACCATAGGTGCCATGAGAGCAGTCCCCATGAATCCCGACACAGCAAGAGATATAATTCCCTGAGAACTCTTCATAGCAACAATGAAAGAGGCTATGCAAAATACCAGTATAACTAGTTTCACAAAAACAATAGGAGATACTTTTAACTTCCTGCTAAACCTGCCAAGAGCATTGTTAATCTCAGATCCAAGAGCGAAAAACTGAGAGTCAGATGTGGACATAGCTGCCGCCAGAATACCTATCAAGGCAACGGCACCTATAACAGGATTCTGCTCAAGTATCAGTTTGCCAATGAACTCCGGACCCGTTTTAGCCGGTATTGCTACTGCACCGTATAAACCAATTATAAGCCCTGCTATCAGAAGCAGGAAGGTGAAAGACGCATGCAAAACCGGGATTTTGCGTCTCTCGTTCAAACCCTTCAGAATGCTGAGCCTCGAAGTCAACTGAGGTTGCGACACAGGCAGCAGTACAATTGATATAAATCCCGCAATAAGCCACTGAACCGATAACAATCCCTTGGGGCCGGGAGTAGATAGCAGCGCAGGTTCCTCCTCCGCCACGGCCTGAACCAACTTTCCAATACCTCCAAAGTTATCCAGAACAATAAATGCCATTATCCATATAACGGTAAACAGTACAATTCCCTGGAGTGAATCACAGTACATAATACCTCTGAGTCCTCCTATGGAAGAGTACAGATACATAAGAAACAGTATAATGACAGCCCAACCCCACTGGGGGACTTCATAGGGAACAATGTGGGCTAGAATGCCCGACGCTCCTTTTATTTGAATTGCTATGTAGGGAACGAGAAATATGACAAGACCCAGAACATACACTAAAACTCCACGGGAACTAAAAGTTTCACGCAGCAGGTCCGATATGCTCCGAAAATCCGTTGAAGAGATCCTTTCCCTTAATTTGAGTGAGAGCCAAAGCGTGAAAACGGCTAAAGCCATATCGGTAACGCCAAGGAATATCCACGTTCCCACGCCGTGCACGCGGAAGAAATTGGGCATCCCTATCAATATGAACGTACTGTAGAGGGTAGCAAAAAAGGTTAAGAAGCCAATTATAGTTCCAAGACTGCCGCCCGCAAGAAGGAATTGGTACTCATCCCCTTTGTTTTTCCTGTTTCCTATGACAGCGAGGGATATCAACACTGCAAGATATACTAGTGCGACTGCAACAAATGCCATTCCCCTGTTCATGTCTATTTCTTCCTCTTATATAAGCAGACTACCCTTGGTCACCGGACGTAAGCATTGCCAAAACAAGTAGCACATATATGGAGAGTGATATTCCCAACCCAGCCCAGAGAGTCCTAGGAAGTCCCAGGAAATATGGCTCCGCCACTCCATAGGGGATTACCAGAGGAGTGAAAGACACAGCTGCCAAAATAGATACCGCCACCCCAAAGAATATCCATCGATTCTTATTGCTCATGTCTAGAACACAACTGCCTATTAACGTTAGTTTCTGAAAGAACCAACCTACTAAATCTACAAAAAAGTGTCAAATGAATTAAAACTAACTATAAATATCTTTGCAATTATAGACAAGTTAAACATGCCAACAACCTCTTCATATGTAAGCAGCGTTTTCCTGATATTGGTGTAACTGGAAAAATGGTTTTGCCATTTGATCCTTTTCGTTATACCCGCAACAGCTAGGGTCAAAAACAATCGAGGCTGACTCTGCTGGAATTTTCTTTTAGAAAAGCTCATCTCGCCTTTCTTGATACTTATATTCCCATGCGTTAGGATTTCCCTTAACCATGAAGACCAACACCCTTTACCTTGAAACCTACGGTTGCCAGATGAACGAGTATGACTCGGACAGGATACAGAACGCCCTCGGCGCCAGTATCACCGAGAACCCAAAAGAGGCCGACATAGTTATCGTAAACACGTGCGCCATACGGGAAAAGGCCGATCAGAAGGCCCTCAGCAGCCTTGGGCGCTTCAAGCACCTTAAGGCAAAAAACCCGGAGCTTATAGTCGGCGTGTCCGGGTGCGTGGCGCAGCTCTACGGAGAGGAACTCATCCGCAGGATGCCGCATCTTGATTTCGTGCTCGGACCCAGGGCAATTCCGCAACTCCCGCAACTTATAGAAGAGATAAAAGAGAAGAAATCGAGACCCGTCGAGACGTCCTTTGATGTGCAGGAGCCTTTCGACATCCTCCCCTACCACGAGGAGGGAAAACCCACGGCATTCGTGTCCATACAGCAGGGATGCAACAAAAAGTGCGCTTACTGCATAGTGCCCACGGTAAGGGGCTCCGAGGTTAACAGGCCCCTCGAGGACATAATCGCCGAAGCCCGTCACCTTATCGCAAAGGGAGTAAAGGAAATAACCCTCATAGGACAGACGGTGAATTCGTGGAAACTCGGCGGGCTTAAGTTCGGGGACCTGCTTCGGGTGCTCGGGGAGCTAGACGGTCTTGAGAGAATAAGGTTCACGACCTCTTATCCGAGAGACATAACGAAAAAAATGGTGGAGGCAATGGCAGACGTGCCCAAGGTATGCCGTCATATTCATCTGCCCGTGCAGTCGGGCTCAGACAAGGTGCTGAGGCTCATGAACAGGACCTACACAAGGAACTGGTACTTAGATTCCGTTAACAGGCTCAGGGACGCCATGCCGGACATAGCCGTGTCTTCTGATATAATAGTAGGGTTCCCCGGGGAAACAGAAGATGACTTCGAGGAGACGATGAGCCTTGTCGAAGAAGTGGGGTTCGACAGTTCCTTTTCATTTAAATACTCACCGCGCCCCGGAACTGTGGGGGAGGAGCTTTGGAGATCAGGAGAAAGGGTGGAAGATTCGACAGCAGGCCAGAGACTCGCGCGTCTTCAGGAATGCCAGCGGGCAATTACTCTTGCGAAGAACGCACAGAGGATAGGCAAATCCGAGCAGGTGCTGGTTGAGGATGCGAGCAGAAAGAACTCCTCGTGGCTTTCCGGGAGGACCGAACACAACAGGATAGTCAATTTCCCCGGAGAAAAAGAGCTTATCGGAAAAATGGTGGACGTAAGGATAACTGAAGGACTTGCGAATTCGCTTAGAGGACAATATCTGAATTAACACAGGGAGGGAGAAAAAATGTTTCTTGAGATGAAGGTTTCCTGCATAGTCGCCGACCCGTTTACCGATATGCCCGTCGTCATTCTGAATGAAGAGGAAGGAGAGAGAAGTCTTCCGCTCTGGATAGGATTCGAGGAGGCAAGCGCCATAGCAATGGAGATCAAAAAAACTCCGAGACCAAGACCCCTCACCCACGATCTTCTGAAAAACGTAATTGCCGCCACCGGCTACGAGGTCATTGAAATAGAGATCACGGAACTACGGGAAAACACCTTTTACGCCCGCCTTCGTATCAAAAAAGACGGAGAGGAGCTCCTGGTGGATTCCCGCCCGAGCGACGCCATAGCGATAGCGCTCAGGACCGGATGCCGCATCATGGTTGACGAAGAGGTGATAAAGGCCGCTCTCAGCGTAAAAGTCGGGGACAAGGGCCAAAGCGCGGGGGATGTCCTCGAAGACATACCGGATGAGGATTTCGGCAAGTACAAGATGTGATCAGCGGTTGCGGAGCATATACTTCTCAAGGAATTTTCTGTCTCCCTCGATCACGTCGAAAATTTCCCCGCAGCGGTCACACTCTATGCTGATCCGCTTCGGCGGGTAGCTTATCCCGCAACTCATCACGAACCAGCCGAAAAGAGAGTACCTCTGCTTCGGAACCACCCACGGATCCCCGACGGAGTACCCGCAGGCGCAGATCCTTGTGTCCCGCGCCTGAGTACTCATTTGTAAACCGTGTGTGCGCTGGTTTCCGCCCCCACTCTAGATGCCGTAGTAACCCGACTCCCCGTGGTCCGTTATGTCAAGACCTTCGGTTTCTTCATCCTCGGTGACCCTGAGTCCCACGAGCATGTCAACGACCTTGAGCACTATATAGCTTACTATGGCGGTGTATACAACTGCGAATATTCCCCCGTAGACCTGTACGCCTAACTGCGCTCCTATGTCGAGATCCGCGATCGAACCGCCGAAAGAGGTCGAGGCAAACACTCCCACCAGGATGATTCCTACCAGACCTCCGACTCCGTGAACTCCCACGACGTCAAGCGCGTCGTCATAATTGAAACGGAACTTGATATAAGTGGCTGCTATGTAGGCAAGCACAGAAGACGCGGTTCCTATGACTATGGCTCCAAGCGGTCCCACGGTGCCAGAGGCGGGAGTTATGGCCGCGAGACCCGCGATGGCCCCAGTGGCGAAACCAAGAGCGCTGGGCTTGCCCGATCTTACGCTTTCAAGGAATATCCAGGTAAGAGCGGCGACGCATGGAGAAATCTGGGTTACCACGACCGCCATAGCCGCCTGTCCACCGGCCGCAAGGGCGCTTCCCCCGTTAAATCCGAACCATCCGACCCAGAGCATCGCGGTACCTATCATCGTAAGAGTGAGATTGTGCGGAAGCGCGAGTTGTCTGGGGTAGCCTCTCCTGGGCCCGACCAGTATCGCTGCCACAAGGGCCGCGGTACCCGCCGTGATATGGACGACTATTCCGCCTGCAAAGTCAATCACTCCCTTGTCTCCAAGGTAGGAACCCTCCCCTCCCCAGACCATGTGCGCGATCGGGAAGTAGCAGAATATAACCCAAAGGGCGGTGAACAGAAGCATAGCCGAGAACTTCATTCTTTCGGCAAACGCCCCGATTATAAGTGCCGGAGTGATAATCGCGAAGGTAAGCTGGAAGGCGAAGAACAGAACTTCCGGGATCGTCCCCGAAAGAGTATCGATGCCCACACCGTTTAGAAACGCCTTTGAGAAGCCTCCCACGAAGGCGTTCATCCCGACTTCTCCCGCTACCATGCCGGTGGTGTCAAAAGCCATGCTGTAACCGAAAAACGTCCATATAACCGTTACGACCGCGGTAATGGAAAAGCACTGCATCAGCAGCGAAAGAACGTTTTTTTTGCCGACCAGCCCCCCGTAGAAAAGCGCAAGCCCGGGAATCGTCATGAAAAGAACAAGCGCGGTTGAAGTCAGTATCCAGGCGGTATCGCCCGTATCAAGCTCGCTCGCCGAAGCGGGGTCGGTAAAAGAAAAGAAAGCTAAAACAAAAAAGAAAACCAAAAGTGAAAGCGTTTTTTTTAAACTCATCGCACACTCTCCTCCTCTTATTCCATATTCAACCTGCTAAGTATATCACATAATGGGACCGTAGAACGAAACTTCAGAATGTCTCATCGAGCATGCGCAACTGCTCCGGAGAAAGTCTCCATCCCGAGGCCCCGCAGTTCTCGACCGTTCTCGCCACCGAGTCCGCCTTCGGAATCACGATGACGTTCTCCTGGCAAACACACCAGTTAAGGGCAACCTGTGCCTCTGTTTTGCCTGTCTCAGCCGCTATTTGGGACAAAACACTGCCATGGCGGGGGCGGCAGAGTCTTCCGGCGTCAAGCGGGGTGTAGGCCATTACGGTTACGTCGTTATCCAGGCAGTAGGGGAGCAGCTCTTTTTGTATATTCCTTGATCTAAGGTTGTAGAGCACCTGGTTTGAGACTATCGGATAGTTAGGAAAATAGTGCTGCGCCTCGCGCATCTGCCTCGCGGAAAAATTGCTCACCCCGACGTAGCTCACGCATCCGCGGTCAACCAGCTTCTCAAGCGCCTTCATCGTCTCTTCTATCGGATAGACGGGACTCGGCCAGTGTATCTGGTAAAGATCTATGCAGTCCGTGCCAAGCTTCTCAAGGCTCGCCTCGCAGGATCTAAGCACGCTGTCGTGGGCAAGGTTCCTTCCCGAAACCTTTGTCGCTATGATGACCTCGTCCCTGAAGGGCCGCACGGCCTCTCCGACTATATCCTCCGTGTGGTACCCCTCGGCGGTGTCTATAAGCGAAGCCCCAAGCTTGATGCCCGCCCTAAGAGGCTCCACTCCCCCCTTGTAGTTCCACGTGCCGAGTCCGATCTCGGGAACGAGAACTTCCGTGTTTCCAAGCTTTTTAAAATTCATCCCGTGCAGTCCTTATGCTTTGTGCCGCGAAGCCACTCGTCCGAGTGGATGAGTTTGTGGACGGCCGGCGCGAAAAGTCCCGCAATCCCCTTATCTCGAAATTCTTTTTCCGTAACCGTCCAGATGAAAGACCTCGTCCTGACTTTTCCTCAACTTTCCGGTAGCGACCCGCCTTTTGTCGAAGTAACCGAACGGAAGCACGGTAAGAACATCGAGCTCTTCCGGCACTCCAAGATACCTTTTAAGCTCTTCCTTCTCTATTCTTCCTATCCAGCAGGATCCGAGTCCGTGGCTCCACGCCACTAAAACCATGTTCTGCGCAGCCCTAGTGCCGTCGATCTGGTGCCATTTACTTTGCGGATCCACCAGAAGCACCACCGCGAAAGCCACCTGCACAATGAAGCTGCCGCTTGTGCAGTACTTTCCCATTTCCCGGAGCATTGCGCGATCCTTTATAAGCACGAATTCCCACGGTTGATTGTTGTGGGCACTCGGCGAGAGCCTCCCCGATTCCATGACCTCCATGATGACTTCGTCCGGAACTTCCCCGTCAAGGTAACTTCTTACGGAACTAAGGGATCTTACGCACTCATAAACGTTCATAACCGCCTCCACCTGCGAAATTGATTGAAGGTTAGTATACCGGCTTTGACCGTACGGCAGAACAGGGAATATCCACTCTCGCCGAGCCCTCAGTCTGCCTATTTCCAGACAAGCCTGGATTTCCCTCTGGTCAAGGAGGCAACCTTCTCTTCAAGGTTCGCAGCGACACCGAGAGGTGCCGTGAAATCGAAGTGAACATCCTCCCCGCGCTCGACGCCCGTTATCGTAACGCCCGATTTCTCAAACAGAATCCGTATGGAATTTTCATGCGCGTAGGAAAAAACAAGGTGCCCCGCCCGCACCGGGACATGTTCTTCAAGCTCAAGCTCCCCCAAGGCCGCCCTCAGGGAATCCGTGTATGCTCTCAGAAGCCCGCCGGGACCGAGCTTTATCCCTCCGAAATACCGGGTTACCACGGCCGCTATCTCCCCTATGCCGCTGTGTTCCAGAAGAGTCATCATGGGCCGCCCGGCGGTTCCCGAAACCTCCCCGTCATCGCCGAAACCTATATCCGTCCCTCCGGGGGGACAGGCCAAAAACGCATAGCAGTTATGGCTTGCCGTGGGGTGAAGAGCCCTTACGCCCTCTATGAACTCTTCAGCCTCGCCTCTCGTGCTCACCCGCCCGACAGTGGCTATGAACCTGCTTTTCTTTATAATCCGCTGCGCCGTCGAAACTCTCGCAGGAACCTGGTAGGAAACATCTTCCACACTATCTGCCTCCGGTCGAAAAAAATACCCTATTCCCGGCCGTCCGGGCAAAAACCGCCCCTACAGGTACAGCGGATTATCTTCTGCGGGTTTTTCACTGTATAATGATTTAGCGGTCGCGCGCCGCATGAAATTTGCTTTTTATCCGATGGGATCAAGGCTTGGCAGCCGCTTGGTTTTTCGGTCCCGTAAAATATTTGCTCGTATACCATTGGTCAAAAAAACAAGCATTTCCTCCCTTATTTTACGGTACAGATACTCGTTTCTAACCGGTCTTGTCTCTCTTACGCTGGTGGATATGGCGCAGCTATCGGTTCCCATAGTAATCCAGTGGATAATAGATGAGCTCACCCTGGAGAGCGCAGATTTCTCCCTCATAACCAAGTACTCCCTCTACATCCTCGGGCTCGGGCTGCTAATGGCGTTTTTCCGCCTTGGCTGGCGATACTTCATAATGGGCGGGGCGAGGAAAATAGAGTACTCGCTCAGAAACGATTTCTTCGACCACCTCCAGAAGCTTAACTTCGATTTCTTCTCGGGAAGAAAGGTCGGCGACCTGATGGCGCACACGGTGAACGACATAGAGACTCTTAAGTTCTCCTGTGGCCTGGGTCTGCTCATAGCGTATGACGGGATATTCCTGTTCTTCTTCATCTTTGCCGCAATGATTTACATTTCGCCCGAGATGGCCCTCTACGCGTTTTTGCCGTTTCCCGTGCTCGCCGTCTTCATATACAAGTTCGGAAACATGATAGAAAGTAGGTTCCAGCGCTCCCAGGACTCCTTCTCAGAACTCACCGAAAGCGCAAGGAAACCGGTCTCGGGAATCAAGGTAGTAAAAGCGTTCGGACTTGAGCGGGCCGAGGGGCGGGATTTTGAACGTGCAAGCGAAGACTATCTTGAAAAAAACGTACAGCTAGTGAAGATCCGTGCAACCTTCCAGCCGTTTATATATTTCGTACCCTCATTAGCGACGGCCCTGTTTCTTTTCTTCGGCGGAGCAGGCGCGATCGGTGCCGAAATAACCCTCGGAGAGTTCTCCGCCATACTCATCTACCTAATGATGCTCGCTTGGCCGATGATGGCCATGGGATGGGCGATCGATCTTCTAAAAAGGGGGAACGCTTCGATAAACAGGCTGAACAACATTTTCGCGGTTGAACAAAAAGACGACACCCGGGCAGGGGAGAAGGACTACGAACTCAAGGGAGACATAAGATTCTCCGGGGTTTCCTTCTCCTATGGCTCCACCCCGGCTCTGCGCGAAGTCAACCTCCACATACCCTGCGGGACGACCCTGGGAATAACGGGGCTCGTGGGCTCCGGGAAGACCACGTTGATGAAGCTGCTCATGAAAATCCACGAGACCGAACCGGGCGCAATAACGGTCGACGGGATCGACATAAGGAAAATATCAAGAAAAAGCCTTCAGGAGACCATCGTCTACGTGCCGCAGGAAATAACCGTATTCAGCGGAACGGTTTATGACAACATAACCTTCATAAACCCAAGCATAACCCGAGAGCAGGTGGAGCAGGCCGCCAAAACGGCGGGGATATACGAACAGATAATGGAGTTTCAGCAGGGATTCGACACCGTGGTGGGAGAGCGGGGACTTAGCCTCTCGGGAGGACAGCGACAACGCCTGGCCATAGCAAGGGCCCTGGTGCTCAATCCCGAGGTCCTGATACTTGACGATGTGCTCTCGTCCCTTGATCCGCAGACGGAAAACACCGTGATAACGAACGTAATAGAGGCAATGCGCGGGCGCACGGTGGTGATAATTTCAAACAGAATATCTTCCGTAGTCGGGCTCTCGCGGATCGCGGTCATGAAAAACGGAGAGATAATCGAAAGCGGGAAGCGAAGGGAGCTGGTGGAGCGACGCGGAGTTTACTACGCGCTTGAAAGACTTCAGTCTGTCTAAGGTGTATAAATGAGCGACTTGGAGAGAAACAGGAAATCAACTTACGATCTTAAGATCATGAGGTGGATTCTGGGCTTTTTGGGAAAGTACAGAGGTTACTTTGCCCTGTCCCTTCTTCTGATGATGGCCACCGCGGCGCTTGAAATCACGGTTCCCTACCTCATCAAAGTCGCGGTCGACGACTATATTTATCCCACATGGAGCAAGGCCGAGAGAGGGGAGGAAGCGGAGCGGGCGCTCTCGGGACTCGGGGTGGAATCCACGCTTGCCCTTGCGGACGGAGGATTTCTGGTCGATTTCTCAAAGCTCTCCTCCTCGGAGAAAGACAGAATCGAACGCTCGGGCGTTGAGTTCTCCGAGACAAAATATATCGTGGTCAACCCCGGGGAATTTGAGGGAGATGAAAAACAGGAGGTTTTGGGAATAATAGCCCGAAACGCTTCCCTGTTTGAAGAAACCGAAGGGGTCGCGTTTCTGGCTCACTCAAACCTTGAGTCACTCGCCAAAGAGGAAGTGTCGCTTCTTCGCTCCAAACAGACAAAAAGGCTCAAGACCCTTGCTTTATACGTGGTTTTATCGGTGGTTGGAATTTTCATCTTCACCTCTTCTTTTACCTACATTCTTCACTACTCGGGCCAGAAAATAATGCACGACATGCGAAACCACACCCTCTCCCATATACTCTCACTTCCCCAGCACTACTTCGACCGAAATCCCGTGGGCAGGATAACCACACGCGTCACAAACGACGTTAACGCCATAAACGAGATGTACACCTCCGTTCTCATACACTTCATAAAGGACATCATAATCATAATCGGCACCCTGGTGATCATGTTCAAGATGAACGTCGGGCTCACGCTTATAATCGTCGCACTTACGGCGTTCCTTACTTTCACGGTATCTATCTTCCGAATGAAGCTTCGACTGGTGTACAGGGAGATTCGGAGAACCATAGGCAAGCTTAACGCCTTTGTCGCAGAAAGCATGAGGGGAATAGTGCTCCTTAAGCTTTACGGAAAGGAGAAAAGAAACTTCGAGAAATTCTGGGAGGTAAACACGGAAAACTACAGGGCCAATATACAGCAGCTCTGGGTCTACGTGATTTTCCGCCCTTCCATAGAGTACGTGGGCATAGCAGCAACCGGGATAATCCTGTGGTACGGGGCGATCGGGGTCATGAACCTTGACCTGTCCCTGGGAGCCCTGCTCGCGTTTCTTTACTACGTAAGGATGATATTCAAGCCCATCCAGGAGCTTTCAGAAAAATTCAATGTCTTCCAGTCCGCCGTTGCAGCCTCCGAGAACCTCTACGACACTCTGGCGGAAAAACCCGAGGTAAGCGGATCTCTGGTGCCCGCAAAAACCGAGGGATCTCTTGAGTTCCGGGGCGTATGGTTTTCGTATAACGAACTCGAGTGGGTGCTCAAGGACGCATCTTTTACAATAAGACCTGGAGAGAGCACCGCCCTTGTGGGAATCACGGGAGCGGGGAAAACGACCATCGTGAACCTGCTCCTTAAATTCTATAAACCCCAGAGGGGCCAGATTCTCTTTAACGGCGTAGACATCGAGGAACTGTCAAACAGGTACCTGCGCTCGAACATAACCGCCATCTTCCAGGACCTGTTTCTGTTCGAAAAGGACGTATCCGACGAAAGGGACGAGCGGGATGGTTCGGCAGCTGAGACCGTAAAGCTTTCTTCGGGAGAAACCCAGGCCCGATCGATCGAAAAAGCGGTCAGGAAAAATTCTAAACTTCTTATAATGGACGAGGCGACTTCTCATCTGGACGCGGAAACTGAAAAAAGAATACAGGAAGTGATAAGAAGTACTGCTGGCTCTCAGACAAGGTTAGTCATAACCCACAAGCTCTCAACCCTAAAGAACGTGGATAACGTAATAGTGATCCATAAGGGGGAAGTAGTGGAGCAGGGAACTCACGAGAAGCTGATTCAGAATAAAAACATCTACCACACTCTGTACGAATTTCTGAGAAAGACCGCGGCAGATCCCCTTCCGGGCTCCGGCGCATGACACCTGCCCGGCGCCTAAAATACCCCGAGAAGCTTAAGGGCCATAAGCCCGACGGCAACGACAAGAGCCATCCTTATGTATTTTTCGCCGCCCCTTACGGAAAACGTCGCGCCGAACCATCCGCCGACCGAATTTCCCGCGGCAAGACAGATGCCTATGAACCAGCTTATGTTGCCGCTTAGAAAAAATATGAGGATCGCTGGAATCGTGTAGATAAGCACCACAATCACTTTGTGCGCGTTTACCTTGGCTAGGGATGCTCCCATAAGATGGTAAAGAGCCGCCATTATGAAAAGTCCAACCCCGACCTGGATGAAGCCGCCGTAAAAACCTATAAGTACAAGTGCCGGGTAAAGAATCCATCCCCGCCCTGTTTCGCCGCTGCCGCCGAGCAGCTTGCCGAAAGAATCAACTTTAAGGAAAAAAGAGGCGCAGACGAAGATAAGCACGACGGCTAGGATTTTCTCGAAAAGCTCGTCCCCTACCCGTACCGCCGCGAAAGCTCCCACAACAACGCCGGGAAGGGTGAAGGCCGCCAGCTTGACGCTGGTTTTCATGTCGGCAACACCCTCTTTTCTAAAGGAAAGAGTTGCGAAGAAATTCTGAAACAGGATTGCCACCCTGTTTGTTCCGTTTGCGACAGTGGGATCGATTCCAAGAAATATGAGCACCGGAAGAACTATGCTGCTTCCGCCGCCCGCCATCACGTTTATTACTCCTGCCAGAACACCTGTGAAGAAAAGCAGGGTTAGAGAGAGAATATCGTATTCGTACATGTTGCTCAGCTACCTGATTAGTATAATCGCTCGCTTAGAGCTCTGGAAGGTCGTAGTAATCGCCGGCGTCCTCGGTGTAGATATGACTCTCGATTGTGAGCCCGGTCGCGCCGTCGAGGGTGCCGGCAGCAATCGAGACGCGATCCTCGCCCGCCGGTTCCCAGAACAGGTTGCCGCCGCAGCGTCCGCAGAACCCGCGCCTAGCTATATCAGAAGACTTGAACCAGACAAGAGTCTCGTCAGACTCGAGAATGAGGTTGGCGCGGGGTACCGAGGTCATGGCCGTATGGTGGCCGGATGTCTTGCGGCACTGCGTGCAGTGGCAGGCGATCACTGAGCGCAGGGGACCGGTAGCCTTGTATCTGACGCCGCCGCAGAGGCAGCCGCCGGTGTGGATATCCGCCATGTCGTCCTCCTGACCCTGTTTCCCTCATAACATAATTGGAAAATCGGCTTTTACAAAATAAATTGAAAAGCCGTATTCAGAAGCTGTTTCATCTTCTTTTATTCTCCGCCTTTGGGAGTTATCGTATTCGCATGAACAGCTTTAAAGTCGCCCTTGTTCAGAACCGGGTGCACAAAAACAGAGAAGAAAACCTGAAGGAAGCCATATTAAACGTAGAAAAAGCTTCTGCACTCGGAGCGAACATAGTCTGTCTTCCTGAGCTTTTTCTCACTAGGTACTTCTGCCAGTCTGAGGACACAGGCTGTTTTGATCTCGCCGAACCCATCCCCGGACCCACAACGGACAGATTTTGCGGGGAAGCGGAAAAAAGAGGGGTTTTCATCGTGTGCCCGCTTTTTGAGAAAAGGGCCTCCGGCGTGTATCACAACTCCCTTGCCCTTATTGATCCCTCGGGAGAGATTTCCGGTATTTACAGAAAGATGCATATACCGGATGACCCGGGCTATTTCGAGAAGTTCTACTTTGCTCCTGGAGACACGGGGTTTTCCTGTTTTGAAACCGGTTTTGCGAAGATAGGCACACTTATTTGCTGGGACCAGTGGTATCCCGAAGCGGCACGCATAGTATCGCTCAAGGGGGCGGACATTATCTTCTATCCGAGCGCCATAGGGTGGCGTACGGACGAGGACGAACACTCGAAAAATACCCAGCTTGAGGCATGGAAAACCGTTCAGCGCGCCCACGCGGTCTCAAATGGAATCTATGTCGCAGCCGTGAACAGGGTGGGCTTCGAGGAATCGGGAGAACCCGGTGAAGGAATAAATTTCTGGGGAAATTCCTTTGTGTGTGACCCCCAAGGAACGGTGATTTGCGAGGCTTCCGGCGAGAGAGACGAGATCATACTGGCCGACATCGATCTTAGGAAGCTTGAGGAGACCAGGAGGAACTGGCCCTTTCTTCGCGACCGAAGAATTGACTCCTATTCCGAGCTTCGGCAAAGATTTATCGACAATGATTCCGGTACCTGAAATTGAGTGATTCTTCAGCGGTTCGTTACAGGCTTCCAGCTGAATGGGAACCTCACGACGCCACCTGGCTTGTGTGGCCGCAGAACGCAAGTGATTGGCCGGGAAAATTCTCGGGGATCAAGAGGGTTTACCGCGAAATCGTAAGCCACCTATCAGAATCAGAGAAGGTGAGAATAATAGTTGACCCCGGAGGAACACAGAAGCGGGCCGAGGGGTTTCTCAGGGAAGAATCAACTGATCTTGGCAACGTGGAGTTCTACGAATGCCCCACAGACAGATCCTGGATACGGGATTCCGGCCCCTTCTTCGTAAGAGACGGTTCCGGGGGACTGAGCGTGCTTGATTTCGGGTTTAACGGATGGGCTAAGTACCTAGATTGGGAAAACGACGACATGATTCCGGGGTTTGTGGCCGAGACCCTTCATCTTGACTCAGAAACCCCTGCATGGGTTGGAAAGAGAATCATTCTTGAGGGCGGAAGCATTGACGTAAACGGAGAGGGCTCCCTAATAACAACCAGGCAGTGTCTCCTAAGTACGGACAAACAGGCAAGGAATCCCTCTTTCGGGAAAAACGACTACGAGGCGGTGTTCTCCGAGTATTTCGGCGCAACGAACGTTCTCTGGCTTAACGGAGGCATCGAGGGAGATGATACAAACGGTCATGTTGACGATATATGCAGGTTTACGGGTCCCAGCACGGTTGTCTTATGCCTTGAGAACAGCGTTGAAGACCCGAATTACCGCCCGCTTCGCGAAAACCTTGAGATACTCCAAGACCTAGAGCTTGAGGACGGAGGAAAAATTGAAATCGTCCCCCTCCCGATGCCATCACCGCTTTTTTTCGACGGCGAAAGACTTCCGGCAACTTATGCCAATTTCTACGTCTCAAACGAAAAAGTTCTCGTCCCCGTCTACAACGATCCGAAAGACCGCGAGGCGCTCGGCGTACTGTCGGAACTTTTCCCCAAAAGATATGTCGTTGGAATTGACTGCATCGACCTTGTGTGGGGATTCGGAGCTATCCACTGCATGACAAAGGAAGAGCCTCTTCGCTGACCGCGCAAACTCAGACCGAGTTAATCACTGCGAGATCAGGTGAACCCCTTCGTACTCAAGAATCGCCCTTTTCACGTCAAGCCCCCAGCGGTAGCCGTGAAGATCCCCCGCCTTTCCTATAATACGGTGGCAGGGCACCAAATAAGCAATCGGATTTCCCGCCACGGCATTTGAGACGGCCCTTACGGCAGTGGGCACTCCTGCCGACTCTGCAAGTTCTGAATAGGACAAGGTCTCACCCTCCCGGACCTCCATCAGCTTTTCCCATACCTTGAGCTGAAACCGTGTTCCTAGGAGCAGTATCTCCGGCGGCCGTCTTCCCGGGGAAAACAGCAAGTTCCGCAATACTTCGGCCGTTTTTTCGTCATCCCTTCGGTTCTTCGGGTTCGGCCATACCTTCCTGAACTCTTCCAAGTGGCTTTCAGGATCGGTGCGGAAAAAACTCATATGGCATATAGCTTCTTCGCAGATCCCGATAAGACATTTTCCAAACGGGGTGCCGTGGATCCCGTAGACAATGCGCATCCCGGACCTGGCCTCTTTCTTTTTCCCGGAAGAAATCTCTTTTGTGTTAACCACAATACCCCGCCATAAGTGGTTCGGGAAGCTTTTCAAGACTTCATTATCGTGGGTTTTCCCATTTATCGACTGCAAAGCAAAACTACCTCCTTCCGAAAATTGATCTCGCTATTATCATCTTGTGTATCTCGTTTGTGCCTTCGTATATCTCCCCGACCTTGGAATCCCTGTATATCTCCTCAACCTTGTAGGTGGAAGAGTCGTGGGCAAGTTCCACCATAAGCCCGAGACCTCCGAATACCTGAACAGCGTCGCGGGCCATGGTAACGCTTATCTCCGAGCCGTAGTACTTGGCGGCGGATGTCTCGAAAGTCGGGAAAGGATCCTCATTGTCAAGGCAGAGTGCGGCCTTCAGATACAGGTTCCTGGCGTTTTCTATCTCAACAGCCCTCTGCGCCAGCAAAAACTGCCAGTACTGAAAATCGGCTATCTTTTTTCCGAAAGCCTCCCTCTCGTTCATGAACTCCACGCATTCATCGAACGCCGACTGCGCCATCCCCACTCCGCTTGCTCCGATTCCCGTCCTTCCGTAAAGAAGGGAATTAACGGCGACCCGAAGGCCATCTCCTTCCTTCCCTATTAGGTTTTCCCGGGGCACCTCCACATCTTCAAGGTATATGTCGTAGGTAAGTTCCCCCCTGTTTCCGAGTTTTTTATCCGGGGCGCTCACGGAACAACCCGGCGAACCAAGATCAACCACTATCATTATGGATTTGTCCCCCGCTGAAGCTAGCAGAGTAACGAAATCAGCCACCCCGGCGTTGGTTATGTAGCGCTTGCGGCCGTTTACAATGTATTTTCTGCCCTTCTTGCGGGCTTTCGTTACAAGAGACTCGGTCCTTACGTCAGAACCCGACTGGGGCTCCGTCATCGCAAATGACGCCACCGAGGTTCCATCAAGAGCCGCAGCGAGATATTTTTCCTTTATGTGGGGAGACCCCATAGCCAAGGTTTTTCCCGCAAGCAAAAAGTGGGCGTTTATCGTTCCCGCGACGCTCGCGCTTATGTAGGCGAGTTCCTCCGCCATAACCGCTGCTGCGCACGCGGGGTAGGAAAGACCCAGTCCCCCGTCCTTTTTTGAATACGGAATCCGGAAAAACCCCTCTGCGGCCATTTTCCGGAAAAGATCATGGGGAAAATTCTCGTTTTTCTCGCTTTTCTCTCCTATGTCCCTAGCAATCGGAAGAACCTCTTTTTCGGCAAAGTCCCTCACTTTCTTCCTGATTTCTCTCGTTTCTTCGGGAAAAAGATGCTCCTTGTAGAGCTTTGTCTGCATTCTTGGGGGCAACTTGCGCATCCTGCTAACTCCCGTAGTAAAGAATTGTATTTCTGCGAGGAAAGACGGGCAGATGTTCTCTAAACAGTTTAACCAACTTATCGGATGAACGTTAAAAGCGTCTCAGGAGAACCGGTATCCGGAAGCAAAAATAAAAAACCTAGGTGCTCCGCGCTTCTCACGGTCTTCGCTCTCAAGTAGAATGAATCTGAGCAAATCCGCACTTGGGAGGAACCAGTTGTCTCTTACCGGAATTGTCGTACCGTACTGGGCCGACGTAAAAAAAGATGATCTCACCTATTTTTCGAAACTGGCAGAAGACTTGGGCTATCACTCCATCTGGGTTCCCGAAATGTGGGGACGGGACGCATTTTCCTTAATATCCCACATGGCGTCGGTCACAGAAAGGATAAATCTGGCCACCGGCATCATCTCCGTTTACAGCAGGTCTCCGGCACTCATAGCACAGACGGCGGCCACCGTGGATGAGTACTGCGGGGAAAGATTCATCCTCGGACTCGGGATAAGCAGCGTTTACCTAAACGAATACTGGCATGGCGCGAAATTCGAGCGGCCCCTGAAACGAACGCTTGAGTGCGTCGAGATAATAAGGACGACACTTGCAGGAAAAAGAGTTGACTATGAGGGGGAGATTTTCAGGCTTAAGGGCTTCAGGCTTCTTTTTAAGCCCCGGCGAAGCGGGATTCCCATATATATCGCATCCATGGGACCGAAAAACATCGAGCTTACCTCCCGGGTCGCTGACGGCTGGATTCCCTATCTCTGCCCCGTAAGCCTTATTAACGAAAGAAAAAAGGTGCTCACTTCCGGCGGAAGAAAAATAACCGTGGCCCCGTTCATTCCAGCCATGGTTTCCGAGGACCGAAGCGAATCAAGAGAAATCGTAAGGGAGTTCGTGGCCCTTTATGTATGCTCCATGGGAGACTATTACCATAAGCTCGTAAGCAGTTACGGATTCGGGGAGGAAGCGGACAGGGCGAAAAAGCTCTGGCGGGAAAACAGAGCGGAAGCTATAAAAAGCATAAGTGACGAACTGCTTGATCTTGTTTCCGTGAGCGGTTCGCCGGAGGAGGGAAGAGCAAAGCTCGCGGAGTTCGCCGGGAACTCCGATCTTCCCATTCTCATGTTTCCCTACAACGCTTCGAGAGAACAGACAGCTTTTGCAATGAAAGCGCTTGCCCCTTGAGAGAACAATCCGGACTTAAGGGTCAGGTCTTGACATAATTTCCTGTCTTCATTATAATCCTTTCCATGGCAAGACCGCTAAGACCGGAATACGCGGGGGCCGTCTATTATGTCTCCTCAGTCGGGAACAGAGGGCAGAGCGTCTTTCAGAACTCAGCCGACGGCAACGCCTGGATAGAAATCCTCGAGGGGGTATGCGGAAGGTTCGGATGCCTTTGCTTTGGCTACTGTCTCATGTCCGACGGGTACCATCTGGTCATCGAGACCCCGAAGCCCAACCTCTCAAAAGCCATAAGACAGCTAAACGGCGTTTACACCCAGCGTTCAAACAGGCTGCACGATACAGACGGTCATGTTTTCCGGGGAAGATATAAATCCATAGTTGTCCAGAGGGAGGAATATCTTCTACCCCTTATGGCCCATATCTTTCTTCTTCCCCTTCGAGCCGGCTTCGTAAAACATCCTAACCAGTTCAAATGGAGCAGCTGCAGGTACCTTTACGGAAAGGATGAAGCGCCAGGATACATAGACCTCGAGTGGTTCTCAGAAGGATTCTCTTCGGATATAAGCGCTTTTGATGAGTTCCTCGAAGAGAATAGCTCCCGCGACGTGATCTCGGAAGCCCGAAAGCAGGTATATCTCGGCGATGATGGATTCATAGAGCTTGTGCAGGAAAAAACGAAGAGGGATTCGCGGTCAAAGGATATTCCCAAGTATCAGCTCACAAAACCTGTACCGGGCATGATAGACGGTTTCATGCGAAGCGGACACTCAAGAGAGGAAGCGATAGCTAAAACCTACCTTACGGGGGACTACACGCTGAGAGAGGTTGCCGACGCAGTCTCAGTCCACTACTCGGTTGTGAGCAAGATCGTAAGCAAATACGAGAAAACCTCTTCTCTCTCCCGGTAAAAACCTTCAGTCGAGTCCGGACTGCTCTGCGAGTTCCTCAACCTCGTCCACCATCGCACCTATCACGTCAAGTCCCGTCTGCCAGAAACCAGGGTTGTTTATATCCACCCCCACTCCGGAGAGAAGCTCTGCGGGCGAGGCACTTCCCCCGGACCGAAGGAGTTCCATGTAATCGGGCACAAAAGACTTTCCCCGCTCCAAGAACATTCCGTAAAGAGCTAGGGTGAGCAGCTCGCCAAAGGAATATGCGTAGCAGTAAAAGGGAGAGTGTATGAAATGGGGAATGTAAAGCCACCAGTAAGCGTAGTTCTCAGTCAGGGTGACGGAATCTCCGAACATCTCGCGGTTGGCTTCGATCCAGAGTTCGCTTATTCTCGCGGTTGTAAGCTCTCCCTGGTCTCTTCTTTCGCTGTGCAGGCTCTGCTCGAACCTTGTAAGCACCGCCTGTCTGAAGACCGTGGCCATTATGTCCTCGAGTTTTTCCGCTACCAGAACCAGCCTGCCTTCCCTTCGCGTCTCTTCCTCCTTGAGGCGGTGAAACACGAGCATTTCTGCAAAGACGCTTGCGGTCTCAGCCGTGGTAAGGGGCGTGTGGGCCTGGAAATAACCCTGTCGTCTCGAAAGATACTGGTGCACGCCGTGGCCAAGCTCGTGAGCCAGAATCATCACGTCTCTCGGTTTCCCGGTGTAGTTCATAAAAACATAGGGGTGAACGCCGGGAACCGTACCGTGGCTGAAAGCGCCTCCTCTTTTCCCGTCCCGAAGCTCGGCGTCTATCCAGTTTTTCTCGAAAAACAAAGACGCGGTCTTTTTCATCTCGGATGAGAATTCACCGAACGAAGAAAGCACGATTTCCTCTGCCTTGTCCCATGGGACCTGCTCCCTCTCCGAACCTAGGGGAGCATAGCGGTCGTAGTCGTAGAATTTTCGGTATCCGAGAAGTTTTCCCTTGAGTCCGTAGTAGCGCTTTACGAATCCGAAGCTTCGCTCGCACGAAGAAAGCAGGGCTTCCACAGCACTGTGGGATATCTCGTTGCTAAGGTGACGCGCCGACATGGGGTCCTCGTAGCTTCTAAGCCTGTCGTTTATCGAGTGGTCGTTTACAAGCGTGTTGAATATGTAGGTAAGCACATGGGAGTTCTCCTTAAGCCCACCTGTGAGACCGGACCAAGCTGCCCTCCTTTTCTTTCTGTCCGGGTCGTAAAGAAGCGAGAGGGTCCGGGACTGGTTCAGCCTTTCGGTCTTGCCCGAGAGCCTCACACGAAACTGGATATTGTTCACGACCTCGTCAAAAAGCCTTGAAAACGCCTTTTGCCCGGTGTTCGATTTCTCCTGAAGTATCTTTTCCTCGGCTTCTGAGAGAGTGTGGTCTCTGTACTGTCTTTCCTGCTCGAGAAAATGCCTGTATTCCGAAAGTTTCGGGTTATTAAGAAGTTTCTTCGCTCTCTTCTTCGGAACCGACACCCATTCAACGTAAAAGAAAATAAGCTTTTTCTGAACTTCCGTCGCCTTCTGCTGCATTGACGAACGAAAGGCGCCGTTTTTGGGATCCCGGGTGTCGGCCGCGAAAACAAGGTGAGCGAAGGAAAGTATCTTTCCGATTCCTTCCGACAAGCGCTCAAGCTCCTTCACCGCTCCCGCGAGCTTCCCAGCGGTAAGCGAAGGAGACTTTATCTTTCCCCTGTACTTTTTTTCAAACCTGTCCGCACGCGCCGATATCCTCTCGAAATCCTTCTCCACGCTTGGGTCGGAAATTCCTTCGTAAAGGTCCGAGAGATCCCAGCTTACGCCTTCTGCTTTCGCCATGTTCGTCTCCGTAGCTCTTTGTCGGGAGCAAAAATTAAGTTATTCCTGAAGCAGGTATATATCCTCAAGAGATCTTCCCCTCTCCATGTAGTCCATTCCGTAGCCTACGAGAAACCCTTCATCCACCCGGAAACCCGTGTAATCGGGCTCTGAATCAGTCGCGCCCTTTCCTCTTTTGTCTACAAGCGCGCATATCCGAAGCGAACCCGGGTTTTTAGACTCTATGTGCCGCAGGATAAACTTCGCCGTCTCCGAAGTGTCAATTATATCTTCAATTATTATAACGTCCCTGTCCTCCACTTCGCATTCAATATCCCTCAAGAGCTTGAGGCGCCTAGGCTGCGTTCCCTCTCTGTAACTTGAAACCCTGAGAAACTGCCTTTCGGCCGCCACGGTTACCTGCGCCAGAAGATCTTCAAAGAAAGGACGCGCCCCTTTAAGAACGCAGACCGCAACGGGAGTTTTTCCTTCGTAGTCCTCCGAAATTTGCCTGGCGAGCCTCGAAACGGCGGTTTTTATGTCGTCTTTTAAGAGAAACTTTTTAAGCGCGACGCCTTCTAGGATTTCAGTTTCTTCAGACAGTACCTCGCCCCTCCTTCAAAGTTTTTTCAAGTTCAGGACAAAGTTCGATCACGGAGCGGCGAAGAAACTCCCGCTCGTAAATGTCGGGATCGACAATCTCTCCGTTCCACACGAGTATATCCAAGTCCATTTTTCTCGGGCCGTAGCGATCCTCCCCGACACCTCTCCCGAGGGAAACCTCCACTCCCTTGAGCAGGGTTTTCAGTTGCTTGCAGCCAAGACGGGTTTCTATCAGCAAGGAACCGTTTAGAAAATCCTGCTGCTCACGGGATCCTATGGGCTTGGTTCTCACGAACTTCGATTCTCCGAGAACCCTGAGTTTCTCCCCGAGCATTCGTTTGGCGACGCTTACGTTCCTCTCAGCGTCTATGTTTGAACCGACTCCGATAATAACCGTATTCATACCCTGATATCTTCTCCTCGCACTAACAAACCGGTCCCCAGACCACAAGACCAACTTTCACTCAGCCACCTAAGCCGGCATCCGCGCCTAATCGGAACCGTATTTTACATCTAGCCTGCTGAATGTTAAGTATGGTTTAAAAACCGCGGAAAAGTCTTCCGCGCTGCGTCTCCGAGAAAACCGGCAAGACGGCATCTGTCCCGCTTATCTTTCCCTCGCCTCGGTCACCGAAACGGAGTCAGCGAAGCGAAGCGCCCCGGGCTTCTCCACCTTCACCGACGCCCACCTCACCGCCGGGTCCTCAAAAACTATGTCGCATATACCCCCGGCGACTCTCTCGAGCAGGTTAAAATCGTTTGTCTCCACAAAGCTTATGATCTTTTTGTTTATGGCCTTGTAGTCCAAAGTATCATCTATGTCGTCGCTCTCGGCGGCCTTGCGTCCGTCAAAATCGATGGTGACGTTTAT
This sequence comes from Thermodesulfobacteriota bacterium, assembly GCA_965116725.1. Taxonomy (GTDB): domain Bacteria; phylum Desulfobacterota_D; class UBA1144; order Nemesobacterales; family Nemesobacteraceae; genus Nemesobacter. The sequence continues at coordinate 759,768 of OZ220700.1, forward strand.
GATCAGGTCCTGGCGGTTCTCCTTCTCCCAGTCATAAACCCCTATTATAGTGCGAAGTCTCAGGTTTTCGATCTTTATTATCATCTTATCAGCTAAGGCTCATGCCTCCGTCAACGAAAAGACACTCTCCGGTGACGTAATTATTCTCCAGAAGATAGTTAAACGCGTTAATTATATCCTCAATTGAACCTGGCCGCTTCATCGGAGCACCCCGCGCCATCTTGTGAAGATAGTCATCCCCAAACCCCGGGGGGGCGAGAACGGCCCCTGGGCACACGGCGTTTACACGGAAATCGGGAGCGAGTTCCCTTGCAAGCATTTTCGTCAAGTGATAAAGGCATTTCTTGCTCAGGTTGTAGCAAAAATGCTCGACCGGGATTTTCTTAACCCTCGTGTCAAGAAAGTTAACGATAAGTCCTCCGCTTGTCTCGGCGGAAAAAGACTGGGAGAGGAAAAAAGGGGCCTTGAAGTTTACGGCCATGTCCGTTTCAAGAAACTCCGGGGTCACGTCGTGGAACCCGACATTCTCGAAAATCGAGGCGTTGTTAACCAGAACGCATAGTCCCCCGAAGCTTTCCGTGACTTTCGGGATAAGCTCTTTTGCGTCATCAGGTGATGAAAGATCGCACCTGAAAAGCTCGCAGTTAACACCGCTCTCAAGAATCAGCTGCCTTGTCGCGAGGGCTTCTTTTCTGGAGGAATTGTAATGAAGGGCAATATCGTAGCCCTTTCGTGCGAGGTTAAGGGAGATTTCCTTTCCTATTCTCACCGCCCCGCCTGTAACCAAAGCCGCCTTTCTCATTTCGCCGGGAAAGCAACGGTTTTCACGCCGGGCAGAGACCGCCGAAAACCGCCTAGGGGTATATGTTGATATATTATCACTATTGTTTATGATAAGTAAATTTAAAAGCGGCCCGCGCAAGCGAAACCCCGGTCGTCTTTTTACATGAATCAGACGCGCGGCGCGGCGGATTTTCAATGTTTCCGCCCGGATTTCTCCCCGAGGATGAAGAATTGGAAAGCCTTGTAATCAACTGCATAAGAACACTCGCCATGGACGCTGTCCAGAAAGCGAAATCCGGCCACCCGGGAACCCCGATGGCCCTAGCTCCGGCGGCTTTCGTGCTTTTTGACAAGTTCTTGCGGCATAACCCCGGGAATTCGGACTGGCCCAACCGTGACCGCTTCGTACTTTCCGCAGGTCACGCTTCCATGCTTCTCTACGCCACTCTTTACGTGAACGGATACGACATCTCGATTGACGACATGAAGAAATTCAGAAGCCTTCACAGTCTCTGTCCCGGTCACCCGGAGCTTGGGATCACCGCCGGAGTCGAAACCACGACCGGACCTCTGGGTCAGGGAGTATCTAATTCTGTAGGAATGGCCATAGCGAGCAAATGGCTTTCGGAGCACTTTAACCGCCCCGGCCACAATATCGTAGACTATCTCGTGTACTCGATCTGCAGCGACGGGGACATGATGGAGGGAATTTCCTCAGAAGCCGCATCAATAGCGGGTCATCTGGGGCTCGGAAACCTGATCTGGATATACGACAGCAACAGCATAACTATCGAGGGCAGCACCTCGCTTGCGTATTCCGAGGACACGGAAATGCGGTTTGGTTCCTATAACTGGCACGTGGAGAAAGTCTCGGACGCAAACAATCTTGGGGAAATTGAAAAAGCCCTCGCGCGCGCGCGATCCGAAACCGAGAGGCCTTCCATCGTCATATTGAAAAGCCAGATAGCCTACGGAAGCCCCAACAAGCAGAACACGTGCGAGGCCCACGGAGCGCCGCTTGGAGAGGATGAAGTCAGGCTGGCGAAGGAATTTTACGGATGGGACGCCCCGGGAAACTTTCACGTCCCCGAAGAGATTCTCTCCTACATGAAAGAAGCGGTCGCCAGAGGAAACGATGCCGAAGCTGCCTGGAAGGAGAATTTCAGGAAGTATTCAAACGAATATCCGGAACTTGCTCACGACTTTGAGATGCTTGATAAAAGGAAGCTGCCTGAGGGATGGGACAGTGACATCCCGTCTTTTCCCTATCCCGCAGATCCGGTTGCGACACGTTCCGCGAACTCAAGCATAATTAACGCCATAGGGAAAAAAGTGCCGTGGTTCATGGGCGGCGCCGCGGATGTAGGCTCCTCTACCAAAACCTATATTAAGTGTACGACGAGCTTTTCCGCCGAGGACCGCGAGGGAAGAAACTTTCATTTCGGAGTCAGGGAACATTCAATGGCCGCGATAGCAAGCGGCATGTGTCTCAGCGGACTCAGAGCATACGCCTCGACCTACTTTGTGTTTGCCGACTACATGAAACCCTCGATAAGACTTGCGGCCCTGATGAAACTTCCCGTAATCTACATTTTCACTCATGACAGCATAGGAGTTGGCGAGGACGGACCCACTCATCAACCCATAGAGCATCTGGCGGCCCTCAGAGTCACACCCAACATCGATGTCATCCGCCCCTGCGACGCGAACGAGCTTGTAGCTCTTTGGAAACACGTGATGGGACTTTCTGACCGTCCCGCCGCGTTCGTTCTCACAAGACAGAACGTTCCGATAATAGACAGGGACCGCTACGCCGCGGCCGATGGAGCCCTAGCGGGGGGTTATGTACTTGCGGACTCAGACGGCACACCTGACATCATACTGATATCCACGGGTTCTGAGGTTCACATCTGTCTCGAAGTTTATGAAAAGCTGCGCGAGATGGAGAAAAATCCGAGAGTCGTGAGTCTTCCGTGCTGGAGTCTTTTCGAAGCCCAGTCCCAGAAGTACAAAGACAGCGTCCTGCCGCCTTCCGTCGGCACGAGGCTAAGTGTCGAGGCTGGAGCAACGTTCGGATGGGAAAAATTCACGGGATCGGGCCCTGCTGCCAAGGTCTACGGAATAGACTGCTTCGGAGAGTCCGCGCCATACCAAGATGTGATGAACAACTTCGGCTTTAACACGGACACCATCCTAAAGGAATGCCTCAAGCTACTTGGTAACTAGTACCGTGTCCACTGAAAACAAAGCCGGTTCGGAGTCACCAAACTACACCGAATACGCGGGCGATTACGGAAGCATAATCCAATCCCAGCTCCTCGAACTTGAGAAAAACCGCTTTGCCGAAAGATTCTTCGAATACGATCATCTGCTCTGGGCAGATAATCCTTCCGAGATCACAAATCGCCTCGGGTGGGTCCATCTCCCGAAGCAGATGCTCGCGGTAATAAATGAAATAGACGACTTCTCAGAATCGATAAGGAAAAAAGGATTCACCGACATCGTTGTTTTGGGCATGGGGGGATCAAGCCTCTCCTCCGAGGTGTTCAGAAACATATTCACCCTCCGCGACGGCTTTTTGCGCCTCACTCTTCTTGACACTACGGACCCCGACTTCATTCTTAAGATCCGGGAAAGTATAGACCTTCTTAGAACTCTCTTCGTAGTCTCCTCAAAATCAGGTTCGACCGTTGAAACCGTTTCCCTCATGAAATACTTTTACGGCGAACTCGAGAGAAAAACCGGGATCCCAGGGGAACATTTCATCTGCATAACGGATCCTGGCTCAGGACTGATCAAAACGGCCGATAAACATGATTTTAGCAGGGTGTTCATCAACGATCCGAACGTCGGCGGGAGGTTCAGCGCGCTTTCCTACTTCGGCCTAGTTCCCGCATCCCTTGCGGGAGTCGATATACGCAAGATACTTCAATCGGCCCTTTCCGTACTGCTTGAACTTGAAAACTCAGTCGGAGGAAAATGCCACGAGAGTCCCTCCTTTCGCCTGGGGACATTTCTCGGGGTCATGGCTGAACAGGGAAGGGACAAGCTGGGTTTTGTTTTTTCCGAAAAACTTTTTCATTTCGGCTACTGGGTGGAGCAACTGATCGCCGAAAGTACCGGAAAAAACGGCGTCGGCATCCTTCCGCTACTTGACGAAGAGGTCTCGGATTGCCCGCGGCCCGGAGATGACAGGGCATACATTCTTCTTTCCCTGAGGGAAGACAGAACTGTGGATATGGTCGCCTCGCGCATCAAGAACTCCAAGATTCCCTTCGTGAAGATAGTAGTTGACAGTCCCGACCAGATAGCCGCAGAATTCTTCCGCTTTGAGTTTGCCGTCGCACTCGCCGGAAGCATAATGGGAATAAATCCCTTCGACCAGCCCGATGTCGAATCCGCAAAAGCCTTTGCAAGAAGTTTTCTCAAGCTCTACAGGGAAACGGGCAAACTTGAATCCAGAGAACCCGATTTTTCCAAAAACGGGCTTGTTTTCTCAAGTAACAGAAAAATAGAATCCCCAGAGCAACTAAGAGATATCATCTCTTCAAAGAAAAGAGGTTACATATCGATTCAGGCCTACGTAGACCCTGCAGAAGAAAATTCAAAAGAGCTTCTTTCCCTCCGCGCACAGATCGAAAGCATATCATCCGTGCCCGTAACTCTGGGATTCGGCCCGAGATTTCTCCACTCGACAGGCCAGCTTCACAAAGGAGACTCGGGAGAAGGATTTTTCATTCAAATCGTAAGCGAGAACGAAAACGACCTGTGCATACCCGATGATGTCGGTTCCGCAGAATCAGTATTCTCCTTTCAAGTACTCAAAATGGCTCAGGCCACGGGAGACTTCAAGTCTCTTGACGAGATGGGAAGGGGCATTGTAAGAATCGGCATTACGCCCGATGTCTCGGAAAGCATACAGAGAATCGCCCGGTTTTTTGTCTGATCCTCTCCCCGCAAACGCAACTAAAAAGATTGACCGTCCGTGGCAAAAACCAAGAATAAATTAAGTAACTCACTTAAATTTGTGGATTCGGCTGCCGCCGTGGTCATATTCGTCACGATCCTCAGAAAACCTTAAGCCTCCGGGCTTGTCACAAAGTGCTTCACTTCCTGGGAGAAAGCTACTATGACATCGCTTGTGGTACCTATGAAAAGACCGTGCTCGACTATCCCGGCCCTTGCCGATAACCGGTCGGCGAAAAAAGAGGGGTCGTCCATCTTTCCAAAGCTCCAGTCGACAATAAGATTGCCCTGATCTGTCGAAAACGGGGAACCGTCGCGAGCGAGTCGCAAGCGGACCTCTCCTCCAAGACTCTCGAGGTAGTCCTTTTCAGCTTCAAGAGCAAACTGAAGCACCTCGACGGGAACGGGAAAACGCTCTCCAAGCCGCTGCGAGAGCTTTGATTCATCGGCGACGATTATGTTTCTTTTGCTGTTCTGGGCGAGAACCTTCTCCCTTAAAAGGGCTCCTCCGCCCCCTTTTATCAGGTTAAAATCGGAATCGATTTCATCCGCTCCGTCAATAGTAACGTCAATCCTTCTTGCCGAATCGAGTTCAACAAGGTCGAGGGCCATGGCCTCAGCGAAATTTTTCGTTCTCTCGGAACTTGGTACGCAGGATATATCCGAAAGCCGGCCGTCTCTTACCCGCTTTGAGAGCTCTTCAATAGCAAACTCCGCAGTCGACCCAGTGCCGAGTCCGACAAGCATTCCCGCACGCACGAAGTCGACGGCTCTTACGCCCGCGGCCTTTTTAAGTTCTTCGGTCTTACCCATTTCGAAAAAGAATCAGCAAAGTCATCCCGCATACCCTGACAATTAACATAGACATAATACTATACGAATAATTCCCGGATACTGTAAAAAAGAGATGAAATATCCTGAAGGCAGCTACGAAAAGCAAGTGTCGGTTCCCGATACCCCCAGCTCGCTTCGGCCACCCCCGCCTTCTGGGTGTATGCCGTTTGTTTTGCCGCAAAAAACTTATATACTTGATAACATAGGTTCTGAAACGTAAAAGACAGAGTGGGTCATGGAAAATCTAAGACATATACTTAAACACAAGGGCAGCAGCGTATGGTCGATAGGACCGGATGAAACCGTGTATCAAGCCCTTCAGATGATGGCGGAAAAGGAAATAGGTGCTCTGCTCGTGCTTGACGGGGAAAAGGTCGTTGGAATATTCTCCGAGCGCGACTACGCGAGGAAGGTTATCCTTCAGGGAAGGTCATCGGCGAACACGAAAATAAGCGAACTCATGATCAGGGATGTGATCTACGGTTCGCCAGACGACCCGATTCAGGAAAGCATGGCTATCATGACGGCAAACAAGATAAGGCACCTTCCGGTAATAGAAGATGGGAAGCTTTGCGGGATGGTGACAAGTGGCGACATCATAAACCACATTATCTCCCGTCAGAAATTCGAGATCGAGGCGCTTAAGAAATATATTACCGGAGGCTACTAAGCCACACCTGAACCAGCCTTACGCAGTCAACTGCTCCTGAACCTTCTCGCAGTCAGAGTGGAAACTCTTGGCGACTTCAAGGAACTCTATAGCTTTTGATGCCGAAGCTTCTCCGTCCTTGTATTCGCTGAACTTGCGCGAGACATCAAGCCATTTCTCATCGGTCTCCCCGGTTCTCACGATAAGGTTTTCAAATTCCCATATCGTCTGCTCCGGAGTGAACGGATCGATAAGTTTGGTGTAGAGAGGAACATGGGCACTGTCGGAGCACGCCAGATAAAGCTCGTTTATGCATGCCTCGTAGTCGCCGTGGAGAAAAAGAGCCTGGGCCTGCTCAAGACGCCTTTCCGCGTCTGAGAAGACCGGGATTTTCTCCTCGACTGTAACCCCCGCGCACTCTCCTCTTACTCCCTGCTGAACGGCGAATTTTTTCTCTTCGTGTCCCCAGTCAGTGTAAAAATCAGGATCATCCTCGTACTTGGGAATCTCGTTGAACTCGGAGACCGCTTCCTTTATGTACTTGGCGCCGAGTCTTTTCATGGTGAGATCAAAATGCTCGCCGTCTTCTTTTTCCCTCTCGTATATCTCAAGTAGTCTCTGGACAACCTTGGGAGCGTTTCTGGTCGGAATCTTGGTGACCGGCATAGCAAGGCGCGAGTCGTCTCCGTAGAGTCCTCCGCCGAGGAAAAGCATCTCAGCAGGAACGCTTCTACCTTCTCTGGTTATGGACGCTCCCTGGAACCCTATGCTGGCCGAAACATGCTGAGCGCAAGCGTTGGGGCAGCCGGATATCTTGATCCTGAGATCCCCAAGAGTCTCCTTGTATTTTCCAAGACCGTTATCCATCATGCTGGTAAGCTTCGTTGCAAGGCCCTTGGCTGAAGTGATACCCAGACGGCAGGTATCGGCACCCGGGCAGGCGGTTACATCTTCGAAAGTGTCCGCGCCCGAATCAGAAATGCCTGCCTCTTTAAGATCAGCGTAAAGCGAGGGGATGGACTGATCGGGAACCCACCTAATCACGAAATTCTGCTGGATAGTTATCCGTATGGAACCGTCTGCATGGGTGTCTATCATGTCCGCAAGCGCTCTTGCGGTATCGGCCGGAACGTCTCCCAGAAGCACTCTCACGTTAACGATCGAATATCCCTCGACTCCCGCCGGAGAAACGTTTTTTTGCCGCCACTCCATAAAATCCGGGTCATTCTCAACCCAGTCAGGAGCGTCCGGAAGGTCGTGTCCGTTCGGCTTGGGAGTTTCGTGCTCCCAGTTAATTGCCTCAAGGTAGTCGTTCCACGAAGGATCGACCTCAAGCGAAGCCCTTTCCTGCTCGACTACCTCCCTGAACTTCTCAAAGCCAAGTTTCCTCACAAGAAACTTCATTCTGGCTTTCATCCTAACCTTTCTCTCGCCGTACCTGTCAAAGATCCTTACGACCGAAGCCGAAAAAGGTATCATCTCCTCAACCGGCATGAACTCCGTCCAGAGATGCCCGAGCGAAGGCGAAGCGCCTAGCCCCCCGCCAACGTAGACCTGAAAACCGTGCTTTCCATCCTCTTCCCTTACCCTGGCGCGAAAACCCAGATCATGGATGCGGATTCCCGCGTTGTCGACATCCGGATTGCTCTCAAAGCAGACCTTGAATTTCCTTCCCATGTTCTGGCATATGGGGTTTCGGAGCATAAACTGCTTAAACGCCTCCGCGTAAGGAGTCACGTCAAAGGTTTCCGTAGGTGAAGCCCCGGTTATCGGGGAAGCCGTGACGTTCCTTATTGTGTTGCCGCAGGCTTCACGAGTTGTGATCCCCGCACTTGCAAGATCCCTCATCATGTCGGGAACTGTTTCAAGGTTGACGTAGTAAAGCTGAGTGTCCTGGCGGGTCGTAAGGTGAAAAAAGCCGCTTGCGTACTTGTCTGAAACGTCTGCAAGTTTTCTCAGTTGAGCGGAACTCAGTTTCCCGTAGGGAATCTTTATCCTCTGCATCTGGACTCCTTCCTGGCGCTGTGCGTACACCCCCAGCTGGAGTCTTATCTTCTGGAATTTCACCTCGCTTATCTTCCCGTTCATGTAGTCGGAGACCTGCTGTTCGAATTCGTCGATCTCATCCGCTACAAGTTTGGGCAGAGTTTGCGTTTCTTCATCCATGCTTTCTAGCTCCGTAACGTAAAATCTTTTATATCTCCCGATATTCTAACATAAAACAAATTTTTTTTGGAAATCACTCCTGCGGGACGCTCTGAGCCGAAAGCCACATCTCAATTACCAGAAGAATATAATCAATTTCCTGTTCCGTAAGCTTTCTTTTCTTGGGGATGCCGTGCCATTTCAGCAGGCAGCTCCGACAACACGTGGCCGTGGCATGCTGGGCGCGAAACACGGGATGTCCGCCCCATGGAGTCTGCTTCCCGTCGTTAGGGGGCAAAGCGGGGGCAAGCCTTTTTTCAAGAAAATCCCTTCCGTGCGAAAGCACTTCGGGGAGCCCTTTTTGCCTGAGATAAAACGTCTCCTTGGCATTCATCCTGACCCCAGAACGGAACCGGGATCTGCTCAGTCTTCTGAAAACATTCTCCAGCCGCTGCTTTTCGCCGTTTTTCTCTCTATGCATGTAAGAAATTCAGTGCTCTCGCTCCTCAGAGAAAAAATCCCGCATCCGTCCGAGTATCTGTTCCGTCTTCGCGCAGAAAAAGCCGCTCCCCGCAACGGAGTTGATAAAGAATCTCCCGTAGTATTTCGACACGATGCGCCTGTCAAGAACCATAACAACACCACGGTCCGTCCTGGTGCGTATTAGTCTCCCGAAGCCCTGTTTGAACCTGAGTACCGCATGGGGAAGTATGTATTCGCGAAACGAATCTATATCCTGTTTTTCCATGTATTCGATTTTCGCCTCCGTAACCGGGTCCGTGGGAACCTTGAAGGGGAGTCTGCATATAACGACCATCTTTAGAGAATCCCCGGGAATGTCTACTCCTTCCCAGAAGCTGTCGGTCGCGAAAAGCACCGAGTTCCCAAGCGTTTTGAATTTTTCAAGCAGCAGGCCCCTAGGCATTTCCCCCTGCTTGAAAAGACTGACCGGAACGGCCCCGATGCTCTCAAGAATTTTCCCCGTCTTTTTATAAACCCTGTTAAGCGAGGAATAAGAGGTGAAAAGTACCAGGGCGTTTCCGTTCGTTACAGAGATCGAGTCTGAGAGTATCTGCGCAAGGGAATCTTCGTAGTCCTCGCGCCCGGGCTCGGGCATATCCGACGGGACCAGCAGCAAAGACTGCGTTCGGAAATCAAACGGTGAATCAACAATAAGCCCCCTGAATCTTTCATTATCCGAAAGTCCGATGTTTTTCCTCTGGAAATCGAAATTCTTATCCACGGCAAGCGACGCAGAAGTCATAACGACGGTTTTGGTCTTTGAGTAGAGCTTTTCCGAAAGTTCCTTGGATACATCGAGCGGGGAGAGGTTAATGGAGCAGAAAATCGCCGCCCTTCTACGGTTCCCCTCAAACCACCTTATATAGCTCTCGTCCTGCTCGCCAAAAAACCTTCCTATGGCTTCGCGGAAAGCAAGGGACCTCTTAGCGATGCCTCCAAGCTCAGCGGTGAGTTTTATGTGGGAATCCGCATGCGGTGAGCCCTCGACTACTCCCAGCAGGTGGGCAATCTCGTTTTCAAGCGAAAAGAGGGATTTTTCAAGCGCCCCGAAGCGCTCCTCAACGGCAGGCCATTTCTCGTGCCGCACGACCTTTTCTGTAAGCCTCAGGCTTATCGCTGTCTCACCCGATAGCTCCGCCCCAAAACCGTAAAGCGAATTAAAGACCTCTTCGCTTACCGTCTCTATGCGCTCAACGGCCCTCGCAAGCCCGCCGCCCGAGCGCTCGAAAACCTCCCTGAGGGTGGAATCTTTTTCTTTCTGCGCAAGGTGCGAGATGTAGGATAGAAGCCCCTTGTCCTTGTTTTTCCGGGAACGAAGCTTTGAAAGCGTCTTCGCAATCCCGTGCTTGCTAAGTTTCAGACTGAAATGCGAAGTGGCCGCCTCGGCGATATTGTGCGCCTCGTCAAAAACGACCTTCGCGTAGCGGGGAATTATCCCGAAATCCGAATCGGGTCCCGCAGTGCCTTTTATCGCAATATCTGAGAAAAGCATGTGATGGTTGGCAACAAGCACCGAGGCCCTCGAGAGCTCCCTCCGCGACTTGAAGAAAAAGCAGCTCGAATAATGGGGGCACTTGGTCCCCGGGCAGCTTTCACTTTCCGCAGACACCCTGTCCCACACATCGTCAGGGGGTGTAAACGCAAGATCGGAAAGTGAGCCGTCCGAGGTGGTCTTGGCCCACTCAAGCACATCCTTCATGGAACCTCTTTCCCCGTCGTCTATAAAATCGAAAAGATCCTGCCCAACGGCTTCGCCGCGGAGAAGACAGAAATAGTTTCTCATTCCCTTAACGAGAGCGTAATCAAATTTCTTCGGAAAAAGATCCCGAAGAAGGGGAAGATCTTTGTTTATCAACTGCTCCTGAAGATTGATGGTGTTTGTTGAGACCAGAACCCTCTCACTGTTGCTAATTGACCAGAGAATGGAAGGTATGAGGTAGGAAAGAGTTTTTCCGGTGCCAGTGCCTGCCTCTATCATTGAGAGGTGTTCGTCATTGAATGCGTCAATTACGTTTGAGAGGACTTCCAGTTGTTCATCCCTGTGCTCGTATTTCTCTCCCAGGACACGGGCCACGGGACCTGCTGGCAGAAGATATTCCCTCGCGGATTCATTGTCAACACGTACCGGTTCTCCCGGAACAAAAGGCTCAACAACTACGTACACCTTCTCGACCTCGCTGTCCACTATGTAGAAACCGACGCCCTTGTTTCCGAAAGCCGAAGCGACTGCCACGTCCTGAGGTGAAGGTTCGAGGTTGCCCGAGGGATGATTATGCACAACTACGTTCCCCGTTTTCGCCGCGTCAAGGATAGCCGGAACCGCCTGGCGGTTGCCGCGTGCAAGGACTTTTAGATCACAAACCAGAGAATTTTCATTTACCTTGCCGACGAAAAAAACCTCGTTTCCATAGGCCTCTGCTATTGCCTCCCTGATAAACTCTAGAGCTTCGGGAGTAAAGTAGCTTTCAATCATATCCGCTTAAGTTTACACAGAGGCTTTAATAACTAAACTTCCCGACAGATGTTGCCTTGCCCTTCGGGCTTCGGTAGCCTGTTTTCCGTGTCGGGGGAGGGATGGCCGAGCGGTTTAAGGCGCTGGTCTCGAAAACCAGTGGGGTCTTTATGGCCCTCGTGGGTTCGAATCCCACTCCCTCCGCCACTAATTAAACCACAGCATTCAGGTTTCGCCTGCGAGGCCAAGAGAATATGAGCGGAGCCCGCCCAGCGTTGGGATTTTAGCGAGCAAAAAGAAACGGTCAGGATGCTAGATTGAAAGTAAGCCTTCTTCTCTCCATGTCCGCTGATACAAGCTTCACGCGAACTTCCTCTCCGAGGTTGAACCACTTTCTTTTCCTGCCCCTGATCTTGTAAAAGTGCTCAGGGATGAGTCCCTCGACGAAGTGTTCTTCTATTTCTATGAAAACCCCGAAGGGGTGTATGCTCAGTATTTTCCCGTGGAATACGTCACCCACACGGCTTTTCATGAAATTCGCCGTCTCAAGGTTCATAAACTGGCGTTCCGCATCCTCGGCCGTTTTCTCCAGAATCGAGCAGCGTTCGGCTATCCGTTTGAGACGGGCGGAGTCGTAGGAAGGTGTTCTTTTCTGCAGTATTTCATCGATAATCCTGTGAACGACAAGGTCAGGATACCTTCTTATGGGGGAAGTGAAGTGGGTGTAATCGTCTATAGCAAGACCGAAGTGGGGAACATGCTTTGTTGAGTAAACGGCTTTTTTGAGCGCGCGCAGAATCATAAAGTTTATCTGCTCCCGGTCCTTTCTTCCCGAAGCAGCTTTTATCACCGCCTGGATGTCCTGCTGCTTGATCTGTCCTCCGAAGTTTGCCTTGATGCCTATTTTGAGAAGGCTTTCGCGCAGTTGCTCTATGGAATCCGGGTCCGGGGATTCGTGAATCCTGTAAATCGATTCGAAACCGTTTCTGAAAATAAACTCCGCGACGACGGAGTTGGCCATGATCATGAACTCCTCTATTATCTCATGGGCAACATTCCGCCTAAGCCTGTCAACGTCGCTTACCTCTCCCTTGGAATCGCGAAGCAGCACGGCCTCGGGAAAATCAAAGTCAAGGCCTCCTTTGCCGATCCTAAGCTCCTTGAGCTTGCAGTAAAGCTCTCTCATCAAAAACAGAGAAGTAACGATGTTTTTGCCACGGGAGGATGAAGCAGTGCCACTCCCTTCCAAAATGGCCGCGGCTTCGGAGTATGTAAGCCTCGCGCAGCTTTTTATCACGCTGTTGTATATCCTCGAGTCCTTGAGCCTTCCCGAGGAATCGAAATCCATCTCGACCGTCTTGGTAAGCCGTCTTCTTCCGGGACGCAGGCTGCAAAGATCGTTTGAAAGCCTCTTGGGAAGCATGGGAATCACCCTGTCTGAAAGGTAGGTGCTGGTGGCCCTGCGGGCAGCCTCCTCGTCACACGCGCTTCCGCAAGCCACGTAATGAGAAACGTCCGCGATACTTACTCGAAGTCTGTATCCCCTGCGGATTTTTGTTACGCCTACCGCATCGTCAAAATCCTTTGCGTCATCCCCGTCTATGGTGAAAACAGTCTCTTTTTCAAGATTCACTCTCGAAGAAAGGTTCCCGTTTGATAATTCCGCGCTTAGACCCGCGACTTCTTTTGTCACGTTGCGCGAAAAACCCTTCGCAAGACCATACTCGGAGATAATTCCCTTTTTTTCAGTTTCAATTTCTCCGGATATCCCCAGGCGCTCGGTCACTCTTGCCGACTGTTTCCCCGGCTTAATCTCTATGAGTACGAGTTCCCCGTCGGAAAAACTTTTTTTCCACCCTCCGGTTTCAACCTCACACTCGAAGAGTTCCGCTTTTCTGGGACAGGCAACAAACCCCCTCGGGGTTTCTCTCAAATCGGCCAGAACCCTCAGGGAGCTACCGTTTGAAAGGCTGGTTGGAACGATTTTCTTGCGGTTCCCATTAAGAAGAGGTACAGGGGAATCCAGGTGCCGACTGTCTTTGGCAGGACTCTTTTTCCAATGTTTTTGAAGACGGTAGCGACCCTTGGAGGTTCTTTTAAGCTTCCCTTCGAAGGCCATACTCTTCAGCGTAGCCCGGAGCTTCTCTCTTTTTCTCTCGGGCATATCAAGCCCCCTGAGAATATTGCCCTCGGAGAGACTTTTCCCCTTGTTTTCGCTGAGCAGTTTTAGAATCCGCGATTCTCTTTTACTTGTCATGATATAAACCCGGCTTTTCAGCCGCAGGGACTTCCCTGTTTTAAGAATTGAAATTTATGGGGTCTTGTATACAATAGTGCCGTTTTTGATTAATTCTGCTTCCTGGAGTTTTTTATGCTTAGAACAAACATTCTCGGAGGGATTCTCATAACCGCGCTTGTCCTTTTTATCGTAGGTTTCGGAATTTCCCTCAAATTCTCACTCGACTGGTCTTTTTACTTTAAGGTTCTCTCGGTAGTCGGCGCGGTCGCGCTTGCGGTTTCTCTGATAGTCCACCTTATACCTTCGAGAAACTAATTCCGGTACGCGGAATTTCTTACCAGTTTTTTCTTCTATTCACAAACCCCTGAGCGCAAGTCCCACCGCAACCGCCATCTTCGGGGCCAGATGTTCAATGTATTCAGGATCAAAACGCGAATCCGAAACGGTGATATTCTGAAAAGGATTCGAAATCTCGACTGAAACCCCGGTAGCCTCTCCAAGTGCATCGGCGAGGGTTGCTATTCTTGAAGATCCCCCGGAAAGAATTATTCGGTCGATTACGTCTCCTGCTTCATCAAGAACCGTCTTTATCTCATCAGTGGCACGAGCAACGAAATCAGTGAAAACACTTTCTATCTCGTCATATCTGTCATAACCTTTAAGGCTGAACTTTATTCTCTCCGCCTCCTCGTAGGTAATCTTGAATTCCTCCATCAAACGAAGCGTAATCCATTGCCCCCCAAGCGGAATATCTTTCAGTACAAAAGGCACTATACCATCCAAAACGCTCAAGTTAGTCCCTGACGCTCCGATATTCACAAGCGCCACCTTTTGACCGCGACCTCGGCAAAAAACTGTATAGCAGTTTGAAAGGGCCATGGCGTCAACATCAATTACCTGGGCGCGGAGTCCCGCCGAGAAAAGCGAACTTTTATACTCCTGTGCCGTTTTTTTCGAAACTGCCGCAACCAGCACTTGGGTCTCCTCGGATTTCCCGTTGCGGCGGAAAAGCGAAGTGTAGCTGTAATTAACCCCGTTAACGTCTTTGCGAAGACTGGTTCTCACGAGGTCCGGAACAAGTTTTTCCATGTCCTCTCTGAGAAAAATTCTGGGAACATTTACGACTTTTAAAGCAACGGCTTCGCCGGAAACTCCTATAACCGCCTTTTTCGTTCTTACGCCGAGTCTAGAAACGAGACTTGATACAACCCCCGAAACTACATCGCCCCTTGAAATTGACTTGCGGACTATTGCATCTCTAGGAAGCATAGCCTCTCCCATATTCTCAAGCCGGTAGTTTCCACCCTCGTAGGAAAGTTCCACAACCTTGACGGAACTTGAACCTATGTCTATCCCAACCATGGCATCTTTCCCCTCAAGGAGGGAACCTGAGCGACGAAGTTTACCGAAAGCCAACTTTTTAAAAGGAGAGATCAACGAACCGGGGATTGGAAACTACTCTTCCACAAGATCGTAATATATTTGCACTTCCTTGGAATGGGATTCCGGGGGAAGGCTATCGAAACTGGCTGTAAAGAAAAAGCTTTCCGTCGGATCGAGTTTTTCCCCTTCCTCAACAAGCGCGGAGGTCGCGGCAAGGGCGTTTCCATCCGAATCCTTTACGAATATAACGACGTAAACCGACTGTACCGGGAAACTCGCCGTGTTCACCACGGCGCCGTTAAAATCCACGCTTCCGTCAAAGTTCTCGGTCTCGAGAACCGGCCCGTCGAGTTCAACGGCGGATTCCTCCGCGGTGCAGGCCATAAGAACGAAGGCCGCGAGGATAAATAATGACGTAATCAGGAAGCTTTTTTTCATTTTTCCGGTTTAGTGCTCACGTTTGAAATCGAAATTACGTTCGCTGGATCCGCAATTTTCTTTTCCGCGGTCTTTTTATCTTCAGAAGCGTGATCTTCTATTATGTCTCCAAGCACCTTGTGCATCAGCTTAAGTGCGCTTATGGAGTGTTCCTTGAGATAACCCTCGCTGAAGGGAATCTCCTCCTTTCTCCTTCTTAAGAACAGATGAAGAATAAAGGCCTGATTGTTTAGCACCACTAAAATAGCTACGTAAAGCAGAAAGTTGGCGGCGAAAACCTCTTTCATCAATGTTTTTGTGTCGGAATCGATCTTAACTATGCCGAGCGGCCCATCGGCCTGCGGGGAGAGAAACGGAACGGAAACGGAAATCTTTCCTGCGTATTTTTCAACCGAGTATCCCTCGGGCGGATAAGTGTTTTCCAGAAAATGTCCGGAAGCCATTTCGTCTTCCGGCTGTTTCATAAAAGTAACGCTGAAAAATTTGGGAGAAACCCCGAAAGTGTTAAACAGCTTCTCCCTGCCCAGCCTCTGGTCAAGAAAAAGATAGAACTCGTCGCTTGTAGACCCCTCTCCGTGATCCTGATAGAAACTGGTCGCCTGGTCTCCTATAGTCTCGGCTATGGCTTTGGTTCTGGTGACAAAGTCTTTTTTTGCGTTATCAAACTGAAAATAGAACACCACACCTATAAGGGCTATGATGCCCAGCTCAACCATCGATATTTTGAACAGCAGTCCAAATTTCTGGTTCAGGCGCATTTTACAAACTCTTCAAGTATCTTGCGTAGATTTTTGTCCTGTGAATGTCGGAGAAGCATGAATACCATTCCGGCAAAATCCTTTTTTATTTCTCCGTCAAGACTTCTGTAAAGCTTAAGGAGCATCTTCTCCTCGTTTGTGAGAACCTCGAGCTCCTTTTCTGATATGGCCTCTTTTTCGATGAATCTTTTGAGTCTTTCCGTCCTTGAGACGCTCCAGATTTCCTCAACCTTCACCCCCAAGATTGAAGATATTTGCTGGCAGCGGTCAAAAGAAGGTGCATCAACCTTTCCGGTTTCAAGCTGATGTATGTACACGCTCGAAACCTCAAGAGATCGAGCAAGATTCTCCTGGGTAATCTTTCTTCTCTTCCTTATCCTCTTTAGATAGTCTCCAAACTTCATTCAAAATCCCTCCGAGAATAAAATAGTCCTATGGTTGCTAATTCTAACCTAATGTACATAACAAAACAATCCAGTCAGACCAACCTTAGATACAGAAGTTAAAACATAAGGAAAGAAGATAAGGGGTAAGGTCAGAACGATGCGCAGGTGGGATTGATTTCGCGCAGGACGCCCTGCTGAGCAAATCTGCTTTTGTATCCTTCAATAATCCTGTCTATTCCGGGAGCAGAATCGGCATTTGGCGGGACAAGGATTATAAGTACCTTAGTGTCCTCTTTTACCAGATTTCCAGCGGTATCCGTGTACTGCCCATAGGCATCCAGAATGGTAAGGCCGTCAGGAAACTCAACAGTTATGGTGTCTTCGAGGAATTCATCCCACTGCTGATCACTCACGACTTGACGATTATCCGCATTCCCCCGCCCGAAAAAAAGTCTATATTCGGTATAAGACTCAGTACCGTCCGGACACGGGTTTGTCTGTGCCTCGGAAGAACATGAAAGGATAAAAGCACAAGCGGCAAGAGTCACAACGGTGACTAGTGCACCAACTGTTTGATTAAGGGTCTTCAGCATAAACTCCCTCGCTTAAGCGGGGAGATGCAAAAATTCCGTTCTCCCCACGAAAACACTCAAAAATTGTGTGCCCGGAGGCGGAATCGAACCACCGACACGAGGATTTTCAGTCCTCTGCTCTACCAACTGAGCTATCCGGGCAGAAATAAACGGGCTTTAATTCTACCCGAAGAAAATATTTTGTTTCAAGGAAAGAAACTTCTTCGTTCATAAACAAAAGGGCCTCGGCCCTTTTCTAAAGAACCGAGGCCCCCCTGAACACAGAAAAAAGAGGTATGGAGAGATGGTTTTTTTCTTCTGCGTTGTGTTTGGTTTCCTTTATCTATACGTCAAGCCAGTAAAGAAGCTGTACGGCAAATCCGTGCTGATTATCTTCGCCGGCAAAATAAGCATCGTCGCCGTCCGCCATGTCGTACCTGTACTCAAGCCTCGTCTCGAAATTCCCCACGGACTCGAAAGGAGTCAATATGAGAGTCGAGGTGAACTCGGAAAGCTCAAGATCCGGAGTATCGACTCTTTCCGACTCATCAACGTACTCACCCCTGAGAGCAAGTGACATGGAATCCGCAAGACTTACTATCGCATAACCTGCAAAACCCCAACGGTCTCCCCCCGCATCATGCGACGTGTACTCGAAATCGGCTATCAAGGTGATCTTCTCCATGAGGGTCACGGTCCCAACAACCGTGACAAGGGTCCTGGTATCGCCATCAGTATCGCCGAAGTACCCGGTAACACCGAGCCAGCCGTCGTTCGCGAAATTAAGCGCAATCTGTGATTCAAATGTCTTGCCGTCATCCACATCATCAACCGCGTCCCAGTCGTTGCTTAAGCCGAGAGCGAAATCAAGTGATCCGGCACTGAAGGTGGCCCGAACACCGCTGTGCGCAAATGGAATCCTGTAAAAAAGCAGGGATCTCGTTATGTTGGTGTTGTCCTTGGCCTCTATAAGTTCCCAGCCCGCAAGCGTGGTGAACTGACCGGCGTAGATGTTAAGACCACCGGCGCCCGATGGAACAAGCACGTTTATGTAAGCCTGGTAAGGACTTACCGCGCCGTCGCCGTCGGTGTTAAAACCGAAGCCGAGACGTTCAGCCTGTTCGCCGAAAAGAACATCTGCCCTGAAACCCACCTGATCCATTACTCCATCGCCGACGGTCGGAACCTTTTCAAGCGAAAGAGTGAAGGCGTCTATCGAAAAATCGTTGTGTTCGGGATAAAGACCCCTCTCAGCGATACCCTCCCCGACTTCCCCGTTCGAAACATACTGGTAAGTCGTGTCAAGCGAAAAGCCGAGTCCGATCGACTCAAGATTTCCGAGATCGAGGGCGTTTGCCCTCGGGGCCCCGAACTGGGTCCCGAGCAGCAAAGCCGCCGCAATCATCAATGAAAGTTTAGAAACTATACTTCTCATTTTTCTCCTCCTATAAGAGTTGTTATTTTCTTTTTTCCCTGTTCTCACGCTATCAAACCTGCGTTGCGGACTGAAAATCCGGATAGGACTCCATTCCGTGCTCGGTTATATCCAGTCCTCTTCTCTCCTCTTCGTCGCTCACTCTTATGCCGATAGCCATCTTTATGGCGTAGAAGATGATGAAGGCACAGACGACCGTGAAGACACCGTATGCCAGAACCCCGATAAGCTGAACCATAAAACTGAAATCGGGTCCTCCGAAAATTCCCACGGCAAGGGTTCCCCATATACCGCAGACCAAGTGAACGGAAATCGCTCCCACCGGATCGTCTATCCTTATCTTGTCGAAGAAACTGACCGCGAAAACCACTATTATTCCGGCCACAAGCCCTATGATGACCGCCTCTCCCGGAGAGACCACGTCGGCTCCGGCCGTGATTCCCACAAGACCCGCAAGCACACCGTTTAGAGCCATGGAGAGGTCAGGATACTTAAAAGTTCCCCACGACGTGAAGGCCGCTCCTAAAGCACCCGCAGCAGCCGCAAGCGAAGTCGTGACTATGACCAGTGAAATTAGTTCCGGATCCGCACTCAGCACCGAACCGCCGTTAAAACCGAACCATCCCATCCAGAGCAAGAACACGCCGATTGCAAGAAGCGGAAGAGAGTGACCTGGAATTGGCCTCATTGCTCCCGAGGCGAGATATTTCCCTATGCGCGGGCCAAGAAGATAGGCTCCGACAAGTCCTCCCCATCCTCCTACGCTGTGAACGAGCGTAGAACCGGCGAAATCGTAAAAACCCATCTGGTCAAGCCATCCGCCACCCCACTTCCAGGATCCAGCTATGGGATACACTATGGCGACGAATATGGTTGCGAAAATAAGAAAGCTCGAAAGCTTTATACGTTCGGCAACAGCTCCGGAGACAATCGTGGCCGCTGTTGCGGCGAACATTGCCTGGAATATGAAATCGGTGTAGTAGGTGTAGCCACCGTCTGCATACTCTATGAGCCCCTCAGCCCCGGCCGGTGCTGAAATACCGAAACCGGCAAACCCGAAGATGCCGCCACCTATGAAATCCCCTGGGTACATAAGGTTAAAACCCATAAGGGCGTAAGTGAGAATGCCCGCTGAGATAATAAACGTGTTTTTAAACAGTATGTTTACCGTGTTCTTCGATCTGGTAAGTCCGGTCTCGAGAGAGGCGAATCCGAGATGCATTATAAAGACAAGAAAAGTCGCAAGCAGCATCCACACGTTGTTCGCCACGAAAACAGAATGGGCCGCACCTTCTGACGCAAAAGCTGAATAGCCCCCCAGAACAACAAAAGCAAAAACCGAAAGAAACAGCACGCGGCTGCATCCGAAGGGTTTTCTTAAAAAATCTGCGATATTCATAACCAACTCCTCCATGTTTGGACAATTTTCTTCTCAATACCTTTTGCAATTAAGGGGCCATAAAACCAAAAGACAGGAAGCGCCCACTCTAACTCTCTGAAATAATTGGGAAAAAATAAATCCCCAACGGCTCAGGATT
Organism: Thermodesulfobacteriota bacterium; assembly: GCA_965116725.1. Lineage (GTDB taxonomy): Bacteria > Desulfobacterota_D > UBA1144 > Nemesobacterales > Nemesobacteraceae > Nemesobacter. Next base: position 779,868 of record OZ220700.1, read on the forward strand.
TTCAAGTAGACTTAGAGCCTGCAAACCATGCCTAAAAAATGTGCACCGTGTGCACCGAAAAAAACCGTTTAGAACAAAAATCGCGTGCAGGCGCAGAAAATGGAGACTGAAGCGATCGTTTCCTTTAAAAACACAGAAAAATGAGAATCCTCTTTGCCGGAACACCAGAATTCGCCGTACCATCGCTCGAGGCGCTTTGCGATTCTCCCCACGAGGTAATCGCGCTTCTCTCGAAGCCGGACAGGCCAAGGGGGAGAAGTCGAAAACCCGTATGGCCGGAAACAAAAAAAATTGCCGCGGAGCGCGGGGTGCCTGTTCTTCAGCCCCAAGATTTAAAGACACCCGAATTCGAAGAGACACTAAAGTCCCTTTCCCCCGATCTCATAGCGGTTGTGGCCTACGGAAAGATGCTCCCCACCGCCATGCTTGACGCACCCCCCTTTGGCTGCATAAACGTTCACGCATCGCTGCTTCCCAGTTACAGGGGAGCAGCCCCAATTAACTGGGCCATAGCAAAGGGAGAGAAAAAAACGGGAGTTACGATCATGCAGATTGACGAGGAAATGGACACGGGAGACATTCTCGTTCAAAAGGAGGTGCGGATAGGGGATGAGGAAACCGCCGAAGAACTTTCAAAAAGACTTTCGCTTGAAGGAGCAAAACTTCTTTTGCAAACGATCGACAGCATCGCAAAAAATGAAATATCTCCCGTAAAGCAGGACCCGGCCGCGGCCACCTACGCACCTCTTATTTCGAGAAAAGACGGCCAGGTGGACTGGAGCCGGGACGCAGAGGAGATAAAAAACCTAGTAAGGGCGATGACTCCGTGGCCGTGCGCCCACACCTCGCTCGGGGGGAAAAACCTCAAGATATTAAGGGCGCTTTCGGGCCCGGGGGAAGGAAGACCCGGAGAAATAGTATCTCTCAGGGGAGAAAGCCTAGACGTCGCAACGGGTAATGGGATCTTGCAGATACTCTCCCTTCAGGTCGAAGGCGGGAGAAAAATGGACGCCCCTGAATTCAAACGGGGCAAAAAAGACCTTCGGGAAGGACAGTTCATGGGAACGCCCGGAAGCTCTCTATATCCTGATTGAGACCTCGAAAGTTCCTATTTTCACTTTACCGGCAAGCCCACATTTCCAGCAAAGATCTGTAGCGTGAGCCTTTGACTTTGCGGGAACAAGCAGAATGAGCTGGACCGAAAGCTCCGAGAGGGTTTTCCAGTACTCGCTTCTTTTTTCGTCGATAGTGGCTTCGGTCTCAACCTCAATAATCTGCACGACCTGCCCGTATGAACCGAGAATTACATCGGGGAAAAGACCCTCGAACTCGCAGAGTTGCTCTTCGCCGGGGTTGATGCTTATCTCATTATAAAGCGAGGAGTACTTCTGCTCCACCTGACTTATCACCCAGTCATGAATTAACTTCTGCTCACTCGGAATTTCCATATCTCCCGCTCCACATAAGCTTTGTCTTCAAAATGTTGAAATAATCCCTGAAAGGAGATTTTATGATATTCACGTAGCTCTCCGAACCTTCAAGAACAACTTCGTCACCGAGATAAAGAGGTACTCCCACCTGGCCATCTAGCGTAAGATAGGTGTTCTGTATGTCGGTAAGCACCCTCGTCCTTATCTTTTTCGTGTAAGGAACCACGATAGGCCTGTTGGTAAGGATATGCGGACATATTGGAGTGACGGTTATCACGGGCAGCGTCGGATAAATTATCGGCCCGCCCGCAGAAAGAGAGTAGGCGGTTGAGCCGGTAGGGGTCGCGAAGATAATTCCGTCAGCCTTAAAGGTCGTAACGTATTTTTCGTTTATATATATGGAGAGGTCCACAACCTTGGAAATTGGACCGTTGTTTATAACTACGTCGTTTAGTACCGTGAATTCCTCCCGCTCTCCGTCCTTCCTGACTACGCAGCACGATATCATGTCCCTCTTTTCTATCTCGTAATCTCCGGCGAGTATTCTCTCCATCATCGGAAAAAATTCATCCACCGTGAACTCGGTAAGAAACCCGAGTCCACCGAGATTGCAGCCCAGTATTGAGACGTCTTGTCCCTGCACCATTCGTGAAACCCAGATAAAGGAACCGTCACCCCCGAACACAACTATTATGTCGACGGCCGCAGCTAGGTCGCGCTCCGCAAGCACGTTCTCAGCGTCTATGTTCCGCCCAAGGTTCTCCTCAACGAAGAACTCTATGTCTCTTTCGCGAAGCCACCCGCACAGTCGCCTGGCAATCTCATAGACTTGCTCGCTATCCTTCTTACCCGTTATACCGAACTTCAAGTCGCTTCCTCCCCTGGATTTTCGGTCGCGTCATGCAAAAGATACGATTCTATAAAATCATCTATCTCCCCGTCAAGTATCGCATCAACTCCTGAGGACTCGAAATTGGTACGGTGATCCTTCACCATGCGATAGGGATGCATGACATAAGATCTTATCTGGCTTCCCCAGCCGATTTCCTTTTTCGAAGAATTGAGTTCCTCTTCTTTTTGTTTTTCCTCCATCCTGCGCAGTTCGTAGAGCCTCGCCTTGAGTATCTTCATGGCACTTTCCTTGTTCTGGCGTTGCGACCTCTCGTTCTGGCAACTGACCGCAACTCCGGTGGGCAGGTGGGTGATGCGGACCGCGGAATCCGTCTTGTTAACATGCTGTCCGCCCTTTCCACTCGCACGGTAAGTGTCAATCCTGAGGTCCTTTTCCTCTATGTTCACCTCTATTGAATCATCTATCTCGGGAGAAACAAAAACCGAGGCGAACGAAGTGTGCCTCCTTTTGTTCGAGTCAAACGGGGATATCCTCACCAGCCTGTGAACCCCGGTCTCCGCCTTGAGATAACCGAAGGCAAACCCCCCTTGGGCAAGAATAGTGGCGCTCTTTATACCGGCTTCCTCTCCGTCCTGAGTTTCAAGCAGTTTCGCTGAAAATCCCTTTCTCTCCGCGTACCGAAGGTACATGCGAAGAAGCATCTCGGCCCAGTCCTGAGCTTCTGTTCCCCCCGCCCCGGCGTTTACCGATACTATGGCGTTTCGAGCGTCGTCAGGACCACCAAGAATCCGGGTGAACTCAAGCTCGGCAAGCCTGGCTTCTACGGACGCGAGCATGCTACTGGCCTCTTCAATCGAATCCTGATCGTCTTCACCAACCGCAAGTTCGAAAAGACACGCCGCGTCCTCCATGTCGGAGCGGAGCTTCTCGTATCCCGAAATACGGTCCTTGATTTCGGATTGCTCCTGAAGCGTTTTGCGCGCTAGCTCGGAGTTATCCCAAAAACCGGGACCTGAAGTGATTTTTTCAAGTTCTTTGAGTCTTTTAGCCTTGGAAGGCAGGTCAAAGACAGTCTCCTGTCCTGTGAATTCTGCTTCTGAGGTCTTCTACTAGACCGCGCAGTTCTTCTTTCATCTAAGATACCTCCTTAGAACGCACCGAAAGATAGTACGCAAATAACCTGCGAATTCAAAAAAACGATGTGAGGATCAATTGAAACGCTGCAGGTTTGTGGGTATTTTATCCGCTTTGATTCAATCCCTTAATAATGTGAGGAGAAACACCAAATGAAAAGATTGCTGCTGACCCCGGGCCCCGTGGCGGTCCCAAGCGAAATAATGGTTGAGATGGCAAGACCGCTCATTCACCACAGAACCAAGGAGTTCGAAGCTATATTCGAGCGGACAAGAGAAGGATTGAAACATATTTTTCAGACCGAAAACGAAGTTTTCGTACTGGCGGCTTCGGGAACCGGCGCCATGGAAGGAGCGGTCGTGAACACCCTTCGCGCGGGCGATAAGGTAATCACGGTAAACGGCGGAAAGTTCGGGGAGAGATGGGGAAAGATCGCGAGGGCCTACGGACTCGAAGTGGACGAGATAGATGTTACTTGGGGCGAGGCGGTTTCTCCCGCAATCATAGAGGAGAAACTCGACAGCGACCCTTCGATAAGGGCGGTTCTGATGCAGGCAAGTGAAACCTCCACGGGAGTCAAGCATCCAACTGACCAGGTCGCGGCAATTACCTCGAAAAGAGACGACGTGCTGTTGATAGTTGATGGCATAACCGCTGTCGGGGTGTTCCCCCTCCCGTTTGACGAACTGGGAATAGATGTTCTCGTGGGCGGTTCGCAGAAGGCTTTCATGCTCCCTCCGGGGCTTTCGTTCGCAACGATGAGCGAGAAAGCTTGGGAATTCAACAAGACCTCGGACCTTCCGAAGTTCTATCTCAACTTTGCCGACTATCAGAAAAGCGCCCAGAAAAACACGACACCTTGGACCCCGGCCGTCACACTCGTAGTCGGCCTTGGCAAGGTTATAGATGGATTCATGGAAGAGGGGATGGAAAACATTTACAGAAAACGCGAGATGATGTCGCTTGCGACCCGCGAGGCACTCCGAGCAATCGACATAGATCTTTTCACCCCCGACGCGCCAAGCCCGGCCCTTACCGTAGGAGTGGCGCCTGAGGAAATAGGGGCGGGAAAGATCATTTCCGATCTCCAATCGAAATTCGGTATGACCGTCGCAGGTGGACAGGACCACGCCAAGGGGAAAATCTTCAGAGTATCTCACATAGGGGACGTCGACCGAAATGACATGGTGGCGTTTATTTCGGCCCTTGAATCCATTTTGGGATCTCTGGGACACGACTTCACGAGCGGAGCAGGCGTTGCCAAGGTATCGGAACTGCTGGGAACGGCATAGACACCGTTATTATGTGACGTCCGCTATTCAAGCGGACTGAAGTCGGACAACACCTCCATGAAGCGCTTCTCCCCAGAAACTTTCCGTTTTCTAAAGGATCTCGGCAGTCCGCGCGACAAGACATGGTTTGAAGAAAATCGCGAGCGGTACGAGGAGAACCTGCTTGGCCCGCTACGCCAGGCTGTTACAGACATAGGTCCCAGTCTCCGCGAAGTGATCAAAGACTGTGAGATCCGCCCCGCCGTTAATAAAACGATTACCCGGATAAACCGGGACATGCGTTTTGCCAAGGGGCAAAGTCCTTACAAAGACAACATGCTCGCTCTTTTTTACAGAGAGGGACGCAAAAGGCTTGATGCTCAATTGTTTCTGGGTTTTCAGTCGGAAGTCGTATGGCGGGGACTCTACGTGCCCACTCCGCTGCTCGCCCCCGACGCCCCGATGGCCGAAGAAATTGAAAACGATTCACAGGCCGTCGTTAACCTTGCGCAAGACATTGGCCTTGGATCTGACATCGATCTGGTTGCGTGCAAAAAATATGGTGAAATTGACCGGACGCTTGACCCGGTAAAGGCGGAAAGTTTCCTTGAAGGACCGCATCTTTGCGCCTTGCAGAGGTGCGAACCAGATGAGGCCGCAACTGACCCCGCCGGCTTTATCCGTGAAACACGAAACTTGTTAGTCCGGCTCGTTCCCCTCTGGTATCTGTATTCAGGAAAAATGCTTTGAGACGAGCGGGTCATTGTCTATTTCCGAGATCAGGTAGCCAATCCCGTAATAATCGCCCGAATTATGGTAGAGTCGTATTCCTTGGGGAGTAGTAAGGTAGTTTCCCGTTTTTACAGTTTGCTCCGGAAGATCAACTTCGTAAACCGTATAGCCGATTGTCCCGCTTCCTATGTTAACTTTCTTCCGCTCTTCCCTTAGCTTCTTAACGCTTTTCGCGATCTCCCAGGCCTTGGGATAGATGTGTCCTTTAACGAGAAACTTCATAACAGCCAGAAAAACTAAACAACCTCCATCTCCACGCGGTCTATCAAACCGATGCACATCATTATCTTGTCTATGCCCGGGTCCCTTTCATGAACGAAAGCTTCCGAGAACTCTCCGCCGCAGTCCCCGCACACGCCTTCCTCGTCGGATTCCTTTTCGCAATCCCCGCAGTAATATGTCTTCAGGTTATACCAATGTAAAGAGGAATAAAGAAGTTCCCTGAAACCGCTTTTGCTAAGACACTCCCCCCACTCGGAAATCGCTTCGACCAGGTTGCGGCGGTAGTAATCGGGTATGTCAGCCAGGTGTCCCGAGTATATCTCTTCCTCCCCTACGTAAATTCTGAACAGTTCCGACATGGCAGTTAAATCAGATAGTCGACAGCTTTGAGATCAGCAGGTGATCGACCAGAACGAGATTGACCATAGCCTCCGCTATGGGAACCGCCCTGGGACAAAGACACGGGTCATGCCTCCCCTTTACCCGCAGTTGGGTTTTTTCTCCCTCTTTATCCACGGTGTCCTGGACTTGGGATATTGAAGAAGTGGGTTTTATGGCGATTCTCACGACCAGATCCGCCCCGCTTGTTATTCCACCCAGAAGACCGCCCGAGTTGTTCGTTCTGAAGCCGAGGGTTCCGTCTTCCTTTTTATACATAAGATCGTTTACCTGTGAACCTTTTCTCTCGACCACCCCGAAACCCATCCCCATCTCGAAGCCTCTTATCCCTCCTATACTCATAAGAGCGCGCGCGAGTTCCGCGTCAAGCTTGTTAAACACGGGCTCGCCGAGACCCGTAGGAAGCCCCCGGGACACTACCTCGACGGTTCCTCCAACGGAATCTCCCTCCTTCCTGACCGATTCTATAAGATCGATCATCCTCTCTGCTGCTTGCGGGTCGGGACAGCGGACAGGGTTTTCCTCAATCCGGTCAAAATCAAGGTCCTGAGCAACTATGTCTCCCACCTGTTTTACGAACCCCGTGGTAGTCACTCCGTGGGAATTAAGAATTTTTTTGGCTATCGCGGCGGCAGCTACCCTTCCGACCGTTTCCCGTGCAGAGGAGCGGCCGCCTCCCCGGTAGTCCCTGCGCCCGTACTTCTCGTCGTAGGTGAAATCGGCGTGGCCGGGACGGTAGACGTCCTTTATGTCCTCGTAGGATTTTGATATGGCGTCTGTGTTTCTCACCATCATGGATATGGGGGTTCCGAGGGTTTTTCCGTCAAAAACGCCCGAAAGTATCTCGATTGCGTCGGCTTCCTTTCTCTGGGTCGTGATCCTGCTCTGCCCCGGGCGCCTTCTGTCGAGTTCGTACTGTATGTCCTCGGCGCAAAGTTCAAGTCCCGCGGGACAGCCGTCAACCACAACTCCCATAGCGGGGCCGTGGGACTCCCCCCAAGTGGTAATTCTGAAAAATCTTCCGAAACTGTTTCCCGCCACTTTACTCTCTTTTTTACTTCAGATAGCCGTTTTCCCTGAACCACTCCACGGTCTTCTGTATAGTCTGCTCGATCGGAGTCACCGTGAATCCGAGCTCCCTTACAGCCTTTGAATTGTCAGCATGCCAGTTATACCTTGAAAGCTTTATGGAATCGATGTCCAGCGTGGAATAATTCGGAAATCCGAGTCCCAGAACCCTTTCAAGGAGAAACGCGGTTGTGTAAGCGAATATGTAGGGAATCTTGATCTTGGGAGCAGAGACGCCGGTTATCTCTTCCAGAAGGGCGAAATAACCTTGCACATTGACGTTCTCGTTTGCGAGTATGTAGCGCTCTCCGGGCTTTCCGTTCTTCTCCGCAAGCAGGTGTCCGTTCGCAACGTCTTCAACGTCGACAACGTTAAAGGTGCCGTCCATGTAACCAGGGAATCTTTTCTTGCAGAACCACAGAACCGATCCCGAGCTTGAAAGATAGATGTCCCCCGCGCCGAGAACCACGGAAGGGTTCGTTATAACCACCGGAAGGCCTTTTTCGCTGAAGCTCTTTGCCTCTCTTTCCGCGAGATACTTGCAGTTCATGTACCCTATCCCATCGGAGTAGAGATCGTACTGGGTGGATTCGGTTACCGGGGAACCGTCCCGCTCGACCCCGATAGCAGCCACGCTGCTTGTGAAAACAACCTTGGATACGCCCACGTCCATGGCGGCGGAGAGAACGTTCGAAGCGCCGCGCACGTTTATATCCAGCATTTTCTGGTGATCCGATTTCTTAAACGATACGAACCCAGCCGTATGGAAAAGCGTGTCACATCCGGAAAAAGCAGCCTTAAGAGAATCCGGATCTCCAACATCCCCGTAAACCTTCTCAACGTCGAGAGAATCTATGTTTTTAGTATTGCTTGTCTTTCTGACAAGAACCTTGACCCGGTCTCCTCTCTCAACCAGCTTTCTGGTTATATGCGATCCTATAAACCCGGTCGCTCCCGTAACTACTGTTGCCATCTGCTATTTTCCTCCGGGGAAATTGATTGAAGAAAAACATTTTCCCAAGAGTATAACAATTCCGCCTGATAATGTACAAAAACAAAGCCGAGGATGCACGCAGTTAAAAACCCCTCACACTATCATCATCGAGTCGCCGTAACTCAAGAACCTGTAACCACGCGATTTCGCCTCCTCATAAGCGGCAAGGGCCAGCTCCCTTGTGCCGCAGAACGCGGAGACAAGCATAAGAAGGGTTGAGCGGGGCATATGGAAATTGGTTATCAGAACGTCTACAAACCGGAATTCGTAAGGAGGTTTTATAAAAAGATCCGTCCTTCCGGAAAAAGGCCGCATCTCCCCGATGTCTCCTTCCGCCGACTCAAGGGCCCTCGTAACCGTGGTCCCCACGGAAATAATCCTTCTTTTCTGCGCCTTGGCTTCGTTTACCGCCTCTGCGGTCTCCCGTGGGACCGAGACGCGTTCTGAATGCATTGCGTGGTTATCGATAAGCTCTTCCTTTACAGGCCTGAAGGTTCCCTCTCCCACATGCAGAGTGACATACTTCATCAGAACGCCCTTTTCGCAAAGATCCGAGATAAGTTCAGGGTCGAAATGAAGCCCGGCCGTCGGAGCGGCGACCGCTCCCTCCTCGGTCGCGTAAACAGTCTGATAGGTCTTTTTATCCGAAGGCTCGGGTTCTCTTTCTATGTAGGGTGGAAGCGGCATCCGCCCCGCGCTGCTGATGACCCGCTCGACGGGTTCGCTGAATCTTATCGTCCAGCTTTTGTCGGGTTCCCTCTCGAGGCTGCCCGACACCCCTCCGTCGAGGGAGACCCTAAGACCCTCGGCCGGATTCCTAAAAAGCACCTTCCACCGAGTCTCATCCTTTTTCTCCGTAAGAAGAAACTCAATGATCCCCCTTCGTTCCACGTGTCCCGCAAGCCTCGCGGGAATCACTCTGGTGTTGTTAAGAACCATGAGGTCGCCGGGGCGGAGCAGGTCCCTTAGGTCAGAGAACTTGGCGTGGGAGAAACCTTGCGTTTTCCTGTCAACCACAAGGAGTTTTGAGGAACTGCGGTCAGAAAGCGGATACTGGGCAATCAGCCGCTGGGGAAGATCATAGTCGAATTGATCCGTTCTCATCCGCGAAAGGGGCTATTCCCCCTCAAGAAGTTTTTTTACGGAAAGCCGGAGTGAGTTTAGCCTTATGAACCCGGTAGCATCCGACTGATCGTAAATCGAATCCTCCTCGAAAGTCGCCAGGTTCTCGCTGTAGAGGGAATTCGGAGACTTTCTTCCACAGACTGTAACGTTCCCCTTGTAAAGCTTAAGCCTTGCTATGCCACTTACGCCCTTCTGGCTCTGTCGGATGGCGGCGGTCAGCATTTCCATCTCGGGAGAAAACCAGAAGCCGTAGTATATAAGTTCCGATATCTTCGGAATCAGAGAATCCCTGAGGCGCATCACTTCCCTGTCCATGGTAATCGACTCAAGAGCCCTGTGCGCCACGTGAAGAATCGTGCCGCCGGGGGTCTCGTATACTCCCCTTGATTTCATACCAACGAACCTGTTTTCAACAATGTCTACCCTCCCGATGCCGTTTGCTCCGGCAACATCGTTTAAGCAGCCAAGAAGTGCCGAGGGGGAAAGCTTCTCTCCGTCAACGGAAACGGGAATGCCGCTTTCAAACCCGATTTCCACATAGACCGGCTGATCAGGGGCCGCCTCGGGAGAAACCGTCATCTCGAACATATCCTCAGGAGGTTCAGCCCACGGGTCCTCCAAGACCCCTCCCTCATAACTGATATGAAGAAGGTTGCGGTCACAACTGTAGGGCTTTTCCTCGGTCGCCGTAACATCTATTCCGTTTTCCCTGGCGTAATTTATCAGGTCGGTTCTTGATTTGAAATCCCACTCGCGCCACGGGGCTATGATCTTTATGTCGGGGTGTAGCGCATAGAAGGTAAGTTCAAAACGGACTTGGTCATTTCCCTTGCCTGTCGCTCCGTGGGAAACTGCGAAGGCCCCCTCGCGCTTGGCTATCTCAATCTGCCTTTTCGCTATAAGGGGACGCGCTATGGAGGTGCCTAAAAGATAGCTGCCTTCATACACGGCGTTTGCGCTTATCGACGGGAAAACGTAATCCCTGACAAACTCGTCTCTTAGGTCTTCGATGAATACCGCGCACGCACCGGTATCCCAAGCCTTCTGCTCCGCTTCCTGTAAATCCTCTTTCTGTCCTATGTCAGCCACATAGGCTATAACATCGGAGTCGTACTCGTTTACAAGCCATTTCAGGATTACCGATGTATCAAGTCCCCCGGAATAGGCAAGAACTATCTTGTTTTTCTCAGACATATTACTGGTGCTCCGGTATTTCTTTGCGAACGGAAGGCTTAATCAAGGCATATCCTGATTCTGCTCGGAGATCGGGCGAAGATCCAGAAGGTAGAATTTTATCCCCTTGTTCTGGTAGAACTTTTCAAGCGAAAGGCCGGCATACTCTATTTTCTGGAGATCGTCTCCAGTGTAAGTAAGGCTTTTCACCTCTCCCGAGAGCTGGCACGAAAACGGTACGTCCTTATCCGGTCTTTCCTGACAGATAAAACCCATGTCTATCTGCCCGCTCAAATCCATGCTAAGAGGAACAATGAATCCCACCACCATCTTCACGCTCTGCAGTTCGACCACCATGATCTTTATCCTGCTCGAATCTTCCTCGTCTCCGACCTCCATCACGTAGCCGTAGTAGTTTATTTCCTTGTTCTGCTCGCTTAGGGAATTCATGTACCAGTAATCTTCCGAATCGAGCCAGGACATTATTTTCATTTTTCTTTCCTCCGAGGATTTACATGGATATTTTGGGAAATTATATACTATTATCCCGTCTTTGGGCAACGATGCGAGATTGATTTAGACTGTCTTTTTCGTCATCCTCTTGGAAATTCCGAGAAAATCCTTTTCTCATTCCGCAGCTTTTAGGACAAAATAATTGCCATTTTTTACATGTCTTATACATTTATTGAGTCATTACAGGATAAAACGAATTATTATTCTCGGACAAAACCTGTGCCAGAAAATACAAAAAAACACATCTACGAGCGATGAGATCAGTTTTGCTTAGAGGTACTCCATGCGAAAATTCGCAATCCGTCTTCTCGCCTTGTTTCGACAGACATCTCTTTTCATCTGGAAGTTGCGTGGCAAAACGGAAGCTGACTTAGCCGCTCAACGGGTAGTCAGTGGAAAGTCCTGGGATGAGTTCTGCGATACTTTAAAAGCTGCGGGAGCAGCTTTAAATTTCCCCAAGGCGCCTAAAGACGCATTCAATCAGGCAGAAGGATATCGGTACTTAAGCCGCATTGCCCGGGCCGGACTGATGGCATTTATCGAGCATGCCGACCCGAAAGCCCCTGTGCTTCATCGCGTAGTCAACGAAACAACCAAGCTAGGTGCAGACAATCCTGATAACTTCTACCAGACAGCAGCCCTGAGCGGCGAGTATGAATACAAAATCACAGGGCGGCGCAATAATATTGCATACTTAAGCTTTGGCACTCAATCCGGCAACTATGGGCAAGGACGAGGGTTGCCTCCAACAGGGCATATAGAGTCTGATCAAATAGAAATCGATGAAAACGGGTACTTTGAACTGATACTCAGTTGCAAACCTCAAACTAAGAACTGGCTTCCTATGACGCCGGAAACTGGCACATTAGTGGTACGTCAGACTTTCCTTGATCGCAAAACAGAAACTCCAGCAGACTTGCGAATAGAACGGATCAATTGTTCCGAAGATGAACGCCGCCCCTCTCCATTGACGCCGAAACAACTCGACGAAGGATTGAAAACCGTGGGAACGCTCGTGGCAGGCGCACCATTACTGTTTGCCAAGTGGGCTCGTGATTTTCAAAAGCACACCAACGAACTGCCAATGTTTGATCCGGAAGTATCACTGGCTGCCGGGGGTGATCCCAATATTGTTTACTACCACAGTCATTGGGAAGTGGCGGAAGACGAAGCACTTTTGATAGAAGTAACGCCGCCGGAATGCGAACATTGGAACTTCCAATTAAACAACTACTGGATGGAATCGCTCGACTACCGCTATCACACGATACACACTAACAAACATCTTGCCGATTATGAAGATGACGGTTCTGTGCGCCTAGTAGTAGCTCACGAGGATCCCGGTCATCCCAATTGGCTCCAAACAGATGGCCATTCTTTCGGCACGATGTGCTTTAGATGGGTGCGCGCGAAGGAACATCCTCAACCGCGGACCAGATTGGTTAAGTTAACTGACCTTAAACAGTTGTTGAGTTGAACGAAGGTTATGACCGAAAAGAATCTAGTAACTTCTACAGATTATGAAAATCCCTACCGCCCTTTTCCCGTTAAGATTTTCAATTCCGTCGGGAAGCTAAGTGAAAACCTCGGATTGTCGAGTTCTTTGAATATTGAAAAGCTCACCGCCAGCGCGATTCGAAAAACGAGGCTTGAGGATTTTGGTGACGACGGTCACTTTGAGGCGTTGGAAGTTCTCATAAATTCGATTAATGAAGAAGCCGAGCTGACCCCAACCGGCAGGCTGATACAAAAAATTCGACTCGCAAGCGCATTAGTTCATCGCTTGCGAATTGAAGAATTACTAAAACAGCAACCTGAAATAAATGACATCAATTTGGGGAAGATTATCCTGATCACGGGATTGCAGCGCAGTGGAACGACAATATTGCATAGGCTGCTGAATTCTCATCCGAATATTCGAGGCGTGTCGGGCGTGGAAGCGCTTAACCCGCTACCACCAAGCAACAAGGCTCAGGGAAGGATCACTCGAAATGTGCATGCAGTCCTCGCACAACGACTGATCGCGTATTTGTCGCCGCAGTTCATGGCAGTCCACCCTATTGACCATAATGAGCCGGAAGAAGATGTAATGCTTCTTGATCTGAACTTTATGAGCCAAGCTCCAGAAGCCATAATGCACGTGCCGAGTTACTCCCGGTGGCTGGAGAAACAGGACCATACGCAGACCTACGAATATTTCCACAAGGTGCTGAAGATTCTGTGCTGGCACCGCCCCAGCAGTAACTGGGTGCTTAAAACGCCGCATCACATGGAATACCTGGATGTGTTTCTTAAAGTTTTCCCCACCGCAATAGTCGTGCAGACCCACCGCGACCCTAGAAAAACCATGCCTTCTTTCTGCAGTATGGTTGCTCACAACCGCGGCATATTCAGCGATCATGTGGACCCAAAGGAAATCGCCAGACACTGGTCCAGAAAGGCTCGCAGGATGGTCGAGTCAACCATCCAATCTCGGGCTAAAGCAGATGCCGATCGATTCGTCGATATTTCATATTATGACTTGATGAAGGATCCGATTGCTCAGCTTCACCGGATTTACCTAAAGGCAGGGGTTGATTTTAATGCTGAAGCGGTGCAGCAAGCCAAGACTTTTATGAGAAGAAATCCGCAAAATCGCTTTGGCAGGCACGTCTATCATTTGAGTGATTTTGGATTGAGCGAGGAAATTATTGAAGATCATTTCTCCTTTTATCGGGAGAAATATGAAATTCCTTTCGAATAGCCTATGCGAATTCAGGCAACTGCAAGGAACCGGGAAACAATGCGGAGAAACTCACCATGAAGCAAAGGACAAACCAGATGGGTGATGGTTCCTTCATAGACGCTATAACCATCGCAATTCGAGATTTGGCGCAACCCAAGGTATCGGAAGTAAATCCTGTTCCGAAGCACGTACGTATCGACGGCAAAACTTGTCTAATAACCGGAGCGAACAGCGGGCTGGGTAAAGCCGTTGCCATTGAGCTTGCAAGGCGTGGCGCAAACATGGTTTTAGCTTGTCGACCCGGTCATACGGAAACATGCGACGAAATAAAGGCGCTGTCCGGTTCCCAGAATGTAGAAATGATGGAAGTAGACCTCTCGGACCTTCGGTCGGTGCACCGTCTTTGCGATGATCTGAGCAACCGCAACATCAAAATTGACATTGCGGTTTTAAACGCAGGCTTGATGCCCAAAAAGGCAACTAAAACACCGCAAGGATACGAAGCAATGTTCGCGGTTCATTTCTTGTCGAATCGCATCATGGTTGACCGGTGGCTGAAAGACGGCGTGGTTTGCCCATCCAGCCAAGCCGGGAAGACGCCGCGAATTATCTTCGTTTCATCCGAGGCTCATCGGTCCTCTCATGCTATTGATTTCGGTCGCCTCGGGGAATTTACCGACTATGGACTCATGGACGGCTTTAAGTATTACGGTATCAGTAAACTTATCTTGTGCATGTTTGCAACCGAACTCTCACGCCGCTTGAACACAGGCAGTGAAACTGAAGTTGCGGTCCACTCAATGTGTCCCGGAGGCGTCGCTACTAACCTTTCACGAGGAACACCATGGATCTTGAAGCCCATAGTCAACCCATTGCTAAGACATTTTTTTCAATCTCCAGAAGAAGCTATCGGGCCGGTAATCTACCTATGCTGTGCGGAAGAAGCTGGTACCGACACAGGAATCTACTTGCACTTAATGCAGCGAAAGTCCGTGTCTCCTACGGCATTGGATGAGGAAAACGGAACCAAGTTGTGGGAAGCAAGTGAGCCTTTAGTCGCTAATTCCCGGGAGTAAGCCTTATAACTGGCATAGTAGCCGACTACGCAGTTACCAAACATGCATTTTTGTTATAGATTTAGTTGTACGCGAGACCACACCTTATACATAACGCTGTTCCAGCATGCCTAAAACGTTCTCAAAATCCGTAACTCATATCCTGCATTTGTTTACGAGCAAGCCGATGGCAGAAAAAGTCGACATGTCGAGTCGGAACGTCATTGTGACAGGTGCCTCTCCTAATTCAATTGGTTACGAAACGGCTAAGATCCTTGCAAGCTGGGGAGCTACGGTTGTTGTCACCAGTACTGACGATATTGAACTGATGGAAAACTCTCTAAGGAGAGATTTGCGAGTCATTGGCGCTGACGAAAAGAGGATTACAGCCCATCCGTTAGACCTGTGCGATGTTGACAGTGTCAATAATTTCACGACATGGTACCGGAAAAATTACAACGACCGATTGCACGTACTTGTCAATAACGCAGGGATTCACAAGAATATTCTTAATCCAAGAAAAAAACCACCCTTGACAAAGGACGGTTTCGAAATTCATTGGCGCACCAATTTCCTTGGAACTTTTCACCTGACGAGTTTATTGCTTCCGGTTCTTAAGCAAAATGGTTTAGAAAGCGGAGATGCGCGAGTCGTAAACTTGACTTCCCACTTGCACGACAGAGTGAAAAACAAGAACATGTTCAACGATGCCGGAGAATACCACTCCTGGAGCGCTTACGGACTGTCAAAATTAGCACTAATTCACTTTACTTTCGAGATCCAGAGACGGTTTGCCAAAGAGTACAACCTGCAATCGGCAGCGGTGCACCCCGGATCTGTTATGACTAATCTTACGCAGATTAAAGAGTTCAAAGGAAAAATCGGGTATCTTCTAAACCAGATTTGTTCCGCACTCGCATCTTTTGTCTTGTTACGCCCGATATTTGGCGCACAAACTTCCGTGATGTGCGCTAGCAAGTACCCGTTTCAAGGTGGAAATTATTATGTGCGCTGCGAAACAGCGGAATCATCCGACGATACAAAAGACCGGGACGTGTCGAGACTTCTATGGGACAACTCAGATGCCTGGGTTAAAACTCTAGTTAAGAACAGCAGAGATGGGCATGAATAGTTCTACTGTACGTACCGACCGCATTCAGATCAACGCACCCATTGACTTCGTCTGGGAGGTCCTGACTGACGTTGAAAAATATGGTGAGTGGAATCCATTTACATCTCGGGCCAGAACCGATTTTAAAATTGGGTCACCCGTTCATCTATTGGTAAGAATGTGGCCCACAAAATTCAGAATAACCGAAACTTTATGTGCATTTGAAAAACCACGTCTTATTTCTTGGAGCAGGAATTTCGGAACTTCCTGGCTCTTATTTGCGGTGCGAGAGCAGCATCTAGAACCTATAAGTGATGACAGCTGCAGCTACCATAATGTCGACCTATTAAGCGGCGTACTTTCACCAATAATTTCACTTCTCTTCGGCGGTTATATACGCCGCGGTTTTACCGATGTAGGCGTGGGATTGAAACTTCGCGCAGAAACTCTGTATCGAGAGACGAAAAACTAAAGATCTGACGAAGTACCGTGTTCCGTCTCGGCGTTAAGCTGCAATACTGCGCTGAAAGAAAAAAGAATCCACTAAGGGGAAATCCCGACAAAGCTAATCATCTTGTCCGTGCCGGAACCGTCTCTTCTGTATGAAGGAAGTCCCTGACAACAAGTGCACAGATTCATTATCTCGATTTGCTGAACTCCTGCATCACAAAGTTCGATTCTGTTAAGTTCCACAAGATCAAGAAGAAACTTCCCGTCGCCTTTTTCTAAAAGCCAGTCCGCTTCGCCGCTGAACTTTGAGACGAACTGTGACGCCACATCGTCTCGAACTTCGTAGCAACATCCCCATATCGCCGGACCTATTACGGCCACGGCGTCCTGCGGCTTCAAAGAGTATTTTTCACAAACGGCCCCAATAGATTCCTTAACCGCGCGCAGTGAGGTTCCGCGCCATCCCGCGTGGACGGCGCAAACGCATCCGGAATCGGGAAAGCAGAGAAGAACAGAAACGCAGTCGGCCGTGATGACTCCGACGCCTACACCTTTTTGCTGCGTAACGACCGAATCGGCTTCAGCAGGTTCCTCTGCCATTGCGCCGTCGGCGAAAAAAACAGTGTTACCGTGAACTTGGTTCACGGTAAGGATATTTTCAAGCCCGTGAGCAGAAGCGATTTTCAGAATATCCGGCCCTCCGGGATCGTGAACGAAACCGTGGATAACACCGCTACACTTCTCAAGCAGGGCCGAACGAAAAACCTTCATCCGCTCTGCCTCCTTAGAAAATCGATCACTGAAACCATATCCTCGGGAATTTTTGCCGAAAGCTCAATTCGCTTTCCGGTCGCCGGATGGGTAAAGCCGAGGTTCCTCGCGTGAAGAGCGTGCCTCTTTATCAACGCTCCCAGAACCCTTGAATTTTTCGGGCGGCTTTTTTTGCCTCCGTAAACTTTATCGGCAAACACCGGAAACCCGTTTTCAGAAAAATGAACCCTTATCTGGTGAGTTCTCCCGGTCTTCGGCCAGACACTCACAAGAGTTGCCCCGCGCAGCCTTTCGATTACCTCCCAGCGGGTCTCGGCATCTCTTCCGGCTCTGGAAAAAGAGGTCATTTTTATCCTGTTCGAGGGACTCCTTCCTATGGGGGAGATGAAAACCCCTGAACCTTTTTTCATTTCCCCGGAAACAATAGCCACGTATTCCTTTTCCGTCTCCCTGGCCTTGAACTGCTCGGAAAGACTTTTGTGCGCCCGATCGCTTTTAGCAACAACCATGACCCCGGAGGTTTCCTTGTCGAGGCGGTGCACTATCCCCGGGCGCATCTCGCCTCCTATCCCCGAAAGATCCTCGCACATATAAACAAGAGCGTTTACAAGCGTGCCGCTCGTCACTCCCGCTCCCGGGTGAACCACCATGCCTGCGGGTTTGTTGACGACGATTATGTCACGGTCCTCGTAAACAACCTCGACATCGATCTCCTCTCCCTTGATGCCGCAGGGCTCAGGAGGCGGAATGTTAACGCTCAGGCTCTCCCCGCCATTTATTATCCTGGAAGGCTTAAACGTCTTGCGGTCAATAAGTATGTTTCCGAGCTCTATGTGCTTTTTTATGCTCGAGCGGCTGAGCTCCCTAAGGAAGCCCGAGAGAAACACATCGGCTCTCTGTCCGGCAAATTCCCGAGGGATTTCCGTTACGGTTTTTTCTTCTGCAGGTTCCATGAATTTCTCTCAGTTGCTCTCCGCAACGATAATGACTTCCGGCGGAACTTCGCCGAAAACATCGCACGCGCGCCCCTGGTTAACCGATATTTCTATATATCCCCCGCTTCCCCCGACAACAACGATTTCACCGGGTTTCACGGAAGAATACGATTCCGAGATTCCCGTGACCTGCTTCTCTCCAACTGTTACCACGGCCCGGGCCCCGTCACTGACAGCCTCCGTCGGTATGCTGGTTATAAGATTCCCGAACTTGTCAGTGTAAACGACGGTTCCGCGGATCTCGGCCCCGGTTACCGAGTATCCGTCGCGGGGAAGGATTTCGGGGTCACGGATTTGCGGCCCGATCTGCGAGAACGAAACCCCGAGCGAAAGATGCGCAGCGACCGGGGAGAATATATCCCTTCCGTGAAAAGTCGAGCTTACCTCTTTTAGAAAATAGTCGCGGTTTTTTATTTCGCGGGCGCTGAAATCTTCACAGCAACGAATGACCGAACTGAAAACGCCGTTATCAGGTCCCACAAAAAAATGACCGTCAGCGAAAAGCGCTATAGGTCTTCGTCTGCTTCCGACTCCCGGGTCTACCACGACCAGATGCACGGTGTTTTTCGGAAAATAGCGGTATGAGTTCCCTATAACAAAAGACGCGGCGCGGACGTCGTGAGACTCAATGCAGTGGGTTATGTCGACCGGATGAACATTTTCATTTACGGAAAGCATAACCCCTTTCATCGCCCCCACGTAATGATCGCTTGACCCGAAATCCGTTGTCAGTGTTATAATTCTCTTCATCCAAAACCGCTCCGCGAGTAAGATTATGGAACGGAGACGGAATTATATCAAGTCAGATGGTGAAGCTTACCGTTTTGGGTTCGGGCACCTGCGTGCCCCACGAGAAAAGAGGTTCCTCAGGATATCTCCTGAGCACCGACGCCGGCTTTTCTCTCTTTGACTGCGGAAACGGCGTGGTATGGAAGCTCGAGAAAATAGGGGTCGACTACCTTGGGATCGACAATGTTTTCATAACTCATTTCCACCCCGACCACACCTCCGACCTGATCCCTCTTCTCTTCGCTACCAAGCATCCTTACGGGAAAAAAAGAGAAAAGACGCTTGGAATATGGGGGCCGGATGGGTTCTCGAAATTTCTCGAAAAGCTGCGGGCGCCTTACAGGGAGTGGGTAAGACCCAAGCTCGTGAAAATCCATGAAATAGGAAAAAAGAAACAGAAGATCGGCGACCTTGAGATAAAGACCTTCAAAACCGTTCACACTGAAAACAGCATTGGCTATGTTGTACGCTACGGCGGAAAGAAAATCGTCTACACGGGAGACACGGGTTATTTCCCAGGACTTCGCAAGGTGGCTTCGGATGCGGACATATTCGTTACGGAATGCGCGCTTCCAAATTCAGAGAAAATGGCCGTTCACATGACCCCTTCAGACATAGCGGAGATTCTTCGGGAAAGCAATCCCAAAAAAATTGTTCTCTCGCATCTTTACCCTTCAATGGACGGGAGAGATCTCCGGAAAGAGATAGAAGCGCTCTCGGGAAACAGTGAAACAGAAATAATAGTCGCCGAAGACCTGATGGAAGTCATTGCGTGAACCGTTCTGTAAACCTCTGCAGTTTCCGGTCTGAATTCAGGATCCTTTTTTGTTGCCCGCTTCTATGAACTCGTGGATCATACGAGAGTAATTATCCCATCCCAAAGCAAAGTCTCTATCCCACCCCAAAGCAAGGTTTCGGATCTTATCACAGTCGCGCTGCCTGTAAAACCCACCGTAGCTGCTCGGGTGATAGGTATGGAGCCAGAAGACCTTTCGGGAGTTCATACGTATAATTGACGCGTATTCATCGATGCACTTAAGCGGTTCGTAAAACGACGCGACAGCTCTTTTGGCCTCGGAGCCCTGCGTAACGATAATGTCAGGACAAAGTATTTCCAACTCATCCTCCAGATACTCCCGGCAGTTTTTGAATAGAATTCTGTCAGCTTTTTTCCTCCCCGGCTTGTTCATGCAGCATTTGGCGGAATTTGCATGCGCGAAATATTTTTTCGCATCTTCAACTCTCATATTAGGATCAAACCGTTTGAATATATACCAGGCAAGTTCATGGGTCCTGTACCAGTGCTTGTGCTTTGGAAGCGCCAGTACGTCCCTTTCTATTTCTTCTTGCTGTCGCAGGGCCCCCGGTAGCCTTTTCCTATCGTCTTTATCTCCGTCGCCGGAGTCAAGCGACAAAAAGAGAAGACGGGGCAGATTGGAGCTTTTATTTTCATACCCTGTGCTTACAAATGCCGACTTCGGACCGGTAAACTTTGGAGAACCTGCACTGCATTCCTTCTTATGCGGACAGGTAAACGAGGTAGAAAGAATCCCTTTGTCTTGGTAATAATGGAACAGTCGCTGAAACATAGTTTCAGCCATCAACTCCCGCTGGCGAAAGCTGCGTTGGCTTCCCTGATTATGGCGTCCGCAATCCCAAGACTGTCATTTGCCTCGGTAACAGGGCGTCCCACGACCAGATAATCGGCTCCGTAGTCAATAGCCATCTTTGGAGTGAGTGCCCTTTTGTGGTCGTTTTGGCTTTTCCCCTCGGGACGTATTCCAGGAGCAACTATTACGAGGCTGCTTCCAAATTCCTGCCTGATTTCACGTATCGATTCCCCGGAAGCCACAACTCCATCACAACCGGCTTCGATCGACCTTCGCGTAAAGACCCGCACGTACTCATCAAGCTCCAGATTTTCGTTCATCATAAGCGCTCTCAGGTCGTCCTGGTCGAGACTCGAGAGAAAAGTGAGGGAAAGAATAAGAGGCCGGTCTCTTTTGCCACGGCCTTCCTTCGCGGCAGCCACCGTCGCCTTTCCGCCGTTTATGGTAACGAACTCTACTCCCTCGGGCACCGCCCGAAGCGCGGCCGCGATCGTGCGGTCTATGTCTCCCATCTTAAGATCAAGAAAAACCTTCTTCCCAAGTCTCACAAGCTCCCTTACGAAACTCATTCCCTCTCGCATAAAAAGCTGGTAGCCGACCTTGTAGATGCCGATCCTTTCGCCAAGAAGTTCCACAAGAGCAAGAGCTTCCTCGCTTGAGTCGAAGTCAAGCGCTATTATGAGCCTCTCGCAACTCTGCGGCGCTCTCTCTCCATTGTTCTCCGGTCCCATGACTTGAAAATTCCTTTGTGTTGTGTGCCGTGCCGTTGCATCGCTCCGGCGAGAATAAACGGGATAAAGCATACCCGGCAAACACGCGCCGCGCTTGTGGTTACAATCAGATCTCCCCCATGTTAGCCGGAGGGCCTTTTTGCTTGACCTGCGTTGTCACGGCGTTATCATCTACGGTGACATGCGAGTCGTAGTCGCTAAACCCAGAGGATTCTGCGCAGGAGTCGAAAGGGCAATCGAAATAGTCGAAAGAGCCCTTGAGGTGTACGGTCCCCCTATCTATGTCCGCCACGCCATAGTGCACAATAAAAGGGTAGTGGATTCTCTAAGGGAAAAAGGCGCAGTCTTCGTCGAGGAACTCGACGAAATAAACGATCCTGAGGCCCGGGTTATCTTCAGTGCCCACGGCGTAAGCCCCGCGGTTATCGACGAAGCCAAAAGACGAGGCTTTCAGATAGTGGACGCCGTCTGCCCGCTCGTAACCAAGGTCCATAACGAAGTAAGGCACTACTCCGAAATAGGGTACACGATAATACTCGTAGGCCACAGGGATCACGTAGAAGTCATAGGAACGAAAGGCGAGGCTCCGGACAGCGTTGTGGTTGTGGAATCGGCAAGCGAGGCCCTCTCGGTTAACGTCCCGGATCCGGAAAAAGTAGCCTACGTGACGCAGACTACTCTCAGCGTCGATGACACAAAGGAAATAGTGGCGGCGCTTGAAAGGCGCTTTCCGAAAATCGCGAAGCCTTCCAAGCTCGATATCTGCTACGCCACCCAGAACCGCCAGGATGCCGTAAAAGAACTCGCCGAGATCTCGGACATCATTTTCATCGTGGGATCGCCCGAGAGCTCGAACTCAAACAGGCTGGTCGAAGTCGCAAAATCGTGCGGAGTAAGTGAAGCCTATCTAATTGAAGATACAGAAGGGCTCGGCGACGTGGAAACGCTTGAGCAGAACATGACGGTGGGTATAAGTTCCGGTGCGTCGACTCCCGAGGTGATAATCGAAGAGCTGCTCGCAAAGCTAAAGGATTTGGGAGCCACCACCTTTGAGGAGTTCAGCTTGAAGGAGGAATCCACGAAGTTCCCCTTTCCGCATTCACTTGAGTTCTCAACAAGCTGAGTCTACCCAAAATGCAGGAGCAACCCTCAAGGTACGTAGCCGACATAGAAGTCCCGGAAGGGATAGTGTCAATAGACTGCGAGGTGAGAAACGGGGATAAGCCGGAGATCCTCTTTATCCTGAACAGCTCAACATGCGAGGGAACCGAAAACCCGCCCGTCGGGGATTTCCGGAGCTCTCTTGAGGGCCGCGGAGAAATCCTCGTGGAAGCCGAAACGGGCGATCCCGAAGCCTTTATAAGAAAAACCCTCTCCGCCGCGTACGGGCCCCTTGCGGATATAACCCTTACAGATACAGATACTGATTGACGGGTTCCGGAACGGAAACTGTTTCCTTAGTTAGCTATCCACCCGCCGTCAACGGAAAGCTCCGCTCCCGTCATATACGCCACGTTTTCGCTGTCGCAGAGGAAAAGCACCGCGTGCGCCATTTCCTCAGGGGTCGCGAAACGGCCCAAGTGCCCGGTTATAGGCTGAAGTCCCTTCAGATATGCATCAAGCTCCGGGGGCGAATTGTCAAGAAAAGCCTGTACCATCGGAGTCAGGGTAGTGCCGGGATTTATGGCGTTTACCCTGATGCCGTTTGGCCCGTACTCAAGGGCCATGCTTCTTGTGAGCTGCGACACCGCTCCTTTGGTGGAATTATATGCAGCGGTACCCGGTATGGCTTTAATTCCCAGTATGGAGGAATTGTTGATTATTGTGCCTCCACCATGCTCGATCATGTGTGGAATCGAGAACTTGGACATCATAAAGGTGCCCCTTACGTTAATGGCAAATACCTGGTCCCAGTCTTCAATAGATGTCTCGTGAGTAGTTGCGAGAGGAAGCACGCCTGCGTTATTAAACAGTATGTCGATTTTGCCGAAAAGCTTTATGGCGTGCTCCACGGCCTCCTTGCAGTCCTCTTCCTTCGACACGTCGCTCACGAGATACTCTATGCTGCCGGGAGAATCCTTGGCCAGCTCCGCAGCCTCCGCAAGAGTGCTTTCAGTTCTGCCGGTTATAAGAACATTAGCGCCCTCATTTGCAAAAAGAAGCGCCGTGACCTGTCCTATTCCCAGGCTGCCACCGGTGATTATCGCGGATTTACCCTCAAGTTTCATTTTATCCCTCCTTGGTGTGGTTATTTATGCAAGCGGCAAGCGCCAGCAAACTCAAGGTTAGTTTAAAACATCATGGGTAGCTGCGTCAATTCCCAGATGGCTTTTTTTACCGTCGCTGAGACAAGACACGGAAAACATGGAAGACTCCGTCGAAAGAAAGTGGGATGATTGGTAGCCCCAACGGGATTCGAACCCGTGTTTCAGCCTTGAGAGGGCTGCGTCCTAAACCCCTAGACGATGGGGCCAAACTCACAAGGAGTTATGAAGCTATCATAAAAAGAGTTCAAATTCAAAAACGCCCCGTAGAAGTACCAAATGACCTGGCTGGGTTTTGTATGGTTTTTCGCAGAGAATATGCTGTATAATTAATCCGCAGCAAAAATGCCGTGGGTGAAACTCCTTTTCGGAAGACGGATATGAAAGCACATGCTCTTAAGACAGAACTTCTAAACGGAGAAAGTGTTTTCTCGAAAAACACCTATGATGCGGTTCTTTTCGATCTCGACGGAGTAATTACCACAACTGAAAAAATTCACTCGGCCTGCTGGAAAAAGACATTTGACGAGTTCCTTCGTGCTTGGGCAAACAAGAAGGGGGAGAACTTCGTTCCCTTCAGCGAAACGGACGACTACCTTGAGTATGTTGACGGCAAACCCCGCTATGAGGGCGTGCGCGGCTTTCTGCTCTCGCGCGGAATAGAACTTCCCGAGGGCGATACAAACTCCCCTCCGGGCGAGCAATCAGTTTTCGGGCTCGGAAACAGGAAAAACCAGCTGTTCACGGAAACCCTTGAAAAAGAGTCTCCCGGAATCTACCAGACATCCGTCGCGCTAGCGCTCAATCTTAAGGAAGCCGGGTTTCGCTTGGCAGTTGTATCTTCAAGCAGGAACTGCCGGGCCGTGATGAAGGCCACCGGAGTAGAAAACCTTTTCGAGGTAACGGTGGACGGGGTAACGGCAGCAGAAAAAGGTCTTCGGGGAAAACCGCAACCTGATACGTTTATTGAAGCAACCTCCGCTCTTGGAACCAAGCCCGCAAGAAGTATCGTTATCGAGGATGCGGCGGCAGGAGTGGCGGCGGGAGCGAGTGGGGGGTTCGGACTGGTAATCGGAGTAGCCAGGAAGCAAAACGAAGAGGAACTTTTTTCAAACGGAGCGGACATGGTCGTAAGCGATCTGGGAGAGTTCGGGCTTGGCGCGTAGCAGGCGAGGAAAACAGGAATGATAAAAAGAGAGAGAAAGGGCATATACACTGCACAGCACATATATCCTCCGGATCCGTGGAGAATAACGGAGAAGCAGTTTTATCCCGAACTACTCGGCCTTGGGGAAACTATCTTCTGCACCTCAAACGGCTACATAGGAATGCGGGGCGCCTTCGAAGAGGGAAACCCGAGCTACCAGAACTTCACCATAGTAAACGGCTTCCACGAAACGTGGCCCATCATATACGGAGAGGAAGCCTTCGGGTTCACGAAGATGGGACAGACCATAGTGAACGTTCCAGACTCAAAGATAATCAAGCTCTATGTAGACGATGAACCCTTTTACCTGCCAACCGCAACCCTCCTTCACTTCGAGCGATTCCTCGACATGAGAAACGGCGTGGTAGAGAGAAACCTCATATGGGAAATGTTCTCGGGAAAACAGATATCTATAAGGTCGAAAAGGCTGGTCTCCATGGAACATCGCCACTTGGCCGCCATATCCTACGAAGTAACGGTTCTCAATGACAAAGCTCCCGTAATCATATCTTCGGAGATAATTGACCACGAAAACTACGCCGAAGGGAGTGAGGAACAGCTGGACCGAGGCAATGGAGGAGACCCGCGAAGGGCCAGCAGACTTGAACATCGGGTCCTCGAACCCCGCCTGAATGACGTGCGAGACACGAGCGTGATTCTCTGTCACTCGACCCGAAACAGCAAGATGACGATCACCTCGGGAATTGAACACACGCTTGAGACAAACTGCGATTACTCCCATACGAGCAAAGCGGAGGGCGACCGCGGAAAAGTGGTTTTCATGGTTGACGCCCGAAAGGGAGAACCGATAAGTCTTACAAAGTACATGACCTATCACACCACGAGAACCGCACCACACACAAACGAGGAACTTCGAGAAAGGGCTAGACGGAGCCTTAAAAGAGCCAAGAAGTTCGGGTTTTCGGACCTGCTTGATGGACAGCGCAAGTATCTCGACAAATTCTGGGAAAGAAGCGACGTATGCGTGGAGATGGACAGCGATGAGAGGACTGTGTCCTTCCAGCAGGCGGTAAGATTCAGCCTTTTCCAGATGCACCAGTCGTCGGCAAGGGTTGAAGGAGCCGGCGTGCCGTCCAAGGGTCTTACCGGAGCGGGCTACGACGGCCATTACTTCTGGGACATGGAAATATACTTAATGCCTTTTCTTATCTATACTTCGCCCACTATCGCCGAGAACCTCCTCAAGTTTCGCTACAGCATGCTTGACAAGTCTAGGGAATACGCAAGAAGGCTTAACCAGAGAGGAGCGATGTTTCCCTGGAGAACCATAAACGGGGAGGAGGCTTCAGCTTACTACGCTGCGGGAACCGCGCAATACCATATAAACGCCGACATAGTCTACGCGCTCAAAAAATACGTTAACGCCACGGGAGATCATGATTTTGTCCCCAAGTACGGGGCGGAGATCCTGATTGAAACAGCGAGGCTCTGGAGCGATATTGGATTCTACTCGAACTCGGGAGAAAAAAAATTCGAAATACACGGCGTTACCGGCCCGGACGAGTACAACACCGTGGTAAACAATAACACCTACACTAATCTCATGGCCCGCGAGAACCTAAGACTCGCCGCAGCCACGGTTGAAAAACTCGAGGAAACCGAACCCGAACTTTTTAAAAGCCTCGCCCACAAAACCAACCTCCAAATCTCGGAAATAGAGGACTGGAAAAATGCCGCCGAGCGTATGTACATACCGTATGACGAAAAACTCGGAATACACCCTCAGGACAACTATTTTCTCGAGAAGGAAAAATGGGATTTTGAAAACGTCCCGGAAGACAAGTACCCCATACTGCTCCACTACCACCCGCTGGTCATTTACCGCCATAAGGTAGTCAAGCAGTCGGATCTCGTGCTTGCGATGTTTCTTCTTGAAAAGGAATTCTCGCAGGAAGAAAAAAGACGGAACTTTGATTACTACGACCCTCTCACTACGGGAGACTCTTCACTTTCGGCCTGCATACAGGGAATAGTTGCCGCCAAGGTCGGACATATGGACAAGGCGATGGAATACGCGGAAAACGCAGTTTTCATGGATCTGGGAGACATGGGACGAAACACCGTTGACGGCTGTCACATAGCCTCCATGGGAGGAACGTGGATGATGTTTGTGTTCGGATTCGCCGGGCTCGCCAACAGCGGGCAAAAACCCGAATTCATCCCCAATCTTCCCAAGGAAATGCTTAGGCTCAGCTTCTCCGTCTCAATCCTGGGCAATCTGATAGAGGTGGACCTGAACCACTCGGAAACCAGATACACGCTTAAAAATGGAAACGGAATAACTCTTTCCCATGCGGGAGTCGATTTTGAAATTTCACCGGAGAGCCCAACATTCGTAACAGATACCTGAAAAACCGCCGCGGTTTTGTCCAAAAACGCGGAATCCGATACAAATGGGCTTTGAATTTGAGAAAAAGGTAGGGCTGGAAGCAGTAACGAAAGCGGCAAAGATCTGCGCAAAAATGAGCGGGAAACCTGAGTTCCGCGAAGCGCTTTACAAAACGGATGGTTCCCCGGTAACTCTTGCGGATTTTTTTGTGCAGGCGTTAATAAACGAAAAACTCACAGCCGCTTTTCCCGAAATTCCCATAGTCGCCGAGGAAACCTCGTTTTGTCTCGAGGGCAGTTGCGGAGAAAAACTCAGAAGACATCTTGAGAAATTTCTGCCCGAAAAAAGTCCAGACGAAATATTCCGTGCAATCGACAGGGGAAATCACGGGGGTGGGAACCACGGCAGGTTCTGGACCCTTGACCCGATCGACGGAACAAGAGGTCTTCTTGCGAAACGCCAGTACGCAATCGCACTCGCGCTTATTGAGGACGGAGAGGTGGTTCTCGGAATTCTGGGGTGTCCGGAGCTGGAATCGGACAGGAACAACGGCACAGGCGGAAAAAAGGGGGTTGTATTTTTCGGCGAGAAGGGACAAGGTTCCTACCAGTTCGGGCTTTGGGGAAGTGCGCAGACCCGCATTTCGGTATCGAGTGTAGAAAAAGCCTCGGACTCCGTCATGTGCGAATCGGTTGAAGCCCCGGATTCGTCCTATGAATTTTCAGGGAAAATCGCCCGGTTTCTCGACATAACCGCAAAACCCGTGAGAATGGACAGCCAGTGTAAATACGCTGTCTTGGCAAGGGGAGATGCTTCCATTTACCTTCGCCCCCCTCCGCGAAAAGATTACAAGGAGAACATATGGGACCACGCCGCAGGATACATAATCGTAAGAGAAGCCGGAGGAACCGTTACCGACTCCGCAGGCAAACCGCTTGATTTCTCCGCTGGTAAAAAACTACTCGAGAATAAAGGAATCTTAGCGACGAATGGTGCCATCCATGAAGCGGTCCTGCAGGCGGTTAGAAAAACCGTTTCTCGATAACATGACCGGAAGGAAATAAAAATTGTTTCCTACTCTGTTCCCGAAGTAATGCCAGAGTCAAGGACCTTTGATAACACAAGAATTATCAGGTGATTCGAATTAAAAAGAAGGATTGTTGGGTGTCCTGCGAATCCTAACCATTCCTATGCCCATGAGTACACCGCAATTATCACAACGGAAAGAATCACCCTGTAGACAACAAAAAGGGTAAATGATCTTGTCCTCACGTAACCGAGCAGAAACCGGATAGCGAAAAGCGCCGAGATAAAAGAAGTCGCAATTCCGAGAGCAAAAGACCATCGGAACATATCCGCATACCCAAGATGCCTTATCTCAAAAACCCCGGCAGCAACTATGACAGGTATGGCCAGAAGAAATGAAAACCGCGCGGCTTCTTCTCTTTTGTAGTTTCTAAGAAGCCCTCCGGTAATCGTAACGCCCGCTCTTGAAGCTCCTGGCAGAATCGCAAAAGCCTGAGCCACGCCGAAAAAAAGCGCGTCGGCAAGGTTCATGTCAGAAAGAGTCTTGCTCGTGGTCGTTTTTCTGTCGGAGATGTAAAGAAGCACCCCGAAACCAAGAAGAAAGGCGGCAACCAGAACAGGGTTGCGAAGCACGCTTGAGGCATAGCCCTCGAACAAAAACCCGGCCGCAACAGCGGGCAGGGTAGCGATCACAAGGTAGACTCCGGTTTTTCCATGTTGGCGCCCCTCAAACGAAAAAGATCTCAAACCACAGAGAAAATCCCGTATGATAAGCGCAAGTTCTCCCCTGAAGCAGTAAAGGATAGCAAAGAGGCTCCCCACGTGAAGCGCCACTGTGAAAGGCAGACCCTGATCCTGCCAAGAAAAAAGCCACGGAACCAAAAATAGGTGAGCTGTGCTACTTACGGGGAAAAACTCGGTTATCCCCTGTATTAGCCCTAGGACTATCGACTGCGCTATCTCCAATCTCTAACTCCCCGCAACCCCGTTTTGTAAAACACCTCTAAGATAAAAAGCCGTATGCGAACCGCTTACCCCGCATATCTCCTCTGGAGTGCCACAGGCTACAAGCTCTCCTCCGTCTTCTCCTCCCCCAGGACCAAGATCAATCACATGGTCCGCACACTTTATGATGTCAAGATTATGTTCTATGACAACTACGGTGTTTCCTAAATCCACGAGTCTTTGTATTACAGAGACGAGTTTCTGTATATCGTCAAAATGAAGCCCGACCGACGGCTCGTCAAGTATGTAGAGGGTTTTTCCAGATGCTTTTTTTCCAAGTTCCCTGGCGAGTTTTATGCGCTGCGCCTCTCCTCCGGAAAGAGTGGTTACCCGCTGCCCGAGCCTTATGTAACCGAGCCCGACTTCGTTCAGTAACCTGAGCTTCCCTGAAATCTTCGGTATGTTCTCAAAAAAATCTGCCGCCTCTTTTATGTTCATCTCAAGAACGTCCGACATGTTCTTTCCCTTGTATCTGATCGCCAGGGTCTCGTCGTTGTACCTCCTTCCTCCGCATACCTCACACGTGACATAAACATCGGGAAGAAAGTGCATCTCGATCCTGACGGTTCCGCTTCCCCTGCACCCCGGGCAGCTTCCCTGGGAGAGGTTAAAGCTGAACCTGCCCGGCCCGTATCCCATCACCTTCGACTCGGGAAGCATTGAGAAGATTTTTCTTATCTCTGTGAGCACACCGGTGTAGGTTGCGGGGTTCGATCTCGGGGTTCTGCCTATCGGGCCCTGATCAACCTTGATGATCTTGTCCAGATTTTCGGTGCCGATGATCTCTCCGTGCGGAGCCGCGCGATTTTTGCTCCGGTTAAGTTTTCTTGACAGGCCATTATAGAGGGTGTCAACCACGAGAGTGCTTTTCCCCGAGCCGGAAACTCCTGTGACGCATATGAATGTTCCGAGGGGAAAATCAACGTCAATTTCCCTGAGATTGTTCCCTAAAGCCCCTCGAACCCCGACCCGGGTCCCGGAGGAGCGTCTCGAACCGGGCACCGGAATCCTCTTTTTGCCCGAGAGGTATTTTCCGGTAACCGAACCGGCGCACCGGGAGATTCTCCCGACGCTTCCAGAGCAGACAACCTCGCCTCCGAGTTCTCCCGCTCCCGGACCGACGTCAAGCACGAAATCAGCACTTTTTATGGTTTCTTCGTCATGCTCGACAACGATTACGGTGTTGCCCATGTCCCTTATGCTCTTTAACGTCTCAACGAGCTTTTTGTTATCCTTCGGGTGAAGTCCTATGGAAGGCTCGTCAAGCACGTACGTTATTCCCGTAAGTTTCGACCCCACCTGGGTTGCGAGCCTCACCCTCTGAGCCTCTCCGCCCGAGAGGGTCGGAGCCGTGCGGTCAAGACTCACGTAGCCAAGTCCTATGTCCCCGAGAAAACCGAGCCGGGAGGATATCTCTTTTATTACCTCCCCAGCGATTTTTCTCTCCCTCACGGAAAGTTCAAGCGACCCGAAGTATGGGGCGAGATCGCAAACCGCCATGCCAGCAAGATCCGATATGTTCTTTCCCCTGAAAAGCACGGAAAGGGCAATCTTGTTGAGCCTGGATCCGTCGCACTCTCTGCACGGAACCGTTCTCATGTATTTCGAGAGTTTTTCCCGAAGTTCTTCCGAACTGGTCTGCGAGTACCATTCCGTGAGCATGCCGACGATTCCGGGGAAAGTCGCGGTGTATTCCCTTTGCCTTCCCTTCCTTGCCTTCCTGAAGCTTATTTTCTCCATCCCTGAACCGTAGAGTATCTTTTGTCTGTGCAGAGCGGAGAGCTGGGAAAACGGGACATCGAGCGAAAACCCGTAATGCTCGGAGAGTCCCTCGAGTATCCGGGCAATGTATTTTGAATCCTCAAACGGCTTGATCGCTCCTTCGCGAAGGGATTTCCCGGAATCCTCCACCATGAGTTCGGGATCGAAAAACGTTTCGAATCCAAGCCCCTGGCAGTTCACGCATGCGCCGTAAGGACTGTTAAAGGAAAAAAGCCTGGGGGATATCTCCGGGTAGTTTATCGCGCAGCGGGGACAGGAAAAATGTTCGCTGAAAGTGAGAGTCCTCCCGCCTTCGATCTCGCATTTCAAGAGCCCGCCCGATCTTTTAAGGGCAAGGGATACTGCGTCTGAGAGCCTTTTTTCCGAACTCTCCCCACGCAAAACTATGTTGTCCACCAGAAGTTCAATGGTGTGTTTTTTGTTGCGGGAAAGCTCTATGTCGTCTCCAAGGTCATGGGTCTCTCCGTCGATTCTAACCCTGACAAAACCTTCCCTCCTCATGTCTTCAAGCTCTTTTCTGTATATTCCTTTTCTTCCCTGAACTACCGGGGAATATACGGACACGGGTTTTCTGCCCGCTTCCTCGCGGATTCTCTCAATCATGCTAGAGGAAGTCTGTGAAGATATCTCCTCACCGCACTCATAGCAGTGCGGCTCTCCGATCACGGAAAAAAGCACGCGCATGTAGTCGTATATCTCCGTTATGGTCCCGACGGTCGAGCGGGGGTTTCTGTGGAAGGTCTTCTGATCTACCGAAACGGACGGAGAAAGGCCCTCGACGAAATCGACATCCGGCTTGTCAAGTTTCTCGACAAACTGCCTGGCGTAGGAAGAAAGCGACTCCATGAACCTTCTCTGCGCCTCGGCAAAAAGTATGTCAAAAACCAGGGAAGATTTCCCCGAACCGCTCACTCCCGTGACAACAGTGAAGCTGCGCCTCGGTATTTTGACGTCTATGTTCTTAAGATTGTGCTCCCGCGCACCGATTATGCTAATGAACTTCAACCTGAAGGCTCCCCTAGGAAAAATACGCAGATAAAATTACCCGATACCGGGGGAACCGTCCGCCGTCTGTGCGGCTTCGGAGAGGAACCGAGTGAAAATCAGTTCGGAGAGGGGGGTCCGCTCAAGTTCGGGATGCCACTGAAAACCCATGACGCGACCGTCGGCCGACTCAAACCCCTCCACTATTCCGTCCGGGGCCAAGGCGTTTACCCTAAGACCATCTCCAACCCTGTTTATTGCCTGGTGGTGGTAGCTTTTTATCTCGAATTTCTCTTCTTCCGTGAAACCGCCGAAGACCGTGTCCGGAAGAACTGTGACATCGTGAACCTCGCCCCCTTCGTGACAAAGCGCGTCGGGCAACAGCGCTTTTATGTCCTGATGTATCGAGCCCCCGTGGAAAACGTTTATAAACTGCATGCCTCCGCATATCCCCAAAACCGGCACGTCTTTTTCGAGAGCAAGGCTAAGAATGCTGAATTCCGTTTCCGTTCTCTCGGGACTCATGGGATTTATGGCAGGATGCGGGGATTCGCCGTAGAACTTCGGGTCCATGTCCCTTGAACCCGGTATCAAAAGCCCGCTGATTGCGGAGATTATATTGAGCAGAAAATCCGAGCTTGAAGCTTCGGCAACCGTGGGAATCAGGACCGGGGCACCGCCGTAGAACTCAACCGCCCTCGAGTAGGCGGACTCTATAAGGTTTGATTTGTCCTCAAGATCAGTCGTTATGCCGATAAGCGGTCGTGCCTTCATGTGCTCCTTTTCAAAGAGTTTTCTCTTCCGGTTTAAAGGGAAGCGCCGCCGACCATGGCTTCAAGCCTTGCGACTCTCTCTTCGGTTGGAGGATGCGTACTGAAAAGCTTGGCGAAACCTCCCCCGATCATCGGGCTCACTATCATCATGTGCGCCGTGCTCTCGGCCGCCTGCTCGCTTACCTGCAAGGGAACTCTTGACGCTCCCGCCTGAAGTTTCCTGAGCGCATCGGCAAGATAGAGCGGATTTCCGCATATCTCAGCCCCGGTCTTGTCCGCTCCGAATTCTCTGGTCCTCGATATGGCCATCCTCACAATCATTGCCGCCATCGGGGCGATAATGGCCATAGCCAGAAGTCCCAGCATTCCTCCGCCTCTTCTGTCACCGCCTCCCCCTCCTCCGAAAATGGCCGCAAACTGCGCCATGTAAGCAAGGTAACTGATAGCGCCGGCGATTGTCGCCGCCACGGAACCGATCAGGATGTCTCTGTTCCTTATATGGGCAAGCTCATGAGCTATTACGCCCTTAAGTTCGTTTCTGTTCAAAAGACGCATGATTCCCTGAGTGACTGCTACGGCCGAGTGGTTGGGATCCCGACCCGTGGCAAAGGCGTTCGGAGCCTGTTCTGGGATTATATAAACCCGAGGCATTGGAAGCCCGGCTATTTGTGCAAGTTCCTCCACATCAGAATAAAGTTGGGGAGCGTCGTCCCTTCCGACTTCACTCGCCTTGTACATCCTGAGAACGATCTTGTCGCTCCACCAGTAGCTTGCGAAATTCATGACTCCCGCGAGAACAAGTGC
This sequence comes from Thermodesulfobacteriota bacterium, assembly GCA_965116725.1. Taxonomy (GTDB): domain Bacteria; phylum Desulfobacterota_D; class UBA1144; order Nemesobacterales; family Nemesobacteraceae; genus Nemesobacter. The sequence goes on from OZ220700.1 coordinate 813,274, forward strand.
TATCAAGGCACCATTTTTGCCCCCTATCATGCCCCCTACCCAAACCAGAATGGCAGAGAGAAAAGCAAGCAGAAAAAGACTTTTAAGAGTATTCATTTTTTAAAAATGCCTCCAAAATATTTTCCAAACCAAGAGCAAAACAATGCTCTCCTCTTACAAAAAGTATAATAATACCGGTAGCGATAAATTCAACGGAACGGAAAGGCCCTGTTTGCAAGTCACAGCTTGATTCTCAGTCCCCTAGGTTTCCGTAAAGTAATCCACAGTAAACCCCTACCAAGTATATAATTCCCATCTTTTGTAAAGACAGTGAAGAAAAACGCAGGTGCTAACGGTAGAACTCCAAGTAGAAACGAACACTGCCTATCGCCTCCACTTCATGCGGAACTTCCGGCTCCACAATTCCGGGCATATCCGGCGAAAGTTCAATTTTTTCAATCTCTGGCGTGAGAATACGATAAAGGAGCCTTCCCTCCAATATGACGATCCTTGCCCAGGTATCGGCTTTGGTTCTGTGGGATTTCTGCAGGTTTACCGGTATAGAGGATTCGGAAAACGTCGGGCTCTTCGCATAGTTTGAAATATCTTTCGGTAATGACTTCATGACAGCGCTTCAACTCTCAGCAACCTCTGTCTGGGGACTCTATAGCATGCTCACGGTAGTGTCAAACCAGTATATAGGACATTTAAAGGCTTCTCCCCGTTTATCCGTCAGGGGTTGACAGTTATAATTGACGTTGAAACTCCTTTGGGTGATTTAAGAAAATGCTTCTCTTAGGTTCAAAAAAATACGAAGTCATAGTGATCGGAGCCGGTCACGCCGGGTGCGAGGCAGCACTCGCCGCGGCCAGAATGGGCTGTACGACTCTGGTTCTCACGGCAAATATAGATACAATCGGACTCATGTCGTGTAACCCCTCCATAGGGGGCGTCGGAAAAGGTCACCTTGTAAAAGAGATAGACGCGCTTGGCGGCGAGATGGGGAAAGCCGCAGACACCGCGGCCATACAGTTCAGAAGACTCAACACCCGAAAGGGAGCAGCGGTGCAGGCAACCAGAATACAGGCCGACCGCCAAAGCTACAGAACCTACATGAAAAAAGCTCTTGAGAGCGAAGCCAACATAGAGATAAAACAGGCCATGGTCGAGGAATTTCTGGTCGACGGCAAAAAAGTCGCGGGGGTTAAAACCGCTCTTGGGGAGAAGTTCTTCTCAGATACCGTCGTAGTCACCCCCGGAACTTTTCCTGGTGGACTCATACATATAGGCCTTACGCGGATTTCATCCGGCCGTGCGGGGGAAGCCGCCGCGGGAGCCATATCGAATTCTTTTGCGGATTTGGGTTTCACGACAGGCAGGCTCAAAACCGGAACTCCTCCGCGCTTTGACGGAAGGACCATCGAGTGGGACAAGCTTGAGAGGCAGAACGGGGACAAGGACCCTGTGCCTTTTTCCTTTTCCCCGGGAGAAATCACAACTGAGCAGATGCCATGCTACATCACTTACACTAACGAGGAAACCCACCGCGTTATAAACGAAAACATTGACAAGTCCCCTCTTTACTCCGGCCTCATAAAGGGAATAGGACCAAGGTACTGCCCATCGATAGAAGATAAGGTGGTTAAGTTTCCCGATCGGAACCGCCACCAGATATTTCTCGAACCTGAGGGAAGAAATACTTACGAAATCTATCCCAACGGAATTTCAACCAGCCTTCCCATTGAAGTTCAGCACGAGTTCTCAAGAACCATGGAAGGACTTCGCAACGTGGAAATAATGAGGCCGGGATACGCGGTCGAATACGACTTTCTCGACCCCACGCAGCTTGGTGCTACTCTTGAATCAAAACTTCTCGAAAACATATTTTTCGCAGGACAGGTAAACGGAACCACGGGCTACGAGGAGGCGGCAAGCCAGGGACTAGTAGCGGGAATAAACGCGGCGCTTCGGATAAAAGGGAAGGATCCTTTCGTGCTCGGACGCTCGGAGGCCTACATAGGAATTCTGATTGATGATCTGGTCACAAAAGGAGTCGATGAACCCTACAGGATGTTCACCTCAAGGGCGGAGTACAGACTTATACTGAGGGAGGACAACGCTGACTTAAGACTCGGGGAGTTTGGACACACAATAGGACTTCTCAGCGACGAGCGGATCGAGGAATTCCGCGCCAGGAAAATCGCGCTTGAAAATGAACTCGCAAGGCTTGAGAGCGAGAAGATGGTTCCAAACGAGAAAACAAACAGGATTCTTGAGAATCTCGGTTCACAGAGAATCAAAAAGCCCCAGAGCCTAAAAGAGATACTCAGAAGACCCGGTTTCACGTATGAAATGCTGGGCTTTATAGACTCCGCGGCGAATCCGGACATCTCCCCGAAACTCGGGGCGCAGATAGAGATGGAAGTAAAATACGAGGGTTACATAAAAAGACAGAGAGAAGAAGTCGGGAAATTGCAGAAATTCGAGAACATGAAAATCCCGGAAACCTTCGAGTACAAAAACATCCCGGGACTTTCAAACGAAATTGTTCAGAAACTCTCAAGAGTAAAACCCGAGTCGGTAGGTCAGGCAAGCCGGGTTTCAGGTATAACTCCCGCCGCTATATCAGTACTGCTTGTTCATATCAGGAAAACGCGGGGGCTTGAGCAGGAAGCTCAGTTGAAATCAAGTTCCCCGTCGTAAAGGCTGTCGCCCCCCTCCATCTCCTCAAGCTCCTGCTCGTAAAGTTCCATGGTGTCGCAGTCGCTTCCGATGTAACCGGAACCTTCGGGATCCTGCATCATCTCGACAAGGTCTCTCACTTTCTTATCATTCCTTCTATTAGCCATTTGGTCCCCCCTGAAAAAAAATTTTACATAGATTATAGGAGCAGTTTTCACAAATGCAACAGTCTCGGCAAAAAAAAATAGTTGCCGTTGACGGCCCGATGCAATCACGACGGCATCCCGTTCGTCTTTATTAAGTAAGCAGACACTTTAAAGGAGATATTCAATTATGAAGAGTATAATGGGAATGCTGGTTTTTCTGGCTTTCACTTTGACCGCCTTTGCCACCGATGATCCGAGTATAAAAGGAGAGACACGGCGCGGGATCCAGATAGCGATGCAGGAGCATATTGACCACAACACGGTGAACGGACATTATGTCCTGTATGACGCAGTCACGGACGACCTCCTCAAGCTCAAGCTCACAAAGCTGCATGACGGAATCGTGAAAAAGGCCGACTACTACGTCAGTTGTGCGGATTTCCACGACCGCAACGGCGTCTATTTCGACCTTGATTTTCTGGTGATTGAAAAAGACGGCAAGTTCCAGGCCTTACAGGGTATCGTACACAAAGTCGGGAACGTCAAACGGAAGTATCATTTGGAAAGCTAGACTGGCCACGGGAATATAGGAACTTGCAAGCGGTCGGGGACAGCTCTGCCCGCATGAAGCCATGCCAGCACCGCCATCACTCAATGAAGAAGAACTGTTACAGAGTGGCTTCCGGTATGCCTACGCGCTCACTCATCACCACCACGATGCTGAGGATTTGGTGCAAACGGCTTGGCTTAAGTTGCATCAGCGGTATAGCGAAGTGAAAACGAAGGCTCTTTTTTTCACAACTATCCGAAATCTGTACATCGACCAGTACCGCAGACGGAAACGCATCCGGTTTATCGCGCTCACCAGCGAACACGAGAGTCTCTCGGCGACCAACACCGCCACTGGGGAAGACACCAAGGTTGCCATAGATCAGATGCTTTCCACGTTGCGGGATATCGAGCGCGAAGCCTTGTTTCTACATATCGTGGAGGGTTACTCGGCCAAGGAAATTGCCACGCTGACCGGCAGGCCTCGGGGAACCGTCCTGAGCCTCATACATAGGAGCAGGAAAAAACTGGCCGCCCTAGACGCGGCTGACTGAGACAATGAAAAACTTGGAACAAGAACTCAAGAACTACTATCGAAGCAAGCGCCTTGATCCGCACAGGATCACGGCAATGCAAGCCTCGGTCCATGATGTGGGAAGAACGCGCCACAGTGTCTCTTATCTTATCCCGATTGCCGCGGTAATATTGCTGACAATCGGAATTGGGTTGTGGCTGCACATTAGTACGGACAGCAACCTTACCCATCAGGTGGTCGCTGAAATCGGACACAATCACCGCCAACACGGCGCACTGGTGGTGAAATCAGACCAGTATGGCGTTGTGCAGAACGCACTCAGCGAGCTGGATTTTCCCCTCCAGCCCCGCCGTGACAATCTGGCTCGGGATTTCCTTCTCATAGGCGGCAAGTACTGCACCATCCAGGGGTCTCAGGCAGCTCAATTGAAATTGAATCATCGCAAAAGTCAGGTTATCCACACCTTATATGTTTTGCCGATTACCGATAGCATAAAAGATGTCGAACCAGGGGTCTATGAAACAAACGGTGTGCAAGTAGAATTGTGGACTGACCAGCAGCTGCTTTACGGCCTTGCCCACGGCCGATAATCGAAACTGGGAGTTGGGCAAAATAGTCTTAGTCGGTCCGCATCAAGTTGTCTAATTGAAGTATTAGGGAGAGGAAATTACCCGTGTAAACATCCCTACCTAGGCACTTTATCGATACTTTTCCCTTCTCGTATAAGCTCAAGCATCCGCGCCGGGTCATCCGTCGGAAGACGGCACTCGTAATTTGAGCATATGTACGCCGCAGTTTTTCCGTTGATGGGGCTATGGCCCTGCGTGTAAGGGGCCATTCTTGAAATTTCCTCTTCGCTTTCTTCGTCTTTTAATATCACGACCTTGTTCGGCAAGTACTCGCCCGAGAGAGTATCGAGAAACCGGCGGGTCTCGGGGGAATTTCTGTCCCCGGCTATCACTATCTCGAAAGAAGGACCCAGCATGAAATCAAGAGAGTTCATGTGCATCGAAAAAGAAGCCGGGTGTCTTGAGATCTGAGAGGAGAAAGCCGCGGCCATCCGGGCTGCCTTCTCTTCAAGTTCGGGGTCGGCGGTCAGTCTCGCAATTTTCAGGATGTTAAGTATTGAAACCGAGTTTCCGGACGGAAGCGCCCCGTCATAAATTTCCTTCTGTCTGGTTATCAGAGCTTCGCTGTCATCGGCCGTGAAGAAAAAACCCGCGAACTCCTCATCCCAGAAATGTTCGAACTGATCCCGGCAGAGAGAAATAGCCAAAGCGAGATATTTTTCATCGAAAACGCTTTCGTAGTATTCGAGAAGTCCCCATATGAAAAAGGCGTAATCATCAACGCTCGCCATTATGCCCGCTTCGCCCTCGCGGTAGCGGTGAAGAAGCCTTCCATCGTGGAGAAGGTTTTGCATTATGAATTCTATCGAGCCCCGCGCCGCCTCAGAATATCTTTTCTCTCCGAAAGCTGCTGCCGCCTTTGAAAACGCCGCTATCGCTATTCCGTTCCAGTCCGTGAGCACCTTGTCGTCCTTGTAGGGATGAACTCTTTTTTCCCTGCTGGCAAAAAGCTTCTCCCGCAGACCTTCTAGTCTTTGCTCAAGCTCCTCGGTATGGAGTCCGAGCCGAGCGGCCGCGTCGTTCAAAGGCTCTTTCAGGTGAAATATATTCCTGTCGGTTTGCTCTCCCGTCGCCTCGTCCGTAAAATTTCCGTCGCGAGATAGATTGTAGACGTCCGAGAGAAGTTCCGTACCCTCCGTTCCCACGAGTTCCTCTATCTCCCCTACGGTCCAAAGATAGAACTTGCCTTCCTCCCCTTCGCTGTCGGCATCCTCGGCCGAGTAGATACCTCCTTCGGGAGAAGTCATGTCCCGAATCAGGTATTCGAGTATTTCCCTCGCTTTTTTTTCGTAAAACGGGTTTTTCGTGATCTGCCACGCTTCTGTGTAAGTGATCGCCAAAAGGGCCTGGTCGTAAAGCATCTTCTCGAAATGAGGGACAAGCCATCGCGAATCGGTCGAGTACCTGTGAAAACCGAAGCCCACATGGTCGTATATGCCGCCCCTTCCCATGGCAAGAAGCGTCCTCTCAACCATCCTCAAGGAAGCATCTTTCCCTGTGCGCCCGTAATACCTCATCAGAAACATCAGGTTGTGGGGAGTCGGAAATTTCGGAGCTTTCCCGAAGCCGCCTTCATCGGGATCGAAAGCCGAAAGAAAGTAACTGTAGGCCTGATCAAGAGTCTTCTCGTTAAGCAGGGAAGTACCTACTCTCCGGAGAGAATCCCCCAAGCTGCAGACAGCGTCGGTTATCTGCCGGGCCGATTCCAGAACCTCTTCCCTCTTGTTCTCCCAGAGTTCCTTTATCGCCGGCACAAGCTCCTTCATTCCGACTCTGCCGTAACGGTTCTCCTTAGGTATGTAGGTTCCGGCGAAAAAGGGTTTCCCTTCAGGCGTCATGACTATGTTAAGAGGCCAGCCGCAGCCTTTCCTTGAAATCACGTGACAGACGGTCATATAGATATTGTCAATGTCGGGACGCTCCTCCCTGTCAACCTTGATCGAGACGAAGTTCTCGTTCATAAGCCCCGCCACCTCGGCATCCTCAAAGGATTCGCGCTCCATAACGTGGCACCAGTGACAGGTCGAGTATCCTATGGAAAGAAATATCGGCCTTCCAAGTTCCCGAGCTTTTTCGAACGCTTCCTCTCCCCACGGATACCAGTCAACCGGGTTCTCCGCATGCTGGAGAAGATAGGGGCTCTTTTCGTTTTTAAGCCTGTTTGACACTTAAACCTCCTTAACGGGGAAATGCAGACAAATTACAGAGCCTGATCAAAATAAATTTCATGTAACGTAAGGTGTTACCCGCTCTAAAAAATCTGTCCGAGAAGCTCTCCTTGATCGGGGAAAACAACATTTTCTTTCTGTTCATATCCTATTTTTAGGCTAACATTCTCACCTAAATGCGTAAACCCGTGCAGAAGGCAGGCGTCGTGGCTTACAGGGAAAACAGCCTCGGGGAGATTGAAGTCATCCTGGTGAGTTCAAGAAAACTCAATGATTCATGGGTCTTTCCCGCCGGAGGAGTAGATTACGGTGAAACTCCCGCCGAGGCGGCGGAGAGGGAATGTCTTGAGGAAAGCGGATACAAGGTGGAAATAGAGCAGCCTCTCGACATAATGGTCATTGAAGGAGGAAAAAGACATGTTCTCTACACTTTTTTCCGTGCCAGAGCCATTGAAGATACGGGAGATTACGAAAGAGACAGAAAAAGAAAGTGGTGCGGGGTTGACGATCTTCCCGACACGGTCGCTTACCTGTTTCGGGAAGTCGCAGAAAGTTTTCAGAAAAATATCCTAAGCTCCCAGTCCCGGAGCTGAAACCCTAATCGACCAAGCAGCAATCGCAACTTCATACTCACACCGGAGAGGAACGAATGAAAAGCCAACAGTTCATTAAGAAGACGCAGAGCCACTATGCTCGGGTAGCAGAAATCTACAGATCCCTGAGAGTCACAGACTCAGAACCCGTGCTCTACATAAAGGGAATAATAGGAGACAAGGGAAAAATAAAGGCTGCCGACGTGGGGGCTGGAGCAGGGCGGTACGCAAGACTTTTCTTCGAGCATCTGGGCAAGAAGGACCTGTTTCTTTACTGCTATGACACAAACGAGTTCATGCTTGAGAGCCTAGAGCAATACCTTGAGGATCACGACATCCGAAACTACGCGACCAAAATCGCCATGGCACAGGAACTTCCCATCGGGGACAGCGCGCTTGACGCCGTATTCTGCTTCAACGCCATACATTTTTTCAACACCCCGAAATTCCTGAAGGAAAGTGCGAGGGTGCTCAAAGAGGGATCGTTTCTTTTTATCTACACAAGAACCAAGACCCAGAGCATGAAAAGCATATGGGGAAAACACTTCCCGTCGTTTAACCAGAAGGAATCGGACTTTTACAACACCGAAAGACTTGAGGCAGAGATCAAAAGCACAGAGGGACTTGAGCTTATTGAGACGAAAACATTTATTCTCGCCAGGGAGAATTCCCTGCAGGAACTGGTTGAGAGGGCGCAGAGCAAGCACTACACGACTTTTTATCTCTATGAGAGCCAGGAGTTTGAGAGATCCCTTGCGGAGTTCAGGAAGAACATCCGTGAATCCTACGAAGACCCCGACAAGATCAACTGGTCCGATGAGAAAACCATGTACACCGTCCTTAGGAAATAACTCCGGAGTACATTTGGTTGAGTTTCGGTTAACATCGTGGCGGGCGATGGGGGATTCGAACCCCCGACCCCAGGCTCCGGAGGCCTGTGCTCTAATCCACTGAGCTAATCACCCGCTGACAGGTATCCCAAGTTCCTTCATTACAAGCTTCATGTCTTCCCAGACGGGTTTTTTAAGAGACGGGTTTCGCAGAAGCGCGGCTGGGTGGTACGTAATCATAAGCTTTGAGTCCCCGTACTGGTGAAAAGTGCCTCTTAACTGCCCCATCTTGAAGTTCTTAAGCTTGAGCATCAATCCGGTAGCGACGCTTCCGAGAGAAACTATTACCTCGGGGTTTATGCTTTCTATCTGTTTCATAAGAAAAGGCTCGCAACTTGCCACTTCGTCCGGTTGCGGGTTCCTGTTCCCCGGAGGACGGCACTTTACAACGTTACATATGTACACGTCCTTCCTCTCAAGCTTCATCGCCCGGATTATCTTCGTAAGCAACTGTCCCGCCCTTCCGACAAAGGGCCTTCCCTGAATATCCTCGTCCCTTCCGGGACCTTCACCGACAAACACGAGCCTTGCCCTGGGATTCCCCTCGCCGAACACTATGCTCTTTCTGGTCTCGCAGAGACGGCACCTCGTGCAGTCCCCTAGCTCCTCCCTTATCTCGGAAAGCGTCTTGACCGCAGATGAATCCCTCGATTTCCCGCGATCACTTAAAAGAACGGTTCCGTTTTTCTCCGTATCCGCTATTTCGGTGCCTCCAGCGGCAAACCCAGCAGGCAATTCCTCTATCCCGATCTCCTTGCAGAACCGAAGATAGTTCTCAAGCGCCCGCGCCGTCTCGTAAAATTCACTGGAACTCATTGCTCGCCGGAAAGGAAGTTTAACACAAACGGCAGTAGGTAGCGAAGGGGTTTGAAAGCAATGCGGCTTTTAATTAGAATAAGACCGCGTTTGCAAAAAACCAATACCTAAACCCGTCAAACGCCCTCCCCTCGGAATGGAGACAGAATACAGACCGCAGGAAATCGAGAAAAAGTGGCAGGATTTCTGGGCGGAAAAAAGCACCTACAGGGTCTCCGAGGAGACCTCCGGGAAGAAATACTACGTTCTTGAAATGTTCCCATACCCGTCAGGGAGAATCCACATGGGGCACGTGAGAAACTACACGATCGGGGACGTTGTCTCGAGATTCAAAAGGGCGAGGGGCTTTAACGTTCTCCACCCAATCGGGTGGGACGCTTTCGGGCTGCCCGCTGAAAACGCGGCGATACAAAACGCCATACATCCCTCGACCTGGACACGGGCCAACATAGCACAGATGAAACAGCAACTCATGCGCCTCGGGTTCAGCTACGACTGGAGCCGGGAAATCGCAACGTGCGACGTTGAATACTACCGCTGGGAGCAGTGGCTTTTCACCAGACTTCATCGCGAGGGGCTAGCGTACAGAAAGACTTCCGTTGTTAACTGGGATCCGGTTGACCAGACAGTGCTCGCAAATGAACAGGTGATTGACGGGAAGGGATGGCGCTCAGGGGCTGTTGTCGAAAAAAAGGAAATACCGCAGTGGTTCCTGAGGGTAAGCGATTACTCAGAGGAACTGCTGGACGAACTTGAAAAGATGAAGGGGTGGCCCGACGCGGTTAAAACCATGCAGAGGAACTGGATAGGAAGATCCGAGGGAGTCGAGGCTGAATTTCGCGTGGACGGGGAAAAGAGCGCCTTGAAGATATTCACCACGCGCCCGGACACTATCATGGGAGTGACCTACATGGCCCTGGCCCCCGAGCATCCACTTGTAGGCGAAACGGCCAAGAAAAACCCCGAGGTAGCGGATTTTCTCGCCCGGTGTCGCAAGGCGCCTGTCTCCGAAGCTGAGATTGAAACCATGGAAAAAACCGGCGTTCCTCTGGGAATAGAGGCCATCCACCCCATAAGCGGGGAGAAAATACCTGTATGGACTGCGAACTTCGTCCTCATGAGCTACGGGACGGGTGCGGTAATGAGCGTTCCCGCGCACGACCAGAGGGACTGGGAGTTCGCGAAAAAATACGGTCTTCAAATAAAACAGGTGATTTTCCCTGACGACGGAAGCGTCTTTGACATCGAAAAAGAAGCATTTACGGAAAAGGGAATTCTCGGGGATTCCGGGTGGCTTTCGGGTCTCACCTCCCAGGAAGCCTTCGGGAAAATAGCCGAGTTTCTCCAGAAAAACGCCGCGGGCGGAACCAAGATCAACTACCGGCTTCGGGACTGGGGAATCTCTAGGCAGCGCTACTGGGGAGCACCGATACCCATAGTTTACTGCGAGCAGTGCGGAGAGGTTCCGGTTCCGGATTCCGATCTTCCGGTTGAACTCCCGCTTGAGATAGATATTGACGGAGAGCGAATCCCCGCTCTCTCCAAGATCGAAAGCTTCATCGCGACAAGCTGCCCCGCCTGCGGGGAACCTGCGAAACGGGAAACCGACACAATGGATACGTTTGTCGAATCTTCATGGTATTTTCTGAGATACGCCTCTCCCGATTTTAAAGGCGGCATGTTCGAGCCCGAAAAAACCTCTTACTGGCTTCCCGTGGATCAGTACATAGGCGGAATAGAGCACGCCATACTTCACCTGCTTTACTCGAGGTTTTTCACGAAGGTGCTCAGGGATATCGGCGTTTTCCAACTCGACGAACCCTTTGAAAATCTTCTCACCCAGGGGATGGTGGTAAAAGACGGGGCGAAAATGTCAAAGTCTCTCGGGAACACCGTGGATCCCGACGACATGATAGTTCGCTACGGGGCTGACACAGTAAGGATGTTCATGCTCTTCGCCGCCCCTGTTGAGAAAGATCTTGAGTGGAGCGAACAGGGAGTAAACGGAATGTTCAGGTTCCTCGGCAGGGTCTGGCGTTTCGCGACCGGGTTTTTCGCCGAACGGGAAAATGAAGAGCAGATACAGGAACTCCCGACGAAAGGAAAACCGGCTGCTCTCGCCGCCACGACCAACCAGACAATAAAAAAAGTCACGGAAGACATAGAGAGTTTCAAGTTCAACACAGCAATTTCGGCCGTAATGGAGCTTTTCAATGAACTCAGCGCACTCTGGAAAGAAAAAAGCGTGGAAAGAGAGCACGCCCGCACGTCGCTACTTGCGATAACGAGGCTTATCTACCCTATGGCTCCCCATTTCGCTGAGGAACTCTGGGAACTTTCGGGAGAAAGCGGAAGCCTGGTTGACAAGGAGTGGATAAAGTGGGACGAGAGCGCTTTTGAGAGCGCGGAGATAACCATACCCGTAAGGGTTAACTCCAGAGTGAGAAACCAGATCTCCTTAAGCGCGGACGCAGACGAGGAAACCGTTAGGGAAATCGCCCTTTCCGACAGCCGGGTGAAAGAGTACATAGCGGGACGAGAGATAAAGAACTTCGTCTACGTACCGAAAAGGCTCGTGGACATAAGAGTTTAGCAGGGAGAAAAAGAACGTGAAGGAAGAATCACGCTATCTTGGGGAAAAAGTAAAAGCGATAGAGGTTTCTCCCGAGAAGCCGATCTCAAGGCTGCTCGAGGAGATGGCGCAGACGGGATTTCAGGGTAAAAGTCTGGGCAGGGTAGTGGATGTTCTCTGCAAGATGGTGGAAGCTGAGAATCTCACCATCTTTTTCGGATACGCAGGCTCCCTTTCCACAACCGGACAGTGGAAAATAATAAACTGGCTAATCGAAAACAGGTACATGGACGTTCTGATACCCACAGGCGCAAACATCTCCGAGGACATAGTGGAAGCGATGGGTTTTTCGTACTGGCAGGGAACTTCGAATGAAGATGATGCAAAACTTTTTTCGGAAGGAATAAACCGCTACTACGACGTTTATGGAACCGAACCCGACTACCTTGAGATGACCGAGCTTCTGGCTGAATTCATAATGACCCTCGACAAATCCCGAAGCTATTCCTCAAGAGAATTCCTAAAAAGATGCGGACAGTGGCTCGACAAGAAAAACATAAACTGCATCGTAGCCACGGCCGCAAGAAACAAAGTTCCGGTCTTCTGCCCCGCCATAGCGGACAGCCCTTACGGAGATGCGGCGCTTATAGCCGAGAGCAAGGGACATCATCTCACGATCGACGCCATACAGGACTACGTGGAGTTCATGGGAATGGGCGAGAGCGTGGTTGACACGGGAGTGGTTTACATAGGCGGCGGTGTGCCGAAAGATTTTATTCAGCTCTTTGCCGTCACGGGCGACCTTCTTTACAAAGACAGGAAGATTCCGGGAAGAGAGGCTGGACTTAACCGTAAGGGAACCGGTGTGCAGGAAACCTACTATCCTCATAAATACGCAATCCAGATCACGACCGATTCTCCCCAGTGGGGAGGACTTTCGGGATGCACGTTTGAAGAGGCGGTTTCGTGGGGAAAGGAAAACCCTGAAGGCAGCCTGGTTCAGTGTTACTGCGATGCCACCATAGCTCTTCCCATCGTCTCTCATGCTCTTTCGGAAAAAATCCAGCTAAAGAGGAAAGGAACCCTTCTTAAGTTCGATGATTAGCCCATATTTCCCGCGGAATATAAATGCAGAAGTTTTTCGGAGTCCGGCTCTGGATTTTACTTGAACTGATTGCTAGACGTCATGATTCGATTTCCTTAACCAGAAAAGTTTTTGAGTCTTCAACATAACCGGATGCCTGAAAACATGAAGGTCGAATCATAATGTTAAAACCCCCGATATTCTGGTTCTGACCGATTGTTTCGAAAAATCCCTTTAAAAACGGTTGCTATTTATGATAGAATCAGAGTCAATATATCGGGTGAACTTACATGGACCGATGGCAGTACCAAGCCTAAACAGATTTACTGCTGTTACCCCTAGATGGTTTTCAAAGCCATCTGCGTTTGTTTCGCCTTGAAAAGTTGGACACGATAGATTTTTAACTGAGTCAATATATTGCACCTTATGATAAAAGGAGGAGAAAAATGAATTACTTTATCAAAAGGGTTTTAATGATTTGTCTGCTGGCATCCGGGATGTTGGCAGTACCGCTTTCAGCATTTGCAGGCGGGGGGGAAGCCGAGGAACCAATTGCTGAAGAAGCAATGGCCGAGGAACCGATGGCCGAAGAAGCAATGCCCGGGGAAGCACTGGTTAAGGATACAGATGTTTCAATCTACGGCAGGTTCTGGCCAAGGCTTACCTATGAAAACAGTGACGGGAGCTCAGCCGACATCACCGACGCGCTTTCACGAGTCGGCCTCAAAGCCACCACGCAGATAACCGAAGGTCTGTCCGCGGTGCTACACGGAGAGTGGGATGTTGATATTGAGCAAAACGGCAATTTCGGCGACGCGCGCCAGGCTTACGTGGGTATTAAAAGCGATGACCTGGGGATGGTAGCTATCGGTAAGCAGTGGGACCCCTATTTTAACACTGTAGCCGAAGTAACCGACATTTTTTACCATCGCGGAAGCCCCTTCGGATATGATCATCAGGGTCCTTTCCGGAGCAGCAACCTGGTAACATACTCTCACAGTTTTGCGGGTTTAAAGGTAAACGCGGGCATGCAGGTAGATGGTGAGGTCGAGAACGATGCTTACTATGCCTCAGATGCCTCCGCCTCTAATGCCGACAGCGTTGACGCGGCTTCGATCGGCGCGGGCTTCAGTTCCGGCCCGATTTACATCGGCGCATCCTACTTGCGGCAGAACAGGGACGATGACAACGTTGAGAGGAATTTCTTCGGTGTCGGCGGCAGTCTGAGTGTAATCGAGAATCTATACCTCGCCGTTACTTACCAGTACATAACGGACAATTACGATGACGGCTCTGAATTGAACCCCTTTACTCTCGACGTAGCCGGTGCCTACACTATGGGTAGCGTTAAATTGCTCGCGGGCTTTTTCATGTCCGACCCAGACGACGGAAGCGAAAGGATGATCTATAACGTTACTTTGATTAAAGAGGTACATCCCGCCTTAGACGTCTTTGCCGAATGGGTATTAGCTGACGAGGATGGGGGCGACGACGTAAATACTTTAAGCCTCGGTTTCCGCTATGACTTTGACGTTCAGATATTCTAGGAGTCTGTCGGACTTCGGTTTGCTGTTTTAGAGTCTTTAGCGTTTTGATCAATTTAAGTGAGGAGGTACTTGAAGGGAATCCGAAAGGTTCTCTTTAGTACCTCCTCTTTTTTTCACCCCGTCGTTGGTTAATTCTGAAAACTCTTTTCTGTGCCCGCCTAAAGAGAGTTCTCCGCCGTTTTGGCGGAAAAATCAAACATCCGGCCAGATAGGTGTTTCGCATTTTAATGATGAGATGCCGGTCCGTCCGAAACACGTCGCAGCATCTCAGAAATTCAGTTCCATTGCGCACCCAGCACCAAATGAAGCTCTGCTCAAGGATCACTTATTGCGTTTAGCCAATTAGAGTGTAGATTCAATTACGAAAATTCCCTAAAATTCAATCGGAGGCACCATACTGCAGATGAACGAAAAACGGATAGGAGTAGATTATTCCGAGCTTCACCAGCTCGACAGCCCCGCAAACAGGCTCATAAGAGAGTCCATCTGGGGAATAGAGGATGACATAGGACAGCAGTCCTTCATTACTCCCCGTTATCTTGACCAGCTGATCCCTAGGCTCGGCATAGAGAAAACAACGCATGTTCTTGACGTGGGAAGCGGAGCGGGCGGTCCCGCGGTATACATAGCCGACAGGACCGGGTGCAGGGTATCCGGAATAGAAATTAACGAGGTGGGGGTAGACATATCAGGAAAACTCGCGAAAAACTCCGGGCTTGAGGAACAAACGGAATTTCATCTGGGCGACGCAATGGAAATGCCGTTTACCGAAAACACGTTTGACTTGGCAATAAGCCTTAACGTTATGAACGTGTTTTCTGACAAGACGGGACTTTTCAAGGAAGTTCTCAGGGTACTTAAGCCTTCCGGAACGTGGGCGTTTCTAAGCGGCACCTTCGAGATATCCGGTGACGAGGAAACAAAGGATAAGATGGCCAGGGGCTATCTTATCCCGCAATATTACGATTCGCTTGAAAGTTACAGGGAAAAGCTTGAATCGGCCGGATTTCGTATCGAGGAAATAACCGAGTACGTGGCGGATTTCCGGGTTCAGGTCAAAAACTGGGGAGACGCTTACAAAAAGCATTCCGCCGTGATTGCCGAAGAGCAGGGCGAGGAAAACACCCGCTATCACATCGAGTATTTCGATACGTATCTGGGACTGGTTGACGAGGGAAGAGCTTCAAACCACCTCGTCATATGCTCAAAGCCCGAATAGGGTTTCCCCGCATGGTCACACAACCGGGTGATCCTTAAGAACAGAGCAGAGATCCCTCGAAGCACCTTCCGGATCATCTGATCCAAAAACGCTCGTTATGACGGCTACGCCGTCCACCCCGGTAGCAAGCACCTGTGCCGCATTATGGGGGAATATTCCTCCTATAGCAAATATCGGAATCCCCGTGATAGCGGTTTTCGCCTCGACCAGAGTTTCAAAAGGGGTGGGAATTCTGCCGGGTTTTGTCGGAGTGGCCCAAGGAGTTCCGAAAACAACGTAATTGGCACCCATTCTCTCGGCGTGTATACCTCTTGGAAGAGAACCGTAACAGGAAACGCCTATTATAGCGCCGTTACCCAGTTTCTTTCTCGTGGGTATTATGTTCGGATCGTCCTCGCCCAGATGCACTCCGTCGGCCTTTATTTCCATCATGAGTTCCGGGGAGTCGTTTATTATAAGCGGCACGCCGTATCTCTTCGTAATACCGAGAAGTTCCCTGCCCAAGGCGACGACTTCCGAACGCGGAGAAGTTTTGTCCCTTAACTGAACGATATCAGCTCCTCCTGCCAACGATTTCTCAACTGTTTCGCAGAAAGAACCGCGCGGAATCAGCCCCTCGTCGGTAATCACGTAAAGTCCCCCAAGCTTAAAACCCATGGCGCACCGCAAACAGAATGAAAATCATTGCCGACTCTTCCGGAAAAACGGCTACATGCATCTTTTGAGGAACCTTCTGGCGTTTGCTATCTCTTTTCTCACGTTCGAGGTTGAAGTGCCGCCTAGGGAATTCCTGCTCTCAACGGAACCCGAGAACGTTATCACCTGGAAAATGTCCTCGTCGATTTTTTTGGAGAACCTGCGGAATTCGGAGAGCTTAAGATCTGAAAGTTCCTTTCCCCCCCGCTCGGCGTAAGAAACTATCTTCCCCACGGTTTCGTGGGCCGAACGGAACGGGACACCCTTGCGGGCCAGATAGTCTGCCACATCGGTCGCGGTGACGAAGCCGCCCTGAAGGGCCTTCTTCATGTTTTCTTCCTTGAATTCAAGCGTCTTCAGCATCTCGACATTAACCCGAAGGCAAAGCTTTACCGTGTCAACCGTATCGAAAAGAGGCTCTTTGTCCTCCTGCATGTCCCTGTTGTAGGAAAGCGGAAGTCCTTTCATCAAAGTCAGAAGTGCACTCAGGTTTCCGTAGACCCTAGCGGTTTTTCCCCGGGTGAGTTCCGACATGTCGGGATTCTTTTTCTGGGGCATTATGCTAGAACCCGTGGTGAACCCGTCCCCGAGGTCAATGAAGTCAAACTCCTTTGCGCTCCACAAAACAAGTTCCTCGGAAAGCCTGCTCAGGTGCATCATCAGAATCGAGCAGCAGAATACGAACTCCGCGCAGAAATCACGGTCGCTTACAGCATCAATGCTGTTTCTGGAAACCGATTTAAACCCCAGATCCTCAGCGGTCATCTCCCTGTCTATCGGAAACGAGGTTCCCGCCCCGGCACAGCTTCCAAGCGGGCTCACATTCACCCTTGCTAGGCAGTTAATAAACCTCTCGCGGTCGCGCTTTAGCATTTCGTAGTAAGCCAGAAGATGGTGGGACAGAAGCACCGGCTGTGCACGCTGCATGTGGGTGTAGAGAGGAATGACCACTCCCAGGTTTTTTGCGGAAAGTTCAACGAACTGCTCCGCCAAGGTGCACACAAGTGAAATTATCTCTTCTGCCTCCCCCCTCAGGTAAAGCCTCGTGTCGGTTAGAACTTGGTCGTTCCTGCTCCTGGCAGTGTGTACCATGGCACCTGAAGATCCCGTTTTCTCGATAAGCCTTTTTTCTATGTTGAGATGGATATCCTCGTAGCTCTCGCTGAAGGCAAACTCCCCGCGGTCTATTTCCTTTTCGATCTCCCGCAGACCTTTGGTTATTCGGGATGCGTCTTTACGAGAAATAATCCCGGTCTCGCGAAGCATTTTCACGTGGGCGATACTCCCCCTTATGTCTTCTTTGTAAAGACGCCTGTCGAAACTTACCGATTCCGAGAACTTCTCGGCGATGTTGTGTGTCTGGGAAGCAAAGCGGCCTCCCCAAGCTTTTTTGGCCAATTCAGTCTCCTGCCCCTGCGTCGGTCGACGCAGCTTCTACCGAATCAAGAAAGATCTTGCGTGTGGGATAGGCAAACTCTATTCCCTCATCGGAGAACTTTTTGAATATCTTCAGATTAATCTTCTGCTGTATATCCATATAATCATCAAATAAAGGACTAAGAACAAAGTAGACTATGTCGTAGTTAAGGGAAAAATCACCGTAACTGCTGAAATGCGCTCTGACGAACCTCGTTTTCTGTTCCGACTCTATTATATCTTTTATCAATCCGGGGATTCTCTCAACATTCTCGTAGGACGTTTCGTAAATCACACCCAGAGAAAAATTAATCCTGCGGGAGTCCATCCTCTTGTAGTTTTTTATGCGGCTTTGAAGCAGGTCGTTATTCGATAAAACAAGCTGCTCGCCGGAAAGACTCCTGAGGCGCGTGGTCTTAAGCCCTATGTGCTCGACATCCCCCATTATATCGTCTACCACTATGAAATCCCCGACCTCAAAAGGCTTGTCGAAAATAATGGAAAGCGAGGCTATCACATCGCCGAGAACATTCTGGAGAGCAAGCGCTACGGCTATGCCACCGACTCCAAGTCCCGCAATTATCGTGGTAGGGTCAAAACCCAGATTGTCGATCGTCAGAATTACCAGAATCACCCAGAGAACTACTTTGGCGAAAAACCCGAGACTTCTCAGGTGTGTTACGGTGGCGCCAGCGCCGACGTCGATATTAGCGAGCTTCTTCGAAACGTAATAATCAATGAAACCGCTTCCCCATAAACCGACCTGAACGAGAAGGCAGATAATTATTACGCTTTTCCGGAATTCCCTTACCTGCTGGGTGAGGTCAAGGAAGAAGGTAGCCACGTAGACCGAAAAAATTATGATCAGCACTATGCTGGTTTTTCCTAAGAGTGCTGAAACCAGATCGTCGAGATCTGTCTCGGTCTTCTCGGCAAGATTGGCAAACCCCCTTACGAACCTTTTCAGAATAAAATTAAAAACTAAGGCTAAAACAATCGCCGCTCCCAGAGCCCAGAGCCACGATTCGGCGGGATTGCCCAAGTAAGTCCGGCTAAATATTTCCTCGATATTCAATCAAACGTTCTCCCTGATATAAAATACGCCCGCCCTACGCTGCGGCCATCATATAAATACCCGCTTGAATAACCTTAAACAACAAAAAAAGTCAGTGGAAAGAATCAGAAAGAGCTTCCAGGCTCTTTTAGAAACTCGGTTTCTTCCAGGGTTGATTCCCTTCCCAAAGTCGCGTTTCTGTGGGGATATCTTCCGAATCTCTTTATTATGTCAAAGTGCCGTCCCGCAAAATCCGTTGAACAGGCAAGGGTTTCCTTGATTTGCGGGTGCGAGTCATACTCGTTTTCAAGAGCGGAGTACTTCTGAACGCTTAGGCTCTGGATCTCCAGATCCTCCGAGTGCATAAGCGGCAGGTAGAAGAACGTCCTGTGCGCTGGGTGAAGGTCCCTGTCAAATCCCTTCTCAATGCCCTCAAGACAGGTGCGGAGGGCGAGCGAGTCCCTTGAAAACGCTTCCGGGGTGTCGCGGTAGATGTTCCTTGGAAACTGATCGACAACTATTATAAACGCCACGGTGCCCAAGGGAGTTTCGAGCCAGTGGGAGAGCTCCCCTTTTTCGGCAAGCAGGACATATTTTTCAAATCTCTGCCTTACCAGATCATCAAACTCTTCCGACTTCATCCACCAGGTCATCTGCTTCTCTTCATCCGGCAGTTCACCCTCGCGCAGATCGCCGAACCAGAAACCCAGCACCTTGGAGATTGCTTCGGTTCCGTCCGTAGCCAAAACTTCCTTTTTCATGCCCGGAAATTATACCACGTAGAATCAGCATTCCGCGGAAACCGTCTCCCTGCCCAAAGTAAATCCAATCCTAAGCGAAGCCCGAAAAACAGACCTCGGCCTCGGTACCCGCATGGGCTTTTTCCTAATATAAAGTAGAGAATTCGAGCATTAGAACCGACTCCTTCAAACCATTGACATGATTTGATTTTCTTGATAATGATTACCCTCATTTTTAGCGGAACGGACTTACGGAAAAAGCTTTGACGAGGTGAAAACAAATGTAGGAAACAGAACAAACAGGCAGAACAGAAAATCTTGAAAACGGATCTACTAACGCGAAGCCAAACTTAACACAGCACAGCCAAATCCGACCGATCAAGCTGAACTTCATTTCTCTCATCATAAATCGGTGGAGTTCAGTTTGGAAAAACCAAAATCTCAGATTTGTGAACACTACTTACAGGATTAGCCGCTACTGAATATCGCATTTTCGCAACGAACGGATAACTAAAACGGAGGTTCCCATTGAGACAACTCAGAAGACTTGTCAGATCAGAAAACTACCCACTAAGCAAAGAGCACGTGGGAATATGTAAAGTAAAAAACAGAGTAAAAGACATAAAACAATCTTTCTGCCTGCGCACCCGGGCCCCTAAGCTACGCTTGCTTGGTCTCGGAATCAGCTCTATGCTGGCGATTGCCATGTTAGCCATTGTCAGTTCCTGCGGGTCAACCGACAGCGAACCTTACAGAACCATTAACGGAAGCGGCAACAACCTAAGATATCCGCAAATGAATCAGGCCGGTGTCCAGCTGATTCGTCTTGCGTTCCCTGCCTACGCCGATGGGATCAGTTCTTTTGCCGGGGCAAGTCGCCCCAATCCTAGAAATATCAGCAATATCGTAAATAACCAAGATGAATTAATTCCAAATCCGGACTCGGCAACTAATTTCGTTTGGTTGTGGGGACAGTTTATGGATCACGATATTACCTTTTCGGATGAGTCCAGGGCAGAGCCGGCCAACATCAATATTCCGGCCGGGGATGATATTTTTGATCCGCAAAGCACCGGCGTAGTCCAAATGTTTTTTAACCGTGCCATCAACGACCCGGACACCGGCACGTCGACAGACAACCCCCGTCAGCAACTGAACAAAATCACCGGATGGATTGACGCATCAACCGTTTACGGTTCCGATGCGGAACGCGCAAACGCATTACGGACAAACGACGGGTCAGGCAAGCTTAAGACATCTTCGGGTAATTTCTTGCCCTATAATGAGTCAGGATTGCCTAACTTTCGTTTCCGGGGTCCTGATTTTTTTCTCGCCGGGGATGAGCGGGCCAATGAAAACATTGGTTTAACCTCATTGCATACACTTTTCGTGCGTGAACATAACAGGCTTGCCGAGGAAATCGGCATGAACAATCCCAGTCTATCGGGCGAGGAAATCTACCAGAGGGCTAGACGGATAGTCGGCGCCCATATACAGGCGATTACCTACAACGAATTCCTGCCTGTGCTGCTGGGACCTAGCGCTCTCCCGCCTTACTCTCATTATGACGATTCAACTCTTTCAGGCATTGCCAACGTATTTTCCTCGGCTGCTTTCCGGGTAGGACACACATTGCTTGATCCAAAGATTCGACTTGTCGACGCAGAGGGCAATGAAATTGAAGCGCTAACATTAAAAGATGCCTTCTTCAAACCAGAAAAGGTGGCTGAGGCCGGTATTGAACCGATACTCAGAGGGTTTGCCGCCGACCTGCACCAGCGAGTGGACGTGTTAATTATTGATGACGTCAGAAACTTCCTGTTCGTAGACGACCAGCCGACAGGGACCCCTCAGCTGCGAGGATTTGACCTTGCCAGTTTAAACATTCATCGCGGCCGCGACCATGGACTGCCGAGCTACAATGACATGCGCGAAGCTCTCGGGCTTGAGCGGAAGGAAAGTTTTTCTGACATAACCGGAGATCCGGAAGTGCAAAGAAGGCTTCGTGAGGCCTATGGAACCAATGAAGATGGTACGGATAATACAGACGATATGGATATCTGGGTTGCGGGGCTCGCTGAAGACCGTCACGGCAAATCCATGCTCGGCGAACTTTTCCACACGATCGTCTCCCGTCAGTTCAGGGTGTTGCGCGACGGCGACCGTTTCTGGTACGAACGCACCCTTTCGCAGGATGAATTGAGAGAGGTGGAAGAAACAACTCTTGCCGATATTATCCGAAGAAATACGGATATTGAAAACGAAGAGATAGGTAACAACGTATTTATAATTGAGTAGTCGGCTTCACTGCGGAGCAGTTATACGCAAAACTCCCGGGCGGTACTGTGAAAATTCCCGCAGAGCAGGCTAATCATGACGGTTTAACGATCAGGCTTCTCATCGTTGCGCAGGCAGACTCGAACGGTTCGATGGAATTGTCAACCTTCGACAGGAGTATGGCTCCTTCTATCTGAGAGATCAGTAAGCCGGCCGTTTCTTTGGGATCAATTTCCTCCCTGAAAAACCCCCGCTCCACACCCTCTCTCAGACATTGTTCAAAACAGTCTCTCCATCCCTTGAAATAATCACTCAGAACGGAACGAAATTTCTCGCTTATGCCGCTCTGCTCCAAAGCCAGATTCCCGAAAAAACAGCCTGCATAAGGAGGCTGCGAAAAAAGAAAACGCTGAAGAGAAATTGCCTCTCTATAAAAGCCATCAATACGTTCAAGCGGGTTTAGGTCTTGGTTCAAGAGGGTTTTCGACAACATTTTTTCTTCAAACTCCGAAGCTACTTTCTCAATCGCAAGCAACCCCAAGGCTTCCTTGCTTTCAAAATAGTAATAGAAATTGCTTCTGCAAACACCGGATTCTCTCATGATCATATCAATTGAAGTTCCCTCAAAACCATGAGAGTGAATCAATTCGGAAGCAACATTGATTAATTTGTCTCTATTGCTCATAAAACCTAACCATTTTAAAAAGCGCGCGACGGCCTTTCTTAAACATCTTTCACCAACATGCGCAAATTTTCTCCATACCAAAAGAAACAGGCCTAGATATGAAGGAATGACTGATATGAAGGCATATATTTACACAATCTTGTTTCAAAATCAAGCATCTTTAAATAGGACTGGTCATTCATATTATTCTAGTTAGAATCGGTCGACCGTATTATCTATCATTAGGACTGGTCGACCGTATAACCCTGAAATTATTAAATAATTTGCCTAAAAATCCCTTGACAACCATGGACCGTTTTTATAGAATCTCGAGAAACAATCTGACGGATAACCGCAATCGGACTACTAGAAACAAAACTACGAGATTCATCCCGCTATGCCTCCTAACCCCACTGAAACCGATGTATGGGAAAGCTTGAAAATTCGATATCGGTTCACGGTTGCGTCGCGGTCGGCATCGGCACCCATGCCGCTCTGACCGCGAGCACAGTGGGGTAACGATTTTGTACGGGGAAATACCGAACAACATGAAGCAAGATTAAGCCGCTCTCAGGAAACAAAAAATAGGATGAAGGGAGAAAACATCTGGCAATAGATCCGCCAAGGAAAAAGACCCGAGATCATGTTGCTGAGCAAGACCGCTCAAATCTGAATTTCATCTCCTCATAAATCTTTGGAACCTAGATTTGTAGAAATGCAAAAATTCAGATTCGTGAAAATTGCCTGTGCAAGCAACTGCTACTGAATACTGCTTCCTCATAACTAACAGAGAACTCAATCGGAGATTTTATAAATGATGGCTAAAGTACCCGTCGAACCAGAAAATCATCTATCAAACAAAAAGCACGGAAGTGGGAATGAGCCAAAAAACGGGACGAAGCATAAGACAGGAAGCCCATTTCATCCATACCCATTATTCCTCAAAGCTACTCCTTTACGTTTGGGAATCAGCTTCCTGCTGGCGATTGCTTTTGCGGGGGTAATAAGTTCCTGCGGGTCAGTTGACAGCGAATCTTACAGAACTATTGACGGAAGCAACAACAATCCAAACAATCCAGAAATGAATCAGGCCGGAGTCCAGCTGATTCGTCTCGTAACTCCCGCCTACACAGATGGAATCAGTTCACTTGCCGGTTCAAACCGTCCCAATCCCAGAGACATAAGCAATATGGTAAACGCTCAAGAGAAATCAATAGCCAATCAGAAATCGGCCAGTGATTTTCTATGGCTATGGGGGCAATTCCTCGACCATGATATCAGCCTGACCCCCAAGGCAGAACCGTTAGAAATGGCCAATATTCCGATTCCCCTTGGGGACCCCTTTTTCGATCCGGACGGAATAGGCAGCCGCGAAATGACGTTTGATCGTTCCGTCTACGACCCAGACACTGGTACGTCACCGGACAACCCCCGTCAGCAATTAAACGAAATTACCGGCTGGATCGATGCGTCAAACATTTACGGCTCTACCGAAGAACGCGCAACCGCGTTACGGCTAAACGACGGATCCGGCAAACTTCGAACATCCGATGGCAATTTACTTGCGTTTAACCATTTTGGATTGCCAAACGATGGGGGAACAGGACCGGAGCTATTCATCGCTGGAGACGTGCGGGCCAACGAACATGTTGGTTTAACCGCTATGCACACGCTTTTTGTGCGTGAGCACAACAGGCTTGCCGAGGAAATTGCCATTAACAATCCCAGTTTGTCCGGCGAGGAAATCTACCAGAGAGCAAGACGGATAGTCGGTGCTCAGATGCAGGAGATTACATACAACGAATTTCTGCCAGTACTGCTGGGACCCGATGCCGTTGAACCTTCCTCTCCACGTTATGACAGTTTAATCGATGCAGGTGTCAAAAACATATTCTCTACTGCTGCTTATCGGTTTGGGCACAGTATGTTGAGTTCTCTTATTCTGCGTCTTGACGAGCAGGGAAACGAGATCGAGGCAGGTCATCTGCAGTTGCGAGAGGCTTTTTTCTCCCCCCAGAAACTCATTGAAACCGGCCTTGAGCCGATCCTTCGGGGCTTTGCCGCGCAAGTATGCCAGAAAATCGACGTGTTTTTCGTGGACGAAGTCCGCAACTTCCTGTTCGGAAATCCTGGAGCCGGCGGATTTGATCTGGCAGCCCTTAACATTCAGCGCGGCCGCGATCACGGACTTCCAAACTACAATGAAGTCCGTCGCGAACTGCAGGAACTCGAACCGAAAAAAAACTTTTCGGAAGTAACCGAATCTCCGGAAGTGCAAAATAAACTTGCCCGTGCCTATTATGGTGATATAGAAAATATGGGCTTCTTTATAGGAGGACTTGCAGAAGATCCCGTACCCGGGTCCATGCTGGGTGAACTTTTCCACACGATCGTCACACTTCAATTTAAAGCGTTGCGCGATGGCGACCGTTTCTGGTACGAGCGCACACTTTCGCAGGATGAACTGAAAGAAGTAAAGGGAATAAAGCTTGCCAACATTATCCGCAGAAACACGAATATAGGTGATGAAATCGGCGACAACGTATTTATCGTTGAGCAGTCGAATTGAAAATGTTACTAAAGAAGACGCAGAGTCATTGTACACCGCCCTTAGACTGAGGCTTTCCCCAGAAAACTCAATTTATGGAGAACAATTAATGTTACAGAAGGAACTTTTGATCGCCTCAGAGTTACCAAGAAACTTTTATCATTAAGGACTAATCTTCTGATTTTATTGATATTTTGAGGCCTAGTGGTTTTTCTTTACAGCAATATCTTTAATTCAATCTTAACAAAGATAAAATAGTTCCTTGACAATACCCAATATATTGTGTTTAAATAACATTTACGTACAAGATAAGCAACATATCTTGTACGTCAACTGGAAGGTAAGGTTTATAAGGAACAGCAAAGGAGGAAAGCGTGCCTGGAGATAAGAACCCCCCTGAAATCGTTGCGAATGGAACATCTGATCATGAAACTACAGCTGTCAATGAACAAAAAACGCAGATCCAGGAACCCTCTCCGGAACACGTAAAAGCTCCAAGCGACACCATAGAGATTCCTGCGGAAACAGTTGACGCATTCGGCGGAGACAAACTCAGGGCACGCGTCTTCTACGAGAAATATGCTCTTCGCAACGAAAAAGGAGAAATAACAGAAAAAACTCCGGAGCAGATGTGGCGAAGGGTGGCCAAGGAAATAGCGTCTCCCGAAGAAAAAAAGGAACTGAGAAAACAATGGGAGGAGAACTTCTACTGGCTCCTCTCCGATTTCAAGTTCATCCCTGGAGGGAGAATCCTCTTCGGCGCCGGTCAGAAAAGAAGGGCCACGCTGCTTAACTGCTACTACATGCCAATAAAGGAAGACTCCATAGAGGGGATATTCGAGTGGTGCAAGGAGGCTGCCAGGACTTATTCTTTCGGAGGAGGAGTCGGAACCGACATATCGATCCTGAGGCCGAAGGGCTCTCCGGTAAACAATTCGGCCATATACTCAACGGGAGCGGTATCGTTCATGGATCTCCTCTCCACCACGACCGGGACCATAGGGCAGGCGGGAAGAAGAGGAGCCCTCATGATAACCATGAAAGTCGATCACCCCGACATAATGGACTTCCTCGACATAAAAAATGACGAGGCAAGATCAAAGGTCCAGTTTGCCAACATCTCGGTGAAAGTGGATGACAAGTTCATGGAGGCCGTGGAAAAAGACACGGACTACGAGCTCAGTTTCTCAAATGAGAAAACCGAAATAAAAAGAACCGTGCGGGCCCGCAAGATATGGGACAAGCTGGTTAAATCAGCATGGTCCTCGGCCGAGCCCGGGCTTATTTTCTGGGACACGGTCAAAAGGTACTCCCCTACCGAATACGCAAACATGGAAGTAAACGGCGTGAACCCCTGCAGCGAGCAGGCGCTTGAGGACTACGGAAACTGCTGTCTTGGAAACGTGAATCTCTCCATGTTTGTCAAAAACGCTTTCGAGGAGGATGCCTCAATAGAATGGGAAGAACTTGAAAAAGCTTTTCAATACAGCGTCAGGTTCCTTGACGACATACTGGATTACAACATTGAAAAACATCCCCTAAACTTCCAGACAAAAGCGTCTTTGAGATCGAGGAGGATAGGGGTCGGGTTCACGGGCCTAGGGGACATGCTTGCTAAGCTCAACATAAAATATGACACGGCTGAAGGCATAAAATTCACCGACGAGCTATTTGAACATGTAAAGAACATAGTTTACGAGGCCAGTTCAGACCTTGCCAAGGAAAAGGGAACTTTCCCAGTGTTTGACCTAAAAACCCATATAGCTAATCCATTCGTAGAAAGCATGCGCGATAACGTGATGAGCAAGATAAAGAAGCAGGGCCTTAGAAACGCGTGCATACTCACGGTTCCGCCAGTCGGAAGCGGTTCGGTTCTCGCTGGAACCACAAGCGGTGTTGAGCCCATGTTCGCCCTGTCCTACCTCAGGCGCTCAGAATCCCTGTCGGAAGAAGAATTCAAAGTCTACCACCCCTTGGTGTCTGAATACATGGAAAAATTCGGGCTGGATGACGAGGCAGACCTTCCGGACACGTTCGTCACCTCACATGAGATAAAGCCGGAACAGCGGGTCCGCATGCAGGCCGCTATTCAAAAGCACATAGATTCATGCATATCAAGCACCGTTAATCTACCCAAGGACATAAGCCTCGAAGAGGTCGAGAAGATATATTTCCTCTCTTGGAAGCTCGGCTGCAAGGGGGTAACCGTCTACAGGGAAGGCTCCAGAGAAGGGGTACTGATAACGGAAGAACAAGCAAAAGATAAAACAAACTCTCCACCCCGGGATGAAGGGATGTCAACCACCCACTCCAACCTCACACCATCCCCTCATCCCTCTCAAAAAGAAGCGGTAAAACCCGTCACGAGACCAAGAGTCCTGGAAGGTTTTACCGAGGCGATAAAAACTGGGTACGGGAATCTCTACGTGACTGTCAACAGTTACGAAGGCAAGCCGTTTGAAGTTTTTGTCCAGATTGGAAAATCTGGATTTACCACAATGGCGGATGCCG
This sequence comes from Thermodesulfobacteriota bacterium, assembly GCA_965116725.1. Lineage (GTDB taxonomy): Bacteria > Desulfobacterota_D > UBA1144 > Nemesobacterales > Nemesobacteraceae > Nemesobacter. The sequence continues at coordinate 840,589 of OZ220700.1, forward strand.
AGGCAACTGGAAGGCTGATATCTCTGTCTCTGAGGTCTGGGGTTGATGTCAGAGATGTCGTGGAACAGCTGGAGGCCATTGGAGGTTCCTCACCAGTTTTTTCAGGGGGAAGGGTCATAATGTCCGTCCCCGACGCCATAGCGAAGGTGCTGAGAAGCCACTTCGTATCAAAAGAAAAAGCCAGCGACGAAGCCAACCCCGTCGCGGAGGCAAACGGCGGCACCCAGAAGGTTTCTACGGATCTTATGCTTGAGCAGTGCCCGGACTGCGGAAGCAAGGCTCTCGCATTTGAATCCGGCTGTGTTACCTGTAGGAGCTGCGGGTTCTCAAAGTGCAGCTAGACCGCTGTTAGTGTAGTTAAGGCAAGTTCCAAAGAAAGGTTATTCTCCAGCTCGAGCGCGTGCTATCCTGAGCTTCCTATCAAGTTCCTCTCTTTCTGAAGCTTCTGTGTCCTGAAGCTCATCAAGTTCCTTCTGAAAAGCCTCAGCGTCTTTTCTGGCGGCTGCGACGTCAACCTCTTCGGGATTCTCCGACTGGTCGGTAAGAATACTGATGGTGTCATCCTTTACGTCCGCGAGGCCACCATGGATTATGAGAGTGCTTTCTCCCGACTCCTCGGTTTTGAACCTGAGTCTCCCCGGATGGAGCACGGAAAGAAAAGGCACGTGACCCGGCAAAACACCGAATTCCCCCATCTGACCGGGGGCTACCAGTTCCTCGACCTCGCCGTCAAACACGAGCTTTTCCGGGGTTATGATCTTGAGTCGCAGTTTTTCAGCCAATTTTCAAATCTCCCGTCAGGAGGCGATTGCCGTTGCCTTCTCGCGTACTTCGTCAAGATTACCTACCATATAGAAAGCCTGTTCGGGAATATCATCCATGCTGCCCGAGATAATCTCGCCGAAAGCTTCTATGGTCTGTTTGATGGGAACGTACTTTCCTGGAGTTCCCGTGAACTGCTCGGCCACGTGGAAAGGCTGCGAGAGATACCTCTGGACCTTTCTGGCGCGTGCAACCGTGAGCTTATCTTCTTCTGAGAGTTCGTCCATACCGAGAATCGCGATTATCTCCTGGAGCTGTTTGTAGCGTTGCAGAACTTCCTGAACTTCCCTGGCGACCCTGTAGTGCTCGTCTCCGACTATTCTCGGATCAAGAATGTTCGAGGTCGAGTCAAGCGGGTCAACAGCAGGATATATTCCAAGTTCGGTCAACTGCCTTGAGAGAACGATGGTTCCGTCAAGGTGCGCAAAGGTAGTCGCGGGAGCAGGGTCCGTAAGGTCGTCCGCCGGAACGTAAATCGCCTGCACGGAGGTAATCGAGCCTTTTACGGTCGAAGTAATTCTCTCCTGGAGTTCCCCGAGGTCGGTCGAGAGAGTCGGCTGGTAACCAACAGCAGAAGGTGTTCTTCCTAGAAGGGCCGACACCTCGGAGCCCGCCTGGGTAAAGCGGAAAATGTTGTCGATGAAAAGAAGGACGTCCTGACCTTGGGTGTCGCGGAAATACTCGGCGAGCGTAAGCGCCGTAAGGGCAACCCTGGCTCTCGCTCCCGGAGGCTCGTTCATCTGTCCGAATATGAGCCCCGTGTTTCCAAGAACCCCAGACTCCTTCATCTCCCAGTAAAGGTCGTTTCCTTCCCTGGTTCTCTCTCCCACTCCGCCGAAAACCGAGTAACCGCCGTATTCCTTGGCTATGTTATGGATGAGCTCCATCAGCAAAACGGTTTTTCCTACTCCTGCTCCGCCGAAAAGGCCGATTTTCCCGCCCTTAAGAAAAGGAGCAAGAAGATCGATAACCTTTATGCCCGTCTCGAAAAGCTCCATTTTGGTGCTTTGTTCGACGAACTCGGGCGCGGGACGGTGAATGGGCCAGCGCTCCTCAGTCTCTACGGGGCCAGCTTCATCTATTGGTTCTCCGACCACGTTAAGTAGTCTCCCGAGAGCTTCCTTGCCAACCGGGATTGTTATTCCATCGCCGGTGTTAAGGGCGTCCTGTCCTCTTTTAAGCCCCTCGGTCGAATCCATAGCGATGCATCTTACGCGGCCCCCTCCTAGCTGCTGGGCAACCTCCAGAACCAAGTTCCACTCGGTTTCCCCAAGGGCCGGATTTGTTACCTTAAGAGCCGTAAACACGGTGGGAAGAGCTCCCTCCGAGAATTCAACATCCACCACCGGACCCGTTACCTGAATTATTTTCCCGATTCCCGGGTCGGCGCCGTTTGCCGCTTCGGCACCTCCGCCGCCTGCTGTAAACGCTGATTCAATACTCATCTCTACTCGTTGCCTCCTTTCCTTTGAGCTTCCGTACCGTTAACGATATCCATAAGCTCCGTTGTAATGATCGCCTGCCTGGTCTTGTTAAAAAGCAGGGTAAGTTTTGCTATTACCTCGTCCGCGTTGCTGGTTGCGTTTTCCATCGCGGTCATGCGCGCCGCGTGCTCGCTTGTGAGCGACTCGTTCATGGCGCGCTCGATTCTCACCTGAACGTATTTTGGAAGAATCGAACCTATTATCCGTTCTTTCTCCGGTTCGAATATGTAATCTGAAGAACTTTCCGCACCACCATCGTCGGTTTCCTGGGCCGAAAGCGGAAGAAGTCTCTCAAAAGTCATCCTCTGGGAAATAGCGGAAACAAAGTGGTTATACGCAAGCACTACTTCGTCGCTCTCCCCGACTCTGAACTCCTCTGTGAGCGCCGCGGCCAGTTCCTCCGAGAATTTCCGGGAGTTCCTTTCATTGACCCCTGTGTAGTATTTGCCTGTGCCAACCCCGTTTTTCGAGAAGTAATCCCGTCCCCGCCTTCCGACGAAACTCAGCTTTATGTTCCCGAAAACCTCGTTCTGCTCCTCGATATAGCGCTGCATGTTTCTTATCAAGGCACTGTTAAAACTTCCGCACAGTCCCCTGTCGGAAGTAAAGAACAGAACGTGCAGGTTCGTTTTTTCCTCCGGGACCCGAAGAAGGGGATGATCCTCCGATTCTGAAAGCGCCGCCACGTTTAAAACCACATCGCGGTACGCATCAGAATAAGGCCTGTAGGCCATAAGAGCGGCCTGGGCCTTCTGCAGACGCACAGCGGCTATGAGCTTCATGGCGCCCATTATCCGCCGCGTGCTTCTTACGCTTTTTATCTTTGTCGTTATCTGTTTAAGGCTCGGCATTATCCTTTCCCGCTGCTATATCAGGCAAGCTCGCCCAACTGGTTTTTAAGCTCGTCAAGCGCTGCCATGAGCTTGTTCTCAAGTTCGTCCGAAACAACTTTCTTCTCTTTTATCTCCGTAAGATACTCAGGGTGCTTCGATTCCATGAAAGAAGAAAGCTCCCCCTCGTATTTTCTCACTGCGGATACCGGATAGTCGTCAACATAGCCGTTTGTAACCGCAAATATGATCAGGATCTGCTTTTCAACCGCCTGTGGTTCGTACTGATCCTGTTTGAGAGCCTCGACGAGCCTGCTTCCGCGGGCAAGCTGGTTCTGTGTTACCCTGTCAAGATCGGAAGCGAACTGCGCAAACGCCTCGACTTCCCTGTACTGGGCAAGCTCAAGTCTCAGGGTTCCGGCGACGTTTTTCATCGCCTTTATCTGGGCGCTTCCTCCCACCCTTGAAACCGAAAGACCGACGTTAATGGCGGGTCGCACACCCGAGTAGAAAAGATCGCTCTCAAGGTATATTTGCCCGTCGGTGATAGAAATCACGTTCGTGGGAATGTAGGCGGATACGTCACCCGCCTGAGTTTCGATTATCGGAAGCGCCGTAAGGGAGCCGCCTCCGTCCTCGTCTCTCATCTTGGCGGCGCGCTCAAGGAGTCTCGAGTGAAGATAGAAAACATCTCCGGGGTAAGCCTCGCGTCCCGGCGGTCTCTTTAGAAGAAGCGAAAGCTGGCGGTAGGACCACGCGTGTTTCGTCAGATCATCGTATATTATGAGCGCGTGGCGGCCGGTGTCTCTGAAATATTCTCCCAATGCACAGCCGGAAAAAGGAGCAAGGAACTGAAAAGGGGCCGGGGTGCTGGCCGTGGCGGAAACTATTGTCGTGTACTTCATGGCGTCGTGCTCCTTGAGCTTATCGACTACCTGAGCCACGGTTGACTGTTTCTGCCCTACGGCAACGTATATGCAGTGAACATCCTCTTCTCTTTGGTTTATTATCGTATCGATCGCGATAGCGGTCTTTCCGACCTGACGATCCCCCAGAATAAGTTCTCTCTGGCCTCTTCCTATCGGTATCATGGAATCAATGGCCTTAAGTCCCGTCTGAAGGGGCTCGTTTACCGACTGGCGGTAAATAACTCCGGGGGCCTTCACCTCAATCTGCCTTGTTTCAGCGGCGGCTATTTCTCCGAGACCGTCAATCGGTCTTCCGAGAGCATCGACCACCCTTCCGCCGAGAGCGTCTCCGACAGGCACCTCGGCGATGCGTCCCGTTCGCTTTACCATTCCTCCTTCGCTCAGGTGGGAATCCTCTCCGAAAAGAGCGACACCGACATTATCCTCTTCAAGGTTAAGAACAAGTCCGGTGATTCCGCCGTCAAACTCGACGAGCTCTCCCGCTACCGCCTGATCAAGACCGTAAACCCTAGCGATACCGTCGCCGACGGAAATAACCGTCCCGACTTCTTCGGTATCAACTTTCCGTTCATAGCCCTTTATCCTGTTTCTCAGAATCTCGCCTATACTCTCTGCTCTTAGTTCCTGCATTACTAGCTCCTTTGGAATTATTCGGGTCAGGACGGAGAAAGAACACCTCTTATTCTCTCAAGCTGCGTCCTGACGCTGTTATCGTAAACCTTGTCACCCACCTGCGCTTTTATTCCGCCTATCATGGAAGGGTCAACCTTAAGCGACACCTCAACCGTTTTTCCGGTCGCCGCACGAAGCGCCGCACTGAGCCTCTCGACGTCGTTTTGGCTAAGATCTTTGGCCGAGGTAATTTCGGCCGTTACTTTTCCAACCGCTTCGTCGAGTCTCGCGAGCACGGCTTCCCTTGAGCCGAGAAGCGCCGAGACCTTCTCCATCTCCAAAACCAGCAGAAGAAATCTTCTCGTAATCTCAAGAGAAGACACCGCCTCGAGGAAATCCCCCAAGACCGCCTTTTTCTCCTCTATCGAAAACACCGTGCTTAAAAGAACATCTCGAAGCTCGCCAGAATCGGCGACCCGCTCAAAGAAACTCTCCATATTGGCTCTTACGCCCGAAAGTTCGCTTTGATCCGCCGCGGAATCCACAAGCGCCGAGACAAGATCTCTCAGTGTTGCAACTGTTGCCATTTTCCTTCCTCAATCATTTTTACAAAATCGTCGACCGAATCGGTCGTGAAATCCGTGTCCACCCGCTCTTTGATCATCTTTTCGGCAAGCGCAAGCGCCGAGTCGACCACTTCGGACTGTATCTCGGAGACCGCCTTTGTGGTCTCAAGACGAATCGTGTCCTCAACCTCTTTTTTTATCATCTCGCAGCTTTTCTCCGCCGCGGAGACAAGTTCATCCTTTTCATTTTCACCCTGTTTTTTTATATTTTCCTGAAGAGCCGCTATCTCCGAGGCGACCGCGTCAAGTTTCGCCGAGTATTCCTCAAGCGTCATTTCGGCCTGCTCGGCAGCAGCAGCAGCACGGTCCACCTCCGAGCGGAGTCTTTCCTTCCTGTTTTTCAGAAAAGACAGAAAAGGCTTTCTGATAAGATATATGATAAGGGCCATAAGAAGACCCAGGTTAAGGGCATGTTTTATTACGAACGCCCAGTTGAAATGGCTATCCAATTAGTGTTTCCCCCGGAAAATTAAAATCCGCAGCCGGCATCACCCCGATGCCCCCTTCCTCAAGACACGGTTGCTTATCTCCGCCGCGAGCGATTCTATCTCGCCCTGCAGGTCCGCCCTTATCTTCGCGGTCTCGCTCTCAAGAGTCCCTCTCGCGCCTTCGAGTTCCGCCTGGGCGGCCTCCCTCGCCGAAAGAAGCATCCTTGAAGATTCGCTCTGCCCCTGCTGGCGGAGTTCGTTTCTTGTCTCGGTAGCCTGTGCCCTCGCCTCAGCGATTTTCTCGTTGTACTCGGCAATGGCACCCTCGGCCTTGCGAGTCATTTCCTCGGCTTCCCTGAGCGTGCCCGCGGTAAGTTCCTCTCTTCTGTCCCAGACCCCGATAAGCGGGCGGAACACCAGCCTGTTCAGCAGAAAAAGCCCTATCAGAAAAATAACGAGTTGGATTATCAGGGTTTCATCGACACTCAGCATGTTCTCGGCGGCATCTGCCGAGGGAACAACCGTCAGGGCGAAGACCGCAGCATATAAAAATGTCCTAAGACCGTAGAATCTCATGATTAACCTAGCTTTAAGATTATTCGCTAGACCGTGTTTTCGGCCAGCTTACGCTCCTTGCTTTCGCTTTCGAACATCCATTTTAAAAGCGGAGGCACTATAAAGGTTGTCAGTATTACCATAGCCGTGACGGCGGAGAAAAGATCGGTTTTGAAAACGCCGTGCACAAGACCGATCTTCGCGAAAATAAGCCCAACCTCACCTCTTGGGATCATTCCGACGCCAATTATACTTTTTCTTATGCCTTTTTCATAGACCACGTAACCACTTACGTACTTCCCGACAACCGCCACCACGAAAAGAATTAAAGCGATTGATATTACCATAATATTTTCAGATACAAAGGGGTTAAATACAGAAACATCCACAGCGGCTCCTACCATCACGAAAAATATCGGGGCGAAAAAGTGAGAAACGGGCTTTATGCCCCCTTCAATAGTCTTGAACTGATCCGTTTCACGAAGAACCAGACCGGCCGCAAAAGCCCCCACTATGGGAGCCAGAGAAAAAAGATTTGAGCCGTAGGCATAGACAAAACAGAAGGCTATTGCCATGATCCAGACGAGATTGTTTCTGTCGATCCGGGCGAAAAATCCGAAAATTCTGGGAGCGATAATCCTGCCGAGAACTATGGAAACGGCAAGAAAACCGAAGGCCTTCGCGGTTATAAGGGCCACCGAACCGAAGGTAATCCCTTCTGTCCCCGCGCCTTCTGATCCAAAAGAACTCACTATGCCGCTTACGACTCCGAGAATTATAAGCCCGAGCACGTCGTCTATTATGGCGGCGGTAAGAACTATCCTAGCCTCTTTTGTCTGGAGCTGTTCAAGATCTGAAAGAACCCTGGCGGTGATTCCGACGCTCGTGGCAGTGAGCGTCGCTCCTGTCACTATGGCCACGAGCCCGACCATATTGGCTTCAAGGCTGAGTATGGCGAACTTCTGGAAATAAATTATGCTGAAATATCCAAGTACAAACGGAAGCACCACACCGACTATGGCTACAAGCGCCGAGACCGGGCCCACTTTTATCAAGTCTATTAGCCTAGTCTCAAGGCCTATTTCGAAAAGAAGAAGGACAACCCCTATTTCAGCCAGCAGGTGAAACACATCATATCCGACCATGCCTTCTGTAGAAGGAATAAGCGCCAGAACGCTCGCGCTCAGAACTACCCCGGCGAGAAGTTCCCCGAGAACCGAGGGCTGTCCGATTTTTTCTGCCAGCCGGCCGAAGGCCTTGGCAAAAACGAGGATTATCAGAAGATAAAGAATGAAATTTTCTACTGATAAGTGCTGTACGTATTCCATTGTCTCGAATATTCCAAGTTCTCCCCTCGGATGATCCCCACATATCAGCTTAGAGTTAAAAGGACTTTGCATTTTCCAAATTTACCGACATATTTCCCCGTTTATGAAACCATTTAGAAAAACAAAAATAATCTGCACCGTAGGCCCCTCCACAAGTTCGTACGAAATGCTGATGAAAATGTACGAGGCGGGTATGAACGCCGTGCGCCTCAACATGTCGCACGGCACTCACGAAAGCCACCTTGAAGTAATCAAGACGGTGAAATCCATAAACAGGGAAATTGAAGACTCAATCGCCCTGATACTTGACACTCAGGGACCGGAGATCAGAACCGGGGTTCTGCAAAGCGACCTGCATATAAACCAGGGAGATGTAAGACCTGATGACGTTGAGGAATCTTCAATTCATATCAATTACGAAGATATTATCAACGAAGTTCAGATAGGAGAGAAAATAACCGTGGACAACGGTCTCATAAACCTTGAAGTGCTTGAGAAGGATCACGGAACCATGAAATGCAGAGTTATCGACGGCGGAACCATGAAGAGCAAACGCCATGTCAATCTGCCCGGGGTAAAAGTCAATCTTCCTTCAATAACGGACAAGGACAAGGCGGATATAGAGTTTGGAGTCAGAAACGAAGTCGATTACATAGCCCTTTCCTTTGTGAGGGAAGCACAGGATGTTTTGGAACTCAGAGAACTGCTAGGAGCCGACGGGGAGGGAATTAAAGTCATCTCTAAAATCGAGGACCAAGAAGGGGTGCGAAACGTAGAGGAAATCGTCGAGGAATCGGACGCGGTTATGGTTGCGAGGGGAGATCTCGGTATCGAGATAAGCATTGAGGAACTGCCGGACGTACAGAGAGTGATAGTCGGCAAATGCCAAGAGAAAGGCAAAAGAGTGATAGTCGCCACCCATCTTCTTGAATCAATGATCGATAACCCGATTCCTACCCGGGCGGAAGTAACGGACGTCTCAAACGCAGTCTACGAGGAAATTGACGCGCTTATGCTCTCGGGGGAAACAACAACCGGGGAATATCCCATAAGGTCAATAGAACATCTCGACAAGATAGCCTTAAAGGCGGAAAGTCTCACAAGCCTGCAGATGGGCAAGCTTCTTGTTAAGCAAGATCTCAAGCAGCATATAGCGGCTTCAGCGGTTGAACTCGCTGAATCAATTGACGCCAAATGCCTGATCGTAATAACAAAAAAAGGATTGATGGCTCAATTGACAACAAACTGCAGGCCGGCCAAGACACCTATTCATGCGGTAACTTTCGATAGCAGAATAAAACGGCAACTGTCTCTGAACAGAGCCGTAATCGCGCATCGCATGGATGAATCCGAAGATCCCGAGGGAAGGATCCAAGAAGCATTCGAGCTTCTGAAGAAAAAACGGATATTAAATCCGGGCGATCAGGTCGTGCTTGTATCCGACGTTATCACGACCGCCGGCATAGACTCAATCCAGCTAAGAGAAGTGGGGTAAAGGGATTTAACTTTGCTTAAAGCAAAATCGCGCACACAGCCGTAATAATAAACGCACCGATAAAATTAAGCACTACCCCCTTCCTCGCCATCACCCTAGCCGGGAAAGCTCCTGTACTGAATACCACAACGTTCGGCGCAGTGGCAACCGGAAGCATGAACGCACAGCTTGCGCTCATTGCCGCGGGCACCATCAACAGTGCCGGTTCAATGTCCATCGCCATCGCGGTAGCAGCCAGAATCGGCATCATCAGAGTTGTGGTTGCGGTATTGCTCGTGAGTTCCGTGAGAAAAGTAATCGCAAGGCAGATAATGGCCAGTATCAAAACGATGTGCAAAACACCAAGACCGGAGAGAGCTTCGCCAAGCGTGACGCTTAACCCGGACGAGATAAAAGCCTTTGCGATCGCGATACCGCCACCGAACAAAATGAGCATTCCCCAAGGGATGTCGCTTGCCGTATCCCAGTCAAGCAACCTGCCTCCCTTGCCGTTTGGAGCGAGAAACATCACTATAACGGCCGTAAGTGCCACGCTGGCATCGGTCGCTCCAGGAACACCAAACCAGGTTTTCCAGCCGCCAAAAGGCTCGCTGCGCGTCATCCAGGCAACCGCCGTGAGCAAGAACACGATCAGCACGCGCGCTTCGTGACAACTCCACTTTCCCACTTCCGGCATGGTGAAGCTTCCTGAACCGGTAAGATGCCGAGTTAGGTAGAACCCAATTATGGGAACGAAAATCACGACAACCGGAATTCCCCAGCTCATCCAGGTGAGAAACGGGATTTCCATCCCGGTATTCTGGAAATAAATCTCGCTGAACACTAGGTTGGGAGGAGTTCCTATTGGCGTCCCGATCCCTCCGACACTCGCCGCGTGCGCTATGCCGAGCAACAGCGGCACCGCTAGCGTTTTGTCTTTGGCTTTCTCCAGCACAGCTATGGCCACGGGGAGCATCATAAGAGTGGTGGCGGTGTTTGAAATCCACATGCTTAGCACCGCTGAGGCGGCCATGAAACCAAACACCAGCCGCCTGTTACTTGACCCCCCGAAAAAATTAACCATGGTGAGCGCTATGCGCCTGTGGGCCCCGCTGCCCGCCATTGCCGTCGACAGTATGAATCCGCCGAGAAGCAGTAATATAAGAGGAGCCCCGTAGGATTCGCTGATCTCCCTCGGAGAAAGAACACCCAGAATCGGAAACAGCGCAAACGGCAACAGGGAAGTTACAGGAATCGGCACGGGTTCAAAAACCCACCACACCGCGCATACGGCGGAAACCGCGGCAGTCCAGCACGCATCACTCTCCCATCCAAGGGATTTTAACGTGAAAAAAAGAATTGCGCCCAAAACTGGACCGGCGACGAGAAAAAAGAGAGGAAGTCCGCTAGTCGGAAACTGTTTTTTTCCGCACATCTCAGCAATCCACGTCTCTTAGCACCTTTTCTATCTCGTAACCCGCGGCGATGGTTGCAACCTTGGAAACAAGATCAAACGCCGATGGAATCCCGTTTGCAAAGGAGTCTTCACACGGCAGAAACTCCATCCCCTTTGAATTAAGGTTCTCAAGTTCGCCCCGAAGAGGGTTAACCCTGTAGAACATCCCCGCCACCTGGGATTCGACAAGGTAAACGACGGGCTCGCCGACAAGACCGTCCCCGACGCGAAGCGATGTCGGCACACCCTCCTGTATGACCACGTCCCGAACAGGCACTCCCCCTTTTGAAACCCGCATTTTTTTCCTGTCGCGCGAGTTCATCTGCACTATGCTTTGCGGATCTATGACACTCGCAACAGCCATGCCGTAGGTCCCCGAATTGCTTTTGACGAAAAGCGAGGGCTCATGGTCTATGCCTCTTTTCGAATACTCGTCTTTAACTATTGAAAGAATTTCTCCGGCTTTTTGGGAAACCCGCTCCCTGTCCTCAGGGAAATCGAAATCCACCCCGGTTTCCAAAACAGTTTCAACCGACATCATCCAAGGGTCCACTTCCAGTATGTCGGCAAGTTCGCTGCAGAGGCGGTTATAAAACTCAAAATGCACGTCTTTTTTCCTCGCGTGCCACCCTATTTCGACGGGCGGCAAAACAGGCTGGCGCAAATTGTGCAGGGTTTTCGGACACTTCTCCGAAAAATCGTTGTTTATCATCACGATATCGGGCACGAATCCGTCTATCATCGCCGAGCCCTCTTCCTGAAAAACCCGCTTCGCCTCGATTGCCTGACCGCTTACCGAGGTGAACGAAACGGTCTCCCTTCGAAATTCCTCGTTCGCAATGCCGACACACACCTCGTAGCCCTCATCCTCCAAAACAGACTTTATTACCCAGACATTTTCCCAGTAGTAGGCGTTTTTGGTATTGAGCTCGGGAACCAAAAGGATTTTTTCGGCGCTCGGATACCTGGAAAAAAGATATTCCCTGAAGAGCTTTCCCGCGTTTTTCCTGAATCCCGCTGAAAGATTGTTGAAGCCTGCGGGAAAAACGTTGGTGTCTATAGGGGCAATCTTATGCTCGGAGAAACGCAGGTCAACGGAACTGTAAAGCGGTACCATCACCTTTTCGCAATGGAACTCTATCCAGCGGGAAATCTCCCCGCGTTTGCTAGCGATATTTCTTTCAAGCTGCTCTATAAGCATCGTATGCCAGATCAGGCCTTCACGACGAAAGTTCCGCAGAGACGGTCGCTGAGAGTCTTACGTTGCGGGTCAAGCACTGAAAGCGCAAAACCCGCGAAAACAGTAGCCACAGAAAAAATCCAGCCGACCCACCTGAGTAAATTCGTCTGAAACCCGGCAACAGAGCCATCCCGCATCACCACGCGGATACCCGCAACCGAGTTTCCAAGAGTCGTCCCGCACCAGGAGGGAAGAAAAATGAAATATGTGGTCGCCAGCACGTAAGCAGAAAGACATATCCACCCCCATATGGAAACAAATTCTCCGAAGCCCGGGAAAAAAGTTTCTCCGATGAGATTCGCCCCCGAGAAAAGCGCGGCTGCGGCAACGCAAAGAGTAAACAGAAGATCGACGGAAAATGCGAAAAGTCTCTCCCCGAAGGCCGCGGGAACCATCCCGTGGGGCAGGGGCGGCGGACTCTCTTTTTCTAATTGCTCTTCCTGTTCCTGCTGCTCTTCTTGTTCCGTGATCTCCTCGCCCAGATCTCTTTCAAAGGCAAGAAAATCCTCAAGTTCGCCTTCGGGCATCCCTTCGTCTTGAGGATCGCCCGCAGGGCTGAGTTCAAATGTCGCCCCGACTGTCTTAACCCCGGCTAGAACATCGTCGGCAACGGGCTGCACGCTCCTGTCAATAACCACCTCCGTGCTCAATTCATCTTCATAGAGATACTTGAAAATAGGTACGGGAGACAGGGCGGCCCCGCATTTCTTGCACTTCTCAAGATAATCAAAGCTCGTGTAGCCGCACTCAGGACATTTCATGGTCGGAACCCCGCCGAAGCTACATCCCGGAGCTTTCAGACTTCAGGGAAAGTCGGTAATCCACGGCGTTTCTAATCGCTTTCATGTTGGCCCCTCCCGAAATCACGAAGCCGTCAACCACGAATGTCGGAGTGCCGCTTACCCCGATCGATCTGCCCTCATCCATCTCCGAAGCGACCCTTCGTTTAGTTTCCTCGGATTCAACGCACTGATTGTATTTTTTCATATCGACCCCGAGTTTGCGCGCCATCTCCGCAAAGGTCTCTTTGGCGTCGGCAACCTTTATTTCACCCTGCTTTTCGAAAATGGTGTCGTGGATCTCCCAGAATTTGTCGTTTGCCTGGTCATACACGCAAAGAGAGGCGATCGAGGCATCTTCGGCCCACTTGTGAAACGAAAGCGGGAACTGCTTGTAAAACAATCTGACTTTGCCTTGGTAGTCCTTGAGAAAGTCTGCGACCTCGTTTGCGGCCCTGGCACAGTAGCCACATTGAAAATCCGAGTACTCAACCACGGTTACCTGGGCATCGGGATTTCCTTTTGAAGGAACATTCTCAAGAGAGATCTTCTGGGCTGTCTCGGCTGCCGGATCTTTGTCGAGATTTTCAAGCCTGCCGACCATTATTGTTTTGCGGTCTCCTGAAACCAGAATCGGAACCTGTCCGCCTTCTGAGGCAAGAGACCCTTGCCTGACTCCCTTAACACCCGTTTCCTTCATCTCATTCACCTTTACGATGGGCGGGTTGCCCATTATCAAAAACTTCCCGTCACGACTTACAAGAAACGGGAAGCTCCGGCTCTTGCCGTCAGGAAATCCGACTTCGTATTTGCCCTTCTTGAATCCCTTCATCTCAGAATCTTCCCCCTTAACCGCCTTTACCGTAAAGCCAGCTGGAAGATAAACCCCGTAACGGTTCTTGAAGTTATACTCAAGTTTTCCGGGGTCAATGTTATCGAGCGCGAATAGAGTCGCGGGGGAAAGAAAAACCGCCGCCAGGATCGCTAAAGCAACCGTCGCAAAAACAGATTCTCTCGCCTTTCGGGAGAATACTTCTTTTCTCATTTTGTGGAAACTCCTTGCCAGTTATGATTCGCCGAAAACGGTGGCGAAGATATGGTCTATGTTTTTTAGATCTTCTTCAAGTTCAAAACACGAATCGATCTCTTCATCCGAAAGAATACCCGTTATCTGCAAGTCGGTTTTCAGCAGATCCCGGAAATCCTTTTTTTCCTCCCAGCACTTCATGGCGTTTCGCTGCACGAGCAAGTAGGCCTCCTCCCTTGAAAGGCCCTCTTTTACAAGCTTAAGGAGAACCTTCTGGGAAAAAACAAGTCCCCTGGTAGTCCAGATGTTGCTCTCGAGCTTGTCGGGATAAACCCGCAGGCCCTCGATCAGGCCGCAGAGTCTCTCAAGCATGAAGTCAACAAGTATTGTTCCGTCAGGACCTATGACCCTCTCGACGGAGGAGTGACTTATGTCCCTTTCGTGCCAGAGGGCTATGTTTTCAAGAGCCGCGGCAGAGTGGGATCTTACTATCCTTGAGAGTCCGCAGAGGTTTTCCGAAAGCACGGGGTTTCTCTTGTGCGGCATTGCGGAAGATCCCTTCTGCCCCTCGGTAAAAGGCTCTTCCATCTCTCCTACCTCGGTTCTCTGGTAATGCCTTATCTCGGTAGCAACTTTCTCCACCGAAGCCGCTATGAGAGAAAGACAGAGAAAATACTGCGCGTAAATGTCTCTTTGTATCACTTGCGTTGATATTCCCGCAGGACGGAGCCCAAGCAGCTCGCACGCGTAACGCTCAACCTCCGGAGTTATATTGGCGTAGGTGCCGACGGCACCCGACATCATCCCCACGCTCACGGCGTCCCGTGCCGAATTCATTCTCTCAAGATTCCTTCTCATCTCGTCATACCACAGGGCAAACACCAGGCCCAGAGTTCTGGGTTCGGCGTGTATGCCGTGGGAGCGCCCGATCATCGGAGTACCCTTGTAGTCAAACGCCTTTTTGCGGAGAATCCCGAGCAGCTTCTCAAGACCCCCGACTATCAGTCCGCCCGCATTGCGAAGCTGTATAGAAAAAGTGGTATCAAGAACGTCTGAAGAAGTCATTCCGAGATGAATGAACCTCGAATCATCTCCGACGTACTCGGAAACGCAGGTGAGAAAAGCCAGAACGTCGTGTTTAAGTTCCCTTTCAAGCTCGGCAATTCTTTCTACGTCAAAGGCGGCTTTTTCCTTTATGCTGGAGAGAGAGTCGTCAGGGATCTCCCCGTAGTGCGCCCACGCTTCGCACACGGCGAGCTCCACCTCGAGCCAGATGCGGTAGCGGTTCTCATCCGACCATATCTGCGACATTTCCTCTCTGGAGTATCTTGAAATCAAATCGTTATAACCTCCCCGGCCGCGCTTCGCGGAGCCACGGCCAAAGCGACACGGCCTTCAGCGCCTCTTCGGCGCAGAACTTCAAGCGAGCATCCAAGCGCCATCTCGGGAGTGTTGTTACTCGCACTTAGGTGCGCCAGCAGAACGTATTTTAACCCGTCGTGCAGAACATCGCCCAGAAGGGATGCTGACTGATCATTCGACAAGTGCCCGTGCCCCCCGCTTATTCTCTGCTTGAGGTACGGCGGGTAGGAACCCGAGAAAAGCATTTCCCTGTCATGATTCGATTCGAGAACGAGGGCGTCGCAGTTTTTAAGGCTCTCCCTCACAAGCGCCGTAGGTTTCCCTATGTCGGTAACTATGCCTACTTTGACGCGGCCATCGGTTACGGTGAAACCGACCGGATCAATGGCGTCGTGCGCCACCGAGAAGGGAGTAAGGGTAAGGTCGTTTATATGAAACGGCTCCTCTGAGTCAAATTCCCTCAGTTCCCCTATCCCGCCATTGGGCAAATGTGAAGTCTTGGCGCCGTTTCCGTTACTGCGTCCGTTTCTTTTTCTTTCCCAGAAACCAACAGTTTCACCCGACACGTAAACAGGCACTGCGGACATTCTCCCGACAGCTCTTGAGTGGTCCTCGTGCTCGTGCGAAAGCACCACAGCGTCAAGATCGGTCACGGCTATACCCATATCCCCGAGACTCCGCGAGATCCTTCGAAAGCTAATCCCCGCGTCAATCAGTATTTTCGAGTATTTCGACTCAAGATAAAGCGAGTTGCCAGAACTGCCGCTGGCAAGAGTGCAGAATTTCATCATGTTTCGTCCACGCGAAAACCCGGCTGTGTGGAAAATCAAAAAACCGGTGCATTTCGCCCGGAATGCAGTAATTATAACTGACCAGTAGAAATCGGTGAAAAACCGTCGATCATATCCCCAAGCCCGCAACGGAGAACTTGTTAAAACTCAAGCCTTCATATATTCTATAGTTTGCTCCCTCGGAAGGGCCGGATTATTAATGAGACTCTCTATTACACTTTCCATAGCGTTTGCACTTGTTGCGTTTGCCCTTAGTCCCGACTACCTTTCACTTTCCCGCTCGGTTCTCACGGCCTTGGGCTGCGGGATATTCGTTTTCGTGGTTCTTGCGGGTGTCCGGATGCTTTTTAGGAAAATCTCGCTTCGCCAGGCACTCGGAATGTCAGCCGGAATCCTCACAGCCACTTTCATATACCTCGCGGTGCTCACTATTCTTAACAGCTTTCCACTAGCCGGACCCCTGCTTCCCCATGTAAAAGCGGGAATCTTCTTGCTTCTCGTTTGCATAGGCACGGTAATAGGTTTTGACAAAACCTCCCTTGCCACGGCAGCATCCGACTCGTTTTTCAGGCAGCCGGAGGCGCTTGCCCCGAAAATACTTGACACGAGCGTCATAATAGACGGGCGCATCGCCGACATCGCTGAAACGGGATTTCTCCAAGGAGAACTGATAATACCCAAATTCATCATCCAGGAACTTCAGTACATAGCGGATTCCTCGGACCCCGCAAGAAAAACTCGCGGCAGAAGGGGGCTTGACATCATAAACAGGATGCAAAACGATATCCCTTTGATAAGCGTCAGCATCACCGATCATGATTTCGAACACATAAAAGACGCGGACATAAAACTCATTGAGCTCTCGAAGAAATTGAACGGAATACTGGTCACCAACGACTACAACTTAAAGAAGATCGCCGACCTCGAGAAAATCACCGTGCTTAACATAAACAACCTGAACCACGCCCTGAGACCCGTTGTGGAGCAGGGGCAGACAATAAGAATAAGCCTCGTAAAACCCGGGAAGGAACAGCATCAGGCGGTCGGCTATCTCGACGACGGAACAATGGTGGTAACGGACAACGCCTCAAGACAGATAGGAAAAGACGTGGACGTTTCAGTGAGAAGCATGGTTCAGACACCGACCGGAAGGATAGTTTTCGCAAAGCTGAAAAAAGAGGGCTGACCTTGTGAGCACCCCAAAAGTCTCAGCCGTAGTGGCGGCCGCCGGTCTTTCTAAAAGATTCTCCACTCATGGGAAAAAACAGTTTGCCGCACTCGGCGGAAAACCTCTTCTTACCTATTGCCTTTCGACTTTCGAGTCAAGCGAACTCATAACAAGCGTAGTGGTCGTAGTGCCCGAGGACGAAATTTTGCGCTCAAGAGAACTGCTCGAGAGCTTCGGGTTTGAAAAAATCACCTCGGTCGTCGCCGGGGGCGAAAAAAGGCGTGTATCCGTAAGAAACGGTTTTCGCGCCACACCCCCGGACAGTGACATGGTGCTAATTCACGACGCTGCGAGACCTTTTGTCGATAACGGCACGATCAAAAGAGTCATAGAGGGGTGCGCACGCACAGGCGCTTGCATATGCGCCGTTCCCGTTACGGACACGTTGAAGCGGGCACATGAGCCCGGACCGTTCATTTCGGAAACAGTTCCGAGGGAGAAACTCTGGAGGGCCCAGACTCCGCAGGCTTTTCGCCGGGAGATACTCGCGGAAATCTATTGCTCAGACGGCATCGCGGATCTTGACGCGACCGACGAATCGGCGCTTGCCGAAGCGAAGGGAATAAGGGTAAGCGTGGTAGCGGGAGACGACCTTAACTTAAAAATCACAACCGCAGCCGATTTCAAAATAGCTCAGCTTATCGTAAGCAAAGGAGAAGTGGTCAATGTACAGAATAGGAACGGGGTTTGACGCGCACGCGTTTTGCGAGGAAAGAGCGCTCATACTGGGCGGCGTTGAGATTCAGGGCTGCCGGGGGCTTGCCGGTCATTCCGACGCTGACGTGCTTTCCCACGCGGTTGCCGACGCTATTTTGGGAGCTATCGGCGAGGGAGACCTAGGAAAACATTTTCCGCCGAACGACCCGAAATACAAGGATGCTTCAAGCCTCTCAATTCTCTCCCGAGTCGCCCGGATGATGGCAGGCAAGGGCTACCGCATAGAAAATATTGATTGCACGGTGGTGTGCGAGGAGCCAAGAATTTCTCCTCACTCATCCGCCATGGAGGAGAAAATCGCCGATGCCCTGGGAATTTCAAGCGACGCCGTAAACGTAAAGGGAACTTCAACCGAAGGCCTGGGTTTTACAGGAAGAAAAGAAGGTATAGCAGCCATGGCTTCAGCGTGCCTAAGCCCGGATCCACCGAAACCATAATTCTTCGGAAAAGCTCCTTTCCGCTCTTGGAACTCAAGAGTTGGTGCAGTTACTCCGATCGAATCCGGTTTTAATGCCTCTACATCTTGCTATCGAGAAAATTCCTGAATGTGGAAATGTTGCTCTCGCGGGCCTCGGGCACAGTTCCCGTGAACACAATTTCTCCCTCGTAAAGAAACGCTATCCTGTCAGAAACCTCGTAGGCGGTGCCTATGTCGTGGGTAATGACGACCCCGGTTATCCTGAGCCGGTCTCTCATGCTCTTTATCAGCTTGGCAATCCTTTTTATATTGGGAGGATCAAGACCGGTCGTGGGCTCGTCGTAGAGAAGAATCTTCGGGCGGGTGGCGATCGCTCTTGCCAGGGCCACCCTTTTTTTCATCCCTCCGCTCAGTTCCCCGGGGTACTTGTCTTCGATTCCCGGAAGATCGACCAGTTCGAGGTTTCGGGCAACTGCTTTTTTTATCTCCTCAGGGGGAAGGTCCGAATTTTCAATCAGAGGATAAGCTATATTCTCCTCCATGTAAGCGAGTCAAAAAGGGCGGAGCCCTGAAACAGCATGCCCGTTTCCTTTCTTATTCTCACAAGTTGCTTCTCGTCCATCTGCGCCGTATCCTCTCCCAGAACCACGACCTTTCCACCTGTCGGGTTTAACGAGACCGTTTATCTCCTTTAGCAAAACGCTTTTCCCGACTCCGCTCTCCCCCAAGACGGTAATGATCTCTCCGCTTCTTACGGAAAGATTTATTCCCCTGTGAACAATCTTTCCGTCAAAGGACTTACACACATCCGTCATTTCGATTATGTTTTCCGACATGGAAACCTCAGGAGTTTAAATTTACTTTATCGTAACTATATGTAAAGTCAGGGGGACAATTTTTGGTATAATCTACTATAGAGAGTAAGTTATATGAGACTGTGAAGATATTCCGGGGTTTTGCATTATCCGGCGAAGATTCCAGACCCAAGAAGGAAGTGGGGGAGTGCGAGAGCTGGTTTCGCTGGACTTGTCCAAAGAGATTCCAGATTATTCTTTTACAGCCTCAATTGCTTTTATAAAGGTGCAAACTATTTCAGAGTTGTAATTCAGGAGGGATATTATGAAGGGCTTTCGAGGTTTTGTAATCACTTTAGGCGTAGTGCTTGCTATGATGACTTTTTTTCCGGGCATCTCCGCTTTTGGGTCCCATGACGGTGAAACAACGGCTAGCGATGCGGCTTCTGCTAATGATCGAAGCTACAATGGAGAGTTTCGTGCTGAATGCGAAACAGCATATAGATGATATTGTTACAGAACCCGAAGCGCACTTTCGACTCTCTACAGGGACATGAGGGTGGAAGGGGTTTGGAGGCAAGATTCCGTCTACCTGATTGCTTTGCGTCGTGATGGTACCGTGGTAAACCATGGTAAGTATACCAAATCCTTGTTCGGGGCTTCACTGGCTGATCTTCCCACTGTAAAGAGTCTTCTCGCGCGTGTACTACAACCAAGCGCTCAGGGAGGACCGGTTTGTGAGGAATATGACATGGGTGGATCTATGAGGTGGAGTTGTGCCGTTGTATATACCAATGCGCTCGGCGGGAGAAATGTTTTAATCGGCGGTTTTGATCATGACGAGCAGGATATGAATGTAGCCATCCTGAATGTCCTGATTATGAACCCGCGGTAACTGCCCAGCAAGTGAGTGAAAGCCAAAGCGAAGAAGACCTCGAGAATTTTGTAAAGGGAGCAATTATGCGGATTACAGAGACTCTGGGAGAGGGTGGTGGATTGCAAGGGAATATTAGCGGAGTTCAGTGTCTTGGCAGAGAGGGGCCTTGGAAGCACGGTTCCGTATATCTCTTTATTATGACTACAGGCGTTCGCGGCAACCCGCCTATAGTGTTTCTTAACGGGAACAATCCGGAGTTACCGGTGGTCCTTTTGTGAATATTCTTGACGAAGATGGAGTTGATGTCGGGGAGATAATTATTGAAGCGGCTGGAGAAGATGGGAAAGGAGGTATTGTCAGGTATAAATGGGATGATCCACTTATAGAAGGAGACGAAGTTAATGAACCTGGGATGTCTCCCGGCACTTCGCCCAAGGTCAGCTATGTTGAGGGAGCGGAAATTGATCCGAGATTTGGTGCTTGGATCTTTGGTTCCGGCATTTATCCTCCCCCGTCTGAAGCGGATGACGGTGATGACGGATGTGCCATTGCGGGGGCGGACAGCAAGCCTTGGAACGCTGTTTTCAACCTGTTTTTGGTAGTGTTCTCAATCTGTATTGCGTTTTGGTGGAGAGACCGGTCAAAGAAGTAAAGCAGATTTTCCGGCTAGAGCCTCTCTGATTCCGTAAGAAAGACGGTTAATTCCGGCGGTCCCATTTTATCTGTTCCATCTTTTCGACTGCTTCTTGGCTTACGGTCGAAGACATGTTGCCACCATTTTTACGTACATAGAGGCAAGTGCGGGGTTGCTGAGAGAGTCTGAGTCAGGCTGAATGGAGCCGTATCTATATTCATTGCAAAACGGCGGTCAATTCAATTTACTTCCAGTACCCTGACATTCTGGTATAATCTACTTGCAACTGTCCGCAGTTGTATATATAATCCCAAACTTGGCTTTTTATTTCGAGAGATTAAAAGGAGAAGAAAATGGCGCACGAATTACCTGATCTTCCTTATGATCATGACGCTTTGGAGCCGCATATAGACGCGGAAACGATGAGAATACATCATTCAAAGCATCATCAAGGGTACGTAAACAACTTAAACGCAGCGCTGGAGAAACATCCGGAGTTGGCGGACAAATCGCTTGAGGAACTGCTCGGCGATCTTGACTCCGTTCCCGAAGATATAAGAACCGCGGTAAGAAACAACGGCGGAGGGCATGCGAATCACAGCCTTTTCTGGCCGTGCATGGCTCCCGGTTCCGGAGGAACGCCTTCGGGTGATCTTGCCGATGCCATAGATTCCGCATTCGGAAGCTTCGACGCTTTCGCCGAGACATTCTCCAAGGCAGCCGCCACCAGATT
Source organism: Thermodesulfobacteriota bacterium (assembly GCA_965116725.1). Lineage (GTDB taxonomy): Bacteria > Desulfobacterota_D > UBA1144 > Nemesobacterales > Nemesobacteraceae > Nemesobacter. The sequence continues at coordinate 861,733 of OZ220700.1, forward strand.
CGGAAGCGGCTGGGCGTGGCTTTGCGTGGACGAGGGCGGAGGGCTCGTGGTAACATCCACCGCAAACCAGGATAACCCGGTTTCCGAGGGACTGAAACCCATTCTGGGTCTCGACGTCTGGGAGCATGCATATTATCTGAACTACCAGAACAGAAGGCCCGACTACGTGAAGGCGTGGTGGAATGTGGTGAACTGGGAACAGGTTTCGGAGAACTTCGCCGGGGCGAAGTAATTCCCCCGAAACCGCACTCGGAAAAAAACGCTTACATTTTAGCACGAAAAATCTTATAATTGCCTAATAGGGACGGAAGGTGCTAATTTTCATTGCCCGCTCGGGCTTTGAAGGCCTTTTTTGTTGCCTCCGTTTTTCAATCAGGGAATTGGTGAAAAAGTAAGATGGACATTAAATACAAAGATTTTCAGGGCAATGCGGAACACGACGCCGGGTTTGAATCCTATGATGTTGACGACGACATTGAGGAAAACGAAACCGAAGAGAGTTTTGACAGCTCGGACGAAGAGGAACTGAAACCTAGGGGGAAGGACAAAGAGAAGGACAAGTGGATCCCCGATGAGCAGCTCCGGCTTCTTTACGTCTACTTTAAGGACATGGCCGTTGAGCCTCTTTTCGCCGCGAAACAGGAAGTCGAGATATCCGCAAGAATCAAGATGTGCGAAATCAGGATGGCCAAGGTTCCTAAGAGCATTGAAAAATACGAGAAAATCCGCACAAGAAAAAACTCGGCCAAGGCGCGTGCGATAGCACACAGAATAGCGGTCCTGCGCGCTATGGAGAGAATTTATGTCGACTGGGCGCTCAAACTCAAGCAGAAGTTCGTAAAAGCCAACCTGAGACTCGTAATAACGATTTCGAGAAGATACATGAGCAGGGGGCTGCCGCTTCCGGATCTCATCCAGGAAGGGAACCTCGGCCTAATGCGCGCGGTTGAAAGATTTGATTACACAAAGGGCTACAAGTTCTCCACCTACGCCTCATGGTGGATACACCAAGCCATACTCAGGGCCCTGCAAGGACAGACCAGAACCATAAAAGTCCCTGTTTACTTGCTTGAGCAGGCAAACAGGGTTTACAAGACGAGTGCGAAGCTTAGCAAGGATATGGGAAGAAAGCCGACGCCCAAGGAAATAGCCGAGGCCTCGGGGATCTCAGCAGAGGTTATAAACAGGATTCTCAATTCCACAAACGACGCCATAAGCCTCGACACGCCGGTTCTCGACGGGGAGAAAACCACGCTCCTTGATTCGGTCGCGGATAAGGAAGCTAAAATCCCCGACACGATAATAGCGAAGATGTCTCTCGCGGAAAAACTGAAGGAAGCTCTTACCCTTCTGAATCAAAGAGAAGAGGAGATCATCAGGCTTCGCTTCGGCATAGGACGCCAGAGCACCTACACTCTCGACGAGATCGGCAAGAGGTTCAATCTGACCAGGGAAAGGATAAGGCAGATAGAAAAGGCCGCCCTCGGGAAACTCGCAAGTTCCGGCGTGAGGAAAGATCTGGAAAGCTTCCTCAAGCAGTAGAGCAAAACCGCGGCCCGTTTAGCCGAAACCGTAGTAATCAATCCCCAGATGGCTTATCAGTTCCTCGCCCCGCAGGTAGCGAAGCGTATTCTGCAACTTGGTGAACTGAACGAAAAGATCGTGCTCGGGGTAGAGCTTCTTATCGACCATGGGGCTTTTGAAATAAAAGGAAAGCCACTCCTGGACCCCGTAGATACCGGCGCGATGCGCAAGATCTAGGAACAGCACGAGATCAAGAACCACCGGTGCGGCGAGTATGCTGTCGCGGCAGAGAAAATTGACCTTTATCTGCATGGGATAATCGAGCCATCCGAAAACGTCTATATTGTCCCACGCCTCTTTTTCGTCTCCGCGCGGTGGATAGTAGTTTATTCTTACCTTGTGGTAGTAATCCGAGTAAAGCTCAGGATTTATCTCGGGCTGAAATATGTACTCAAGTGCACCCAGCTTGCTTTCTTCCTTGGTTTTGAAAGAACCGGGATCATCAAGCACCTCTCCGTCCCGGTTACCCAGTATGTTGGTTGAAAACCACCCGTTGAGCCCGAGCATCCTGCTTTTAAGGCCCGGAGCCAGGATAGTCTTCATGAGTGTCTGGCCGGTTTTGAAGTCTTTGCCGGCTATTGGAACCTCGTTTTCAATCGCGAGCTGCTGAAGCGCAGGGATGTCCACGGACAGATTCGGGGCCCCGTTTCCGTAGGAGGCACCGCATTTTATGGCCGCGTAGGCGTAGATCATGCTCGGGGGAATATCGTCATGATTTTCCCTTAGCCCATTCTCGAAACTCTCTACGGTTTCATGAACTTCCGACGGCTCAAGATATACCTCGGTACTCCCGCACCAGAGCATTACCAGCCTTTCAATATCGTTTTCCCTCTGGAATCTCTTTATGTCCCTGATCAGGGCCTCGGCAAGATGCATTTTCGTCTTGCCCCTTTTTATGTAGGAACCCTTGAGATTACGGACGTACCTGTTATCGAAAACAGCCCGCATAGGAGACTCTTTTTCAAGATCCCGTCTTATCTTCCCGAGAAGTTCGGGACTGAGCACTCCGGCCCGAAGCGCCGAGGCGTGGCAGTCTTCATCGTGTATGTCCCATCCGGCAAACACCATGTCTTGGATTTCGGCCAGCGGAACCAAATCTTTTATGAGAGGAAAGTTCTTCTCGGTTCTTTTGCCGAGCCTGATTTTCCCCATCTGCGTCAGGGAGCCGATGGGCCTTCCCACTCCCCTTACCACCGCCTTTACGCCCGCTATGAAAGTTGTGCTTACCGCCCCGCTCATCCCGGGGATCAGCACCCCAAGCTTTCCCTTGGCCGGGCGGATGTCGAATTTTCTCTGGAACTTCTGGTTTGGATCGGTCAAGTATGAATTACCTTTTGGAGAACTGCTGTCCCCTTCTCGCCTTGCGTTTCCCATACTTTTTGCTCTCAACCATCCTGGGATCGCGTTTCAGCAGTCCGGAAACCTTGAGTTTCTTGCGAAGCGACTCGTTGGCCTTGAGAAGGGCCCTGGCAAGTCCGTGGCTCATGGCTCCCGCCTGGCCGGTAAGGCCTCCTCCCTTCACCCTGACCATCACGTCATATTCCATGGAAGTATCGGTGACGCTAAGTGGTTCGCGGGCCTTTATCTGCCATACTTCTCTGGGAAAGTACTCTTCCACGGATTTTTTGTTCACGGTAATGGAACCGCTGCCTCTCCTGAGCCAGACTCTTGCGATTGACGTTTTTCTTCTCCCCGTGCCATTGTAAATAACTGTTTCAGGCATAATGAATCAGACCTCCAGAACCTCGGGATTTTGGGCCATGTGCGGATGCTTGTCTCCGACATAGATTTTCATCCGCTGTATGAGTTTCTTCTGCCACTTGTTTTTGGGAAGCATCCCCCAGACGGCCTTGCGGATTATCTCGCCCGGCTTTTTCTCGGCCAGTTCTTGCGCAGTAACGGATTTAAGCCCCCCGGGATAGTGGGAATGGCTGTAGTAGGTTTTCTGCTCCCACTTCCTGCCAGAAAACGTGGCTTTGTCGGCGTTGACTATAACGACGAAATCTCCGATATCCGAATGAGGAGCAAACTGCGGTTTGCCCTTACCCCTAAGAATCGAGACCACCTTGGTTGCAAGCCTTCCAACGGGTTTTCCCTGAGCGTCGATCAGGTACCACTTCTTTTCAAAATCGTTGTTTCTGGCCATATATGACTTCATAGTATTCTCTCTTCGGATAAATTAAGGGTATCGATTCTACCGAATGTAAGCTCAAAGTCAAAGAAATTTAAGCGGGCCACGCAAAAGATTAAAAGTCGTAAAAAGCAATAACGAATATTTTCGAGAGAATGAAATCGAAAAGTATTATCAGAAAAAGCGAGATCACAACAGTTTTAGTGGTGGCGTTTCCGACCCCGCGTGTTCCCCCCTCGGCCTTCATTCCCACATAGCAGCCCGTAATCGCCACTATGATTCCGAAAAACAGCGTCTTGGAAATACCGGTCATCAGGTCTTCAAGGGAAACCCAGCCCCTTATGCTTTCGATGAAAAGAGTGGGTTTCACGTTAAGTTCCATCTGAGAGATGATCATCGCCCCTCCTATGCCCGCGAGGTTAGATATTACTGCAAGCAGTGGAAAAGATATGATGCATGCCATAAGCCTTGGAGAGACAAGTTTTCTGATCGGATCGGCTCCAAGGGTCTTTATGGCGTCTATCTGCTCCGTTACCTTCATCGAGCTTATCTCGGCCGTGATACCGGAACCAACCCTGCCACCCACAAGAAGAGAGGTTATTATGGGACCAAGCTCCCTCACGAACGAGAGAGTAACCACGGGACCTACAAGCCCCTTCGCCCCGAACCACGCGAATCCCCACGCCAGCTGCACCACCATCACCATTCCGATCGCCATGGCGGAAACCACTACTATTGAGATGGAACGATAACCTATATCGTATATCTGGGCCATCAGAAGACCGTAATCATATGGGGGAGTAACAGTAGCTACGATTGAATTCCAGAAGAAAAAACAGACCTCTCCAACACCGAGAACAAAGTTAAGGAGACTGTTGAAAACCTCGGATACAAACCTGCTCATTTAGCCCAGATCTCCTCGAAACCTGAAACGAAATCAATGAACTTCCCAAGACTCGCTTTGAAGTCGGCCGGGCCCGCGGAATAACTGAAGTCATAATCACACTTGCCGGATTTATGCACTACCGTCGCAAGCATGAAACTCTCATCGTCAAGCGACGCCTCGTATTCTGTGTATAGCCCCACGGCACCGTCGACTTCGATATCCTTTCGCAGTTTAATCCGCTTTTTGCTTAAGCCAACCGCCAAGGAATCCGAAAGCGTCTGAAGATCATAATCCCGGTCCGCGCAGAGCGAACTTACCGTTAACACGAGGTCACTCGCCGGATTGTAGAAAGCTATATCCCCACCTTCTAGCGGCACTCGTTCCCAGTCCTGCGAAAGAGGTGCGACACGGTAGCTGTTTAGCTCCGTGGTGTAGACCCAGTCCTTCATCTTTCCGGACTTCCTGTCATCACCCGAGGCATAGTTCACCAGAAACTTCGTGGCAGAGCACGAACTTATAAGGAAAATCAGCGAAAGCCCCAAGAAAAAAAAGACCTTTTCCCGCATAGTGCAAAAACTCCATCGCCCAGTAAGGACACGCAAGTGCTTAACGTACTTGAATATATACTAAAAACCAAGCATCATAGGACCCAAAAACAAACCGAGGTGCGATATTGAGTTCCGTAACGATATACACAAGTTTTTATTGCACTTACTGCAGAAGGGCAAAAAGGCTCCTTGACAAAAAACAAGTGGGCTACGAAGAGATAAGGCTTGACGAGGACATAGAAAAAAGAAAGGAACTCGTTGAGAGCCTTAACTGGAGAACCGTACCCATGATCTTCGTAAATGAGCAGTTCATAGGCGGTTACGACGACCTTGCGGCCCTTGAGCGTTCAGGGGAACTTGACCGCATGCTTGCTCCCTAAACACAAGGCGATATTCCTGATTACGCCTTCCCGTCAACTGGAAATCTTTGACACCCCCACAGCCAGCCTGTATCATTGTACTCAGATTCAGGTTAAGGGAATCGGGTGGAAAGCCCGAACTGTTCCCGCAGCCGTAATAAGGGTTTTTTCCCGCCCATGCGAGGCGTGCTCGCGCCTCGGGTCACTGGCTTCAATACAGCCGGGAAGGCCGCATCTGGAAAAATTGCTCTGTTTTGATAACAGGCGGCCCTTTAAGTCGGAAGACCTGCCTGCGTCAATCTAGTGGTTCTGCCTCGGGAGTTAGGCGTATGGCGATTAAAAACACATTTTTTATTTCCGGCGCATTCGCGCATTTCCTATTTTCCGCCCTATGTGTTCATTCATTTAGCCGCTCTTCCGGGGAAAGCTATCTACCAGCACCTGGAGGAGTCAAGAATGACCAGACTTAAGATATTTTTCGCCTTTATTTTGATTCTAGTTCTGTTTCCGTCCGCGGGTTTTTCGGAGGAGAAAGAAATGGAAAGAATTATTGTGACGGGTACAAAGACTTGGATTGACGCCGAGCTTCTCGGTTCTTCCGTTACCGTTATCGACAGAGAGGAGATTGAAAGAAGCGGGGAAAAGGACATCACGGCCATACTTTCGAGAGTTCCTGGGTTCAACGTAGTCAGTTCGGGAAGCCGGGGAGGATTTACTTCCATTTTCGCAAGGGGCGGCCAGTCGGACTACAACCTCGTTATGATCAACGGCGTCCAGATAAACCAAGCCGGCGGTGGATTTGACATCTCTTCTCTTACCACTGAGAACGTAGAGAGAATAGAGATAATAAAAGGAGCGCACTCGTCTCTTTACGGTTCCGACGCAGCGTCTTCCGTCATAAACATAATAACGAAGCGCGGAAGCGGAAAAATGAAAAAAGCAGGCTCCGTGGCCTTGGGATTCCGTGCCGAAGACGCAATGATCCTTGAACATTCCTCAAGCATCTCGGGCAGTTTTGAGAAGCTGGGCTATTTCATTTCTCACCAGAGAATCATCGATGAGGGCATCTTAGAGATAAACAACGATTACAAAAATAACAACTTCACGGCAAACCTGAGCTTGGAAGCAAACGACGATTTAAATCTCTCATTTTTCTCCATATACAGAGATTCGAAGTTTGAATTCCCGACCGGAGGCGCAGGGGACAGGTTTGACGCGTTCGCTGACCCGGATCAAGGAACCAAGGAAGAATCGCTCGTCATGGGTTCTGACATCATTTTTTCCCCGACCGAATGGTGGGAGAACTCATTTAAGCTCGGCTACACGAGACTTGATCGGGAAAACTATGACGGGCCCCGGCCCCTTGAATTAGATTCCCCCTTCCCTTCGGAGACTCTCGACAAAAGGATATTGCTTGAGTACGGGTCAAGTTTTTTTGCCGACTTCGATCAGGCTTCGAGCATAATTTCGACGGGTTTTGAATACGAGAAAGAAAGTTTCAAGACGGACTCACTGAATGAATCAAGAAAAAACTACGCCTTCTACGCTCAGAACAACTTCGCGCTGCTAAAGAGATTCTTCGTAACAACCGGAATAAGATATGACGACAACGATTCGTTCGGGAGCGAGTGGAGTCCGAGTGTCTTCACCAGGTGGAAGATTAAGGAATCCGGAACCGAGATAAGAGGAGGAATCAGCAGAGGAATCAAGGAAGCCAATTTTTATGAAAACTTCAGTGCGGCTTTTGGAACAATACCCAACCCGGATCTAAAGCCCGAGGAAACGCTGACAGCAGAAATAGGCCTCAGGCAGCCGTTGCTTGATAACGCGGTCGAACTTGACTTGAGCTTTTTCCAAAACAAATTCAAAAACATTATCGCATACAGCTTCACCCCGTTTGAGAATGGAACCAACTACGAAAATATAAGCCGCGCAAAGTCAGAGGGAGTCGAAGCCGCAATAAGTTTCTACCCTAGCAACAGCTTGACTCTAAGAGCAGCCTACACATACCTTAAAGCCGATGTAACCGATGACGGCGGCCTCGGGTCCCCGTCCTTCTCCGAAGGAGAAAGGCTCATACGGATCCCCGAGCATTCGTTTTCTTTTAACGCAGGATACTCAAAAAATGCCTTTAATCTCGACCTTTCGGGAAACTATATCGGCAGCAGGGATGATGTGAACTGGAGCGAGTTTCCCTCCACCAGAGTCACAAACGATTCTTTTTTCATCGTTGACGCTGCGGCTTCCTACGAAATCAGCGTGAAAAGGTTTGTTGATAAAATCAGGTTGTTTTCAAGAATCAATAACCTGTTCGACAAGAATTATGAAGATATTTTCGGTTTTTCATCCCCGGGGTTCAGCATGATTTCCGGAGTTTCAGTAGTCCGGTAACGAAGCGGGTTCGAGAAGCTGTCTTGGCGGAGAAAAATCGAGGCTGATCTCAACTGGCCGGGGTGGTGGCTCGAGTTGGTACTGCCAAGAAACCGTGCAGGACGCAAAGTCCACAAGACAGCTTCCCGGATGCGCCCGCATCCACCGTCTTTTTAGGTCTTTACGGGTTAAGGTCTAAATTCGGGAATAACCTCTTTTCCGAAAAGCTCAATCGAGTGCGCTATGACCTCGGCAGGAGCCTGGGGAAACACCATCCTGCACATTATGTTGCGGATTCCTGTTTCCTCCGCGTATTTCTTTACCTCCTGAACGCAGTGCTCAGGGGTGCCGATCATAAAGCGGTCTTCCGCCATGTATTCGAAGAAGGGGTCATCAGGGTCAGTTATGTTTTTCCCTCTTATCACTATCTTGACCCCGAGGCTTAGGTAAAACTTGTACATGTTTATTACGTACTCGGTTCCTCCTGCAATGGCCTCTTCCGTACTTTCACGCACGTAAGTTTCCCGAAGCAGTATGTGCTCCACTTCGGACGGATCGCGACCGGCTTTCTCAGTCTCATCGTTATACCACCCTAGAGTATCCATTATCATGGGAACCGTCCGGCCGGGGCCGATAAGAAGCGGGTACCCGAGACGTCCGGCCCGCCGTACGGCGGGTTCCTCGAAAGCCCCTATGTATATAGGTATGGGTCTCTGCACGGGCTTGGGAGTAACATCTATATTTGAGAAGCTGAACCTCTTGCCTTCATAGGAAAAGGGGCCGTCCTCCCAGCATTTCTCGACTATCTCTATGCCTTCTTCAATCCTCGAGGGTCTTTGCGCCACCGGAACTCCGAACCCTTCGAACTCTTCTTTTCTGTATCCTATCGCAACTCCCAGATCGAATCTTCCACCGGAAATGAGATCGACCGTAGCGGCGTCTTCGGCCACCCTCACGGGGTTATGAATCGTGAGTATCAAAGCTCCGGTACCTATTCTCACCCTCTCAGTCACAGCGGCCATCGCGGCGGCCATCCCAAGGGGTGAAGAGCAGTAACCATCCTCAAGAAAATGATGCTCGGAAAGCCAGACCGAATCGAAATTCACCGCTTCGGCAAGTCTCACGTGCTCCAAGGAATTTCTGTAAAGATCCACATGGCGGTAATCAAGATCCTTGTGGGTCTGCATGCTGAAGAGTCCGACTCCGAATTTCATTTCACACCTCCGGGATATTTACTGAATTATTTGCGTTTAAACTGCAAATTAACCATAATTCTACCGTGATCGCTACCTACTTCCAAAACCATAATCGAGGTGCCATATAATGGGAAAAGAAATAAAATTTGGACTTTCCGCTCCGATGCCGGGAGCTGACGTTGACGGACTCGTAAATTTTTCGATAAAAGCTGACCAGCTTGGATTCGACACCATATGGTACCCCGACCATCTGCTTTTCGTGGCACCGGGAGCAATTGCCCCCGAGGCGTGGACCGTGGCTGCCGCGGCGGCAATGAAAACGGAAAACATAGCTTTGGGGACGGTTTCTGATCCTCACAGGATGCATCCCGCCGTTTTCGCCCAGAGACTCGCGACCGTTGATCAGCTTTCAAAGGGCAGGGTAGTACTTTCCCTAGGAGTCGGAGAATCGATGAATCTTGATGCGTTCGGAATCGAGTGGGGAAAACCCCTTTCGAAACTCAGAGAGTCCATAGAAGTCATGGAGCTTCTTTGGGAAACCGACGAACCCGTAGATTTTGACGGAAAGTTCTACAACCTTGAGAACGCATTTTTGCAGATAAAACCCTACGAGAGAAACAAGATACCGTTTTACATGGCCACCCACACGCCCAAGGGGCTTCAGCTGACGGGAGAAAAAGGCGACGGATGGCTGCCGATAGACCTGAATCCTGATCTCTATTCCAGTTACCTCGGAGAGATAAAGGCCGCAGCGGATAACGTGGGGAGATCGCTTGACGACGGTTTTGACCCAGCCCTGTGGGTATTCACCTCTCTTGGAGAAAGCGTTGACGCCGCCTACGAGACTCTCGAACCTTTCAAGTACGTGCTGGTTATGCAGGACCAGTTGCTGAAAGCCGGCTACGATGTCAAGATACCCGAAGAATATCATGGTCTTAACTACTTCAACATAGTGCCGACGGATGAAGAGGGGAGGCAGAGGTTCAGGCAGCTCGGGCAGCTTTTCCCGAGAGAGGCCATACTTGATTTCACCATTACGGGATCGAAAAAAGACTGCATAGAGAAAATCGAGAAGTTCATAGATGCGGGAGTAAGGAATTTCGTGTTGTTCTACAGGTTCAGCCCCGATCCGGACTTGGCGCTTGAAACCTACTCAAAAGAGATAATTCCTTACTTCAAATAAGCTCTCAGCGGGATTGCGTTCAATTCTGATTGCCGCAAAAACTCTCCAAGGCAGAAATACGAGATTCGTGTTGTGCTCCTTGCCTGATTCCGTAAAAAATCCTCAAAATCGCAGGTTTTGACAAAATCATTGAGGTGTTTGAATCTCGTTCTGGTGCTATAGCTGTAATAATAACGGATTAAACGCGTTAGGAAGGAACAGTTGCTAAATCCCCGATTTCTCTCAATTTATTGACAATCGTCAAAGCTCCTAGTTAGTATAGAAATATGCAGTTGGTGGAATAGCCGGGTTTAAAAACTCCGGAGGGAAAGCGCTTTTGAAGAAAACGGCCACTGTTATAGTTTCCGCAATAATTCTTTTGGCCTGGGGCTCAGTGTCATGGATGGTTCTTCCATGGCACCAGATGACAGCTAATAAATTTACAAACGAATCCGAGGTTGCCAAAGTCATAGAGACAAATGCCCCGAAACCGGGCATTTACTATCTGCCGTTTTCGCATAAGGATCACGAGGCGGGGGAAACTGCTGCCTTCGTAAGCGCCCTCCCTCAGGCCTATCCCCCCAGCATGGTAAATCAGCTTCTGATCCAGTTCCTCGCCGACCTCGTAAGCGTTCTGATCGTTATGTATCTGCTTGCCCAGACAGCTGGCCTGAGTTACTGGGGACGGGTGGGGTTTGTTGCCTCTATCGGGGCGGCAATAGGGCTCATAAGCCATTTCCCTTACTGGAACTGGTTTGGTTTTCCTACTCCCTACGTAGCGGTCATAGTCATTGACAGTCTCATCGCCTGGTTTCTGGCAGGACTAATGATAGCAAAACTGGTCGCAAGAAATACGAAAAAGGTAACCTCGAGGATAGGTGTTATTGATTAACCCGCGGAGATGTCCGTCCCGGACCCTCAGCGTTCACCGGATGTGGGATGGTCCACAAACTCGACTCTGCTGAAGTAAAGGAAATTCAGACGGTCAGGTTCAAGCCCCTTTACGTACGGCTTGATCATGTTCTGCTGAACCGAGTTAAGATAAGGAACTATCGGAACGTCGGTTTCCACAAGAATTCTCTGGGCCCTGTTGTAAAGGTCCGTTCTTTGCCCGCGATCCAGAATCCCGGCTGCCTTCTCCACTAATCGATCGTACTCCGGATTGCACCACCTAGTACGGTTATTCCCGCTTCCACATTCAAAGAGATTCATGAAATTGTGAGGGTCAGGGAAATCCGCCTGCCATCCGGCTCTGAATACGGGCGGAGGATTCGTTCTGAGCGTGCTCAGATAGACAGTCCATTCCTGGTTCACGAGCTTCACCTCGATGCCAAGATGCTCCTTCCACATGCTCTGGAACGCCTCGGCTACAATTCTGTTGTTCCCGGTATCCGGATAAAGAAAAGCAGTCTTCGGAAAATTCTCTCCGCCCGGATAGCCAGCCATCTCAAGGAATTTCCTTGCCTTCCGCGCATCAAACGAAATACCGATCCGGGGATTGTGGGCAAGCATGTCAATCGGTATCCATGAAGTTACGGGCACTCCCGCCCCTTGGAGAAGTCCCGCGAGGCTTTTCCTGTCTATCGAACTCGCGAAAGCCTTTCTCACCAGAGGGTTGTCAAACGGGGGTTTTTTAGTGTTAAACCCTATGTAGTTGTTTCTGAAAACCACGCTCTGCTTAAAATCCGGAAGCTTCATAACCCTCGGAACCTCAAGCAGGGGAATTCCCTTGCTGTCAAGAAAATCGAGCTCCCCGCTTTCATAAAGGGCGAGGGTGGATACGGGATTCTCGTTCATTATCATTTTTACCTTCTTAGCGCTTTTGGGTTTCTCCCCCCAGTAGCCTTCATACTCCTCGATAAGAACTTCCTTATGATGCCTCCACTCTTTTAATCTATAAGGCCCCAGAGTTACCATGTTCACAGCTTCAGTCCACCTGGTTCCGTATCTCTCAACAATATCTTTTCTCATCGGGAAAGTGGACATGAAAGTCACTAGGCTCAGAAAATAGGCCCTAGGCTTTTCAAGGGTAACAATAAGAGTATGTTCATCCGGGGCTTTTACCCCGACTTTGCCAAAATCCTTTATCTCTCCTGAGTTAAATTTCCTGGCGTTTTTTATGTCAAAAAGAAAGTAGGCGTAGCTTCCGGCGGTTTCGGGTTTAAGGATCCTTTTCCATGAATAAAGGAAATCCCCGGCTCGAAGCGGCACCCCGTCCGTCCAGAGGACTTTTTCCCTTATTTTAAAGGTATAGGTCCTTCCATCCTCGCTTACCCGCCAGCTTCGGGCGAGAGCGGGTACGGGCTCGTATTTTTCATCAAACGCCGCGAGGCCGTCCATTATGTTCTCTATGATGGTGAAAGATGTGACATCGGTAGCGAGAGACCAGTCAAGCGTGGGAGGTTCAGTGCCGATATTTATGTTAAGCGTGTCCTTGCGGGAAATATCCTCGGCATCGGGAGCTTTGTTTCCTGAACCACAGGAAATGAAAAGAAGAATGCAGAGAATCGGAAAAAATTCTTTCGATCTTTTCATAACGACAGTTTGAAAATCCCGCAACGGTGCCGGTTGCTTGACAAAAATTCCTGAAAGCCGAAAATCAGGTTCAACCTCTAGTTTAATTACTGCCCGAAGACCTTGAACCTTCCGTTTTCTACTATTCCTACAATCGGTTCGTAAACCGCGTCCCCGTAGCGGTCAAAATAGAACTCGCCTAAAAGCGTGTCCGCCCTGATATCGGCCATTGCGTCGCGTATAGCCTCTGGGTCGGTTGAAGAGGCATCGGCGATGGCTTCGGCCAATATATAAGTAGATGCGTAGGACAGTGCGGCAAAAGCATCGGGTTCGCCGTATTTTGCCCGGAAATTTTTAAGAAACCTGCGGTTCTCGGGTGTGTCAATGTCCGCAATCCAGGTCGTAAAGGTAATAGCGCCCTCGGCCGCATCTGCAGCTTCTCTCACATCATCTTGAGTAACCAGGGTAATCAGAAAAGGAATATTCATATCCATTCCGAGCCGCCGTGCCTGAGTCATGACTCCTCTGCGGCCCGGAGCCAGAGCCGATATGAAAAGAGCCTCGGGCGGAGGGACGGCATTTATTATGTCGGTTAACTGGCTAGTCAGGTCGGGAAGTGCACCGGTTGGTCGAGAATAAGTTTGCTCGCTCACGATCCTGACACCATGTTTTTCAAGCTCCTCTTTTACCTTTTCGTGGTTACTTGAGGAAAAAGCATCGGCTTCGTTCACTATCGTGGCTACGTTATTGTAACGCAACTGCTCTCTGGTAACCATGACGCCAGCCTGCACAAGCGGGTCGACGGTGAGGGATGCACGGAAGGCAAATTCGCTTCTGGCGCTGAGACCGCGCGCCGCGGACGTGGGACTGAAAGCCACAACCTTGTTTTGCTGCGCGACCGGAATGATTCTTTCGGTGGCACTCGACGTAAAAGGACCAAGAACGGCGACCACCCCATCCTGCTCAATAAGTTTTCTGTAGGCTCTCTCGGCGCCGTCTGGGGTACCCTCGGAATCCTCAATTATGAACCTGATTTCTTTTCCGCCAAGCAGTGGCGATTCATTAATTTCCCCAAGGGCAAGCTCCATACCGTTTTTCATCTGCAGGCCGTTTGAGGAAAGCGGACCGGTAAGGGGAACAACAACGCCGACGGCAATCTCTTCGGTTTCGTTCTGGCCGCAGGAAAAAGAACCGAGAAGCAGGACTGCGAAGACGACGGCAGCAGACATAAAGGCAGTTATTTTTTTCGCGTTAAAGTTCCGCATGATAACTATCTATCCCTCAAAAAGGATATCCGTTCAGACGCTCAGGGACAAAATCGTGCTGACAGGCCTGAATAACGAGATTACTCAAGGGCTTCAAACTTGCCGCCGCGGACTATCCTTACCACGAAGCCGTGGACCCCATCCCCGTTCTCGTCGAAATAGAATTTCCCGAAAATAGTGTCGTCCAGAGCGGATTCCGGACCGATCATCTGCAGGGCCGCCCTGATATCCTCCGGACTGGATGTTGAGGCGCGCGCAATGGCGGCGGCCAGTATTTGGGTGGAAGCGTAGGAGCGCGCCGAGTACGCATCTGGGTCCTCTTCGTATTTCTCCTTGTATTTCCCGACGAAATCCACGCTCCGGGGCGTGCTGTCGGTTACCCAGTTCGTAACCGTAATGACACCTTCGGTCGACCCGTCCAGCTTCTTTTCGGCCTCCGCCACGTCCGTCTCCGTGAGCCCAATCACGATCAGGGAAGCCGTTATATCCATCTCGCGGGCCTTGACTATTACCCCCTGACGCCCCGGCGAAAGCGCCGAAACGAATACCACGTCCGCACCCGAGTCCTTTATGGCGCGCAACTGCTCCGTTAGATCGGGAAGGGGATCGTTCTTTGCTCGGCTGAAACTCTGCTCTTCCACGACTTCCACGTCCGGGGACTTCGCAAGTTCCTCAAGCACCTTATCGTTGCTGCTCATGGAGAAAGTGTCGTCTATGTTGACTATGGTCGCCGCTTTTGAATACTCCAGAGCGTCTTTGGTTTTCTCTATTCCTTCGGGAACCATTTTGTCCACGGTAAGGGAAGTGCGAAATACGAAATCGCCGGGAGCGGTGATCCCGTCCGGACTCGCGGCGGAGGTCGGACTTATGGTCACTACATTGCTTTCGTTCACTAGCGGGGCGATTCTTCTCGTCGAGCTGGAACTCCACGGACCGATTATCGCACTCACAGCGTCCTCGCCGATAAGCTTCCTGAAAGCCCTCTCCGCACCGTCCGGGGTGCCTTCGGTATCCTCAAAAATCGGGCGGAGATCCGTCCCGCCGAGAAGCGCCGACGCGTTGATCTCCTCCACGGCGAGCTCGAGGCCTTTTTTCATGTTTCCCCCAAGCCCCTCTGACACTCCCGTAAGGGGAAAGGCGACGCCGACTGCAATCTCCTCGCCGCTATCCTCATGGCAGGAAACAAGACCGAGGACCGCAGCCGCGGCCACCACGGCAAAAAACAAAAGCGCAGCTACTTTTTTCACTTTAAAATAACCTCACTTTCTGATGATTATTCACTATCGGAGAGGGCAACCAGAACAGAGTCCTTCTCAACCGTCTCCCCTTCTTTAACCCTTATTTCCTTTATGGTACCCGAAGCGGAGGCTTTAAGTTCGCTTTCCATTTTCATGGCCTCAACCACTATGACGCTGTCTCCAACCTCGACGCTGTCTCCCTGCTTTTTAAGGATCTTCACTACCCTGCTGTGCATCGGCGCCGTTATGTTAAGACTCCCCGTGCCTTCTGCCTGGGAAGCATCCCTTCCGGAAACGGCTTCCAGTTCGTAGAGATCGCCCTCGTGGAAAACCTGTATTTTCTTTCCTTCCCTGAATATCCCTACGGTGATGCTCTTGTTATCAACCAGAATCGAATAGATGCTTTCGTCTATACGCAGAAATTCTATTTCTTTCTGCTCGCCGTCGAGACTAAACAGGCTCAGTCCTTCTTTCTCTTCGAAGGCTACCTTGTAGGTTTTGTTTCCCAGCTTGAAAGTGTACGTCATAAAAGCGGATTCCCGGATACTCCAGCCCTTCTGGCAAAAAGCTTCCAGCCTGAAGAAACTGTTTTTGTTCCCTGCACAATTTGGTTTGAACCGCCGTTCATGGCGACAGCGGCGGCCATGAGTATAACTTCAGGATCGGATTCTTCGGGCACTAGGGTTTCCGGATGTCTTTCTATAAACCCTGTGTCGATCTGGGCTTTGCGGAACTCCGGGTCCCGCATCATCCTGATCAGAAATCCGAGATTGGTTCTCACTCCCAGAACCACGTATTCCCTCAGGGCGGAGAGCATCCTGTCTACCGCATCTTCCCGGGAATTTCCCCAGACGACAAGCTTTGAGAGCATTGGATCGTAAAAAGACGTTATCTCGCAGCCGCTGTAAACGGACGAGTCGTCTCTCACTCCCGGACCGCTGGGAGCGCGCACGTAGTGAAGGGGCCCCGGCGAGGGAAGAAAATTGGTGGCGGGGTCCTCCGCGTAAACCCTGCATTCAAGAGCATGGCCCTGAATTTTTATGGCAGACTGCTTGAAAGGCAGTTTTTCCCCCGAAGCTATCCTTATCATCCATTTCACTATATCGAGTCCTGTGATCATTTCCGTAACCGGGTGCTCGACCTGCACCCTGGTGTTCATCTCAAGAAAGTAGAAGTTCTCCTCCTGATCCATTATGAACTCGACCGTGCCGGCCCCGAAATAGTCAACCGCTTTCGCTATGCGAAGCGCAACTTCGCACATGTTTTTTCTGGTCTTCTGGCTTATGAATCCCGAGGGAGCTTCCTCTATCACCTTCTGGTGGCGTCTCTGTATCGAGCATTCGCGCTCGAACAGGTGCAGCAGGTTTCCGTGCTTGTCTCCGAGAACCTGAACCTCGACGTGTCTCGGTTTCTGAATGAATTTTTCTATGAATACCGAATCGTCTCCAAAAGAGGAAAACGCCTCACTCCTGGCCATACGAAGGGACGATTCGAATTCCTCCTTGGAATTAACGAGTCTCATTCCCTTTCCGCCTCCGCCTGCAGAAGCCTTTATCATTACCGGGTAGCCGATTTTCTTCGCCACCCTAGAGGCTTCAACATCGGATACGGCTCCCTCAGATCCGGGAACAAGGGGCAAGTTCGCTTCTCTGGCTATCTTTCTCGCGGTTACTTTATCCCCCATAAGCCTTATCGATTCCGCAGAAGGTCCTATGAAAACCACACCCTCTTTCTCGCACAGTTCGGCGAAGGAATCGTTTTCGGAAAGAAACCCGAATCCCGGGTGTATGGCTTCGGCCCCGGATTCCTTGGCTGCAGCAACTACCTTCTCCCCGACCAAGTAGCTCTCAGAGGGTTTCGACGATCCTATATGGTAAGCCTCGTCCGCAAGCATAACGTGAAGAGCGTCTCTGTCAGCGTCCGAGTAAACTGCCACCGTAGCAATCCCAAGCTCCCGGCACGCTCTGATGATTCTTACCGCTATCTCTCCCCTGTTTGCTATCAGTATTTTTTTGAACATTTTCTCACCCGGCCGCTCAGAGGGGAATGTTTCCATGCTTTTTCGGCGGAAGCGTCTGTCTTTTTCCGTTCAGCATCTCAAGCGCCGCTATCACTCTCGGTCTCGTGTCCTCGGGTTTTATGACCTCGTCTATGTAACCCAAGCTCGCAGCGCGGTAAGGATTCGCGAAATTCTTTTTGTACTCCTCAATGAGCCTGATTCTCTCTGTGTCCGGGTCATCCGCAGCGGCTATCTCCCCCCGGGAAATTATGTTCACGGCCCCGTCAGGTCCCATGACCGCGATTTCCGCGGTGGGATAAGCAAGGTTGACGTCTCCTCTTATATGTTTCGAGGACATGACGTCGTAAGCACCTCCGTAGGCTTTTCTGGTTATCACGGTAATTCTCGGAACCGTTGCCTCGCAGTAGGCGTAAAGCAGTTTCGCGCCATGCCTTATGATTCCTCCCCATTCCTGCGAGGTTCCCGGGAGAAAACCCGGCACGTCGACAAAGGTAAGAAGAGGGATATTGAAGGCATCGCAGAACCTTACGAATCTGGCAGCCTTAACCGAAGCGTCTATGTCAAGACATCCCGCAAGCACCTTGGGCTGGTTTCCAACAACGCCGACCGGCTGTCCGTTCATCCTCGCAAACCCTACCACTATGTTCTTTGCGTAGTGTTCCTGCACCTCGAAGAAATACGAATGATCAACTATGGGCCGAATCACATCCAGTATGTCATAAGGTTTGTTGGGATTATCGGGGATAAGCCCGCGAAGGCTCGTCTCTTTTCTGTCCGCGGGGTCATCGCAGGGAATCACCGGAGGATCCTCCATGTTGTTTGAGGGGAGAAAACTGAGGAGTTCCTTTATTATCTCTATTGAGTCGTCGTCATCCTCCGAGGCGAAATGCGCGACGCCGCTTACGGAATTGTGAACCATGGCGCCGCCGAGTTCTTCTGAGGATACCTCTTCATGGGTAACGGTCTTGATCACGTCGGGACCTGTAACGAACATGTAGCTTGTGTTTTTCGACATGATCGTAAAATCGTTCATTACCGGGGAATAAACCGCTCCCCCGGCGCACGGACCCATGATCGCGGATATCTGAGGTATGACTCCCGAGGAGGTCACGTTCCGAAGAAATATCTCTCCGTACGCTCCGAGACTTTTTACCCCTTCCTGGATTCTTGCCCCGCCGGAATCATTAAGCCCAATGATCGGCGCCCCGGTTGAAAGCGCCAGATCCATTATCTTGCATATCTTCTTTCCCTGTTCAAGACCCAGGGAACCGCCGAAAACCGTAAAGTCCTGAGCGTAGACAAACACCTGGCGTCCTTCAATCTTTCCGTAGCCCGTAACCACGCCGTCGCCGAGGATTCTCCTTTTCTCCATGCCGAAATCCGTGCAGTCGTGCAGGACAAATTTGTCGAGTTCAACGAAGGTGTCCCTGTCAAGGAGGCCGGTTATTCGTTCGCGGGCTGTGTGCTTGCCGGAATCATGCTGTCTTTTGATTCTGGCTTCCCCGCCGCCTAGATTTGCCTCTTTTTCCTTATCTTCAAGAATTCTGACTTTTTCTTTCATCGGATGTACTCCAGACCCACTCACAGTTAAAAACGGACCAGTGAATCATAACACGCAGAGGCGCCGTTTCAAGGTTCTGAAGCGCAAAGAGTCTCGAACAGAGCATGGACCTGGGCGCGCAGACTCTCCATGCCGGAGGAGTTTTTTATGAGAAAATCGGCCTGAGAAGCCTTTTCCTCTTCTGACACCTGGGAGTCCATGCGGCGGTGGATTTCCTCAGGCGACATGCCGTCGCGGACAGCCACCCTGCGTTCCCTCAATTCTTCGGGACACGTAACTACCACCAGACCGTCGATCAATTCATCAAGACCACCGCCCCCGCGATCTATAAGCGACGCCTCAACAAACACAATCGGTTCGCCGCTTCGGGCGGACATCTTCTCCTTTATCCGCTCAAGAATCCTCGGATGGGTTATCCCGTTAAGCCGCTTGCGGTCCTCCTCGTTTGCAAACACTATTTCGGCAAGGGCGCCGCGGTCAAGCGTCCCGTCCGCGCAGAGAACCTCCCGGCCAAAACAGTCGACGATTTCCAAAAGCGCGGGCTCCCCGGGCCGCACGATTTCCCTGGCTACCTCGTCTGCATCCACAGTGAACGCCCCGAACTCACGCAGCATCCCCGCCACAGTCGATTTTCCCGAACCTATATTTCCTGTAAGTCCGTATATTTTCATCTTCAGGCGATGCGGGAGTTTATAAAGTCAATTGCCCGCGCGAGGCGCAACCCTACGGTGTCTTTGCCCAGTATCTCGACAACATCAAAAATCCCGGGACTCTTCGTAGAACCGGTAAGCGCAACCCTGGTGGGCTGAGCTATTTTCCCGAGCCCGAGGCCCGTTCGCTGCATCACGCGCTCGAAACCCCCATGAATATTATCATGGGAAAAATCCTCCACGTTGGAGAGTTCCTCCGCCAGAAGCGTGAAAACCTCACCGTTTCTCTCCACCAGAAACTTCTCCGCCGCCTTTTCGTCGTACTCGAAATCGTCGGTGAAAAAGTAAAGGGACTGATCCACTATTGCGTTAAGAGTCTCCGAGCGCTCCCGCATCTGCGCGACTATTTTACAAAGCTGTTCGGAAGGCGGTTGGGGAAGTCCCTTTTGCGTGATAAGAGGAACTATTTTCTCTGATATGCTTTCCTCGGGCAGGTCCCTCAAGTATTTTCCGTTAAGCCAGAGAAATTTCTGAGGGTCAAACACCGAGGGAGATTTTCCGATGCCTTTCAGGCTGAATTTTTCAATAAGCTCCTGCGCTGTGAAGATCTCCTGGTCCCCGAAAGACCAACCCAGCCTCACAAGATAATTAAGCACCGCTTCTGGAAGATATCCGCGCAGTCGGTACTCCGTAACGGATTCCGCACCGTGGCGCTTTGAGAGTTTTTTCCCGTCCGCACCGAGTATCATCGGAACATGGGCAAGCTTCGGCTTTGAGAAGCCGAGCGCCTCGGCTATCAGCATCTGTCTCGGGGCGTTTATTATGTGGTCATCGCCCCTTATGACGTGAGATATATCCATCTGCGCGTCATCAACCGCCGCGGCAAAGTTGTAGGTCGGAAATCCGTCGGCTTTCAGTATCACGAAGTCCTCTATTTCAGAAGAGTCAAAAACTATCCCGCCGCGGACAAGGTCCTCAACGGAAATCTTTTCTCCGGGGGGCACAGAGAGTCTTACGGCGTAGGGTTTTCCAGGAGCCGCGCCGAGTTGCGACCACTCTCTTCTGTACCTGAAGACCTCGCCTTTCTCCCTGGCCTCCTCCCTTCTCCTCCCGAGTTCCTCGGCAGTAACGTAACATCTGTACGCCTTGTCCTCGTCAATAAGCCGCTCGGCAAGCCGACCGTAAGTAGCGAGCCGCTCTGACTGACGGACAATTTCCCCCTGCCACTCAAGCCCGAGCCACTTAAGAGATTCGATAATCTGCCGTTCGAATTTCTCCTCGGAGCGCGCGCGGTCGGTATCCTCGATTCTGAGCAGGAAATCTCCTCCGAGGCTCGCAGAAAAAAGCCAGTTGAAAATGGCGGTGCGGGCCGCTCCCACATGAAGAGCGCCGGTGGGGCTGGGAGCGAATCTTGTTACGATCTTCACGGATACTATTTTACACGCCGAAGCGGTAAAAAAAGAAATGCCGGCTAAGGACTTGGGGGTCCTTGCCAGTGGATTGTATAATAACTGCCATGAGAATATGTTCGCTTCTTCCCAGCTCAACTGAGATAGTATTTGCCCTCGGACTTGAGGAGGACCTGGTCGCAGTAACCCACGAATGCGATTATCCGCCCCAAGCACGCAGCAAGCCCGTGGTCGTAAACAGCATCCTCAAAGAAAAGGGAAAGCTCTCAAGCGCGCACATAGACGAATTTGTAAGCAGAAGCCGCTTGGAGGGAAAAAGCGTCTATCTGATCGATTCAGAGCGCCTTAGAGAGATAAAGCCGGACCTTATCATAACCCAGGGACTTTGCGATGTCTGCGCCGTATCCGAAAACGAGGTAACGGAAGTCTGCGAGATTCTTGAGAACAGCCCCGAAATACTGTCTCTCGAGCCCTCCACCATCGGGGAAATAATGGATTCCATACTGCTTCTGGGAGAAGTCACCGGAACCAGGGAAAAGGCCTCACAGATCGTGGATGGTCTTCGCAAAAGAATCGAGAGCGTCGAGAAAAAGCTCTCGGGAGAGAGGTACCAGCCGGGGGTTTTCTGCCTTGAGTGGCTTGACCCTCCTTACGCCGCCGGGCACTGGGTGCCGGAGATGGTAAAGACGGCGGGAGGAGAACCGCTAATCTCAAGGGCGGGAGAACCTTCGTTTAAAACAACCTGGGACGATATACTCGAGTCATCGCCTGACTACCTGATGCTGATGCCCTGCGGGTTTGACGTAGAGAAAACGCTTGACGGGATAGAGGATGTGACAAGCGGGGTAAGGCAATGGCATGCGCTGCGGGCGGTAAAAAAAGGTCACTGCTACATAGTGGACGCTAACTCCTATTTCAGCAGACCGTCCCCCCGGATCGTCGACGGAATTGAACTGCTGGCAGGAATAATCCACTCCGACATATTCACGCAACAGCCGAGGGCCGACTCGGTTCTAAACGTGAAAAATCATTTCTATCTGCAGACTTTTCTCGGTTAAGACTTCGGAGCCTGAAAAGGATCCGCTTCTCCTGAGGCAACATCGGAATCTGAAGGAACTTCAGCGCTTGTGGGTGCTACCGCGGATTGGAAAGGATCTACGTCTCCTCCTCCATTTGACATAAGAAACACTCCTATGATTAAAAATACTGAACTACTGGGGAGTGCAACCCACCCACATATATTCACGCAATGACCGAAGGCCAACTCGGTTCTAAGCGTGAAAAATCATTTCCACCTGCAGACTTTTCTCGGTTATTGCGGGGCCTGAAAGGGATCCGCTTCTCCTGAGGGAGCTGCGGGAGCTGCAGCGCTCGCCTCCTGAGGCGCCCCCTGTGCGGACTGAAAAGGATCCGCATCGCTCTGGGGCTCTTGGGGTTCAGGCGGAGCGGGTGGTTCGGCAGCCTGCTGCCCACCTCCTCCTCCTTCGTTTAACATAAGGACTATCCCTATGATAAGAATTACGATAGCTAACAGCACTAACTCATTGCCTTGTATTGTCATGAGACTATCTATCCTCCTGATACTCTTTATACTACTATGCCAGGCCCGCTAATCTAAAGCCCGCAAAAACCTTAAACCTACTTTTAATGATACTGATTCATGAAACGATATGTCAAGCATCTTTTCGACGCCTCAAACAACATATGACACGCTTGAGCAGGATGTTGAACTGCAGATAGCGCTCTCCCAAATCCTCTACGGCTGCGTACCGCACGCAACGGAAGAGGAATGTTTGATGATTTTCAAGGAAAGCCCGGAAAAAATCGCCACGCTTGCTGATATCCGGAAAATATCAACTCGGTTTTTCGCGGTCGAAAAAGAGGAATTTCCCTCGGTCGCCATGGAGATAAGAATAACGACGGGCAAAAATCTCAGGCTGAAGTACGAGTACTTTTTCCTCACCGAGTCTTCGGAGGAGACCTTTTTCCTCTCCACCTTGGCGAGACTCGGGGTGTTCTCCCTTATTTTTCTCTGCGATGATACGCACTGCGCGATTACGGCGGAGATGACCGAGACGGAGATAGAGCCGCTTAAAAAGATCGTTACCTCACACATACAGTCTGGTTGACAAAATTAGGGCTTTAAACTATTATTGCGCTTACCGCTTCGGAGAGAACTTCCAAGTTGAAATACGCAAAGATCATAGGAACCGGTTCTTCGGTTCCCGAAACCGTACTTTCCAATTCAGACCTGGAAAAGATGGTCGATACTTCCGACGAATGGATTACATCCAGAACCGGGATAAAGGAACGCAGAATCGCGGATGAAAACACCGCCGCCTCCGATGTCGCCTATGGAGCCGCTGAAAAAGCACTGAGGGCCGCCGGCGTAAGCCCGCAGCAGCTCGATGTGATCATAGTCGGAACCATAACCCCGGATTTCATCTTCCCCTCAACCGGCTGCATTCTCCAGAGCCGCCTCGGGGCGAAGAAGGCCTACGCCTTCGATCTTATGGCCGGCTGCTCGGGATTTCTCTATACGCTTCACGTTGCAGAGGGAATAATAAAATCGGGCGGCGCGAAGAAAATTCTCGCCATAGGCGTGGACGTTCTCTCGAAAGTCACTGACTTCGAGGACCGCTCAACCTGCATACTTTTCGGTGACGGGGCGGGCGCAGCGGTTCTCACCGCTTCTGACGAACCTGGAATTCTCTCATCCGTTCTCAGTTCGGACGGAAATGACTGGGACCTTCTCTACGTCCCGGCGGGAGGATCGAGAACTCCGATTGACGAGGAAGTGCTTAAGACCAGAGAGCAGTACATAAAGATGAAGGGGAACGATGTTTTCAAAGTCGCGGTCAAGAGCATGGAGTCGGTAACCGTAGACGCCATCGCCAAGGCAGACATCTCTCCCAAGGACATCGATCTCTTCGTCCCGCACCAGGCAAACTACAGAATTTTGGAAGCCGTGAGGAAAAGGCTTGATTTCCCGGAGGAAAAAGTGTTCGCGAACCTCGACAAATACGGAAACACCTCAGGGGCATCCATTCCGCTGGCCCTTGACGAGGCGGTTCGCCAGGGAAGCGTAGGAGAAGGAAGCCTTGTGCTGTTCGCGGCTTTCGGAGCCGGTTTTACCTGGGGCGCTTCGGTGATAAAATTCTGATCACCTTCCATGGCGCCGCATCAGGCTTATCAAGGATGCGGCTTGCTTTCTTCGCAGCAAAACGCAAAACATGACTCTTTCCTCAATCCCAGAGCTTGCAAACATCGTCCTGCCGGCGTTTCTTGTAATCGCCGCGGGCTTTCTCTTCAGCAGGACGAAAAAAATAGACATATCCTCAATCAACGATCTTGTGGTCTACGTGACCACGCCGTGTCTAATAATCTCGTCTCTCTCGGATTTCACGATGGACCCGTCTGTGACGGCGAAGCTGTTTCTCTCGATATCGGCGGTCATTTTCTCTACCATAATAATCGGCGGGGCACTTACAAAAGCGCTTCGGGTTGACTCGAGGGTATATCTGCCTCCCGTGGTTTTCGCGAACACGGGAAACCTGGGACTTCCCCTTTGCCTTTTCGCGTTCGGACAGTATGGGTTCAACATCGCGATACTCTGTGTCGTTTCGACCATGCTGCTTCACTACACGGTGGGAATTATGATTCTCGGGTCCGGAAAGAATCATCTGCGCGAGATATTCAGGCTTCCCCTTATATACGCCACCGTAGCCGGAATAATCATAAACTCGGTCGGCTTTCAGATCCCGGTAGTTATCGAGAGGCCCGTAGCCCTCCTCGGGGATATCACCATACCCGCGATGCTCTTCTCGCTCGGGTACAAACTCTCCGAAATGAAGATCTCCAGACTTTGGCTTTCCTTTTTCTTCGGCTCCGCCAGAATATTTCTCGGCGTAATTCTCGGAGCGCTGTTCGTAAACGCATTCGGCCTGAAGGGAGTGGAGGCAAAAGTGGTCATCTTGGAGTGCGCAATGCCTCCCGCGGTTTTTAACTTCGTGCTCGCGGAGAAATACGGCAGGGACTCCGAGACGGTCGCATCAATAATAGTGGCCGGAACGGCAGTTTCCCTTCTGGTTCTTCCGTTCGTTATTTCGTATCTGGTAAATCAGTGAGAGGTCAGCGGGTTATGTCTCTGAGGGTAAGACCTTCGTCCCTAAGGTAAGGCATAAGGCCTTTTTTGGTGATCGTTCTCAGCGCACGGGCAGAAATCCTTATTCTCACGTACCTGTCTAGCTCGGGAACGTAGATTCTCTTCCAGTGCAGGTTCGGATTCTGGCGTCTTTTAACGTGGTTGTTCGCGTGGGAGACGTTGTTTCCGAAAAGGGGCTTTTTTCCTGTTATAGCGCAGCGACGTGCCATGGGTATATCCTCTGACTACTTGGTCTCCTTAAAGACGACGTGCTTTCTTATCACCGGGTCGTACTTTTTCAGTTCAAGCCGGTCCGGAGTATTCATCTTGTTTTTCTTCGTGTAGTAGATGTAAGGACTCTCGGTGCTTTTCATCTTGACAAGTACTCTGTTTAACGACTTTCCCATTGCAACCCCCGAAAAAGTGAATGGTTATTATCCACGAAAAAAAACTGTTTTCAAGAAAAAATTTTAAATTTCTTTGGGAATCAGTGATCGCAGCAGTATTTCCTGCAAAGCCTGAAATTGCGCAGGTGGCCGGAAATCATGATAAAAGCGCCGATAAGAGTAAGAATCGATTCTACGTAGCCCGTAGCGGCGAAAGCTCCGACTAGAAGAAAATAGAGTCCCGCGCCCCCCAGCATGATCACGCTGAAATCCTTATGGCGTCTGCAGCCAAGAAACATGGCGATTACGCTTGCTGGAATGACCAGAAAAAGCATCAACTCGTGGAAAATCTCTTCAAACACGAATGTCGAACCCACGACCGGGAACAGTATGAGCGCTACCGGCGTAAAAAAACAGTGGATGGCGCAGACACCCGCAAGGGATATCGAGGTATAATCGGTGAGCCTCTGAATTTTTACCTGGTTCATTGTATTGTTAAGCCGCCTCCGCGCACTTTACGCACTGGCCGAAAAGCTGTATAAAATGATCCTTCACTCTGAATCCCTGCTTTTCAACCGAAGCGTAATCAAAGCTCTCCGCCGGACACTCGGAGAAATCGAAAACCCCCCTGCAGTCAACGCACACCATATAATGAACGTGCTCGCTTTGGGAGAACGCGTAGCCGTGACCGCCGTCGGGGAAATGAAGGCGCTTCACGATGCCCAAGTTCTCGAACATCTCAAGGGTTCTGTAGATGGTGGCAAGCCCCGTGTTACCCAGCATATCCTTCACCCCGTCGTGTATTTCGCCGACTGAAAGCGATTTCCCGCTCGTGTGAAGAACATGAACGACGGCGAGGCGCTGCGCTGTGGACTTGAGTCCCTTTTCCCGCAGAACTTCTCTGGCATACGATTCCTGAGTGCATTCAAAATCTTTCATCATGAGAATTATTAAATGAGAATGATTTTCAATTAGCTCTTATTCTAAATCGCTTATTACGAACCGTCAAGGGCAAAAACCTAAATTAAAAAGACGCAACCGCGGAAAACAAGGAGCCTATTTGCGAGGTGATTACATACCGGAAAATCCATGTGAATAAGGGTCCCCGGCGTTTGTTCCCATAAGTATTCAGGGTTATACTCTCATCGGAATAAAGATGGATTCGGGTTTCCGTTTCCAGAAAAGTGACTTCAATTTGACATGCGCGGGAGGCAGTTAAGTTCATCATGAGAATTCTGAGAGGAGCACTTTCGATTGCGTTTCTTGTCCTTGCCTGCCTTTTTCTGTCCCTGGGATGTGACGACGGAACCGACGAGCAAGTCGACGCTGGATGCGAAGATGCCTTCTGCATAGGAACGCTTTTCCGGACAAGCGATTCTCCTTCCTCGGTAATAAAGGCCGCGGAACTCGCAAGGGATGACATTAACGAAGCCGGTGGAAACATAAAGCTTATCGCCGGAGACGGTGCCACTCCTCTTGCCTCGGCCATGGAACTTCTGGAAATGGGCGTGAAGGCGATAATCGGACCTGGAACTTCACAAAGTTCCGTTGAAATTTTTGATTTCCTAGTTGAGAACGGCCTAGTCGCGGTTTCACCCTCCGCAACTTCCGTTACCCTGACCGAAAAAAACAGGGAAATTTCCCAAGCCGGGAAAGCGCACTTTTTCTTCAGAACCGTTCCGACGGATTCGTTCCAAGCGAAAATTCTGGCAACCGAAGTCCGAAACGGGGACGAAGTGCTGATAGTGCATCGAAACGACAATTACGGAGTGAAGCTCACGGAACTGATCAACAGGGAATTCCTTTCCCGAAACCGTCCCGTCGCCAAGGTCGTCCGGTACGAGCGATACTATTCTGACGACCCAATGTTCGAGGAGAAAACCCAGGCCGTGCTTGACGATATCGAGGCGGTAGGCGGGATCGGCAACATAGGTTCCATAGTGCTAATCCTGTCGATAGACGAAGGAGGGAAAATAATAAAGGGCATGCTTGACTCCACGGTCGTTTCGTCCGTCGCGAGATACTACATCTCCGACTCATTCGCAGTTGAAAACCTGTATGAACGCGTGGACCCGGACAACCCGGCCGCGGTTGAGGGCTTCAAAAGCACGACTCCGTGCTCCCTGCCGGATCCTTCCGAGAGAAAAGACGAGTTTGAAAAACGATTTGACCGAGAGATGTTCCCTTCCCTTCGATTCGCCGTCCATGCCTATGACGCAGTGGTAGCAGTAGCACTCGCGGCCTTGAGCGCCGGAAGCAACAACTCTTCCGAATACGTCTCCGAAATGGCAGAGGTTACCGCAGGGGAAAACCGTTGTTTAACCTATGCCGAATGTGCGGCGGCTCTCACGGATGAGACCGCAGCCAACGACGACATCAATTACGAGGGAGTCTCAGGACCTATCGAGTTTGATGAAAACGGGGACATAGGAGCGGGGTGCTACTCCGTCTACACGTACGACGCCGAGGGGGGCCGCACTAGACAGGTTTTCAGCGTTCCGGATTTAGAAGAGATAACAACTGATAGGATCCCGTGAATTTCGGGTACCGCTGAAAGCTGTTTTTCAAGACCGTTCCCCTGCAATCACTTGGCTATAATGCCGCCGTCGATTGAAAGCATTGAGCCCGTGTTGAACATGACCTTATCATCGCAGAGAAACAGAACCGCTTCAGCTATTTCGTACGGGTCGGCCAGCCGTCCCATGGGGTGAAGCGACTCCATAAAAGCTTGGGCCGCTTCGGCATCTTCGGCTCTCTCAAGATAGGAATCGAACATCGGTGTCCAGACCCCTCCAGGACAGACAGCATTTATTCTGAGTCCCTTGTCCGCGTACTCAAGGGCCATGCTTCTTGTGAGCTGAACAAGGGCCCCCTTGGATGCCGAATAGGCCGAAAGTCCCGCAAAACCCTTTAACCCGATAACAGAAGAGTTGTTGACGATAAAACCTCTGCCCGCGGAAAGCATATGAGGAATGGCATATTTGCACATCATGAACGCTCCCTTCACGTTTATATCGAAGATCTCCTGGAACCTTGAGGTCTCGACTTCGTGAAGGGGGCCGGAAAAAATGATACCGGCGTTGTTAAAAAGAATGTCGATCTTTCCGTGCTCGTGAAGAGCGGTCTCCACGGTGGCCGCGCAGTCGCTCTCGACTGAAACGTCACAGACTTTGTACTCTATAGAAAGTCCTTCTTCCTCTGCCCTGCCGCATAGCTCTTTTAGCTTCTCTTCCCTTCTTCCGACAATCAGAACCCTGGCTCCGTTTCGCGCCAGCAAAAGTGCCGTCGCTTCACCGATTCCCGTTCCTCCACCGGTAATGATCGCCGAGCGTCCTTTAAATCTCATAGAAGATTCCGTAAAAACATCCTTTGTAGCAGATCAGAAACTTACGCGAAAACCGCAAGCAGCACTCCTGCCGCTACGGCCGAACCCACAACCCCGGCCACGTTCGGACCCATAGCGTGCATCAAAAGCACATTCTGGGGATCTTCTCTGGCCCCCATATCCTGAGAGACGCGAGCGGCCATTGGAACCGCCGAAACCCCGGCCGAACCGATCAGGGGGTTGATCTTGGTTTCGGAGAAAACATTCATAAGCTTGGCCATCAACACCCCGGCGGCCGTGCCTATGCAGAAAGCCACAATTCCCAGAAGAAGTATGCCAAGAGTCTCAAGGGAGAGAAATTCGGAAGCCAGAAGCTGCGAGCCGACTCCGAGGCCGAGGAATATCGTAACGATGTTGATAAGCGCGTTTCTCGTCGTATCCGAGAGCCGGTCGACCACTCCGCATTCCCTCATCAGGTTGCCGAAAGCGAAAAAGCCTATTAGAGGCGCCGCGGATGGAAGAAAAAGGAGGCAGAGGGTAAGAGCAATCAACGGAAACATTATTCTTTCTCTTTTCGCCACCGGACGAAGCTGGCTCATCCTTATTTTTCTCTCTTCAGGGGAAGTAAGAGCTCTCATTATCGGGGGCTGGATTATCGGCACGAGAGCCATGTAGGAATACGCGGCGACCGAGACCGCACCGAGAAGCCTCGGGGAGAGCTGCGAAGAAATGTAAATAGAGGTCGGTCCGTCCGCTGACCCTATTATTCCTATCGACGCCGCGTCTTTTAGGGAAAAATCGATCCCGGGCACGTACTGGGCAAGTACGAGCGCGCCGAGCAATGTCGAGAAAATCCCGAACTGCGCAGCGCCTCCCAGAAGGACCGTCTTGGGGTTGGCCAGAAGCGGACCGAAATCGGTAAGCGCCCCCACTCCCATGAATATCAGAAGGGGGAAAATCCCGGTCTTTATGCCGACCTCGTACACGTAGTAAAGTACCCCGCCGGGGTCGTTTATCCCCGCAAGCGGAATGTTGGCCAATATGCACCCGAAAGCTATCGTAACCAGGAGAAGAGGTTCGAATTTCT
Organism: Thermodesulfobacteriota bacterium; assembly: GCA_965116725.1. Taxonomy (GTDB): domain Bacteria; phylum Desulfobacterota_D; class UBA1144; order Nemesobacterales; family Nemesobacteraceae; genus Nemesobacter. The sequence continues at coordinate 891,568 of OZ220700.1, forward strand.
TCGCAATCCCCAAGTAGAGAAGAAGGAATCCTACCAGGATCATCAAAAACATCCCGAACCCGTTAACCCAGGAAATTGCGTTGCCCGCAATAAACCCGTAGATGCCGGTACTGGTAGCTACGTTTTCCAAAAGCTGGGAAAAAGATGCAAGCTCCTTGGTTTGCTCCGTGGCGGCTGCCACGTCGCTTACCGTCTCCCCGAGACAGTAGGGTGTGCCGGCGAACATTCCCAAGGAAAAGGCGAGAACCGCCAAAATAAGTATGAATTTTTTCATGCGCTCAAGAGGGAAGAATGGTCAGGATAAGCTGACCCGTCTCTACTACCTGTCCCTGTTCAACCTCTATGGACACCACTTCCCCGTCGCACGGAGAGGCAACCGGAGTTTCCATCTTCATGGCTTCAAGCATGATCAGCGTCTGATTTTCCTTTATCTTGTCACCCACGCCGACCTGCACCCTGTACACGTTGCCGGGCACGCTCGCCGTAACGGCCACAACATCGGGAGAATCTTCATCCATCGCGGAGGATGTCTTAGGCGCGGGAGCTTCGGTTACCGAGGCAACTTCCGAAGTTCCTTCCTTTACGGTTACGTTGTAACTTTTCCCATCAACCGTAATAACGAAGTTCTCCCCGGTACCTGACACCTTCGACGCCACACTCGTGCCGAGACCTCGTCCCTGCTGAGGCTGCTCTTCAGGCTTGTCTTTTCTTACGTTGACGCTGAAATTCCCCTTGAGAAAGTCAAGTCCCTTGTTTCCGCCCTGGGTCTGAAGCGCCCCGACTATGAATATGTTTTCCTCGGTGACGGGAAGTCCTTCTTTTTCGAGAATCTCGGTCGCCTTCGGAATGCCGGGCTCAAGTATATCGAGCGGGTCGCCTTCAAAGCGGGGCTTGCCCATCTGCTCTTCCGCTATCGCCACGACTTCTGGGTCGGGCTCGACGGGCGTGCGTCCGAAGTAGCCTAGCACCATGTTCCCGTAACCGTCGGTGATCTTCTTCCAGGTTCCCTGAGTGACGTTTGCGTAGGCCTGCTGGAAATAGAACTGGGAAACCGGGGTAACCGATGTCCCGAATCCTCCCTTTGCAACACATTCGCTCATCGCCTCGATTACCTGCGGGTAAAGATCGAGGGTGCCAGTGTCTCTCATCATCATGGTGTTTGCGGTAAGCGCTCCGCCGGGCATCGGAGAGAGAAGAACTTCCGAGGAGACCCGAAGGGCTTCGGGCGGGAAATAATAGCCAGACATGCATTCCTTGAACACGGAATTCGCCTCGAGAATCTTGGTTATGTCCACATCCAAGGTGTACTCCGTCCCCTTAAGGGCGTTCCACATGGATATAAGGTCGGGCTGAGAGGTTCCCCCGGAAACGGGTGCTCTCGCGACGCAGATTCCGTCGCACCCGCCGTTTATGCCGGCCATGTACTGATTGACTCCCTGGGCGGCCGTCTCGTGGGTGTGCACCCAGAGAATGACGTTTTCTCCGACGAGCTTTCTCGCGGCCTTCACGGTCTCGTAAATCTTTTGGGGATTCGAGGTTCCAGAAGCGTCCTTGAAGCATATGGAATCGTAGGGAAGCCCCGAATCAAGTATTTTCCTCAGCCTGTCTATATAGAAATCCACGTCGTGGGCTCCTTCGCAGCCCGGAGGAAGCTCCATGAGCGTTACCACGGCCTGGTGATGCAGGCCCGCATTTTTTATGCACTGACCCGAGTACTCGAGGTTTCTTACGTCATTTAAGGCGTCGAAGTTTCTTATGTGAGTTATGCCATGTTTCTTGAACATCCTGGCGTGGAGATCTATCATGTCCTTGGGCTGCTGGGACAAGGCAACAACATTGATCCCCCTTGCAAGCGTCTGCAGGTTAGCGTCCGGTCCCGCTGCCTCGCGGAAACGGTCCATCATATCAAAAGCGGACTCCCCGCAGTAAAGAAACAGACTCTGGAACCTGGCTCCCCCGCCAGCCTCAAAGTGGGTTATCCCGGCTTCCCTAGCGGCTTCGACCGCCGGGATGAAGTCTTCTGTAAGCACCCTCGCGCCGAAAACGGACTGAAACCCGTCGCGAAAGGATGTATCCTGAAATAAGATTTTTTTCATGACAAGACCCTGAGGTTTTCAAGATCTAGCCGTCGCCGGCATGCTTCGCCCTGTAGGCCGCAACTGCCGCGGCTATAACCGGAATGACGTCCCTTCTGGATTTTTTGGACGCCCCGGGACCCGAGGGCGCACGCACGTCGCTGTCTTTAAAAAGCTTCGCAGACAGCATCACGCTTACCATCAATACAAGCAGGAAAATATATACTATGGCCATACCGATGACCATGAGTTTTACGCCTTCAAGGATCATAGTGGACGAAGAATCTCAAAAACCGTTTGAATTTGATGGGTATCAATTATTTACAAGAACTTGTTTATTGTCAATCTGCGGCGAAGCTTCCAGCGTCGTGCGCACGCTGCGGATTTCTGAGTTCCTTGGTTTCCCTTGACCTTCAAATCCTTACGTGTTATTCTGACCCCCCACTATGAAAAGGACTTATCAACCGCACGTAAAAAAGAGGCTCAGAACACACGGCTTCCGCGCCAGGCTGAGCACAAGGGGAGGCAGGAGCATACTCAGGAGAAGAACTGCCAAGGGAAGATACGTTCTCACGGTTGGGAGATGGAAAAAGTAGCGTTTGAGTCCGACAGCTCGTTTCCCGCAAAATTCAAGATAAAAACCCCTCGCGACTTTCGCAACACACTCTCAGAAGGCACTAAAACCCACTCGGAAAACTTCATACTCTACGCAAAGCCCAACTCTCTTGGGTTTCCCCGCCTAGGAGTGTCCGTGGGCAAAAAAGCGTCGGCAAGCGCAGTCAGGAGAAACAGGATGAAAAGGGTGCTGAGGGAAGTTTTCAGGAGAAACAAGCCTGCGTTTTCCTCAAACGACGTGGTGTTCGTAATAAAGAACGACGTATCGGGTAAGAAATTCTCTGAACTTTACCTAGAGATAAAAAAACTCGCAGGCCGCATCAAATGAAAGAAAACCCCGCAGTCAGATTCCTTGTTTTACTGGTAAGGGCCTACCAGAAAACCATTTCTCCCCTGCTTCCCCAAACCTGCAGGTTCCACCCCAGCTGCTCCGCGTATTCAATTGAGGCCTTGCGGGAACACGGAGCTTTCAGGGGAATCTGGATGACTCTCAGAAGAATACTGCGATGTCATCCGTTAAGCGCAGGAGGATATGACCCCGTAAAGAAAAAAAGCGATAAACGGGCGAAGGGGTGAATAGCATTCCCCTATTCCTATTAAAACTTATCGTGTATCATTGCTTCCATGAATTCTTACTCTTTGGTTTCCTGCTACATGCTAGAACTACGCACAGAAAACGGGAGCAGTCTCACAGGTGTCTCGTAGAAATCACGATAGCACCCCACATCCTCAATAAAGCCCTAAGAAACAACACATGAACAGCGACCTCAAGAGAAACTACATTTTATTTCTGGTATTGTCGGTACTGGTAATCGTCGGTTACTCGGCGTTTTTTGCAGAAGCCCCCAAGGAAAAACAGACCGCAAAAACAGACCGGCCCGCATCGGCGCCCGCCGCAGGGGATCTTTCCGAAGAACCAGGTTCCCCACAGGAACTTCCCACGGAATTTGAACCGATAAAATCTTCCTACGCTTCCAAGATCATAAAAGTCAGATCCGACCTTTATGTTGCCGAGATAGACACCCTCGGAGGAAAAATTGTCGGCTGGAAACTCTCGGAATACAAAAAGACGATCGAGACGGACTCGGTGCCTGTGGCGGTGATAGGTGAAGAGAAAAAGTCGTTTGACACCATACTGAGAGTCAAAAATGAAAAAATGCCGGGACTCATCCCGTTTTCCTACAAGGGAGGCACGAATCTGGTCGTGGGTTCCGAGGGGCTTGACGTCAATCTGGTCTGGAGAAAACCCGGTGGGCTTACGGTACGTAAAACCATCTCCTTTTACCCCGGAAAATACTTTATCAAGGAAAACCTGGAGGTTCTTAACGGAACGGGGAGACAGATAAACCAGAAGGTTTACGTCGGCTGGGAAAATACGGTATACGAGAGCGGTTCAAACAGTCTCTACGAGTTTATCTCAATGGTCGGCGGCGAAGTCAAGCGGACCAAGAAACCCCTTAAGGAAACCAAGGCGTACAATGGAGAGACAAACTGGTTCGGTTTCGGTGACAAGTACTTTCTCGGCGCATTTCTGCCGGAAATAGGGGGAGACCGGGGACTCTACCTGCAGCCCCTTGATGAAAAAGGTCTTGCCGGGGCGAGTTTTTCCTATCCAGAGCAAAAAATAGCCGCGGGGAAAAGCTACAAAGTCGGATGGAAATCGTATTTCGGTCCGAAAAATGAACCGGACCTCAAGGAAGCCGGGTACAACCTTGAGAAATCTATTGACTACGGCTATGCGGGAATACTCACCAAGATTGCCGTCGTGCTTCTTAAGTTCGTTAACGACTTTTTCAGCAATTACGGAATCTCCATAATAGTGCTTACGGTCGCTCTCAGGGTGATATTCTTCCCCCTTACCGTGAAAAGCATGAAGTCGATGAAAGCCATGCAGAACAAGATGAAGAGTCTGAAGCCTGAAATCGACGCTCTCAAGGAAAAATACAAGGACGACAAATCGACTCAGCAGGCAGAGATGATGAAGCTTTACACAAGTAACGACATAAACCCGCTCAGCAGTCTCGGGGGATGTCTTCCCTTGCTCATACAGCTTCCCGTTTTCATAGCTCTTTATTTCGCGCTTCTGTATTCGATAGATCTAAGACACAGCTCGTTTCTCTGGGTAAACGACCTCTCCCAGCCCGAACACCTGTTTGATGTGCTGGGAATACCGTTTCGGGTGCTGCCCCTTTTGATGGGCGTCTCGTGGTTTCTCTCGCAGAGACTTACCCCCATGACTGCTCCAGGAAGCGAGACGATGGAACTGCAGATGAAGCTCATGCAGTTCATGCCTATAATTTTTACCGTAATGTTCTGGGGCCTGCCTTCCGGTCTTATACTTTACTGGACCGTAAGCAACATTCTCTCCGTCGGTCAGCAGCTATACATCAATCGACAGGTCCCGGAGCCAGAAGGAGGATAACAATGGCTACCGTAATAGAAAAGGAAGGAAAAACAATTTCCGAAGCCGTAGTGAACGCCTGTGAAGAACTCGGAGTCTCAAAAGACGAAGTGGAAATCGAAGTTATAAGAGAAGACTCCAAGGGGGTTTTGGGCATAGGAAGCAAAAACGCCATAGTGAAGGTGGAAATAAAAACCGGTGGATTGAGCGAAAAGGCGTTTCGGGCGAAAAAAACTCTTGAGACCCTCCTGGGTTTTCTGTTTCCATCCCCGCAGAGCGTAAAGGCCGAAGAGACTGAAAACAGGATAATACTTGAAGTTTGGCCTGTTAAAGACAAGAAATTCCTCATAGGGAGAAACGGGGAAGTAATAAAGTCCCTTGAGTACATGGTAGGGAAGATAGCTTCGAGAAACAGCAACGAGGGGAAAAACAAGAGGGTTGCCATAAACATCGGCGGGCACGACGGAAAGAAAAAAGACACTGATGTGCCGAGAAAAGTCGCGGAGACCGTACAGAAAGTAAAAGAGAGCGGAAATTCTCACTCAATCGAGCGGCTTTCGTCCTACGAAAGGAAAATGGCCTACATAGAACTCAAGAAGCAAGAGGACATAAAATACGAGACGGTTCCAAGCAAGGGTAACTCGAAAAAAATCGTCGTTAGCCCTCAGGCCTGAGTTCAGGAATCCCGAAGCGTCCTGAAAAAATCCTCAAGAATGCGTGCGCACCGCTCGCCGCAGACTCCCCCTGAGAATTCCACACGGTGATTGAGTTCCCCTCCTGCACCGATTCCGAAGTTGCTTACAAGCGCCCCGCCCTTGGGATCGGGGACGCCGAACACAACCCTGTCTATTCTCGCGTTGATTATGGCTCCCATGCACATGGCGCAGGGCTCAAGGGTAACGTAGATAGAAGTGCCGGAAAGTCTCCAGTTTCCGATAACTTCGCACGCGCGGCGTATAGCCAGAATTTCGGCGTGGGCGGTAGCGTCCGAAGCTGATTCCCTCAGGTTATGGGCGGCTGAAATTACGGTGCCTCCCCCATCAACTATGACCGCCCCTACCGGAACCTCACCTTCCGAAGCCGCCCGTTCGGCCTCCCTGATAGCCAAGGCCATAATGATTTCATCGGACTGCCCCGTCACGGATAAAAGGAAAATCTAATCTATTTTCTGGCGCTGAACTTGAGGCCCGTCTCGTTTCTGTCCCAGGTATTCTCGGTGATTTCCTTTATCTCGGCGACTTTGACCTTCTGGGTCGCAGTTACCGGGAATCCATCCTCGTAAACCTCTATGAACCTAGGCACCATGGCCACTATAACCCTTTCGGCCATCCATTTGGAGAACTCAATCGGATCAAATTCCTCGCCCACCTTGAGCGTAACGCAGAGCTTGATCTCGTCATCCGAAACGTTCGGGAGCCTTATACCGACCGCAATGGCTTCCTGAATCGCGGGATATTGCATCGCCTCGTCCCCGACGGCTACCGGATCCACGTTTTCGCCTGAAACCCTGATGCGGCTGAACCTTCCGACAAAATAGTATCTCCCATCGATACCTCTAGCGAAGAGATCGTCCGAATTGAAGAAGCCGTCATCGTCAAAGGCCTCTCTGGTTCTTCTTTCATCCTTGAAATATTCATTCAGGGTCGTATGCGGAACAAGCGGCTTTACGAAAAGAAGCCCCTTGGCGTCGTCGGGAGGGGTAATATCGTCGGTAGAGTCCCAGAACGGTCTTACCACCGTATCGATGTCTTCGGGATTTCTGAGCTCGACGTAATATCCCTCCATGGGGAAACCGGATGAACCCGGGCGGTGATCCTCGGGGTCTTTCCAGAGAACCATGCCCATCTCGGTCGAACCGTATCCGTCTATTACCCTGACTCCGAACCTCTCCTGGAACTCCTTCAAGTTCCTAGGAGCCGGGGAGCCCAGCATTATCCTTATGTTGTGCTTCTGATCCCACTCGCTCTCAGGCGCGGCCCAGAGATACTCGGCTACCGCTCCCAGCATGTTAACGCATGTCGCGCCGCACCCGGCCGCCCACTTCCAGAAATTGGAAGCTGAGAATCTGGGGAAAAACACGGCAGTCCCACCGGACGCCATGGCGCTGAAAAGGCACATTACCTGCGCGTTGGCGTGACCGAGTGAAAGTATGCTCATGAGCACGTCGTCGCTCCTTATTCCCTGCTGCTGCAGATAAGAACGGACCGTCATGATCACTCCTCCGTGGTCTCTGGCAACCCCTTTTGGCATCCCCGTGGTACCGGACGTGAACATGCACCTCTCCATGTCGGCAGTGGTAACGTCCACCCCGGGATTAGTATCGTCATAACTATCAAATTCTGAGAAAGGAAGCGCCTTTATGCCTCCGATCTTTTCAGGTGCATTGTCAACCGTCACGAAAACTGCTTCAAGATTCTCAAGACTGTCGCCGATTTCCTCTATGAAAGGAATGCTCCCCTCGTCAATAATGAGGGCTCTCATGTCCGAGTAGTTGATTACGTAAGCGAGTCTTTCGCCCTTTTCGTCCTTGTTTACCGGAACCTGCACACCACCGCACTTGTGTATGGCGATAATAGATATCACGTGCTCGGAACAGTTGAGCATGTACATGCCGACCTTGTCCCCTTTATTTATTCCGAATCCTTGGGCAAGACCGTTTGCCACTCTGTTGGCCCACGCGTTGGTTTCCGCGTAAGTGTAGCTCTCGACGATGTTTCCGTCCCTGTCTCCGACCTTGAACATTGCCTTGTCGGGAAACATCTCGGCACCCTTCTCAAGATTTGTGGTTATCGGCTCCCACTGCGAAGTGTCTTCAAATTTGCCGAAGGGAAGATCTCCGCTTCCTAGGTAGGCGGCATCGCGCGGTTTGAATAATAATTGCATTTACTGTAACCTCCTGAACTGTCTATAGCGCTTGGAAATGAAAAGGCGCTGTAAAAATCCACACTATTATAGTTAATCGGTGCTTCATTGCAAACCCTAGTATTTTCACGGTTCCTGAAAAACCCCCTGACCTGCCGTATGCGGCCTGAATCCCACTTCTAACCTTATGGAAATTTCAAATCTCCTGATTTTTGCCGCAAGTTTGGCGGTTCTCTGGAAAGGGGCCGACTTTCTCGTTAAAGGTGCCTCCAGAGTAGCAAAATTTACCGGCATGGGTACTTTTTTCGCCGGGTTTATCGTGGTTGCGCTTGGAACTTCCCTCCCCGAATTCGTGGTCTGCCTAGTGGCGGTCGTGGAAGGTTCAAGCGATATAGCGATTGGAAACGTGGTCGGGAGCAATACCGCCAACATCGGGCTTATTTTCGGCCTGACAGCCCTTATAAGTCCCGTAATCATAGCCAAAGAGGCGTGGGAGGAGCAGAGGCTTCCGCTAATTTTCCTAGTGATTATAACCCTTGCCGCTTACGGTCTTAGCCGCGTGGGACTTTCCATCGGAAGAGGCGAAGGTGCACTGCTGTTTTTGCTACTCATCGTCTTTTTGGCCGTCCCCTACGAGAAATCAAAGCAAGAAAAAAACGAGGTTTCATCCACACCACAAGGCGACGGCGTGTGGAAACTTCTTTTCTATGTGGTCTCGGGTTCCGTACTTCTGGCGGGAAGCGCGCATTTTCTGGTCAATAGCGCAATAAAGATCGCCGTACAGATTGGAGTAAGTGAGCTATTCATAGGCGTAACGGCTGTTGCCATCGGGACTTCACTCCCGGAACTTGGCACTTCTCTCGTGGCGGCATGGAGAAGAGAACAGAACATAGTCGTTGGCAACATCATAGGCAGCAACTTCTTTAATCTCGGGTTTCTGGGCCTTGTGGCAGTCATCCGACCCATAGACGTAAACCGAGATATGTTCGGATACACATCCGAATTTACGTTTCTCATCCTGCTTACCGTTCTTTTCGCGTTATTAATCGGAAAAACCTGGATTAGCCAAAACAGGATCGGAAAGAAGAAAGGCGCTATTCTGCTTATCGTTTACGCGGCGTTTCTCTACTTTATCTCAGGCTCACTTTCTTGATCTGAGCTTGAGCCCGCTTTCGTGCCTGTCCCATGTGGAATCGGATATGTTCTTTAATTCCGAAACCGCAATCTTCTGGGTCGAGGTAAGTGGAAACTCCTCGTAAACTTCAATGAACCTTGGAACCATGGCCACCATAACCTTCTCGGCCATCCATTCGCAGAATTCCACGGGATCGAAATCCGCCCCTTCCTTGAGTATCAAGTTGAGCTTGATCTCGTCATCCGATATGTCGGGCAGTCTAATACCTACGGCCACCGCCTCCCGAACTGAAGGATGTTCCTCGGAGACATCGGCCACCGCTACGGGATCAACGTTCTCTCCCGACACGCGTATCCTGCTGTAGCGGCCCATGAAGTAGTATCTCCCGTCGGTTCCCGCGGCAAACAGGTCATCCGAATTGAAAAAACCCTGGTCGTCAAAAGCGTTTTTCGTTCTTCTCTCGTCCTTGAAGTATTCATCGAGGGTCGTGTGCGGAACCAGGGGCTTTATGAAAAGAAGTCCTTTTTCCTCCTCGGCGGGAGCGGGGTTCTTATCCACATCCCAGAGTCTGTCTATTATCTCGTCTGTGTTCAGGGGATCTCTTATCTCAAGATGGTATCCCTCGACGGGAAATCCGCATGAGCCCGGCTTTTCATCCTCGGGATCTTTCCAGAGCGGCATTCCCATCTCAGTAGATCCGTAGCCCTCAACTATCTTCGTGTTGAACCTTTCCTCGAACTCGCGAAGCTTTTTAGGCGCGGGCCCTGAAAGCATCATCCTTATCCCATGCTTTGAATCCCACTCCGACAGCGGAGAAGCCCATATGTATTCTGGCACCGCTCCCAGCATGTTCGCCCCGGTCGCGCCGCAGCCCGCCGCCCACTTCCAGAAATTGGAAGCGGAGAACCTCGGGAAGAAAACGGCCGAACCGCCAACGGCTATCGAGACAAAAAGGCACATTACCTGGGCGTTTGCGTGCCCAAGGGAAAGAACCGTCATCAAGACGTCCTCGCTTCTTAGCCCTTGCTGCTGTATGAAGGAGCGTACCGTCATTATCACTCCTCCGTGATCGCGGATAACCCCCTTGGGCATACCCGTGGTGCCGGAAGTGAACATGCACCTTTCCTTATCGGCAATCGTCACGTCGACTCCTGGATTTTCGGATGAGTACTGGTCAAAAGCGGAAAAAGGAAGTGCCCTTATGCCCCCTATATCCGTCGGAGCATCCTCCGATACAAGAAAGATTGCCTCGAGGTTCTCAAGCTTGTCCGCTATCTCGCTTATGTAGGGAAGGCTCTGGGTATCAACCACGAGCACCCGCATCTCGGAGTAGTTTATTACGTAAGCCAGCCTGTCGCCTTTTTCATCCTTGTTTATCGGGACCTGAACGGCGCCAGATTTGTGCGCGGCGATAATCGATATGACGTACTCTGAACAGTTGAGCATGTACATGCCTACCTTGTCCCCTTTTTTTATTCCGAACTCCCCGACAAGACCGTTTGCCACCCTGTTCGCCCAGGCGTTGGTTTCCCCGTAACTGTAGCTTTCAGCTACGTTGCCGTCCGAATCCCCAAGGCTGAACATCGTTTTTTCTGGGTATGACTCAGCCCCAGCTTCAAGGTATCTGGTTATTGGAAGCCACTTGTCGGTATCGTCTAATGGGCCGTTTGGAAGAGTCCCCTTTCCTATATATTTTTCGTCTCTCGGACGCAAAGGCAGTTTCATTTTTTTCCTCTTGGGTATTTCAGTATCAGAATACAAATCGGAACTTTTGACGGTTCTTAACCATTGTCTATTCTGAGCATCCTAGTTTACCTGAAAAACAATTGACCAGAACTTGATATCAACACGTTTGCGGCCTAACGGGTTATTGTGCGTTTTCTTTAAACTGACAAGAACGCTGTTCAAAGGACCTCCGCTTAATTTTGTACAATTTGAAAATGCTACTTTCAAATTGTACAAAAGGCCCCAGTACCGCACATTAACTCTCCAATTAAAATAGCCTGAATCGGCTAAAGCATGACCGGGTTCAGGAAAAAGGCTTATCAAGGTTTCTTTTCGACGCGGAGACTGGTTTTTTTGTCTTCTTTGAAAAGCTCCTTCAGTTCCTGCGTCGTATCAAACACATCTTCAGGAACCCCGGTTTTATCGTGGTAAACCGCCATCTGATTATCCAGAGCTTGGGCATCGTGTTCCCGAAAAACTTGAATTATCTCCGCCGCATCGGTCGGGGATAACCCCAGATGCTCAAGCAGTTGAGTTGAAAGAGCAAGGCTTGAAAGCAGAGTCTCGCGAATCACGGAGGTCACTCCAAGCTCGCGGAGCTTTATTTCGTGAAAACGATTCCTAGCACGCGCCATGATTTTAAGGTTCGGAAAGGAGCTAGATACCTGACTGACTATTTTCAGAGACGATTCGACATCGTCGATCGCCACGACGATCGCAGGAGCCCGGTCAATATGAGCGGACAGCAGAACCCGCAGGCTCGATGCGTTGCCATAGTATGTTTCGCTTGCAAACTGACGAACGAAGTCAACCCTCTTGGGATCAAGTTCAATCACCGTGAATGGAATTTCAAGTATGGTCAGTATTCGGGCTACGGTCTGGCCGAACGGACCAAAACCTACGATGATAACGGAATTTTGCGATCCATGGGTTTCCTCTAACGGCGCAGGTGCTCTGTCCTTTTCGGCACCGAACCGGGAACCGAGAGCAACGAGAAAAGGTGTTGCCGCCATTGACAACGTTACCACCAAAACGGCGATATCGACAACGAATTGATCTACAAGCTGCGCCGTAACGCCTATGGTAAACAGAATAAAGGCAAACTCCCCGCCCTGGGAAAGCACAAGTCCCGTCCGTACCGCTTCATCGTGCTTAAGACCCTGCAATCTGGCAAGCGGGTATATAACGAGCGATTTTACGACCATGAGAACCGCAGTCAGTCCGACGATCAAAAGCGGCTTGCTGATCAACAAACCCAGGTTGGCCGACATGCCAACCGCAATGAAGAAAAGACCCACAAGCAGCCCCTTAAAGGGCATTACGTCCGCTTCAAGCTGGTGACGATACTCAGAATCGGCAACCATAACGCCCGCCACGAAAGCCCCGAGCCCCATTGAAAAACCGATGCTGTGCATCGCCAAGGCGGCGCCTGTCACGAGCGTAAGCGCGGCAGCCGTGAAAAGTTCATGGATCCCCGTGGAGGCAACAAAACGCAGGGCGGGGCGAAGCGTAAACCGAGCAACCACGAATCCAGCCACAACAGCGATAAGAAGCAGCAAGTTCAACGACACCGAATCCCCAGGCTTAGAAGACAAGATGCCTATTAAAGCTATTGCAGGGATAACGGCAACATCCTGCATAAGCAGCGTGCCGAAAGCCGCACGTCCATGGGGCCTGTTGAATTCCCTGTGCTCCCCGAGCCACTGCACGACAAACGCCGTGCTTGAAAGAGCAAGAGAGAACCCGATCAGCATTGACGCAGACGTTCCCATCCCCAACAACATAAAACAGAACACCGCAATGACGACTGAAGTGATAAGGATCTGGGTTATACCCAGCCCGAAGAGAAATCTCCGCATGGTCCAGAGACGATGCGGACGAAGTTCGAGGCCGATGAGAAACATCAACAGAACGATTCCGAACTCAGCGAAGTGCAGAACTTCCGTTGCATTGCCCACAAGCCCGAACACGCCTGGACCGATCAGCAATCCAACAAGCAGATACCCAAGCACGCTGCTCAATCCGAACTTACGGCAGACAGGAACAACGACAATCGTTGCCAGCAGAAAAATGAAAGCTTCAACCAGGAGGTCCATCTGACCTCCTGAGGAACGGACTTGAATCCTGCTCTCTTAAAACTTCTCTTTGTTTAACCAACTCAGACATGGCTTAACAGGCTTAACTCCTTCGGAACTTTGCGCTCACACTGAAATGTGGGCAAGTAAAAACAGGCCGTAAACCGCTTTTTCGGTTCAGGACCGCATTTGGGGAAAAATCCGGTCAAAATGCTGTCCTATGCTCTAAATATGTTAATAAGTCGAAAGGGGTTCTCAAGCAGGAAAAAAAACGGGAAAGCCGTATCGGCTTTACCCATAGCAGTCGATAAAGTTTCTTAGAAGATCCTTCCCGCACTCCGTAAGGATGGACTCGGGGTGAAACTGAACGCCCTCAACGGGAAGTTCTCTGTGCCTTATCCCCATGATTTCACCCTCCTTGGTCCAAGCGGAAATTTCGAAGTCGGACGGAAGGGATGCCTCTTCCACCAGAAGTGAATGGTATCTCGTAGCTTCAAAGGGATTCGGAAGATCCTTATAGATGGTTTTTCCGTCGTGGAGGATCGGGGAAGTTTTTCCGTGCAGAAGCCTCTCTGCCTGGATTATGTTCGCCCCGTACGCATAGCCCACCGCCTGGTGACCCAGGCAGACGCCGAGAATGGGTTTTTTCCCGACATACCTTTTTATTATGTCGACCGAAAGCCCAGCCTCTTTGGGAGTGCAGGGCCCAGGAGAGATTACGATTATGTCGGGGTCAAGATCATCCACGAAACCGAAATCAAGACTGTCGTTTCTCCTCACCTCGATCTGCTGACCGAGTTCCCCCAAGTAGTGGACCAAGTTGTAGGTAAAGGAATCGTAATTATCAATCATCAGAATCATTTTCCCCTTGCTCCCGGTCATCAGAGTCCGTCCTCCGCGAGCTCAACCGATTTCACCAAGGCCTTTACCTTGTTAACCGTTTCCTGATACTCGGTTTCGGGATCCGAATCTGCCACTATGCCAGCCCCCGCCTGTATGTAGATTTTGCCGTCTTTTATCACAAACGTTCTTATGGTTATGCAACTGTCCATATTGCCCGAAAAACTGAAGTAGCAGACGCATCCCCCGTATGCCCCTCTCGTCGTCGGCTCGGTTTCCTCGATTATCTCCATTGCCCTTACCTTCGGCGCTCCGGAAAGAGTGCCTGCGGGAAAAGTCGCCTTTATGACGTCAAAGGCATCCGCTCCCTCGGCAATCAGGGCCGTCACGTTCGAAACTATATGCATCACGTGGGAATATCTCTCCACGATCATGAAATCGTCCACTTTGACCGTGCCCGTGTTGGAAACTCTTCCCAGATCGTTTCTCGCGAGATCAACGAGCATTATGTGCTCGGCCCTCTCCTTGGGGTCCGCAATGAGTTCGGCCGCGAGGCCTTCGTCCTCGGAGGCGGTTTTTCCTCTCGGCCGCGTTCCGGCTATCGGACGGCTCGCGATTCTTTCCCCCTCGACCCTTACCATCACCTCCGGAGAAGATCCGGTGAGTATCTCATCACCCATCCTCAGAAAAAACATGTACGGAGAAGGGTTTAATATCCTGAGCGCCCTGTAGAGATCGAAAGGATCGACCCTCAGGTCCGTCTTCCATCTCTGGGAGATCACTGCCTGTATTATGTCCCCTGATTTTATGTACTCCTTGGTCCTGAGAACCGCATCTTTGAAGTGTGCGGGTTCGAAATTGGATTCGATCTTGAATTCTTCCTCGCCAACATCCTGGGGAATGCCGTTGGTAAACTTTTCGCTAAGCGAATTTCTAAGCTTGCTTTTAAGTTCGGCTATTTTCGCAAGGGACTTTTCGTACTCCTCCTTCGCATTTTTAACGTCGGGAACATAGGCATTTGAGATGATCTTTATCTTGCTCGTAACGTTATCAAATCCCAAAACGGTATCCATTACCATGTAAACGGAGTCCCAGACCTTTAGCTCATCAGGAGAGGTATCGGGAATATCCTCTATAAATCTGATTATGTCGTAACCGAAGTAACCGACTGCCCCACCGTGAAATCTCGGAAGCTCCTCCGAAGAAACCGGCCTGTATCGTGAAAGCAGATCCCGCAACGCCAGAATCGGGTCGCCCGTGAACGTTTCGGTTTCCCCGCTCGAGTGCATTATCTCGATGCTTTGACCCTTCGAGCGGAATACCACCGAGGGTTCCGTGCCCAGAAAGCTGTAGCGCGCCCACTTGTCTCCGCCCTCCACGCTTTCGAATAGAAAAGAGTAACCGGGCGAGTCTATCTTCCTGAAAACCGAAACCGGAGTGTCGTAATCGGCCAGAACTTCCTCCCACACGGGTACGAGATTCCCGTGTTTGAGGTTCTCTAGGAACTGTTCGTAGGAGGGTGAAACCATGGAAGGAAATGATAAGACTCGAAAAACTAAAGTCAAGAAGAACGCCTTTTATAAATCCCCGGGGACATTATAATTAAGGGCTTAAAAAACAAAGGAGTTACGTTAACGTTGATTCCCGACAAAGCTATATTCAGAGAATACGACATAAGGGGCATAGCGGGGGAGAGTATCACAGAAGAGGTCGTAGAGAGAATCGGAAAAGCCTACGGAACCATGGTGGCCGAGGACGGGGGGTCGGAGGTTTCCGTTGGATACGACTGCAGGAAGTCTTCCCCGGCATTCCGGGACGCGCTCTGCGAAGGAATAACCTCAACCGGCGTTAGTGTGGTCGACATAGGAATGGTAACGACCCCGATGGTTTATTTCTCCACCTTCACCTCAGGCGTCGACGGCGGGGTGATGGTGACCGCCAGCCACAATCCCTCCGAGTACAACGGGCTTAAATTGTGCGTCGGGCAGAACTCCCTTTTCGGCGAAGGCATACAGAAAATAAGAGAATCGGTCGAAGAGGGAAAGTTCAAAACGGGGAAGGGCAGAAAGAAACAGGCGGATATAATTGAGAGCTACCTCGAGTTTTTCGAGCAGAATCTTCATATAGAACCGGGGATAAAAGTCGCGGCCGACGGCGGCAACGGAACCGCAGGAGTGGCCTGCCCGCAGATACTCAGGAGATTCGGCTGCGAGGTTCATGAGCTATACATGGACCCCGACGGGGATTTTCCGAACCACCACCCCGACCCCACGGTCGAGGAGAACCTCTCCGACATAAAGAAAAAGATCGTGGAAGCCGGCCTTGACGTGGGCTTGGCGTTTGACGGGGACGCAGACAGGATAGGAGTTGTCGATGAGCGGGGAAATTCAATAAGCGGAGACATGCTGCTACTTGTCTATTCGCTCGATCTTCTCGAAACGAACCCGGGAGCGACCATAATTGGGGACGTTAAGTGTTCGGGAAACCTTTTCTCCAAGATACGGGAAGCCGGCGGAAATCCCATCATGTGGAAAACGGGTCATTCGGTAATCAAGGACAAGATGAAGAAGGAGGGCGCCGAGCTAGGTGGAGAGATGAGCGGCCACATCTTCTTTAAAAACAGGTTTTTCGGATACGACGACGCTCTTTACGCTGGACTTCGGCTTCTTGAAATCCTCTCGAAAACGGGAAAGAAGACCTCGGAACTGCTTACAGGGCTACCTAAGACCTTCGCAACCCCGGAGATAAGAGTAGATTGTCCCGATGAAATCAAGTTTCAGGTAACGGAGGCGGTAAAGAAAAAGCTCGGGGGGCAAAACGAAGTGATCGACATAGATGGAGTCAGGGTTGAGTATCCGGACGGATGGGGCCTTCTCAGGGCATCCAATACCCAGCCGGCTCTGGTGCTTCGTTTTGAAGCTCAGACGGAATCAAGGCTCGCAGAAATAAGGGAAACCGTGGAAAAAACCCTTAGGGAAACGATCAATGAGATCGGCTGATCAGGAGCTCTCCCTTGCCGGGATAAACTTGTAGGAACTGATATCCGTCCCGTCTGGCGCTTTCTTTATCACCCCGACCGTAAGGCCCATCTCCTCTCCGAACTCAAGAGAATCGGGATCCTCGGTTTCAACCTGCGCCATCACCCTCACGCCTTCCGGAAAATCAACAAGAGCTAGAACATAGGGCACAGTGAATTCCGGCATGCTTCTTCTCACGACTGTAAAGGAATGCAGAATGCCTGTTGGGCTGAGAAGTCTCTCTTCCACGTCATCTGAAAAACTCACTGGGTCCGCAAGGTACCTCGGGAAGGTCCAGTTGTCGGATTCCTTGCAGTAACCCGCAATCAGCCTCACTCTGCCCTCATCGTCGGTTGTAAACAAATCCGGTCTGAAAATATCTTCGCTCATGACTCTCTCTCCTTAAACGATCGTTTAGCGTGAAGGGAAATTATATACAACTGAAACCAGTTTTCAATTCCTGTAAAGACCCCCCGGCGGAGAAGCCCTCGTCCGGGTTTGTAAAAAAACAGGTGAATCCGTAGAATCCTTACGTGGCGGAAAAAATCCCAAGAGCGCTTACCGTTGCCGGGTCCGATTCAGGAGGAGGGGCAGGGATCCAGGCTGACCTCAAGACTTTTACAGCCCTGGGAGTGTACGGTCTTTCCGTGCTCACCTCCGTCACCGCCCAGAACACGCTGGAGGTAAGCGCGATTCACGACCTTCCCGAGCAGTTCGTGGGGCTGCAGTTTGACGCCGTGATGAGCGACATAGGCTGCGACGCGGCGAAGCTGGGAATGCTTTCCAATGAAAAAATCATTGAGACCGTGGCGGAAAAAATAGACTTCTATGGAATTGAAAAGCTCGTTGTCGATCCCGTGATGAGTTCAAAAGGCGGGACCGCTCTTTTAAAAGACTCAACGGGACTTCTAAAAAAAGAGATTCTCCCAAGAGCGCTCATAGTGACTCCGAACATACCCGAGGCAGAAATACTGAGTTCTGTTAGCATAAGCGGCATAAGCGATATGAAGACCGCAGCCGAGAAGATCCTCTCGTTTGGAGCGAAGGCGGTTCTTGTAAAAGGGGGGCATCTCGCAAAAGATCACCCGGCGGTAGATCTTTTTTTCGACGGGGAGACGTTTGAAGAACTGGTTAGCGAGAGAATCGAAACGAAGAATACTCATGGAACCGGCTGCACCTTTTCGGCGGCCGTGTGCGCTTTTCTGGCAAAGGGAATGCCACTTCCGGTTTCCCTCGAGAATTCGAAAGCCTTTGTGACGGAGGCGATAAGAAATTCTCTTGAAATCGGGAAGGGCCACGGACCCCTTAATCACCTCAGAAAAACCTGAAAACCGCCGACTTCAAGCAATACTGTTTCTTGCGAGACAATTTCGACAAAATTTTTATTTGGAAAAGGCCTGTAGTCGGTACTGGATGGACACTTTCAGCAGGGAAATCAAATTTTTTGACTATTGTATATAATTAGTGTCCGTCCGGAGCGCAGCATGTTTGTCCAAGACATGGGACGCTCCGAAGGGTACAATGCGGCGAGCCGTAACGCCGGACTTTTTGCGAGGACAGAACACATGCCCGAAAACCGAACCGACCGAACGCATTCCGAACCTGGAGCACGCCGGGTCAGGCTGGCAATTCCGGTGGCATTGTTCACGGTGCTGGTTATCGTGATTCTGACATTGGCGGGCATTGGGGCGCGTTACTGGGTCCGCGGGGATTTCAACGTTATTCATGCCCTGTTGATTCTGTTCCTTTCGATCAATCTGGTGATCTGCTATTGGGAAGTGTGCTTGTTCCTAAAACGCGACTATATCGAGCGGCGTACCGAATATTGGCGCGAGCGCTGGCGGGAAACGGGCCGAAAACCGTCCACCGAATTCCTTACCACAAAGGTTCCGTTGACGAGGGTGTTGTCGCCGACGGTATGGGCGGATGTCTGGGCGACGTATTCCCAGTTCGACGGTTCCTACGCAGACCGGCGCACATACGGTTACACCGTGGATATTGCCAACGGCTTCGTGACCCCGATCCCGACATTGATTCTCTACGCCGCCTTCACCTTCGATATCTTGCCCGCTCCCGTCGCGGGAATCGTTGGAGTGATACTGTTCTGGCAGTTGACGTACATGACCTCAGTCTATTGGGTCAGTTTCTTCTCGGCCAATCGACAAACCCGAATCAGCCGAGCGGATATGTACATCTACATCTGGGGGATGAATTCTCCATGGGTGCTTTTCGCGCTACTGGGACTCTACGTCTCCATTCGTCTGATCGTAAACGGCGATTACAGCGTTTTGGGTTATTGATAACGGTTCCCGGGGTTCGATGCTAATCGAGCTGACTGCCCCCGGGGCGTTATGCGGAATTCCTGTCAGAATGAATTGGAAGATGGGCAAGGCCGTTTAATTACTTAGAAAAGAGCTGAAACTCCAAAACTTCTCTTTCTGCCAGACAAATTTGTAACAGCATCCATAATCTGACAACTCTATGAGTTCCAAAACAGGTCGCTTTAATCAGACTTGGCAACTGATTCTAAGTAACCCTTAATCCTGCCAAGGTTTTCGTTTTCTTTCTTTCCCTTGTAATAGATTTCAATGAATTCAATCTTCTCTTCGTGTTCAACATATGCATAAATAATCCGAAGAGATCTATTACGAAGAGATCGACACGCCATACGCGCTTTTACTATTTTGATGATTTTAGTGGAATGGATAACTGTAAAATTATTTCCGAAACCGATTGGAGAACTTGAAAGAACTTCTTTGAACAATTTTAAATCGTCGTTAAGGGTGCCGTATTTTCTAGAGAGCTTCTTCAATTCCCTCCTGAATTCAGGCAGGAAATTAAAGTTCCTCATATTCTCTGACGGAGGTCAGTCTAGGACGGTAAAACACATGTTCATACTCAAGCTGTTTCCTGTCTTCGGCCACGACCCAAGGAGTATCAATATGTGACAATTCACTGATTTGCGCAGCAGTCATATAGCCCAGCCTGCGTATTTCCCAGTTGATATGTTCAAGTTCTTTGGATGAAAGAGATGATATATCTAGTTCTTTTGAATTGACTAAGTATTTCACTTGGTCATAGTTGTGAAACTTGGCTTTTACTTCTTTGATCTTGTTTTCTTCCTCAAGTTCTTCAACAATTTTTGCGAACATTACAGGGCTAGGTCCATAAGTATTTTTAATATATTTTGCGCCGACTAGTTGCTCCTCGTATTTTTCGTAGTAATCAAAATCAATAAAATAGAGAATCTTATAAAGCACTGTCTGACCTATATTTGGTTGTGCACCTATTTGGGCCAGAACATACAAAAGAACCTGTTTGAACTTCTCTACTTTTTCCTGAGGAACACTGATACGGATATCATGTTCTTTAACTGGTTGTTTCTTCCCTGACTTTTTAATCTCAATATCTGGAGATGGCTGTTCTTCCTCATTAAGAAAATCTTCAAGAGACATGCCGAAAATTCCTGCAAGTTTCCTAGCTTCACTTACCTTAAGCTCACGCTTTCCAAGCTCAATCTGCACGTAAGTAGTGCGAGATACACCGAGTTCTGAAGCAAGCTCTCCCTGCCTAATAAGGCGCTTTTTTCGTTGTTCACGTATGAAATTTCCAAGCATATTAGTCACCCCACGATAAAACTAATTATTGCAACAAGAAATGAAAGCAATGCCAGCCTCTTAGCCAGCAACAATATATAAAACTATCTACCAGACACAATTAACTTGATTAACTACTTCCTCAAAAATTCTTTCAGCAGCAATATACAAAAAAACTTGCTTGAATCCCCCGGTGTTTTTCCTTGGTTCTTCTCTTCCGTTAAGAAAGTCTTCAAGAGACATGCCGAAAATTTCTGCAAGCTTTATCGCTTCACTTTCTTTAATTTCCCGTTCTCCATACTCGATTCGTCTGTAAGTACTGCAAGAAAAGCCTAATTTCGAAGCAAGGTACTTCTGCGTGATATAACGCTTTTCTCGCTGCTCGCGTATAAAATCTCCTAACATTTCAGTATAAATATAAAGATGTTTGTTTTTTTGTCAATAGAAATGTATGGAATTTGATACATTTCTATTGCTGCCTAAATACATAGTTGACCAACCTTGCCGAAACTGTCTAGATAAATACGGTCCAATGTGGATTAACCCGCCGGAGTCGATTATACTAACAATTTTCCAACCGGCCATCTTTCGAAAAAAAAGGGAACTGAACATGTCTAAAATCATGGATGGCAAAAAAGTCTCTCAAGACATTAAAAAATGGATCATCCAAAGGACCAAGGAACTTAAAGACCGCACGGGAGTAGTACCCGGTCTTGCTTCCATTCTGGTCGGCGACGATCCCGCGTCCGAAATATACGTGAGGAACAAGAGAAGGGCGTGCGGAAGATGTGGAATGCTTTCAGAAGAATACAATCTTCCGGAGGAAACCTCAGAAGAGGAGCTTCTTTCGCTGATCGAGCGCCTCAACCTAGATGAAAAGATTCACGGCATACTGGTACAGCTTCCCCTTCCGATCCATATGAACCAGGCAAAAGTGATAAGAACGGTGTCTCCTGACAAAGATGTCGACGGATTTCATCCCGAGAACATCGGAAAACTGTTCCAGGAAAATCCCAGCGCCATCTCCTGCACCCCGTACGGAATAGAAAAAATTCTCGATTACTACGGCATAGAGATACTCGGCAAGCACGTAGTGGTCGTAGGAAAAAGCAACATAGTTGGAAAACCCGCGGCGGCCTTGATGCTCAACAGGGACGCCACCGTCACCATAGCCCATATCGAAACTCGAAACCTGTCGTCTATAACCATCATGGCGGACATACTGATAGTCGCAATAGGGGATCCGCAATTCATAAAAAAGGAGATGATAAAGGACGGAGCCGTTTTAATCGATGTCGGAATCAACAGGAGCGAGAGCGGAAAGCTCGTCGGCGACATTGACTTTGAGGATGTAAAGGGAAAGGCCTCTTACATAACCCCTGTTCCCGGCGGGGTGGGTCCGATGACCATAACCATGCTTCTTTGGAACACGCTTGAGGCGGCGGAGATATTCGTGCTGGGCGAGTAACCCCAAACCCGGGTCAGAGAAGCACCTCGGGGCCATCGGTTTTCGAAATCGCCTGTGAGTCCCCGAGCCCGGAACATATATCCCTTACCGCCATGTTCTTTGCAGGATGCCAGGCGGCCGGGTCTATCTCAAGCAGAGGCTCCAGGACAAATCTTCTTTCGTGCGCCCTCGGGTGAGGAATTACCAAGGAATCCGTGCTTATTACGAGGTCTCCGTAGAAGATTATGTCAAGATCTATCACTCTTGGTCCCCACCTCTTCGTCTTTTTTCTCCCGATCTCCCTTTCGATTGTCTTGAGGTGATCAAGAAGCTCAAGAGGGGAAAGCTCCGTTTCTATTTTAACAACTGCGTTTGTGAACTTCGGCTGATCCTGCGGTCCCACGGGATCCGATTCGTAAAGGGAGGATACCGCCACCACGCGCGCGCACTTTTCTATGCTCCTCAGCGCGCGGGTGAAATTCTCGCGCACGGGGCCGAGGTTGGCTCCGACCCCTATGAAAACTACGTTCGGCGAAGCTTCGGGTTCGTTCAATGGAATACTCCTCCCGGTTAATATATAATGAGAAAATATATGGCACTTTTAACCGAAAAAGAAATTTCTTCCGCGCTCGAGGGCCTTCAGGACTGGCAGAGGAAGGGAGAAGAAATAGAAAAGACGTTTGTTCTCAGAAATTTCGTCGATTCCATGGGTTTTGTGAACAAGGTTGCGCTTCTTTCCGAAAGGGCAGACCACCACCCCGACATCCTCATACGGTGGAACAAGGTTTCCATCACTCTTTCAACCCATAGCGAAGGCGGAATCACGGAAAAAGACCTGAGTCTGGCGGGGGAAATAGAAAAGGCACTCTGACGCGAGTTCCACGCGCCGTCCGGGAAAGCTAGTCCGCATCCCTTATCTCGTAATCGTCCTCTCCGAGGGTAATGGTATCCCCTCCAGGTCCGCCCACGCGGGGATCGGCTTTTCTGCCCCTGCCCGGAAACAGCTTCCTCAGAAGCGAGGCTCCTGCTCCGAGCACTCCTAGCGCAACCAGGGCCAGAACGCCGAAAAACGCGAAAAGGCAGACGGCCACGACCACGAAAAGAGCTATGAAGGGAAGAGAGAAAAACGGAACTCTTCCCCTGCGAATGTAGATTTTCCCAGCCATTAAGACACCTTATCCAATATTATCACCGACCGCAGCACCTTTTGTATTTCTTGCCGCTGCCACAGGGGCACGGGTCGTTCCGACCAACCTTCTTCTGCGTTCTCCTGACCGGGGTCTTGGCTTTTTCTTCAGCCCCTTCTCCCCGCCCGAGCACCATTTTCTTCTCCTCAAGCTCCCTTCTTCTCTCAAGTTCCTCGATCTGCTCTTCGGTCGCGGGCTGTATCCTGAAAAGATTCGAGCAGACGTCCATCCTGAACTTGTCCATCATGAGGGCAAACATGTCGAAGCCCTCTTTTGTGTATTCCCGAAGGGGGTCTTTCTGCGCGTATCCCCTGAGTCCCACCCCTTCCCTCAGGTGATCCATGTTAAGAAGATGATCCTTCCAGAGGTAGTCTATGTGCTGAAGCATGACGTAGCGTTCGACCTGCGAGAGGTTTTCAGAGCCTATCCTCTCCTCTTTTTCCCTGTACGCGGCGATCAGCTTTCCGGTGACTTCTTCCGTTATGACTTCGCCGTCCGCCTTGCCGGAGGCCTCTATCTCGATCTCCGTTCCGAAAATCCTCCCGATAACTTCACTGAGTTCGGAGAAATCAGATTCCGGGCGGTCATCCCGCCCTGCCAGGTAACTGCCCACGGATTCCCGAACGATGTCTTCTGAAGACGAAAAAAGTATCTCTCTCAGGCTCTCGCCGCCCTCGAGAATCTCGCGGCGCTGCCTGTAGACGACGTCCCTTTGCGTGTTGAGAACATCGTCGTATCTCAGGAGATGCTTGCGGATGTCAAAATTCCTTCCCTCGACCTTTTTCTGGGCGTTCTCAATCGACTTGCTTATCATCGAGTGCTCAATCGGCTCTCCTTCCTCCCACCCGAGCTTGTCCATGACACCCGTTATCCTCTCCGAGGCGAAAATGCGCATCAGGTCGTCTTCAAGGGAAACATAGAATCTTGAAGATCCGTCATCTCCCTGCCTTCCTGCTCTCCCCCTGAACTGGTTGTCTATTCTCCTCGCCTCGTGTCTTTCGACCGAAAGGATATGAAGCCCGCCGAGTTCCTTAACTTTCTCCTTTTCCGAATCGCAGATCGATTTCGCCTCGAAAAGCGCTTCTTCGTACTGCTTTGGCTCCGCTTCCTCGGGCTGGACCCTGAACTCTTTCCTGAGAATATCCATTGCAAGGAACTCGGGGTTTCCGCCGAGCAGTATGTCAGTTCCCCTCCCCGCCATGTTGGTCGCTATGGTTATGGCCCCTATCCTGCCCGCCTGGGCGACGATCTCGGCCTCCTTTCCGTGCTGCTTGGCGTTAAGCACGTTGTGGCTAAGACCTATCTTCTCAAGGTAGCCGGCCAGTTTTTCCGACTGCTCGATCGATGAGGTGCCGACAAGCACCGGCCGGCCGGCGGAATTCATTTCCTTTATCTCAGCGCACGCGGCGTTGAACTTCTCGCGCTCGGTCCTGTAGACAACATCTTCGTAATCCTTCCTTATAAGCGGCTTGTGGGTCGGTATCACGGTGACGTCAAGATCGTATATGTGGCTGAACTCAAACGCTTCCGTGTCGGCGGTACCCGTCATACCGGCAAGCTTTCTGTACATTCTGAAATAGTTCTGGATCGTTATGGTGGCCATCGTCTGGTTCTCGCTTTCGATTTCCACCCCTTCCTTGGCCTCAACCGCCTGATGAAGCCCGTCGCTCCATCTGCGCCCCGGCATTAGCCTTCCCGTGAACTCGTCGACTATCACCACCTTCCCGTCCTGCATCATGTAGTCGACGTCGAGGTTGAAAAGGGCATTGGCGCGAAGCGACTGATTAACGTGGTGGAGAACCTTGAGGTTGACGGGGTCGTAGAGGTTTGGGACGTCGAGCGCCCTCTCCACCTTGGAAACCCCCTCCTCGGTAAGATCCACCTGCCTTGTTTTCTCGTCCACCGTGAAATCGGTTTTCCCAGAGAGCGTCTTCACCACCTTGTCCACTTTGTAGTAAAGATCGGTCGAGTCCTCCGAAGGGCCCGAGATTATAAGCGGGGTTCTCGCCTCGTCTATGAGAATGCTGTCGACCTCGTCCACTATGGCGAAATTGTGGCCGCGCTGAACGTAGCTTTCAAGGGAGAACTTCATGTTGTCGCGCAAGTAGTCGAAACCGAACTCGTTGTTGGTGCCGTAGGTAACATCCGCCTGGTAGGAATCCTGCCTGGTTGAGGGCTCGAGGCAGGTCTTGAAGGAATTTATGATATCGAGGTTTTTTTCGGGAAGAACGTCGTTTGCCAGATATTCGTTTGGCCACGCAGTCAGGTTTTTCTCTACCGATTCTTCGGCCCGCTTGGGATCCTCCCAGGCAAGCACGTAGGAGGCATCGTGATTTATAACTCCCACTTTCATGTCCAGGACCATGAAAATCGGCGACATCCAGGTGGCATCCCTGGCGGCCAGGTAATCGTTTACGGTGATAAGGTGGGAGCCGAGCCCGGTGAGGCCGTTTAGGTAAAGGGGCAGGACGGCGACCAGTGTTTTTCCTTCCCCGGTTCTCATCTCGGCTATCCTGCCTCTGTGAAGAACCATCCCCCCTATCATCTGAACGTCGAAATGCCTCATGGCTATCGTTCTCCTCGACGCTTCCCTCACGGCGGCGAACGCCTCCGGCAGGATATCCTCAAGAACCTTCTCCATCTCAGCGAAATACTTCTCGTCGGACGGGCTTCCGTTTGTACCGAGACGGGAGTGTATCAGTTCCCGGAATTGCGAGGTCTTTGCGCGAAGTTCCGCCGTGGGAACTTTAACCAGCGTTTCTTCAAGGGCGTTTATCCTCTCTGCCAGAACGCCGAGCTTCTTTACCTCTCTTTCGTTCTGCGAGCCGACTATCTTTTTCAGGACGTAAGAAATCATGCGCCGAAGCGGTCTCCTTTAGCTAACGGTTCCCGGAACGTCTGGGAACAGCTCTCCTAAAACAGTCTAATAATCCGTGGGAAATAGACAAGGAAATTTTGGATTCAGGCGTCAAGCTTCACGCTTACGACCCTAGAAGCGGCGGTACCGTCTGCGGTTATTCCTATAAGCGCGTCAGCCTCGTGCATGGTTTTTCTGTTATGCGTGATGACGGCCACCTGGGAATGGTCCGCTATCTCGCTCAGGATCTTGTTGAATCTCACCGTGTTCACTTCGTCAAGCGCGGCGTCTATTTCATCTAGGAACACAAAGGGAACAGGCTTTACCAGGCATGCGGAGATTATGACCGCTATGGCCGAAAGTGCCTTTTCCCCTCCCGAGAGCAGGTTTATCGGCTGGAAGCGCTTTCCTCCGGGCCTGATCATGACCTCCACTCCGGTTTCAAGCAGGTTCCTGGGATCTGTAAGCTCAAGGCGAGCCTCTCCGTTTTCGAAAAGCTTGCAGAAGGTTTCGCTGAATTTCCCGTTCACGATCTCAAACGCCTCCCGGAACCTTGAAACTGACTCCCTGTCAAGCTTCCTTATAGCGCCTTCGAGGTAATCAAGCGCCCGGGCGAGGTCATCGGTCTGGCGCTGGAGAAACCCGTTTCTCTCTTCAAGCTGCTCGTATTCCTCGGGCGCAAGCAGGTTCACGGGACCGAAATTCTCTATGCGCCGCCGAAGCGTCTTAAGTTCCCTCTCCGCATCGGGTATCGAAACATGGGAGAGGTTCGGGCTTTGCGAGGCATCGGGCGCAGCATCGCCGAATGTCTCTGTATACCGTTCGCTCAGATACTCAAACTCATCCTGCGCACGCTCAAGTTTCGCCTGGGCCGAGGCAAGCCGCTCTCTTCGCGAGGAAAGTTCCTGTGACGCGGCCTCGAATTCCTCTTCGCTTCTGCGGAGCTCCTCAGCGTAGTGCGACACCCTTTCCCTGAGTTCCCCGAAGGACTCTTCTCTTAAGCCTAGGTCGCTGCAGATCTTCTCAAACTCCTCTTCCGCCTGGCGTCTCGACAGGGCAAGTGCCTCGCTCTCCTGTTTTTTAAGTTCCCCATCCTTTGTTCTGAGGGAAAGCTTCTCGTTTATAACCGCCTTTATTCTCTCGGCTTCCGATATCTCGTGTTCAAGGGCCTTTTCCCTTTCAAGAACCCCGGCGTTTTCTATCCTGAGTTTCGTTATTTTCTCCTGAAGAGCCTTTTCCTCCTCGGCAAACCCGAGAGCCCGTTTTTCGATTTCCCCGTATTTTGACTCAAGCGCGCTTCTTTGGCCGTCAAGCTGCTCTATAAGCGACTCCATCTCCTCGACGGTGCGGTTTTTGCTCCCCAGCTTGCGCTCAAGCTCGTCGCGCTGCACCTCAAGATTCCCGATTCTCGTCCCCAGCTCTTCTATCCTGGTCTCCGCGTTCGAGCGGTCCTTTGCGTTCTCAACCGAGCTTATCTCGCAGCGTCGAAGAAGTTCCTGCACCTGCGCCCGGCGGCCCTCAAGCGCTTCCATCTCTTCTTTAAGCGTCCTGCAGACAGACTCCAGTTTCTCTATGTCGGCCAAGAGGGTCTGTGTCTGCCCCTCAAGTTCCTCGATTTCCCTTTTTCTCTCAAACACCCCTGCCAGGGATTTTCCGCCCGTCACGGCCCCGTGGGAATCGACGTAGTCCCCTTCGAGGGTGGCGAAGCACGCGCCGTTTCCCGTCCGGCTCTTAAGCCTGATGGCTTCCCGCAGATCGGAAGTGACGTAAACTTCCTGCAGCATCGAGTCAACAAGGCTTTTCTCTATCACTTTCACGTCAAGGAGGCTGTTAAGGGATGTCGCATCCGGCTTGCCGTTTCCGCTGGCCCTGCCGTTTCCGTTGCCAGAGCCGTTTGCCACGAACCGGTCGGTTGCCGGTATGAAGGTTCCCCTTCCCGCGTCAAACTCCCTCAGAAGCTCAACCGCGGCGACCGCCTCCGTGCTCCCTTCGACCACTATCCAGTTGAGTTTTTCCCCGAAGGCCGCCTCAACCGCTCTTTCGTAGTTTCTCGGGACGGAAACGAAATCGGAAACAACCCCCAGCACGCCCCTCTGCTTGCGCTCTAACACGAACTTGCGCGTGGCGTCAGGAAGCCATTCGTAGTTGCTCTGTATCTTGTTAAGGGCCTCCACTCTGGAGACGCAGTCTTTTTTCCTGCCTTCAAGACCCCTCAGTTCGCCGAGTTTCTTCTCGTGCTCAACCCTGAGGTCGTAAAGACGCGAATCGATTTCTTCTTTTTCTTTGGTGGCCGAGGTAAATTCGTCTTTTATTTCCCCTTCCCGGCGGCGGAGCGAAGCAAGCCTTTTCTCGCACTCGAGCTTTTCAAGTCCCAAGGCGGAAGCCTCCCCCTCAAGTGCCTCTTTTTTCTCCCCAAGCTCCTCAAGCTCCTTTGAGAAAGCGCCTATCGTGCTTCCAAGCGAGCTTCTTCTGGTCATCACGTCAGAGACCAGATCTGCAGTTTCCTCAAGTTCCTTTTTGTCCTGCTCCCATTCGCTTTTCAGGGTCACAAGGTTCTGTTCCTCGCGCGAAATCTCCTCGGAAACAGAAAGACGCGTGTTTTTGAGCTCCTCTGACTGGAACCCGGCGCGGCTGCTTCTCTCCTCCATCTCCGAAACTTCGCGTCCGAGGCTCTCTATCTCGGCTTCAATGTTCGTTACGTAGCTTGAAATCCCGGCGGTCTCCCGTTCGATCGAGGCCCTGCGGTATTCGTTTTCCCTTTTCTGCGCCCGAAGCTCGTAGATCTCCTTCTCAAGGGAACCCAGATCCTGGCCTGAAACGGAGTTTTTCTCCTTCGCCTCTTGAAGCAGCCCGCGCTTTTGCTCAAGCTCGGCATCTGCCGAGCGGACGAACTGTTCCGCCCCGAGCTTTTTTTCAAGAAGCGCTTCTTTGCGCTGCTGCGATCCCGAGAGCTTGGCCGAGAGAACATCAAATTCAAGCGAGCGGGCCCGCCCGGTAAGCTCCTCGTACTCTCTGGCGCGTTTTGCCTGAAGCGCCACGGACTCAATGCGGTCCGAAACCTCGCGCTTCATATCAAGGACGCGGGAGAGGTTCTCCCTGGTCGACTCTATCCTGCTTCGGGTTTCCTTTCTTCTGAGCTTGTACTTCTCGATCCCCGCGACTTCCTCTATGAACTTTCTTTTCTCCTCGGGTTTCGACATTATGAAGGACTCGACCTGGCCCTGTTCGACAATCGAATAGGCCCTCGCGCCCACTCCGGTGTCAAGAAGCATCTCGGTTATGTCCTTGAGGCGGCACTTGACCCCGTTTAGGCTGTATTCGCTCTCTCCCGAGCGGTAAAGTTTTCTCCGGATTCTGACTTCCTCGAAACCGAAGCCCTCGACCTCCTCGAGGACCAGGGACACGTCGGCCATGCCCAGGGGCTTGAGCTCGGCGCTCCCGTTGGAGATAACGTCTTCCATGCCTCCCGCGCGCAGCTGTCTCGGGTTGTGTTCGCCGATTACCCACCTGATGGCATCGAGAATGTTGGATTTTCCGCAGCCGTTGGGACCGACTATCGCGGTTATACCCTCGGAGAAGTCTATTCTCGTCTTCAGGTAAAAAGATTTAAAACCTGCTATTTCAAGCGCTTTAATTCTCATGGGAGAATCGCGGTCCGGCATCGCTGCGTTCACGCGCGCCGCCGCCCGTTTTACGCAAAACCCTCGCCGTAACCGGGAAAGTTAAAGCTCCCGCATGCGTATTATAGAAGCCCTGAAGGGGCCAGAATCCTGAAGAAAGCTGCCGGGGTGATGCTTTCGGCAGTATGTGAAAAAGATTCCTTATCAATCAAGGCCTTCCGGTCAATACGAATTATACCACAATATCTAGAGGATTTACAACTTCCCGGTCGGGAAATCACCCTCCCTGGGAAAGAAGGTTCTTGTTGGGTGAGATCTTGGAGCTTTCTCTGAGGTTCTCAAGCAGGCGCTCAACCACAAGCATCTTTCGCAACGAGACCTCCTGGCGCCTAAGAGAATCCTTCTCGATTCCGAAGTACCCGCTGTCGGCGGGCTTTGTCTTCGCAAGCGACACTATGTAGAAAGTCTCCCCCGACTTGTAAACACGATTGGGGGTAGGACGGTTGCTTCTCAGCCCGAAGACATCTGAAATGAAATCCCCCGATTCGACGTCCAGAGGATCATCGGACCTTGAGAAAAAACCGGTGCGCTCCACCGAAAGACCCATGGACTTGGCCACTCCGGAGAAACCTTTGCCCGAGTCGGTTAATTTCGCGAGACTGTTCCTGGCGGATTCCCTGGCCCGATCGACGCCCTTTTCCCTTTTGAGGGCCTCGATAATCTCCCCGCGCGCGGACTCAATTCCCGACCGTTTCGAGGATTCGACCCGGGTTACCTCGAAAAACCAGGTGAAATCCCGAAGCACCACGTTTGAAAGCCTTTTTTTCTTTACCGAAAAGGCCTCTCTTCTTATGGCGCCGGGGACGTCTCCGCCCGCGCCTCCGAGAGTAAACTCCGCGGTTTCTTTCACCTCAAGCGAGCTTTTTTCGGAAAGAAGGTCTGAGAATGAGCGTCTTTTCCGGAGAAAATCCTCAAGGAACTGGTTGTAGAGAAGCTTTGATTTGCCCTCTACAAGCTGCTTTTTTATCTCCCCCTTTACGTCGTCAAATGGTTTCGGGGTCCCTTTGGAAAGAAATTCCTCCGGGTAAGTGGTGTAGTAGGCCTCGATTTCCTCGTCGGAAACCTCGGCATCCTCGGTGAAATCCCCGGGAGTTAGTTTTACGTAGCGCGCCGCGCGTTTCTCCGGCTCCCAGAAAAGATCGGTGTTTTTTCTATAATACCGGGCGATTTCCTCTTCGCTCGGTTTCTGGCCCTCAAGGTAATCCCGGGCCGCAAACGAGACGTAGTGAAGATCGATTTTCTCCTCGCGCGTCCTGTAGATGCTCAAAAGCTCCTCGTCGCTTGCCGTTACGGAGCTGTCAAGAACTGAAACGAGCTTCTCCACAAGGAGATCTTCCCTGTAGGAGTCCTCGAAATCCTTCACGGTGCGGTTAAGTCCCCTTGAAATAAAGTCCCGGTAGCGTTCAAACCCCACGAAAGCGCCGTCCACCTGGAACCCCGGATCGTTTCTTATTGCGTCTGAAAGCTCCTCCTGGCTTACCCTGATCCCCAGTTCTTCAGCCTTCTGGGCGAGAAGCTTCTTGTTGACCAGCGAGTCGATCACGGAAAAATTCACGTATTCGAAAAGCTCGTCCGAGATCTCCTGGTCGCTGCGGCGCAGGCGGTCAAGCATCGAGTCCCTGAGATTATAGAACTCCGCAAGGGAAACCTTGTCCCCGTTTACCTCTACAGCAGCTCCGCCGCTTGGGCCTCTCCCTCCTATACTTATTCCCCCTACGTATCCGAAACCGATAACGAAGGTAAGGGCGAGCAGCAGAAGCAGGGCCTTAGTGAGAAGGCCCTGCCTGTTTCTTATGATATCGAATGCCAACGGGGTTTTCCTTGAAAAGACGAACTAAACTCTATATGAGCCGGTATCAACTTTCAAGCCGTCGTAGGGGGGTCGCGCAGTCCCCGGCTTGACACGGATAAGGGGCTCAAATAGCTTACAGGTGAAATATCCGGGGGCACGGAGAAACTCAGATGATAACGGCACTTGGCGGCGGAAGCGGAGCCGCGAAATTCCTTAAGGGACTCACGGGGATAATTTCCCCGTCGGAACTCACCGTAATAGTGAACACCGCAGATGACATGGACCTTTACGGAATGAGGGTCTCTCCGGACATAGACACCATAATCTACAGGCTCTCGGGAAGCATAGACGAAAAAAAAGGGTGGGGGCTCCGCGGCGACACGTTCGAGTTTCTGGGCGCCGCCGCGAGATTCGGTTTTCCGACGTGGTTCGGTCTCGGGGACAGGGATCTCGCCACTCACCTGTTCAGAAAAGCCGTCATCGACGCGGGGGGGACCCTCAGCGAATCCACCTCGAAGATAGCGCAGCGCTTCGGCCTCGGGGAAATGCGCATACTGCCAATGAGCGACGACAGGGTCGAGACATGGATAGAGACGGACGCGGGCGAAATGCACTTCCAGGAATACTACATAAAGCACGCGATGCGCCCCGAGGTTCGCGGAGTCAAGATAAAGGGCGCGCGCGAGGCCTCCGCAGCCCCGCTGGTTCTTGACTCGATAGACGGCGCCGATCTGGTGATCATATGCCCGAGCAACCCCATAATCAGCATAGGCCCCATACTCGAGATAAAGGAAGTGAGAGAAAGGCTAGTCGGCGCGCCGGGCCTTAAGGTCGCCGTGAGCCCCCTTATGCGCGGAAAACCCCTTAAAGGTCCTGCGGACAAGCTCATGAGGGGACTTGGAATGGAGGCTTCTTCGACCCAGGTGGCCAGACTTTACGCCGATTTTCTGGACGTGCTCGTAATCGACCGCTCGGATGCGGGAGAGGAGGCCGCCATAGAAGCCCTGGGAGTAAGTGTTTTCGTCACGGACACTCTGATCCCCGACGAACAAAGCTCGATACGCCTTTCGCGGGACGTACTTGATTTTACAGAATCTCTGGGACAGAGACGCGCCTCTCCCTAGGCAGGGCGATCAGGAGTCTTCTTCTTCCTTTTTTCTCGGCTCGTAGGGTACGATGCTGTAGAAAAAGAACTGGGGTATGCCCTTTACTTCCGATGAATCGCAACTCGTCCGGATCTTTACGATATGGTTCATGACCACCGTTCCTATGGCGTAAACCGTGGTTTCCCCCTCCACTCCGAACTCAACCGCAGTATAATCCTCGTTGTCTTTCTCGAATTCCCACCTTATGTCGAAAATGCCGAGTTTTTCTATCTCCCTTCTCAGAAAATAGTCGGAAACCTGCGAAGTCTGGGAATAACACGACCTTCCCCTGAAGCAGTCAAGAAATATCTCGCCGCGAAGGTGAGAGGAAACCACATCATCGAGATTTCCGCCGTTCACCCTCCCGTAATATATCCCCTCGGGAAGCATGATCATGTTGGCGGCGAAGCGGTGGCCCCCCACATGGCTGGTTCTCCATGCGGAAATCCCCTCTTTTTTTAGAAGTTCCCTGTAAACTTCAGCCCCTGCGACCGCACAGCATCCGTCGTGGGCTCCGTGAGTGCAAACCAGAACGAGTGTTTCTTCGCAGGAAAATTTCTCTATCTCCCCGGTGCGGACAAGCTCGGGGAGATCTATCGAGAGGAGGTCTTCGTATGTTTCTATTTCGAATCTGTAGAGTTTCGGGGAGACTTCAGAAGAATGGGCGTAGTAAAAAGCGAGATTCCCCTTGCTTGGTCCCGGCCCTCCTATGAGCTGAATCCTGGATTCCTCAAAAGACGAAAGAAAACTTCCAAGATGCTCCTTTACCTCCTCCGGCAATGCGCTTTCCGGAAAAGCATCCCTTTTCCATACCCTGGAGTACTCAAGCAAAAACCAGTTCTTCACCTCAAGAGCGGTTCCGTAGAGATGTTCTCCGCTTTGGGAAGACCCCTGGGAACATGTAAGTGTTTTTTCGTCGGTCATCTCATCCTCCTTGGCTCTGCCCGCCGTTTTTTTCCCTAAGCACCGTCAGGAATTCCCCCTTCGGCACCAGATAGAAGAACTTTCCCCAGTTTCTCATCACGCCCGCGTGCCGGGAGGCGTCTTTTCCCTCCCCCCAGAAAAGGTCGACGCGCCGGGCCCCTTTTATAGCTCCCCCGCTGTCATGGTTAACGACAAAGCGGGAAACCGGCTCCCACTGCGACGGCTCGACCGAAGAGGGGGTTTCGAAGACCGGTCTATCAAACTCCATGAACGCCAGGGCTCCCTTGGGGAAAAAAGCTTTGTCGGTCGCTATGGTCCTGCCGTCAACGACTTCCGTTCCGAAAGAGGTCTCGGGTTTGCCCGGAAGTCCGCGGAAGAAAATGTAACTCGGGTTTTTGTAAAGGATATTCATCCTCTCTGCGTAGGAGAGGGATCTCAGGTGGCTTTCTATGGCCCAAAGACTCATTTTTTCCTTCGGAATCCACTCGAAGAGAAATTTCCCTATCGCCACGTAATCGTGTCCGTTCTGGGCGGCGTAGCCCACGACCCGCTCCTCTCCGTCCGCGAATCTTATCTTACCCGAGCCCTGAATCTGAAGAAAAAACGCGTCAACAGGGTCTACCCACGCGATCTCGAGCCTTTTCCCCCTGAGCCTTCCCCCGGAGTCTATTTCGCTTCGTGAATAATAGGGAACCAGTTCCAACGTCCTGCCGGGGCCTCCGGAGGCGACCCTGCCGTAAAGGGACTGAAGCTTTCCTTGGGCGATTTTGTCCTCCTCAAGAAATGAAAATCTCTCGAACCGCTCGACGAACCTGTCTATCCTCAAGCGCACCAGGTCGTCGGGAACCCCGTATAGCGGCTGGGTGTGCTGAGGTGTCCTGGTTCGGGAAGCGGAGAGCACCGGAGAGAAGTAAGAGGTTATAAAAACCTTGCCCCAGGGTTTTCCCGGAAAACCGTAGAAATCGAAATTTTCCCTTACGTCCTTTATGAAATCATCCTTGGTAACGCCCGCTTCAAGCTTGGCGAGAAGATAACCGAGTGCAAGGGCGTAGTCTTCTGCGGAGACGGTTTTTTGTCCGAAAACGAGCTGGGAGTCCTTTTTCTGCGAAAGTTTCTCGACGCTTGCGCCGATGGATTCCTTCAGTCCCTCGGGGAAAAGGTCGTCGTCCATCTCGGGGAACGCGGGAACCGCCCGCATGGACTCGGGGCCCGGAATATCCGGGGGTCTTTCACAGGAAAGGTAGAGAAAGAGCAGGAAAACGGCTGACAGGACAGCTGCGGTTCTTTGGTTCATCTAAACCTGTTGGTTCCCTAAAGGAAAAATATACGACGCGAAATGCCCGCTAATCAGGATAAATTTATACCTTGTTACATGCGGCTTGCGCAAAAATTCTGCGTCTCCGGTCTCCGCCGGGACGGATATTTTTCTGAAAAGACAGGGTAAAATAAAAATTTCAGGGCAGTTTGGCCGCAGTGGCCCGCAGTTTTTTGCAGTCAAGAAACGGAAAAATGAAGCGGAAATTCCTTGGCATAGATATAGGGGGAACCAACATCAGGGGAAAAATCATCTCCGAGGAGGGAAGCACGCTTGGCGAGAGAAAAACCCTCTCGGACGCCCACATGGGCATCTCCCGGCTCATGGAGAACCTGGCCGGCTTAATAGAAGGATTTGCCGGGGAAGGGGTATCCGCGATCGGGATAGGAGTACCGGGGACCGTTGACCGCGCAAGCGGCACTCTCGTCCAGGCCCCGAACATAGCAAACACCAGGGATTTCCCGTTTACAGAAGTCCTTTCGGAGAAAATCGGAACCGCAACCCCCGTTTTTATACAAAACGACGCTTCCTGCGCGGCCCTCGGAGAATACCGGGCGGGGGCGGGCAGAGGATCAGACTCGATGGTAATGATAACCCTGGGAACAGGGTTCGGGGGCGGTATAATCCTCGACGGCAAGCTCTGGCCGGGGGAAGACGGCTTCGCCGGAGAGGTGGGGCACATGACGATTAACCCGTCGGGACCCATTTGTGGCTGCGGCGCTAGGGGCTGCATTGAAACCTACGTTTCGCAGGTAGCGATAAAGAGAATCGTCCGCGAGCACCCGGAACTCCGTGAAAGGCTCGCCGGTACCGAAGAATCGGCCCTCCCCGAGCGCCTGGCGGAGCTTGCGCGCGAAAAAAACCAAGCGGCCATCTCGGTATGGAACGACTTCGGGGCAAACCTAGGGGTGGGAATATCAATTCTCGTAAACATCCTCGACGTAAAGACGGTGGTAGTGGGCGGGGGGCTTTCGGGGGCCTGGGAACTTTTTATCGGGAAAGCCCTTGAGGAAGCCGAAAGAAGGTGTCTTGGGGGAGCGCAAAGGGGAGTTCAGATAAAAAGAGCGGCCTTGGGAGACGATGCGGGGGTGCTGGGAGCGTGTTACGTGGCAGAAACCGGGCTCGGGGAGAGATCCTAGGAGGCCTGGGGGCTTTTCGCAAGGTCAAGCAGCTTCTGCGAAGAACCGCGAACCCTTATCCTGAGCCACGGACCCTTCTCCTCATCCGCTTTGAACCTGTTATCCATTCTTAAACCGCCCACCCAGATTATTCCATCGCGGGTTTCGAAAACCGGCACTTTTTTTCTAAGAAATCTAGGTATTTTCTCGTCAATGAAAAAATCCTTGAGCTTCTTGGCCCCCTTCATTCCGAGCGGAACGAACCTGTCTCCCTCGGAAAAGCTCCTGAGCGTTAAAGGAAAACCGACTTTCTCGGGCGTGAAGTACCCGACGTCGGCCGCGCCCCAGAGGGATGCGTCATCCGTAAGCTCAACAGTGACCTCAAGATCCCGGGAGATCCTGTGGGTACCGTGGGTTTTTATCTCGGTTTGCGGGAACTCGCGGAATTTCTCCTCGCGCACAAAAAAGAAAACCCCGTGCCCCGCGTGAAAAACGACTCCGCCGGGAAGGTTTATCTCCGAAGAGGGCTCTCCGGAGCGCAGTACCTCGTCAATCGAGAAAAGATGCCTGGCGGAAACCGAGTTCAGGTCCCCCTTTACGGCCAGAATCGATTTTCTCATTACCGAGAACCTGATCGCCGGAGGCTCGCGAAGAAGTTTTTCCGTGTCTCCGAGCACGCCTCCTGCCACAACGCGGGCAACTTTCCGGAATCTTTTCTCGCCTTCGGCCGAAATGAAGTCCGCCTCCGCGGCGCAGACCGCCGCCACTCGGGAGAGAACCTGCTCGACGGCCGGATTATAGCTCTCAAGCAGTGGGATAAGTTCGTTTCTTACCCTGTTTCTTAGAAATTCGTCAGAGCTGTTGGTCGAATCCTCCCTCCAGGGCTCTCCTTTTGATCGGAGGTACTCCATGGCTTCATGCTTTGTGACGTTTATGAGCGGACGTATTATGTTGCCGGTCAAGGGCCTTATCCCGGCAAGCCCCTGGGAACCGCTTCCCCTTATGAGCCTCATTATCACCGTCTCCGCCTGATCGTTAAGCGTGTGCGCCGTGGCGATCCTCTGGGCAGAATGCTTCGTCAGAACATCGTTGAAAAAGCCGTAGCGAAGCTCCCTGGCGGCGTCCTCGATTGAAAGTTTACGTTTTTTTCTGAATCCCTCTGTGTCTACCCGCACGCATTCAAACGGAAAGCCAAGCCGTTGGGCCGTGTCCCTGACGAACTCGGCGTCTTCATCCGACTCTACGCCCCTTAACCCGTGATTGACATGGGAAACGATCACACTTGTGCCCGGATAAAATTCCCGCAGGTCCCAAAGGGCAAAGAGAAGCGCCATGGAATCTGGTCCCCCGGACACTCCCGCAACGATCACATCCCCGGGAGCGATCATCCCGAAGGAATCAACCGTTTTTCTTATCTTGGCCAGAAACATCGGAGTCGCTTTGAGAGATCCCGGCGGAAACTATGAGCCGAAACGCGTCCTCTACGGAAATATCCAGTTCCTGCAGGTCCTCTTCCGGAACCATAATGTAAATGCCGCTTGTCGGATTCGGCGTCGTGGGGACAAACAGGCTGACAAGTTTATGGTCCGTCACGTTATGGCTCTTCCTCGGCTCAGTAGCTCCCGTTACGAAAGCTATGGCGTGAATCCCTTTTCTCGGGTACTCGACCAGCACGACCCTACTCATGCTCTGCATCTGGGAGGTGAAAAAAAGCGTCTGCACGACCTGCTTCACGCTCACGTAGAAAGTTCTCGCAAGCGGAATCTTCGATATAAGAGACTCGCCGAACTGAAGCATCCTCCTGCCGACGAAGTTCCTAGTAATGGCTCCCAGAAAAATAATCAGCAGCAGCGTGGCCACGATTCCTATGACGAAAGAGAGCCCCTGAAACACGTAAGGCGGGACATCTATGAAGTGGCGGAGTATACCGGCTGGGCCAGTGCTGAAAAAGAAAAGCATCCACTTTATCAGCTTGTAGAGGACAAAAATGGTCACCCCGAAAGGGACGATAATCAGGATGCCGGCAATGAAGCTCTGCTTGAAAAAAGAAGATTGGGGCGTTTTTGAGTCCGGTATTTTAATCCCCCCGTTTCTGGTCAATCTTTTTCCTGAGAAACCTGCTCGGCTTGAAAACGACCGTGAGGCGGGAGGGTATGTCTACTTCCTCTCCAGTGGAAGGGTTTCTTCCTATCCGGGATTTCCTTCTCGTGACCCTGAAGGTTCCGAACCTAGG
This sequence comes from Thermodesulfobacteriota bacterium, assembly GCA_965116725.1. GTDB lineage: Bacteria > Desulfobacterota_D > UBA1144 > Nemesobacterales > Nemesobacteraceae > Nemesobacter. Next base: position 929,607 of record OZ220700.1, read on the forward strand.
GAGTTTCACCTCTTCACCGGCTATAAGCTTCTCTCTCATCAAGTCGAAAAAAAAGTTTACTATCTCAGCGGATTCCCTTCTCGAAAACCCTATTTCCTCGTATAAAACGCCTGCCAGATCCTTCTTTGTCATGAAAAACCCCCCTTTTTAGATCGAACGCAATTCGGCCCCTATCGTTTTTTCCAAACTCTTAAGAACATCCTGCTGAACCCTGTTAGCATCCTCGTCGGTAAGGGTCCTTTCCCTGTTTCGAAGAATCAAGGAAAGCGCAACACTCTTTTTTCCTTGCTCAAGGGAATCTCCCTTGTAAACGTCAAACACCCAAGCGTTTTCTATTATACCGGAATCCGCCTTTTTTATAACCGAAAGAATTTCCCGTACCGGAACCGTATCATCGACCACAAGCGCTATGTCGCGACGAAGAGAGGGGAATTTGGGAAGGGGGGAGAATTTCCTCTCGAAACTCGTATAGACGACCGAGAGAAGTGACAGGTCGAGTTCAAGCACGTACACGCTTTCGCTTATCTCGAGTTTTTCCAGAAGATGGGGATGAAGCTCCCCTACCATCCCCAGAATGTTTCCGTCAACCAGCACCGCGGAGGATTTTCCGGGCCAAAGGAATCCATGATCGGGAGAAACGGACTCAAATTCTATCCTTGAATCCACCGAAAGGACCTCCAGGCTCCTTTCAAGCACGCTTTTTATGTCAAAGAAGTCGAATTTCTCCCCGTCCCATATCTCGGGTGCCCTTTTTCCGGTGGCAATCGCCGCGAATTTCTTCACTTCGTTCGGCAGCTGGTCCATGTCCTTGGGGTAAAACACCTTGCCGGACTCGAAAAGTCTTACGTCCTGATTCTGCCTTGAGAGGTTAAGTCTCACGTTTTTCACCAAGGAGGGAAGAAGGCTCATCCTCATCTCCGAAAGCTCCCGCGATATCGGATTCATAATGCGGATCGACTCCTCAAAGCCGAACGTCCTGAGAAGTTCGGGAGACTCGAAACTGTAGTTTATAGCCTCAAGAAAGCCGTAGGAGACGAAAATGTCCCTGAGCCTTTTCTCCATTACGGTTATCACGCTGGGTTTTCTGGCTACCATGGGAACCTCCGGCAGGACGGAGGGAATGTTGTCATAACCCAGAAGACGGGCGACTTCCTCGACTATGTCCACCTCGCGCTCTATATCCACCCTGAAAGTCGGAACCCGAAGCAAAAGCTCCCCTGCAGAGATGCTCAGAACTTCAAACCCGAGACTCTCGAGAAGTTCCGCTATCTCCTGGGAATCGGTGGATATGCCGACTAGACTGCAGACCTTGTCAACCGACATGGATATCTCTCTTGGGCTAACCGGTTCGGGGTACACGTCGATAATCCCCTTGGCAACCGTTCCCCCGGATAAGCGGCTTATAAGCTCGGCGGCGCGGTCAAGCGCAAACGAAACGTTGTTTATGTCTATGCCTTTTTCAAACCTGCTCGAAGATTCGCTCTTGAGACCGGTTCGCTTGGACGTTTTCCTTATCCCTACGGGAGAAAAGTAAGCGGCTTCAAGCAGAACATTGCTCGTCGCATCCTCTATTTCGGTGCCGGATCCGCCCATGACTCCGGCAAGCGCGACGGGATGGTCCCCGCTGCAGATAACCAGATCCTCGGCGAGCAGCTTTCTTTCGACCTCGTCTAGCGTTTCTATCGTTTCCCCGTCACTAGCTTTTCTGACGGAGATCTGACCCTTATCAAGCTTGTCGTAATCAAAAGCGTGAAGCGGCTGCCCCTGCTCAAGCAAAACGAAGTTCGTAACGTCAACGACATTGTTAACAGAGCGGATTCCGCAGTACTCAAGCCTCTCCTGAAGCCACACGGGAGAAGGACCGATTCTGACTCCTTCAATGAGCCGGCAACAGTATCTGGGGCATGCCTCTGCGTCCTCAACAACTACGGCGGCCTTTTCCGAAATACTCTCCCCCCGCTCTTTTAAGGAGAAAACCGGTTTCTGAAGGTTCTCACCCAGTATTGCCGAGACTTCTCTCGCGATCCCGAAAATACTCATGCAGTCAGGACGGTTAGGGGTAATTCCCACCTCGAAGATAACGCCGTCGTAACCGATCTGCTCGTTCATGCTGGTTCCAAGCTCGGCCTTGGGTGAAAGAATCATTATCCCGTCTTCGTCGCCCGAGAGGCCCATTTCATCCGCAGAACACAGCATTCCCTCGGAATTTTCCCCGCGGATCTTGGAGCGTTTTATCTTGAGGCCTTCCGGAAACTTCAAGGTAGGGGGGAGAAGGGTTCCAGCCTTGGCAAAAGCGACCTTGTCCCCTTTTTTCATGTTGTCCGCACCGCAGACAACCGTGTAGGGAGTTTCTCCGTCCGTAACCTCGCAGACGCTAAGCCTGTCGGCGTTGGGATGCTTCTCGATGCTGCTTATCTGGGCGACGCAGACATCAGCAAGAGCCTTGCCCTTGTCTTCAAGCGCTTCAAGCTCCAGGCCCGCCATGGTAAGCATTTCTCCCAGTTCTTCCGGAGAAACGTCGATTTTGAGGTAGTCGGTAAGCCATCCAAGAGGAAAAATCATAAATTCACCCGGCGAGTTAGATTACACGGTATAAAAAACTGGTCAACAGTTAACCTGCTGAAAACAAAAGATTATTTAAGAAATTAAAAATGACCCCCAAACAATCATGACCAAACCAGGGGGGCCGCGCAACAGGCCCCGCAAACAGGCGAACATTTTAACCAACTGAAGAGAAAAAACGCGGTTCCCGAGACGGGCAAAGAAACGCGCCCGCGCGTAAAATTCTCAGTGAACTTCTTAACTGTTAACAAATTATTAAAATTTCGTTTGGAGTTTCTTAATTCACTGATATGAAACACTTTTTCTTGTCGATAGATTGTGAATGAAATTCCCCGAACTCCGCGGGCTGTACTCTAACTCCCTTAAATAATTAAATAATTCTCCAGGTGGGCCGATTCCTTTTACTCATTCCGCCAAGTGCCCTGTGAAATGTTTGGAACTTATAGACCTAGATTGACAAGTCTTTAAGGATAAGGAGGTAACAATGCCTAAGACCAAAACTTTCCCTGTACGGACTGCTTGAATACTTCAATATGGAAGAGAAGGCAATGAAGCACATGAAAGTGATACGGTGGAAAGAAACAAGCACAAAAACTTCCTTAAATGGTTGTAATTCTCACAGCGATTTGATTTAATGCCTTGTGGAGGGAGCAAGGGCTTCAACCATCCTTGGAACCCAGAGCTTAGTAAGCAGCTCTGGGTTTCGGCGCTCTCCGCATCTAACCTAGTGACTTATATGATGAAATTTGCTGTTCTGCTTCTTGCGCTCTTCCTTCTGTCCTGCGTGGGGTCCGAGGGAGAATCGCCTTCGGAGCATACACTGGACGGAGTTCTGCGCACAGACGCTCTCGGCAACCCGATTGAAGACGGAGTCACCTATTACGGCTGCCCTCGCGGCGGATGGGTCAAGGATCTCAGAGACTGCCCGAAGGCTCCCTACCTTGAGACCTGCAGGCCCGAGGAAATAGAGCAAGTGACGGACGAACAGATAGAGGAATTTCTGCTGTGGTTCAGCCGAGACGTCGTGCGATGGGCTTCGGCTCCGACGGTGCGGCTCTCCCGCGACCTCCCGGGCCACGTGCGCAGAGCGATCATGGAGGCAATCTCCAGACTTAACACTGTGCTCCCCGACCCTTACGACATGAGGATCGGACGGGATGCCACAGATCCCGCAGAGCGCGTTCCCCAGGGGGAGATTCACGTCCACTTCGGATACACTCCCCAGTGGACCTGGCCTGACGGCTCGTTCATAGACCCCGAGCGTACGGGACTGTTCGGCATCGCGGGATACAACTCGGATGAGGACGGTCTCATTCACTCCCGCATATGGATAGGTGCGAACGCGGAGCAAAGCCCCTGTCCCGGACGTCAGGACGACGAGCTCCTGCGAAAGGTGGCCCTCCACGAACTTCTCCACGCCCTGGGTTTTCCGGGACACGTGCCTTGGCCCCGATACGATACCATCATGGACTCGCAGATTAGCTGCAATCTCATGGACTCATTTGAAGAGGCGACCCTGCCCATGCCTCTTGACTGTGCGGCGCTTCGGAAGATCTATTCGCTTGAAATAGGAACTCCGATTGAAGACATTGCCGACTGAAAAACCCGAGCACAATAGGCCTGGCCGAAAAAAAGATTTGCAATATTCCTGAACGTTGTTAAATAACCCTTGTTAACTTAAGTATATAGTTCCCAAATGTTTGGGAATTACATACTTGGGTTGACAAGCATGATTTTGAATAAAGATTCGGATCGAGAATCTGGGGAGAGCATATTATGGCAAGCTGTTCCTTTCTCCTGTGTTTGCTCAAAACGCTTGGCTACGTCGGCTAAACATCCTAAAAGCAAATACACTTGGCCTTCTTCGGAGAGCTTAGAAGAGGTAGAGAACAACAGGTCTCTTACTACGAATTCATGGTCCATTGAAGGGCCTCCTTTAATGGGCTTTCTCAGGGGGTGGGGCTACACCCCCTGGGATTAATTTTTACTTGTAATTACGGACAGTTATACTCGATTATGGACAGACAGTCAAGAACAACAAACATTTGGGAATTAATACTTGGGTTGACAAACCGCTTGTCTTTCTGTCCACTTCCGCAGACACCTAGGTATACTAGTTCCTTAAATTATGGACAAAATAAAGAATTTATTGGAGGGGCTTGAAGTGTTTTGGCACCTCGTAACAATGCCGGTCCTATTGGTTGGGATAGGTGCGCGTATACTCAAACCCGATCTTGAGTGGTGGGGACTTCCTGCTGATATGCTTCTTTCTTGCTTTTGTTTCTTCTGCTTGTTGTGCGGACTTACACCTTATTTAAAAATGGATATCACGCTCAAGAGGAAAGTTTTGAGGCAAGGCCTATTGAAAGCAGATAAAGAGCTATAGTAAAACTTGCAGGCTACGCAATTCTAAGTGCCCACATCTGGCGCAAACAATACCTGCAAGGCGATGCGCCTTATCTTCGTCTTCTACTTTTAGAGAGAGCACCTCTGTAGTAAAGAATTCAGTGGCGTTACATCTCGGGCACGTCTTCCTGTTCTTTTGCACCTGATCTAAAACTGCTTGGAGTTCTTCCTCAGTCATGGGCAGAAAACTCCCTAATCATGCCTTAGGTAACAAATCTCTTCCTCATAATCAACATCTATAGGTACTCCTTGAAACAACACCACGCTGGTAGAGGCGTAGTAGGCATCTTGCCCCCTGCTGTCAATAAAGTGTTCGATATTCCGACACTGAACAATTCCGGGCATTAAATCGAGTCGCGCACATATAGCAACTCCACCCGAGTGAGGAAGCAGCCCAAACCTGCCTCCGTAATAAGGTGGCTCCGTACCAATCTCACATATGCTCCAGAATTCGTACACATCTCTGGCGTATTCATAGTCGGTAATCACCCCTATAAATACGCCGTTGGTATAGTAGCGTTCCAAGCTGTCGGCACACTCTATATAAGGGTTGCCTGTTGCCTCTTGCAATACTCCTAGCACAGGATCAAGAGCTCGAAATGATGTTATTGAGCCAGGAGGAAGGGGCTCGACATGAGTAAAGAGAGGGTCGTTGCAGTTTATTTCTTGGGTGTCCTCCTGCTGGTTGAAGTCAGCATATAACTCAGGCTGGAATGATTGAGATGATGTAGAAGAATCAGCAGGGACCGAAACATTTATGTTTGTTGTGTCTCCGCCTCCGCAACCCGTTGCGAGGAAAACTGTCAATATAAGTGGGATTAATAATCTGGCCATACCTAACCTCCGATTTAGTATGGGCAGTATTCTAATGGATTGTGGACAGAACATCAAGGAGGAAGGTGGGCGTGATCTCTGTGCCGTCATTATTGGACCACATCACGAAAGATAAGCTTATGTTCCTATATGCAGACTCGCGCCCACCTGAAACAAAGGATATCAGATTGTGGACAGAACCGCAACAAAAAACCCCGCTCTTTGAGTTAACAAAGCAACGGGGTATAATTTGATTTCACGGAGAGTGTCCGCTAGCAAGTGCTAAAAGCCAGCTTAGACCTGGCTGGGGTGCTTTGACCAAGCACCGGGGGCAGTACCCACACTCTCCGCCAAACCGGACGTCAAGAGAAGTGTATGCTATACAGATAATTCAGTCAAGAACTTTCTGTCCGTAATCGCGATTAGTCAACTTGTAAGCGGCCGCAGGTATACCCAGTAGACCTTTTCTCCGCAATGGGGGCATACCGGGAGTTTCTCGCCACGTATAAACTTCCTTTCGGTTAGACACCTGCACGATGTCCTGTAAATGCCCCCCGGAAAAGCCCTGCGCCCGGTATAATTGCCCAGACCGAGCTTTCGGGATCTTCTCTTCTTGTTCATTTCTCTATTTTAAGGCGGGCGCAAACCTCCTTATCTTGTATTCGGAAGGAGCCAAGACGATGACCAGGTATTGACCCGGCCGGACGTGCGCCCGCACATAAAAAGGAAAGCGGCATCTTGTCCACCATGAGGAAAGTGGTTTATGTCGCAGACTACCGCTTCCCATTATTCTAATTATGGTGAAGTCACAAAATACCCCACCAGTCCGTTCTCCCCGTCTGAAGATCCGAAGGTGCCGTTAGCGCTGGTCGGATAGGAGGCATCTTCGAAGAACCTTAATCCATAGAACGCTACTTTTCCTCCGCCTTTCCACTCCCCGTCAACTATGCTTCCGGCCCCTCCGGCGTGCGTCGCTCCCAGGGGATCCGCGAACTCTGAGATAGGGGATTGGAACTGCACTTCCGTGGGCAAGCTGACATCTGCCTTGAAGTTATACGCCCGCACGCTGACAGTTCCCTCGGCGAAGTTGATGGTAGTGGTTACGTCAGCGGTGAAGGTTCCCGTCTTCGGGTCGGAAGACCTGTCAGTGAAGTAATGCCCGCTTGCTGTTCCCGTGTAGGTAACGGTTCCTTTGGGGTGTACCTCGGGTAACCCGTAGGGATATCCACCCGCGGCATAGACACCAAAGTCGTAATCCATTGAAGCGGGGTCCTCGGGGATATAGAACCAACTGCCAGCGACAAGATAGTCGATTGCCGGCTGGTACTCGTGTGGGGCTACAGTGGTGGCGGACGGCAGTGTCACTTCGGGGAGGCTTGAATCGTCCGGAGTGAACACCACCGCGCCAATTCCTGGGTGATACCCTTTTGCTTCAGTGTTGCGGTTGAATTCAAGATAGCAGAACGTGGCACACCTGAAGCTTCCCCGTACGCCATCCAGTGCTCCCGCCAGGGAAACATTGATAAAGAATATCTGCCAGTCGCGCCCCGGGGGGAGCTCAGGGAACTCGTCTATTTCAATTAGTCGGCTGAAAGGAGCATAGTTTACCCACGGCTGCCGTACCGGATGGGCAGGAGTCACATTGCTGGTGACGCTGACCCTCCATTTACCGGCTCCGGGAAAAAGCCTCTCCGCTTCAAATGCCCTCCACCCTTCTCCAAACGCGTGCTCCGTTTCCTGGAAGGTGGTATCCGGAGTTTCCGAACGGATCATAAGACGCCCCCTCCATTGGGTAGGAGCGAAATAATTGGACTCCTGGTCGAACATCGAGAGATTGAAGCCAAGCCCTTCTTCATCAAACCATGGCAGTACGATTGAATAACGAGGGCCAGAGACCGTTTGCGATACGTTCTTGTAAGGAGTGATGTCGGGACCGATAGTGGAGAAGGATGGCTCATGGTCGATTGCCATGTACATCAGGTCGGCCATGCTTATGGTTTTTGAATCATCCTTTGAATCATCCGACGAACTGCCGCATCCAAGCAGCGCAAGCGCAAGAAACAGGGGAAGCAAGGTTTTAGTCATTATTCTCTCCTTAATCGTGGTAGAAGCGATAATATCACGATTGTGGACAGAATGTCAAAAGAATGTTATTATCACAATCGTTGTTTGTCTAACGACCCTGTGCCGGGTCTCCGTGGAATACAAGACCCAACGGGAAATAAACGGCACGTCCATTATCGTTAGACAAACAACAAGGCCCGGCGCCCTTGGGCGTTCGGACACCATATAAGGAGAAAGACTATGGCTGAAGAGGAAGGAATAGAATTTCTAAAAGGAGAGCTAGCTTTAGCGGCTGCGGCCATTAACGTTCTGCTCGACCTTGTTTGCATCTTATCAGAAGGCAAAAGAGTGACTAAAGGAGACTTGCGCGAAGACCTAATGATTAGGCTAGGTACCGCTCGACCAGAGGGAATGAAGTCCGAAGAGTATATGAGAGGAATCGGGGCGTTTAAGGCGTTGATACTCGACGGACTTTTGGATGAGTAACCTCTGTTCCTTTTTGTTTTTAGCTTTCTTACGCTTTTCAGCTAAAGAATCTGTGACTTCTAGGTTGTCTTTCATGCTTAATAAGCATACCCTATTGTTTTGCTTTGGTAAAAATAAAAACTTTTAATAAATCTTGACATGACGTTTAAATTGTGATGATAATATGAGTGTCCGATTGCGGACAGGTTTTTAAGGTATGGAAAACAAAAAATCTCTTTATAAGGAGGATTTACATTATGAGATTACGTAATCTTTTTATGATCCTGCTGTTGTGCATGACGGTGGGAATGTTTGGCGTTTCGTGCGTCGATGACGGCGAGGATGGAGCGCAAGGGCCTCCGGGACCTCCGGGGCCTGCTGGACCTGCGGGTGAAGATGGTGATGCTGGTGATGGTGGGATGGCTACTTACGATTTCTTGAAAGCGTGGGGAAGCGAGACAGGTACGATTGGCTGTGACGACCCGATACTGACGGGCGAGGGGGTTTTCCCTGGAGAAGGGTTAAAACCTATTCTTAATGCCAATGGTGTGCCGACACCAGCGTCGGGCATAGTGGCTAGGTGTAACGACGATGTATTCACCACACTTGCCGAAAACGCAGCTGCCACGCTTGGTGAAATGACGGGGTTAACACACGCCACTGGGGAGCTTGTCTTTATCAAGTCTGAACAATTAGTAGGCACCGACGCGATAAAAAGTGAGGTGGAGAACGATAAAACGCCAACCAAAAACGCGACTCGGGTAAATAAAACAACACGGCTTGTTGGGGGTTCCTTCTTTGCGGAGATGAGTACTACCGGTGGCAATGACGAGTCTGGAGAAAGGGCAATACTTTACAGTAATTGTAGTACGGGAACGGCACCTTCTGACCTCAGAGGACATTGGCGTGCTGTAGAGATTACCGAAGTTTCGCAAGAATACTCCGCACCCGGAACTGCTGTTGCTGACGCAGTTACCACAACAACTACCACTAAAGTTTGTCTAAGGCTTGACTCAGTGCCAGGAACAGTCAAGTGCTTTATCGAGATTGAGGTGGATGCTCCGGCTGATGCAGATGGCGCACAATCCGGAGACTTTACAACCGAGCAGATAGCGCTTTATGACGGTACGGCGGCTGAAGGCATGATGATTACGCCTGTTGCTCCGAAGGCTGCTGCTGCAACTGGATTGCTTGCAGTGCCGGCAGGTACTGACGGTGGGACAGCAAATGCTTCAGCGGCAGCAGTCGCTCTTTTTGGAGCCGATCAAGATTTAGACGCCGATAATGTGAGCAAGCTATGTGCTCTCTTTGAAGAGGCGGGCGCCGCAGGAGGCAGTTAATAAAGGACAAAACCCAAGGGAGAGTATAATGAAAGCCTCTGGTGAATTGTTTCCGAACAAGACGTCCATCATCGTTAACTAGACACCTTCTAAAAGCTTTCCTTTGACAGCCCGGGCTTGAGAGATCGAGCCCGGGTTTTTTTGTATCAGATTGACTTCTTGTCCACAATCAGTAATTATGATTGACAAGAGAAATGTGCAGAAAACCAGAAGAACAAATTCCCGATATGTCCGAGGTAGATTTTGACACTCGGTTACGTATTCTCCTAGGGGAACCTCCTGATCAAGAGGGGGCGGACGATAGTGCCGCCCCTTCCGATTCTACTGAATCAGATCCCGATAACTAAGCTTCTTCCCTACCATCCCGTTCAGCGTAAGGTCTATCATGTCAATCGTATCCTCTCTCCGCATGTTATGGCGGGTCGCGTATTCATCCGCGTACCGCTGAAGGTGCTTATGGGACATCTTGTGATAGGTTCCCTTGTATCCACGCTTTATTACCGCCCAGAAAGACTCAACGCCGTTTGTTGAGGATTCCCCCCTGACATACTCGCCTTTCTTGTGGTCCACGGCCATGTGCTCGAAGCCGAGCATCCCGACAATGGTATAAGCTCCGTGCTCATCCGAGTACACATGGGATCCTCTCTCCACGTTCTCAATCAGGGTCCGGGCAATAGTGCCGCTATCAACCTTGTCGACGACAAAAGCCTTCACTCTCCTTGTATCCCGTTCCCGGATACCCACGATTGGCTTCTTGCCAACCTGACCGCGGCCTTCCCGAAGCTTCTTGTTGCTGTGCTTGTTTTTCTCAAGCCCGCCCACGTAAGTTTCGTCAATCTCGACCGCTCCCCTGAACTTGGGGCTCTTTACCTTCCACGCTGTCCGAATCCTGTGACACAGGTACCATGCGGTTTTCTGCGTAACGCCCAGGTCGCTTGCCAGCTTGTTGCTCGACGCTCCTTTAGGGGCAGTTCCCATAAGATAGATAGCGGCCAACCACTTGCGGTAAGACAAGTGCGACCCTTCCATCATGGTTCCAGTGCGGACGCTGAAGTAACTGCGACAGCTGGAACACCAATAATTCATCTTAGGGTGATTGGACTCGCAGGTCTCTTCGGATTTGCAACGAGGGCAATTTCTTCCTCGCGGCCAACGGACGGACTCTATATGGAGCATTGCCTTTTCTTCGGTATCGAATCGCTCCATGAACTTGTAAATAGAAAGCTTCTTTCTTTTTTCCCTAGCCATAATTACAACCTCCCCTGATAATTGACTGCGAGAGGCATATATTGTATGTTGGATAAGGGGTAAGCGGATGATATGGTGTCTCGGAGGGCACCAGAATTGGCCTTAAAAACTGTCTCTAAAACAGTGGCATGCCTGTCAGCATGGGGGTTCGATTCCCCTGCCCTCCGCAGAACACAGAAAACGACAGGAAGAATATTTCCTGTCCTGAACTGCTTTGTCAAATTTCCCTTAGCCAAATTAACAACCTCCCACACTATAAATATAATCATTTCAGGGAGTTTGTCAACCCATCTACTTAAATTATTTTGGATGCCGGGTTGTAATTCTGTCCAGTATCGGTGTAAACTAAAGTTTACTTTCGATCAATGAGGCGGAGGGGCCTCTGTTTGAATGCTCATGGTTTGTACTTATAGTAATAAAGTATGGACTTTGTAAATCAGAATTGGCCAATAATTTCTCTCGTTATTCTTGTTGCCGGGGTTGCTTGGAGAGCTAGAGGATGGGTTTCGTCTGTTGATACAAAAATCGAAAATGTTGAAAAAGGTATAAAAGAGATTTCCGATTTTCTCGGAACAGTTTTTCGTTCCACTATTGTACCTAACAGCCCTATTAGTTTAACTGATTTAGGTCTTGAAATTTCAAAAACACTTAATGCATCACAATGGGCTAAATCTGAAGCAATTAAGCTGGTTCGTGAAGAGAACTTAAGATCTAAAAAACCATCACATTACATAATCGAAAGACACTGCTTTGATATTATAGAAGGAAGAGTAGAAGCAACACCAATGCAAGAAAGTGTTGAAAAATGTGCATACAAAAAAGGGCTGAAAAAACAACAAGTCCTAGATGTTTTAGCCGTTGAACTAAGGGACGCTCTCTTTGAACAACTCGGAATGGACAAAGACGCAAACTACTGAAACCGACTAATGTCAACCCAAGTATGTAATTCCCAAATGTTTCACGTGAAACATTCAGTCCCGCTTTTACTTTCCAATGCAGAATCTGGAAAAAATTCTGCCCAGAAGATCTTCCGTGGTCACTTCTCCCGTAATCTCGCCGAGAGAATTCATTGAGTTTCGCAATTCTATGGAGAGGATCTCCGGATACTCATTCTGCCCAAGAAGTTCAAGAAACACGCGCAACTGGTCGCGGGCCTTCTCCATGGATTTTTTGTGGCGAAGGTTTGTAAGCACCAGTTCCGAGGCATCCGCGGCACGAGGCGAGCCCGCAAGGGTCTCAAACATGGCCTGCCTGAGCCGCCCTATCCCCTCTTTTGCAAGTGCCGAAGTTTCAACTGGCTTTTTTCGCCCAAGAATCCGTCGCAGCTTTGATCTTTCTAGCTTTTCCTCAAGATCCATCTTGTTGATCACGACAAGATGCTTCTTTTTGGCGGCGGTCTTGAGGATTTTCCTGTCCAGGGCATCAAGTTCCGTGCTCTGGTCCAAAACGACGAGCACGAACTCGGATTCCTCGGCTTTTTTCAAGGAAAGCTCCACCCCGAGCCTTTCTATCCGGTCTTCCGTGTCCCTTATGCCGGCCGTATCAGTTATAACGAGGGGAATTCCCCCGATATTTATTCTCTCTTCGATAAAATCCCTCGTGGTTCCAGCTATAGGGCTCACTATAGCCCTCTGAGTCTCAAGCAGGCAGTTAAGTATGCTCGATTTCCCGACGTTAGGCTTGCCCAGTATTACCATCGTCACCCCATCTCTGAACATTCTGCCCGTGTCGTAGCTGTCAATCAGCGCCGAAAGTTCCTTTTCTACTGACCCAGACGCTTCCTTGAGGCGGTTTTTCGCAATGGGATCTATATCTTCCTCGGGAAAATCGAGGTTCGCCTCTATTTCGGCCAGAACGTCAAGAATTTGATCCTTAAGTTCGTTAACCTTGCCTGAAAGGGTCCCTTCAAGCTGAGCCTCGGCGTATCGGAGGCTCTGTTCGGTCTGGGCGCTTATAATGTCAGAAACCGCCTCGGCCTGCGCCAAGTCCATTTTCCCGTTAAGAAACGCCCTCTGGGTAAACTCGCCCGGGGCAGCAAGGGTCGCCCCGAGGCCGATCAGAATTTCAAGTATCTTCCGGGGAACTATATGTCCCCCGTGAGAATGTATCTCGGCTACGTCCTCCCCCGTATAGGTATCAGGGGAACTCATAACAACGCACAGGGCTTCATCCACCGTCCCGCCTGTTTCGGGGTCGATTATCTTCCCGAAACAGAGTTTTCTCTCGGAAAAACCCGAGTTTCCCGCGGGAACGAAGATTTTCCTTGCGATCGAGTGAGATTCACCGCCGCTTATACGGATTACGGCCACTCCTCCCTCTCCAGGCGGGGTGGAAATGGCAGCTATGGTGCTTTCGCGCTCGGGCACAAGTGACGACATGAAAGAGAATCTACCATATAAAGCCGCATTCAGTCAGAGGAAAAAAGCTAAAAAAACCCTGAATGTTTCACGTGAAACATTCAGGGCAAATTGAGGAGGATTTTCAAAAAAACCGTTAAAACTCTATTTCTCGAGACTCTTAAGCGTGTCCATGGCAATGCTGGTGTGCGCATAACAGGAACCTGCGGTCATGACCATGGCAACGTTTATGGCCTCGGCCATCTGCTCCGCGGTTACTCCGTCTGTATGCGCGTCCTTCACGGTTCCCCTTATACAATAAGGACATTTAGTCGCATGAGCACATGCAAGGCCTATTATTCCCCTCTTCATTTTTTTACTGAGGGCTCCATCGGCAAAGATTTTCTTGTGAAGCTCCATGAAGTGGGGAGAAATATCGCCGCTGCATTCCCTGAAACTGGCAATTTCCTTCGCTATATCCTTTTTGAAGAAATGCCCCTCGGTAAGCGGGATGCCGCTTTCGAGGGTGTCCCAAGCTTCAAAAGCCAGGCTTGAAAACGCGAAAGGGCCCCCCATGTTGAGCCTAAGTCCCACGTATATCGATTCGACTATCTCCTGGTCGCTCGCTCCCTCTTTTTTACTGGCGCGAACCCTTGACCTTATGCAGTAAGGACAAGCCGTAATATGCGCTACGGCTACCGCGATGAGCTGTTTTTCCTTTGCGGTGAGAGCTCCGTCGGTAAACACCGAATCATGATAAGCCATCCAAGAGTCGTAAAGATCCGGGTTCAGTTTCCTGAGATGAGCTATATCCCCACCGATCTGGGCCTTCATTATAGTATCAGACATACCCTTATACCTCTCCTTGGTTATTATTTCCCCGTCTTTTAAAGAACTGCGCTTGACAAAAGCACAGAAACTCCAAATCCTTGGGCGTAGGGTAACTGCTTCAGGCCGGAGAATCAACAGGCCGGGCACCTGTGGAGACAGGTTTTGCCCAGACGGCGGAGATGCAGGCTATATTTCGTCCATTAAGCTCATCCACTCGTCGGCTAAGTGGGACCACTCGTCTTTAAGAAGGAGCTTTTTCCCCTGTATGATTACATCTTTTATAGGAGAAAGGGATTTCTTGGCTTTAGTCATAAGTATAGCTCCTTCGAACTGAGAAACTAAGTATCCGGCCAACTGCTTCGGTTCAAGATCTTCGTAAAAAAACCCCTGTTCCATCCCTCTTCTTAAACATTTCTCAACCAGAGCTTCGCATTCCTGGTAATACTCATCCAGAACGGAACGGAATTTCTCGTTGATGGAACTCTGTTCCAAGGTAATGTTTCCGAAAAAAGAGCCCGGGTATATGGGCTGCTCGAAAAGATGATAATAAGAATAAAATGTCTCCTTGTAACAGGTCAGAAACTGCTCAACAGGGTTGAGATCGGCTTGCATAATTTCCGACATTTCATGGATGTGCTTCTCGGCAAGTTTCGTGAGAACACTCAATCCCAGCTCTTCTTTGCCTTCGAAGTAGTAGTAGAAATTGCTCTTTGAAACGCCTGCTTTCTTTATGAGCATATCTATAGAAGTCCCGTCATACCCATAGGAATGGAAAAGCTCGGTGGCGGCCTCCATAATTTTATCTTTATTGCTCATAACGCTTGGTTGCTCCTAGTACTAAAGGTACTAAACCTTTAAAAGAATCCGTTGTCAAGCGCTCTTTGAATAAATTAAGAAGTAATTACAATATGATACGGAACGGTCGGTCCTTATCGAGTTCGGCCAGTTCTTCGGGTGAAAGATCCTTTGACTGGAGCAGAACCTTGAATTTTCTCCCCATGAATTCAGGCATGAAAAGCGTCTTGGCCGCAAGACGGTCTCCCTGGTTCTGGGGCTTGTCGTATGTCTTGAAAATTTCGAGAATTCCCCAGTCAACAAGAAACTGCCCCTGGGTTGTATACTTGACGGTGCCAAGACCCAAGGTATCCCCGACCCTCATAAGTTCGGAAAAATTAACGTCAGCTGTTATATCCTGCTCTCCAACCCTCGTGTAGGGATCGGAACTCAATTCATGGCGATAAAAGCACCTGAAGGTGCCTTTTCGTCTTCCGGGGGAGTAAAGCTCGGGGGCGAGAGACCCATAGTCAATGCATAGAACAAACCCTTTTTGAAGTGCATCTCCAACCTCGGCAAGCCATTTCCCCGCCAGCAGACAAGCTTCCGCCTCTTCGCCTCGGGCGTATCCTTCCAGATATCGTTTTGAAAAGTCATAAATTCCTTCCGCTTCGGGATCCCGCAGAACTTCCTCGATTTCCCCGTTGCGAAGGGAGAGAAAAATCTCCCGGATTTCCTCTCCGTCCGACCTAAGTCTGTGAAAGGGCAGGGAATCCAGGAATTCGTTGGCGATCACCACTCCACGGAATCCGCCTTTCCCGATCTCCTGAAGATCGTCTATCCACCGAACCTTTCCGCGGTGCCTCTCGAGCTTTTCCCTGGCCGCGAGAACCGCTGCCGGGCTCGCCTCGCTCATCACGTAGTCGGTCTTCGAGTAAAGCCCGGGGTGGTTCCGGCTAAGGTCCTCGAGTATATCAAGGGCAAGCTGCCCGCCAGAGGCCCCGAATTCCACGACGGTGAAACTCTCCCCTTCCAGCAGAAGCGACGCCTCGGCAAGGAACCGCGAGATAGTCTCCCCGAAAGAGCGGTGAACCGATGGAGCGGTGTAAAAATCACCCTTTTTCCCGATCCTCGCCTTCCCCGATGAGTAATAGCCGTGCCCCGGGTGAAAAAGGGACAGTTCGACAAATCTGCGGAAGGAAATCGGGCCGGATTCCCGTATCTCCTCTTTTATAATTTCCAAAAGGGTATGCACTTTTCCTCTCCCACGGAAAATAACAGTCAGGAGATAAAATTACACGGGTTTTCCATGCTTTAAAAACAAGCTGAAATCCTTCCTTATTGCCCGAAAAACAAGGCAAAAGAACACTTTACGACGGATAAAAAAGATCTGGTACCGGCTAGTAGCATTTCACACAGGGCTAAAAGAGACCTTCGAAGGCCGGAAAAAATTATCAAGCAATTTCAGACAGTTAAACTTGCCGAGACGCCGAGCACTAAAAAATTCCACAATCTATCAACAGAAAAAAATTGTTTAATATCAAGCAATTACGAAAATCCGGGGCTTCTCAAGGTTCCCGGCACGGCGCAATTTTCAAAAAGGCGCGAGAGCGGGGTCTTGGATTCACTATCAGCTGGGGGGATACGGGCTGATTGCGCCCGAAAAACAGCCGCCAGTCCGAGGTTTTACGCCGGTTTACTTGCCCGAGAATCTTTTGCCGATACTGGCAAAGGCGTTATGGCTGTGAATGCTTTCGTAGTTAAGAACCCTGAGTTCGTAAGAGTCGAAACTGGAGTTGCCGTGGAGTTCCGAAGCTATATTTCTCACGACATCCTCAACAAAGCACGGCTTGTTGTAAGCGCTCATGGTAACGTGGCGCTCATCTTCTCTTTTTAAAAGCGGGTAAAGCGGGGAAGAGGCCCCTCTTTCCGCAATCTCTATTATTTCCTCAAGGCATATCCCTATCGGATCATTTTCCTTTTTTCCCTCGTGCGTGATGGTTATGAAAACCTTGGAACGCTGGTTGTGAGCCCCGTAATCGCTTATCTCCTTGCTGCAGGGACAAAGGGTCTTGACCGGAACCACTACGCTCTGGGTAAGGCGTATTCCCTCCGGGTGCATTTCGCCGTGGTACGTGCATCTGTAAGGCTGTGGGGATATCTTGCCGCTTACCGGAGCATGGCGGTTGAAAAAGTAATCAAACTCTATTTTGACGTCGGAATCTGCCGAGCTCTGCCTGTCGCAGAGAGCGATCAGGAAAGAAGCCATATTCCCCAAGGAGAAGGACCCGTTGAAATCAAGGGCAGTCTCAAGCAGTCGGCTCATGTGAATTCCCTTCTGGTCGGGACCAAGGTTAACGCTCAGACTCAGGGAAGCCTGAACGCTCTGGTCCTTCTCAGAATCGATCTCGCAGCCTTTTATCTTAAGCGGAATCTTGAGGTCGCAGACGCCGACTCTGTCTATGGAGATATTCCTGTAGTCCTTTCTCGCCTGTATGTCTTCAATAGGCTTTTCTTCAAGTTTCATTTTCAAAGCACTTTTCCTCTTTGTTCAATAGAGTAACTGCCGCAAATCAAAGGCGGGTTCTTCTCAGGACGGGGAAGAATACCACAATGAAAACCCTTTGCAACAATCAGAGCCCTCAACGGGGTCTTCAGCGAAGTTTGGGATTGTCCGAGTGCCGCTTCCCGTCTCTCCGTGTTTTCTTCTCAAAATTCTTTCTCAAAACCTCCGTAAGATCAACTCCCGTCTGGTTCGCTATACATGTTAAGACGAAGAAGACGTCTGCAAGCTCGTCCCCGAGTTCCCGGCGATTTTCATTCCCCTTGAAACTCTGCTCCCCGTATGTCCTGGACATGATTCTCGCCACCTCTCCCACTTCCTCGACAAGCTGCGCGAGGTTGGTAAGCTCGGAGAAGTACCGCACTCCCACTTCCCTTATCCACTCGTCAACTTCCCGCTGATACTCCCTGACCGTTATCTCGCCAGACATAAAACCACCCTCGGATTCTTAGTGTCCACGACAAATCCTAAAGTTTTTTCCGTCCCCTTAATTCTACCACCCGAACTCTGAAAGAAGCGATTCCCTCATAACCTCGTAACTCCGAGGAACAGAAGGCATCGCGTCGCCGCCCACCCCGCTTACATAAATAATACCCGCACCAGCGTTAGTAAGGAAAGCGTAATCACTTGACAGAAGCTCCTCAAGGGGAAATTTCCCGCAGACGGGCTCATAGCCAAGCCGCCCGGCTGAACGCAAAACGATTTCCCTGGTCACCCCAGGCAAAACAGGGCATTCAGAAGACGGAGTGAAAAGCCTTTTCCCCTTCGCCCAGAAAACATTGTGGCACGAGGTCTCGGCCACCCTGCCGTCGGTATCGAGAAAAAGGGCTTCGCCAAAACCCCTATCAATAGCTTCTCTCTTCGCCACGATATTTCCCAGATAGTTAAGCGTCTTGTGGGAAAAAAGACTGTTCTGCGAGGGTCTTCTCTCGCTGCAGACCCAGAGAGAGAGGGCACCCGGACTCTGCGCGCGGGGTCTTACGGACACAAGAAGCGAAGCCGCCCGGGGCTGTGAGTGATAAACCGCGTCCCCTTGGGCGAGAAGACAAGCTTTTACGTGCAGATCGCCCCCGGGGGACGCTCCCACGGCATCCTCGATTCTGAGCCTTACCTGGGATTCCGGGGGGAACGGGATGCCGAGAAAACAGGCTCCCTTTCTCATTCTCTCAAGATGCATGGAGAGGAAAACAGGCGGGGATTCCTTCCACCTGAAGCTCTCGAAAACCCCTTCTCCGTAAAAAAGAGCGCGAAGCACAGGCAAATCCTCAAGCCTTTTCCCGTCGAGAAAGAAAAGTTCCTCCATATCCAATGATTATATCACCTGTCGGGACGCAATTGATGTGAGAGCCTTTGCCTTGAGCTCCGTCTCCCCGTATTCGTCGTCCGCTTTCGAATCCCACACAATTCCGCCTCCAAAGCAGAAATCCGCCCCCTCGGAATTGTTCACTCCGGTACGGATCGCGACGCTCATGGTGAAGTCCCCGCCAGGAGAGAACAGGCAGATCGCTCCGCAGTAAGGTCCCCTTTCATGGGGCTCAAGGCTGTCTATTATGCGGATAGCTTCCCTTTTCGGGGCCCCGGTAACGGATCCGGGGGGAAAGGTGCTGGCAATTATTTGAGAGAGTCCGACTCCCGGGCGAAGGCGCCCCTCGATTTCGGACTCCATCTGGAAAAGCGTACTGTAGCGGCGGACGGCAAAAAGCTCCCTTACCCCTATGGAGCCGTACCCGCATATCCTCCCGAGGTCGTTTCTCATGAGATCAACTATCATGAGGTTCTCGGCCCGCTCCTTGGGCTTTTTCCCGAGTGCCTCGGCAAGTTCCCTGTCGCGTCGCGGGTCGGGATCCCTGCGGACGGTCCCTTTTATGGGTCTCGTGATAATACTGTCACCCCTTCTCTTAAGAAAAAGCTCCATGGAGCCGCTTACAAGCTCAAAACCCGGAAAACCGATAAAGGCGGCGAAGGGGACGGGCTGGGCGCGGTAAAAATCCAGAAACCACGAAAGCGGCTCACCCAGAGGCTTGAAGCGGATCTTTCGCGAAAGATTCACCTGATAAACGTCTCCCGCCGCTATATGCTCCTTTATCGCCGAAATCTTCCGGGCGTATTCTTCCCTTTCAATGTTCGAGCGGGGAAGGGGCCCGGGACCTGTCCTCTCCTGCGGGAAGGCAGAGAGAACTTCTTCCCAGGGGGCTGTGTAAAAACTGTCTTTTTCGTAAAAATGGAAAAAAAGGAAAGGGAGCTTCTCCCTCTGCTTTGCGTCCGAGGTCGCAACCCCGGGAGTCGTGTAGCTCAGGTAGTCGTAGCTTATGTAGCCGAGAGCCGTGTATCCCTCGGCAGCCAGTTTCTCGACCAGGCTGAGAGGGTCTTCTGAGAAAGTCTCCTCCCCGGAGCGGGAAAACAGTTTGGTCCCGTCGCTTGAGAAGCAGAGGGTGAGGGTAGGATCGCCGAAAATCCCGGCCGTGGCAGAGGAATCCGAATCGAACCATCCTGCGCCCGAGTCTATCAAAAGGGACTTTGGTCTGTGAAGCTTCATCGCCTCCTCCCTTTGAGACTCAAAGCCCGTCGAGCACCTGGGAACGCGCTTACGACGGGGGAGGCGCGTCGGCTTTAACCGAGCGGTTAAGGATTTCGGCTATGTCCTGGACGCCGATCTCCTCCTCCTTGCCCTTGAATCGCGCGGCGTCGTCAAACATCGTGTTGCAGAAGTAGCACGCCGTGGCCAAGGTGTCGGGGTTAATATCCGCGGCCTCGTCGAAGCGGTTCCAGTTAACCCTGGGAGCCTCTTCCTCCATCCATATCTTTCCGCCTCCGGCTCCGCAGCAGAAACTCTTTGTCCTGTTCCTCTTCATCTCCACCAGATCGATCCCGGGAATGCTCTTCAGTATCTCCCTTGGAGAATCGTAGACGTTGTTGTAGCGGCCGATGTAGCAGGAATCGTGGTATGTTATCTTCTCCTCGATCGGAGCGTCGGGGTTAAGCCTGCCCTCCTGGATGAGCTGCAGGAGAAAATCGGTGTGGTGGACGACCTCGTAGTGCCCGCCGAACTGCGGGTACTCGTTCTTCATGGTGTTGAAGCAGTGGGGGCAGTTCGCGAGAATCTTCTTCACCTTCAATTCATTGAGAGTCTCGATGTTCTGGACGGCGAGCATCTGGTAGAGGGCCTCCTCTCCAAGCCTTCTTGCGGGATCGCCCGTGCAGGTCTCCGCGGGACCCATTACGGCGAAATTAACCCCCGCAATCTTAAGCAGGGTCACTATCGCCCTTGAGACTTCCTGGCCCCTCGGGTCGTAGCCCCCGAAGCATCCAGTCCAGTAAATCACGTCGAATTCGCTTGCGTTCTCGGCCGAGACTCCGAGGATGGGAACTTCCATCTCGGAAAGCCAGGCGCCGCGGTCGGCCTCCGGGAATCCCCAGGGGTTTCCGTTGTTCTGAAGCTTCTGAAGGGTCCTAGTGGCGGTTCCGCTCATGCGGCCCTCGAGTGTAAGGAACCTTCTCATGTCCATTATCTTGCCCATCTGGTCAATGAAAAGCGGGCACTGCTCGACGCATGCGTTGCACGTGGTGCACGCCCAGAGCTCCTCGGGCGTCACCCACTCGGTGTCGGGAAGATCGGGCTGCTCTTCCTGGGGCTTTCCGGCGAGTATGTCCTTCCCCTCGCTTGAGACGTAGTGGCGAAGCTTAACGACGATGTCCCTCGGGGAAAGCACCTTCTCGGTGTTCCACGCCGGGCAGTTATCCGTGCACCTTCCGCACTCGGTGCAGGTATAGGCGTCAAGTATGTCCTTCCAGCTGAAATCGGCTATCTTCGAGGAGCCGAAGTGATCAAGGTCTTCGGGGATCTCCTCGAAATCGAGTTTCGAGAGCTGCCCGCGGGGCTTGAGGCTCTGGAAAAAAACATTGAAAACGGCCGTCAGGACATGGCTGTGCTTGGAGTAGGGAAGGTAATTGAGAAAGGAAAGCACTATGAGAATGTGGAACCACCAGAAAAACTCCTTCCAGAAAAAGGTGCTCCCGGTGCTCATACCTTCGTAGAGCCCGGAAAAGGCCCCGGACACCGGCAGCATCGCGGGACTCGTCTCGGCAAGCGCTATCCTCGCCCCCGTGGTGAGAAAGGCGGTGATCATGAGGCCGAAGATAAGACCCAGTATCACGACCGCGTCGGGCCCGTTAACCTCCCTTCTTCTCCCTATGGTGAGCCTGTTTATTATACCCATGCCTATAGCCACAAGAACAAGGGCCTGCACTATGTCAAGGATCAGCTCGTAGATTCCCCCCAGGGTTCCCGGGAAGAAATGAAATCCGGGAACAACGCCGCTTACCAGCATCTCCACCGTCCCAACCGTTATTATGACGAAGCCCCAGAAGATCATGGCGTGTTCTATGCCGGCGAAACGGTACTTGAAAAGCCTTCTCTGGCCGAACACGTAGACGATGACCTTCCTTATCCTCTCGGGAATATTGTCAAATCTGTTGTCTTCCTTTTTGCCGAGAGTGACAAGCCTTAAGAGAAGACGGATGTTGTAGGCGAAAAAACCGAAGGCCGCTATAAGCAGCAGAAGCATTATTGCGGATTTGGGGTTCATCTAGTCTCTCCTGAGCAAGACATGAAAAAAGGCGGTTTAAATTATATTGAATCCGAGGGGTTTAATCAAGCCGGGTGGAGAGTGGCGACCCTAGTGCTATCCGGGCGCCGGGGCATGCTCTCCCGGGCTACTCTGTTCGGGCGCCGGGGCATGCTCTCCCGGGCTAAGTTTAACCTCTCCGGCGCCTCTCCCTCCGCCGCGCGCGCAGATCCCAGGTCAGGAGCCTTGCGTTGCGTCAAGGCGCCTTCCCACCGAAGCCGCAAGAAACAGAACCGCCGCGATCAGAAACAGATTAAAAGTCCCGGCCTCAAGCTCGTTTCCGCTCCCGGAAGCAATCGCGCATCCTCCGCCGCCGCTGCCGTCGCTGCCACCCTGTTCCGACCCCGGGTAAATACCGGAACCGAGAACATACTCCGTACCCCCTTCTATGCCGAAATCTGTACGTATGAAATACCCGATCTTGTCCGATGTGCCGGGGGAGCGGCCGGGGACGGGGTTCCCCGCCTCACAAAACACATCTTCATCTTCCGGGGACGGCCCGGAAGCAGGTCCTGTCTCTTCACAGAGCACCTCGTCACCAATAACAGTCGGATCGTCCCAAAGGTAAGTGAGGAAAGCCTCTCCCGGGGTATCGTCTTGCCTGTCTACCTCTTCTAAAATGCGTTTGGCAACTTCAACTCCGTTATCATCCACAAGATGCGACGACCTGTCTTGAAGCCGCGGGGAGTTTCCGTGAAAAATCCCGTACATCTTATCCGTACCGGTACCTATATAGAAATATATGGAACCCGACTGCCAGGGCGGTTCCCTCCAGCACGGCATAAGCTGAATCATTCTCACCAGCGGAAGCCTTCCCTGGGAGTTACTAACCTTGGCAAACTCCTCGGTAATGTGCGCCTCAACCCCCTCCAGGTAACGCACCAGGCTCTCCTCGTCATCCACCATATCGGCACTTAGCCATCCCCTGCTCTGAAGTTCATCGCGAGTGAACTCGGGACACGCGTCAAGCGACTTGGAATGATCCGCTTCCATCAGTTCATGATCAAATCCGCCAACATGTATAAAGGAATTCCCTGCTTCGCCCGTATCGGAATCCCCAACGGCGCAGATATGCCTGCCGCTTCTCCCGGTCCTGTCGTCCTGAACGCAGACCACCTCGTCACCCGCTCCTTCCGCCATGTCCATCAGTCTCCGGAAAACCGGGATGCCTCTTAGGGATCCGCTCAGGGCCCCGGGATGTTTACCATGAAAAAGTATGATGTCGCCTGACTGAAAAGGAGTGTCGGTCGCTTCCCCGCCAGCGGACTTGTTAACGGTAATTACGTACGTGTCGCCGTGGCGCCATACTCCGTTATTGTTTCTCAAGGCGTTTCGGAATTCTACTCGACCCTCATCACTTGTGACCCGCGGCTCCCGGTGCTCTTTCATGTGCAGCAAGAAATTTCTCATATCGTCCATGTCTCCCGCGCTCGCCTCCTCGGCAGTTACGCCATGGTGCGCAAAAGCGGGCGAGGTGGCGGAAAAAACGATTGTACAAAAGAAAAGCAGGGTGAGTGCCGCGACTTTTTTCATGATTTAAACCCCTCCCTTTTTGCCGATTAAGGTACAAGTTTGAGCTTAAGTGCAGATTTTAATTCTTTATCAAGTTGATAATACCTAGTTGGTGTTAAAAACGAAATTGAGATAAAATAATTTCTATAATTTGGATTGCTGCTCGATTAGATTCGTGAATGCCGGGGACTTGCAAAGCCCGTTGTTTTGCGACGATTTGAGCGGAGTGGGTGTTTGCACGCCCAGTCACAGGTATAGAAGCCCTGTTACAGCAAGGGTCCCAGAAGTCCAAACGGCAAAAAGGAGCAACAAAAAATGATTCGTAAAGTTTATGAGGCAATTAACCAAATTGCACCCCGGAATATTATTCTCGCGCTGCTTATCCTGGCGACGGGCCACTCCATGGCTTGGGATGCATCCGCAAGAGAAGGAAGTCTTGTCGGTAACCGGCCGTATTCCGAAGCGATATCCGGCAGTCTGCACCCCGTGAAAGTTATCACCCGCAGGGACATTGAGCTCTCGGGCGTAAAAAGGATAAGGGAACTGTTGGGCAGATCGGCTTTTAACAGTTTCGGCCTTGAGAGGCCGTTCGTTCTTGGAGGAGGCCGCGCTCTGATCCTGGTTAACGGGCGTCGGATCTCAGACACCGGGGTTGACGCGGACGCCATTCCGCTCGCGGCTGTCGAACGCATTGAAATCTTCAGTGACAGCACGAGCGCCCTGCATGGCGGGGAAGCGATCGGCGGCACCATAAATATCGTTCTCAAGAAAAACTATGAAGGCCTTGATATCCAGCTAAATGCCGGGCGTCCCCGCGGTGAGGGCGCCGATTCCGAAAACTTAAGCGTTCTCTGGGGCACAAGCGTCGGAGAGGGAAATCTTACTATCGGGGCGGATATCTTCCGGCGGGACGAGGTACGCGACGCTGACCGAGATTACAGCCGTGCCAGATATCAAGCCGGAGGTTCCTTCGCCGACACCGAAGGAGTATCGTCTCTCGGCAACACGGTTTTCCTGGTAAAAGACGACGGAGGACGGGTCTCGGGGCCGCTGGGCGACTGTGATGAAAACGTGTATACGGGGGAGCTCACGGATCCCCCGGGCGGATTTTTCGGCACCGTCTGCGGATTTGCCTACGCGGATATCGCATGGAACTTGCTGCGCAGGCAGAATGACAGCGCGTTTATGAATTTCAGTTATCCGGTAGGCGATGCGGCCGATATATATATTGAGGGACGCGTGACCAGGGAAGAACTAAGGAGCTTGTGGGCGCCGGACCCGAACGTTTTCTCCCTTGCACCGGACGAGGCACTGAGAAACAGCCTCATTGAAAGTGGAAACTTTGAAGGTCTTGACGAGAGCAATTTCCCCGAGAGCATCACGGTAGGCCACCGTTTTCTGGGGCACGGCAACCGCTTATGGGTTTCGGACCTTAAAGATTATGATATTACGCTGGGGCTGCGAGGGGACATTAAGGACAACATAAGATATGACGGCTATGTTCACTACAATCGCTACGACTACGGCGTAGATGGCCATACGTTCATTAATGAACCCGCAATAAATGCTGCTATTGAAAGCGGAGATTACGACATCCAGAATCCGCTTTCCGAAGCCGAAGAGCACAGGGCCGCAATCAGCGAGAGCAGCGTGCGGAGCGAGTCCAAATACAAAGATGAACACCTTGAGGCGGGGGTGGCGCTTGACGGCCCGCTGCTTGAGCTCATGGGCAACAAGCTTCGCTGGAGCGCCGGTCTGCAGGTCGCTAAAGTAGAGACAAGCAATTCCAGAGAATATTTTAATCTTCGTGGTGAGCCGGTTAACGCGGATGATGTGTTGGGGGGATCTTCGCCGTCGCTTATGGCCGATCGTCGGCGCCTCTCAGCTTTCGGCGACATTCTGGTGCCTTTGGGGGATGCGGTGGACGTGTCGTTCGCCGTTCGCCACGATGATTTTGACGATGTCGGGGGAGCGTTCTCGCACAGGATAGCGACGCTTTACAGGGTAATACCCAATATCGCGTTGCGCGCATCATGGAGCGGGGGAGCCCGCGCGCCCGGACTTGCAGCCCTGCATGTGGAGGAATTTGTTTACTACCCGTACGTATGCGACGCTGACACACCGACTCCCGATTGTTCCAGAGATCAGGTGCGGGTGGTCACAGACAGTAACCCGGAACTGGAACCTGACGAGGCCGAAAGCCTTGGCGCCGGTGTCTCCGCGGGCTGGGGCCCCTTTTCTGCCGACTTCGACTGGTTCCGCCTTCGTCTTCAGGAAACACCGGCTACTTTGAGCACGCAGTTCGTAGTCAGCCTGGAGAGAAGCGGGAGGCTTAGCGAGTATCCGGGACTGAGCGTGACGCGTTCTGACGGTCGATTAACAGAAATCCGCAACCCGCTTACCAACAGCGGAGAGACTGACATGGACGGGTTCACGGTCCGGCTCGGCGGCGACCTGAAAACCGATCTGGCGAATTTCATGCTCAACGCCAACTGGATCAGGATAACGAATTACGAGAGGCGCGTAGGAGTGGAGGCGCAGCCCGGAGATATTCCGCGCAACCGTATTCATGTTCTGCTCCGCGCAGACCGAAACGACCTGACAGCGCAGTGGAACATGCACGCGGTCACGTCTTTCCGTAACGAAACCGACACCAAAACCTTCAGAAGGTGGATAGGGCACGATATCGCGCTTAGCTGGAGAAACGCTTTTGGCTTTAACTGGTTCGAGCTCACGGGAGGCGTTATGAATATCGGAAACGAGGGCCAGTCCCGTCCTGATTCCGACGAGGATCACATATTGTATCTGGATTCGATCCTGGGACGCACGTTGTTCCTGACCGCGAAGTTCGAGATCTGACGCACGCAGCCGCTTTTTTCCGGAGTCAAAATCAGGTTCCGTGCGAACCGGACTGCCGGGGATAAAAAGACCTGACCCTGTATAGAAACGTTTTCTTTTCGAAAAAACCGCATTCGTGTATCCTTACAGGAACGTGAAGATCTTCCTCTACTACGACTACATCTGCCCTTTCTGCTTCCTGGCCACCGAGAGGGTGCTTGACCTCGCAAGGGAGTTCAGCCTCGAAGCGGAGTGGCTCGGCGTTGAGATTCACCCCGAATACCCGGCCGAGGGAAAAAGACGGAAAAAAACGGAGAGGACCATCCGCATCTCGGAAACCCTTGAGAACGTGGCCGCCGAGGCCGGGGTGGAGATAAAGCTCCCGGGATTCGTAACCAATTCGAGGTTCTGCCTTGAGGGAGCGGAGTTTGCGAAGGAGAAAAACAGCTTCATGGAGTTTCACAAGGCCTGCTACGCGGCCTATTTCCGGGAGGGAAAGAACATAGGTCTTCTCGAAACCGTCCTCGAGGCGGGCGAAAAGGCGGGTCTTTGCCCCGAGGAACTCTCGGAATCTCTTCGGAAAAAAAGCTTTTCAGGGAAAATAGAAAAGAACATGGAGAGCGCCCGGGAAAACATGGTCCTCGGCGTCCCTACCCTCTACCTTGGAGAACTCAGGATACACGGGATCCAGCCGCTTGAATCATACAGAAAACTTATAGCGAGGGAACTCCTGCGTGAGCAGCCTCTTCACTGACCCGTAAACCCCGGGAGATATCGGCAGGGCAAGTTATTCCCCCGTTCGCAGGTGAACCTCGCTTATCATCCTCGGGGTTGAGGAAACCACCGTGAAAGTCTTTCTTCCGAAAACTATCACGGTTCCGGGGGCGGGAATCGAGCCGTGGGTGTAAAGAAGGAATCCCGCCAGAGTCTCGTAATCCTCTTCCTCAGGAATGGCAAGCCCGAGGCCGTCGTTAAGCCGTCCTATCTCGACCGTGGGGTCTATGAGATACTGCCCGGCGCCGAGCCTTCTCCACGGGGTCTCACCGGTGTCGTACTCATCCTCTATCTCCCCCACCACCTCTTCGATTATGTCCTCGAGGGTTATGATCCCCACCGACCCCCCGTACTCGTCAACCACAACGGCCATTCCGGCGCGTCCCCCCTTCATCTCGTCCATAAGTTCGTTCACGAGCTTTGATTCCGGAACGTAGAAGGGAGGAAGGGCATATTGCTCGACGCTCTTGTCAAGATCCTGCTCGCCAAGAACGTAAAACGAGTTGAGTATGCCGGTTATGTTGTCGACCCGGCCGCTGAAAATCGGAATTCTCGAGTGGCTTTTTTCCGCTATGAGCCTCCTGACGTCGCGAAGCGTGGACCTTCTCTCAAGCGCGTCCACCCTGACAAGCGGGATCATTATCTCTCCGACCGTGGTCTCGGAGTAGCCGAAAATCCTGCGAAGAACCCTTCTTTTGTAGTCCGAGCTCGGCTTGTCCTCGTCCTCTTCCATCACGTCCTCAAGCTCCTCGCGGGTTATGGAGCTCATGTTATTGCCCGGACGGTTCAATATCCCCCGGGTAAAGAGGTTGACGAAGAAAAGCACCGGGTAGAAAAGCTTGGAGAAAACCCAGAGCGGATAGATGATCCAGAGCACTATGGAGTTCCGCTTGCTCTCGAACACCGCCTTGGGAACCACCTGGCCGAAAACGACGATGAGCGGGGAGAGCACGGCCACCGTGTAGAGACCGCTTCGCTGCCCGAAGATCTCCTCGAAATAAAAGGTGAGCACCAGGGTGTTTATTATGAGCGAAAGGTTAACCCCTATGAGGGTGGTGCCGATGAAGCTTTCGATCTTCGAGTGGGCGTTAAGAACCAGCCCCGCGGCGGCGGAGCCTTCCTCGGCGAGGGACCTCATCTTTATCTTGTCGCAGGAGATGAGCGCTATTTCCGAACCGGCGAAAAACGCCTGCAGAATAAGAAACAGCAGAATAAGAATGACCACTAGCTCAATGGACATCGCCGCGCGCCTCCTTGTTAACGTCAACCCTTATCTCGGAAATCCTTTTCCCTTCCCTGCTCTTTACCGTGAAAACCAGTCCGCCGAACCCTATTTTTTCCCCCTCGGCGGGCAGCCTCCCGAAAAGATCGAATACGAAACCGCCCATGGTCTCGTTTTCCATCCGAAGCGGGATCACGGCCTCCTCCAGTATGTCCCCCAGGTTCTCAAGCCCCGCCGAGCGCGCGACCGAGAAAAGGTAGTCATCGTTGAATTCCTCTATCTTCATCCCCCCGGGAATCGTGATCGCTCCCCCGCGGACCGCGGGCGCAATCCTGTTGGGCACCGACCTTTCATCCTCTATCTCTCCGAAAAGCTCCTCCAGTATGTCTTCCATGGTCACCAGCCCGTCGAACCTTCCGTACTCGTCGACCACTATCGCTATGTGAATCCTGCGCATCTGGAGCTCTCGCAGAAGCGCCCCCGCGGGCTTGGAGCGGGGGATGAAATACGGCTTCCTCAGGCACTCGCTCACGGTGGCCGCAAGGTTGTGCTCGGTAAAATTCCACTTAAGAAGATCCTTGCCGTAGAGAACGCCCACTATGTTGTCCTTCTCCTCCTCGTAAACCGGGATCCGGGAGCGGCCCATCTGGCGGACCTGTCCCACGGCCTCTTTGACCTCAATATCGTGGGGAAGCGTGAAGCAGTCTATGGCGGGAGTCATTATCCCGTGGGCAGGCAGGTCCTCAAGCTTGAAAAAGCCGTCGGCAAGGTATTTTTCCACCTCGTTCAGCACTCCCTCGTCCCTCCCCATTCCCACCAGAACTTCAAGCTCGTCAGAGGAAATGTCGTTTCCCTGCGCGCGGTGTCCAAGGTCCGCCCCGAAGGCCCTTATGAAAAAACCGGAGACAAACAGGATCGCCCACCTGATCGGGGTGACCGCGACGTGGAAAGAATAAAGGGGAAGGGCAACCGCCTTCGAGATCGTCCTCGGGAACTTAACCCCGGCGGTTTTGGGAACGATCTCGCCGAACACAAGGAGCGTGGGAGAGGCTATGGCCAGGGATACGAGGGCTACTGTCTGCTCGGGGGTGTCCTGGAGATATTTTCTCGCCGTAAGACCTATTATGCTTGAGTAGGCTATGTTGAATATCTCGTCGGCCAGAAGAACCGTAGTGATGAGCTTGTGGGAATTGGAAAGGAGCTTCCCTATGGCCGCAGAAACTCTGCCTCCCTGCTTCGATATGCTTTCTCTCTGCGGACGGCTGAGGGAGAAAAGCGCCCCCTCGCTGAAGCAGAAAAACGCAGAGCAGCAAAGCAAAAAAAGAATCAGAATGAAATTTTCGTCCAAAAAATCTTACCCCCGTGGGTGAATCAGCAGAAGTGCTCAAACCCAGCGGTATCGTAAAAAACCTCCTCTCCCCCCTCGTCGAAAAACCTTATTTTCCTCCCGGCGGTAACAGAACCGATCTTCGAAATGCCAATCCCGCAGAGACGCGAAACCTCCTCTATCGAGGCGCGGTTCTGCGAAGAAGAGGTGAAAAGAAGCTCGTAGTCCTCCCCGCCTGAGAGCGCGAGGCGGTAGCCGTCCTCCGAGAACTTGGCGCAGAGGGAAAGAAAACCGGGGGAAAGCGGAAGGCTCCCGAGGTTTACCTCGGCCCCCAGTCCGTGCTCGGAAGTCAGCTTCTCAAGATCGCAGAAAAGCCCGTCGCTTATGTCTATCATCGAAGAGGCTATCCCGCGTTTCGCGACCATCCTGCCAACCTGGAGACGCGGCGTGGGCCCGATGTGTCTTGAAACAGCGCCCTCGCATCCGTCAACCCCGCAATCACCCGAGAGGGCCCTCAGGCCCAGAGCGGAATCTCCTAGGGTTCCGGTCACGTATATGTCGTCTCCCTCAGAAGCCCCCGAGCGCAGAACGATATCGTCGCTCGATACCTCCCCAAGCGCCGTCATATTTATGAAAACGGTTTGGGATTCCGAGAGATTCCCCCCTATAAGGCAGACATCAAACTCCCGGCAGCCCTCTTCCACTCCTTCCGAGAGATCCTCTATGAACTCCATTGAGTCAGCGCCACGGCAGCCGAGGGAGCAGAGAAGGTATCTCGGCACCGCTCCCATCGCCCCTATGTCGCTTACGGTGACGCAGACCGCCTTCCTGCCGAGCTGCCTCGGGGTCTGAGTTCCCAGGCGGAAGTGAACGCCTTCGACAAGAGTGTCCGTCGAGGCGACAAGGCATGCTTTGTCTCTGATTTTTACAACAGCGGAATCGTCCCCTATCCCCGTCAAAACTTCTTTCTGAGTAGCCTTGAACCTGTCGGCCAAAAATCTCAAGGCATCTTCTTCGCCCATTTGCAGTTAGAAATTGTATTGTAAACGCAGTTGCGTGTCAATTGAGCCGGTGTGTCTGAAAAAATTTTTTCTCCCGTGTACACAGGCACAAAAGCGGGGTTTCGGGCGGGTGGAAAACCGTTTTTTCTTGACACTAAAAACCGATGCAATTAGAATTAAATTTCACTTTCCGAAGGGTGGGTTGGGATCTTTTCTGAAGTATCCGTTTTAGGGTTGTTCTTTGCTTTTCAGGAGAAAAGCTGTTGAAAAAGACAGAGGAAGCTGCGCACGACAACCTAGCTGCTGAAAACTACAAATCGGAACAAAAAATAGAGTTTGACTGGGACGCCGTTCTCGAAGGTGTCAAGAAAGACCTTTATTTCCCCCCCTCCTGGCTGTTTTCCATAAAAGTAGCAAAAATCGAGGGGAAGATGGTCACGCTTGAGGCGAAAACCCACTTCCAGGCTCTCTGGGTAAAGAACCATTACCTGCAGCTGATAAACGACGCAGCCCGCAACCTATACGGAAAAGAAAGATTCCAGGTAACCATAGACGCGGGCGAAGAGAACTCCGTCGCCCGGGAAAGTAAAAAAGAAAGGGTCCTGGAAAACGGTGGAATCACAGAACCGCACGACCCCCAGACAGCGAGCTTTTTCAGTTCATCCAACACGTTTGACAACTTTGTCGTCGGGCCCAGCAACCAGTTCGCCCACGCCGCCTCATACGCCATAGCGGAGAACCCGGGGATGGCCTACAACCCTCTTTTCATACACAGCGGAGTGGGCCTCGGGAAAACCCACCTCCTCCACTCCATAGGGAACCACATACTCAAAAAGTACGGAACCCGCCTGAACACCTTCTGCATCTCGGCCGAGCACTTCACAAACGGGGTGGTGCAGAGCATAAAGACAGGTTCTATGGACAAGTTCAGGAACCTCTACAGGCTGAACTGCGATGTCCTGCTGATAGACGACATACAGTTCATCGCCGGCAAGGACAGCACGCAGGAGGAGTTCTTTCACACGTTTAACTCCCTCTACACCGCGAAAAAGCAGATCGTTATAACCAGCGACAAGCCGCCCAGCGTGATGAAGAACTTCGAGGAGCGCCTGAAATCCAGGTTCGAGTGGGGGCTTACGGCCGACATACAGCCGCCGGAGGTAGAAACCAAGATAGCCATCATAGAGAGAAAGGCCGAGGAGGAACAAATTGAGATCCCGGCCGACGTGGCTTCGTTTGTGGCCCAGAACGTCCTCTCCAACATAAGGGAGCTTGAAGGCTCGGTGAACAAGCTGTTTGCCTACTCCAAGATGTTCAGAGAGAGAATAACCCTCGAACTGGCAAAGCAGCTCCTAAGCAACTTGGTAAAAAAAGAGGCCCCCAAAATAATAACCATAGACCTCATCCAGAAAGAGGTAAGCTCCTTCTTTGAACTCACTGTAAAGGACCTGAAATCAAACCAGAAGCAGAAAAAAGTCTCAGAACCCAGACAGATAGCGATGTTCCTTTCGAGAAAATACACATCTTCATCGTTCCCGGAGATAGGAAACAAGTTCGGAGGGAAGAACCACTCCACGGTGGTCCACGCAGTAAAAAACGTTGAAAAAAAGATCGGAAGAGATCCTTCAGTATCAACCGCCGTCACGGCGCTCTCAACCACCCTCGAGAAGTTCATCACGTCCTGAACCATCCAAAAGACAGCCTGTCGGAGAAACCTGAAAACACTGTTAAAGAACTATTGTTTCCGCACAGGTGTGGAAGGAACAAAAAAGGAAGGTGTGAATATCTGTTGGGAAAAAGAAAGGTTATGAACATAGCCCTTAGCCGAAAAGTCAAGATGTTTTAGGGGGTTTCACTGATTTCACGCTTTTCACAGCAATTACTACTACGGCTACTGGAAAAGCTTTAAAACTTATTAAAGAATAGAAACAGTAGCGGAAAAGTATCGGGGCTTGTGGTTTATGGTTTTGTAGGAAAAAGTGGTTATTATCATATGAAGAAACTATTTACATACGACGGAAAAAGAAAAGAAACTTTTTTCCGGTAACCGGAGGTTTTTCTCTCAAGATGATGTTTAAAATCAAAGGCGGAGATTTTTCAAGAAAGCTGGGAATGATCCAGGGGGTCGTGGAGAAAAGGACGACCATGCCGATTCTCTCCCACGTTCTTATGAGTTCTACAGACAAAGGCCTGTTTCTGGAAGCTACTGATCTCGAAAACACGGCTACGGTTTTCTGCGATGCTCAAACCGAAGGAGAGTTCAAGATGGCGGTTCCCGCGGGAATCCTTTCGGATCTTGTGAGGGAGATCAAGGAAGAAGAGGAAATTTCGGTTACCGCTACCGAGAACAACTGGATCGAGGTCGTCACCAGCTCGGGTTCTTTCAAAATAGCGGGACTTGCGGCCGACGATTTCCCCAGGATACCCGAGGTTTCGTCGGAGAATCTTTTCCAGGTTTCCTCCGAGAGGTTTGAGGAGATGATATCCAAGACAGTTTTTTCCGTCTCCGATGATGAAATGAGAAGAAGCCTCTCAGGGGTGTTTTTCGAAAAAAGAGGGGAACAGACACTCAGGCTTGTCGCTACCGACGGTCACAGACTCAGCTTTGTCGATGAAAAGATAGAGAACCTCAACCTGCCGAAAGATATTCTGGTTCCCAAAAAAGCGATTATGGAGATAAGAAGGCTTCTTCGTCTCTCGAAGGAAGTCAGGATCGGGAGCAGCGGAAACTTCTTCGTTTTTGAGTCAAAGGATGAAAACCTTGTTTTCATTTCCAGAGTGATCGACGCCGAATTCCCGGACTACATGCAGGTGGTTCCGGTCTCTACGAAAAACACGGTCACGGTCGATGCCTCAAAGCTTCTGGTTGCGCTCAGGAGAGTTTCCCTTTTTTCCGCGGACAACGTGAGGGGCGGGGGCAGGTTCGTGGAGATGGCCTTCGGGGGAGGGAATTTGCTTCTGGGTGCCTATCTTAACACCGGCGAGGGCAAAGAAAGCATGCCGGTTGAGTATTCAGGGGAGGAGGTGAAGCTTGGTTTTAACTTCACTTACTTCCAGGATGTTCTTGACGCCGTGGGATCCCCAGAAGTGATAATCGGTTTTTCCGGCCACAAAAACCCGGTTTACTTGGTTCCCTGCTCGGAAGGCGAAAAGCAGGACGGCTACGTGAATGTGATAATGCCAATGGAACTTGACGCCAGAGCGGCGGAGGGGCAGGCGAGGGGATAATCCTCGTACCTTTAAGATGCTAGGTGGATTCATCGGAGTCGATTTTTCCGGCGGTAAGGTCAGGACCGTAACCGTAAGAAGGGGTCTCAAGGGGACTGAAGTCCGCAAGGCCTCCTTAACCGGCGGGCCTGGGAGCGGCGATACGGCGGCTTTTCTCAAAGACGAAATTTCTCTCGGGACCAGAGCCGTTACCGGAATCTGCTCTTCCCCGCTTCTTCTCAGGGTTCTCAAATTTCCTTTCTCCGATTCAAAAAAACTCAGGGGGGTTTTCCGCTTCGAGCTCGAGAACTCAACCGGTTTCACCCTGGGGGAGGACGTGCTGTCCGACTACCACGAGGTCAGGAGACCGGAAGGAGCCGAGGCAATAGTTCCCGCTTTTGAGAAGGAGGCGTTTGAGGACTATCTGGGCTCCCTGCGGGAGTCTGGTGTGGATCCGGACCAGGTGACTTTCACGCCGGTTGCGTTTTCTTCGCTGGGGGAGCTTATTGAGGGGCCGAGGCCGCTTCTTCTTATAGACGCCGACCAGGACCACCTCAATTTCTCGTTTTTTGACGAAAGCGGACTCAGCAGGGTGAGGAACTGCGACGACGCCCTCGAGAGAGTGAAAAAATCCCTTGCCACGGATGTCCTTGACTTGGGGCAGATAAACGGCGACGAGGAGAAGAGGAAGGGGTTTCTTGAGAGCTGCCGCTTCATCACAGAAGAGATAAGAAACACCATGCGCTACTTTGAGGGAGAGACGGGAGGGGAAGTAAAGAGCCTGGTTCTCACCGGAGGGATATGCGAGGTAGATGGAATTGCAAAAGAACTTACCGAGCAGCTCGGCCGGGAAGTGAAGAGAATTTTCATAGAGCAGCTCGGCCACAATGACTCTCCTTTTTTCGCAAGGGCGTACGCTCTTGCGCTTTACGGAGGCTCCCCCGGCAAGGGAGGAAGACTCAACCTGAGGAGAGACGGATACAGGCCGCGGGGGATGGCGGGGGGTTTATTGAAGGAATTCCGGGTTCCCGTCGCCCTGTGCGCCGCACTGCTTCTTGTGTTTGTTTTCGGGCGCGTGACGGAAGTGGTCTCCGCCAGGAGCAAGATGAATTCCATACGCTCCGAGATGGAGATGGATCTCAGGAGGGAGTTTCCCCAGGCCGTGGGGACGCAGGACCCGGTTGCTTTTTACAGGGGGAAGCTTGAAGTCATCAACCGCAAGCTTGACATACTGAAGCAGGTAAGAGGGGCCCACAGCCCGCTTGAGGTGCTGACGGCGGTCTCCGCCGCCGTTCCGAGGGACGTGAGTTTCTCTGTTGACGAAATAAGGATCGAGGACGGGGGCAAGGCCAAGATATGGGGCAGGAGCGATTCCTACGAGGAGATAGCGTCGATAGAGAAAGCCTTCTCGGAGTCCGGCAGCTTCACCCAGGTGAAGATGGGACAGGTCGGAAAGGCCATTAGCAGCGGTTTGAAATTCGAAATATCAATGGTCGTCAGGTGAAAATGAAGGAGCTGATGCAAAGACTGATGCAGGGACTCAAATCCCTTCTCTCGGCGGTTCTGGGAAAAGCCGAACCCCTGGCGCGAAGGATAAGGGAGCTCATAGACAGGGGGGAATTCTCCACGAGAGATATCCGCGCCCTCAAGATAGCCGCCGCGGCCCTTGCCGTTTTCATACTCTTTTCCGCCTACAGGTCGGTTTTCCCCGGGGGTTCCGAGGTAAAAAGCGAGGTCAGCCAGGTGAGACTGCAGCTAAGCGAGATGAGGTCCATTAAGGAGGAGTACCGCTACTCCAGGGATATCCTGGCCGAGTTTAGCGGTTCGATGAAGGAGGAAAGGGACGCGCTTATTTCGGTCGCGGAGAAAGCGCTCGTCAGAAACGGCATAGACCCCCGCTCATTTTCCATAAAGGGAACAAACCCGTCGGTCAGGGGGAAGGGGATAAACCGGGAAAGAGCGGTCCTGGTAAAGATAAACAAGGTACCTGTCCCAAGGGTGCTTAACGTTCTCTATACCTTTCAGAGAAGCAAGACCATACTCAAGGTCTCGGACCTTAGGATAAAGACCAGGTTCGACAACCCCAACCTGAGTGACGTTTCGTTCCGACTGTCCACTTTTTCTTTCAGTGAATCGTGAGCGGAGAAAAGATGAAGATAAAGACCAGAATCAAAATACCGGAGAAAATCTCCGTCCGTCTCTACATCGGGGTCTTCTTCGCGTCTCTTCTGATTTTTCTTCTTTTGGGGTTTCCGAGGGACTCGGTCGAAAGAAGGATCATCTTCGAGATACAGAGCAACTCCCCGGTTCCGGTTCTGATAGGGGATGCGAACCTAAGGGGTCTTTCCTCGATTGAACTCAGGGACATCCGAGTGATCCTCGGGGAAAGGGAGCCGATTGTGATTGACAGGGCCAGGGTGAGCGCCGGGCTTCTGTCCGTTATTTTTTCCGACGACACCCGGATTTCCTTCTCCGTCGATGCCTACGGCGGGAAGATAGACGGCAAGGTTTCGCAGAACATGAAGAAAAAAAGCGTCACAAGCGCAGAGGTGGACATAAATTCCGTCGAATCCTCGACCGTTTCGCGTCTTTTTCTGGGGGACGAAGGGATTTCTCTTAGCGGGAAGATAGACGGGACCATAAAGCTTATCGGGGAGGGGGAAAGCGGAGGGATATCGAAGATGGAATACCTGGTGTCCTCTCCTTCTCTTTCGGTTGCCATAGGCAAGGTGCAGGGGTTTGAGGTGGGGGAGGAGTACAGGAACCTGAGCGTCGTGCTTCGCGGCACCGCCAACCGCTTTGAATCGCGGGTAGAGAAGCTTTCCCTCACGAACCCGCAGCTCTCCCTGCAGGCGGAGGGAAAAGCCCCGTCTCCGCTTCGGTTAAGAAAGGGAGCCGCCCTTGATCTCTCCGTTACATTCAGGCCTTCTCCGGAGGATGTGAAGCTTGCTCTTGTCGGCAGTTTTCTTGGTTCCCGAGGAGACGGCAGCTTCTCCGGAAGAATCCGGGGAACGCTCGCGGAACCCAGGATTTTAAAGGGCAACGGGGGCAGTTAAGAGCCCCGTCTTTACCCCCCTGCGGGCTATTTTTTGACTTTGCCCTACCCCCTCGCTATCCTTCTCAAAAATATTCTCCTTAAGACTGGATAATGGACTCCAAAAAAGAACTTTCCGACGTAAGAAAAGAAATAGACGCCCTCGATTCCGAGCTGCTTGAACTTATAAACAAGCGGGCCGAGCTTGCGATAGAGGTAAGCGCGCTCAAGAAAAAGGATCTTTTGGAAATTTACGACCGGAGCAGGGAAAGCGAGGTGGAGGCCAAGATAGCGGAAACCAACCCCGGCCCCCTCTCCGACGAGGATGTCCTTCTTATTTTCAGGGAGATAATATCGCGCTGCAGGTCCCTTCAGCACCAGGAGAAAGTCGCCTACCTCGGACCCGCGGGCAGCTTCTCAAACCAGGCGGCGTTTCGGAAGTTCGGTGCCGCCTCGGAGTTTTTTCCCGTAAACAGCCTCGAGGATGTGTTTGAGGAAGTGCACAGCCAGAGGGTCGATTTCGGCATAGTACCCCTCGAGAACTCGGTTGAGGGCTCGGTGGGGGACGTGCTTGACATGCTCGTCCGGTGGGAGCTTGACATCTCGGCCGAGTGTTTCGAGCGCATTGAACACTTCCTGCTCTCCATTGACGGGGACGCCAGTAAAATAAGGACGGTGGCCTCGCACCCGCACGCCCTCGGGCAGTGCAGGAAATGGATTGCCTCGAACCTCTACGGCGTCGCGCTTCTTGAAACCCCGAGCACCGCGGCGGCGGCGAAAATAGCCGCGAGGGACGAGAGCGTCGCCGCGATCGCAAGCGAGTTCTCAGGGTCGATATACAACCTGAAGACAATACAGAGCTACGTAGAGGACAGCCCGCGCAACACGACCCGGTTCGTGGTGGTGGGAAGGGATAAACCTCCCCCGAGCGGAGAGGACAAGACTTCGATCGCCTTTTCCGTCAAGGATGAGCCGGGAGCGCTTCACGCGACGTTTTTCCTCCCCTTTTCCGAATCCGGCATAAACCTCACCAAAATCGAGTCCAGACCCTCGCGCGACGGGCAGTGGGAGTACGTGTTTTTCGCCGACTTCTCGGGACACCGCGAAGAGGAGGCTGTAAAGGAGGCCCTCGAGAGGGTGGAAGACAACTGCGTTTTCCTCAAAGTGCTGGGATCCTATCCCGCCGAAACACCGGGCTGACAGCGGGCTTGGCGGACGAACCCCCCATG
Source organism: Thermodesulfobacteriota bacterium (assembly GCA_965116725.1). Taxonomy (GTDB): domain Bacteria; phylum Desulfobacterota_D; class UBA1144; order Nemesobacterales; family Nemesobacteraceae; genus Nemesobacter. The sequence goes on from OZ220700.1 coordinate 967,778, forward strand.
GAACCAAAAGCAAGCGTAAAGAACCTTATTCCCTATATTCCGGGAAAGCCGATCGAGGAGCTCGAGCGGGAACTCGGAATCCGGGGCGCGGCCAAGATGGCTTCGAACGAAAATCCCCTCGGCCCCTCCCCGCTTGCGAAAAAAGCGCTTTCAGAACATGTCTCGAAGGTAAACCTTTATCCAGACGGGGGCTGCTTTGAGCTCCGCCGGAAACTTTCCGAGAAGCTCGGGGTTCCCGAGGACACGATAGTAATCGGCAACGGCTCGAACGAGGTGATAGAGATCGTCGCAAGGACCTTTCTCGAGCCCGGGGACGAGGCCATCTACGGACGCCACGCGTTTATCGTCTACCCGATCGTCACGCAGTCGCTCGGGTGCTCTCACGTCGTCTCCCGGATGCCGGATCTTGTGCACGACCTAGAGGACATGCTTTCCCTGGTGACCGAGAAAACGAAAATCATCTACATCGCGAATCCGAACAACCCCACCGGGACGATAGTGAGAAGGGATGAGTTTGAGTGGTTCCTCGAGCGGGTTCCCGAGAACGTGCTGATACTCGTGGACGAAGCCTATTTCGAGTACGTGGACGACCCCGAGTATCCGGACACGCTTCGCTACCACTCGCTCCGCGAATCGCTCGTGACGGTGAGGACCTTCTCCAAGATTTACGGCCTTGCGGGGCTCAGGGTCGGCTACGGGATTGCGTCAAGAGAGGCGGTTTCCTACATGGACCGGGTAAGGGAGCCGTTTAACGTGAACTCGGCCGCGCAGGCGGCGGCCTGCGCAGCGCTTGACGACGATGGACACGTCGCCCGCTCAAGGGAGCTTAACCGCACGGCAAAGGAGTATCTGCGCGAGAAACTGGGCGAGCTCGGGGTCAGGTACACTGAGTCTCATACGAATTTCCTTCTCGTGGATCTCGAGAGGGACCCGATGCCGGTTTACGAGGCGCTTCTTCGCGACGGGGTCATAACGAGGCCTGTGGGCGGCTACGGACTTAAAACGCACCTGAGGGTAAGTTTCGGCCTCGAGCGGGAAAACGAAAAATTCATTGAATCGCTTGGGAGAATTCTCGGAAGATGACTTTTGAAAAAGTAGCGGTGGTGGGTCTCGGCCTTATAGGAGGCTCCCTTGCGGCCGCCCTTCGCGAATCGGGGGAAGTCGGGGAAGTCTTCGGGGTCGAGCGGGACGCTGAGTCGCTTCGCTTCGCCCTTGAAAACGGGATCGCAGACTCGGGCGCTTCTGAAATCGGCCCCGGCATGTCCGGGTCGGAAATAGTTGTCGTCGCCACCTACGTCGAAACCATAGCGCAGGTGGCCAGGGAAGTCTCCGGATTCGTTTCCTCCGACACGGTGGTCTGCGACGTGGGAAGCGTAAAGGCTTCTGTGGTAAGGGAAATGGAAAAGGGCCCCCGGAATATCCGCTTTGTCGGAGCCCATCCCATTGCGGGGAGGGAAACATCCGGCGTCACGGAGTCTGATTCCGCTCTTTTCTCAGGGAAAAGATGCGTTGTCACCCCAACGGAAAGCACAAGCCCCGAAGCTCTCTCCATGGTGAGGACGCTTTTTTCGCTCGTTGGGAGCGAGGTGGTCGAGATGGACCCCGAATCCCACGACGAGGTCTTTTCGCTCGTAAGCCATCTTCCCCACGCGGTCGCCTACTCGCTTGTGAGCGCGGTGGCTTCGGAGGGAAGAGACAGGAATCTTTTTGATTTTTCGGGCGGGGGCCTTGCCGACTTCACCAGGATCGCCGGCAGTTCCCCCGAGATGTGGGCCGGTATTTTCATCGAGAACAGCGAGGCGCTGCTTGGCGCCATCCGCGGCTTTTCGGGAAAGCTCGGGGAAATTGAAAAAGCCGTCGCCTCCGGTAATGTAGAGAATCTGACAGCTCTTTTGAGGGAGGCTTGGGATTCAAAGAGGGATCTCGGGGAGTGAGAAGACAATGTCTGAGAAGGTAAAGAAGACGGACGAGCAGTGGCAGGAGGATCTCTCCCCGGAGGAGTTTCTTGTCACGAGAAAGAAGGGCACCGAGAGGGCCTTTACCGGAAAGTACCACGACCATCACGAAAAGGGCATGTATGTGTGCGTCTGCTGCGGGCAGAAGCTTTTCCGTTTCTCAGAGAAATTCGATTCCGGCACGGGATGGCCGAGTTTCTGGGAGCCCGTCTCGCAGGAGAACGTAGCGGAGAAGTCCGATCATTCCCACGGGATGACGAGAACGGAGGTTCTCTGCTCAAAGTGCGACGCCCACCTGGGGCATGTTTTCCCCGACGGCCCGCAGCCTACCGGGCTCAGGTACTGCATAAATTCCGCCTCTTTGGATTTTGAAGAAGAAAAAGAGTAGCAGGGAAGTGGCGACGGGTGGGATCGAACCACCGACACAGGCCTTATGAGAGCCCCGCTCTACCCCTGAGCTACGCCGCCCCCGGAAAAAAAGGTAATTCGAAAAGCAGGAAATTATACCGGAACTCCGTGGGGATTCAACGCACGGACAGGAGGGTTTGGGGGAATTTGTCATGACCCCGGCTCTGTGTAAATCAGCCGGCCGCCGCCCCGTTTTTTCCCGCTTCTTCCTTTATTAGTCCCAGTTCCAGAAGTTTTCTGTAGGTCTTGGTGTGCGAGCCGTGGTGGGAGAAAGTCTCTATGTCCCCGGGCTCGTCGATGTCGATGCTGATGTTGAAATTTCTGTAGACGTCGCAGGGCACGTATCTTCGCTCGGCCTCCTCCCTGTGTTTCCTGAAGCTGTCGTTTCCGAACATCGAAGGGATGCTGTCGGGAGGCTTTCTCAGTATGGCGTTTGTGCCGAGCTCATCTTCTGATGGAACGAGGATCACGGACTTGCCCTTCTTCTCTTTCTCAAGGACGGAGTCCAGGTCCTCGCCGGTTATTAAAGGGGCGTCGCCCGGGATTACGAGCACGGATTTCGCGCCCATTTTTCTGCAGACCTGGATCGCAAGATCAACCGAAGAACTCTCCCCGAGCTGGTTCTCCTCCCTTATTACGTCAAACCCCTCTTCAAGGGCCATTTTCTCCGCTTTCCTGTCAAGCGTAACGATGACCTTGTTGTCGGCGAGCTTCGATTCGCCGACCGCGGAGAACACGTCTTCCAGCATCACGTAGGCAAGTTCGGTTCTCTGCTTGTTGCTGAGCACCGAGGCAAGCCTTTCGTTTGCCCTTGAAAGATCTTTTACGGGAACCAATATGAATTTCAAAAACTGCTACCTCGCTGTGGCGGGTCTCCAACCACGCACTATTGTATCAATAAAAGTATCGCTTGAAAAACAGAAAAGCCGAGGGGTTCTCAAGTGTTGCTTCGGGTATTGACATTTGTCGCTTGACACATTACACTCCTTGAGTGATTAAATCGTTTCGTCATCGCGGTCTAAAGGCTTTATATAGAGGTGAACGTCCGGCGAAAATCGCGCCTGAGCACATTGCAAAACTTAAACGTATACTGACTGTGTTGGACCAAAGCCGTGGACCAGAAGATATGAATCTGCCTGGGTTCCAGTTGCACCGACTCAAAGGTTCGTTAAAAGGTTATTACGCTGTTTCAGTTTCGGGCAACTGGCGGGTCACGTTCCGGTTCAAAGATGGCGATGCTGTGGATGTCAATTATTTGGATTATCATTGAATGGTCCATATGTGATTAAAGGAGAAAAATTATGGCAATGAAAGATCCTGTACATCCGGGCGTTATCGTACGCGAGGATTGTATGGAACCCTTGAATCTATCGGTTACCGAGTGCGCAAAAGTGCTTGGGGTTGCACGCCAGACGCTTTCCAACCTTGTCAACGCAAAAGCATCCGTTTCCGTTGAAATGGCCTATAGATTGTCGAAGGCGTTTGGTTCGACTCCGAGAACTTGGCTTGGCATGCAGTTGGCATTTGATCTTGCCCACTCGCAGGAGTTAGAAGAGAAGATCAAGGTAAAGCGCGTTTCCGTAGAGCGTGGATCAAAAGCGAGAACGACTCCGCAGTCGGGGTAAAACAGAGAACTTGGTTCGTACACGCTATCTTGGGCTTTATTGACAATAAAAGACCCCTGTATATAGAATGATTAGCGGAAACTAGCCGCTACGCCGCGAAGAAAAGGAGCCCAGTCTAACAATGACCCGCAAAGCCGTTTTAAAAAGAGAAACATCCGAAGTCAGCGCCAGCGTCGAGCTTGATCTCGACGGAACCGGGAAATTCGATATCTCGACAGGGGTGCCGTTTTTCGACCACATGCTGAGCCAGTTCGCAAAGCACGGCTACTTCGACCTCACGGTCAAGGCCGAAGGGGACATCGACGTTGATTTCCACCACACCGTTGAGGATGTAGGAATAGCACTCGGGGAAGTCTTCTCAGAAGCCTTGGGAGACAAGAGGGGAATCACCAGATACGGCCACGCCGTAATTCCTTTTGACGACGCGCTTGTTTTGGTGGCAGTCGATCTCAGCGACAGGCCATGCTTTGTTTTCAAGGGGGAGATTCCCGCTGGCAAGGTCGGGGATTTTGACTCGGAGCTTGCAGAGGAGTTCTTCAAGTCCCTCACGAACTCGCTTCGCTGCAACCTGCACATCGAGTTTCGCCACGGAACGAACCTGCACCACATAATAGAGGCCATGTTCAAGGCTCTGGGAAGATCCATGGACACAGCTTCGGCGCTTGACGGGCGCCGTGACGATATCCCCTCGACCAAGGGGACGCTCTAGTGATTTCCATAGTGGATTACGGGATGGGGAACCTGAGAAGCGTCGAGAAGAGCTTTACCTCCCAGGGCATAGAGGTCCGCGTTACCGAGGACCCGGGCGACATAGGGGGCTCAAGCGGCCTCGTGGTTCCCGGAGTCGGGGCTTTCGGCGACTGCGTGAGGAACCTTCGCGAGCGCTCAATGACCGGTCCAATAAAAGATTTCATCGAAAGCGGGCGGCCCTTTCTGGGCATATGCCTCGGCTTTCAGGTCCTGTTCGAATCAAGCGAGGAAGCTCCCGGAGAAGAGGGCCTTGGGATCCTTAAAGGGAAGGTCGTTCGGTTCCGTGTCGAGGAAAAGAAGCTTAAGGTGCCCCACATGGGCTGGAACAGGGTGAGCGCGCCCGAGCAAACCCGCATACTCGAGGGGATACCGCAGCAAAGCTGGTTTTACTTCGTTCACTCCTACCACGTGGTTTCGGACGAGCCCGGCGCAGATGTCCTGCTCTCCGATTACGGGGGCGAGTTCGAGGCGGGGGTCATATCGGGGAACCTTTCCGCCTTTCAGTTCCACCCTGAAAAAAGCTCCGACTACGGGCTCATGATCTTGAGGAACTTCTCGAAGCTCTGCCTTGAGAACTGATCTTTCTCCCTTCCGTAGACCGCCTCGTAAGCGGCGTAGCTCCTTATGATTTTCTTTACGTAGTTCCTTGACTGCTCAAAGGGGATTTCCTCTATGAATTCGTCAATGTCGAGCGTCCCGTTTTTCTCATACCACGTCTTGGCGCTTGTGGGACCGCCGTTATAGCCGGCGAGGCTTATGGCGAAGTTGCCCTCGAAGATCTCAAGCAGCCAGCTCAGGTAGTAGCATCCGAGTTCAAGGTTTATGTCGGGAGAGAAAAGCTGGGAAGCCTGAAAATTGCTAAGACCCGCCTTGGGTGCCGTCTCAAGAGCCGTCGAGGGAAGCAGCTGCATGAGCCCCCTGGCGTCGGAAACCGAAACCGCCTCCTTGTCGAAGTGGCTTTCCTCCCTTATGACGGAGTAGACCAGGAACTCATCAAGTGTGTATTTGCGCGAAAAAACCTTCACCCGCTCCTCGAAGCCCTTAGGGAAGGAGAGGCGGAGCGCCTCGGGGGACCTGACGCCGTTTGCCAGGGTTATTGAGGTTTTGTAATCCTTCGCCTGCAGGTAAAGCGAGGCGAGGTAGAGGCGCTGCGCGCGCGTTTTCGCTTTGGGCCGAAGAAGCTCGGCTTCCCTGAGGGCAAGATCGTATACCCCGGCCTTGGCGAAGAAAAGAAATTTCTCAAGCGCGGGATTTTTCCCGAAAGGGTTACCCGACCAGGCAGCGGCGGGAGGCGGGGCGGGAAGCATGTTTTCCCCGAGCCTCATCTTCGCGAGAGCCGAGTAGTAGGTGATTTTCGAGGACTCGGCGAGTTCTCTAAGCGCGAACAGCGCCCCGGGCTTGTCTCCCGCCCGCTCAGACGCCCTCGCATACCAGTAAAGAAAGCGCTCCCGGTCCCTCCCCCTCGCCCAGGCGCGGTCAGAGAAAGCCTCGGCGGCCTCTGCGTACTCCTTTTTACCGTAGTGCATCCACCCGAGGTTCCACGCGCTTTCCCGGGCCTCTTTCCTTCCGGGGTATTTCTCGATAACGAGGCGGTAGAGACGGTGGGCCTCCTCAGACTCCTTGCGCAGGTGGCGAAGCCTCGCGGCCTTAAGAAGCGACTTGGCCGTCCAGGAGCTTTTGGGGTTTAGCCTGTGGAGTCTCTCGAAAACGCCTATGGCCTCCTCTTCCCTCCCCATGCTCATGAGCGTAACGCCCCTCCAGTAAAAGGCCTTCGGGGAATCGACCCCCGAGAATACCTTCAGGGCTTCTGGAAACCTGGAAAGCCTGTAGAGGCAGATTCCGGTTTTCGTTTTTACCGCGCTTGTCCGCGACGCTCCGGAGAATGCCTCAAGCGCTCCTTCCCAGTTGCCGGCCTCGAACATGACGTCCCCTCTTTTTTCAAACTGCTGCGGCGAAGGGGCAAAGACCTTTCCGTTTTTCTTGTGAAGCTCGAATGCGTAATCCGAGAAGCTTACCTCCGGGTGCTCAGCCCATATCCTCTCGAATATCTGGGAGGCCGCGGGGAAGTCTCCCTGTCTTTCCTTTATTTCGCCCAGGTTTTTAAGGTAAACGGCTTTTTTCCACCTGCTGTCGGTCCTCCCGGCAAGATGGGAGTATGTTTTTTCCGCCTCCGCGTGGCGATCGCTCTCAAGGTGGATTTCAGCAAGCCGCTCATGGGCGTCGTGGCCGATCGCCGAGTCCGGGTGGTGTTTCAGTATCTTCAGGAAAAGCGCCTCTGCCATCTCCTTCTGCCCGAGGCCCAAAGCCGCCTCCGCTTCGTAGTAGAGCAGGTAATCCTCTATAAGGATGAGCTTATCCTTTATCTCGGCTAGGGCCCCGTGCACCTCGGCGTGCCGCTGCTCCCGGGCGTGGCAGTGAACCTTGAGAAACCGGGCCTCGAGGGTTTTCTCGGTGGATTGCAGGGCTTTTTCGCAGTCGGCGTGGTTGGCGCGCGCGCCCTCGGCCGCGGCGCCGAGTGTAAGCAGGGCAAGGAGAAAGACGCTGAGAGCTGCTTTTTTCGGTTCCATCACCTTGAGTTCTCCGTGGCCAGAAGGTCTCTTATGCCTTCCCCGAAGAGATTAAAGGAAAGCGCCGTTATGAAAATCGCGATGCTTGGAAACACTATAAGGTGGGGGAAGGTCCTTATTCCCTGCCACCCGGTGCTCGCAAGTGTGCCCCAGCTAGCCTCTGGCGGAGATATCCCGAGGCCGAGAAAGCTGAGTGTGGATTCAGTAAGGATTGCGTAAGGGACCGAAAACGTTACGGTGACTATCAGAGGACTTAGAGTGTTCGGAAGTATGTGTCTTGCGAGGATGGTGCGCGGCGAGGCCCCGAGCGCCCTTGCCGACTCAACGTACTCAAACGACTTTATCTGAAGCACGCTTCCCCTCACTATCCTGGCGACCCTCATCCACGACATCACCCCGAGAGATATTACGATGCCCGTAACCCCCGTTCCGATGACGAGAGTGAGAAGGACTATCAGCAGAAGATCCGGAACGGCGTAGAACACGTCGACCGTCCGCATTATAAGCTCGTCCGTTTTCCCCCCGGCGTATCCCGAGACAGCTCCGAGAACCGTTCCGATGACAAGGGCCATCGCGGCGGTTCCGACGGCGACCGCGATCGATATCCTCGAGCCGTGAATCACCCTGCTGAGGAGATCGCGGCCCTCCTGGTCCGTTCCCATGAGATGCACGGAGTCGGGGGCGCGAAGCGCGTTTGCGAAATTCGTCTGGTCGTACTCGTAGGGGGAGAGGGCGGGCGCGAAAATCGCGACCAAGATTATAAGAAATATTAGCGTTCCAGTGACTATTACCTGGGTTTTTACGTACATGCTGTCTTGGGCCCGATAGGTTCAGGCGTCTTTTCTGTGTGAGGCCCGGACTACCGTCTTTATTCCGCCGCGGACGTTGAAGTCGCCCGTTACCTCGACCGATCTCGGGTCGCACGCGGAGACGAAATCGTTAAGGATCCTGTTCGTCACGTGCTCGTGGAACTCGCCCGTGTTCCTGTAGGAGAACATGTAGAGCTTAAGGGACTTAAGTTCCACGCAGAGCCTGTCGGGTACGTATTTTATGGTGATTGTCGCAAAGTCCGGCTGCCCCGTTTTCGGGCAGACGCAGGTGAACTCGGGACACGATATCTCGATTTCGTAATCCCTCTCCGGGTTTTTGTTCTCGAAAGTCTCGAGGATCTCCGGGCTCGGTTCGTCCATTGGCCAGAAACGCCGCGCGGCCTTTGCGGGCGCCACCTCCGTATCCGCATAATTTATCAGATGTAAGTCGGTAATCAACCCCGGCCGCGGGAGGTTGTCCCGGTTTGACATCTTGGGGTTTAGAGCAAATAATTTTTTCTCCAATGCCCTGGGGCATCGTATAACGGCAGTACAGCGGACTCTGGATCCGCTAGTCTAGGTTCGAATCCTAGTGCCCCAGCCAGTTTCCAGGCGGTCCCCGGAGGGCCGGTTTTCATTCAGTCCATTATCTCGAATCGGAATATGTCCGGCCTTGAGAAATGCCCAACGGAGTCTATGACGGTCTTTGCCCTTATTATCTGGTCAAGCTCGATCTCCGCGTAGAGGATCTCCTCCTTTCCGTACACGGGGCCGACTATGTACTGTCCCCTCGGGTTTATTATGCCGCTTCCCCCGGGATAGTCCCAGATCGTATGCTCCTTCAGGGGAAAGGAGTCGGGAATCATGCCCTCTTCTATGAAACCGGCTGAGATTATGACGAACACCTGTCCCTCAAACGCGTACTGGCGGCTTGCGAAATCCATCGTGTCCTTAACGAACGAGTGTCCTCCCCAGAGACCCACGTGCACCTGCTCCCCCTTGGTGAACATCGCGTACTTCTCAAGGGTCATGTGGTGCTCATAGCAGAAAAGCCCCCCTATTTTTCCGATCTCGGTGTCAAACACCCTCACGTCCTCGGCGGTTCCGTTTGCCCAGACGCATTTCTCGCTGTCAATCGACATCAGCTTTCTGTGCCTTCCGAGAAGGGAGCCGTCCTTGCCGAAGTAGAGTATGGTGTTGTAGAGGGTTCCTCCCTCTTTTTCGTTAACCCCTATTACGACGCAGGTCTTGGCCCGCCTCGCCGCGTTGCCGATTCTTTTGGTGTCCTCCCCGGGAACCTCGACCGAGTTTCTGTGAAGCTCGACGTGGGCGTCCATGGTGAGCTTCTTCTCGGCTCCGAACCCGAGATCCTTCGGCCAGTAGGGATAGGTGGGGATGAATGCCTCTGGGAAAACCACGAGCTCCGCCCCGTTTCCCGCCGCCTCCTTTATAAGCCTGAGGACCTTATTGACCGTGCCTTTTTTGTCGAGAAAAACGGGGGCGGCCTGCACCGCCGCCGCCGTAAAGGATTTTCCGTTGCTCATAATGGGTTATTATATAACGGAAGTTAAAAAAAAGCAGGGTTTTAACCCGAAGCGAGGGGGTAAAAATGGCAAGACTTGATGGAAAAACGGCGCTCATAACGGGCGGGGGAGAGGGAATAGGAAAAGCGACGGCGCTTCTGTTCTCAGCAGAAGGCGCCAACGTGGGAATAATGTCGAGAACCGCGGAGAGGCTTGACGAGGTGGTTTCTGAGAACCCGGGTCCCGGTGAGATAAAGGCCTATCCGGGTGACGTTTCCATAGAAGAGGACGTAAAGAGGGTGGTCGAAGCCTTCTACGGAGATTTCGGAAGGGTCGACATACTGTTTAACAACGCCGGGATTCTTGAGGGCGGCACTGTGGTAACGACCTCTAACGAGGTCTGGGACCGCACGATCGACATAAACGTGAAGGGGGTCTTTCTCGTAAGCAAGTACGTGGTTCCGCTCATGGCAAAGCACGGCGGGGGCTCCATAATAAACAACTCAAGCGTGCTCGGCATCGTGGGCATGGAGGGCTGCGTTGCGTATAACGCCTCCAAGGGAGCCGTGAGGCAGATAACGAGAAGCATGGCCCTTGATCACGCGAAGGACAACATAAGGACTAACTCCGTCTGTCCCGGCTACATAAAGACCAAGATGGACCCCGAGTTCATGGGGAACCCTCCCGACGCGGAGGAGCAACTCGACGCGATAGCGGCCGACATGATTCCCCTTGTTAGAAGGGCCGAGGCGGAGGAAGTGGCCCATTCGGTGCTCTACCTGGCTTCTGACGAGGCACGGTACGTTACGGGTTCCGATCTTGTTATAGACGGGGGCTGGACCACGCTTTAGGCGCGGCGGGGGAGTGACTTTTAGAGAACAAACCAGAGACAAAGGAGGGATTTTAGATGGAAGTTTTTGAAGCAATGGGCACAAGGAGAAGTTTCCGGTTCTACAAGCCCTGGAAAGAGGTTGAGGACTGGAAGATACAGAAGATGCTCCAGGCGGCGCGGTACTGCTCCTGCCAGGGCAACTGCAACTCGACCGAGGCGATAGTCATAGACAAAAGAACCTATCCCGCGGAGAAGTTCGAGAAAATAGTGGAATGCGGATCCGCTTTTAACGAGATTCACCTGCGCCAGGCCCCGATTATCGTTGCGTGGCTGATAAACCTTGACGCCTGGTACAAGGAGCTCATACAGACCTTCCAGGTGCTGTTTCCCGCGAGGGCCATAACAGCGGCCCACGGCTGGACCTACAAGATACTTACCGAGAACACCTATCCGAGGCTCATGAGCTTTCCCAAGGATAGGGCGGAGGATCTTCTAAGGGTCGAGGCTGGCCAGGCCATAGCGAACGCCATGCTCGCGGCCACCGACCTGGGACTCGGGTGCTGCCTTATCGCCACGGGGAGAAAGCCGGCCGAGTTCCCGAAGGTTCTCGGGACTCCTGAGAACATAGTTCCCATCTGGCTCATGACGGTGGGATACGCGGCCGAGGATCCCGGGCAGAGACCGAGGAAGAGGTTCGACAGGCTCTATCACTCAAACGAGTACGGAACTCCGCTTGCCGAGGACCAGGACGTGCGGAAGGAGCTTGAGGAGGAGAAACTCATACAGCCCATGGACCCGCTTCCGGGGAGGGAGGAGGAGCTTCGCCACATATGCAGGATGTTCGGTTTCACGGAAGATATGTGCGACATGCCGAAGGATAAGGTCCTTGAGATGTACGAGGAAGATTCTCCCTATTACGGGGAGCTTCCCCCGGGCCTTGAGGAAAGGGGAGTCTGAACTCTTATATATAATAAGGAAAAGGGCGCGGCTTCCTTCTGAGTCTTTACTGAGAGGGGCCGCGCTTTTTTACGCTACTGCTTTTTGTACTCGCACTTGCAGAGGTTCTGCCTTATGTGCGCAACCAGGTTGTCTATGTCCTCGGGACTTATTATCCCGGCCCAGGCGGTCATCATCGGGGATTTGCCGACCGCCGCCCCGCCGTTTGTTATAACGTTTACCAGGTACTCGTCCGTGTAGGTCTCGAGAATCGCGGCGCTCGAGAGATCCCTCGGCTTGGGGTCAAGGGCGGCTGCCGCGACTCCGTCGCCAAGCCCCGTTAGGCCGTGGCAGGTAGCGCAGTAGACATTGTAGATTTCCTGTCCCTTCGCGCTGTCGGCAGCCCGGGAAGCGTGGGGGAGAAGAAAGAACGCGCAGGAAAAGACAAGCGTTGCGAGCAGGATTCCGGTTTTCATTTTCTTTGGCCTCTCTTCGGGAAAAAGTTCGATTCGGGGAAAAGCTTCCCTCGTCTTTGAGTATATCTCTTTTGCCTTTATAATCAACTGTGGAGGCGGCTTCGCGTAAGCGCCTCGGGCGAGGGGGTAAAGGCGAAATGGTAGAGATAAAGTACTGCACACGCTGCGGCTGGCTTCCGCGGTCCGCCTGGATGGCGCAGGAGCTTTTGAGCACTTTCGGGGAAGCGCTCGGCGGGGTGTCGCTCGTTCCCTCAAGCAGGGGAGTGTTCGAGGTGCGCGCGGACGGGGAGCTTGTGTGGTCGCGAAAGGAGACGGGAAGGTTCCCCGAGATAAAGGAGCTTAAGCGCGCGGTGCGGGACGCCGTGTGTCCAGACATGGATCTCGGTCACACGGATTCGCTTTGAATTCCGGGCCTATTTCCCGCGGAATTGTTTTTGACAACTGCGCCGGGTGCGTGTAGAAATCTGCTTTTGCGGCAAGGCAAAGGGCAAGGTTTTCGGGAATGTCTGACAACAACTACATACACATATTCGATACGACGCTTCGCGACGGGGAGCAGGCCCCGGGCTGCAGCATGACCTCTGAAGAGAAGCTCCGGGTCGCCTATCAGCTCGAGCGCCTGGGAGTGGACATAATAGAAGCCGGGTTTCCCATATCCTCCGAGGAGGACTTCCAGTCCGTAAAGAAAATAGCGCAGAGGATAAAGGGCTGCCAGATAGCCGGGCTCTGCAGGGCGAGCATGAAGGACATAGACCGCGGCTGGGAGGCCGTTCAGCACTCAGAGAGCCCGAGGATACACACTTTCATCGCCACCTCCGAGATACACCTTAAGCACAAGCTGAGAAAAAGTAGGGACCAGGTGCTCGAGATGATAAGCGGCGCCGTTAAGCACGCAAGGAACTACACCGAAAACGTCGAGTTCTCCTGCGAGGACGCGACGCGGACGGACATTGACTATCTCTGCACCGCGGTCGACGTGGCCGTCCGCTCGGGGGCCACCACCATCAACATCCCCGACACGGTCGGGTACACGATTCCAGAGGAGTTCGCCTACATAATCCATACGCTCGTAAAAAACGTCCCGAACCTTGACGACGTGATCCTGAGCGTCCACTGCCACAACGATCTCGGCCTCGCGGTGGCTAACTCCCACGCCGCCATAAGCGAGGGGGCAAGGCAGGTCGAGTGCACGGTTAACGGCCTCGGGGAGAGGGCAGGCAACGCATCGCTTGAGGAAATAGTTATGGGTCTTAGCGTTAGAAGCGACAAGAAACCCTACACTTTCGGGATAAACACTGCGCAGATATATCCAACGAGCAGGCTCGTTTCCCAGGTCACGGGAGTTAACGTTCAGCCGAACAAGGCGATCGTGGGAGCGAACGCCTTTGCGCACGAGGCGGGCATACACCAGGACGGGGTGCTTAAGGAGAGCATCACCTACGAGATAATGACCCCGCAGGAAGTGGGGATTCCCTCTAACCAGATAGTGCTCGGCAAGCACTCGGGGCGCCACGCGTTTCGCGACCGCCTGGAGGAGTACGGGTATGTTCTCGAGCCCGAGGCTTTCGAGAACGCGTTTACGAAGTTCAAGGCGCTTGCCGACAAGAAGAAGTACGTTTTTGACGAGGACATAGAGGCGCTCATAAACCAGGAGTTCCTGCGTTCCTCTGATTATTACGAGTTTACGGCCGCGAGCTACTCGGGCGGAACGGACACATCGCCCGAGGCAAGCGTCACTATCATGGCGGGAGAGGAGGAGATCTCGGTTTGCGAGACGGGCTCCGGGCCTGTCGACGCGATTTTCAAGGCGGTCAAGAAGGCGACGGGACTTGATCCCAGGCTTGAGAATTTTTCTGTATCCTCGATAACCGGCGGGACCGACGCTCAGGGAGAGGTCACGGTCAGAATATCGGATGAGGGGGTTATATCGCAGGGACAGGGGGTGGATACGGATATTTCCGTAGCAAGCGCGAAGGCCTTCGTCAGCGCGCTTAACAGGCTTCGCTGGAGAAAGGAGCATCCGCGGCGGGGCTCTGAACTGAAGGGGATTTAGCGTAATTTTGGGTTTCGTATTGCCGAAGCGCGCACAGCCGGATGTTCGTGAAACGACTTTTAGGAATTACAGCCTCGGTTTTATATTCGGGTGTTATTTGTTCTTTACCGTGGCACGATGCTTTAACGTTTGATTTGCCGGCAAGTTTGGGGATTTTTAAAAAGGGGTTGAAATTTAGATTTATTAGTGTTATTGTTGGGGCAAGTGGGGTTTTTGTTTTCCCTTGCCGTTCCTTTCCGAAACGGTAATTATTTAAAGAGAATTGAAAAAAAATATGTTGACACTTCAGTGTGTTTTAGTGTAAAGTTAGTTAACGATGATGGATGATGTTCAGACTGTATATAAATATTTGGAAACAATTCATAAGGAGGATTTTTCATTATGAAGTTACGTAACTTGATTTTTGCGTTGTTCTTAGCGATAGGAGCAATTGGTTTTGTCTCCTGCACGGGAGATGACGGGGAGGCTGGACCGGCTGGGCCGGCTGGACCGGCTGGCGAGCAGGGGGAACAAGGTGAACCCGGCGATGCAGGGGATGCAACAGGATTTTATAGTTTCCTCGAGGGTTGGGGGGTTGATAACGGGGAAGTTGCTTGCGGTGATTCAATACTGACAGACACGGGACCATTTCCGGGACCGGATCTGGCGGCTATAACGGCAGAGACACGTAATGATGCGATTGATGCTCCCATTGCGGTGCAGTGTGCCACAGGACCGCTTGACGATACAATGTCGGTTACTGTTGCTGGTCAAGCGATAGCGATTAGCGGCGGAGGAGAAATCATCTTGGTAAAAACGTCCAGAGCGGACAATGAGGTTTCAATGGCTGATGCCCCGGCAACCGAGTTCAGCAGGGCTACCAGAACCACCACTACGAAAAGCTTTGTAGGGGGGCTGGTATTTGCAGAACTGTTGGGAACCGGATTCGGCGAGAATCTTGAAAGGGAAGCCCTTAGTAATCAGTGTGGCATTGGGTCTTCTCCCCCGAATGTTAGAGGCATGTGGAGAGGTGTTAAGATAGTTGACTCTGCTCAGCAGTATGCGAACGGAGTACCGGCAAGAAACGCTGATAACAGTGCCGATTTGGATCCTACGATTACAACTACAGTGAAAGTCTGCGTAAGGCTTGACGCTCATCCAGGTGTAACAAAGTGTTACGTGCATGTATCCGGCCATTCTAATCCTCTTATGAATGGCGCTCAGATAGCCATTTATCATGAGGACGGCACTCTGACCACCGTCAAGAACAATATGGCTCTGGTAGGAGGTGCTGACAGCACGCCTGCCAATGCGTTGGACTCAAGCACGGGAACTCTTTTCGTGGCTGACGATCTTCCCAGCGTGGACGAGGTTTGCGAAATCTTTGCCGCAGCAGGTCCAGATGGTAGCTAGACTTTTATAGGTTTTATAGGCTAAAGACATAACGGGCGCGGCTTCGGCCGCGCCTTTTTTTTGCTATTGGATCTAGAGATGGACAACTTCTCTTTCTGCCTAGCTAACAAGCCGCCGGTTTCTTGGAGACCACACAAAGCCGGTATTTCCAGCAACAAAAGCAGGAGATTTTAAAAGGTTTTTAACTGGTTTTGTCTACAGAATCTTGTCGATTGGAAGAGAAACGGGCACTATTCGTTATCATCGGAAGACTCGATGATAACGGTCTTCTTCTTATGCTGATGCTCAAAGCAGCAAATACAACCCTTACACCTTCCTCATCATTGTTTTTTAAGGACCACTCCGTAAAGTGTGAATGCCATTAAAATAAGCACAACTGGAACGGCTCGCTACCCCCTCCCACGCGGTTAATGAAGCATATAATTCCTCAAACTGTTGTGTCGGCAAAAGCGCCGCTGATGGAATTATGAAGAACGACGCGGAGAAGATCGTCATTTATGGAGTTGGTGTAATGCTCCTGCAGTAGTTATGCTGCATTAGCAACTGTGGCACAGAATGCGGAGAGAGTAGAATCAATTGATGATCAGCTTAATTCATTGCTGGCGACGCGAATGATTTTCAAGAACAGAGGCTCTGTAACTTGTTTGAAGAAGCTAGAGTAAGCACGACCTAACTAATCGGCACAGCGTTAAAGCAAAGAGCAAGTTTTTATTCTTAGGAGTGTGGCGTACCTGTTTTGGGGTGCGTCGCGCTCATTTTTTTGAGGTTCTTTAAGTCAAATAAAAGCAGAGTTAATTACTATTTGTTATTTGAAAAACTTGGGACCTACTAGCTTATTTACAAGTTTCGTTTGAAAAAAGCGGATAAGGAGTATTAGAACTTAAGGGGATAGAGTATGCACTTCCCATTCCCCCGCAACTAACGAAGGATTGCACACACCTCTCCGCCACCTTTCTTAAGTATTTGCTAATTTAGCTGAAAGTTAAGAAATCAGTTGAGTTAAATTTACGAATCGCTTGATCGAGTTGTATATCCGAATTATTTGCTTAAAGGTGCTAGATATAGTCAATCAGTTCTCGATCAAATTGTCCGTAGAATTTCTACTCAACTTAATTCTTAGCTATATAAAAGTGAAAGAAGGGTAATGGTATAATATTCCCTTCATGAGTTCACAGACCCCCCTTATGAATCAGTACCTAAGCGTAAAAAGGGAGTATCCGGATTCTATACTCCTTTTCAGGCTAGGGGATTTTTACGAGATGTTCTATGACGATGCGAAAACCGCGTCGGAAATCCTCGGAATAGCGCTCACCTCAAGGGACCGTTCGAAAAAAAATCCGGTGCCTCTCTGCGGAGTTCCCTTCCACAGTGCGGAGCCCCACATATCAAAGCTTCTCGGAAGCGGAAAGAAAGTGGCTATCTGCGAACAGATAGGCGACCCGAAGAAAACGAGAGGACTTGTGGATAGAAAGGTCGTGAGGGTTCTTACCCCCGGGGCCGTCCTGGACTCGGAGAACCTCGAGTCAAAAAGCAACAATTTCCTCGCATGCGTCACAGAAGAACAAGATGGTTTCGGGCTTTCCTTCTGCGACATCTCGACAGGGGAGTTCAGGACATCTTTTTTCCGCTCGCCTGAGGACCTTCTCTCCGAGCTTGCCAGTATCGACCCGAGGGAAATTCTGATCCCGGATTCCGACTCAGAACCTCCCTGGCTTAAACCCCTGCTTGACGCAAGTCCCCGCACGCTCGTAACGAAGGTTAATTCCTGGAAGTGGGATCTTGAGAGGTGCAGGGAAATTCTAACAGACGGTTTTTCGGTCCTTACCCTCGAAGCCCTTGAGATCGAAAAGGAACCCGGATGCGTCCGTGCCTGCGGAGCGCTTTTTGACTACCTTCGGGAAACGCAGAAGGACTTCATGCCGGAGGTAGAGTTCCCCAAGTACTACGACACGGTCAATTACATGAAAATAGACGAGTGGACCGCGAAGAACCTTGAGCTTCGAAGTTCGACGCAGGGTTCCCAGGAACACTCTCTTCTGGGAGTAATGGACGAGACCCGCTCTCCGATGGGCGCGAGGCTCCTTCGCCGCTGGATGAGCTACCCCTTGCTTGACGCAGAAGAGATAGAGAAAAGACAAGGGGCCGTGGGGGAGCTGCTTGAAAATCTCTCCGCGAGAGAAGACCTGATGGAGGCGCTCGGGAAGGTCGGGGATCTCGAGAGGCTGATCCACAGGATCGAGACCCCTTCCGCAAGACCCAGGGATCTTGCCTCGCTTCGGGATTCCTCGTTTTACGTAGAAAGACTCCGCGACGCTATGTTGGATCTTAGTTCAGAAGCCCTTGCCTCGCTTCGCGAGAGAATGGATGACTTCCGCGACCTGCGCGGTTACCTTGAGGGCGCTCTTGTCGATGCGCCGCCCGTTTTCGCGCGGGAGGGAGGGGTTATAAGGGAAGGATTCTCCCCCGAGCTTGACCGCCTGCGCAAGATCCAGAGCGACGGGCGGAAATGGATATCCGAGCTTGAGGGGCGGGAGAGAGGGAGGACGGGGATAGCCAACCTAAAGATCGGATACAACAGGGTGTTCGGCTACTATATCGAGGTTACCAAATCCAAGCTTTCTCTCGTGCCCGAGAATTACTCAAGAAGACAGACCCTTGCGGGAAGCGAACGCTTCATCTCCCCCGAACTTAAGGAGTACGAAGAGCAGATACTCACCGCAGCGGAGCGTATAACCGAGCTTGAGGCTTCGCTTTTCGAGGAGGTGCGCAAACAAGCGGCCGCAGAGTCCCAAAGGGTAAAGGCCACGGCGGCTGTGGTCGCGGAGATGGATGTTTTCTGTTCCATGGGAGAGATCGCGTCCCGTTACAATTACTGCAAACCGGAATTTGTCCCGCACCCCGCCCTCGAACTCAGAGACTCCCGCCACCCCGTGGTCGAGAGGATGGGCCTTGAGAGGGGATTTGTCCCGAACGACGTCACCCTCGATTCAGAGGACAAGCGCTTCATGATCATCACGGGGCCCAACATGTCAGGCAAATCGACCCTCATAAGGCAGGTGGCTCTCATATCGCTGATGGCCCAGATGGGAAGCTTCATTCCGGCCCGGGCGGCAAGGCTGGGTATAGTTGACCGTATTTTTTCAAGGGTGGGGGCGTCAGATAACCTCACCGCGGGACGGTCGACCTTCATGGTCGAGATGGTTGAGACCGCGCACATACTGCAGAACGCCACCCCGAGGAGCCTCGTCATACTTGATGAGATCGGGCGGGGCACGAGCACCTTTGACGGGATGAGCATAGCGTGGGCGGTTTCAGAGTATCTCTACGACCTGGGCCCCATTACCCTTTTCGCCACCCACTATCATGAGCTTTCGAATCTGGCGGACGTAAAGTCCGGGATCACCAACTCCAACGTGGCGGTAAAGGAGGAGGGAGGAGAGATACTGTTTCTCCGCAAGCTTGTCCCGGGAGCTACGAGCCACAGTTACGGTATACAGGTGGCCCGGCTTGCCGGGGTTCCCGCGAAGGTCCTTAACTCCGCTAGGAAAGTTCTTTTTTCCCTTGAGAAGTTAAAGGCCTCTTTGTCCCAGTCGATGCTTGGCGGGCAGCTTCTTCTTTTCGATACGGAAGGGGACGGGGAATCCGAGGCCGCGTTTCAGAAGGAAGAGCTTCTCACAGAGGATCTAGCTGTCCTTGACCCCATGAACATGACCCCCATGGAGGCGCTTGAGAAACTCGCGGAGCTCTGCGAGAAAGCAAAGCAGAACCGTTCCTAGCCCTGGGAACCCCTGTTTTTTTCCTTATTTCCCTTGACACCCGTAAAAACGTGCTTACTTTATAGTTGGCACTTGGAAGGTGCAAGTGCCAGTCCAGCTTTAAAAAGTTAAAAAGGAGGTATTAGAGATGGAGATAAGACCGCTATATGACAAGGTCTTGATAAAACGTCTCGATGTGTCTGAGACGACGGAAGGGGGAATAATAATCCCTGACACCGCGGCTGAGAAACCCCAGCAGGCAGAGGTTATTGCCGTGGGGAAGGGAAGGCCTATTGAAAACGGAGAGATCCTTCCGCTTGACGTAAAGCCCGGCGACAGGGTCATATTCGGAAAATACGGCGGAAACGAGGTTTCGCTCGGCGGCGAGGATTACATGATTATCCCCGAACACGAGATACTCGCGGTGATAGAAGACTAACAAAGGAGGAAAACAGTAAAATGGCGAAAGATCTGTTATTTGACACTGAGGCCAGAGAGAAGATTCTCGAGGGCGTTAACAAGCTCGCGGCCGCGGTAAAGGCGACGCTGGGTCCAAGGGGACGCAACGTGCTGATAGAGAAAACGTTCGGAGCTCCGGTCGTGACCAAGGACGGGGTTTCGGTGGCCAAGGAAATAGAGATTGAGGACAAGTTCGAGAACATGGGGGCCCAGATGGTAAAGGAAGTCGCTTCGAAGACAAGCGACGTGGCCGGAGACGGCACCACGACGGCCACCATACTTGCCCAGGCGATATACCGCGAGGGCATAAAGCTCGTTGCCGCGGGACACGACCCCATGAAGCTTAAAAGGGGAATAGACCAGTCGGTCGAGGTTGTCACCGGGAGCATAAGGAAATCAAGCAAGCAGGTAAAGGGACGCACGGAGATAGCCCAGGTGGCCACGGTTTCCGCAAACGGAGACCAGAACGTCGGAAGCATCATAGCCGACGCCATGGAGAAGGTAGGAAAGGATGGGGTCATAACCGTTGAGGAGGGAAGAAGCCTTGATACTGAGCTTGACGTGGTTGAGGGAATGCAGTTTGACAGAGGGTATTTAAGCCCCTACTTCGTGACTGAGCCCGAGAAGATGACAGTTGAGCTCGATGATCCGCTCATCCTGCTTTTCGATAAGAAGATAGCCAACATGAAGGACCTTCTCCCGCTTCTTGAGGAAGTGGCGAGAAGCACCAAGCCCCTTTTGATAATCGCAGAGGACGTCGAGGGAGAGGCCCTTGCGACTCTGGTTGTTAACAAGATCAGGGGAACGCTCAAGGTCGCGGCCATAAAGGCTCCCGGGTTCGGGGACCGCAGGAAGGCCATGATCGAGGACATAGCGGTTCTCACGGGCGGACAGGTAATATCGGAAGAGGCCGGCATGAAGCTTGAGAGTGCCAAGATAACCGATCTCGGACAGGCCAAGAGAGTTGTCATAGACCGTGACGACACCACGGTCGTCGGAGGCTCCGGCACCAGGGGGTCAATAGAGGGCCGCATAAACCAGATCAAGAGCCAGATAGAGATAGCGAGCGGTGAGTACGACCGCGAGAAGCTCCAGGAGCGCCTCGCGAAGCTCGCCGGAGGCGTGGCCGTGATCAGGGTAGGAGCCGCCACCGAGACCGAGATGAAAGAGAAAAAGGACAGGGTTGAAGACGCTCTTAACGCTACAAGGGCCGCCGTCGAGGAAGGAATAGTTCCAGGCGGGGGCGTGGCTTTCATAAGGGCCATCGCCGCTGTCAATAAGTACGACGGCGCGGATCCCGAGGAGCAGGCGGGAGTCAACATCGTGAAGAGGGCGCTTGAGGAGCCCCTTCGGGGAATAGCCTCTAACGCCGGATGGGACGGCTCGATAGTGGTCGAGAAGGTAGTAAACCAGAAGGGCTCAAACGGCTTTGATGCTGCGAAGCTTGAGTACACGGATCTCATAAAGGCCGGTATTCTCGATCCCGCAAAAGTGACCAGGACGGCCATGCAGAACGCGGCAAGCGTCGCAGGTCTTCTGCTCACCACCGAGGCGCTGGTAGTCGACATTCAGAAAGAGGATGCGGGCGGCCCTGGCGCAATGCCTCCTGGCGGACCGATGGGCATGGGCGGCATGATGTAGAAACCACCTGTACTATCTAGAGAAACCATGAAGCGGGCACGGCGCACGGGCGCCCTGCCCGCTTTTTTTTGCCGTTTTAAATTTTTTTTAATTTTCCCTTGACAGTTTAAGTAAATTACTTATATTTTATAGCGTTGATTAGAAACATTGATCAATACTCATCCTTCATCCTCCTTTTTGTTAGGAAGAGCGCCTCGGCCCCCCTGAGGCGCTCTTTTTTTTGTCTAATCGAAAAGGTGGTGTATATTTTCTGCCCTAACCTGTTACGGAGTTACTTCAAATGAAACGTCACTACTTGGTTTTAACCGCTTTGGCACTGATCGCTCTTGTGTGGGTTGCGATCCTTGGGTTCCTCGGCACGGACAAGGGAAGCTTCCACGGGGATGAGTATCGCCGACCCGCCTTTGATTTTTCCCTTACGGACCACCAGAACCGAGAGTTTTCTCTCTCCGACCACTCGGGCAAGGTCATACTGCTTAACTTCGGGTTTACGAACTGTCCGGACGTATGTCCCACCACCCTGGGGATGCTGGGAGAGGTGCTTGATCTTGTGGGAGACGAGGGGGCCGTGGCGCTTTTCATAACCGTTGACCCGGAGCGCGACACCGTGGCCAAACTCGGGACCTACATTCCGTTTTTCCACGACCGCATAGTGGGCCTCACGGGTCCAGAGCAGTCTATAAAGCAGGTAAACGACGCCTGCGGAACCTTTTATTCAAAGGAGCAGGGAGCCTCGGAGTCAGACTACGGGGTAATTCACTCGCCCGCGGTTTACCTGATAGGTCCCGGCGGTGAGATGATGCTTCGCTACCCCAAGGAAAAGCTTGACCCGAAGAAAATCGCAGGCGACGTAAAACGCCTTCTTCTGTAAGCGCTCATGAACGTTAAAAAAGCCCTGATCGTTTTAGCTGTTTTCTTTCTTGTTGCTCCCCTGGCTTGGAGCAAGGGGGAGATTTCCGTCAAGGATCCGTGGGTGAGACAAAATCCCCCGGGCGCTTCCGTGACCGCGGCCTACATGGTTATTGAGAACCCCGTTGCCGCGGGAGACGAACTTTTGGAAGTGAGCTGCAGCTGCTCCGCTTCGTCCTCCCTTCACGTTACTGAGATGAGGGAAGATTCGATGGCAATGAAGAAGGTTGCTTCGATTGAGATTCCGGCGGGCAAGTCGGTCGCCCTTTCGCCGGGAGGCTATCACGTGATGCTAGAGGGGCTCTCGGGCGATATAAAAGAAAGCGTGATTTTGGAATTGAAGTTCCGCTCGGGCGCGCGGATATCGGTTACGGCGCCTGTCCTCGATCCCTCGGAGGCAAGCCGCCACAGTCACCACCACCATTAGGGTTTCGCTGCTTGGGGGGAACTGGCCGCCGGGCCTTTCTCCTTTTCTCCTTTCGGTGCGGGGCTTTTCATTTCGCACTTCGCCCTCATGATTCCCCCAGCCTCGGTTATCAGGGTCTCGATCAGGACTTCTCCCGTTATTTCTCCCGTGCTTTTGATCTCGAGTACCCCGGCATCTATTTTTCCGGTTACTTTCCCGAATATGATGACCTCTCTCGCGTTTATGTCCCCGGTCACCGAACCGTTAGGGCCCACCACGATTGAGTTGGCGACTTTTATATCTCCCTTAAGCTCGCCTTCGACCTTCATCGATCCCTCGCACGAGATAATTCCCTCGAACACCACACCTTCGCCCAGAACTGTTTCCACGGCACCCGAGTTATTGTTATTGTTTTTCCGCTTGCTGTTGTACATACAGGCTTTCCCCTACCTTACGTATTTTTTGGGGTTGATCCTTCTTCCGTACCTTATTATCTCGTAGTGAAGATGCGGCCCGGTTGAGCGGCCCGTCGATCCTAGTTCCCCTATCTTCTCTCCCGCTACGACCTTCTGGCCCTTGGTGACGCTTATCTTGGAGAGATGCCCATAGAGAGTCTTGTAGCCTTTTTTGTGCTTGATAACAACGTGCTTTCCGTAGCCCTTAGCGTACTTGGCCCTGTGAACGACGCCATCCGCCGTGGCCGTAACCTCGTCTCCTATTTTCCCTCTGAAATCTACTCCGCCGTGAAACTCCCTGGCCTCCGAGAAGGGGGATTTCCTGTAGCCGTAGTACGAAGAGATTCCTCCACGGGTAGGTTTCCCGAAAGGAATGGAGTTCATGGCCTTGGCGAGGCGGTCTATGTCCTTCTCGACCGCGTCGAAGTAATCGTGACCGATATCGCTTGTCTGGAAGCCGCGTCCTCCCGCGGGGAGAGCTTTTCTCCGCTTTTTCTCAGAGAGCGTCCTCTCCATGGAGGCAAGCTTTTTCTCAAGACGAAGGACCCTTTTTATGAACTTGTCCTCAAGTTTCTTGTCCACGATTATGTCATGCGACATCGCCTCGACGGTGTCGAGCAGTTCGTCTATCTCGGCCTGCTTCTGTGCCCGGATATCTTGCGCTTCCCCGTAGAACTTGTATGAGAAAAAGAAGGAGAGAAGCGCGCCCAGCACGAAAATCCCCAGGGCGCCCAGCACAAACTGGAACCGTTCCCTGCTTATGCCCCAGGACTTGGTCCAGCCGAACTTATTGCAGCATACTATAAACGATAATCCGTCGTTTCTTTTCTCCACCCTTCACCCCAACGCCGCCCCGATAGCGGCTCAGTTGTAATAGGAACGTTCAGATAAAGATAATTGATAAAAGCCCCTTGTCAAAGCAATGGCAAGTGATCGCAGAGCCTTGTAGCGGGGAACTTTCACTTGCCCGAATAACCCGAGATCTTCCCGAGCTGCTCGAGGGTTCTTACCCCCTCGTGGAACTCTCCGCCGATTTCCCAGGTGGGGTAGCTTTTTATGTCCTTGGCTGCGCAGAGGGCGGGATTAGGATCGGGACCGCTTCGGCTGCACTCAACGTAGGTTATGTAGCCGAAAGCCCCCCCGAAAAGCTCCTTCTGCCTCTCGCAGTGACTGCAGTTGTATGAGCCGTACATGGTCGCTCCGCGCCCCGAGAGGTATTTCGCAAGACTCACCTGGTAAAAGGTGGCCGCGGACGGGGGATTCTCCTGCGGGGCGGGGGAATGAATGGAGTAAGACGCGGCAAACACCAGGACGAACACCGCTGCCGCTCCGCCGAAGGATTTTATGGCGCCGCCGGTTGTTTGAGAGGCTGCGAGCAGAAACACCGCCACCGCGATTGCGGCAGAGGCAACGCACCACGAGCAAAGCGCCTCTATTATGAAAAGTTCAAGGTAGGTGAGGTAAGCTGAAAAACCGACGGCCGCCGCCGACAGCCAGAAAAGAAGGTTCCACCTTGTCCGCCGCCCAAGGCGCGAGACGGAAACGGTCACCATAGCCGCGTATCCCAAAACTCCGAGCAGCGAGACCGGGATGCCTCCTATGCTCGAGTACCGGCTCTCCCTCACCACGTCGCAGGCCTTCCCCGTAAGGCAAAGCTCCGCGCCCCCGAGCACGAAGTCAGCCACAAGCAGGTACCCAGATACAAGCGCCCCCAGGACGCAGAGGACGGCCGCCGCTCCCATGGCGCCGCTGAGAAAGACTTTTTTTCCTTTTGCGGTCATCCTGCCGGGTATTATACAGATTATTCGCGGGTTTTAGAAACCTATTCGCACTGCAACTTTAAGGCCGTGTTAACGGTTTTTAAAAGGGTGATTAAAAAACGCAAAACCTTCGGGTTACCCCTTGTTTTTTGCGCTCCTTGCGGTTTTTATTTTATACAGGGCCAAGAAAAGATGATTAACAACGACAATATAGCTCAAAAGGTCACGTTTCCGCGCCCCGCCGAGGGCGGCAGGATCGCAGGTGCGGCGAACTTTGTTTCCACTGTTTTCTCTCCCGCGCTTGTGGTTTTCTACGCGGTGATTCTATGCTCCTATTCGCTTGACCACTCCTCCAAGTTTCTCTGGACCTCTCTTTTCTTGCTGCTTTTCGTGCTCGCCCCGACGGCCTACATATTCTATCTCATGGGCCAGGGCAAGGTGACGGATTTCCATATAAGCGTGAGAGAGGAGCGGATAAGGCCCCTCAGCATTATTTTCGTCTACTCGGTATTGTTGCTCCTTCTCTACGGCTTTGTCGGCGGCCCGGGCGCCCTGGTCACGCTCGGCTACTTGTGCCTTGCGCTTACGGGCCTCTGGATACTGGTTTCGCTTTACTGGAAGATAAGCGGTCACTGCGCCGCAATGGGAGCACTCGGGGCGATGGTGTTCGCCCATCCGCACGAGGCGCTGGTTTTCGTTATCCCGCCCCTTGCCCTGCTGGTTGCGTGGTCGAGGGTGAGGCTCGGGTGCCACAGTCTGGCCCAGACACTGGCGGGACTGGTTCTCGGTATCGCGGTCTTCTGGTTCTTTCTTCCCTGATTTTCCCCGCTGCGGTTTTATTCTCAGAGAAAAAGGTCTAAGAGTCCCTTTCGCTCGGCGTCCTCGATAGGGGAGCCGGTCGGGTGTCCGTATTCCTTTTCGCCCCCGTAGCGCTCGGCAAGGGCGAGTATGGTTTCCGATATGTCGGGGACGACGTCCCCGTAGGGTTCGGGCTGCGCTCTGGGAAGGGATACCCATCTCTCAAGCGTGCTTTCGAAATCGCCGCCCACCTTGTGGAGCACCTCGAATCCCATCTGCTCAAGCGCCACCGCGTTACATTCCTGCTCGTACTGCCCCTTCATCGGCACCGCGAGCAGCTTCTTGCCTAGGAAAAGGGCCTCAGACGGCGTCTCAAAGCCGGCATTGGTGAGTATGCCCTCGCTTCCGGTGAAGCTTTCTATGAACTTCTCGTAGCTTACCGGGTACACGGCGACGTTTCCCTCGGTGTAGGGCTCTCCCTTGTAGTGTTTCGAGAAAAGCTCCCAGCGCACATCGATTTTCCCGAGATGCCCGATCAGTTTCCGCTCGTCGAAACTCGGGAGATAGACCGTGTAGTGGCCGTTTCGGCGCACTTCGTAGCGGCGAAGCTCCTTTCTTATGATGGGGGTTTTTATGAAGTTGTCGTACTCGCGGAAATGAAGCCCGAGCGGTATGCACACGGGGGCGTACCACTTTATTATGAATTCCATTATCTTGTTCGGCTTCTCGGGCCTCGGGGTCTTGGGGGAGGCAAACGACGTCTGGTGGGAAAGAGACACGCAGGGCCTTTTCTTGAGGCGGCACGCCCAGGAGGATATGGGCTCGAAGTCGCTTACCACCATGTCGTAATCGGCCACGGGAAGGTCGTTTACGTCTCCGAGCAGCTTGTCGAAGCGGGCCTTCTTTATAGAAGCGTAGTAATCGATCCCGCCGTTTTTCCCGAAGACGAACCCGAGTCCCCGCAGGTTGTACTTGACCTCGAAGCCGAGATCTATCTCGTGCTGGCGCTCGCTTACCATAATGTCGACCTCGACCGACTTTCGAAGCTCGGCTATCACGTCTCTTGAGCGGCTTATGTGGCCGTTTCCAGTTCCCTGTATGGCGTAGAGTATCTTCAAATCTCTTCTCCTCGCGTGCAATCTAATTCTAAACTTTTTTGCGGGCGTTGTTAAACATGCCCCCGAGTGCTACTTATTCCCGATCTTCGTCAAAGCGGCGTAAAGTGCCCGTTAAGGGGCGGTTAACGCTTCCCGCGGGAGATTTTCTTCCCAAAAACGCACTTGCCCATCGGGCACCGTTAAGTTAACCTTGTTGCTTTGTCAGGACCCATCTATCCTCGGGAGGACTTCAAATGAAAATCAAGTGGGCAGAGAGAATCGAGCAGCTTCCTCCATACCTTTTCGCCGAGATCGACAGGAAAAAAAACGAGCTGATCGAGAAGGGGGCGGACGTGATCGACCTCGGGGTTGGCGACCCGGACATACCGACGCCGGAGCATATAGTGGAGTCGCTTCGCGAGGCCTCCGGGGATCCGGAGCACCACCGCTACCCGTCCTACGTGGGCATGCTGTCTTTTCGGGAGGCGGCTGCCGAGTGGTACGAAGAGCGCTTCGGAGTAAGCCTCGACCCCGCAAAGCAGGTAGTTACCTTGATAGGTTCCAAGGAAGGTGTAGCCCACGCGCCTTTAGCGTTTGTTGACCCGGGGGACGTGGCGCTCGTGCCGGATCCCGGATACCCCGTGTACCCGGTTTCGACCACGTTCGCAGGAGGGGTTCCCTACCCGATGCCGCTTCTTAAGGAAAACGATTTTCTCCCGGACCTTGACGCCATTCCAGCGGATGTGGCCAAGCGGGCCGTCATGATGTTTCTTAACTATCCGAACAACCCGACAACGGTTCTTGCCAACGAGGGGTTCTTCAAAGAAGTGGTCGATTTCGCCCGGGAAAACGAGATACTCATCTGCCACGACGCCGCCTACACGGAGATAGCGTTTTACGGAAAAAATCCCCTGAGCTTCCTTGAGATACCGGGGGCGATGGACGTGGGGATCGAGTTTCACTCGCTTTCAAAGACCTTCAGCATGACCGGATGGCGCCTGGCGTTCGCCGCAGGGAACGAGAGGGCCATAGCGGGTCTCGGAAAGATAAAGACGAACATAGACTCGGGGGTTTTCCAGGCGGTCCAGGTGGCGGGCATAACGGCGCTTCGTAACAGCTCCGTCGGGCTTGAGGAGAGAAAAGAGGTTTACAGGGAGCGCCTCGAGATATTCTGCCGCGGCCTCAAAGAAGCCGGCATAAGTTATACACAGCCCGATGCCACATTCTACGTGTGGTTCGAGGTTCCCGAGGGGATGACATCTTCAGAGTTCTCGGAGAGAATGCTCACCGAAGCCGGCGTGGTCGTAACTCCCGGAAACGGTTTCGGGGACTGCGGCGAGGGATACGCCAGGGTGTCGGTGACGTTTGACACGCAGAGAATAGAGCAGGCGGCCGAGAGGATAGCCAAGTTCAAGCCGTAGGGACGACCGGGTCTTTAAAGATAAGAGGTTTTGAGAGTTGTTTGAGTTTATAAAGTATTTCTGCACCCTGCTTTACATTATCTCCTCCGTTTTTCTCTGCATATTCGGCCTTCACCGTTATTACCTGGTGCATCTTTACTCGAGGACGAAGGCGCGCCGAGCCGCAGCCCCGAAGGGACAGGGATCCCTTCCGCGCGTCACGGTGCAGCTCCCCGTCTATAACGAGATGTACGTGACCGAAAGGCTCATCCGCGCGGTCTGCGCGATCGACTACCCGAGGGACCTGCTCGAGGTGCAGGTGCTTGACGACTCAACCGATGACACAAGCCGCATAGCGGCGCGCTGCACTGACGAGCTCCGGGCCGCCGGTTTCGACATAAAGCACATCCGGAGGGGGAACCGCGAGGGGTACAAGGCGGGGGCGCTTGCCGCGGGCTGCGCGCAGGCAAGCGGGGAGCTTCTCGCGGTTTTCGACGCGGATTTCGTTCCCCCCAGGGATTTTCTCCGAAAGACCGTTTCGTGCTTCGAAGATCCTGAGGTCGGGATAGTGCAGACGAGATGGGGGCATCTTAACCGCGACTACTCGCTTCTTACCAAGGCACAGTCGGTGCTTCTTGACGGACATTTCGTTGTGGAGCAGGCCGCCAGGCACTCAAACGGACTTTTTCTTAACTTCAACGGCACCGCCGGGGTGATCCGCAAGAAGTGTATAGAGCAGAGCGGAGGGTGGCAGCACGACACCCTGACTGAGGATCTTGATCTAAGCTACAGGGCGCAGATAAACGGGTGGAAGGCGGTCTACCTGCCCAACGTCATATCAGACGCCGAGCTTCCCGTTGACATGAACGCCTTTAAGATACAGCAGCACAGGTGGGTTAAGGGAGGAATCCAGACGGCGGGGAAACTTTTACCCTCGGTGCTCCGTGACTCCCAGATCCCGTTTAAGGTCAAGGCCGAGAGCGTGTTTCATCTCCTGGGTAATTTCAGCTACCTGTTTCTGCTCGCCACTATAATTCTCATAATACCCATGAATTTCCTGTGGGAGCGGATCTGGCTTAACGACCTCTTCATAGCAAGCGTCACGGGGGTGGCGCTCGGCACTTTCGCCATAATAAGGTTCTACATACTGGCTGTCCGCGAGGCCCACGGCTCCCGGGCTCGGGAGTTCTACAAATACATACCCGTTGCGCTGAGCGTCGGGGCGGGCATAGCGGTTAACAACGCCAAGGCCGTGCTTGAGGCGGTTTTGGGCAGGACGTCGGGTTTTGCGAGAACGCCCAAGTACGCCGTCGTGGGCAGGAAGGATCGGTGGAAAACCTCGGCGTACGTATCCTCAAAGGGGGTTACCACCTTTTTCGAGGTCGTCCTCTCGGTTTTCTTCACGTTCCAGGTGGCGTACGTTCTCTACATGGGTTTTTTCATCTGGATTCCCTTCCTGCTGCTTATGCAGTTCGGTTTCACGTACACCGCTTTTCTCTCCATATATCACGGTTCATGAATATGCCGGATTCTAATATTTTCACTTGCTGTTTCTATGACAAACTATCCTCGCAAATTAAAAGTCATGTTTAAGATTTGCAAGGATAACGGAAGAACGTGATCGCGATAATGAATTAGTTAGGATTGTTTTTTTCCTGTTGCACTCGGTTATCTTCGATCCCCTTTGAGATTTCAGACATTCTCTGCTCCCGGGCGACGCTTTCCGATTTAGCACTCTCAAGCCGCTCCCGCACCCCTTTTGTTGAACGTCTAAGATTCTCCCCGCCATCCTGTATCCCTGCCTGTCCCGCTGCGAAGTCTTCTGCGGTCTTTGTTTTTCCAGTTTCAATTTTACCTTGGGACCGCTCCCGCACCCGAACTGCCTCCTCTCTCACCGCGGCGGAACCTTCCTCTATGGAGCTTCGCGTTCGCTCGATTCCAGCACCGCCCGTTGCTCCCGCCGACTTCCTGTATTCCCTGAAGGATTCCTCTGCGTCGATCTCGAATCTGCGGACGTTCCCTAGGCCGTAGCCGTCTGCGGGTATCGCGGCGACAGATTCTCTGGTCCCTCTTCCCTCCCTGGCAAGTTCCGAAAGACCTGTGACCCTGTGTATGGATCCGGAGACTGCTTCTGCCTCCTCCGTGTCGTATCTTCCATCGCGAAGGTCGGTAAGACCTCTGGCCACGTAGCTGTCTGCGTAGCCCTGCCCCCTCATGTCGGCAAACACCGCCTGGGTGTACTCTCTTTCGAGTCCCGCGCCGAATGATGTCTCTCCGGAGAGCACTTCTGAGTAGGCTTTTGCCTTTTCCCGGTGGGAGGAATAGTCCCGAAGGGAGCTTTTTGCGGAGCGAAGCTCGGCTCTTGCCTCCTCTGAATCCTGGGCCGTGAACTGGAGGCTCTCGCGGGCTTCCCTTGAAGCAAGCGTGCTTTCAAGCTCGGAGAAAGCCGTTGAGAAGTTCACCCGGGAGTTGGAACTCGAGGCAAACTCCCGGGCTTCCTCGTACCTCTCGGCGGCGCTTGTGTCGGTCTTGCGCGCTCCCCTTGCCTTTATTCCCGCGCCGACCGAAGGCCCCCCGAGTCCACCGCTTACAAGTCCTGCGGAGGTTCCCGCCCGTGCCCCCGCCTCGTAGACCATCGCAGTATCCCACGACATCTTGAGCGACTCCTGGCGGGAGAGGCCGAATCTTCTCTGCAGACCCTCCGCCGTCTCGAGCACGGTCGCAAGATCCTTTCTCTCGCCCGTAGTGCTTGAGAGCCCGAGCACTTCGGAGTAGCTCCTCTGGTCTGCTGCCGCACGGGAGGCCCCGACCACCCGCACGGACGCCGCAGCCGCGGAATCCGTTACCGCCTCCCTGCTTGCCTCCATGTTCCTCATGGTGTCGGCAAGCTCCTCCCTCGCCGCGAACCGCACGCCTTCGCTTCCCGTTATACGCATCCCTCCCACGCTCGAGGCTGGCTGCTCGTAGACATTCTCATAGCGGCGGCTGAGATTTCCCGTGACGCTCTCCCGCGCGACGTCGGACTTGTTCGCCGTCACCGTGTCGTAGCGCCCCGTCGCGACCGACACGTTTCCAAGCGATATGTTCCCGGCGGCGTGGGCCCCGGCCGTCTGGGTCGAGATTGACTGCGTGGGTCCCATGAACTGCTGCACGGCTCCCACCACGGCGTGCTGGCTTGCTGAGACGACGTAGTAGGCGATCATGGGGACTATGGTGGCCGCAAGCCCCGCGACCGCCATGGCCATGTCGGACTCGTGGACGACGGATCCCCTTGATATCACGGTGAGTCCGCCGTCTGTGTAGGGCTCAAGCGCTCTTGCGAGCTTCAGGCTTGAGAACAGGTTCACTATGGCGTATATGGGATTCCAGAGTTCGGTCCAGAACATCGCGATCAGGTAGGCGGGGATTATCCGGGCGGCAAGCGGCGTCATCGCCAGGAAGATCACCGCGGGGAATATTCCGTAGAGCATCCCCTGGAGAAGGCCTCTTATATAGGGAAGAGTGTGGCGGGCCATCTCTCCCAGGACCAGAAACGAGTTTTTCTGCCTCGCGCGCGCCTCGGCGATCGATAGGCTCAGAAGCGAGGCCTCCGAGCCCCCGGCGACCGCGAGCGACTTAACCGAGCGGGAGTAGCTGTTTATCAAGGCGTTCTGGATGATTATGTTCTTTGCCGACATCGAGACCCCGGCAAGCTCCCTGTACGATTCCCGAAGGGCCTCCGTGAAGCCGGCGGTGTCGACTGTGTTCGTCTGGCGGTCGACGAACCCGGATTCCTCGGCAAGCTCGACCGCCCACCCGGGATAGTAGGCGTCAAGGCAGGCGTTTACGCCCGCGTGAGCCTCCCCGCAGTAGGCCAGTATGGGTCTTCCGGCCGCGGAGCAGTCCCCCGCGCTTGGCGGGGAGGCGTACGCGCCCGCGGGCAGGACGACGTTCGTATGGAGTTCCACGAAACGGTAGTTGGCCGTGCCCATGGAAGAGAAAAGGTCAGAGGACTTCTCAAGGCTGTCCGGGCTCACGAGGCCTGAGGTTACGCTCTTTAGGCCGCATTCCCTCACAAACGAGTCAAGCGTATTTGCGAGGTGAGGCTCCGCGACCGCAAACGAGGTCGAACGCTTTATGAGCTCGGCGCCGCGGAGCAGCCCGTTTCTCGAGTAGCGAAGCGCGCCTGGAAGCGAAAACGCCCCCTCCATAACCCTGGTGAGACCGCTTCCGACCCCCGAAGTCGCCCAGGCGAAAACCCCGACCCCGGCAGGCACCGACGATATCACTCTCGTGTAAGAGGTCACCCTGTCGTAGACCGCCATGTCGACTTTCACGCCGAAGAGCATCATGTAGATGAGTATGGAGAGTGCGAACTGGTGGCCCGCCATCATCCTCCCGCCGAAAAGCGAGGACAGGACCGCGAGCAGTATTCCCGCTACGAGTCCCAGGCGTATGAGTCCCAGGAGGCCCGAGCCCGCCAGGATCGCGACGGAATTCAACACCTCGGCTATGAACTGCCCGTTTCCGTAGGTGTCTATCTGGAAGGCTCCCTGGGCTCCCGCCGTCTCCGGGAAAAGCAGGGTCCCGGCAAGTACGGCGATCCCGAGTGGAAAAATCGGCCTCAGGCCTCCGTCGCGCGTGTTTCTCCTGTTCATGGTTTTTTCAGTTAGCCCCCTGTATCACCTCGTCTCCCGCCTTGTGGCGGCTTTTTCTCTCGAACACCACCGGGGACCGGGAGTCAAGGTGCTCTATTATCGAGAGGGCATAGACAAGTTCCTCTATCTTCGTATTTTCCTGCTCCATCATGAGCGAGACCTCCTCGCGCAGCATTCTCATTCTCTCGGCGATCTTTTTGCGGTCCATCGCAGACAGCGTTCCCTTTCTCTCCGAGCTCCCGACGCCGCTCCAGAGGCTGCGTTCCGCCCGCTCAAGCCACGCCGCCACGGAGAACACTGCTATCGGCCTCGCAAGCGCCGAGACGTAGGTTCCGCCTATCTCGGGATCCACAGCCCCGGCCGAGGAGAGAAGCTTCCACGCGGGAAATGGGAGGGCGTCGAGGAACCTCACGGTATCGTCCTGCGGGCGGCGGTTTCCGACTATGGCGGCGTGGGCCTCAAGCAGCTTCTCGGAGACAAGTTCTGAAAACGGCTTGAAGTTCGCCCCGACGGACACCGTTGCGGGCGCTACGCAGTTGGGGTCCGCCCCGCAGCTGTACACTTTTCCCGTTCCGCCTCCGCCCGCGAGGTACTCGAGGCTTATGGTCGGGGGCTTGTACTCAGAACCCGTCTGCGTGATTATGAAGGTTCCCGTGACGCTCATCACCTGCTCTTTTTGTTCTTTTGAGAGAGTTCCCGCGGGAATGGTCCGAAGCGCTTCCCACACGGTGTTTCTCGTCGGCTTTACCAGTTCCTTGTCCTGCGCAACCGTGCCCGCGTTTATGTCCGCGACCGTGCTTGTTATTCCGCTTTGGGTGCGGCACTCGGAAAGCCCCTCCGCCGGGTCGGTGAAAAGGGACTGCCTGACTCCCACGAACGCGCAGCGCCCCGCCTGCTCTCCCCTGATTATTCCCCCTTGCCCGAATATTCCCTCCGCGAGGCTCTCTCCCGCCCTGCAGGTGTCGACGCTGAGCGAGTTTGCGGCGCGCGAGGCGGCCTCGAGCTTTTCCATTATGTTCTCGCACGGGGAGCACAGGGTCTTAAGCGCCATCATGAACGCGTAGCTAGCAAAAGACGTTCCTATGGCCTTCATCTTCCGTATGAGGTCGTCCGCGCTTATGTAGGAGATCGCCCCCAGGAAAAGATCCACCCCTCCGCACCCCGAGCGAAGGTGGGGGAGGCTCACGGAAAGCGGCTGTATGGTTTCGTTAGGGAGCCTTACCGAGACCGAGCCTCCCGTGACGAACCCCCTTGACTGTCCCTCGTAGACCCCGGCCGATGTGGCGGTCCCTGAGAGCCCGAGGCGGTCGAACATGCCGCGGACCTCGCCCCCGAGATCGGCCAGGCAGACCCGGGGTGAAAGAACCAGGGCGAAAACAAATACTGTTGCGAGGGATGTCTTTCTCATTATTCCTCCCGGCTCAGCAGGAAAAGTTCTTTTCCATCCTTACGTCCCGTTCCGAGCACTTCCTTTCCGACAACGTGGAGCCTTCGCCTTATTTCGCCGAGAGTGAGGTAGCCCGTGCCTATCCGGGCGATCTTTCTCTGCGAGGGAACGAAAAGGAAAAGCGCCGGCACCTGCTCGACTCCCAGGCGCGCGGCCTGCGCCGCGCCGTTTACAAAATGCGGGTAGAGAGGGTGAAGCCCCCTTCCGTCAAGGGACGCCGCCAGAACCCCGATCCCGTGCCTCCTCTCAAGTGTTTTTATGATCTCCGCCTGCCCGCGGCAAAACGGGCAGTCCGAGCGGAAGAAGAAAACGAGCTTCCCCACTCGGGATATTTTCTCGATCACGCCGTCGCGGGCGGTTTTTCTGAGGTTCCTTGAGATCTCGGCTCCCGCGGCGCTTACGGGATTATCGACCGTTGAATCAAGCGCCGGGCTCTCCCACAGGACCCGTTTCCAGACACGCGCGAATTCCTCGCTTCGCTCAAGCACCCTCTTTTGATGCTCCATGTACGCCTTCACGTTCTCTTTGGTCGGGGAGAGAATGGCGGCCTCAAAAAGCCTTTCTCCCCTTTCTCTTATCTCTTTTACGGTCAACTGCCTCTCGGAGGTTCTGGACCTCTGCTCCTCCGTGCGCGGAGGGAGAGGTTCGTACCAGAACCAGCCCCTTTCCTTCTGGTCGAAATACGGTTCTCCAAGCGCCACGGACTCAAGGGAAAGAACAAAAAGCGCGGCGGCCAGTGTCGCGAGGGCAGCTCTCACCGCGCCTCCTCCCCATCGCAGCCAAGCGACCCGTCCGGGCAGAGATCCTCGATATCCTCTTCCGTGGTCTCCGTCGACTCCGCAAGGTCGGGGATATCGGCGGCGTCAAGGAGGTCCCCGTAAATCTCTGAGAAATCCACCGCGTCGAAGTCTATTTCCTGAAGCTGCTCCGCGGTCATCCCTCCGCAGTTGGGATTCCTGGGTCTGCCCCAGCCGCCGTTTGCGGCCGTGGCCCAGAGCCCTTTTTGTATGAGTTGGCCTCTCGTCTGCTCGTGGACCAGCCTTGCCATCTTGGAATTAAAGCAGCAGTACACCTTTCTTTTCTTGAGCGTGATTCCAAGCACCTTTTTCTTGTGTATCCCGACGTAATGGCAGGCTCCCGCGCCGTCCCTTCTCGCGCGAAGTTCCTTCGTGCTCCGGGGGCACGCGCCCGAGAAAAGGCCTTTTTTCCTGCAGCAGTTCTGTATAAATCCCGTGAGATTGAGATCGCAGCGGTAACGCTTTCCCTTGAATATTGTCACTCCCCTGCCCGAGGTGTCCGCGCAGTCGATCGGCCCCGCGGTCGCCCCAGTAGTCTCGTCCACCTCGATAGGCCCGTAGCCCTCGGCGGAGCTCTCGCCGTCTGCGGTCGTTGCAAGGCATCTCTCCATGTCAGCGAGCATGGCCATGCGCGAGGCCACTTCGGGAAAATCGACGCTCTGCTCCGTCGAGGTGTCGAAGCAGTCGTCCCCCGAGGCGCAGCGGATTTCCCCGCCGCAGTCAAACGTGACGCTTTTTTCCCGGCAGAGGCTTACGCTTTTGGGGCAGTCATAGGTGTTTTCCTGGATAAGGCATACTCCGAGGTCCGTCCCCGGCGGGTCGGGAAATTCAGGATGCTCGCGAAACCGCATGACGCAGCGCGCCCCGGTCTGGTGGCAGCCCTCGGAGCGCAGCTGCGGGCAGCCGGGACCTTCCACCAGGGGGCTCGCGCAGAGGTAGGTATATTTCCTGTTCAGGCAGACGGTTTCTCCGTCCTGAGTCTCGGTGGTTCCAAGGCATCGGTTACTGAAGGTTTCGCAGTTTCCGGCCGCTTTGTAGCCCGCGCAGCCGTCTTCGGTTTCGATATGCGTTTCGTACGTGGTTTCTTCGGCGGTGTCCAGGGGGATCACGGTGACGGTCTTTTTCACGTTGCAGTAATGTCTGCTGAGCGTCGCCTGATCGTAGCACTCCTTCTGCTCCTTCCATGAGTTTTCCGTGTACTCCGTGCACGTCTCCTTTTTCTCGCATGAAGACAGGGGGCTTTCTATCGCGCGCTTGGAGCTTGCGATCACGGGGTCCGTCTTGGGGTCTATGGTGAACGTAGGTCTCTGCGCGGAGCTTCTCTTAAGAAATCCGGGGGCGTCGGAGGTGGCCGGGTCACCGCCCTGTATCGCGCTCTCGGCTTCCGCTCTCATCCCCTCGGGATCCCCGGTCCACCGCGTTCCCTCGGTTTGGAGTTCCTGGCGGCTCTCCGGCCCGTAGCCCGGAAGCGCTTCCGTATCGACAGCCGACGGCTTCAGGATTTGCGAGTGGCGCGACAGCATTTCAGTCCCGTGGAGGCGTCCTTCCCGTAAGCCCGCTTCGAAATCTTCCCCGGCGCCCGCACCGGGCGCAGGCAAGAGCAGAAGGCTAATTGCCATAAAAGCCGTTTTTTTCAAGGCGCCTGATAAACACCCCTGCATTTGCGTCCTCCTTTTCCATGAGCCCGAGAGCGTAGGGAAGCGATACGTTCCCGGAAACCTTTACGTGGCGAAGCCCCTCGCAGTCCGCCCCCTGCATGTGGCCGTAGGCAAGCACAAGCTGCGGCACCACCCCGACCGAGAAGCACTCGAAAAGAACAGGGTCTATCCATACCTGCGCCCCGGTTTTCCCGATGATGTCGGATATCCGCGAGGCGGTTTCCCCGAGATCCTCTCCCGAAAGTCCCCGGAGAACCATCACCGCGCCCCCGGCCACGCTCTCCAGCGCCGCCTCTCTGAGAGAGGAATTCGGCATCGAGAATGAGAAAAAGTAAAAAAGCTTTGGCCTATTGTTTTCCTTGCCCGCGCTTTTTTCAGGGAAAGCCCCCGAGGGCGGGGATTTTACCGACAGCAGTTCCATTATTTCTTCGGTTTCTTTTTCTCCGGGGGAATTTATTTCAGAGAGTGTCTTCTCCACTCCGGCAATGTCAGGTTCGAGCAGATCTCCCATGAGTTTTCTCGCGCGGGAGGACTCCGCTTCGCCGGGCTCAGTTCTTACTCCCCGAAGCGAAACGGGATCCTCCGCGGGCAAGGCCGGAGTTCCCGGGGCGGCGAGCACGGCCACAATCAGAGCAGGCAGCAGTCTTTTTTTCTCCATAGCACCAATACCCAGTCCTCTCCCTGCGCGGGATACCACTTGCCGGAGGCCCAGCGTGCCGTCGTCCTTCCTATCGGGAATGCCCGCGTGTTCTTCGGAAAGGCGAGCTGAAGCTTGTACTGGTCTTTCACTATCACGCGGTGGGGGCGCGGCGCGCACAAGGAACTCTCTCCCGTGGTCTTAAACGCCAGAAGCTCGTTATGCAGTTTCGCTAACAGCTTCACGGCCGAAAGCGCGTAGACGGCCGGGAGGTCTCCCGTTGCCCCGTTGTTTCCAGTATGGGGATAGACGCTCCCCCAAGACCCGGCGCACCAGAAAAGTTCGTTAAGCGCAAAACCCCCCGCGGCGGCCACGGCGTCCGCGGCGCACGAGGCCTGCGCCACGGGGTTCGCCACGAGAGCTATTTCCGGGTGGAGCAGAAACGAGAGTTCGTCGTTGCTCCAGAGGGGATCAAAAGCCGTCATGTACGCGAGGTCGAATCCTCCCTGAGTCATGCACCCGAAACTTGAAAAAAGGCTCAGCACGGAGAACACCGGGTAGAGAAAGTGGTGGACGTGAAGAAACGAGGTCCTGTCTCCTCGCTGTCCGCTTCCCTCCCCGTATGTCCCCGCCGTCGCAAAGGATGGAAGGGGAAGCTTTCTGCCCCCGAGCGAAGGGAAGCATCCGGGGTGCCTTACGACCTCGATTAGCTTCACCGGCTCCCAGAAGGAAACCTTTATGCCTACCCTGGGGACCGGGGATCCGCAGAAACAGAGAGGGAAACGGCTTACGGTGTCGGTTCCCTCTCCCGGCGTTACGGCGACTCCCCCTATCTTTATCGGAAACATGGCTCTCCAGTCGACGTCCGAGACCGGGTTGAAGAATCTTCCGCCGCATTTGGCCGACGCGGCGGCGTCTCTTGCGGCGCTTGGGAGCAGGGCGATGAGAAAAAGAGCCGTGAGGATCCTTTTTTGGGACATAATAGTTATAATGTAATACAAAACAGGGGATAAGGCAAGAAAAACCTGATCAGTGGGTCTTGGGACGGTTTTCTTTTTGCTGACAGGACGTGTTTTGCGGAACCGGGGAAATTGCGTTTATTCCGCGGTTTTTTATTTTTTCGGGCGCGGTGCCGTGAGTGCGGCGGATACGGTCAGGAACGACGGCTGTTGCGGGTCGTCCTTAATTTGGGATTCCGGTGGATGTATCTCTTCCCGGTTCTTTATCGAATTTCATCAGCTCGGTTTCGTCGAGGAACTCTTCCCCGGTTTCATCCTCGTATATGTCTCCCATAGTGACCGCGGCGCAGGGGGCAGCGGGACGAAAGAGGCAAACGGGAGAAAAAATCCCGGTGAGAAGCTTTTTTGTGATGTTCAGTGATTGCACCTGATATGGGCTTTCCCCTCTTCATCGAACCACGCCTTGGTTTTGACCATATCGGGTGCGTCAACGACTATTACGTAGTCTCCGTTTTCAAGATCAATCCTTTTCCCCTTAAGAATTGTTGGGGCGTGCTCCGTTTCCAGGGATTCTGAGGGGGAGTGCGGTACCGCCTCGGTTTCATCGTTTTCGATGCCTAAGGCCTCCCACTGCTCACTGGTAAGGATTTTCCCTGTCTCGGGGTGGATAAATACCTTCACATCGGCACCCGACGCTTCGGCGGGTTGCGAAACCGCCACTGTTTTCCTTAAATGGTTCCTGGGAGCGGGCGGGTCGTCGGCGAAAACACTTGTCGGCCAAACGCAGGCCGAAAGTGCGACAATGAGCAGAAGTTGTTTCATATCAATGACAATTATAGGCAAGTTTGATTTTAAAGTGAAGACGGATTGGATGCCTAGAGGCTGCCGCAAACCGAATACGTGATGCGGCTTGCCCGTGTATGCCGGACAATCGCGTGCGGAGCGGCGTTTCGATATCCATTGGGTTTTTGGGGCGGATTAGTCGAAATCCGGGTCTTCGCATGAAAGTTCTTACGGGAGACTGGATTTTGTAGAAAGGTTAGCGTATCGTATTTTGATTTTTTTTCGCAGTACGATATATGGTTTGTTTCTTGTAATTTTTTCTTGCTATTATTTCCATAATTTGATAAAGTTAGAAACGTTTAGTACTTCTAGTACTTTAGCGGGAACCTGCTTGGTCGGGTTTCCGAGAATATGAATCCGTTAATAATAATTTGGAAAGTCAAGGTTCTTTGACTACGAACGAAGCGTGGTATCTATGTGCCATGGTTAAAAGCAACAAGGAATTTATTCGCTAGGGAGGTGTATGATGTTGCATAGAATAATATTGGTTCTTACGTTGTTAGTGGCGGTTAGTTGTACAGGGGACGACACAGTTATTGAGAGGGTATCGGTTTTCTGTCCAACACTTGACAGGGTACTTATGGAAGACGAAACCTGTCCAGACCCAACTCCACCTGCCCCCACTCCTACACCTACTCCCACACCGGATCCGGACACCGACAGGGGCGCACCGGGCAGGGCGGACTGTACCCCAGTTCAGGGTGTAAACCTGACCGCAAGCACGCAAGACGATGTTATCTGTGGTAATGATAGGGACAATACAATTGAAGGTTTAACAGGTGATGACACTATATATGGCGGCGCAGGTAACGATACTCTTATCGGCGGTGACGATAGAGATAAACTGTTCGGCGAAGCAGGCGATGACACTCTCAGAGGAGGTCAGGACAATGATCTTCTCGACGGTGGAGCAGGCACGGATACTGCTGACTACAGCATGGAGAACTTGTCTGATGCCGACCCACCAGTGCTTCTAGCTTCCGCTTCCCCTGTAGTAGTTAATTTAGCGGAGAACAATGCTCGCGACACCTATGGCGATGACGACACGCTTGAAGGTATTGAGAATGTCACAGGTACGACAGGAGATGATATGATTACAGGTGATAGCGGAAACAATACTCTTCGCGGCGGGGGTGGCAACGACACAATTAACGGTGGCGGAGGTAATGACACCATCTATCCTGGTTTAAACCAGGCTCAAATTGAAGGTTCTCCTAGTGTTGACGGAGGTCTGGGGAGCGACACGTTGGCTGCGGTCGAGTCTTCGGTCAATATGGCTACCCCTGATCCTAACTGGTTCACAGGCTTTGAGAACCTGACAGATGGGTCGCCTGCCGGAACTGCAACTCTCACGGGAGACAATAATAATAATGTACTTACTGGTGGTATTGGGATTAACACAATTAACGGTGGCGGAGGTAATGACACTCTTAATGGAGGTCCGGGAGATGACAACTTAATCGGGGGGATGGGGAGAGACACCCTCATGGGTGGTGATGGGAATGACTGCTTCGTGTTTACCGCTCCTGTTGCTGTTGTCTATAGCGACCCTGCCGCACCCACAGACCAAGAGAGAGCCGATGTAGCGGCTGCGAGGGCTACGATTGCCGCAACGTTAGATACCGTCAGGGACTTCAAGGATGGAGACCAGGTTTATGTTACTGCTGGGACAGCTAGGGCCGAGGCAGGAAGAATTGTTGCAGTTATTGTTGCCGCGGTCGTTGACCCGCCAGTCAGGGAAATATCAGCGACCTTGGCTAACGTCAGCGGTCTTACCGTTGGTACCGAAGTGGGCACTGATTGCCAGTAATAAACAGTGTCAAAAGGAAACCGCAGATATTTATGATGGATGATCATACGCTTATATCACCGGTTTCTGAATTAATTAGTTGTTCGGTTTTGCTTTTTTCAAATCAGCCTCGGAGGGTGAACCCGAAGAGGCTGATTTGAAATCGTTTCCTTGCCCTGACGCCACTTTCCTTCTCTTCCACCAGATTTTCTCCCCCTCTCTGTCTTAGAATCCCAGCCTGTGCTTTCCTTCGTGAACCACTGCCATGCTCCCATTCTCATACTCATGTACTATAACCTTAGCCCTTACAAAGTGAGTACGGCCCCCAATCGCCCGGGAACCGGTAATCTTCCAGATAAAACCCGCTTTGATTCCTGCTCCTAATAGCAGACCAAAACCAGGTTGGAGCTTTTTCGAAGTTTTCGAGCTTGCCAGCAATCAAAAATGCCCGAAATCATTTTAGAACTTTTTCCTCAATCCTGAGTTTTCTTCCCTCCTGCTCTACGAGCGAAGGCACTTTTTCAATCTTGAATCTTTTGAGAATGAAAGGACTTGCCTTGTACACCATCCGGCCCGCAAGCGAGGAAGCTCTTCGGATATCGCCGTCGGTGAGCAGCAGGATCGGTTTATCACCTCTTTTGTCCGTCTCCTCGAGTGCTCTTTTCACTTGGTCCTCTCTCAGCATCAGGATGCTTTTTGAAAGAGGTACGTAATCAAGCGGGTTTACGATGCCTGCGGGGAAAATCATTTTTCCCGTATGGTCGTAGAGCGGATTTCGCACATTCACCGAAGGGTCGACATAACGCACCCGCTCCTCC
Organism: Thermodesulfobacteriota bacterium; assembly: GCA_965116725.1. Lineage (GTDB taxonomy): Bacteria > Desulfobacterota_D > UBA1144 > Nemesobacterales > Nemesobacteraceae > Nemesobacter. The sequence continues at coordinate 1,009,369 of OZ220700.1, forward strand.
GTGGCTGAAGGGACGTCAAGAGAAACAAAAGAGTGCTGCGCGTAGGATTCCTCGAGTTTTCTCTCCATGCTTTCCCGAAGCGCCAGCATGTCGATTTCCCCTGCCTTTCTCCGCACATAGGAAAGCATGTCCTCCTCCCTTATCTCGTAGAGTTTCCCGTGAACCCCTAGGTCTTTCCCCGAAGCTTGGACCAGTGCCGGGAAGAACTGGAGAAGAAAAACCGAGGCTAGAACAAGGGAAATCCACGCCCGACTACCCATGATTTTCTGACAAACCCCCAGTATCTTGAGTCATAGCTTCTCCCGTCGTCTCCCAGAACGAAGTAGCTGTCGGCGGGAATCACTCCGTCAAACCGGAAGCTTGTGACGGCCACTCCGTTTGAATCATTTCCGCTTGCGACGGCCACTCTTTCGCCGTTCAGGTAGAACTCTCTTCCTTGCGTACGAAGCGTATCGCCCGGGCAGCCGACGAATCTCTTCGCAAAAACCGCTCCGTAATCCCAGTAGGGGTTGCGCACGTTCAGGCGAAAAAGCCCTATGCTTTCTGGCCCGCAGGAAATCTCCCCGCCTCTTGCCGTTAGAAACGCCCGGTGGGGAAGCGACCCCGATACGTTAAACGAGATACGAATCCCGAAGAGATATGCCCCCGCGAGCAAAGCGAGGATCAGGAAAACCGAAACGGCCGCACGCGCTCCAAGGCATACACGCAAAAACTCACTCACTTTCCTCTCCCAGAGCGGAAAGTTCCTCGAGTATCTCCCCGGTTATGTCGCGCCCGCCCCCCAGGACCGACTTCGCGTCAAGCACTAGATAGCCCTCTTTTTCATAATCGGCGAGAACCTCCCCGAAGCGTATGAAAAACCGCCCAACCCGTTCCTCTGCCTCCTCGCGCGAGAGCTCCCCGCGAAGCACCCTTGAGAATATCCTTTTTTTCTCCTCGGAGATCACCGCCTCAAGGTCTATGAAAACCACCTTTTCATCTCTCTCCGAAGCCGCGCAGGAGAAAACCCCGAGCGCAACCAGGATCGCAAGCACGGCCAGCGGAACAGAAACCCTCGTTTTTCTCATTTCTTCTCCCTCGAGATCTCGGCGCACCGCTCTATCGCTTCGTGCACTTCCATTCCTTCCGATATGAAGCCGTTTAGAAGGGAGACGTCGTCTGGGTTCGTGGTGTAGGTCCAGTAGGAAAAAGGGTCAACGACCAACCGCCCGAGGCCCATGCCGCGCTCGCTGTTGTATATGAACACCTCGGAGAACTCCCCGGGACGGGTCGAGAGAGTTGAGACAAGCTCCCCGAAGTAATCCCCAAGAAGAAGCTTCCCTCCCTTTTTTATTTCCTCGACGCTCTCCCCCTTCTGGCGGAGCATGAACATCCAGGCCGAGTTCTCAAGCACCGATTCCCCGAGGTCCCCCGCCCTGTAGAAGTCAAGCAGGCTCTGGGTAACCGAGACGAAGGCTCCGTTATACTTCCTTGCCCTGCGGTAGCCGTGCGCTATGAACTCGCCCGAGAACCCCCCGCCGAGAAGGTCCCACGCCTCGTCTATTATCGCGAGCTTTCGCCGCTCGCGGCCCCCGAGGTACATCTCCCTTTCTATGTGCCAGATGATCATGAGCACCACGACGGTCTGAAGCTCAGGCTTTGACTTAAGTTCCTCAAGCTCAAGCACGTTAAGGTCTTTTTCAAAAGAGAGATTTGACGGTCCCTCGAAAAACCGCCCGTACTGCCCGCGGGATGAGTAGGCGTAGAGCATGTGCGCCAGGTCCTCTGACCGCCGCTGCGGGTCGGAGATTCCCGAGAGCGCCTCCACAACGTCGTCTATCCGCGCCTCGGGACCGCGCCGCTCCCACGCTTTCTTTATCGCCTCCTCAAGAAGAGATTTTCCTAGGTCCCCTATTTTCTCGGAGGGAGAGGCCATCTGGGCGAAAAGGGGCTTAAGCAGTTCCATGTCCTCGTCTATGTCCGTTATGCGGGAGAAGGGGTTAAGCGAGATCCCGCTTTTCTCGTCAAACACCACGAACTCTCCGTCCACAAGGCCGCATAGTTTCTCGTAGGAGCGGCCTATGTCTATCACGAACACCCGCGCCCCTTGGGAGAGATACCCTGTGATCATGTCCGAGGTTAGAAAGGATTTCCCCGAGCCCGACTGCGCGAACACCGCGCAGTTGTAGTTGGAAGCCGAGCTGAAAAGATCAAGTTTCATTATCTGTCCTCTCCTCGATATGAAGGTAAGGGGCCCGGAGCCGCTCCCCTTCCAGTCTGACATCACGGGAACGATGGAGGCCCCCGCGGAGCTCTGCATGGTCGAGTTTCTCCGAAGAAGCCTGGCGAGGGCGGGCTCCCCGCCTAGCGGGAGGCTTTCGAGCAGAAGGGGGAGCACTATGTATTTCTCCTCGCGAAGATCGAAGTTCCGCGCCCTCCATATTCCCGTCGCCATCTCCTTTACCTTCTCCGCCTCCTCCGTGCTCCGGGTCCGGAGAAAGAGGCTTAGCGACCCCATGACCAGTCCCTCGTCCTCAAGGGCGTTAACCAGAAAATCGAAGTTCTCGGCCTTTCTCCTTAACCTCGGTATGAATCTCGTCACGAGTCCGAAGCTCTGCTGCTTAACCATGACGGCCTTGGTCTTCACTTCCGAGGCTTTCTTTCTCTCCGGGATTACAAAGCCCGCCTGAAGGAAAAAGTACGCGGGCACCTGCGAGAGTCCCCGAAGCGGGTCTCCCAGCAGCTCGTGGAACTCATCAAGGGAGAAGTACTCGGGCATGGATGCGGGGGAGTATCCCCGAAGGCGCGCGTCCCCGAGCGAAATCTCTCCCGCCCGCACCTCTATTGCCGTCTCGCGGTCTATTATCTGGCTTCTTATCTCCCTGTCCGGGTCGTAGGGGCCGCCTCCCGGGCGCCCGAGGTAGTAAGAGTCGTCGTACCAGCGCGCATCGGGGTTAAGCGCCTCGCGGAGAATGAGGATTAACTGCGCCGGGGGGAGGTCGCGGGGGTAGAGCTGCGCGGAGCTTAGGACCCCGGCCACGTTAGCCCCGAGCTTGCGGGCGCTTTCTGTGTGCTTTTCCCACTCGGGTTCCGCATCTTTTTTCTTTGCGGAGCCTGGAGGAATCCTGATCGACACCAGGAAGCGGAAGTCCCTCGCGGGAACCCCGACCCTCTCCCGCATCCCGAGGGTGTAAAGCCGCTTTCTCTCGGCCGTGATCTCTCGGCAGATTTTGCCCTGCACTGCCCCCTCCTCGGGAAAAAACGGGGATATGATCTCGGAGGCGAACACGTGGAACTTAACCGACGTCCCGGGCGGAAGCACCCGGTCCCCGAGCATTCCGCCCAGGATCCTTTTCGTGTCCTCCCCGGCGAAAAGAAGAGGGTTTATCTCCCACACGAAACCGCACGACATGTCGGCAAGCACGTACATCCCGTCCTCCCAGGCCACGTAGGGAAGATACAAGGAAAGCGAATCCCTCGCGGCAAGCTCCCGCAGCCGGTCCTTGGCCACGCCCATCAGGGAGCCCCCTCCGCTCCAAGAAGCCGTATTTCCCTTGGGTAATCTTTTGAGGATTCACCTAGCGGAACCGTCTTTCCCCCGATCATCCACCGCCCCCTGCCCGAGATCACGTACACGTATTTGCCCGAGTGAAAAACGCCCCGGGCATCCTGCCACGGGGCTATGAAGATGCGTATTGTGCGCGGGGGAACATAGACGGGCATCGCTTTTTCGGGCTGCGTTACCTCTCTGTCTTCTGCCCGCCTGCGCGGATTTTTTCCCGCGCGGAAGATTCCGCCTTTAAGAAACCTTCTCCCCGCGGCCTCACGCACGCTTTTTTCGTTCTTAAGGGATTTAAGGAAGGGCCGCTCCCCGCTTTTTCGGCCCGAAGCCGCCTCGGCGTAAACCTCGGAGACGCTTTTGCACGAGTAGCCCCGCTCAGCCGGGCAGCCGTAGCGCGACGATCCGCCGGCGCAGCCGACAAGAAGCGGGGAGAGAAGCAGAAAAGCCAAGGCGAATTTTCTCATCCCTCTTCTTCCCTTCCGGCGTAAGCGGTTTTTCTCGGAACAAGTTCCGTTCCCTCGGTTATGATCACGTCCACTCGGCGTCCCGCGTCTATCTCTATTACCGGAAACACCTCCTCGGCCAGTTCGAGGTAATATTCAGCAAGAAGCCTTCCGGCTTCCCCGGCTCCCCCGCCGATTCCCGTTTTGACGAGATCCGTTGAACTCCTTGAACTCACGGTAAACGTTCCCCCCGCGACCACTCCGGCGGTTGAGTTCGAGCTCTCAACGGCCCCGCCGAACCCCGAGGCAAATCCGGCCAGGATTCCGCGCGAGAGCATCTTTCCCTGTTTCGAAACGAGTCTTCCGCGGATCCCCGTCTTTCCGTCCTCCCCGGCCACGTATCCCTTTATCTTGGTGTCTATCACGTCCCCCGAGCGAAGCACGCAGGCTATTCTCTCAAGCCTTACGTACGCCCTCTCGCTTGCTAGCTGCCCGTAGCCCGCTCCCGTGACGTGACAGCGCGCTACGTCCATGCGCCGCAGGCCGGGCAGGCGGGAAGGTTCCGCAAGATGTATCAGCACGGGATGGGGATTCCGCGCAGCGGCGGTTGCGGTGGGGGCATCAAGGCCGCTTAGGAGCACCCCCGTAACGAAGCTTCCCGAGGGAATCCAGTTAAGCAGGGCGGGTTCCGTGGCCGGCCCCTCGGCCGGGGCGCCCCCGAGGGGGGAGAAAACCCGTATCGGGCTTTGCGTCTTCGGGGGCTCGGGCGGCGGGACTGCCGCGCCCGGAAGGGGCGGAGCGGGAGGGAATCCCGCTTCGGGTGGGGTTTCGTCTCCGGCCGGCTGGGGTGGGTAGGGGTATGGTTCTGAAGGCTCTTTTTCAAGCTCTCCAAGCGCTTCTGAGATGGCCTCCAGGTTCTTTTTTATCTCTCTTTGCTCGGTCTCTATCATTCCGAGACGTTTTTCTCCCTCTATGCGCCATTTCTCCCGGGCGAGGTCTACTCCCCGCAGGATCTTTATGCTTCCCTGGGGCTTTTTCTCGCCCAGCAGCCCCTTATCCTCTCCACCGAGCAGTAAAAGGAAGAGGGCCACGACGGCAAAGCCGGACAGTACGGCTGCTACGGCAAGCGTCTGGCGTTTTCTCTCGGCGTAGATTTTCCGGATCTTCCCGATCATCGCCGAGGCTCCTTTTTCGTGACCACGAAAATCCTTCCAGACTCCCCCGGCGCGAGCTCGCTACGCTCAATGCCGACGGCCACGGTTTCCGGGCCGGCAAGGAACATGCTCTCTGTGAGCGCGGCGGTTTCGGAGCCGGAGTTTCTAACAACGTAGAGCGAGGCGAAAAAAGGGGGTGACGCCGCCTCGGCGCGGTGTGCGAGGAAAAGCGAATCGGAGAACTTCTGCTCATTTTCTGATATTTTCTCGGCCGGGGGGTTATCCGAGGCAAGTGACAAAACGAGATCCATTATGGCTTTTTCGTAGGGAAGGGGTTCCGCGCCTCCCGTCGCTTCCTCGGCCGGATCGGGGGAAGGGGCGTCCCCGTCCCTCATTATGACGGTTCGCGAAGGTCCCTCCTCGGGAGAGAGCAGCAGTGTGAGCCTTCTTTTTTCAGTCAGGATTATGAGTTCCGCCGGGTCTTCTGTTCTCACAAGCGCCGAGCGGCCGATTATCTTTACGTCAATCGACCCGCTTGAGGAAAAAGCGTTTATTATGGTTTCGGGAAGTTCGATCCTGTTTGCGTCGGTGCGCGATATGCCGAGCGATATCGGTTCTTCCCCGCGGGTTTTTCCGAGATCTATCGTGAGAGCGGCCGCGGCAGCGTTGAGTGTAAAAAACGCCGCGGCGAAGACCGTGAGGACGCGCAAGCAAAAATCAGTATTCATCAGCGCCTTGTCCTCCTTCGTTTTCGATAAGTTCGGTTACGAGTGGGCGGTTACGAGCCCCGAGCTCAAAGCGTATCCTGTAGACAACCTCCCTCTGGTCGGTCACCACGTTTCCTACCACCCTGGTTCGCCGTCCGCTCACCGCCACAACCGCCCCCTCTTCCTCGACGGCCACTGTTTTCGGGAAAAACGCCTGGGCGACCCCGCTTGTTTTTATCTCCTTTGATTTTTCAAGCAGGAATCCCGAAATGGGGTCGTAGCTCCCGGGGTGGACGTAGAGCAGGAACTGCCTTACGTTAAAATCCACGGTTTCCGCGGTGAAGGACGCCACGAAGGGAAGGAGGCTCAGCGCCCACTGCTCGGTGTAGGTGAGGGAAGCCGTCCCCGCTGCGCTGATCGTAAAGCCCTTTTGCATGTATTCGGGCACGTGGACGTGCACGGTCGTGCGCTCTGAGAGTTTTTTCATGTGGCAGCCCTGAAGCGCAACCGTTACGCAGAGCGCGCCCACGGCGAATCGGAGCAGCCCGTTTTCCCGGGCCAGGTTAAGCCATCTCTCTCGGAAGGTGCGTATCAGCATCACTCAAAGAACCTCTCCCTGTGGCTCTCGGGCCTTACCCCCGAGAGGCCGTACCAGTAGGCAAGGTGAACGAGAAAGGCGCTTCCCCTCCCGGACTTAAGGCGCTCAAGCAGCCAGGAGAGGACCAGGCCCGCGAGCAGCCCTCCGAGCGTCTGGCCTCCCAGGGCCCCGATTACGAACGCCCCGCTGAAAAGCGCCACTTCGTCTATCTCCCACCAGAATATCTGGGGAGGGTCGTCTATGTACCTCGGTATTCTCGTTCTCATCTAGAACGTCCCGGTGGCGATTCCCTCTATTAGCGACGGGCCGAGCGAGACCACGAGCGCCACTCCTATTCCCGTAAGGGCGGGGAAAAGCGTCTGGCGCATGATGGAAGCCCCGAGTCCTATTATGAACGTGCAGAGCGCGAGCAGCCTTCCCAGGTAGCCGGTTGACCATCCCTTCACCTTGTTGTAGATGCTCTGGAACTCAGTGCCCGTGGTTCCCCCGAGCGCCGTTTCAGGAAAAAAAAGGGCCAGCGCGACCACCGCTAAAAGCACGAATGCGGCGGCGCGGGGAAATCTTGCCGTGAATATTTTCATCTCAGCGTTCCTCCTTGATAATCAGTTCTCACGTGTCGTGAAACCTACTTTCACGTTTGATTGCAAATGCGGCATATGTCCGTTTTTTTATCGTTTCATATCTATTTGTCGCTAAGCCTCCGCGGGGAAATGAATATCCCCCGTCTCTTCAGTCGTTAGGACGAGGCTTTCTGAAGAGAGTTTCCGCGCTTGCGCGCGCCCTCCTGTTTCCTCTCGCTTGGAAAATCGACACCTCCCCACGCTTCCACCACGGCGTCGAACCTCTCCCTTGAAAGCGGTTTCTCGGGGAGCATCTCCGCCGAGAGGCCTATTATGATCTCGGCGCTCTTGTCCTCCCCGCGTCCGGCCTCTTCCGCCTCCCGGCGAAGAAGGGAGTAGTGTTTTTCCGAGATTGACACGGACACCGTTTCCCCTGGATCGCTTCCCGTGTTGGAGATGTAATCCATCTCTATAAGCATTTCGAGATAGTCTCCCGGCGAGAGCGCTCTCTTGCGGGCCTCCTGCTCAAGCTGCCCGTACGGTGTCTTGCCAATTGTGAGTGTAAAGTGGCCTGTCTTTTTATTTTTCATTTGGTTTTTTACCTCCATTTATGGGTGTTTTTTAGGACGGACAGATGCCGCCCGGTTGAGTTTAGTTTATTTTTTCCGTCCCCGCACAAGACACGGCGAAACGGAAGTGATCCGGCGAAGCTCCGTGTTTTTTCTCTTTTCAAGCTCCGAAAGCGGCACGTCGAACGCTTCTGTGAAAACGGGTATCCAGAATCCGCCTTTCCTTACCTTCTTTCCCCCGTACTCGTAGTTCCAGAAGGCGGCGTAATATCCGTCGCGAACCCCTTCGCCCACCCAGTTGCGGGCCTTGAGGGAGTTTGTTACGAGGAGCTTTGCCCGGAGCTCCGCGGGACGGGACGGGTCGAAAAACCTCATGTCCGCTATCTCCTCCCGCTCCATGTGCTCCCGAACCCCGTCAAAAAGGTAGTGGGGACAGACGTAGACAATTCCGTTTGTGGAGGAGATCGCCCGGGCGAATGGGGCCTCATCGAGCGCCGCCTCGTTTATCGCGGGTCCCACGTGGTTGTTCAGTATCCGGGGTATGTCGCGAAGCAGCCACTCGGGAGGCTCGTTGTCCGTCTCTTGAGGGGAAGCGGCCGCAGCGCGCGGGCTTTTGCGCACTCCCGAGAATTCCTCCTCCCGTGCCGCCGTATCCGCCCTTTTAAGATTCTCAAGGATGGGGTCGGGCGCGTTTACGCTTCTGTGATGATTCCTTACGGCGTCCACCACGGAGCGAAACTCAAGGGCGGCTTTTTCTCCCCCGCACTCCATTATCCACGCGTTAAGCGCCCTTGCGGATGCTGCCGCGTGGTCATCCTTTACGTAGCGCCCGCCTTCGGGGCGCAGGCGCTCCATTTTCCCGACATCGTGGGCGAGGGCCGCGATGAGATGCTTTCCGAAGAGGACTCTCTCCGTGTAGAGCGAGTCGTGTATTTCCCTCATGCACCGCGCCACCCGAAGCGAGTGGGAAAGCAGGGTAACGCGCGAGAACCTCCTCGCGGTCGGCGCGAACGCGCTTTTGCCGTCCCCGGCGACGACACTTGAGCAGAGGCCGTGGCGATCAAGTTCGAGGAGAACCCTCTCTATTGCCGCAAGTTCGCGCCTTTTCTCAAAGAGGTGGCGGTTGGGTTCTACCTCCTCTGCCCAGAAAGCCCGGGTCTGGGGGTTCTTGAAGACGGGCACGGCCGAGGGTTCTCGATCCGAAAGCACCGGAAGTTCGGGATCGCTTCTGAGCCAGAGGCTCTCCGCGAGGGTCCCTATGGTTTCTGGTTCCGCGCCGTTTTGCCTCCGTGAGGCTCGCCTTGCCGAAGCTGTCGTGAACTCTATTGTCTCGGGTCCGCTTCGTCTTTCTTTTCTTTGTCTCAGGGCGAGCGCGCAGAACGCCGCGCCCAGGGAGATGCAGAGAAGCGAAAAAGCGGCTGCCGTCTCCCAGCTGATCGCCACTTGGGGAAAGTATTTCATATCTCTTCTTTTTCTCCCCCTCATCAGTTTTTTATCTCCGGGAACCGTATTTCCTCGCACGGGCGCACATCAAGGGTCCTGCCCCTGTATATGCCGTTGAAGGTAAAGGCGTAGAACTCCCTTCGCCCGAGCCTGAGGAAGTTCTCGGGCGGCACGCTGCTCTCCTCTATCTCCCTCACGCTGAGGCCACCGCCGAGGCTCATTATGGGGGAGAACCTTTTTGCGGTCCCGGCCATGCGGGAGGCGTAGGACGCGGTGTTGGGGTCGTTAACGCGGAAAACTATCTTGGTGTTCGTGTTGTCGAGTATCTTTCCCGTGTAGGCCGGCCCGAGTTCGGCCACGAGGTCCTGCTTGCTCTGGGTCAGCATGTGAAGCCACACCCCGGCTCCTCCCGCCTTGTTGAAAAGGTCGTCTATTCCGAAGTAGAGAACGTTTGATGCCTCGTCGGCGTATACAGCGAGGGGAGGGTCGATCTTCCGGTGCGAAGCCAGCACCCTGCCTACGAAGCTTTGCACCATGGAGAGAAGCACCCGTGCCATTATATGGGCCGTTTTCCTGGTGAGAAGGGAGCCCGTCTGCACCACGAGTATCACCCTCTTTCCTGCCTCGAGGCGCTCTATGAACCGGTTCGAGGTGTCCTTGCCGATGATTTCTCCTACCGATCCCGAGCTAAGCGACGTTATCACGGTTCTGAGGCTTGAGGAAACCTTGGAGAAATAGTCCTGGGGAGAGGAGAGAATCTGGTCGAGGTTCATGAGGACCTCCTCCGCTTCCGGGCCATCTATCCCGGTTATCTGGGCGCGAAGCCCCTCGAGTTCCCTGTAGCCTATGTTCTCCTTTATCCTGCGGAACGTGAACTCGGGCCGCTCCCCCAGGGATCTTGATATCAGTATGAGTCCCTGCACCACAACGAGCGTCACTTCGTAGGCTATGTTGAAGTAGAACTCCTCGCGGACCCGCACGCCCGAAACCACGTGGTTAACGACCTCCTCGGGCATGAAGTAGTGAGAGAGGGGGTCTATTTTCACCGAGTAGCCGGGAAAAACAGGGGAGAAGAAAAGAAGATCGTCCTCCCTTCCCGTTTCCCTGGCCACGGCCACTATCTTTGAGAAAATGGCGTTATCCCCCTTGGGGTCTATCCAGAGGATGCTTCGCCCCGCCCTTATGTCGTGCTCTATCATGGCCTCTGCAAGGCGGGTCTTTCCGCTTCGCGTGGCGCCCATGGTGAATATGTGTCCCTCGCGGTCCGCGTCGGGAACCGTTATCGGCGCGGGACTTGTTTCGGGGTCACGGTCAAGTGCGACGCCCTCTCCTATGGCCGTCCCCGCGGGCGGGGGAATATCCCGGACCTTCTTTGCCCGGAGTCCGATCAAGTGATTTTTCCCCCGGGTCTTTTCCTGGTTTTGCTTATTGACATCTTTTTTCGTCCATTTTTTGATATTTGAAATACACTGTATTACAATTAGTACCGAATGTCCATTACTTTTTTCAAAAAATTTCTAGTAGCAGGTGATCCGACTTGCCCGCGGGTCGAGAAAACCCAGGTTTTCTTGTGCCTTATATATAGAGGAGAGGGGCCGTGAGCGGGGGACGGGGAGGGTTCGTCCCCATATCGTCTTCGCCCCACGCGTCCCCGCGCAACCTTATAGACGCGATATCGGAGATACAGCAATACCATATAATAGAGCGCACGGGGCAGGATATACCTTCTGATTTCCTGACGGTGAGGGGAATGCTCACTTTTTTCATGGTGGGGTTTCGAAGCGGTTTCTGGGAGGGGGCGTTTCTGGCTCTGCTTCTTCCGCTTGCCTGGGGAGTGTGGGAGGAGGTCATCCCGGCTTTCGGCGCGACGGCCGATCTTTTCGGGAAATGCCTGGTCTTTCTTTTCGGTTTCGGGGTAAGCCTCATGATGACGGTCATTCTCGGGGGGATGCTTGCCAGGTACTACGGGGGAAACCTCACGAGGAAGGCCGTTAATTCCCTTGTGTGGGGAAGGACTCTGAGTCTAGTTGCGAAGGGAGTTCTTATATTCCTGGTATTTAATCTGCTTGTTTTTCTCCTGAGTCCCAGAAATGTTTTTTTTTTCTGCGAGGCGGCAAGGGGATTCATCGGGGATCCGGCTTCGCTTTACTCGGGGATAATGGCTATGAAGGAGCCTTTGCGGAAAAGCGCCGCGATGCAGCTTGCAATTTCGCCTGTGCTCAGCCTCATTCCGTTTATCACCCTTCGGTTCTCCGGGCGGGGGTGATTATCATGAAAGCGGGATTTGGCCGGGACTTCTGTCGTTTACGTGCCGGCAGGGATAATCAGGCTGTTTTGATACCGCTTGGGTCGACAAGTCAGTACTGCTTTTGAAGTCTGTTGAGGTTATCTGTATTTGTATTTTTCGGCTAAAAACTCTTGACACAAACGCCTTCGTAGTTTATTGTTAAGGGCGTATTAAGAGATGGTGCAATTTTCCGTTAAGGAAAAAAACGCTTGAAATCAGACTTGCTTTTATAGTAAGCTTATAGAGAGTTTGATTATATTCTGCGTCCGCTTCAGGGAACTAGGGCGCGGTTGATTATTTTGGATATAAATTTTACAGGAGGTAAGGAGAGATGATTCAAGCCAGATGGCTTATTATATTTTTCGCCGTTCTCGGCATGTCGGTTCCGTCATTTGCGATAGACTGGTCGCTTGGCGGATTTCCGAGTTACATGAGAACGAGAACTCGTGTCATTGACAATGCCACTTTTAGTGGCGAGAGGATTAATGTTACTGACACGACACTCAGGATCACCCCCCAGTTGGGCTTAAGCGACGCGGTTACCGTTAGGGCTCAGGTCGATGTTGCGAACAACATGGTATGGGGTGGTGTTACCAGCGGCTTCTTTGGAGGAGGAGGTGACAGCGTGGTTCTGTCCGATCTCAGACCAAACGATCGCTTCAGGGGTGCCATTTTGCATGGCGCTAAAGCCGGGGGTGCAAGTAGTGTTTTTGACGATATCGGATATTTTAGCGTTCGCATGCTTCACGCGGACATAGTTCTTCCCAACAACCTTGGTTTCGTGAGAGTAGGTCGCCAGCCTTTTGACTGGGGTCTCGGGATTCTCGCAAACGGCGGGCACGATCCGCATTCTGACCTCGGTTTCGTGGTTGACAGGCTGCTTTGGTTAAAGTCCTTCCCAGCGGGTGCCGGAACATTCACTCTGGTTCTCGTGTCCGACGTGTTTACTCAGGGAACCAGCCTGTTCGCCAGTTCAAGCGGTACAGGCTATGACATACTTGCTGCGGCGGGTATCTACAACCAGCAGATGGGAGATGTAAACGTGACCGTTGGAGCGTACGGGTTCCCGTACCTGCATCAGGACGACATATTCAGTCCCGGCTTGGGATACGATTGGGATGTTGACCGTACTTCCTTATATGCAGGTCTTCTAGTGCTTAAAGCCGCTAACTGGAGCTTCACCTACGAAGTTCAGATGTTCGGAGGGGGAGAGTTAACTGCCGGTGATGCGAGCCCGCTTGGAGGTGCCAATTTTGAGGGCACGGGTACTGAGATTGAATTTGATTACGCCTTTGACATGGCAGGCCGCCTTGAGCTTTATCCTTCGATGATGGCTCAGGTAAGCGCCATAGGTGTTGAGGTCGGTTGGGCGCAGGGTGACGATGGCAGTACGCCTCTCACGATTGAAGGTAACGCCCTTCCGTTCAGCCCTGCCTATAACGTAGACAACCTTCTCTTCAAGCATGTCATTCCGACTGTTTACAACATAGAGGGAAGCGTCATAAACGCTATCTACGCTAGGGCGTATGCGAACGTGTCTCTTGCTGAGAACATAGGATTCACTCCTCAGGTTCTTATTGCCTGGAACGACGAGACGAATGCGGTTTCAGCTTTTGACAGTAATTATTACGGAGCTAACTTTGGAACGGGTATCGGTGCCGCAGAGGTTGACGACTACCTCGGAACAGAGATCGAGGGAACGCTTACTTGGACGCTTCATCCAGGCGTAAACCTTGACTTCATCGGAAGCTTGATAGTTGCCGGCGACGGTCTTACTGACCTGATTGAGGCTCATGGAGCTGCCAACGGAGACACTAGCAGCGCCGATGATACGATCTGGGGATTCCAGACAAGGCTGATGGTTTACATTGATCAGTTCATGAAATAAAAACAAAACAAAGCTCACAAAGCTTGAATGAAGCGGGCTTCCTAACAAAGGTTGCCCGCTTTTTTTTGTCCTTTTGCAATCGGAAGGAACTCTATTACAGTTCTAAAATTATGCTTTTTGCGGTTTTCTCAGTAAATTTTTACCCCACATTCAGAGAGGATGACGAAGAATCCGGATCAGGATCCGAAACTCTGGGGTCCGGTTCCAACGCAACGGAGTATCTCGATGTCAAAACGCTTTAAGATCTTTCTGGTTTTTGCTGCGTGTCTTCTCTTTGCCTCGGTCGGAGCACAAGCCCTTACGCTCACGCAGGCAAAGATAATGGCCCTTGAGAAAAACCATGACATAAGGGTATGGATGCTCGGCGTCGACGCCGCACGCGGGGAATACAAGAGCAAACGGGGAGTCTACGACCCCGAGATAAGCTTCATGGCCTCCTACGCCGACACAAAAACCCCCGTTCCCAGCGCCTTCATAGAGGACGAAATAGTAAACGCCGAGGTTGTCTCCTTCGGAAGCGAACTCTCGGGGAAGCTGCCCACCGGAACCTTCTACAAGCTCTACGATCTTGAGGTATCGCGGACCGAGACCGATTCTCCGCTTGAGAGCCTGAGCCCTTCATGGGCCGCGAGCCTAGGTTTCAGTGTGGGGCAGGAGCTGCTCCGCGGCTTCGATATAGCCTCCAACAGGGTATCCGTGGTGCTCTCGAGAAAGAACAGGGACATATCCGTTTACGAATTCGAGCTCATGGTGGCGAAGACGCTTTTCGATCTTGAGAGAAGCTACTGGGGAGTCGTGGCCGCGGCCCACGACCGCGACCTTGAGAAAAAAGCCTACGATCTCGCCTTGGACCTTGAGAGAAGAACCCGAATAAAAGTGGAAGTCGGGGTTCTGCCCAGGGTCGCCCTCACCCAGGCGCGCTCTGAAAGCGCCGCCAGGAAGGTGAGGATGATAAACTCCGAGAACGCCTACGAGGCGTCTATGGATGCGCTTAAGAACCTGCTCGTTATCCCCTTGGAGGAAAGCGTTGAGCTGCTCGAGGTAACCGATTCCATGCCTACTGCTTACGAACCGCCTTCGGAGGCCGTGGCCGTGGTGCAGGCGTTTGAGAACCGCCCCGAGATGCGCCGGGCGGAGCGGGAGATGGAGAAGGCACAGGCGCTTAAGACCTTCTACTCCCGCCAGAGACTGCCGCGTCTCACAGTCGAGGGCCGCCTCGAGTACCTGGGCCTTGGAGGCTCCGAGAATCCCGACAGGCTCGTTTTCGGAGAGTCTGGCGGCGTGCCCCTGCGCTTTGCCGATTCCTCGCATGCCTACGACAGCATCGTCGACCGCGATTTTCCGAGCTGGAGCGTTACGGGGAAGCTGAGCTTTCCAATTTTCGGTAGAAAGGCCGGGGGGAACTACGCGAAGGCCCGCGCCGACTATGACCGAAGCGTTATAAGCTACCAGAAACAGAAAGATACAGTGCGCCTCGACGTTAGAAACGCCATAAGGGAGATCGCAAGCAGCCAGAAGAGGATGGAAGCCGCCCTGCTTTCCACCAATCTCGCAAAGGAGGTGCTCGGGAACGAGGAGGAGAAGTTCAAGGCGGGACTTTCCACGACCAGGGAACTCCTCGAAGCGCAAAGGGATCTCATAGGCGCGGAGTCTAGCTACATAAGCGCTTTTGCCAGCCACCGGGTAGCCCTTGCCGATCTTGAGCGTGCTAGGGGGACGATGATAGAGAGCAATTACTTTCTAATAGAGAACCACTCGGACATCGGGCCTTATCTTGAAGTTGACTGAGGTACCGTTGGATTACCTTGCGGGTCGAGCAAGATCTCGAAACGAGGAATATTAATGTTTGAAGTGCCTTTTACCCGTAAAAACCATGGCCATTGAATGTTCGTCAGCCGCAGCGATCACTTCGGCATCCCTTACCGATCCCCCGGGCTGCGCTATTGCCGTGATTCCCGCACGCGCCGCCTCGTCAACTCCGTCTCTGAAAGGGAAAAACGCGTCAGAGGCGAGTACCGAACCGTCGGTTGGAGTGCGGGCCTTCATCCCCGCGATCCTGACTGAATCTATCCTGCTCATCTGCCCCGCTCCTATGCCTACCGTCCGGAGGTCTTTTGCGTAGACAATGGCGTTTGACTTGGTGTGCCGACAGACTTTCCAGGCGAACCGCAGATCTTCCATTTCCTCGGGGGTGGGTTTTCTCTTGGTCGGGATCTTTATCTCTGAAAAATCATCTCCCCATCCCCTGTCGCTTTGCTGTATGAGCGCTCCTCCCGTCACTTTCTTTATGTCCCAGTCGCCCGCCCCGCCGATATCCATGCCTCCCGAAAGAAGTACCCGCAGGTTCTTCCTTGCCCCAAGCAGCATGAGTGCTTTCTCAGAGAAACCGGGGGCTATCACGACCTCGGCGAACATGCCGGCTATCTCCTCGGCCGCGGTCTCGTCAACCTCCCTGTTAAAGGCGATTATCCCGCCGAAAGCGCTTTCCGGGTCGCATTCCCTCGCCCGGGAGAATGCCTCTGCTGGAGTGTCCCCGAGCGCCGCTCCGCAGGGATTGTTGTGCTTCACTATTACGCATGCGGTCTCTTCAAACTCCCTTGCGAGCTCAAAGGCGGAGTCGGTGTCGTATATGTTGTTAAGGGAAAGCTCTTTCCCCTGGAGCTGTTTGGCGTTTGCCACGCAGTGTGTCCCTTCTATGCCGCTTTCCGTGTAGAAGGCCCCCAGCTGGTGGGGGTTCTCCCCGTAGCGAAGATCAAGCTTTTTTTCGAGGTAGACGGTGTAGGTCGCCGGAAGCGGGTTTCTTTCGCCGTCAGGTTCGAGGGACGAGAGATAGTTCGATATCGCCGCGTCGTACCTCGAGACGTAGGAAAAGGCCTTTGCCGAGAGGCGGAAATTGGTTTCGGGGGAGATTTTCCCCTTGTTCCTGCGAAGCTCCCTGAGCACGGCACCGTAGTCTTCGGGATCGGTGAGCACGGTTACCGACGCGTGGTTCTTCGCGGCGGCCCGAAGCATCGCCGGTCCGCCTATGTCTATGTTCTCTATCGCTTCAGAAAACGTGGTTCCCTCTTTCGCGACCACTTCCTCAAAAGGGTAGAAGTTGACCACGAGCATGTCTATCGGTTCTATGGAATTCTCGGCCATTTCCCCGAGGTGGCGCTCATCGTCCCTCATTCCAAGAAGGCCTCCGTGGATTTTGGGGTGAAGTGTTTTTACCCTTCCTCCCAGTATTTCGGGAAACCCTGTGTAGTCCGATATTTCCGTCACTTTCGCCCCGCCGTCCCTAAGCCTCTTGGCGGTCCCTCCGGTTGAGAGCATCTCGACGCCGAGCTCCCCCAGACCCTTTGCAAGCGTGATTACCCCCTTTTTGTCGTAAACGCTTATTACCGCTCTTTTTATCTTTGTCATGAATGAAAACCCCTTTTCAGGATCGGGGGCGCGCCTCGGACGGAACAGAGTAATTGAGGTTATCACAGCCGCCCGGATTTTCAATTCCCCGCTTACAAATAATCTGGTTTTTCGGTACAATATCACAGACAAGGCGTGCTGGCCACGCCAGGAGAACGCAGATGGAAAAACAGAGATCGGCTCGACTCAAGGTAGGGATTTTTATCCTCGCATCGATCGTTATATTCGTTTACGGAGTTTTCACGATAAGCGGTCAGGAAGAGCTCTTTGAGAGAGAGTACAAGGTAAAGACCTACTTTGATAACTCAGCGGGATTGCTCGAGGGTGCCTACGTGCGACTCTCGGGAGTGGGTGTGGGCTCTGTTTCATCCATCCGTTTTTCGGACGATTCTTCCCTCGGGAAGGTTCAGGTCGTAATGGAAATCAACAAGCGGGCGCTTTCCAGGATCTCGAAGGACTCCCACGCCACGATCAAGACCGAAGGGCTTCTGGGGGCGAAATTCGTCGAAATCGTTCCCGGCCAGGGAGAGAGCATAGGCAGGGCCCGCGACGGGATCGTGATCAAGGGCTACACGTCGCCCGAGATGCAGGAGATAATAAGCCAGTCAGAGGAATTCGTTACTAACCTCACAGCCATCTCCAGGAATCTCGACAAGATAGTGGAGGCGTTTGCGGATGAGAAGCAGGAGGGCTTTCTGCATACTCTCATTTACGACGAGCAGTTCGCGACCGACATGCGGAGCTTCTCCTCCAACTTGGCCGAGGTTTCCCGGATGATCAGGGAAGGAGAAGGCTCGATTGGGGGGCTTGTGGTGGATCCCTCGGTTCACGACGCCTTAAAAGGAGTGCTGGGGGAGGCAGAGAGAAACAGGTTTGTTCGCTCCGCCGTTAGGTATATGATAGAAGAAAAGGAAAAGAGGGCGTCGGGAAAGCATTAGGGTTCATGCGGACCCTGCTTGCGATGACGTCCGGATATTGAATCAGAAAGTCTTAAGGAGGTAATAGAAATGTTAGCTAGAAGGTTTTTGGTTTTTTTAATCGCTTTGGTTTTTTGTGCAGTTCCGCTCACGGCCACGCACTCGGGTGAGGCACCGCCGGCCCCGGCCAAGTCGTTTTCGCTTCCGGGCCCGCAGCTGGTAACCGGCGCGTGGATGTTCATCGCGGCCTACAAGGCCGACCCGGAGGTTTTGAAATCGATGCTTCCGGCGGGTCTTAACCCCCATCCGAACAATCACGTGGTCATAAACATGTACACGGTTCCAGACAAGAACCAGACCTCGGGATTCGGGGCGTACACGCTCACCTATCTGACGATTGAGCTTGATGGTCACAACTCGTACGTGATGGATTCCGATATAACCTATCCCGGAAGGTACTTCGTTCATTACTACAACAGTTCTCCCACAATGAGGGAGTTCACCAAGCCCGTCGGAATTCCCGCTCAGGAGGGAATGACCACCACCGTGGTAGAGAACGGAGTGCTTAAGACAAAGCTTGAAATCGGCGGACAGTCGATGATCGAGGCCACGGCCGAGGTCGGAAGCGAGCTCGGAGGATTCGGCGGAGGACACCTCAACTACTTCGGGTTTATGGAGGACAAGGGAGTGGTCAAGTACCCGATCCCGTGGAACGGGGGAACGGTATCAATGGCTAACCCGAAAATAACGATCACGGCTCCCGAGGGCCATTCGCTTCACAAGCTTAAGCCGCTTGCGGATCCGACTTGGGCGATCTGGACCAAGGGAAGCTTCGTCTATCCCCAGTACCAGGTAGTTAACTGAAGATAAGGTAAGTACAGTTTTCAGGGTTGTATCCCGAAGCCTCTTGCTTCGGGGTGCAGCCCTTTTTTTCCACGAAAGCCCCCATGACCAGATCGGATTATCCCGTTTTATTTGTAATAAGCGAGATAAGTGCGTTTTTCGTACTGCTTATTTTCTTCACGCTCCGCGCGGAGATGCCCGGCGTGCACTCCACGCTTGTCGGGGTACAGTGGGGGCTTTTCATACTGAGTCCCGTGATCCACTTTCTTTTTCTCCGGTTTTGGTCCCAGTGGCCTTCGCTTGTCCAGTTCGGGAAGTTCTGCATGATAAGCTTTTCGAACCTCGTGATCGACTTCGGGATACTCAACCTGCTCATTTATTATTCCGGGGTGGCCGAGGGGATCTTGTACTCGGTTTTTAAGGCGGTTTCCTTTATCCTGGCGAACGTTAACGGGTACGCGTGGAACAAGTTCTGGACGTTTCAAAGCAACGGGGCCGAGGGGTGGATGAACCAGCTCATAAGGTTCTTCGTCGTAGTTGGCGTGGGGCTTGTGATAAACGTTGCGGTCGCCACGTACGTGGTCGCCGAGTTCGGAGGTTCAGGGGGTTCCGTCTCTTCCACCGTGTGGGCCAATATAGGGGCCGCGGTGTCTCTCCTAATAACGCTTTTCTGGAATTTTTTCGGCCTTAAGTATCTGGTTTTCGAGAAAAGGGCTTAGTTGGTCGTATTCTTTCGGCTGAAAAATTTCGATTTTGGAATACCAAGGAATCATTTGCTATGAGAGATAATACCTAGGACTTACCAGTTGTTATATTTCATGCTATCCTTATCTCTCCAAAAAAAGGGTGAAGATTATGAGTGATAAAGGTAAAGAGTTTAACCCTGTTAAACAAATGAGAGCTTTGCCTGTTCTTGAATGGGGAGACTTTGACAGAGTCGGAAAAGAGAAAGATAGGCGTATCAAGAAACAGGGGGCAGAGGATGGGTCTTTTGGCATCCCTTCGGGCGAAACTTTGTCTGATACCGAGAATGAAATTTTAGCTGATGCGCATGAATATCAGCACACATTGGCTTACAGAGGCGGTGAATATTTTGAGAAACTTGAGAGCAGAATTTAAAACTCCCGAAATTGAATACCAACTGGATGTGAATTAATTTGTATTTATCCTAAGCTGTAAGTCGAGAGTGCTCCTGAGACCTGAGACTTAACAGTTTCGCCCGTTATTTTAATCAGTTCGTTTAATCTCAACTGTATTACCTTTTGCTGTGAGCAGTTTCTGTGTTTCGTCCCAAGATTTCACTGTTTGACACTTGAAATCAAAAAGGTTAGAATTGTATCAGTTTGGGATCGAAGTACTTTAAATCAAATTGGGAGCGATATAAGTTGCTTCATGAGAATCATAAGCAAGAAAAGGTTGCGGGATTTTTATGAGTGTTATGAAGATGCAGAGCAATCGCTTCTCAGTTGGTATCGTGAGATTGAGAAAGAAGATTGGGATACTCCTGCCAAGGTAAAAGAAAAGTACCGCAGCGCCAGTATCTTAAGGGACAATCGAGTGGTTTTTAACATAAAGGGCAATAAGTACAGATTAGTCGTGAAGATTAAATACGAACACCGCGTGGTTTATATACGTTTTGTGGGAACCCACGCGCAATATGATGCTATAGATGCGGAGGAGGTATAAAAATGGTTAACGTAAAGCCAATTCGTACCGAGGAAGACTATGAAGCCGCCTTGGTTCGTATCGACGAAATCTTTGAGGCCGAATTAGATAGTCCCGAGGGCAGAGAACTTGATGTTTTGGTTGACCTTGTTGAGCTTTATGAGAACAAGCATGTGCCAATGGGGTATCCAGATCCCATTGAAGCGATCAAGTTTCGCATGGAGCAGGCAGGTTTGAGTCAGCGCGACTTGGTTCCTTTCATAGGCAGCCGTGCGAGAGTTTCCGAAGTGCTTTCCGGGAAACGTGCTATAACGATGCCTATGGCGCGAGCTCTTCACGAACATATCGGTATTCCGGCTGATGTACTGATTCGCAATTCGGGCACAGGGTTTGAGAATCCGGCGGACGATATTCAATGGAGCCGGTTTCCGCTCAAGACGATGGCGAAGCGGGGATGGATTCCAGATGTTCCTGATTTGAAGGAGCGAGCCGAGGAGTTTATTAGGGGACTAATGGAACGTGCAGGTGGTCAGGACGTAGCTTGTGCTGTTTTTTATCGAAGGAATGATCGTCGCCGCTTAAATGCCAAAACGGATATGTATGCGCTCAAGGCATGGTGCTGGAAGGTGCTAGATGCGGCGAACGAGAATCGTCCCGAGGTGGACTACGAACCCGGGACCGTAACGTTGGATTTTCTGAGTCGACTTGCACAAATAAGCTGGTCGGAAAAAGGACCGCGGCTTGCAGCGGAATTCCTAGCGAACAACGGCATTTCCCTTGTTACCGTAAGACATTTGCCGAAGACATATCTTGACGGAGCGGCGCTGCGGGGGGATGACGGGAGGCCTGTCATTGGTCTTACGCTACGTTATGACCGGGTTGATAATTTCTGGTTCTGCCTTTTGCATGAATTAGCGCATGTAGGACTCCATATGGATAACAACGAAGGGGATGCTTTTTTTGATGATTTGAGTTTGGGCGGAGTTAGTTCGGTACTGCAAGATAAAATGGAAAGACAGGCAGACCAGTGGGTTATGAAAGCATTGATACCAAAGGCAGTTTGGGATACCAGTGAGGTCAGCAAGCAGCCGACCACCACCGCGGCTGTTATCAATCTGGCAAAAGTTTTGAATATCCATCCAGCAATAGTTGCGGGCAGAGTTCGTCATGAGCAAGGAAATTACCGTCTGCTTTCCCAGTTCGTTGGTACTGGGGAGATTCGTCGTCAATTTACCCTTCTATAATATTTCTCAATATTTTTCTACGAGCTCGACTTTCCAAAATCGGGGGTGGTGAAATTGTCAATAGAACAGTGGCAAAATTATCAATACAAACCGGGCGGATTTGATATTAACGTGATGACCAGAATAAATACAGCCTTCAGAGAGTGAGAGCGGGCGACGGGATTCGAACCCGCGACCCTTGGCTTGGGAAGCCAATGCTCTGGCCAGCTGAGCTACACCCGCAATATCCAAAGGACTTTATACGGATATCACCGACAAATCAAACCCGGCACTGCGGACGGTTCTCCGGATAAGCGGCGCACGTTTCAGATATAATATTCCCCGTGGAGAAGACTCGCCGGACAGGACACCTGCTCACAGAGAAAGTAAACCCGCGGACGGTCAGTATCGATGAACTGTCATGTTCTGAGATCATTGATCTTATAAGCGAGGAAGACCAGGCGGCATTTGAGGCCGTCTCAAGGGAAAAAGATTCCATCTCCCGGGCGGCGGAAATGGTTTTCCGCTCCCTTGAGTGCGGCGGCAGGGTCTTTTTCGTCGGGGCGGGGACAAGCGGGCGGCTCGGGGTGATGGAAGCTGCCGAATGCCCGCCCACCTTCGGAACGGACCCCGAAACGGTGCAGGCGGTTATGGCGGGAGGGCGGGATGCGGTATGGAACTCGGTCGAGGGCGCTGAGGATTCCGCTACGGCTTCCGTGGAAGCCCTCCGTGACAAAAAACTCTCGGGGAACGACGTGGTCTTGGGAATCGCGGCGAGCTCCGGTACGCCGTTTGTGATATCGGCCCTTGAGTATGCAAAGACGGTTGGTTGCACAAGCATACTTGTATGCTGCAGCGAGCCGGAGAACACCCCGGCCGACTTGGTCATAACTCTTCTTGTCGGTCCTGAAGTGATAGTGGGTTCCACCAGGCTCAAGGCCGCTACCGCTACCAAGATGGTCCTTAACATGGTTACAACGACTGCGATGGTACTTCTCGGGAAAACTTACGGAAACCTGATGGTTGACCTTAAGCCCACATCGTCAAAGCTTGTCGACAGGGCAAGGAGAATCATAATGGACATATGCGATGTGGGAGAAGAAGAGGCAGTCTCGCTTTTCCGGGAAGCTGGCGGGAATCTCAAGGTTGCCGTGGTAATGAAACTCGGTGGCCTCTCCCTCGAAGAGTCCGTCGAGCGGCTAAGGGAAAGCGGCGGATACTTGAAGAAGACCCTCGGGAGCATATCCCGAGGAACGCGCAATCAGTAACGCCCGCGACTTGCTTCCTAGGTCTGCTAGGAGTGATGATGGGTCGGGAATGGTTTTGCTGCCAGAAGGCAGCGTGAGTTCTAATGTCGAGAAGAACTTTTACGGGCGGTATGCCCAGGTTTTTTTGCTGTGTCCTAATCAATCTGATTGACTGATACCTGCAAATGCGAACAGGGGCCCGTAATCGCCTCTATCCGCTGCTTGTAACGCCTGAATGTAGGCTTTTCTCCTGCTATTCATAGAAGCGAGATCATGTCCTCCGGCCCAGTCGATGGCTGGTAGTTTGTACAATTTGATGAGCAGCGCGTCCGCCATGATTCTGGCGTGACGACCGTTGCCGTTGGGAAAGGGATGAACTGCCGTCAGGCGATGATGGAAGCGGACTACCGCTTCTCGCGGTGGATAGGTTTCATTGTTGAACCAGTATTTCATGTCGTCGAGCAGTGTACGAAGTTTTGCGGCAATATAGAGCGGATCAACCCCGATATTCTTCCCTGTACGACGAAACGTTCCCGCCCACAACCAGACTTCGCCGAACAGACGTCTGTGCAGTTGACACACGTAACTTTCCGACAGCAAGTCAGTGCGTCTGCTTCGGCGCATCCATTCTATGCCGCTTTGGATGTTGGCTTGTTCCAGATGATTAAGTTCGCCGCGCGTCGTTATATGTTTGAATTTTAGGCCTTGGGCCTCATCGGGATCAAGCGACGTTGTATCTTCTGTTGAATGGTTCATCATTGTCGGATTCTAGTCGTCCCACAAATAGCTGGGCTGTTCTCTGAGAATGTTTTCTGCAAGACGTTCTATTTCAAATTCGATCTGGCTTTGAGAAATAGCTTGTTGTTCAAGTGCCATGTGGCCAGAAGCTTCCATCACGCGTTGCTCGGCCTTTTCTCTGGCACGCCGTCTGATGATAGTTTCCGCGTTTTCTTCCGGCACAAAAGCGTAAACGAAACGACAGTTTATTGCTTCCGCCATGGACTGCATGGTTCTTAGAGTCACTCCACCGTCAAGCTCGGCCTTTTCTGTGTTAGAGACAAGCGCTCGGGTTTTTCCCAGACGGCGCCCCAATTGCGCCGCAGACATGTCAAGGGCTTTTCTGGCTGTGCGAATCCAGCCTTCAGAAGGTATGGTGGAACTCTGAAACTTCAAAGCGGCTTGGTTAAGCTTCTCGCGGTACTGTCTCGTAATAATCGTTTTAATGCCCATCGTATATCCTCAATGGCTACGCAGGTAAATTTATCGTATAGTTATATATATACATAATAACTAGAATGTCAAGATATAAATATACATAATATGCACGCAGAAAGGCCCGCCTTTCAAGGCGGCTGTAGGATGTTTGACTCGTTCAGTTTGCCTAGCGAACTTTGCCGTAGGCTCGGGAGTTCTTCTAAGCTCGACAATTAAGATGTCCGTCTGCTAAATTCCTTTTTCATCAGGTAACTTTTTCCGCGTGAACTGGCTCCGTCCGATAATTTCGAAGAAGGAAAAACTGGTAGTTGGTCTCATTTCCGGGACTTCGATGGACGGTATCGACGCCGCGCTGGTAAGGGTCCGCGGCTCGGGAGAGGATACAGAGGTGCGGGTTGAGGACTTTATCTGCCGGGAATACTCCGATGACGCAAGGAAGCTTCTTCTCTCTCTCGGCGCCCTGAACACCGCCTCACTGTCCGATCTTAATTTCCTGCTCGGCCAGGAGTTTGCCGCGGCGGTCTTTGATCTTCTGCGGAAAGCTGCACTCAAAACGACCGACATTGACCTGGTGGGCACCCACGGCCAGACGGTTTTTCATAACCCTCCTTCTCTGGGACAGGAGGTTTCCTCGACCCTTCAGCTGGGCGAAGCGGACGTTATCTGCGAGGCTACGGGAATTACCACGGTGGGAGACTTCAGAACTAGGGATATGGCGGCGGGCGGAGAAGGAGCGCCCCTTATCCCCTATGTCGACTACCTGCTGTTCTCCGGAACCGGTAAAAACGTAATAGCCCATAACATAGGGGGCATTTCCAACTGTACTCTGGTCACGAAAAAACTCGGGGAGCTTCTGGCTTTCGATACGGGACCCGGCAATTCCCTGATGGACTCGGTGGTGCGCCTTGCCTCGGGGGGCGAGAGGAGTTTCGATGAGGATGGCGCGATAGCGGGGGAGGGTTCGGTTAATAAGGACATTTTCCGCAGGCTCATGAAAAACCCGTACCTTGATATAGAACCCCCTAAATCGACCGGCAGGGAGCTTTTCGGGGAGCGGATGGCAGGGAGGCTTTTTTCCCTTGCCCAGAAAAAAGGGGTACCCCTTCCCGATCTCCTGCGCACCCTAGTCGAGTTTACCGCCTGCTCCATAGTCTCTGCCTATGAAAGATTCATTTACCCTCGTGCGGATGTGGAAGAAGTCGTGCTGAGCGGCGGCGGCGCCAGAAACCCCGTAATGGTCTCGAGGCTTCGCGAAAAACTCGCCCCGATGCGGCTTTGCCTCTCGGATGAATACGGCATTCCCGCAGATGCCAAGGAAGCTGTAGGATTCGCGGTGCTTGCGAATGAAACCGTGTGTGGAAACCGGACGAACGTGCCGGCAGTTACGGGAGCCCGGGATGCCACGTTTCTCGGAAAAATCTCGATCGGGAAAAATATCTTGTAAAAATGTATGAGAATCCTTCAGTTTTTTCCTCAAAAGATCTCCCCGCCCCCCGGCGCGCGGCACAGTTTATTATGCCGAGAATCGATTTCCAGGACCCCGGCTCGGTCAAACGGGCGGAGCGTCTCGCGCGGGATTTCTGTGTCTGCGGCTTCATAATATTCAACGGGGATGTCGAGCGGGTGAGGGAGACCACGCGGAGGCTTTCGGCTCTCTCCGAGTTTCCGCTTTTTTTCGGCTGCGACGTTGAAAGGGGCCTCGGTCAGCGCGTTTCGGGAGGAACTCTTTTTCCTTTCGTGATGGCCCAGGGGGCAATGGACGACGAGGAGCTTCTAAGGCGTCAAGCTATGATAACGGCCCGGGAGATGAAATACTGCGGGCTAAACCTTGCCTTCGCCCCGGTTCTTGACGTGAATTCCGAACCCCTTAATCCAATAATAAACATAAGAGCCTTCTCGGATGACCCAGCGTTGGTTTCAAAACTCGGCGGGGTCTTTGCGGAGACCATGCAGAAAGAAGGAGTGCTAACCTGCGGGAAGCACTTTCCGGGCCACGGCGCCACCCTCGAGGATTCCCATGCCTGCCTTCCTACAGTCGAAAGGCCTCTTGAGCGTCTCATGGAATCGGACCTTCTGCCTTTTCGGGAAGCGATTGCGAAAAGGCTTCACTGCGTGATGCCGGCCCATGTCTGTTATACCGCCCTTGACCCTCTCGGAGTTCCCGCCACCCTGTCGGAACCGATTCTGCGGGGCCTTCTGCGCGGAAGACTCGGATTCAACGGCTTGGTCGTCTCGGATTCCTTCAGAATGGACGCGCTGGGAGGGGATGAGCGGGAGGAGGAAAACATTCTGGCGGCTCTTACAAGCGGAGTGGACATAGTTCTTGATCCAAGGGATCCAGAGGGATTCCTCGAAAGAAGGGCGGAGGATGACTTTTTTAGAGATCCTGCCCGGGGAGAATCTCTCTCCAGGATATCCTACGCGAAGGGGCTTTTCGCCTTGGGCGGGGAAGATCTTCCGCCACCCGATTTTAAGAAAAACCGCGAGGAGGCAGGGGAAATCACCCGCCGCTCGGCCTGCGTTGTTCGAGGAGGCAGGCTTCGCGGCGAAAAAGTCTCGGTCTTTCATTTTGACAGGGAAGATACGGAGGAGCTTCTGGCCGGGCTTAGCGGGGGATTCTCCGAGGGAGGAGTGACAGTGGAGAAGAGCTTTTGCTGTCCCGAACTGCCGCCGAGGAAAAGTGTTTCCTCGCTCGTGTGCGTTTTGTCCGCCGCCCCGGCAGGATGGACGGAGAACTGCATTGTCCCCCCGGCGACAGCTGATTACATAAACGGTCTTTCCTCCTTTCCGGGTGAAAAAATTCTGCTTACCTTCGGCTCTCCCTATCCCGCAGCCGAGTTTCCCTTTTTCGATACCGTGATCTCGCTTTTCGATTCGTCGCACACGGCGGGCCGCGCTGCCGCGGAAATCCTTGCGGGAGAACGGATGTCGGCTGCTAGGCTTCCGGTGAGAACAGGTCCATGAAACTCCACGCCGTAGACTGGATGCTGCTCGGCCTCTACCTGGCCTTTTCCCTGGGAGTGGGCCTTTATTTTTCAAGGAGAGCGTCCGGGAGTCTTTCAGACTATTTCGTTTCGGGGCGCGGGCTTCCCTGGTGGCTTCTCGGAACCTCGATGGTCGCCACCACTTTCGCCGCCGACACCCCGCTTGCCATAACCGGGTGGATAAGGACCGAAGGGATATGGAAGAACTGGTTCTGGTGGAACTACATCTTCAGCCACGCACTCGTGATAGTGGTTTTCTCGAGGCTCTGGAGAAGGGCTCAGGTTATAACCGACAACGAGCTGATAGAGCTTCGCTACGGGGGCCGCCCCGCCGCGTTTCTCCGGGGGTTCAAGGCGTTTTATTTCTCGACGATTTTCAATTTCATAGTGATGGGGTGGGTTATAACCGCGATGATCAAGGTGTTTGAGGTCTTTTTCGGAGTGGGGCAGATATACGCGGTTTCGCTTTGCGTAGGAATCGTGCTTATCTACACGGTCTTCTCCGGGCTCTGGGGAGTCGTGATAACGGATTTCGTACAGTACGCGATAGCGCTCGGAGGCACGATCATACTCGCGGTCGTGGTAATAAATTCTGACGCAGTCGGAGGGTACGGACAGTTCGTAAGCAAAATCGCGGAGCTTCCCCCCGAGCAGACCTCCATGTTCATTACGCAGTCTACAGGCACCGAAGAGTTCTTCTCCTCTGACTTCTTCACCTTCCTTATCTTCATGACCGTTGTCTGGTGGTCCTCCCACAACGCTGACGGCGGAGGCTATTTCATACAGCGGCTCAGTTCCGCAAAAGACGAGAGGCACGCCCTTGCGGGCACGGCGTGGTTTGCGCTTAACCATTACGTGCTTCGCCTCTGGCCGTGGGTTCTGGTTGCGCTGGCTTCGGTGGTAATCTTTCCCGAGGCGGCCGGGGTGGCAGGCGGGGACGACGAGTCGGTGTACCTTGTTATGATAAGGGACTTTCTCCCACCGGGTCTTCGGGGTCTTCTGCTGGTTTCCTTTCTCGCGGCGTTTATGTCCACGGTATCTACCCATCTTAACTGGGGAGCCTCGTATCTCGTGAACGATCTTTACAGGAGGTTCGTGCGGCAAAGCGCCCCGCAGCGCCATTACGTGGCGGTCTCGAGGATCGCGACCGTGGTGCTTGCCGTCATCGCGGGCGCAGTGGCGCTTCAGATAAAAAACATAGGGGACGCCTGGATATTTCTCTGGGCCATGAGTTCGGGAATCGGCCTTGTGCTGATACTCAGGTGGTTCTGGTGGAGGATAAACGCTTGGAGCGAGATAGTGGCGCTTGCATCGTCACTTGCGACCATACTGGTTCTGATTCTCTACACAGAGGCCAAGGGCATTCCGCTTGAACTGCGCCACCAGATACTTGTCGTTCCCGTCTCCATAACCTGCTGGGTTGCGGCCACTTTCGCCACCGCTCCCGAGTCCTGGGAGAAACTCTCGGAATTCTACTCGAGGGTGAGGCCCCCGGGCCTCTGGTCGCCCGTCCGCAAGAAAGCGGGGATTGCGCCGGGGCGGGGAGTTTTTTCCTCGGTTTTTCTTAACTGGTCGCTTGTCGTGTCCTTTCTTCTCTGCTTAATGATAGGGACGGGCAAGCTCGTTCTGGGAGACGTGGAAACCGCGCTCTGGCTTCTTTGCGGCTCGGCACTTGCGCTTGCCCTCATCCTTCACCGCCGCGGCAGTTTTTTCCGCTAACGGCTTCAATATTTCCCCTTTCTGTGGTATATAGATGGTTGCTATGGCGATAAACGTAAAAGTGCTTGAGCGACCGCGACTTTCTTTCTGGGAGAAGCTTTACATTCCCCAGGTACTAAAGGGCCTTATGATCACCATAAGGCACATCACGCATCACCAGCCGATAACCGTGAAATACCCCGAGGAGGTGAAAGCGCTTCCCGAGAACTACAGGGGGCTTCACGTGATGCCTGCCGATGACGAGGGCGAGATAAGGTGCGTTGCGTGCAAGCTCTGCGAGATCGCGTGTCCCACCCAGGCTATCTCCATAGTTTCTGAGCCCGCGGACGATTACGGAATCGAGAGAAGGCCAAAGGTATACAACATAGATTTCATGCGCTGTGTTTTCTGCGGATTCTGCGTCGAGGCCTGCCCGTGCGATGCGCTTCGGATGGGAATGAAGTACGAACTCTCTTCGTATAACCGCGCGGGACTTGTTCACACCAAAGAGGTTTTCTTCGACCCCAACGTAAAAAGCGATGCCCCGAGGGACAACGCGAACTTTCTTTACAAGATGGGCAAGGGGGAGATACTCGATTCCCCGGAGGAGATTTCAAAAATAATGGGACTGGACGGCACCTACTCCGAGAAGCCCGACACGCCCCCGACCACATGAAGCGCCCGCTTCAGGGTTCCCGACCAAACTCATTCATCCGGCTTCATAGCATGCCCGTTTGAGCAATCTTCACCCGTATGCAGGAATCGGGTCTCTGTCTGCAAGTTTTTTCTCAACTTCGTGACATAAGGATCGAACTTTAAAGGAATATCTTGACACTGTGGGTCCATTTTACTACAATATGTTGTGTAGTAACAGGCGATTTGACAAAGTTTCGCCTTAACAGATTAAATCGGAAGGATTTTCGGTCCTGGTAGTGCGCATATGTGCCCTGCCAAGACCTCAGAAAAAAAGAAGTCAGGTTGTTTCTTCCCTGACTTCTTTACGCAAGACCGGCTAATATGGTGGAACATAAACGGTTTGCCTGTGGGGTGAAGTGCCAGCGGAATCTCTTCTCGTCCTCGCGTCGGGGTGAGAAAACAGCTGAGCCGACCCCGAAACAAGCGAGTGCCCAGATCAAGGTTCTTGGAACCTTATTTCTTCTCTTCTGTCTGAGGGGACTGCGTGTGGCATGTCCCTCATCCCTTTTTACCGCCAGGAAAAGAGTAAACCTGAGAAGCGGAGTCTGCCTCCTGCTGTCGGTATACATGCTGTCGATGTTTTTCTCTGCAAACGCGTATGCCCAGACGACTCTTAGATTCACCACAGATAGCTATAAGGTGGAGGATACCACGGAGAAAATTATTCGGGGCAGGATTGAATTTTATTATGACGATACCGATGATAATACGGATAATGGGGAGTGGAGGGGCGTATGCGATGACTATTTCACAGATGAGGACGCAATGGTCGCATGCGCAGAGTCAGGCAATGTACGCAGAGAGGGGAGAGCGCTGATAAACTTGCGTAGAACTGACAACGACGAGGACCACGTCAATAACTTCTGGCTGGATAACCTGCTGTGTGAAGGTGGTGAAGCAAGTCTTGGTGATTGCAGCAAAGCCGACAGTGCGGGTGAAGGTGGTGGAGGTTATGGTGACCACAACTGCCGCCTCGACACTGAGTATACGGGTGCTGTCTGTTACACGGAGGTCGTCAAACCGAAAGCCCCGGTGTTAAGCGCGGCTCCCGACCCGGAACATGGAGACACGGCAGTACTCTCTTGGACTGCTCCGAGGATCGAATTCACGGGACATAACATTAATTACATAGAATCCATAGTTGACGACTATGAACTCCAGGTATCAGAGAATGGCGATAGCGGCTGGACGGATGTTCACACCGATATTACTTCCACAAGAAGAATGTTTTCTCATAGCGGTCTTTCTTCCGGAACGTGGTATTACAGGATCAGGGCTGTCAACTCTGCGGGTAACGGTCCTTATTCGAACGTGGCCGAAGTTACTCTTGGAGGGAATGGGATGCCCGTATTTTCCGAAGGAACTTCTGCCACGCGTTCTGTAGCGGAGAATACCGCGGCCGGAGTAAACATTGGTGATCCGGTTACGGCTATGGGTGCAGTCAGCTACTTGCTTGGTGGCACGGACGCGAGCTCGTTTGATATTGATGGGACTACCGGGCAGTTGAAGACAAAGGCGGCGCTTGACTATGAGACCAAGAACTCCTACTCGGTCACAATTACAGCCCAGCATAACGGGAGTGCGGCCTCAATAGATGTGACAATTTCCGTAATCGACGTTGATGAATCGGGAAAGGCATCCTTGTCTACTGAACCGGAGGTAGGTACGGCGCTGACGGCGACTTTAACCGATCCTGACATTCCGGTTTCAAGTATTACATGGGGGTGGGAGAAGTCGACCGACCGCAACAATTGGATGCCGGTCGGCGGTACTCCAGTCGGCGATACTTATACCCCGGTTGCCGCCGATCAAACCCATTATCTTCAGGCCACGGCGACCTATACCGATAAGTTTAAATCTGGGCAAACTGCGTCTGTAGTTTCTGACACGACGGTGAGTGCGGCGGTGGTCTCAAACAGTCCGCCCGAGTTCTCAAGTGCTACTACCACGCGCTCCGTGCGTGAAGATGCGCCGCGTGGAAGCAATGTCGGCGCTCCGGTTACAGCGACAGATTCGGACACTGCTCACCAAGGGAGGCTGACCTATTCGCTTGACAGTACAGCTGAAACTTCATTTAGTATCGACTCTCTCGGACAGATAACAACCGACGTATTGCTTGACTATGAAACCCAGAATACTTATTCGGTTACCGTTACTGCACAGGACCCGGGTGGCGAGACCGGTACCATAATCGTGGACATCAGTGTGATCAATGTGGATGAAAATGGATCTCCACCCATAAATACGAGAACGCCCCCTCAGGTAACAAATCCCCCTCAAAGTCCGAGTTCCTCTCCCCCGCCGGTGAAGGTTCCTCTTGCGCCGCAGAATCTGGTGGCGATGCCGGGCAACACCGAGGTAATGCTCGAGTGGATGGCGCCTTATGATAACGGGAGCGCCATAAAACACTACGAATACGAGATGGATGGCGGCCAGTGGACCTCGACGGGAGGAACGTCCACTTCCTACAACGTCACGGAGCTTACCAATGGGGAGACCTACAGGTTCAGAGTGCGGGCGGTAAACAGCGTCGATTCCGGCCCCCCGTCCAGGCAGGCAAGTGCGACGCCCGCCACCGTGCCGGGTCCGCCCCGGAACCTGACGGCGACACCGGGAGACCAGCGCGTGACGCTTATATGGGAGCGGCCCGCGGATAACGGCGGTCTGCCGATCACCGGTTACCAGTACAGCCAGAAGGAAGAGGACGGATCGTTCGGAAGGTGGGTTCCCATAGATGACAGCGGTCCCAGAGAGGCGAATGAAACCAGCTACACGGTCACGGGTCTTAAAAACGGCACCGTATACTCTTTCCGTGTGCGCGCGGTGAACGCAGTGGGCCCGGGGGATCCCTCAGCCGAAGCCACGGCCGAGCCGAGCACTGCCGAGTTCCGGCGCGCAAGGCACGCCAGCCTGAGAATCCTTCCTACGTTCGGGCGGACCATGCTAAGGAATTCCGTTGACGCGCTCACCTGGCGTCTTGACAGTGTACTCTCTGGATCCTACGAACGTACGGGAATGTTCAGGCTTATGGATCAGCATGCGGGTCTTCACGAAGTTATCGGAAACGATATATGGGATGATCCGGACGAGTGGGAAGCTCTAAGCCTTGAGGAAATGCTTTACGGATCCTCTTTCATAATAGAGGCCGGAGGTATGCTCAGGAAACCTAAGCAGCGTCCGAAAGAAGCTCTGAAGGAACAGGTAAAGAAATATGCGGAAGAAGCTCCTGGGGAACACATAAAAGAAGATACTGAAGAGCCTTCTCCAGACGGGAACATGTGGATTGAGGAAGAGGAAAAACCGGCGGTCATCGAGAGAAGGGGAAGCATGGGATTCTGGGGGAAAGCGGATTACAATAACCTTTCGGTCACAAGCGACGAATGGTTCAGTTGGGACGGGCGGATCGTGAGCGGCTACATGGGAGTTGACAGGTGGCTTAACGAGGAAGTGCTGACGGGGCTTTCTGTGTCTCTTACGGAGGGAGATTTCGATTATACTGACACGACGCCGGGAGTAGGAGGAAGAGGCGATTACCGTATCAGGATGGTGAGCGTGTCTCCTTATGTTTCCTGGTTCCTGTCGCAAGACGTTTACCTGTGGAGTGCGATTGGCTACGGGCGCGGGCAAATAGACATAGACGACGAAGGAGCTAGCAGGGTCGCCACAAGCGACTTGAGCTACAAGTCGGTGGCGGCGGGAGGAAGCGGCAGGGTGTTTGACGTGGGAGACACGACATTCTCGCTCAAGAGCGAGGCGTTTAAGGTGTGGATGGACGTTGAAGGCGATGACTACCTGATTGACGAGATGTCGCTTGGCGTGCACCAACTGCGCCTCAGCATGGAGGGAAGCTACGAGTACAGGTTTGCGTCCGGAACCTGGTTTAACCCCTTGGTTGAGGTAGCGCTTCGCCATGACGGAGGAGATGGGGAGACAGGCACGGGGATCGAACTCGGGGGCGGTTTCCTCTACGAGAATCCGAGCTTGGGTCTCAGCATTTCAGGCAGGGGGCGCTGGCTTGCGACGCACAGCTCGGAGGACTTCAGCCAGTGGGGCCTTGGAGGAGCCGTGGTCTTCGATAAGGGGGCGGACAAGCGGGGAGTGCTGTTCAGCGTGGCGCCTGAATGGGGAGACACCTCAAGCGGTGTTGACAGCCTCTGGGAGCGTGGAGTGGAAGGGCTGTCATCGGAGGGTGCCGGTGATAATGATATGCATCTTGACGCGGAATTCGGGTACGGGCTCGCGGCTCTCGGCGGAGACGGACTCCTTACCCCATACAGCGGTCTCAGGCTGGGAGGGGACGGACGGCAGCACTACAGGCTTGGAAGCCGTCTGGATCTCGGGCGCTCGGCGAGCCTGAGTCTTGAGACAGAACGCAGGCAGAGTGATACCGCGAAGCCCGAACATGGAGTCATCCTGAGGGGAGAAGTTAACTTCTGATCGGTTCTGTGGGAAGTGTTTCGGACGACTAAAGCCAGTCGTCTTCGAATCCACCGTCCAGGCGCTGGTGAAATGCCCCGGTGTCGAGACTGTTTTTAAAACCCCTGAACTTAAGCAGCCCGGAGATCGCGGGTTTTATCTTGCTTCTTTCTACTACCAGGTGAACGCCGCCGTTTTCCTCGTAGAACTCGGAGGACATTATTTTCGGATCGACCCCGCGTCCGCCACTTGTAAGCTTCACAACCCGGTCCCCGGCAAATGCGATTGTCGCTTTTTTCTCCGCTATTATAAAGTCTCCCTGGACCGAGTAGCTCGCGAGGGCTCCTCCGGTTGTCGGGTGGCCGAGTATGGAGATGTTCGGAAGCCCGTGTTCTTTGAGCCTCATAATCGCTGATATGGTTTTCGCCATCTGATACAGCGCCACGGTGCCTTCCTGCATCCGGGCTCCTCCGCTTACGGTTATCGTTATCAGGGGAAGCTTGTTTTCTATGGCGTAGCTGACGATCCTGTTCATCTTCTCGCCGAAGACGGAACTCATTGACCCGCCCATGAAACGGAAGTCGCAGACCGCCACCGCCACGGGTATGCCGAACATGGTCCCGTAGCCCGTTACAAGGGAATCCTTGGAGTCGGTTTTCCCGGCGAGTTTCTGTATTGAAGACGAATAGTTAAAGAATTTGTAGACCGAATCCACATCCTCAAGGGAAAGACCCGGTTCTACTTCGTGAAAGGATGCCTCGTCCAGGAGAAAGTCCAGATAGTCATCGGAACTAAGCGCTTCGGGACGGTTGCAGTAAGGACACGAGGAATTGTTCGCGTGCAGTTCCTTTTTCGTAAGCTGTTGCTTGCAGCCGGGGCGTATGATTTTCCCCTGGCCGTCTTTTTCATCGTTGCAGAAGTGAGGTTCCGATCCGTAGATGGCTATCTGCATTTCGGAGATGTCTGGATTTTCCTTTCTTCCGCTGAAGTAGTTAGGGAGCCAGGCTTTTATTTTCTTTGCGATTCCCCCGTAGAGTCTTTCCTGCTTTTTTATCTGGCCGCAGTGCTCGATTTTCCTGCGCAGCTCCTCGCGCAGGTGCCTTACGTCATAGCGGTCAAGTTCCTTGGAAGAGGCGGTGAGGGATGCCTGCAGGTTCTTCAGGGTCGAGGGGATGTAGTTGTTTCTTCCAAGAGGGGACTCTTTTACTATCTCGTCTATTATTCCGTATTTCTTCATGTGGGTCGCTGTGGGCTGCAGCACCTCGAGCGCTTCTGCGACCTTGTCCGCGCTTCTGAAAAGAATAGCGGAGCAGCCCTCGGCGGTTATCACCGAATACTCGGCTCGCGAGAGCATCAGCCTTTTGTGTCCAAGCTGTATCGCGATCGCGCCCCCGCTTCCCCCGAGACCGAGCACGGTGGTTATTGTTTTCGTTCTTATGGAGATCATCTTTGACTGGCAGTAGGAGATCAGCCAGGACTGGAGTTTTTCGGCCGAGTACTCGTATGGGTCTCCGCCTACAGTGTCGATGAACGTGAAGAGCTTGAGGCGGTTCTGCTCGGCGTATTCCATCATGCACAAAGACAGCCCGTAGCCGTCGGCCTTTACCATTCCATAGTTAAGCGTAGTTCTTTCCTTTTCGCTTGAGGGAGTCTGCTGGGCTATTATGGCCACTTCCTCCCCGGTGCCCTTAAACACTGCGGTGCCAACTATGACGACGGGATCGTTAGCGAACTCGATCTTCTTGCCTGAGGGGGCGTGGATAAAGTTTCTGAATCCGTAGAGCTTGTTCCAGGGAGTAAAGTCGGTGAAGAGGGTTCCGATCAGGTGCTTTGACTTTATCCTGTCAAAGCTCTTTGCTTCCTCGTGAGCCTGAAGTATTTTTGCCGTCGATGCCATGGTATGTTATGCGGTAACCGCGTAGCAAATCCGCTACACATAATTATATAATCAAATTTGTTTATGCGAAAAGGAATCCGTTTTCCCGAAAACCATGACTTGTTGCTCATAAACCGGCTAAGAAGTCCGTTTTTCCGGCCTACAAGCGCTCAGTGAATCTTCCGCGCGAAGATTCGCCACGGGATTCGGCAAAGGTTTTGTGGGGAAAATTGAATATTGCGGATTTCTTTTTCTATGCGGTGAAAGACTGTCCGCAGCCGCAGGAGCCGGTCGCGTTAGGGTTTTCGATTGCAAAGCCCTTTCCGTCAAGACCATCCTTGAAATCAAGAACCGATCCGTCGAGATAGGTATAGCTGATCTCGTCGATAGCGACCTTTATGCCGTCGGATTCGATCAAGTTGTCTCCTTCATCGGTCTCGTCGTCAAATCCCATTTCGTAGGAAAACCCGGAACAGCCCCCGGGCACTATCCTTACCCTGAGAAACGCATTTTCGATGTCGTCTTCGGCAAGCAGCCTTTTTATTTCATCTACGGCTTTGGGAGTTACGGAAAACATAATTCCTCTGCCTCCTCGCAGTGTAAATTTCTCTTACCACTCCACATAACAAAATACATCTGCCGGGGCCGATTGTCAAAGCGTAAGCGGTAAGCAGCGCCGCCGTGTTTGCCCGGCCGCCCAGATTTACTGTATAGTTTTCGGCGTGAGCAAAACGGCCTACCTTATAATCGATTCGAGCGAGCGCAATTCTGACCTTTATCACAGAACCGGTTTTTTCGTTCCGGATCCTGTTATTTTTTTCGAGCACGACGGGGAAGGAACACTGGTTCTCAGCGACCTTGAACTTGAGAGGGGAAAAAAAGAGGCAAGAGTGGAGCGGGTCGTCTCATTCGGGGAGTGGGTTGCCAGGATTCGCGGCGGCAAGAGAAAAAGGCCCGGCATTGCTGAGGTAGCCACGGCAATTCTCAGGGAAAGAGGAATAAGGAGCCTGGTTGTCCAGAGGTACTTTCCGGTTTCCTATGCCGACGCGCTTAGGGGAGCCGGTTTTTTCGTCAGGACCGCGAAAACGGATTTTCTTTTTCCCGCGCGTCTCAGGAAATCCCCGGCGGAAGTTTCACTTATAAAGAAGGCACTCTACGCTACGGCATGGGCAATGAGGATTGCCATTTCAATTATATCGGATTCAGTGGTGAAGGGTTCCGTGCTTTACCGCGACGGCAAGCCCCTTACCTCCGAGATAGTGCGCTCCGCCATAGGCGCTTACCTTGCCGAACGGGGGTATCTGGCTTCAAACACCATAGTGGCCGGAGGGGTTCAGGGCTCCATGCCCCACGAGAAGGGCTCAGGTCCTCTTAAGGCCGGGTGGCCGGTGGTGATCGATATTTTCCCGAGATCCCAGGAGGACGGCTACTTCGGCGACATGACGAGGACCGTTGTTAAGGGCGAGCCTTCGGCTGAACTTCTAAGAATGTACGATACAGTTTTGCGCGGTCAGAAAATCGCGCTTTCCATGATAAAGGACGGCGTGAGATCAAAGGATGTGCACGGCGCAGTAATAGATTTCTTCACGGAACGGGGGTTTCCTACTACGGCTTCGGGTTCCGGAAGCCCCGAGGGGTTCATACATTCCACGGGCCACGGCCTGGGGCTTGACATCCATGAGCCGCCGAGAATCGGTCCCGGAAACGAGATTCTTAAAGAGGGAAATGTTGTTACTGTGGAACCCGGTCTTTACTACGAGCGTCTCGGGGGAGTCAGGATAGAGGACGTGGTCCTGGTCACGCGGGACGGAAACCAGAACCTGACCCGGTGTTCGAAGAAATTTCGGGTCTAGATTGCCCCAGAAGTTATGAAAGAGGAAAAAACTTTTGACGATATAGTTTCGCTTGCGAGGCGTCTGCGCGCTCCGGGAGGCTGTCCATGGGACAGGGAACAGACGCTCGAGTCGCTTCGGGCGTATGTTCTCGAGGAAGCCTACGAGGTAATACAGGCAATAGAGCTTGGGGATACGGACGGACTCGTAGAGGAGCTTGGAGATTTCCTTTTCCAGGTTGTCTTCATCTCCCAGATAGCAAGCGAAGAAGGGAAATTCGGCATAGGCGATGTCACACAGAGACTCCACGACAAGCTCATAAGAAGGCACCCTCACGTGTTCGGTGAGAAAAAAGCCAAGGACGCGGACGAGGCCTTGAGGACCTGGAACGCCGAGAAGCTCAAGGAGAAAAAAGGGAGGGCCGATCTCGAGGAAATACCGAGAGCCATGCCCTCTTTGATGAGGGCGCAGAGGGTCGGCGAGAAGGCGGCCCGCGCCGGGTTTGACTGGAGCGATGCTTCTTCGGCTTTTGCTAAGATAAAGGAGGAACTGCTTGAGCTTGAGCGGGAAATGGAAGCCGGGGAGAAAAACAGATCCCGGGAGGAGTGGGGAGATCTTGTTTTTTCCGTCGTGAATCTGGCAAGACATCTTGACATTGATGCCGAGACTACGTCTCACGGGGCCGTCGAGAAGTTCATAAAGAGGTTCTCCCGGTTCGAAGAGAAAGCGCAGGCAGGCGAAAAAGAGATAAGCGCTCTTTCCATGGAACAGATGGATGAGATCTGGGAAGAGATAAAAAAGACCTAGATTCTCTTCGGTTTAAGGGATTTAAACAGAGGGGTGTTTTATACGGCCTGGGCAGTTATAACCCGCTTGATGCGGAGCTTGGGACCATGTGCGCCGGTTTTACTTCGCTACCAGCCTTCCAAGTAGTTTCCAGCCTTCTTTTACATAGACTCCGCTTGCCGCGGCGCAGTCCTCGGTATAAACCAGAGAGTCATGCTTTATCGAGGAGTCTGCGGAATCAAGTATGGCAAATGGGACGGGTTCGTTCGAGTGGGTCCTGAGGTCTATGGGGGTGGGATGGTCCGAAAGTACAAGCACCCTGTATTCGCCGAACTGCTCCATCCCCGCGAGTGCGGGCCCTACTACCTTTTGGTCAAAATCCTCGATCGCCTGTATCTTGAGGCTCGCGTCTCCGACATGACCCGTTTCGTCCGTTGCCTCTATGTGGATCATTGCGAGGTCCACGCGTTGCAGCGACTCAATAGCGCCGCTCACCTTTCCCGCGTAGTTGGTGTCAAGGTACCCGGTCGCTCCCGGAACCTCGATCACTTCCATTGCGGCGAATATTCCTATTCCCTTTACGAGGTCGACCGCCGATACCACTGACCCGGTGATTCCGTAAAGCTCCTGAAGGGACGGCATATCGGGTCTTGTCCCCTCGCCCCAAAGCCATATGGAGTCTGCGGTGTTTTTTCCTTCGGCTCTTCTTTTTGCGTTCACGGGATGGTCTTTGAGTATCCTGCGGGATCTCTCCATGAGGCCGAGGAGTTTCTCCGCCCCGTCTCCCGAAGGAAGCCAGGGAGCGATTTCCTTTCCGGAAATGTCATGAGGTGGAGTCGTTTGAATACCGCTGTTTCCTCCGCGCCAGAGCAGAAGATGCCTGTAGCTTACCCCCTGGCTTAAGGAGAACTCTTCCCCGTCAAACTCTTTTTTTAGATCTTCGATGATCCCGGCCGCATCATCGTCCGTTATGTGCCCGGCGCTGTAGTCCTCCATGACCGTCTGGCCGTTTCTCTCCGCGAGAGTTACAAGGTTGCACCGCACCGTGACGTCCGTTTCCCCGAGCGAAATCCCAATGCTCGCGGCTTCAAGGGGGGATCTTCCCGTGTAGTATTTCGTGGGGTCGTAGCCCAGCACCGCCAGGTTTCCCACGTCGCTTCCCGGAGGGAGAGGATCCGGAATGGTTTTTGCGATCCCGAAAATCTCGGCCCGCTTGGCGATCGCATCAAGATTGGGGGTGTCGGCGACTTCAAGCGGAGTCCTGCCCTCAAGCTCGGGGAGCTTGTGGTCGGGCATGCCGTCGCCTTGGAGTACAAGATATTTCACAGAACGAAGATGGTATACGCAAATTCAGGGGAATCAAGACTCAGGATACGTCGACCGCGTGTTTTTTAAGGTCGGAGAGATCAATGATCCTGAGTACCGATTCGTGGGTCGACTGCAGGAAAACCGGGGGAGCCACGCCGCTCTCAAGCGCTTCTTTCCAGCGAAGCGCGCAAAGACACCACCTGTCTCCGGGCTTTAGCCCCTCAAAACCGAATTCGGGGCGGGGGGTTATGAGGTCGTTTCCCTTGGACTTCGAAAATTCGAGAAACTCCTCCGTCATCTCCGCACAGACCAGGTGAAGCCCCACATCCTCGACCGCCGCCCTGCAGCAGCCGTCCCTGAAAAATCCGGTCATTGGATCGGTGCTGCACTCTCTTAGGTCCTCGCCGAATATATTTTTCTCTTCCGTTTTCATCCCGTGTATTCGGTAAAAGACTGCACCTTACGGTAAATATTATATATTGTTTTACCGAGTTAGGTATATAATTCTCAGTCAGAAGATGTCCGATTTCATACTCAAGGAAAAACCCCGCACGCTTGCCGGAGAGATAACCCCTCCCGGCGATAAATCCATTTCCCACAGAGCCATCATTCTGGGCTCGCTTGGGCGGGGAAAGACCAGGGCGAGCGGGTTTCTCGCTTCCCAGGATACCCTTGCTACGGCGAACGCTTTTAGAAGCATGGGGATCGAGGTGGAGGTAGGCGCGGGAGGAGTGGAAATTGCGGGAAGGGGGCTTTTCGGCCTCAGGGAGCCCCGCAAGACTATAGACGCTGAGAACTCGGGAACCACCGCCAGGCTGCTCACGGGAGTTCTAAGTGCCCAGAGCTTTTCCTCAACCATCACCGGGGATGATTCCCTGCGCCGCCGTCCCATGTCCAGAGTGACTGTCCCGCTTCGCAGCATGGGGGCCAGGATATCGGGGGAGGGAGAGATTCTTCCGCTTCACATAACAGGCTCGGAACTTCAGGGAATAGATTACAGACCTCCCGTGGCAAGTGCGCAGGTAAAATCTGCAATCCTGCTCGCGGGACTCTATGCTGCGGGAAGGACCAGCGTGACGGAACTCGAAAGAACCCGGGATCACACCGAAAGGATGCTGAGCTACTTCGGAGTTCCGGTGCAGGTAAGCGGAACACGTGTCTCGGTAAGCCAGGGAGTGGAGTTTTCGGGAACCGAGCTTGAAATCCCCTCGGATATCTCATCGGCGGCTTTTTTTATCGTCGCCGCGCTTGTAAACCCGGGATCGGAAATCATGGTAAAAAACGTCGGACTTAACCCGCTTAGAACCGGGGTGCTTGATATCCTGCGGGAAATGGGGGCCGACATCTCGGTTGAGAACCGCCGCCAGTGCTGCGGGGAACCGGTAGGGGATCTAATTGCCCGCCACGGTGCGCTTCGCGCCGTGCGCATAGAGGGAGAGTCGGTGTCGCGGGCCATAGACGAACTTCCCGTTATTTCCGTGGCCGCGTGTTTTGCCGAGGGCGAAACGGTGATAAGCGGCGCGGGGGAGCTTCGGGTGAAGGAAACCGACAGGATAAGCGCCATGACGGGTGAGCTTTCGAAACTTGGCGCGGACATAAGCGAAACACCGGACGGCATGATTATAAACGGCACGGGTGAGCTTCGCGGAGCCCGGTGCGAGAGCCGCGGAGACCACCGGGTCGCCATGTCTCTTGCTGTTGCTGCCACGCGGGCCCGAGGGGAGACGGTGATTGGGGATGCCGGATGCGTTTCCATTTCATTTCCTGAATTCTTCCCGCTTTTCGAGACTCTTGTAGATTCCAAATGAAGCGAGACGGCGACAATATCGTTACCATAGACGGACCTTCGGGAGTGGGGAAAAGCACCGTTGCCAGACAAGTGGCCGACCTGCTCGGTTTTTCGTGTCTCGACACGGGCGCCATGTACAGGGCCGTGGCACTTAAGGTAAGCGAGGCGGAAGTTGACCCCGACGATCCCGCTTCGCTCTCGGGGCTGCTTTCCGGAACTACGGTGGAATTCTTTCCGGATGGCCGTGTTTTTCTTGACCGGCGTGACGTCTCGAAACTTATAAGGACGGAGAAGATCTCTTCCCTTTCCTCCCAGCTTGCGGAGCTTACCGAAGTAAGGGAATTTCTCATCGGCATTCAGAGAAAGATCGGGGAAGGGGGAAACATAGTTGCCGAGGGAAGAGATATGGGAACCTATGTTTTTCCCGGGGCAAAATATAAATTCTATCTCGACGCTACGGTCGCCGAGAGAGCGGAAAGGAGATTTCTTCAAAACAAGCGGGGAGATATTCCCCTCTCCGATGTTGAAGCCGAGCTTCGCAGAAGGGACCGTCGTGACACGCTTCGCGCGGAGAACCCCCTTCGTCCCGCCCATGACGCCGTGGTGATAGATACGACCCGAATGAGCGCCGAAGATGTGATTGCGGCGATATTTCTTCGCACAAAAGATATCTCTCTCCGCGGCGATTGAAAACAATTTTTCTTCTCAAATGCTCTTTTCATTTTAGACAGTTTTCATGTAATCTTGCCTTTATTAGTAAAAGACTGATGGTAAAGGCGGCTAAACAAAATGACTCAGGATAATGATATTACGGATTCTAATGAGAAAAGCTTTGAGGAGTTACTTGATGAAAGTATGGAATCGCGCTTGAGCGAGCCCGAGAACGGGGAAATAGCAAAAGGAAGGGTCATAAGGGTTGATTCTGATGCTGTTTTCATAGACCTCGGGTTTAAGTTCGAGTGCATAGTTCCCATAAACCAATTTCCAAACAAAGACGGCGAATATGAAGTCTCGGTGGGCTCGGAGATAGAGGTTCTGGTCGAAAGACCTAACCCGAACACCGTCAGGGCTTCCAAACAAAAAGCAGACCAGATCAGAGAAAAAAGGGCGATCGAGGAGAAGTTCAAGAACAAAGAACCGGTCGTCACCAAGATTCTAAACAGAGTTAAGGGTGGTTTTAACTGCGATATAGGGCGGCATACCCCCTTCAAGGTATTTCTTCCCGGTTCCCAGGTCGGCCTGCGACCGGTTGCGGATTTTGACGAGATGGTAGGCCAGACGATCGAAACCCGCATTATTCAGAACAACGATAACGGCATAGTAGTGTCGAGAAGGGTGATTCTCGAGGAAGAGAGGGAGGAGAAAAAGAAGGAGACACTTGCTACCATCTCAGAAGAGCAGACTGTTTCCGGAAACGTGGTGAAGATAATTGACGCCGGCGCTTTCGTGGACATAGGGGGCATAGAGGGTTTTGTCCCGATAGGGGAGCTTTCTTGGGGAAGGGTAAGGCATCCGGGGGATGTCCTTAAGGAAGGCGAGGACATCCAGGTCAAGATTCTTCGCCTTGAGATCGAAAACGGGAAAATAACCCTCGGGGTGAAACAGACCACCGAGGACCCGTGGGAGAGCATACAGGAAAGATACCGAATCGGCGACAGAGTCAGGGGCAAGGTGGTCTTTGCGGCGGAATTCGGCGTGTTCGTCGAGCTTGAACCCGGGATAGAGGGGCTTGTACACGTAAGCGAACTTTCCTGGGTTAAGAACTTCCGCCATCCAAGCGAAGTAGTTTCAGTCGGAAGCGAAATAGAAGTTGCGGTTCTGGGAGTAAAGCCGAAGGAAAGAAGAATTTCGCTGAGCCTCAAGCAGATACAGGAAAACCCATGGGATGAGTTCAAGCGGAACAATCCTCCTAACACAAG
Source organism: Thermodesulfobacteriota bacterium (assembly GCA_965116725.1). GTDB lineage: Bacteria > Desulfobacterota_D > UBA1144 > Nemesobacterales > Nemesobacteraceae > Nemesobacter. The sequence goes on from OZ220700.1 coordinate 1,052,378, forward strand.
GGTTAGCGGAACCATAAGAAACGTTACGGAACTCGGGATTTTTGTCGAAGTTGCACCGGACATGGTCGGGCTCGTGCGTCCGGAAAATCTGAGGTGGGAGGGGGAAATCAGCCCCCTTGAGGTTTTCTCAAACGAAGACCTGGGAAAGGAAATAGAGCTTGTTGTGCTGAATGTCATCCCGAGGCAGAGAAAAATCGGGCTTGGAGTCAAGCAGCTCACCCCGGATCCGTGGAACAAGGTGCTTCGGGACTACAAGGTGAACGAAACCGTGGTCATCTCCAAGATAGAGGAAATTCTCGAAACCGGCGTCACCGTGGCGCTTGCCGACAACGTAACGGGATTTTACGCCATCCGCGAATTTCAGGACGATGAGCTCAGCAAGGAATCCGTCAAGGTTGGAGACGAAATAAGCGGTCTCGTCACGGGTTTTAACAAGCCCAAGCATCAGGTGAATCTCAGCCGCAGAAGACTTGAGAAGAAACAGGAAAAAGACACGATGAAAGACTTTGTGTCTTCCCAGCAGGAAAGTTCCTCCAAGCTCGGGGACATCCTGAACGAAAAGCTCAAGGCCCTTGACTGAGGGGTGGCGAAGTGAAAGTCTCCGACCTGAATTTCTTTCTTAAGACCTTCCTCTCGCTTCTGGTCATCTTCCTTGTCGGTTTCGCGGGAATCCTCATAGGAATGCTGATCTCCGACCATGGCCAGAACCCCGGCGGGGACGGGGTGGCGGTGGTAAACATCGACGGCATAATAATCGACCCCGACCCCTATATTAAAAGCATAAGAAAAATACGCGAGACTGATTCCGTAAAGGCCGTTGTGATAAGGGTAAATTCCCCGGGAGGATCAGTCGCGGCCTCCCAGGAAGTATACGAGGAACTCAGAAGCCTGGGCGAAGCGATGCCGGTTGTGGCCAGCATGGGAACGGTTGCAGCCTCTGGGGGTTACTATATCGCCTGCGCGGCGGCCACGATTTATGCCAACCCCGGCACCGTGACCGGGAGCATCGGCGTGATAGCGCAGTTTGCAAGCTACGAGCAGCTGCTTAAGTGGGCGAAGGTGGAAGTCGAGGTGATAAAGAGCGGGGAGTTTAAGGATCTTGGCTCGCCGCTTCGCAAGATGCCCGAGGCGCAAAAGGCTTACCTGCAGACGCTTATAGACGGCGCCCACTCCCAGTTTAAGGACATGATTTCCGGAAGAAGGGACCTGTCCCCGGCGAAAGTCACTTCGCTTTCTGACGGAAAGATATTCATCGGAAGCCAGGCGAAGGAGCTCGGCCTGATTGACCGCATCGGGACTCTTGAGGCCGCGATTGCCGAGGCGAGAAAACTAGGGGATCTCGATGAGGATTCGTGGATCAGGGAGTATCCTATAAAGAAAAAAACGCTGCTTGATTTCGTTTTCCCCGAAACTCTTTCTGAACGCGTGACTTTTGTCTCTCCCATGAGAACCGGGTTCGGTCTCTACTACATAGCCGACGTGGTTTACTAACCGAAGTTCCCCCTTATTCCATATCAATCTTCGCCTTGCAGTACGTGCGTGGCAGCTCGATTCGGCTGGTATTTTCCCCAAAAACCGATATTCTACAATACAGTGCCGCTTGGCGGATCACGCCGCTTTGGCGAAACCGTTTTTCAAACAACCGATGAAACACGTAAAAAGATTTTTTCTCCTGATCATATGCTGTTTTGTAGCCGTTTTCTTCATTCAGAACCTTGAGATAGCCACGCAGGTGTTCAGAGTCGAGCTGGGTTTTTTCTCTTTTAAGAATACGTGGGCGGTTTACAATGCCGGGATAATAGGAGCTTCGTTTATTCTGGGCGCGTTCGTTTTTTTTCTGCTGACTTTTGCAAGAGGCCATTCCACAAAGTCCGAGTTGAGGCGAAGCAGAGAAACCGTGAAAGATCTCGAGAAAAAAGTCGGGAAGCTAGAGGTGGAGCTTCTGCAGAACAAGCCCGTCGGCTACCAGGAGCGGCCTTCTTCCCATGATGTGTTCAGGACGCCGGAATGAGATCTCCTATTACTGAAACCCAGATGCCTGCTCGTACGGGGACTCGCAAAAAACCCGAATGGATAAAGGCCAAAATCCCAAGCGGTCCGAATTATACCAAGCTTAGAAACTTGGTGCGCGAATTTGGCCTTCACACCGTGTGCGAGGAAGCGAAGTGCCCAAACATAGGGGAATGCTGGGGGGCCGGAACGCTCACTTTCATGATCCTGGGGGACGTCTGCACGAGAAGCTGTGGCTTCTGCCATGTGAAAACGGGAAAAGGCGGCGACCTTGACTGGGAAGAACCCGCCAGGGTGGCTGCGGCGGTCGCTGAGCTTCGGAAAAACAACGCGCAGGTTACACATGTAGTTATAACTTCGGTAAACAGGGATGACAGAAACTACGAAAGCGCCTGTATCTTCGCACAGACCGTAAACGAGGTAAAAAAGACATCCCCGGGGGTAAAGATCGAAGTTCTGATCCCGGATTTCAAGGGGGAACACGAGGCGATTCACAAAGTGATAGCGTCATCTCCCGATGTTTTGAACCATAATATTGAAACCGTTCCGAGACTCTACTCGCTTCCTCAGAAAACTCAGTCAGGGAGAACGAGGTCCGTGAGGCCGCAGGCGGTCTACGGCAGATCTCTTGAACTTCTTTCGCTGTCGGCGAGAATGGGAAGGCCCGGGATGCTTACCAAATCAGGCATTATGGTCGGTCTTGGGGAGAGTTTCGAAGAAATCGTCGAAACGCTTAAGGATCTCAAGCGCGCCGGTTGCGACATAGTTACCATAGGACAGTATCTGCAGCCCACTATCGACCATATACCGGTATCAAGGTTCTATCATCCCGTCGAATTCGAATCTCTTAAAGACTACGGGGAGAAAATAATCGGTATCCCGCACGTGGAAGCGGGGCCGCTCGTCAGAAGCTCTTACCACGCGGAAAAACAGGTTCTTGAGCTCTCAGACGCAATGACCGGGACATAAAACGGACATTCTCAAAAGACAAACGGGTTGCGACTCGGAATTACACTTAAAAACAAAATGGGGCGTTTTTAGCCCCGGCTAGGATTTTTATTTTCAGTTAAAAAGTCTTTCAAGCTCTTCTGCGATTGCCTCAAGCTTGTCCTCGGAAACCCCGTACTCATCTGAGATTCTTTTTATTTCCCGGGAGGATATCCGAAGTCCTGTGGGTTTTTCCGCAACGGGTTCCCGTTTCTCCCTGTCGATGAGAAGTTTGGCCACGTCCCACCTTGAATAATGTCCCAGGGAGTCGAACACAGCCTTTACCGCCTTTATCTGGTTTGCGTAGCAGTCGGCGTAGAGTATCGCGTCTTTTTCGAAGTGGGGTTCAAAAAGATATCTGCCGGCTGGGTTGACGATGGAGCTTCCTCCCCGAGCCCAGTCGTAATTCATGTGGTTACCGTCGCGCACATAGTGCCACCTTTCCGGGAAATCGTCGTCGTCAAGATAACCGCAGGCGCTTAGTACGAACGCCCCCGATTCAAACGCGTGAACCCTTATGAGCGCCTGCACCGTGCACCCCGCTCCAGGGTCCTCCGTTTCGGCGGCAAGCAGCTTGTCGTCTCCTCTCCTCCAGTTCCCCGGCCATACCGCCACGTGGAAGTCCTGTCCGCTGTGAACCATCGCGGCCCTTACGAGAACCATGTGATTTTCCCAGCAAACAAGTCCCCCTATTCTTCCTATGTCGGTGTCGTAGGTGGTTATGTCGCTTCCGTCTCCCTGGCCCCAGTAGACTCTCTCTGTGTAGGTGGGCATGAGCTTTCTGTGCCTGCCGAGCACCTTGCCTTCTCGCGATATGAAAAGAAGGGAGTTGTAAACGGTGCGGCTTCCCTTGCGGTCGTCAAGCTCGTTGCAGCCTATTACCACGTGAGCGTCAGCTGCCCGGGCGGCCTCTGCGAGCATTTCGGTGTCGTCCCCGGGAATCACTATGGAGTTATCCTGAAGCGCGATCATGAAATCCGTCCAGTCATGCGGCGGGGTTTCGTAGCCGACTGTGTAATAGGCCGGGTAGCCTGGTATGAATGCCTCGGGGAACGCGATAAGCTCCGCTCCGTTATCTCCCGCTTCCCTTATCACGCGACAGGCCTTCTCAAGGGTCTGTTCCTTGTCCATGAACACGGGAGCCGTCTGGGCAACCGCAACTTTTACTTTTTCCCTGCCGCCTAGAACTTTTCTCATGAGCCTCGGGCCGCAGGCGTACTCAGGTTATTATCCTGCTTCCGCCCTCGGGTTCCCCTCCGCTTTGTCTTTCCTGGTTCTGCTTGGCTCTGGCGTAGACGAGAGCGAAGAACTTCTCCTTGAAGTCATTGTCGAAAGCGCACACCCCGGGGATTATGTATCCCATAAGCGCTATCTGGAGAAAGTATTCGGTGTTTGCCTTGAGAAAGGATTCGTTTACCTCGCCGCCGTATGCCTGCGCGAAATTCTGATATATCTGGTTTCCTAGCTCGGTTGCGATCTCTACGACGCTTTTTGACTGGCCGGATGCCTGATGGGCCGCTACTCCGAGGTTAAAGGCCATGTTTATGGAGTTCATGAAGTTGTCTCCTACTGCCTCTTCCGACTCTGTTCCCTCTTGCGGCTTTGTGTCTTCTTCTGACATTTTAATATCCCCCGTTTTTGTATGGTGAAATTGTCCTGACGTATTATATTATATTGCTGCTTTGATTTTAACAATTTTGCTGGAGGAAAATCCATGAAATCCGATCACCTTATACAGAGACTCGGTCTGAAAAAGCTTCCCGGCGAGGGAGGATACTACAAAGAAACTTACAGAAGCGAAGAAATGGCCGGAGAAGACCGCAATCTTTCAACCGCTATTTACTACCTTATAACCTCAGAGGCGAATTCCAAGATGCACAGGGTGAATTCGGACGAGATTTTCCATTTTTACTTCGGCGATCCTGTCCAGATGCTGCTTCTTTATCCTACGGGAGAATCGAGGATAGTGTTCATGGGAGATAACCTTCCCTCGGGCCAGAGAACCCAGCTTGTGATTCCCAAGGGAACCTGGCAGGGCGCGATGGTGGTCGAGGGAGAGCACGGATACGCTTTTATGGGAACTACGATGGCCCCCGGGTTTGAGATCGAGGATTTCGAACTGGGCGCGCAGGATAGCCTTCTGCTGAGATTTCCCCAGCACGAAACCCTGATACGGGAGCTTACATAGGCGGGAGATAGAGATTCCGGGATCAGAAAAACCTGTGATTTTTTTTGACGGCGTGTGCGGGTTCTGCAACAGGTTCGTCGATTTCGTAATGTGGGCGGATGTCCGCCGGGAAATACTCTTTTCCCCCGTGCAGGGAGAAACAGCCGTTGAGTTCTCCCTGTATCAGGACGAACCCCCGCGCGATTGGAAGATAGCCTACGCTGATGAGGAAGGGGTTTACGAGGGAGCTGACGCGGTTTTGCTGGTTCTTAGGAGGGTTGGAGGTCTCTGGACACTTCCCGCACTCCTAATATATGTCCCCCGGCCTGTAAAAGACTATTTCTACGGGATCATATCGAGGAACCGCTACAGTATTTTCGGAAAACGGGAAACATGCAGGGTACCGTCTCCTGAGGAGAGGGAAAGGTTTTTGCCCTAGGCGCTTTTTTTGATAAATTCACCCGTGTATGTATATTGAAGCCCAGGAGAATTTTCATTCGAGATGCCTTCACTTGAAGAACTTGTTTTAGCCGACGAGACGGCCAGCGAGATAGAGCGAGCGAGCGAGATCGCCAGAGAAGAGTGGGAGAAGATAAGGGTTTCCCTGGCTCTTTGCGGGGATACGGGGGATTACTGCGGGGATGATTTCATGCTCGGGACAATTTCCGGGGAAACGATAACGCGCGAGCCGCTTGGGAGTCCGACGAAATCCGTTTCGGTTTACTCTCCAACCTATTATCCGATGTATCTCGTGAAGAACCTGTTCGAGTTCCGGGAGAAGTTCCCGGAGAAAAACTACCGCACAACGGAAGCCCTCTATGTCTATGTAGAACTTGTGAACGCGGCAGCGCTGCGCCTCGGCCTCGAGGGAACGCTGGCCATGGGGTTTGCCAGCGGCTACGCGAACGTGAGAACGGGCTGGATCGCGGAGAAGGGACTTCCGGAGCAGAGCGCCGTATTCTCCGAAATGTTTTTTTCAGACAGACCTAAGAACTACGACTGGGATTTTCACTGGACCTCGGTCAGGCAGAAATTCGCGGAAATCCACGAAAAATTCGTCGCCTGGCAGCGCTCCCCCGCTCTTTACCTTGAGGAGTCAAAGTCCAAGGCTGTCGTAAAGCCCTTCATAGTCTAGACAAATCCCTCTTCGAATTCGTCCGAAGGATTCTCGAAGCTCGGAATCCCGTTTTGCTCAAGAAACACCAGCTTCACCGTGCCCGTGGGCCCGTTTCTCTGCTTTCCGATTATGAGTTCCGCCATACCATCTTTTTCTTCGGGGTTTTTTCTGTATATATCCTGGCGGTGAATGAAGAGCACTACGTCTGCGTCCTGTTCTATGGCGCCGCTTTCCCTGAGGTCCGAGAGCTGGGGACGGCGGTCGGTTCTGGTTTCGGTCTGGCGGCTTAGCTGCGAGATTCCTATTACCGGAACGTCAAGTTCCTTGGCGAGTGCCTTCAGGGCGCCCGAGATCTCCGCTATTTCCCTTTCCCGGGTTTCATTTCTCGAACTGCCTCTCATGAGCTGCAGATAGTCGACCACGATCAGGTCGAGGCGGTTGTCCTTTTTCAGCCGTCTCGCCTTTGCCCTTATCTCAAGCACCGTGAGTGCCGGGGTGTCGTCTATAAAGATGCTTGCGCTCGCGTACCTCTCGGCTGAATCAAACAGCCTCTGCAGGTCGTCATCCCTTATGTACCCGCTTCGCATCGCCGAAAAACTGACTTTCGAGTTTATGGAAAGAAGTCTCATCATGAGCTGCTCCTTCGTCATCTCAAGCGAGAACATGGCGACCGAGAGGTCTTCGTTCAGCGTGGCGTTGCTTATTATGTTAAGGCAGAGCGATGTTTTTCCCGCCCCGGGGCGTGCGGCGATTATCACGAGATCCGATTTCTGAAGACCCGAGGTCAGGTGATCAAGTTTCTCAAAGCCGGTTCTTAAGCCGGTTATGAGCTCCTTTTTCTTGTAGAGCTGCTCGATATTGTCTATTGCCACCGGCGCAAGGTCCCTCGAGTGCCAGAAGCTCGGTTTTATCTTGTTCTGGGCAATGTCGAGGATTGACTGCTCCGCCCTGTCCAGGAACTCGTCAACTTCAATTTCGGGTCCGTACCCGCGGTGGGCTATGTCGGTTGCGGTGAGCACAAGTTTTCTCAGGACGGACTTGTCTTTCACTATCCTCGCGTAATGAGCGACGTTTCCCGCCGTGGGAACGGTCGAGACCAGGTAGGTGAGGTAGGCGGCCCCCCCGACTTCTTCTATTGTCCCCTTGGAGTCCATCAACTCGTACAGGGTGAGAACGTCGATGGGTGTGCCCTCCCTGTCAAGATCTATCATGCAGTTCATTATCTTGGAGTGGCTTTCGTTATAGAAATCCTCGGCTATAAGGATTTCGAGGACCTGGTTTATCGAGCTGCTTTCAATGAGTACAGAACCCAGTACCGCGCGTTCTGCTTCTTCGTTGCTCGGAAGGGGTGATTTCGTCAGACTGTCCATCGTTCGAGGTTTTCTCCTGTTCCACCTGTCCGATGGTTTTTCATTCTCCTATCAGAACCACTCCCACGTCCATGACGTTCGTTCCCGTGCTTCCGGTTTTTATAAGATCGCCCAGGGTTTCGAAAAAAGAGTAAGAATCGTTGTCGGCAAGATGGTCTCTCGCGCTTATGCCCATTGATCTTGCTATCAGGCGTGATTGCCCGTCGCATATCGCCCCGGCGGCGTCCGTGGGACCGTCTATTCCGTCGGTTCCGGCGAAAAGCCCCACGATTCCACTGCTCCCTATTATCTCAAAGCAGAAGGAAAGGGCGGTCTCGGTGTTGCGCCCGCCGCGGCCCCGCCCCGTTACGTTCACGGTTGTCTCTCCCCCGAAAAGTATGCAGGCGGGTTTCTTAACAGGCCTTCCGAACCTTTTTACATCAAAGGAGATTCCCGCAAGCACCTTGGCCACTTCCCTTGCCTCTCCGGATATCTGGGAGGAGAGAAAAAGCGTGTTGTACCCCATTTTCTTCGCCATCTTCTCCATAGAGATTATCGCCTTGTGATTGTTTCCGACAACAACCGTGGTGGCTCCGCTCCGTTCGTACTGCTCGCGGTCCACCGTGGGAGAAGTGTTCTTTTCCCTTCCTCTCTCAAGATGCACCACCACCCTAGGGGGGATTTTATGCTCAAGCTCAAGCGCCTCTATGACCCGCCACGCGTCCTCGTAGGTCGTAGTGTCGGGAACCGTGGGTCCCGAAGCTATGAATTCAAGCCGGTCGCCCACGACGTCCGAGAGAATCAGCGTGATGACTCGCGAGGGCAGGGCTTTTTTAAGAAGCCCTCCTCCCTTTGTCTGCGACATTTTCTTCCTCACGGTGTTAAGGCCGTAGGTGTCGACTCCGCTCAGCATCAGTCTCTGGGTCACCGCTCTTTTATCCCCTATGGTGAGCCCTTCGCTTGGCATCGCGAGTATCGAGCTTCCGCCTCCCGATATAAGGAAGATCACGAGATCCTTCTCTCCCGATCTTTCGAGAAGCGAGACTACTTTTTTCGCCGCCTCGACGCTTTTTTCATCCGGTACCGGGTGAGAGGAGAGATGAAAATCCATTTTCTGGAAAGTCTGCTCGGAACGGACGTTCGATACCACGATTCCCTCGGTTATCCGCTCGCCGAGAAGCTCCTCAAGCGCCGCGGCCATGGAGGACGCGGCCTTTCCGAAGGCCACAACGTACACCGACTCGAAATCGGAGAGATCAAAGCTCTTCCCTCCGACCTTGAGTTGCTTGCCCTTGAGTTTAATATGCTCCAGGACGCATTTTCCCGGGTCGGCTTCTTTAAGCGCCTGATCAAAAAGCTCCCTTGCGTCCTTTCTAAGTTTCTCGCTCATCCCTTTTTCCTGATTTCATCAACTATTCTGTCAACTTCCGACTCGGTAAGGTTCTCGTAGAGAGTATCGTCCACGAGCATGGCGGGCGCGGTGCCGCAGGAGGCAAGACATTCCGCTTCGAGAAAGGTTATTTTTCCGTCGGCCGTTGTTTTACCGGTCTCTACCCCCAGGCGCTTGCAGAGGTGATGCTCCAATCCCTCGGCTCCGCGAAGCGCGCAGGAGAGGGTTCTGCAGAGCCACATAACGTGAGTCCCCACGGGTTCTGTGAAAAACATGGTGTAAAATGACGCGACGTTCTGAACCGAAGAGGCGGGAATATCAAGCGTCTCGGCGACTTCCTCCATGGATTCGGTGGAAAGCCAGCCGAATTCGTTCTGCACTTCCCGCAGGACGGGAATAAGCGCCGAAAGCCTGGTTTCGTGGTCATCCGCTATTTCTTGTATCTTATCTCTGAGCCTGGGGGGGAAAGGCAATCCGAACCTCCTCACTACTTAAAGCCGGAAATTAAAAACTAACATGATTTAAAGCGGCGGGCAAGGCGCTTGGGATGTGCGGTGAGAGGGCGGAGATTTAAACCGCAATTGAAGCTCGCAGGATGGCGGTTAAAATTTTTTCAAATGCCTAAAAAGAGAATAACCACTGTTTACACTGGTCTTGGAGATGACGGGAAAACTTCGCTTCTGGGCGGAAAAAGGGTGAGAAAATCGTCACCGAGGGTCAATGCGTACGGCGATGTGGACGAGCTTAACTCGGTTCTGGGAGTTGCCTGCACAAAAGCGGTCGATCCCAGGGTTAAGGAGCTTCTGCGGGAAATACAGAATGCGCTTTTCATCGTGGGAAGCGACTTGGCTACTCCGCTGGATTCGACTTTTTCCCCGCCGAGGGTGACCGCGGGGATGGCGAAACGGCTCGAGGAACGGATAGATGAGTTCTTGCCTGAGGTCGGAGAGCTTAGGGAGTTCGTTTTGCCGGGAGGGGCGGAGGGCGCCGCCTGGCTTCATCTTGGCCGCACGGTGTGCAGGAGGGCCGAGAGAGGCGTTGAGGAATTCTTCGGGGACTCCGAGGAGGGAAGCAAGATTCTGGTTTATCTTAACCGCCTCTCGGATCTTCTTTTCGTTCTTGCGAGGGTAGAGAACAAGGCTGCGGGGACAGGGGAGATCTTCGTTGATTTCGGACGGGGCGAGGACGGGTGATGGACGAAGGCGCAACTATAACTAACCCCGAGATCGAAGATTACATTCTCTCCCTCTATCCCAGCGTCCACGAGGTTTTCTATGAAATGGAAGAGCGGGCCGAGGGAAGCGACGTGAAAATAGTAGGGCCTCTTGTGGGAAGGTTTTTTTCGCAGATATGCCTTCTGCGCAGGCCGCAAAGCATTTTCGAGATGGGTTCCGGGTTCGGGTACTCGGCCCTTTGGTTCTCCCTTTTTCTGGGTGACGGAGGCGTGGTAACCTGTACGGACTGGCTTGAGGAAAACGCGGAGGCGGCGCGCGGGTACTTCGCGCGGGCCGGACAGATTCGCAAGCTCCGCTTTGTCTGCGGGGACGCGCTCGAAGTGCTGGCGAATTCGGACCGTAAATTTGATATGATATTCAATGACATAGACAAGGAGAACTACCCGCAGGTTATAGAGCTTGCGCGGGAGAAGCTTAACCCCGGGGGGATGCTCATTACCGATAACGTGCTTTGGGGAGGGAGGGTTCTTGGCGACGGGGGCTCTGAGAGCACCGAAGGAGTCTTGGAGTTTAACCGGCTTTTGTTCTCGGACCCGGAGTTTTTCTCCACGGTGGTTCCCCTTCGCGACGGGGTGGCGCTAAGTGTCAGGATTTAACAGATATTTATTTCCCGGGATTCCAAAGTGAAAGAACTTGAGACCACTGAGAATGAGCTTCTGGCTTTCTTTACGGACTCCTACGAGCATATACGCAGGCGCCATTACGCGAGGAGCAGGAAAAACAAGGCCCTGATAGGCTACGAGCTTGCCCGAGAGAGAACCGAGATTGTGGACGAGTTCATCAAGCGGGCCCTTTCGCGGTACGGTTACCCGGAACTCAAAGGCGTCTCCATAGTGGCTCTCGGGGGTTACGGCAGGGAAGAGCTTTCCCCGTACTCCGACATAGATCTTCTTTTTCTTCATAAAAAAGGCTCGAAGGGCTTGGCCGAGGAAGTAGTGGAGCGGCTTCTTTACCTTCTCTGGGATACGAAGATGGATGTGGGGAACTGCACCAGAAGCCTTGAGGAGTGCAGGGAACTCTCAATGGACAGAAACGACGTAACCATCCTGAGCTCTCTTCTTGACTCGAGGTTTATATGCGGGGACAGGGCTCTTTACGACGAACTTGAAAACGAAATTTACGGCGAGGTGCTCCCCAAGATCTCACACGATTTTATAAGGAGAAAAATAGATGAGAGGGACGTAAGGGGCGAGAGGTACGGAAAAACCCTCTACATCCTCGAACCTAACGTTAAGGAGGGAAGAGGAGGGCTCAGGGAGTTCCAGACGGCGATGTGGATAGCGCAGGCAAGTTACAAGGCCAAAAGTTTCGAGGAGGTGCTCCAGAGGGGGTTTGTCTCGGAGAGGGAATACGGGACGATACGCAAATGCCTTAACTTCCTTATGCTTGTGCGTGCACAGCTGCATTACCAGGCGAAAAGAAGGGAGGACAACCTGAGTTTCGATCTTCAGGTCCAGGTAGCGAAATCCTTCGGTTACAGGGACGGAAAGCTCCGTGCGGTGGAGAAGTTCATGAGGATCTATTACCTCCGCGCCGCGGTGCTGGTACAGCAGTCCCGAAGGCTGACGGAAAAATGCACGAGGGCGTACGCACGAAGAAGACTCGCCAAAAAGGCCATTCATCTTGACCACGGGTTTACGATACGGGGCAAATATCTCTCCGTGACGAGCAGAAACGTTTTCAGCGAGGATTTCTGCAATTTCCTGCGCGCGTTTGAATACGCTGACCGCCACTCGGTCGAATTCACAGAATACCTGGAACTTCTCATGGCTGAGCAGGCAACCCGCATAGACGAAAAGGTCCGAAACGACCCGGATTTCAACAGGATGTTCCTGAGGCTCCTGCGTTTCGGAAAGGATGTCTCTAAAACGCTGCTCAAGATGAACGAAATGCGTCTTCTGGGCCGCTTCATTCCGGAATTCGGGAAAATAGTCTGCATGGTGCAGTTCGATTCCTACCACGTCTATACAGTCGACATACACTCCATATTCATGGTCAGGGAGATCGAAAGGCTTATAAATTACGAATACGAGGAAAAATTCCCCTTTCTCACCAAGGTCGCCGAAACCCTGGTGAAAAGACATGTTCTTTTTCTCGCCTGCCTTTTCCACGACATGGGGAAGGGCCAGGGGGGAAGCCACGCGCAGAAAGGAGCTGCCATGATCCCGAAGATAGCCGAGAGGATGGGTCTTAGTGCCTCCGACGCGGAGCAGCTTGAATTTCTGGTGAGACATCATCTGGCCATGGTTCATTTTTCCCAGAGAAGGGATCTTGACGACCCGGTAGTTCTGAACCGGTTGGCCAAGTCCATTCCGGACCAGGAAACACTCTCTTTGCTCTATCTGCTCACTTTTGCGGATATAAGATCGGTCGGTCCCGACGTGTGGAAAGACTGGACGGGAATGCTGCTCCAGGAGCTCTACGTTAAGACCCTCCGGCAGATGTCGGCGGGCACGTACCGGCGTAAAACCGATGAGGAATGGATGCAGAAGATGACCTCGGACATAGTGGCCGACGCCGCCGGAGAGATTCCCGAGCGCAAGGTGACGAAAATATTGAAAAAAATGCCGGTTTCCTATTTCGGCCAGTTTTCAAGACAGAACATTCTGCGCCACGTAAAGCTCCTGAACTCGATTGAAGGAAAGTTCACAACGGAGGTAATCCCCTACGAGGAATACGACGAGTTTACAGTCTGTGCCCCCGACAAGAAAGGTATATTCTCGGAGTTCTGCGGGGTTCTTAGTGCGAGCGGACTCAATATCCTGGGGGCAAGAATCGTAACCACGCTCGACAAGAAGGCGTTTGACGTGTTCTATGTGGAAAGGACCGATTACCTGACCGAAGAGGAGTATGGAGAGGTGTGGAAGAAGGTCGACAAAAACCTCAGCAAGGTGTTTGACGGAGATGTTGAGGTTGACGAGTTGGTTGAGAGGAGGAAGAGAAACTATTCCTCCTACGGAAGAAAGATTCCCGAGTATCCTCCGGAAATCGTGTTTGACAACGAGTCTTCAGATAAGGCGACCGTGATAGAGGTTTATGCCCACGACCGGGAAGGACTTCTCTACAGCATCACGAAAACAATTTCCGAGATGAATCTTTCGATTGACTACGCCAAGATTTCGACCAGGGCGGATCAGGTCGCCGACACATTTTACGTGCGTGACTCGAGAGGGCGCAAGATAAGCGGTGCCAAGAAACTCAAGAAGATAGAGGATTCTCTTATATCGGCGGTGAGCTAGGGGGAAGCCGGGCGGTTTTAATGAGCGCAAAGATTATTGACGTCGAGTGCGATTTTCTTGTTGTGGGCGGGGGGCTTGCGGGTCTCTATGCCGCGGTGTGCGCGTCTTCCCTTGGCCGGTGCGTGGTGGTGACCAAGCAGACCCTTGTGCAAAGCAATTCATACTGGGCTCAGGGAGGAATCGCGGCTGCGGTCGACCCCGAGGACTCGCCCGTCTTTCACAAGGAGGACACGATTGCCGCGGGAAGAGGGCTTTGCGATGGCCGCGCCGTGCAGATCCTGGTCGAGGAGGGAAGGGAGAGGGTCACGGACCTCATAAACCTCGGCATGAAGTTCGATTCCGACGACAGCGGTCTTCTGCTCGGCCTCGAGGGCGGCCACTCGAAAAGAAGGGTCCTTCACGCGGGAGGCGACTCGACGGGAAAGGAGATGATCGAGTTCCTCATCTCTTTTGCAAGTTCAAGCGAATCGGTAACCATTCTTGAGCTTGTCACCGTTACCGACATAATCTCAGACGGAGAGAGATGCTACGGCGTCTGGGGTTACGACGAGGGGAGGAAAAGCTACGTGAGAATTTCTTCTCCCTGCACCATAGTCGCCACCGGCGGCGCAAGCGCCCTTTACAGTAGGACCACCAACCCGGAAGGGGCCTCGGGGGAAGGCATATCGCTTGCCTGGAGAGCCGGAGCCGAGATTTCCGACATGGAGTTCGTTCAGTTCCATCCCACTGTTTTCAGCGGCAAAAAAGGAGACGCCTTTCTTCTAACCGAGGCGATAAGGGGGGAGGGAGCCTATCTCCTTAACGCCCGGGGCGCAAGGTTCATGGAACACTACAGTTCCCTCCTTGAACTTGCCCCGAGAGACGTGGTCTCAAAGGCGATTCACAGTGAGATGAGGTCCTGCGGAGAAGACTATGTGTATCTCGATCTCTCCCATATGGATCCCGGATTCGTAAGGACAAGGTTCTCTAACATAGACAGGCTCTGCAGGGATTCGGGTTTTGATCTTGCCAAAGACCGCATCCCCGTTGCTCCCGCCGCCCATTACACCATAGGTGGAGTAAGGACCAGTCTCATGGGAGAGACCAACATAGAGGGTCTTTACGCCTGCGGAGAGGTGTCGAACACCGGCGTCCACGGTGCCAACCGCCTTGCGAGCAATTCCCTTCTCGAGTGCATGGTGTTTGCCAAAAGGTGTGTTGATAGCGCGTCTGGCAGGCGGCATACGGGGGACATTAGCGGAGATTTTGAAGGCTTTATGCTTGCCGACACCAGGGAAGCCGATGCCGGATTTTTCAACGAAGCCAAAGACTCAATAATCGGGGGGATGAGCACGCATCTCGGGATAGTGAGAGAGCGAGAGGATATGGAGGAATTCGTTGCGCGGCTCGAGGAGGTTTCCTCGGCAGCCAAGGATGTTCCCGGATGGTTTGGTTTTAAGCTCGGGACGATGCTGGATGTGTGTCTGCTAGTCGTGCGCGCGGCTCTTTTGAGAAAGGAGTCGCGGGGAGCCCACATGAGGTCTGATTATCCGGAGGAAGACTCGGATTATGAAAAACATCTGGTTTTCAGGAAGAATTTGGAGAGCTACGGAGCCGACTGATGAAGACGCACGAAAATTACCCGCAGGAAGTTGACGCCGTCTTGGAGCTTGCTCTTCGGGAGGATATAGGGAGCGGAGACGTTACGACCGGGAGCATAGTTCCCGAAGACGCCGTTTTAACCGGAGAAGTGCGCGCAAAGGGGGCCGGCGTGGTTTCGGGACTGGGACTTTCCGGCGCCGTTTTCCGGAAACTTGATCCGGACTGCGCGTGGGAAGAGATTTTCCATGACGGGGACAGGGTTTCGCCGGGAGACGCTCTCGCCCGCGTTACGGGCAGAAGCAGGGCGATTCTTTCGGCGGAGCGGACCGCCCTTAACATACTTCAGAAAATGAGCGGCATCTCGACTCTCACTTCTTTTTTTGTCGAGGCCGTAGCCGGTTCCGGAGTGAAGATAAAAGACACGAGAAAAACCCTTCCGGGACTCAGGTGGATCAGCAAATACGCCGTGGCGGCCGGCGGGGGACATAATCACCGCGCCGGGCTTTACGACGGAGTGCTCATAAAGGACAACCATATAAAGGCCGCCGGGAGCATAGCGGCGGCGGTCGAGAGGGCGAGGCAGGGCGTCGGAGAGGATTTCTCCATAGAGGTAGAGACCAAAACCATGGAGCAGGTAAAAGAGGCGCTCTCCTGCGGCGTTGACGTCATAATGCTTGACAACATGGACATCCGGGAAATCGGGCAGGCCGTGCGCCTGATAGGCCGCCGAGCGCTTGTCGAGGTCTCCGGCGGAGTCACCCTTGAGAACATTAGGGGGCTGGCACAAAGCGGAGTCGATTTCATATCTGTCGGGGCCCTTACGCACTCGGCTCCGTGTTTAGATATTTCTTTTGATGTGTTAGACTGAAAGTTGCGGGCTAAATAGGGGATGCCCGGCTGTTGAGATGGACAGCTTACGTGACATTTCAGAAGAAATAGACAGGCTCAGAAAGGAAAAAAACGCGGTAATTCTGGCCCATAACTACCAGATACCCGAAATCCAGGATCTTGCCGACTACACGGGGGATTCCTTAGGTCTCTCGCAGAAGGCTTCTGAAACCGACGCGGAAATCATCATCTTCTGCGGAGTCCACTTCATGGCCGAGACCGCTTCCATAATCTCTCCCGACAAGAAGGTGCTCATCCCCGACCCCGAGGCGGGGTGCTCACTTGCCGAGACCATAAACCTGGAACAGCTCAAAAAGTGGAAATCCGAACACCCGGACGCACTCGTGGTTTCCTATGTGAACACCTCGGCCGCCGTCAAGTCAGAGACCGACTACTGCGTTACTTCCTCAAACGCCGTCAAGATAGTGGAATCCATTCCCAAGGACAGGGAGATACTTTTTCTGCCCGACATGTTTCTGGGAGCATTTGTCTCCAAGGCTACGGGCAGGAAGATTCACATCTGGCCCGGGGAATGCCACGTGCACGCGGGGATACGCCCGAAGGATATAAGGAGGATAAAGGAATCCTATCCCAATGCGGAAATGATAGTTCACCCCGAGTGCGGCTGCACCACGTCTTTTCTTCATTCCGCGTCCAGAGATGACGAGCTGGCAAAGGAGATAAAGTTTTTCTCTACGGGAAAGATGATTGACTACACCCGGAATTCCGACACCCCCGAGTTCGTGGTCGCCACTGAAACCGGAATCCTTCACACTCTCAGAAAACAGAGCCCCGACAAAGAGTTCTACCCCGCCAAGGACGACGCGGTCTGCGAGTACATGAAGATGATAACGGTTGATAAGGTGCTCAATTCCCTAAGGGAGGAAGTCTACGAGGTCAGGGTTCCGGAGGATATTGCTCAGAAGGCCAAGAAATCGATAGACAGGATGCTTTACATCTCGGCTCAATAACCGCTTTCTAGAATGTCCTGCGCACTCCGAGACTGAACTCATGGCTGAGGTTGGAGTCGTTGCCAAAGCGCCCGGAGTAACCGACGAAGGTTTTCGTCCGGCTGCCGATGTTGGCGGTAAGGCCGCCGCCGGCGTTTACCCATTCATTCGGCGGTTTGAAACCCGAGAGAGTAAAGCGGCCGGACATGGTGTTCGATCCCGCGGTGACCGAAACGGAATCGTCGTTAAGCTCTCTCTCGTAAGAGACGCGGAGGTATGGTAACAGCCTTTCGCCTAGACCTAGATTTCCCTTGAACTGGTAACCCGCTCTCGCAACTAGGGAGTCGCGTTCAAAGTCCGAGAAGTTCATCGAGGTGGACGTAGAGCCGATTTCACTGTAGCCGTCGATTTTCTGATTAAGCCACCCGAGTCCCAGAAACAGATTATGTCTGTACCTCTCGGATGTGCTCGAAACCCAGCCCACTTCAACATCGGTTCCGAACTGATGGGAGCTTGTGGAGCCGCGCTCCGCGCGTAGAGCCGCTCCGAGCCGGATCGAACGATTGATGTCAATAGATGTCCTGCCCCCGTTAAATGCGCCGCTTATGTAGAAAGCGTCGTAAATAAGGGTGCCGTGCAGCGAGCCTGTCACAACGATGCTGTCAATGCTTGCGCCCGAGAGATCATTGTCGTGGTTCCCAAGGCTCAGTGCCGCGCCCAGGTAAAGTCCGTCCCCGATGCGGTAGTCGGTGCCCAGGGTGAGCACATGCATTTCGGCCTGCGTTTTGCCCAGATGCGGCAGGGATTCGAGATTGTATCTGCCTGTCAGGCCCCTCGCGTAGCTGTGCCATTTCTCGGCCGAGCGGTTAACCCCGAGGTCAAGCATCCGCTCCGTAAATACGGCGTCGCGGTGCGCCCTGGCAACTTCTACTCCTGCCTCACCTCCAAGCGATACCTGGACCGGGGCCTCGAGAGTGGAAATTACCATACTTGCGACTGCCGCATGGCCCAGTCCGCTGGGGTGGGAGCCGTCCGCGAAAAGATAAGTCTCATCAGTTTTGGGAGGTGAAAGATAGCCTGAATCGGTCGGGCCGCACACAAGTGACTCTATTCCCCCGCTAGGGCGCAGGGGATTGGAACCGGGAGTACAAGCTATCTCATCAATGTTGGTGAATCCGTAGTTTCCAGGATTTTCAATTATCTCGTCCAACAGGACAGAGGCATTCACGGGAATGATTCCGTGCTCCAGAGAACCGAGACCCGTACTCAGGGCTTCATTATAGGCTTGGGCTAGAGCGGAGAGTTCAGCTGCGGCTACAGGGCCGTCACGCTGAGCGTTTATGGTTTTGCCGACGTCGGGCAGGTTGAGTACAACTACGTAACGTGCGCCGGCGTCCTGTAGACCTCGGATTTGATCTACGTACGCTTCTGCCGCTTGCAAGGTGCCGTTGAGGGCGCCTTGGGCGTCAGACTGGTTTTCCTCGATGACGGCGCTTATATCGTTTACACCGCCCCAGATCATGTAAAGCGTATCCGGGTCGGCATTTCCTCCGGAGAGGTGCTGGCTAATCTGCTGCTGCGTTGTAGACACAGGGGTTTCACAAGCGACGTTTGGGTCTACGCAGGCGCCGCCCCAAGCGTAGTTTGTCCCTCCGGCGAGCGAATTGGTTCCGGATGCCCCGAAAGTTTGGGCCACGATTTCGGCCCAGACCGGATCCGGATTCGTGGTGAAGCTCGTGCCGGGCGGAAGTCCGTTGATCTGGGCGATATTCCCAGAATCACTCAAGCTGTCACCGAATATGACGACAGAATTGAAAGTTTGTGCCCAGGTGCCGCCGGCAAACCCTAACAGGATCGTGACAGCAAGGACAAAGCGCATATATCGGAACATTAAAAGTCCTCCTCGGTACTCCGTTTTAAAGGTAATTTTAGGTGATTACCCCTATAACTAGCCACTTGCTCCATCATATTATTAAGGAATTGTTCTTTATAAATTGACAGACTACCGGCGTCAACTGAACATCGCAGGTTGTAAATACTCCATAAATCCTGTAAGGAATTTTATCCTGCTGCTTAACTGTTTGTCAAATGAAAGATTAAGTTATTTCAGAGCGATACGGAACGTTTAGTCCCAACAAGCCAACTCCAACTCCACATGAATTCAGCCGATCAGTATCCCTGCGCCAACCCTCCCGGGTGCCTGGGATCGGTCGCTCCGTGAAAAAGCCCATTGATCCTCGCCACGCTCTGCGTGCTTCCCATCGGACCGGTTCTTTTCACTTCGTATCCTTTTTTCCGCAACCCGGCCTCCAGATCTTCCCCTGCTTCTCTTTCCACGTACAGGGTGTCGGGGAGCCACTGGTGGTGTATCCTCGGGGCCGATGCGGCCTCCCGTATGCTCATTTTATGGTCAACCACGTTCAGGATGACCTGAAGCACTGAGGTTATTATTCTGCTTCCCCCCTTGCCTCCCGTCGCTAGAAAAAGCTTCTCGTCGTTAAACACGATGGTCGGCGTCATGGAACTCAGCATTCTTTTGCCGGGGGCGATGGAGTTTTTTTCACCGCCGATTAGGCCGTATGCGTTCGGCGCTCCGGGCTTTGCCGAGAAATCATCCATTTCGTTATTCAGCAGGACCCCTGTTCCCGGCACGGCGAGGCCCGAGCCGTAGGCGAAATTAAGCGTGTATGTGTTTGAAACCACGTTTCCGAACCTGTCGGCTACGGTGAAGTGGGTGGTGTCGGTGCCTCCGGCGGGGACTGGTGAGCCGGGCTTTACGTATCTGCTCGGAGTCGCTTTTTGGGGATTGATGCGGTTTGCCAGGCGTTTTGCGTATTGTTTTGAGACAAGGTGTGCTGTGGGAACGGGAGAGAAGTCCGGATCGCCCAAGTGTTTTGATCTGTCCGCGTAGGCAAGCTTCATGGTTTCCGAGAGAATGTGGACGTATCGCGCGGAGTTATGGCCGTATTGCGAGAGGGGATAGCGCTCGAGAATGTTAAGCATCTGGATAAGATGGACCCCGCCCGAGCTTGGAGGCGGCATCGAGTGGATGCTGTAGCCCCTGTAGCTTCCGGTCACCGGTTCTCTTATGAGGGCCTCGTAAGAGGCAAGGTCCCGCTCGGTTATGAGCCCTTTCTCCTTTTTCATGTAAGCCGTGATTTTTTTCGCTATCGCCCCCCTGTAAAACGCCCCGGGACCGTTTTTGCTTATTTCCTTGAGGCTCCACGCAAGGTTTTTCTGCCTGAGGATTTCTCCCTCCCGGGGCGGCTCTCCGTTGTTTTTGAAAAAAATCTCCATGCTCTCGCTGGATTTTTTCAAGCGCCCCTTCGCTTTCAGGAGCGATTTCCTGAGTTCCGGAGTAACCGCAAACCCCTCCTCCGCGAGCCTTATTGCCGGCGCAAGAACCTTTTCAAGCGGCATGGTTCCGTGTTTTTCAAGGGCCAGCGAAAGCCCCGCGACCGTTCCCGGAACCCCGCAGGAATAGATGCTGTGCCGTGCCCGCTCCGAGTCGACCTCTCCGTTCTCATCGAGGAACATGTTGCGCGTGGCTTTAAGCGGAGCTTTTTCCCTGTAATCTATGGCGACTGTCCGTCCCGGTTTGCTCAGATGCACCAGCATGAATCCGCCGCCCCCGAGATTTCCGGCTCTCGGGTGAGTGACTGCAAGCGCGAATCCGACGGCGACCGCTGCATCAACGGCGTTTCCGCCTTCCTTTAGTACTGAGAGCCCGACGAGGGTAGCGATTTCCTCCTCGGATACAACCATCCCGTTTCGAAAAGATGTGGATTCCGCCGTATTTTTATTCGAATAACCGGGCTCCGCGCGTGCGGAAGAGAGTGCGACGGATAAAACAAGACATAGTATGAAGGCGTGTTTAAGGATTGAGTCCGCGGGCATATTAAGCGACCGGGGAGTGTTCAGAAGGAAACTCCGTACCTGTAGCGCTTCGACATGTTCATCCTGTCTTCGCAGATCTTTATCTTTTTGGAATAAAACGCCTTTTCGAAGGAGTCCTCGGCAAGGCCGATCGCGCGGTTGAAATTCGATATCGCGTCTTCGTACTTATGAAGCTGGAAATGAAGATTTCCAAGGGTTGAATACAGAAGATCGTGCGAGCGGAGATCCTCAACCCCGCGTATTCTCCCTATGACGCGAAGACCTTCCTGCGGCCCTCGGGTTTTGGAAACAGCAATTGCTTTTTGAAGTTCGACAAGCGGACAGTAGTTGCACGCCAGGTACTTGTCGTAAAGTGAGATAATCCGGTCCCAGTTCGTGTCTCCGTATTTTTTGGCTAGAGAGTGAACGGCGTCAACGCCTGCCTTAAGGTGAATCTCCGTTACTTCTTCTCCTTCCTCGGCCGAGAGGGCAAGGTGCTCAAATCCCCTCTTGATCATGCCCCTGTCCCAAAGCTCCCTGTTCTGCTCCTTTATCCCAAGCGGTCTTCCGTTGCCGTCGTTCATGGTCTGAAGTCTCGAGGCGTTTAGCAGCATGAAGGATACAAGGGCGTGAACCCTGGGTTTTTTCGTTGCGGGGAAATCAAGCAGCATTTCGCCAAGTCTTATCGCGGAAAAGCACAAGGAGGCAACCGGGGGCGTTGCCTTGCGGATACCGTTTTGGCCGAGGCTGAAAATCTCGTATATGTTCTTGGTCACCACCCCGAGATTTTTCTCCATATCGGCCCCGGTCAGCCGAACGGCCGCTTCGGTGATCTTCTTTTTCTCCGAAGCGAGCTGCTCTTCGAGGGCTTTCTCGTTTCTCTCCAGTATCCTGGCGAGGGAAGAGCAGGAAAAGCCGCAGAGCACGTTCAGCACGAGATATTTCCGTATGGAGCTTTCAACTCCGGGCGCGCACAGGGCGAAAAGCATCTCGACCTGGTTTTTCGCCACTTCCTCTTTATCTGGAAAGGGGAGGTGAAATCCCGATACGTCGATCCTTCTCCTCGCGCCGTTTGCTCTGGAGAGATAGTTTATCTTTCTGCAGAAAAGCTTGTTTGAGCTCTCCGTTATATCAGCCCACACCGCGCTCTGGGGGTCCCGGGGAATACCGTCTTTTCCCCACCTGGTCCTCATCTTCTCAAAGGAGTTGGCACATACTCTCTGCACGTGCTCAAGGCTCTCGTAGCCGAAAACCTCCACGAGCGTGGAGACAATCGCTCCGTAGTCACTTATAAGCTGTTTTGTAATCTGCCTGTTTACTTCAGGCCGGTTGTATTTTATTCCCAATTGTCTGTTTCCTTCCCCACTGCGGAGAACGTTTTAATCTACAAACAGACTAAAATACATACCGGAGCTTGAAAGTAAAGATCGCCAGAGTTTTTGCTTATTCACCCTCTCTTGAGGCGAGTTCCCTGTCGAGAATCAGAAGCGCTGCGGGATTGTCCTCTGCGAGTTTCAGCTGCTCGACGACTTCCTCGGCGCTTTTTTCCTCCTCGACCTGTTCTTCTATGAACCAGTGGAGCATTACTAAAGTTGCCTGGTCGTTTTTCGAGGCGGCGAGATCATAAATGTTGTTTATCATTCCTGTGACCTCCCTTTCATGCTCCAGAACCTCCTCGAACATTTCAAGGAACGCTCCGAACTCAGAGGGGGGCTGCTCTATCGAGTCAAGGGTTACCCTGCCGCCCCTGTCGATCAGGTAATCAAAGAACTTCAACGCATGCACGAGCTCCTCTTCGCTCTGCTTGCGAAGCCAGCTTGCGAAACCGGAAAAGTTTTTGGATTCACAATAGGCGGACATCGAAAGATATAGGTAGGATGAATAGTACTCGTTTCTTATCTGCGTGTTTATTGCGTCCTGTACGTCGCTGTCAATCATTTTAATTCCTCCTTGGTTTCTTGTTCCTCGCCTTTAATGATAACCTGCTTGTTAAAAATTACTACTAGATGGTAATTATTTCCAACAAGAACTCTGCCCGATTATGACTGGCTCCCTGCATGCTGTATAATAACAGGGTTGTAAATACCCGAACCTGTATTATATACTCTAAATAGGCTTATTGAGGAGGAGAAAATGTCAGACCCCGAAAACGTTAACGAAAAAGTCCTTCCACTCCTTCCACTTCGCGACGTAGTTATATACCCCTACATGCTGGCCCCTCTTTTCGTGGGCAGAGAAAAATCCATCAAGGCCCTTGAGGAGGCGGCTAAGGGCAGCAAGGAAATATTCCTTTCGGCGCAGAAAGACGCGAAGGTGAACGAACCCGGGAACGAGGATATGTACAGAATCGGGACCATCGGAACGATAGTTCAGATGCTCCGGCTTCCGGACGGCACCGTGAAGGTTCTTGTCGAGGGCAAAAAGAGGGCCTCAATATCGGGCTTTGTTTCTCACAAGGACATGTTCGTCGTAAAAGTAAAGGAGATAGAGGAACCTTCAGGGGAAAGCGTCGAGGTTGAAGCGCTCATGCGTTCGGCGACCAAGCTTTTCGAGGATTACGTGAAACTCAACACGAAGATCCCCTCGGAAACCCTCGTGACTTTCATGTCCATTGACGAACCGGGCAAGCTCGGCGACACGGTCGCTTCGCATCTTAACATGAAGCTTTCGGATAAGCAGGAGATTCTCGAGGTTCTCCATCCGCTCGAGAGGCTGGAGAAGCTTTGCGAGAAGATGCAGTCCGAGCTCGAGATACTCCAGATGGAAAAGCGCATAGGGAAGAGGGTCAAAAAGCAGATGGAGAAGGCCCAGAGGGAGTATTACCTCAACGAGCAGATGAAGGCAATTCAGAAGGAGCTCGGCACGGGCGATGATCTTAAAAGCGAAATAGACGAGTTTGAGGAAAAGCTTCGGGAGAAGGAGCTTCCCGAGGATGTTGAGCAGAGGGTAAAAAGAGAGATAGGCAAGCTTCGCATGATGTCTTCCATGTCGGCCGAGGCGACTGTGGTGAGAAACTATATCGACTGGCTTTTGGATCTGCCGTGGATAAAGGAGAGGACCGAAGACCGTCTTGACATCAAGGAAGCCGCATCGATTCTTGATGAGGATCACTACGGCCTTGAAAAACCCAAGGAAAGGATACTTGAATATCTGGCGGTTAGGGTTCTCGCCGAGAAGCTTAAGGGCCCGATAATCTGTTTCGTAGGACCCCCGGGCGTGGGAAAGACCTCTTTGGCCAAGTCCATAGCGCGCGCGATGGGCCGCAAGTTCGTCAGGACGTCTCTTGGCGGAGTAAGGGACGAGGCCGAGATAAGGGGACACAGGAGGACCTACATAGGAGCCCTTCCAGGCAAGATAATACAGGGAATGAAAAAGGCCGGAACCGTAAATCCTGTCTTTCTCCTCGACGAGATCGACAAGCTTGGGATGGACTTCAGGGGAGACCCGGCTTCGGCGCTCCTTGAGGCCCTTGACCCTGAGCAGAACTCAAATTTCAACGATCACTACATCGAGGCCGACTACGACCTCTCGAAGGTGATGTTCATAATGACGGCGAACGTGCTGCACACGATTCCCTGGGCGCTTCAGGACCGAATGGAGATAATCCGTCTTCCCGGATACACGGAGCAGGAGAAACTCCAGATAGCCAGGAAATTCCTCATAGGGAAGCAGAAGAATGATCACGGCCTTAACGACCACAAGGTGACCATAAAAAACGAGGCCCTTCTGCAGATCATAAGAAGGTACACGAAGGAAAGCGGCGTGAGGAACCTAGAGAGGGAAATAGCGGCGCTTTGCAGGAAGGTTGCGAGGGAGATCGTCGAGAAGAAAAAGACCAAGGGAGTCAATATCACCGCCAAGAACGTCGGCAAGTACCTCGGCACTCCCAAGTACGAGTACGGGGAGATTGAGCAGACCGACCAGGTGGGAGCCGCCACGGGGCTTGCGTGGACGGAGCTTGGAGGGGAGCTTCTTACGATAGAGGTTTCCATTGTTCCCGGCAAGGGGAATTTCACCGTTACCGGCAAGCTCGGCGAGGTGATGCAGGAATCCGCGCGCGCGGCGATGAGCTACGTAAGGAGCCGGGCGCAGCGCCTGGGACTTGAAAGGCTTTTCTACCAGAACGTGGATATACACATTCACGTTCCCGAGGGAGCCACTCCCAAGGATGGTCCGAGCGCCGGCATAGCGATAGCGAGCGCCATTACGAGCGCCATTACGAGAAAGCCCATAAACAGGGAAATCGCAATGACGGGAGAGATCACGCTTCGCGGAAGAGTGCTTACCATCGGGGGGCTCAAGGAGAAAATCCTCGCCGCCCACAGGGGCAGGGTGAAGGAAGTGCTGATTCCCGTAGAGAACAAGAAAGACATTGAGGACATACCGGACAACGTGAGAAAAGAGGTAAAGATAACTCCGGTGGAACATATGGACGAAGTTGTTGAAAAGGTACTTCTCTCGGATGAGCCTGTGCTCAAGAACTTCGTTGTTCCCAAGGCCGGTTACCCCCTCGAGGCCGACCCGGTGCCGAAGAACATAAACTGAAGACAAACAGTTGCTTAGTGTTTCAAAAGCCCCGAGGCGGTCGCTGCCGCTTCGGGGCTTTTTGGTTTAGGGGAGATTTGTAAAGTGAAGCCACACATAAAAGGAAGGGGATCCCAGGAGAACCCTGCGGGAAGGTTCGAGCGGATTGATTTTGTTGCGGACGAGGATGCGCCCGCCGCTGACGGCGCCCCCAGAACCGTTTACTACAGGGACCGGACGAAAACCATAATCTCCTACAACCAGAGTCCCGATGTTTCCTTTGACGCGAGCATCAATCCCTACCGGGGATGCGAGCACGGATGCGTTTACTGCTACGCAAGGCCCACGCACGAATACCTGGGGCTCTCCGCGGGGCTTGATTTCGAAACAAAGATTTTCGTAAAGCAGAATGCCCCCGAGCTTCTGAGAAAAGAGCTTCGCTCGGCGAAATGGGTCCCTAAGCCGATAGCGATAAGCGGGGTTACCGACTGCTATCAGCCGGCGGAAAAGCATTTCCAGATAACGAGAAAATGCCTCGAGGTTCTGAGGGAATTCCAAAACCCGGTCGGGATAATAACCAAGAACTATCTGGTGACCCGCGATATTGACGTTCTATCCGACATGGCCGGAATCGGCTGCGCGAGCGTGGTTATCTCCGTTACGACGCTTGACGGCGAGCTTGCAAGGAAGATGGAGCCCAGGACATCGCAGCCCGAATACAGGCTCAGGGCAATAGCCAGGCTTGCGGACGCCGGCATTCCCGTGACGGTGCTCATAGCCCCGGTGATTCCCGGCCTCACTGACCACGAGATTCCGGCCATAATGAAAGAAGCTTCGTCCCGCGGGGCGGTCGACGCGGGTTACGTGATGCTCAGGCTTCCCTACGGAGTTGCCGACATATTCTCCGAGTGGCTTGGGCGCCACTACCCCGACAGAAAGAAAAAGATACTGGGGCGAATCGAGTCTATGAGGGACGGAGACCTTAACTCCTCTGAGTACCGCGTCCGGATGAAGGGGAAGGGGATTTTCGCCGAGCAGACCGAAAGGATCTTTCGCGTGGCTTACGGGAAGTTCGGTTTTGCGGGAAGGAGGGTGCCTCTTGATGTTTCCCGCTTCAGAAAAGACGGGCCCGCCCAGCTTGAGCTTTTCTGATAAGCCATGTGAAAAAAAAGGGGGGGCGGCCTATCTTGCCTCCTCAAGCCTCTCAATCAGTTCCTTTATTTCCTTTGACTTTATTTTCATGCTTACCTTGTTGACGATTAACTTCGCGCTTACCTCCGCTACCACTTCCACTATCTCAAGATCGTTTTTCTTAAGGGTTTCCCCCGTGGCCGTAAGATCAACTATAGCGTCGCAGAGCCCTATTAAGGGGGCAAGCTCAACCGAACCGTAGAGTTTTATGACTTCCGTGCTTATGCCTTTTTTGTTGTAGAAATCGCTTGCGATCTTCGGGTACTTTGTCGCAATCCGCAGGGATGCCTTGCCCGATTTCTCAAAGCCCTTCGGAGCGGCTACTACCATCTTGCATTTTCCTACTCTGAGGTCAAGAGGCTCGTAGAGGTTGCAGTCCTGCTCCATCAGTGTGTCCTTGCCGACTATTCCGCAGTCCGCGGCGCCGTACTCGACGTAGGAGGTGACATCTGTGGGTCTCACTATAAGCAGTTTTATCCCCGCCTCTTTGAACTCGAATATGAGTTTTCTTGAATCCTTTATTATCTCCGTTATGTCTATCGAGGCATTCTTGAAGAGATCGACGGTCTCCTCAAGCAGCCTCCCCCTGGGCGTCGCTATGGTTATCACTCTTTTTCCCTCCAGATGCTGGCTCCTACTGACCGCAGTTTTTCATCAAGTTTCTCGTATCCCCGGTCAAGATGGTAGATTCTCGACACTTCCGTCCTGCCGGTGCCGCAAAGTCCTGCCAGCACGAGCGAGGCACTCGCCCGAAGATCGCTTGCCATGATCGGGGCGCCTGTCATCTCCCGGACACCTCTTACCACGGCGCTGTTTCCGACAAGCTTTATATCCGCGCCCATCCTCCGCAGTTCGGCGGTGTGCATGAACCTCTGCGGAAATATGTTCTCCGTTATGACGCTCATTCCGTCGGCAACGCACATGAGTATCATCATCTGAGCCTGCATGTCGGTCGGGAATCCCGGGTACGGGAGCGTGGAGAAGTCTATGCTTTTTATCTTCCCTGTGCCCCGCACTCTGATGGAGTTCCCATTTTTTTCTATTTCTGTTCCCGTCTGAAGCAGTTTCCCTGTTAGTGCCCCGAGGTGCTCGAACCTGCAGTTCCTGATCACAAGATCGCTTTCATTAAGGGCGCCGGCTATCATCAGCGTCCCCGCCTCTATCCTGTCGGGCATTACGCTGTAGTCCCTCAGCGGACCGAGCGAACTTACTCCCGTTATCGTTATTATATCCGTTCCAGCTCCTTCTATTTTCGCTCCCATCAGGTTGAGGGCGTTTGCGAGATCCACCACTTCGGGTTCGCATGCGGCGTTTAGGATGACGGTTTCTCCTTCGCAGACGCTGGCCAGCAGCATTATGTTTTCGGTCCCCGTAACGGTCGAGAGATCGAAGGGCACGGTGGTTCCCTCAAGTTTTTTCGCGACGGCGCTTACGTATCCGTCTTCAAGCTGCACCGAAGTCCCGAGGATTCGAAGCCCCTTTATGTGCTGATCTATAGGTCTCTCTCCTATAGCGCATCCTCCTGGGAGCGACACTTCGGCTCTTTTAAATCTGGCCACAAGCGGTCCCAGAACCAGCACGGAAGCCCTCATCGTCTTTACCAGATCGTAGGGAGCCTTGTAGCGGTCAATGGTTGTTGAGTCAACGAGCAGTTCACCGTCCGCATACTCGCATCTCGCCCCTAGGGTTTCGAGGAGTTTCACCATGGTCCGCACGTCCGCCAGATCCGGCACGTTCGAGATAGTGTTCTCCTCGTCGTTCAGTATGCAGGCTGCCATTATGGGAAGGACGGCGTTTTTTGCTCCGCCGACCGACACCTCTCCGGAAAGCCTGTTTTTTCCTTCTATTACTATTTTTTCCAAGTTGCTTTCACTACCCTTTTTACGCCGCCGATATCGGTTTCAAAGCATATGTCTGAAAAACCGTTTTCACGAACTATTCTCACCGCGCTCTCTGCTTGGGATGCCCCGATTTCAAGAAGCAGAAACCCACCTTCTCGAAGCGCGGTTCCTGCAGTGGCCGCTATTTCCCTTATGCACGCAAGCCCGTCCTTCCCGCCGAGAAGCGCCGTGGGGGGCTCGTAGTCCCTTATCTGCGGGGAGAGCTCCGCGTATTCCGCTTCGGACACGTAAGGCGGGTTGGAAATTATGATGTCAAACGAAGATTTTGCAAAGCAGCCAAGAAGATCCGAGCGGATGAACCGCACGCGCGCGCCGTGTGTGCGGGCGTTTCTCCTTGCTACCCCAAGCGCTGCGGCGGATACGTCCGAGGCGAAAATCTCGCAGCCTTGCACTTCGAGAGACAGGGTTACGGCGAGGCATCCGCTTCCCGTTCCGAGGTCGAGGATACGTGGACTCTTCATCCGTCCCGCGGTTTCTATGGCGAGTTCCGCAAGCGTTTCGGTTTCCGGTCTCGGTATAAGGACGTCGCGGGTCACGACAAAAGGCCTTGAGCAGAATTCCCGCTTGCCGGTAACATACGCGAGGGGTTCTCCCGCGAGGCGTCGGCGAAGGAGCTCTTCAAACGCTTCTGCGCGTTCGGGGTCCACGCGTCTCTCCGGATGCGCGTAGAATTCCAGCGGGTCCGTGCCGAGGCTTCCTGCGAGTATCGCCCTTGTTTCGACCCCCGGGCACTCGAAACCGTTCTCCTCGAAGCTTTTTCTGCCTTTCAGGTAAAGTTCTTTGAGTTCCATTTGAGCTTGAAACGATGAGTGTATACGCAGAAGACGCGTTTTCAAGTTTCGGGTTTCCGCTTATGGGGTCTTCCCTGGATGCTTAAGAACAGAAACTTTGTGCTTGCTTCCTCTTCTCCGAGAAGACGGGAGCTGCTTGCGGGTGTTGGTCTTGACTTCGAAGTGATTCCGCCGCGGGTGCGCGAGAGCGCCCGCGATGGAGAAGCGCCGCTTGATTTCGCAAAGCGTATGGCCAGGGAAAAGGCGCTTTACGTCTGCGCCCAGGAGCATCGTGGGCGAATCGTGGTGGGCAGCGACACGGTTGTGTCCGTCTCGGGAGAGATTTTCGGCAAGCCCCGCGACGAAGAGGACGCCCTTTCGATGCTGCAAAAACTCTCGGGGAGAACCCACGAGGTCATAACGGGCTTCTGCGTGGCGAGGTCCCCCGGCGATGTTCTTCACCTTGGGGCCACCCGTACCGAGGTGCGGATGAAGTCTCTTGATACGGAAGTGATGCGTCGGTACATTAAGACCGGAGAGCCAATGGACAAGGCGGGCGCGTACGCCATTCAGGGGATCGGGTCCTGTCTTGTCGAGTGGATAAGAGGTTCCTACACGGGTGTCGTCGGCCTTCCGCTTTTTGAGCTGGTTTCAGTACTCTCGGATATAGGTGTCGTGGAATCCGGATGAGTTTGAAGGATCACATAGACGAAGTAGAACGGAGAATCGCGGAGGCGTGTCGAAGATCCGGGAGGAACCGGGAGGATGTGCGGCTGGTAGCGGTCTCGAAGAAATTCCCCTTGGCGGTGGTTTTGGAGGCCAACCGGCTCGGGCTTCGGGATTTCGGGGAGAATTACGCCCAGGAGCTTCGCGACAAGCAGAGGGAAGCCGGAAGCGGTGCCGCCGGTACGCTTCGCTGGCACTTCATTGGCGCTTTGCAGAGAAACAAGGTGAAGTACGTTGTTGGCAAGGCGGATCTTATACACGCGGTTGACAACATGGCCCTTGTGGCGGAGCTTGATAAAAGGGCCGCAGCTGCCGGAACCCGTGTCCGGGCGCTTGTTGAGATAAACGGCGGGGAGGATAGTAAACATGGCATCGAAGGGAGCGACCTTCAGGGGTTTCTCGAAAGTGCTTCCGGATTCCGGAACGTTTCGCTTGAGGGGCTCATGGTGATGCCTCCCTACTTCGAGGATCCCGAGATGAGCAGACCGTGGTTTTCGGAGCTCAGGGAGATGAGGGACAAGGTGTCGGGGGAGTTTCCCGGAATACAGGAGCTTTCAATGGGCATGAGCAACGATTTCGAGGTGGCGATTGAAGAGGGAGCCACGATTCTCAGGGTCGGTTCGGCTCTTTTTGGTCCGAGGCCCAAGTGAGTTTGAAAATGAAGAAGACAGCATTCATAGGAGCGGGAAACATGGCTGAGGCGATGGTGAGGGGACTTCTCGCCTCGGGAAGCTTTAGCAAAAGGGACATAACGCTCTCAGACGTAGACCCCGAGAGACTCTCTTACCTGTCCTCGCAGTACGGAGTCGCGACCACCTCAGACAACAGGGAAGCGGTAAAAAAGTCCGACATAGTTATTTTTTCCGTAAAACCTCAGGTGATTTCCGAGGTCTGCAGGGAAGTGAAAAACGTCGCCACCAAAGATAAGCTCTACGTGTCGATCGCTGCCGGGGTAGGGTATTCTTTCATAAAAAAGCTTATCGGAAGGGAGATAAAGCTCGCGCGGGTTATGCCCAATACCCCGAGTCTCGTGCTTGAGGGGGCATCCTGCGTATATTTCGGGGAGGGGTTCTCCGGTGAAGAAGATCTGGTTCTCGAAATCCTGGGTTCTCTGGGAAAAGCCTTTCGGGTTGAGAGCGAGAGCCTGATGGATGCCGTTACTGCCCTTTCCGGAAGCGGTCCGGCGTTTGTGTCGATTTTCATCGAGGCGCTTTGCGACGGCGCGGTTAAAATGGGACTTTCGAGAAAACTCGCAACGGACCTTGCAGCGCAGACAGTTTTGGGCACCTCGAAAATGATTCAGGAAGGCGCCGCGCACCCTGCCGAGATAAAGGACATGGTCACGTCGCCCGGGGGAACCACGGCAAGCGGGATTCATTCACTTGAGCGGGGCGGTTTCCGGGCTGCTGTGATATCCGCTATCGAGTCCGCGGCCAGACGTTCCGCGGAACTTTCAGGAGAGGAGGACTGACATGGAAATATTAGGAGGCAATTTCTTAAGGGCCATCGCCGAAGTGGTGGACATACTTCTTAGCGTTTACATATGGCTCATAGTGGGACGGGCGATACTTTCATGGGTGAATCCCGACCCGTATAACCCCATAGTGAGGTTTCTTTACTCGGCCACGGAACCGGTTCTGGGTTTTGCCAGAAGATACATCCCTCCCATCGGGGGCTCATTAGACCTTAGCCCCATAGTGGTTCTGCTTCTGATAGTCTTCATAAAGCGCGCCGTCGTCAACTCTCTTTTCCAGCTTGCGGTCGGCTTGTGATAGATTGAGACTCGTTCTCTTTTCCCGACATGATCTTGGTTATGCTTGAAAAACGCTCCGGAGGCATATACGATAGAAGTTCTGTAAAAATTTTGACGCAAGGAGAGATCAAAAAATGAAAATTTCACTTCTAGGTGGAACGGGAGACATAGCGGAAGGTCTGGTACTGCGTTGGTCAAGAGCGGGACATGAGATCTACATAGGTTCTAGAAGCGAGGAAAAAGCACTTGGCATAGCGGCTGGCCACGCGGAGACGCTCGAGGGGCTCGGAATCGAGTCGAACATACACGGCATGGCGAACGCAGACGCCGCGGCGGCTTCCGAGGTAATAATAATAAGCATTCCTCCCGAGTACGCGGCGGCCACTGTAGCGGGATGCGGCGACAGCATCACGGATCAGATAGTCGTAACCCCGGTAGTCTCGATGAAGAGGGAAGGCAAGACTTTTCTGTTCGATCCTCCCGCCCAGGGTTCTTCGGCTCTTGAGATAAAGGACGCGCTTCCCGAAACGGCGAGGCTAGTGTCCGCTTATCACAATCTTCCCGCAAACGAACTTGCCAAAATAGACGAGGATCTTGATTACGACGTGGTCATATGCGGGGACGACGAGGGAGCTAAAGAGGTGATCAAGAACCTTACCGAGGAGATGAAGAGCCTTAGGGTGCTTGATGCGGGTCCGCTCGAGATCTCCTCGATGATAGAATCGCTTACGCCCCTTATCGTTAACCTTAACGTAAGGTACAAGCCCTCGCATTTTTCAGTCAAGTTCGTCTGAGGCCTCATTCTCCGATAATCTGGATGATTACCCTTCTTGTTCTGGGGCGATTATCGAAGTCAACGAGCACTATCTGCTGCCAGGTCCCGAGTAACGGACCGCTTTCTGAGAACGGAACCGTAAGCGAGGGGCCGAGCACCGACGCTCTCACGTGCGAGTGACCGTTTCCGTCGCCCCACCTGGCGTTGTGCGCGTAGTGCATGGCCTCCGGCGCCATTCTTTCAAACGCGTCTTTCAGGTCGGAGAGCACTCCGCTTTCATACTCTATAGTCGTGACCGCGCAGGTCGAGCCGGCGACAAAGACCGTGGCCGTTCCCGAGGATAATTCCGCCTTGGAGAGCTCGCGGCTCACGTGAGGAGTTATGTCCAGTATGTCGCAGTCGCCTTGGGTGCTTATCGTGAATGATTTCGTTTCAACCGGCATCTTGTCCTCAGAAAAGTTCCAGCTGGCGGGGCTTTTTAAACGCCGTTATGTTCCACCCGTCCTTCTCAAGTCCCTCCGTGAAACTGTCGCCGAAGTTTCCCCTTATGATCACGTTCTCGGGCCTTGAAACGCCAAGATACTCTGAGATCTCGTCGTATCCAAAGTGGTTGCTTAAGGGGAACGCCACCTCGGCCCGTAGAGCTGATCTAACAAACGTTCCGTTTTCCATTGAGCGGCCGCTTATCACCGCAACCTTCTTTCTTTGGAGGTTCTCGACGACCGCAGAGTCCCTGTAGGAAAGAGGGGCTATTAGGACCTTGTTTTTAAAATGCTTTCTTTTTATCCCTCCGTAGGGGGGAATCTTTACACCGAGTTCCTCGTAGAGCCTTAGAGTCTTAGCCATCGCTGGATGAAGGCTCATCTCGATGTCTCTTTCCCCGAGGAAGATTATAAGATCCTGCGCTTTCCCCATGGGGTTTACCAGGATTACCGGCACGTTGTCCTCAAACAGTGTCCTGTTTACGAATTCGAATATGGATTCCATTACTACTTCGGGTGGCGGGAAAATGAACTTCGGCGCTCCGTAAGCGCAATTTACGACCAGCGTGTCGCATCTTCTGAGTTCCGCGTAACCGGCAGTGAAGGTATTCTTAAGCTTGAAGCCGCCCGCGTAAACGATCCTTTTTCCGTCTTTTTCGATGACTACCTGCGCCGCCCCGAGCATCTGTCCCGATGGGATGAGCTCAATCGAGTAACTGCCTAGGGTGAAAGGTTTTCCGTAAGGGGAAGAAAGAACTGACGAGCCTTTAATTTTTTTCCCCAGAAGTTTTATCGTTTCGGGCGTAGCTATGATCTTTTCGCTTCGGGGAAGCTTGTTGAAGTTTGCGCTTGAAACAAAAGAAAGCGGCACGGCCCGTTTCGAGTCGAAGTATATATCGGTACCGGCAAGCTTTATTTCAGAGCTAGAACTGATCTCCAGCATACGGAAGGAAATTTACTTTAGTTTTCCCTTCATAACAAGCGGTCCGCCCCGCCCTCGCCGACTCCCTGAATCAGTCGCTTGGCGGTGGATGATAGAATGTTCGGCCTGCAGATATCTCGGAACGAAAAAACGGCCGAGGCCGTCGGCTTTCTCGGCCTTTATATGACGTGTTAAATGGAAAAGGCTTTTTGTTGCGGGGAGACTTGCGTGTCAAATTATGAAGGCCGCGGCATAAGGGAATTTACCGCAATTTTTCCATGAAAAGTGCTTGACAGCTTTACTGTTTTCTTGTTTTAATTGGTACAATAAGTACTAATTAATATGCCCGGCGAGAGCTGAGGTTCTTTAGGGTTTAAACTGAACAATAATAAGGAGGATATAATGAGAATCTTAATGCGAAATACTGTCTTTAAGACAGCGGCCCTTGCGGGTCTTTTTTCATGCATGCTGGCGTTTGCTGTTGCCTTTTCCGGTATTACGGCTTCCGTGCACGCCATAACGGCCAGCGAGGTACAGACTGAAGCGGACCTTGAACAATTCGTAAAGGATGCGATTGATGCCTATTACATAGATACTATTATAAGGGAGTGTGATTTTAGTGACTCTCCTACTATTAGCGCTGCGCTCGATACATTTGGAATAGATCTTGGAACTGCTCCAGTAGACGTGATAAGGCCACTTATTAAGTCTTTTCCTCTTGTCGGTCTAACAGGTAGGTCGGATATAGAGCCTTATTGCGATTTTAGCCAACGCTTCGGCGAGGTCTTTGAGTATGGAGAGGGAGATTGGAAGTCGGGTTCCATATATCTTTTCATTATGGATGATAACGGAAAGATGCTTTATCACGGAGATGACCCAGAGGTTGAGGGGGAGGTTACGGTTGCCGTGGACGAGGGCGGAAGGAATGTCAGGGAGTTAATTGTTGACGGGGCGGAGACTTCCATGGAGAACGGCGCCATTGTTAAATATTGCTGGGAAGACCCGGATGTAGACGGTGACGAAATAGACGATGACAATCGTGAAACAGCCCCTGGCGACTCTTTGAAAACTGTCTACGTTGTAGACCCCTTCGAATACTACGAAGCGCCGGCGCTCTCCGCTTCTCCGGGTGTTATCTTCGGTTCCGGCATCTATCCGGGAGTGGACAGCACTAATTATCCAGAATGTGACGGGGACGGAATGGCTAGTGGCGAGGAAGAGATGGAAGAGATGATGGAAGAAGAAGAGATGGAAGAGACTATGGAAGAACCCATGGAGGAACCCATGGAAGAAGCTGAAGATGTTGAGGAAGAGCTGGAAGAGATTGCCGAAGAGGTCGTCGATAGTGTCAGCGGCGGAGGTTGTGCAATTGCAGCGGGAAGCGACAGTACTCCTCGGAATGATGCGCTCAACCTGCTGTTAATAGTTTCCGCTCTGCTTTTTACCGTATCGTTCGGAAACCGTGCAGTGGGCAGACGGAACGGCAACAGCTCTTAAGTTCTTAGGAATGTTTTTTGACTAAGGCACCTCTCCAGAGCGGATTAGTGTTTTAGCATGGGCAATTAAAGGGGGAGCGTCGCTTGACGCTCCCCCTTTTTTTCATCAGTTCACTTCTATTTTCTTTGAAGGTTCATCCTGCTTTCTCGGCAGGGTGAGGTGCAGGATGCCGTCTTTGTACTCGGCCTGGATGTTCTCTCTGTCTATGTTGTCGTCAAGAAAAAAACTTCTCTCAAACAGTCCGTAGGATCTCTCGACCCTGAGATATCCTTCCTTCTCGGTCTTATTCTCAAGCTTTTTTTCTCCCTTTATCGTAAGCCGGTTGTCCTTTACGTCTATGTCGAGATCTTCCCTGCTTACCCCGGGCAATTCCGCCGATAAAACGAAATTGTTTCCGTCGTCAAAAATATCAACTCTAGGACTCCGGCCACCCTCCGCCGCATCGGAATCAAAAACCCTTGGGAAGGCGCTTGCGAAATTCCGAAAGACATTGGCTGGCTCCAATAGATTCACTGCGTATTTCATTGTTTCTACCTCCGTTTAAATAAATTTTTTGTCCCCGTTTCCCCTTCCGCAATTCCATATTAATCATCATCCGTGGGTACTCAAGGAGAAACTTTTTGTTTCCCCCGGGTTGTATTTCCCTCCAAATAATGGTTTGTTTGATTACTGGAGAACCACTCATGGCGAGACTGCAGGGCGGATATCTGGTCTCAAAGGCTCTTTACGATCTGGGAGCGAGAGACATTTTTACCCTCGGAGGGGGACACATAAACCCTGTCTACAGAGCCTGTACGGATCTTGGCATAAGGCTTGTCGACACCCACCATGAGCAGGGAGCCGCAATGGCGGCGGATGCTTACGGAAGACTCAGGAGAGTGCCGGGGATATGCCTTGTGACGGCGGGTCCCGGCCTTACGAACGCCCTCACGGGAGTATCGGGTTCCTATCTGGCAAATTCTCCAATGATGCTGATTTCGGGACGTTCGGGGATCGAGGAGAACGACAGGATGTCCCTTCAGGAGATAGACCAGGAAGCAATCGTAAGGCCCGTTACGAAGTGGGCGAGAACGGTTTACGAAGTCGAAAGACTGGAGGAGTACGTTTCGGCCGCCTACGGGGCCGCAATCTCTGCCAGGCCGGGGCCTGCGTACCTTGGAATGTCCTATGAGGTTCTCTATCCCAGTTGCGATGAAAAGGAGACCTCCCCCGCGAGGGCTCCCGTTCCGGATACGGACTGCGAACCTCCCGAGCACAAGATCTCGGAATTTTTCCGGTTGCTTTCCGACTCGAAGAGACCCGTTGTGATTGTCGGAAGCGGCGGGTGGTACTCGGGTGCCGAGCAAAGCATTTTGGCATTCGCGGAAAGACTTGGAGCGCCTTTTTTCACTCTTAACATGGGAAGAGGGATCCTGCCGGACAATCACAAATGCTGCTTCGGGGCGGCATCACCTGCAAGTCCCGGGGGATTCAGGGAGATAAGCGCAAACGCGGATCTTGTGATTCTTCTCGGCATAAGGCTCAGTATCTACGCCGGATTCGGAAACACAATAAACCCCGAGGCCAAAACGGTCCAGGTGGATATCCATCCCGAGGAGATCGGGAGAAACCGCCCGGCCGATCTCGGGATAGTCTGCGATCTAGATTCTTTTCTCGCGAAGACGAATCTTTACGCCCGGGAAAACAAGAGAAGCTTTGATTTTCGTTCCTGGATGAAGGATGCACGCTCCTCAAGGTCCCGCGCCCGCGCGGCGTTTCGCCGGACCGTTTCCAAGTCGAAGGGAATCCACCCTGCCACAGTGGCAAAAACTGTTTCGGATTACTTGGGGGGAGGGGGGATAATCGCGGTTGACGGGGGAGACTGCCAGTCATGGACAGACCTTTCATCCGAGGTAAGAAACCCCGGGCATTACCTTAAGGGAGGCCCGCTTGGATGCATGGGCGTCGGAGTGCCTTTCGCCCTCGGGGCAAAGGTCGCTTTTCCCGAAAAGCCCGTGGCGCTCGTGACCGGAGACGGGGCCGTGGCCATGAATTTCATGGAGATGGAAACTGCGGTGAGGCACTCTATTCCGTTTGTGGTTGTGGTCTGCAACGATTCCGCATGGGGAATGACCAAGCATCAGATAGAGATAACCTACCCTGACGCGGGGGCGACCCAGGGAGTGGATCTCGGTTTTGTCGATTTTCACGAAATAATAAAAGCAATGGGCGGGTACGGGGAGAAAATAGAGGACATAAAAGACCTGACCCCAGGCTTGGAGAGGGCTTTTTCCTCGGGACTCCCTTCAGTGATTAACGTGAGAACCGACCCTGACGCGGTAAGCGGCGCAACACAGGTGATCACGGAGATGATGATGAGGGCGATGGACTGAAGTTTCCTTTCGAGGGGCTTTGCAGTCAGTCGTTTTTAAGTACGGCCAGAAAAGCTTCCTGCGGTATCTCCACCCTTCCTACCTGCTTCATCCTCTTTTTTCCCTCTTTCTGTTTCTCAAGAAGTTTTCTTTTCCTGGTGACGTCTCCCCCGTAGCACTTCGAAGTAACGTCCTTTCTCATCGCCTTTACGGATTCGCGGGCTATCACCCTGCTTCCGATTGCGGCCTGTATGGCTACCTCGTAGAGCTGGCGGGGTATAAGCGACCGGAGTTTTCCTATAAGTCCTCTCCCCCTCTCGTAGGCCTTGTCCTTGTGGGAGATTATCGAGAGCGCATCAACTATGTTTCCGTTAACCAGGATATCGAGCTTTATGAGGTCTGAGTCCTTGTATCCGGCGGGTTCGTAATCCATCGAGGCGTAGCCCTTGGTGACGGATTTTAGATTGTCGTAAAAATCGTAGACTATTTCCGCAAGGGGAAGTTCGTATTCGATTATGGCCCTGTTTTCGGTCACGTAGCTCAGGTTCCTCTGTATGCCCCTTCTTTTCTCGCAGAGCTCGAATATCTGCCCCAGATAATCCGAAGGGGTGTGAACGGAGACGTACACGTACGGTTCCTGGAGCCGGGCTGAACGGTCGCCGGTCGGAAGCTCGCTGGGATTGTCGACGTACACTTCCCTTCCTCCCGGATAGACGGCCTTGTAAATGACGGTCGGCGCGGTAGTTATGAGGTTTACCTCGAATTCCCTCTCCACCCTCTCCCGCACGATCTCCATATGAAGCAGCCCGAGAAAGCCGCAGCGGAAACCGAACCCGAGCGCCAAGGACGTCTCTGGCTCGTAAACAAGTGACGAGTCATTAAGCTTGAGCTTCTCAAGCCCTTCCTTGAGCCTGTCGTAATCTCCCGTGTCGATGGGGTAGAGCCCGCTGAAAACCATGGGCTTTATGACCTTGAATCCCTCGAGGGGGTTTTCGGTGGCGGAATCGGCATTCGTTATCGTGTCACCGACTCCAGCTTCCCCGATTTCCTTTATGGAGGCGGTTATGAATCCGACCTGTCCCGTCGTGAGCTGCTCAAGTTCCTCTGCCTGCGGAGCAAACGCACCTATCTTCCGCACCTCGTATTTTTTGCCGGTTGCCATGAGCTTGATTCTCATGCCAAGCCTTACCGTTCCCTCGTATATCCTCACCAGCATCACGACGCCCTGGTATGAGTCGAACCAGCTGTCGAATATGAGCGCTTTGAGTCTCGAGTCCTCGGGGCTCTTAGGCGGCGGCACGAGCGCCACGATCGATTCCAGTATCTCCTTCGTGCCGGTTCCGTCCTTGGCGCTTGCCAAAACGGCGTCCTCGGTGGAGATTCCGACTATATCCTCTATTTCTTTTTTCACCCTCTCGGGTTCGGCGGAAGGCAGGTCTATCTTGTTTATTACGGGTATCATCTCAAGCCCTGAATCAGCGGCCAGGTAAGCGTGGGCAAGCGTCTGGGCCTCAACTCCCTGGGAGGCGTCAACCACAAGCAGCGCTCCCTCGCACGCTATCAGGCTTCGCGAAACCTCGTAGCTGAAATCGACGTGCCCGGGGGTGTCTATCAGGTTGAACTCATAGGTTCTGCCGTCATCGGCCTTGTACTTCAGCCTTACCGCCTGGGCCTTTATGGTTATTCCCCTCTCCCTTTCTATTTCCATGTTGTCGAGGAACTGCTCGGTTTTCTCGCGTTCGCTGAGGGTGCCCGTGAACTCAAGAAGCCTGTCGGCAAGAGTTGATTTGCCGTGATCGACGTGGGCTATTATGGAGAAATTTCGAATTAGATCCGTTTCCATGATCAGGCTGAAAGTATAAAGCAATGTCTTTATGTTTCAAACGCCGGGAAGACTCATGTGCCTGAATGAAACCTGATCGTCCGCATTTGCTCCGCGGTGGTTTTCCTTAGGATTTGCAAGGAACCGTCATTACTTCTAAATTTCCGTTTTCCCCAAACATTACGGTTTAAACTATGCTGTGTTCTGTGTTATAATCGAAGATCTTTATTATTTAAGTTATGGAGGATTAAGATGAGAAAAGGAATCATTGCGGGACTTGCTGTGCTGCTCGTCGCAGGTTTGCTAAGTCCCTTGACGCACGCATTCGAACTTGAAAAGCTCGTTGTGCTCGGAAGCCGTTTTGAGGAACGCAGCGTTTCAGACTCCCCCGTTCCCGTTGACGTCATAACAGAAGAGGAGATCGTCGCAACGGGCCAGACCGAGGTAGGAAGGATTATTCAGGAGCTCATACCGTCTTTTAATTTCTCGAGCTCGACCATAAGCGACGGAACAGACTCTCTTCGCCCCGCGACGCTTCGGGGCCTTGGGCCTGATCAGGTTCTGGTGCTTGTTAACGGAAAGCGCCGCCATAAAAGCGCCCTTGTACACGTAAACACCTCCGTGGGTCGTGGTACCGCGGGTGTTGACATGAACACGATTCCCGTAAGTGCCATAAAGAGAATCGAGGTGCTGAGGGACGGTGCTTCAGCGCAGTACGGTTCAGATGCTATATCCGGCGTTATAAACATAGTCCTTAAGGACGGCTACGACGGCAAGATAACGGCGACTGCCGGACAGCTTTACGAAGGAGACGGAGAAACTCTTGTGGCGAGCATAAACAAGGGTTTTTCGCTTGGTGGGGAAAGCGTCGTTAATGCGACCCTTGAAGTAAGGGACAGGAGCCGTTCCAACAGGGCGGGATTGATGGGAAATACTCTGTATCCGGGCACTGAGTTTGTCCAGGACCCGAGTGAATGCGAGGGAATTGACAACTGTTCCAAGCTGGCGGCTCCTAGTGCTGCTAACGACAACGAAAGAGAGCGTGCTTTTCCTAGGGACCGGTTCCGGATAGGCGATGCCGACTCAACGCACGTAAGCTTCGTGCTCAACATGAGAGCGCCGGTGGACCTGATGGACGGTGAGATTTACAGCTTCTTTGACTTCTCGACGAGGGAAAACGAGAGTGGAGGTTTTTACAGAAGGCCAATCCAGCTCGATAGAAACCCTGCCGGATCAGATTACCCGGATGGTTTTCTTCCTCTTATCAACACCAGCATAAATGATATCGCGTTCGGTGCGGGTTTCGAGGGAGACCTTACCGACAGCGTTAAAATGGACGCGAGTTATGTAGTGGGTGGAAACACTTTTTCCTTCGATATAACTAACTCCCATAACGCTTCATGGGTTAGGTGTCATACAGGTGAGGCAACGGCAGATGAATGTATATCCGGTGTAGATTATACCGGCACAATTCCGTCATCTGCGGACTCTGGAGAGTTGAAACTTTTTCAGCACAACGTGAATCTCGATTTTACTACTCCCTTTACATTTGGGAATCTTGCGTGGGGAGGTGAGTACAGAAGGGAGGAATATGAGATAGTAGCTGGCGAACAGTATTCATATGAAGACTACGATGGTGTTGGAGGGGGAGCTCTTGGAATACAAGTGTTTCCTGGGTTTAAACCTATTAACGAGGTTTCAGAAGCGAGGGATGCTTTTTCCGCTTACGCTGACGCGGAGTTTGACGTCGGGGAAATGCTGCTTTTAAGTCCCGCCGTGCGATATGAGAACTACAGCGATTTCGGAAACACCTTTAACGGAAAACTCTCCGCCCGAGCGGCGCTTTCCGACTCTTTCGCCTTGAGAGGTTCTGCGAGCACAGGGTTCAGGGCTCCTTCAATGCAGCAGATTTACTTCAACAATATCTCAACACAGTTCAATCGGGACCCGATTACAGGGGATTTGGTAGGATTTGAAGTGGGGACTTTTCGTAACGATAGTGATGTTGCGGAAGCTCTCGGTGTTCCAGAACTTAAAGAAGAGACTTCAAGGAATTTCAGCGCCGGTTTTGTTTTCAACCCGCTTCCGGCTCTCACAATTACAACCGATTTTTATTACATTCTGATTGACGATCGTGTTATTTTGAGTGGCAGAATTGGAGATGATAGGGTTGCTGTTGTTTCAGAATCGATAAAGGAAAGATTGAGAAACGCAGGAGCGGAACAAGCTCAGTTCTTCATGAACGCCGCAGACACTACGACTAGGGGAGTGGATATAGTCGCAAGCTATGATCATTCCTTTGCCGACAGTTCTACATTGAAGATTGTTTTTGCAGGAACGGTAAACGAAACCGAAATTACGGATGTGAATCTTCCAATTGATGTTCCCGAAGAGCTTTTTACAGCGCAGGATCGCTCAATCGTGGAAGAGTGGCAACCCAAAGACCGGTTCTCCCTTTCCGGTTCCTATTCAAGGGGCTTTGCGTCCTTACTGGTTGCAGTTCACCGCTACGGAGAGTATACGGTCCTTGATGGTGGGGAAAGGCAGACTTACGGTGCTAAGTACCTGACCGATGCGAATCTTAGCCTAGACTTGGGCAAAGTCGGAACGTTTAAGATCGGAGCGAACAATCTTTTTGATGTAAAGCCCGACAAAAACGAAATCGGCCAGTCACAGTTCGGAACTATATATGATCACGACGGATCCCTTATAGTCGACTCCCCGGGAGTTTTCACCTACTCACGGCGCTCGGCACCTTTCGGATTTAACGGCGGTTATTACTACCTGGCTTACGAGTACAGCTTCTAAGCCTCTCTTGACGCAACGATATTATTTTCCTGCCGGGATGAATTTATCCCGGCAGGAACTTTTCCCCAAAATCCTTTTATACTGCGGATGACCTTATTACCATAAGTTTTTCGTGGGCCATCTCGCGCATCGTGTACGGAATACCTCCCGTTCCGATTCCCGAGTGCCCGGCCCCGCGAAAAGGCATCCAGTCGACCCGAAATGCGGTGTGATCGTTTACGAGCACTGAAGCCGCCTTTAACTTCTTTACGGACTCAAGTGCGGTATCGATGTTCTTGGTGAATACTGACGCCTGAAACGAGTAGGGGAGACTGTTTGCCAGTTCTATGGCCTCGTCCATTTTCTCGTACGAGTAAACGGCTATGACGGGTCCGAAAATCTCCTCACGCGAGAGCCTGCAGTTCTGGTTTGGGTTAAGGATTACCGTGGGTTCGTAGCAGGTTTTCCCTATTCTGTTGCCTCCGCAAAGAAGCTCCCCGTCTTTTCTCAAAGCCTCTTTTACCCATCTGTGAACTCTTGTGACCTCCCTCGGGCTTATTAGGGGGCCTATATGCGTTTCTTCGCTCATCGGGTCTCCGACTTTTGTTTCAAGGGCGAGTTTTCTGAGTCCCCCGGCGACCTTCTTCACTACCGAGCTTTGCGCGAAAACCCTTTGCACGGAAACGCAGACCTGCCCCGCGTGGTAGAAGCCGCCTTTTGCAAGAAGGGGAAGCATGTCATCTATGTCGGCGTCACGCTCTACTATCACCGGAGCCGCGCCCCCGTGCTCAAGAGCGCATCTTGTTCCCGGCGCGAGTCTTGATCTCAAATGCCATCCCACTTTGGCGGAGCCGATGAATGTGAGGTAGTTGACCCTTCTGTCGGTGGCCAGCGCTTCGGCGAGCGTATCGTCCACTATAACCGCGCGGGCCCATTTTTCCGGAAGACCGCTCTCGTAGAGAGCTTCAAGCAGGTTAAGGCAGGAAAGGGGAGTATTAAGCGCGGGTTTTATGATTACCGGGCAGCCGACGGCCACCGCGGGTATCACCTGGTGAACGGCAAGGTTAAAAGGGTGATTGAAGGCCGAGATGGCCACCACAACCCCTATAGGTTCCCTGAGAGTAAATGCCATCCTGTTAAGGGAAGCGGCGTTTGAGCCCATGGGTATTTCCTCTCCTCCGAGATTGGAGAGGGATTCGGTTGCCACCTTTATTCCGTTTACGGCCCTAGTAATCTCGGCCTTGGTGTCAATTAGGGGCTTTCCTCCCTCTGCTGCTGCGTCCGCTACGATGCGGTCGTAGTTTCTCTCGACAAACTCTCTGGTTCGCTCGAGGATCTCTATCCTTTGCGGAATGGGAATTCTCTCTGACGGCCTATCGGCAAGAGCCCTTGCCGCGGAAAGCGCTTTTTGCATCTCCCTTTTGCTTGTCACGGGAATTTTTCTTATGAGTTTTTCGTCGTAGGCCCCAAGAACCTCAAGTGTTTTCGGCATGCTTTTTCCCTCCGTCGCCCCTCGGTGCGGGCTTTTGCTTTTTAGATACCTGATTTTAAGGCACTTTACATGCCGACAGGGGGTGTTTATATTGAAAAATAGAGGTCGTTTTCATGATTATACGCGGAATTTCCCTGATTGCTTTTGCGGTCGCGGTTCTTGTTGTCTGGCCGCTTCTGCCCGCAGGTGGCGAGCAGGCTGAAAAACCCCTGCCGGAGGGAGTTATGGGACTTACCGCGGAGCAGTGGAGAGAGAAGCTTTCTTCGCTTGAGTACAAAGTTCTCTGGAAAAAAGGCACGGAAGCTCCTTTTTCGGGAGACCTGCTTTATAACAAGAAAAAGGGGACCTATGTCACCGCCGGCTGCGGACAGCCTGTTTTTTCCTCCGA
Organism: Thermodesulfobacteriota bacterium; assembly: GCA_965116725.1. Lineage (GTDB taxonomy): Bacteria > Desulfobacterota_D > UBA1144 > Nemesobacterales > Nemesobacteraceae > Nemesobacter. Next base: position 1,096,548 of record OZ220700.1, read on the forward strand.
GCATAAATACGATTCAAAAACCGGATGGCCGAGTTTCTGGAGGCCCATAAGCGAGGACGCCGTGAAGATAGTTCCCGATAACTCCTTCGGGCTCAGGCGCTATGAGGTAGTGTCAAGTGAATGCGGGGAGCACTTGGGACATGTTTTCAAAGATGGTCCTCCTCCGACGGGACTTCGATACTGCATAAACTCGGTCGCTTTGGATTTTATTCCTTCCCAGTAGCGCCGTTTTGCCCCGATTTGCGGGTGTAATTTAGCTTGACATTGAATGCGCACCTGTGATAAAAGCATAATTAGCGGTCCCTGTCTTGGGGCCAGGAACGTTTATGATCTCATAAGGAGGTATGGTTGGTATGGTTCCAATAGAAGCTTTATTAGGTTACGTTTTGCTGCTCGTAGGGTTCGTGTTCTTCGCGAACGGAATGACCCTTTTGGGTAAAACGGGAGCGAAAGAAGTGGGCGTGCTCAATCTCGGAGTCGGCGTGCTTATAGCAATTGCCGCCTGGAAACTGCACACCCTGGGTCTTACGGCGGCTACCGCGCTAGTGTCGGTATTTGCATTGATATACCTGATAGTCTACGCGGTATTCGTACACGGACATGACGCGAAAGGACTTGGAGTGTACTGTCTCTTCGCAACGGTGGTGTTTATATGGTACGGGGCTCATTTCCAGGCACTTGGGCTTGCGTATTTTGCGTACTTCTGCTGGGCATGGGCTTTGCTGGTGCTTCTCTGCTTCCTTGCGTTCTCGCAGGGTCAGGATCTTGGCAAGCCGATAGCCTATCTGTTCATAATAGAGTCGATAGTGACCCTGTTGATACCGGGAATGCTTCTGCTTACAGAAAAGTGGAATCCTCTCGGAGGAGTACCAGGCTAAGGTTTGATACTGCCGTGCTTTTCTGAAAAAGCCCGGGGCTTTAAGCGTCGGTGCGAACGGGAAGCACGAGATTTTTAAGAGTTGGTTTTGTTTCGGCTAGGCAGTCCGAAACTTAACAGAAGTTTGCGAGGCGGCTTCAGCTTCAAACGGTTTTTGATGCAGCAGTCGCCGAGCAAATAATTCCTTGTCCCTGAGGCAAGGGAGTGCCGGTTTGCAGGTGGTTTACAAAAAAAAAGGGGACTTTCGAGTCCCCTCTTTTTTTTTGTCAGTTTTGTAACTAAGGAATTCCGGAGCTTTTAGGCTTCTTCCTTTCTCTGGACGAGAATCACCCATTTTCCTTTCTGAGCGGGCTTTTCAGCATCTTTGTGGGTAAATACGTTTACCTCAAAAATGAAAAACCCCATGTTCGGACGCCTGTGTTCCCTTTTCTCAACGAGCTTTCTCGTTATGTGAATCGTGTCACCTGGGAATACAGCTCCCGAAAATCTCCAGTCTTCAAGTCCCATGAAGGCGACGGTAGCGAGTCTCGGCATGGTGAACCAGAGGCCGGTAGCTATGGAAGTCACCAGCATGCCGTGGGCTACTCTTGTCTTGAACACGGTTTTCTTGGCGAACTCCTCGTCTATGTGCATATTGTTGTAATCTGCGGAAAGTCCGGCGAAGTTGACGATGTCGGCTTCAGTAATAGTTCTTCCTGAGCTCTTGTGCTCGTCTCCCTCGTTCAGATCTTCGTAAAAAAGTCTTGGCATCTTTAGTTCTCCTTTTTAACCAGCTGGTTTGAATTTGGGCAGGGTAACCTCATCTGTGATGTCATCGAAGCAGACCTGCACTTCCATCCCGATAGTCACTTCATTGGGGTCCACGTCAACCACATTGGACATCATCTTAACTCCCTCGTCCATCTCTATAAGGGCAACTACATAGGGAGGTTCTCCCTTGTAAGCCTTGGACGGTCCCATGTGGTGTATGGAAAAAGTCCATACCTTCCCCCGACCCTCACTCTCAACCCACTCTATGTCATCACTCATGTCCCCTCCCGGGGAAAGAGCCCTTGGGTAAAAGAAAAACTCTCCAGTCTCCTTTGACCTGGGGATAACCAGCTTGTGCTCCTTCGCTGCCTCCCAGTACGGCTTTGTCTCAGGCCTAAACTCGGGCAAAGGCTTGTTATACGCTTTTTTCTCTTCTGACATCTTCTCTGTTCTCCTTTTTTATTGTTAATTAACCGGCTGGTTCCCAAGAACCACCGTGCTGTGAGCCGACACTATCCCCCCGTTTCCATGCACAACCGCCACTTCTGGATCCTCAACCTGCCTTGACCCCGCGTCACCCCTTAACTGCAGCGTGGCCTCAACCACATGATGCATGGCCCCGAGGTGAGCCTGGGAAAGCAGTCCCCCGTGGGTATTAACAGGAAGGTCCTTCCCTATCTCCATTCTTCCCTCAAGGGCAAACGCTCCTCCCTCTCCCTTGGGAACAAACCCCAGTCCCTCGAGTTCAAGCAGAACGGTTATGGTGAAGCAGTCATAAAGAAACGCTATGTCAACATCCCTTGGCTCTATCCCCGCCGTGCTGAACGCCTTCTGCCCCGATCTCTCAACCGCGTCGTATATCTGGTCAAGGTTCTCAAGGGAAGTCAGGTACTGGTGAGAGTATCCCTGTCCCATTCCCCAGAGGTAGGCAAGGTCGTTCTCTATTCCAAGCTCCTTCGCCTTGTCCTCCGTTGTTACTATGAAAGCCGCTCCTCCGTCAGAGATAATCGAGCAGTCATACTTGGTAAGGGGCTCGGCTATCACTCTTGAGTTAAGAACGTCCTCTATTGAGAGCGGATCCTTGTTCATCGCGTTTTCCTTGTCGGCGGCGTGCTTTCTCATGGTCACAGCCACGGCGGCAAGGTGTTCCCTTCTGCTGTTCCAGTCATGGAGGTATCTCTGCGCCGCAAGCGCGTATCCCCCGGGAGTCGTTAATCCGTACGGGAACTCAAACTCCGCGTGACACATCTCCCTTATAAGCGCGAGCATCCCAGAGGACGATATCCCCGAGAGGGTGTTATCCCCCCTTACGCAGAGTACCACTTCTGACTGCCCCGACGCTATGGCCATGGCGGCTTCCGCCACCATCCACACCGCTGTGGCTCCTCCGACGGCTACCGAGGAGAAGAACCTCGGGTTCATGCCGAAGTAATCAGCAAAGGTAGTGCAGTGCATGAAAGTGTGCTCGACAAGTGAGAAGGCCGTTACTAGGCCGTCCACGTCATCTTTTTTTATCCCCGCGTCCTCAATAGCGAGCCTTGAAGCTTCGCTCAGGAAGTGAAAGGAGCTTTTATCCGGGATTTTGCCCTGTTCCGTTTCGCCCACCCCGGCGATAACCACTTTTTTCTTCTTCAGAAGTTCTCGGGTCTCCTGTATGCCCGGAAGGTTCTTAGACATTGTAATGCTTCCTCCTTACTTAGTGCTCTTTAGTGTTCAAAATCCGTATCATATTACTACATACACATGACTTTTGCCAAACTAAATTCCAAGTTCGCGCGAAATAACGATACGCTGTATCTCCGAGGTTCCTTCGGTTATGGAAGCCAGCCTCGCGTCGCGGTAGTATCTCTCCGCGTTGTACTCGACGCTATAGCCGTAGCCACCGAGTACCTGCAGGGCCTCTGTGGCCACCCACTGCACTATCTCGGCCGAGTAGAGCTTGGCCATGGAAGCTTCCTTGAGACATCTTTTCCCTTTACTGTAGAGCCATGCGGCCTTGTAAACCATAAGTCTTGCGGTCTCTATTTTGACCGCCATATCGGCGAGCTTGAAGCTTATGGCCTGAAACTTCGATATGGGTCTTCCGAACGCCTCTCTTTCCTTTGAGTACTGAAGAGCGTACTCAAAAGCGGCCTGCGCTATTCCGACGCTTTTCGCGGCGTGGGTTATACGCGCTCCGAGAAGGGTCTCCATCGCTCCCGCGAATCCTCCTTCTCCCACGAGCAGGCTTTCCTCGGGAACTTCGCAGCTTTCGAATATAAGTTCTGATGTGTCCGCGGAGCGATGCCCGAGTTTGTGCATCTTTCCGCTTACGGAAAATCCCGGGGTGCCCTTGTCAACTATGAATATGCTTATCCCGTGACCCTTTTTCGTCTTGTCGGTGTAGGCGGCCACGACCGCGTAATCGCACATGGTGCCGTTTGTTATCCAAGTCTTCGTGCCGTTAAGCACGTAGTGGTCTCCCTTTTTATCCGCTTGGGTTCTTATGCTTCGCGCGTCGGAACCGGCATTGGGTTCGGTGATTCCCAGGGAGCCGATCAGTTTGCCCTCGATCCCGGGGACTAGATATTTCTGCTTCTGCTCCTCGGAGCCGAATTTGTATATGGGGAACATGGAAAGGCTTGTGTGGGCGTTAATGCACATAGCTATGCCAGCGTTAACCCTCCCCATCTCCTCCGAGAATATACAGTCCATTATCTTGTCCTGAGCGACCCCTCCGTATTCTTCCGGAAAGGAGATTCCGAGCAGTCCGATTTCCCCGAGCATGGGAAACAACTGCTTGGGGAAGGTCTGGGTGGCTTCCGCTTCTTCAACCAGCGGTTCTATCTCGTTCTGGGCAAAATCCACTATCATTTCCCGGAACATGCGCTGCTCGTCCGTGAATTCGAAATCAATAGGCAATTTGGCGTCCTCCCTGTGCCAATCCTCATTATAGCGAGAAAGTTTTTCGGGAAGGCAGTATAGCCGTTTTAGTGCGCTGTGGCAAAGGGACTTTGCAATTACTGTAAAAACTGGGATGTATATATTTCATTGCCCGCGATGTGAAAAAAAGCACGTCATGTTGGGCTAACAACATGACGTGCTTTACTTTTGGTGAAGCCTCTGTAGTTCAGTGGACCGAAACACCGGGACTATCGCCCCCGGAGATCGCGAGTTTGAATCTCGCTAGGGGCTTCAATCCCAACCGATCAGCGACAGAAAGTGTATTAATTCTCCCGCCGGAAGTAAAGCTTTTTGCCAATGACGAAAAGCAATGTAAATGCAGCTGCCAGTATCAGGATGCTGGAATTAACATTCCCTTCAGCCTTTCCGAGCGAACATCCTCCGTCGTCATCCTCTTCTTCGGCCAGAACTATGCGGCATCCTTCGGGCGGAGTACCTGTTTTAGGATAGATACCGGAAATTAAAAGAATTCCAGGCCAGTCATCCGGCTCATTGAAGCCTAGATGTTCTAGAACTTCCACGGCGTAACCGATCTTCCAGGAATCGCCTGGAGACGTCAATATGTCGTCATCTACTATCTCATCGCCTTCTACGGCAGGATCATCCCAGCAGTACTCAACAAAACCTTTCTCTGTCTGGCCCGGCAACGGACCCATGGCGGCATCCGCAATCATCTGTGAAACCAGTCGGCCCGCCACATCCGTGATATCTTCCAGATCATCTACTCCGACAAACTCAGGAACCAGTCCGTTGTAAGGGGTCGTAAAACCGATGGATACAAAAAGATATATAGAACCCGATCGCCATTTAGGATCGTTATGGAATATCTGCCGAAATTCTAGGGCATTCTCGAAATCGCATAGTTCAGCAATGTTCACTCCAGTAGTTTCAAGAAGACGAACACCTCTTTTTATCTCTTCTGTAGAGTCCGTCTCAAGATCAATCGGCAAAGGCCCCAGCTCGCTTAAATCACACCTCTCCCGGATGACGTAGTCAATGTAATAAGCGTCAACCGCTTCTTCCACAAACTGTTTAAGATCTTCCTTCGTTTTTACCTCGGAAGCCGTTATTGCATGCCCGGCAACCGCAATGAGCGCCAAGGTAATCGTTAATGCTATAGTTCTAAAAAGATTTACCATCTTGCTCCTCCAGAATGAAAGTAGCGAAGCAAGCTACCATAAGGAAATGGAATTGCTAATTCTTTTACAGTGGAAGCTGCAGAAAGTTTTAGTGATTGCTTGCAGTTTTTCTGTCAGCACAAGTCTTGTTCGTTACGATACCTTCTGCACGTTAAATCGTGGCAGCTTCAACAATCCTCAGGATTGTCAGCATTGCTTGCTGTGCTGTGTATGTAGGTCCCTAAAAACTTTGTTGACATCTCTGGTGAATAGAGAGTAATATATTAAACGTTCCACCTTCCGGTTGCCGCCGTGGCTGTTTTTTCCCTAACGGGATTAAGTGGCTTCGGCGGCTTTTTTTTTTTGCCCGATTCACGATAAGCCGTGATCGCGTTTTGGGTGAAGAATTCCCTCTTCTTTTCACACCCAAATCGGCATTTTTAAGGGGTTAAGCGGCTAGATATTCCTCGGTATCCCGAAATCGGGAAAAAGTTTGCTTAATATCACAAAAAAGTGCTTGACAAAAGGGGTGTAGATTTGATTGAATGTAAAGCGGGTGAGGTTGCGTCTATTCGCATCCAACAGAACTACCAACATTTTATCGACAGGGGAGAGTGGGTGTATGGAGAGGTATGGAATGGGTGGTGAGTTTTGGCCCAAATCTACAGTAAGGAGGCTTAAATATGAGCCATAGTCATTTAAACGTCCCAACGAAGTACTGGGAGTTGACGAAAGAGGTCCCGCCCCCTCCAATAGAGCGGGATATCAAGTCGTGGATCATAGCGAATCCGTCGGATCCGCTGTGGGACATAGACGTGCTGCCGCTGACATACACGGACAGCAGGTGGTCAGCATTCGTAGTAAGGGTTGACGAGGCAACTCGTAGTCGTCTGTGCCCTAATCCCCCACTGCAAGTATGGGATGGCGAGAATGCGGACCTGGTAGAGTTTTGGTATGTGGATCACAAGAACACGATGTTAGGTCCATATCTTGAGTTTGGCGTAACAGTATCGGCAACCTACACAGACCCTGACGGGAACGTGTGGAGAGCAGGATACTATCCGTATATGTATCTTACGGGTGATGCGCCTGTGGACGCTGGTCGTGTGCTTGGATTTCCAAAGAAGATGTCCTACATCAGATGTACGGTACATGGTGGAGAGAAGGGCACTGACTTCTTTGGGTTTGCGATGAGTCGTAACGGTTACCTGATGCACAGCGCAACAGGACAGTTCGACGACAAGCAGGTAACACCTCCGTACTTCTATGGGAAGACGGACTGGGGTAAGTTCAACATGAAGGTTATAACGCGTCCGGACGTATCAAGTTCGGAGTGGCAGCTCACATATCTGCCATCGGCGTTGCCGCCTCCGTTTGACAGCATGATAACGGGACACAGGTTCAAGATAAAGCCGGAGCATACCAGGACAGCAAGCGGAGACGCTATAAACTGGTTCATGCAGGCCACTCCGTTTGACAACATGGGAGCGGAGCTGAAGATTCAGGAAGTAACTGGATTGATTTCGTTTGTGTTCGATCTTGTAATACCGCCAGCGGTAGTACTGTGGACGGAGACATACGAGAGGCCGGCAAGTTATCGTGGATATGCCACGCCATACAAGTATGGATTGAGGCAGCAGTTCCCGATCAGTCAGGGTTCATAAGATAAAAAAGATTTAAGGAGGTAAAACCATAATGGGATTACATGCAAATGAGTACAGTTATCCTTGGCTGGATGAGGGAGAAGTTCCGCCATTACCATTGGACAGGGACAGGATCCACATAATCAGTCAGGGCGTAGCGGACCCAGTGTTCGACTACGACATCATACCGCTTACGTACACAGAGAGCAGGTGGATGGCCTATGTTATAAGGGCAGACCTGGGAGCTATGAAAGCGGTAGTTCCGGAGCCTATAGAGGTTCAGGATGATGTAATAGAGTTTTGGTACGTAATACACAAGAACACGATGTTAGGTCCATACATGGAGATGGGCGTAACGTTCTCGGCAACGGTGGATGACGGAAGCGGACACATATACAAGGCGGGTTACTATCCGTACATGTATCTGTCGAACGACTCACCGATATTTGCCGGTAAGGAGCCATTCGGATTTCCGAAGAAAGCTGCTTACATCGCCGGGTTCGAACATGGTACCAACAACAACTATTTCAACCACTTGATGGAGCGCAGGGGCTATATACTGCACACTGCGAACGGACGTTATTCTGACCGTCCGCTATCGGCCAGGCCAACATTTTATGGCAAGACCGACTGGGGAAGAATGAACTACAGGATAACAACCAGGCCTGATGTGGCGAACAGTATCCATGAAGTAACGTATCTGCCGTCGGATCTTCCGCCGGGATTCGGGACGGGACATAGGTTCCAGCTGAATCCAGAGAGCGTAAGGACGGCTGTTACAGAGGATGTACGTTCGTGGTATATGTCAGGAACGCCGTTTGACTACATGGGTGGTCAGATACCGGCTACGGAGGTAGTAGGGTTGATAAGCTTCACGTTCAACCTGATCATACCGCCGGCGTTGACGATATGGACGAGGACGGTAGAGAGAGGAGCCGATGACATGGGTCATGTGGTATACTCCACGCCGTTTGAGTACACGATGCGTCACAGGTTCCTGCTGCCGCAGTATAGCCAGGGATAATGGCGAAGAACTGGTGTCGAGAGACACTCGGTTCTTGATGAGTAAGAAAGAGGAGGGAGACCTTAACCGGTTATCTCTCCTCTTTTTTTTTATCTGCTTAACGCCAGAGAGGGTTGAATATTAATCCGGAGAGAATTTTCGGATAGAAGTAGGTGGTCTTGTGAGGCATCTTGGTTCCGTCGAGAACCACTTTGAATATGTCCTCCGATTTTAGCTTGGGAAGAAGAAATCCGGCCTCAAATTCCCCGTTGTGCACGTTCTCGAATACTTCTTCTGGGAACTTGGAGTATTGTACACCCGCCTTGTCTTCTTCTATCAGTGCTCCGAACACTTGGCTGTGAAGAATTATCACGGCGAGGTTCTCATAGTCTTTTTCACGCGGCGCCGCCTTGGGAGTAAGCCTGAAGGTTCTCTCGGGATCCTTGGTTACAACGGATATCTGGTCCGGGCCGAGGTCGAGCGAGCGCTCAAGCGCAATTCTCTCGACTTCGAAATCCTCCCGCAGATTGTCAATCAGGTTATCTCCGACTTTTCTTGCTATCCTGTGAGTGGGGTTAATTATAAGTCCCTGGCCTTCTCCGCGCGAGAGATAGGTCATTACATAATCCCAGGGCATCTGTCCTGAATTTTCTCCCGTCTCTTTTCTCTTCAGGTCTCTGAAGTTTATCGAGGTTTCGTAGCGGTGGTGACCGTCTGCGATCAGAATGGATCTGTCAGCGAGGCGGTTTTTTACGCGTTCTATGATTTTCGGGTCGGATATCTTCCAGAGAGTATTCCTTATTCCTTCCTCGAAGACGACGTCCACAAGCGGTTCTCCGATATTTTTATCTACATCCTCCTCGACCTCTCCCGAGGCGTCGGGATAGACGCAGAATATCTGGCTCAGATTGGAGTTGCATGCGACTGTGAGCGCCAGCCGGTCTTCCTTGTGTTTTCTGAAAGTCTGTTCATGCGGCAGAACGATTCTCTTGTCGAAATCTTCAACCTTGAGGTTCGCTATGAACCCTTTTCTTGTGTAGCGTTGTCCTTCGAACTCGAAATCCTGGTAGTAAGGGTAGATTGAGGGCTCGTCATCCCTTATGAGCACCTTGTCGCGAAGCCACTTCGAATAGATTTCCTTCGCATTTTGATAACGCTGCTTGCCTTCTCCCTCGGGCAGTTCAATTCTCACGGCGTTAAAAGGACTTTTGGCGAAGAGTTCCTCGCGTTGCTGCGGGCTTATTACGTCATAGGGAGGAGCGATAACTTTCGCGAAGTCCTCGACCGCCTCCTTGCTGTATCTTATACCTCTGAGGGGTTCTATTTCAGCCATGAAGAATCTTCTCTATTTCGGTTACGGAAAGATCGCCCTCTCTGATAATCTCGGGTGACGTGGTCGTCAGGTTCACTATCGCTGAACCCATTGAGGGTGGAAGGTTACCAGAATCAACGATAACATCAATCCCGCTCGGAAAATCCCTGCGGATATCAGCAAGCCGGTTTGAGTTGCCCCTGCCGCTTATGTTCGCGCTCGTAGAGGTTATGGGTTCTCCCACGCGGCGAAGGATCTCTTTTGCGAAAGGGGAAGTGGAGATTCTTGCTGCGACCGAGTCTCTTCCTCCCGACACCTCTTGTGGGAAATCGGATTTCGGATGCAGTATGAGCGTTAGGGGTTTTTGGCTCCGGGAGTATCTTTCGAGCAGGTCGCCGGGAACATGGAAGTGACGATCAAGCATCTCCTCGTCACTTACGAGGACTATAAGACCCTTGCCTCCGGATCTTTGTTTTATCCTTACTATTCTCCGGCAGGCTTCCCGATGAAACGCAAGACAGCCGATCCCGTAGAGAGTTTCGGTCGGGTATACGATCACCCCTCCGCCCGTAAGGCATTCGGATAGCTTATCAAATACGAGCGGATCGGTTTCTTTAATGGTTTCAGTCAATTTTTCGGGTTCCCCGGGTTCCGATATACTATAAGTTTAACGATGGACTCGCAAGCTGTAAAAAGAACCGACAGATGGAAATCCCGTATCGCCTCGGAACTTGTGGAAATCCTGGGTGCCGGGGCGATTATATCAGCCGAGGATGAGCTGATCGCTTATGAAAGCGACGGGCTTACGGGATACAGGGTAACACCTCTTTTCGTTGTTCTCCCTTCAAGTGCGGAGGAAGTCTCCCTAGTTGTAGGACTCTGCAATCGCGAGAAAATTCCTTTTGTTCCGAGAGGGGCGGGAACCGGCCTTTCTGGCGGTGCTCTCCCCAGTCGCGAGGGAATAGTGATATCACTTTCAAGAATGAACAGGATTCTTGACGTGGATATCCCGAACCGCGTTGTTGTGGTCGAGCCCGGAGTGGTCAATATTTCCGTAACCGATGCCGTGAGTGCCGAGGGATTTTACTACGCCCCCGATCCTTCAAGCCAGATCGTGTGCACAATAGGAGGCAATGTCGCGGAGAATTCTGGTGGAGTTCATTGTCTTAAGTATGGAGTCACGACCAACCATGTGCTCGGAGTGGAGATGGTTCTGCCCGACGGAGCAGTGGTTACGCTCGGAGGTCCTACCCCGGAGAGTCTTGGATATGATCTTCTTTCGCTTGTGGTCGGAAGCGAGGGGCTTTTGGGCATAGTGACCAAGGTCTTTTTGAGAATAATAAAAAAACCTCAGATGGTTAAAACTCTTTTTGCTTCGTTTGAGAGAATCGAGGACGCCGGGGCGTCGGTCTCCGCAATCATTTCTTCTGGGGTTATTCCCGCGGGAATGGAAATCATGGACAATCTCAGCATAAACGCTGTGGAAACCACGGTAGGCGCCGGATACCCTAGGGACGCGGGAGCCATTCTTCTCGTGGAGCTTGACGGACCTGGGGCAGAGGTTAGCGCACAGGTTCCTGCCGTAACCGGGATACTTCGGGAAAACGGCGCGATTGAAATAAAGCTGGCGGCGGATGAAAACGAGAGACAGCTTTTCTGGAAGGGGCGTAAAAGTGCGTTTGCCGCCATGGGGAAAATAAGTCCCGGATACTATGTCCAGGACGGCGTAATTCCCAGGAGCAGCTTGGCCAGGGTGCTTGGAGAGATAGGGGAGCTCGGCAGACGGTACGGTCTTCGGGTTGCCAATGTCTTTCATGCGGGAGATGGAAATCTTCATCCGCTGGTGCTTTATGATCCCGAAGTTGAGGGGGAATCCGAGAAAGCCGAGGAACTTTCCGGCGAAATTCTCAGGGTATGCGTTGATGTCGGCGGCAGCATTACGGGAGAACACGGTGTGGGTTTTGATAAAAAGGGGTTTCTTCCGCTTATGTTCAGCGAACAGGAAATAGATACGATGAATCTTGTGCGGTGCGCTTTTGACGAAGAAGGGCTCTGCAATCCCGGCAAGGTGTTCCCGACTCCTAGAACGTGCGTTGAGCCCGGGATGCAAAAACGAGGTTCCGAAACTGCTCCCGCAAAGGAAATGGGGGAGCTTTTCTAGCATAGCGAGGCCCGTGTTCAGGGTTTAACGGTCCGTTGGTTTGAAAAAAGGATGTCTCACGTAACAGAATTCTCCAAGATGGTTTCAGCTTCCCATGTTCCCGTTTCCGGGGATACGGGTTCAGACGTCCCCGAATTCGGCTTCTCTCCCGAAGTAATTCTCTATCCCGAAACCATCGAAGAGATATCCCGAGTCCTCGGATTTGCTTCGCAGAAGGGTATTCGTGTTTTTCCTTTTGCCGGGGGCACCAAGCTTTTTCTCGGCAACCCGGTCGGCGCGGTCGGCGCGGCGCTTTCACTCAAGCGTCTTGGCAGGGTTCTGTTCCACGAGCCTTCTGACATGGTTTCCACGGTCGAATGCGGGATGGAGGTGAGGGAGTTTCAGAATGCCGTCGGGCGCGAGAACCAGCTTTTTCCCGTGGATCCGCCCGGTCTTAACTCCGGAGCCACTGTGGGGGGGCTTTTGTCGACAAATCTTTGCGGTCCAATGAGCACCAGATACGGCACGTGCAGAGAGCTTATCTTGGGAGTCAAGGCCGTGAGGGCTGACGGTGAGATCATAAACTTGGGAGGGAAAGTAGTTAAAAACGTAGCGGGTTATGATATTCCCAAGCTTATGGCAGGTTCGCTTGGCACCCTGTGTGTGTTGGTGGAAGCGACTTTCAGATTATACCCCCGCCAGCCATTCTCAAGAACCCTGGTTCTGGGTTTTGACAACCATGTTTCCTGTTCCCGGGCAGCCAAAGCGATACTTGCTGGGGATGTTGTTCCCACATGCCTTGAAATACTTGACGAGAGACTTTCTTCGGAATTTGGGGCGGCACCGGGGGCTAAAAGAAGTGTCCTGCTTAGATTCGACAGCTTCGAAGAGGCGGTGATCGAGCAGATAAAACAGGTGAGGGAGATAACCTCTGGTGACTCTGCCTCCTTCATCGAGATGGACGATCAGGATTCACAGGAGTTATGGCATTCGGCAAGGGAATTTCCGTTTTCGTCCGGGGGAAGTTTTTCCTCGAAACTGGCTCTCCCCGTAACTGCCTCAATAGAGATTCTCTCCGATATTGAGAGCAATCCGGCACTCTCGGGGGTCACAGTGCGCTGCCTTTCGAGACCCGCCAGAGGGGTTGCGCTTGTTTCGGCAAGCGGTGAGGTTGAAGAGGCGGTCGGCGCGGCGCATTCTCTTGAGAATCTTGCCGATTCGCTCGGGGGCCGTATCATGTTCTCGGGGGTCCGCCGCGAACTCAGGGAGAGGATAAAAGCGTGGGGAGATTTCGGAGATGCGCTTTTTCTTATGAAGAACATAAAACGGCGTTTTGATCCGGGAAACATTCTGCCCGGCGAAAAAATATTCGATGCAGACTGAGGATACGGATTATGATAAGAAGGGAATCCGATGAGGGGTGGACGCTCATAACGCAGCCAAGCCACGCTTTTCTTTCTTCAAGAATAATGGATTTCTGGGGCAATGAGGACTTCGAGGTCATTACCCCAAGGGATGAGGTGATGCTTGCGATAAGGGAACATGACTGCGGGTGGGAGAAAACGGATTCCGTGGCTGATCTTAACCCGAAAAACGGCTACCCGAGAAGTTTCACGGAAATGCGGCCCGAGAGCCAGCTTGAGATATGGTCTGAGTGTTTCGAAAAACATGCCGGCGAGCATCCATACGCCTGCGCGCTCATAGCGCTTCACTTCTCCGAACTTAACGAAAGGACCATATCCAGAAACCCGAATAACAAGGCGGCTGTTTCACTTAGAGAAAAAATCAGGGAATTTCTGCGGCGAAGCCTGGAGATCAGGATCGAGGAGGAAAACCTGAACGGATACCTGCCTGCCGATATCCAGACCAATCTCAGGTTTCTTCAGGTGGGTGACATAATATCGCTTGGCCTCTGCCACGGATCAAGATCAGTCACTATTCCGGGCGTTCCGATTAATTACCTCGGAGACACGGTGGAAATAACCCTGTCATCAGAGGACGGGCTTAGCTATACGATCTGCCCAAATCCTTTTTCTCAAGACTCTCTTCACTTTGATATATCCGGCAGAAAACTTGGGAAAAAATCGTTCGGCGCCCAAGAGGAACTCAAAGAGGCTTTCCATGGTGCGGGACTCGAGACTTTCGGTTTTTCGATTTCTTCGGGAGCGGAGGGACGCAATGTCGCTTGAGACTGCTTTTGACCATACAGATCGCCCGAGCAAGAAGATAATACAGGACTGCGTTCACTGCGGGTTCTGTCTTTCATCTTGTCCCACCTATCTTGAGACCGGGAACGAACTCGATTCTCCCAGGGGAAGAATACATCTGATAAAGGCCGCGGAGGAGGGGAGAATTCCGATGGGCGAGTCGCTTGTAAAGCACCTTGATCTGTGCCTGGGATGTCTTGCCTGTGAGACTGCGTGTCCCTCTGGAGTCAAGTATGGAAGCCTGATAGAGATGTCGAGGGGACAGATTGAAAGGAGGTTCAAGAGGGGCCTGGGGGAGAAAATTCTCAAGGCTTTTATCTTCAAAATCTTTCCCTATCCCCAAAGGTTGAAGATTCTTCTGCCGTTTGTCTACCTGGTAAAAACGCTTGGCCTGAAGAGGGTTTTCCCGCCGTGGCTTCTTGACAGAATAAGTCTCTCGGCTTCTTCCATGTTTCATATGCTGCCCGAAGTCAGCTCCGCTTTCGGGGAAACTCTTTCGGCCTTTTATCCGGCAATTGGAGAGAGAAAAAAGAGAGTTGCCCTTCTGAGCGGGTGCGTTCAGGGGGTCTTCTTCCCGGAAATAAACAGGGCAACGATCGAAGTGCTTCGCGCAAGTGGCTGCGAAGTTTTTGTTCCCAAGAACCAGGGATGTTGCGGGGCCCTTTCTGTTCATTCGGGAAGGCTTGAGGAAGGAAGGGAGTTCGCGAGAAAACTGGTGGCTCTTTTCGCCACCTTAAACGTAGATGCCGTAGTCGTTAATTCCGCCGGATGCGGTTCCACCATGAAGGAATACGCCGAGATCCTGCATGGGGACCCGGTCTACTCTGAAGCCGCAGCGCAGCTCTCAGCGAAAACCGTGGATGTCATGGAATTTCTTTCAGATGTGGAAATAGGGGCGTCGCTGCGCCCTCTTGATATAAGGATTACTTATCAGGACGCATGCCATATTGTTCACGGACAGGGGATACGGTCTGCTCCAAGAGAACTTCTAAGAAGCATCCCGGGACTGGAACTCGTCGAAATGCAACGGTCGGACCACTGCTGCGGAAGCGCCGGGATATATAATATCGTGCAGCCGGAGATGTCCGCCAAACTTCTCTCAGGGAAAATAAGCGAGATAGAGAAAACCGGTGCTGATTATCTGGCCGTCGGGAATCCCGGGTGCATGATACAGATCCGCAAGGGACTGCTCGGTTTGGATTCCAAGACCAAGATTGTGCATCCAGTAGAAATTCTCAACTGGTCGCTGAGAGGCAGTATCAGCTAGGTAGATAGAGTGTGGAGACAGCTTTAACCTAGCACGGAGTCCTTGCAGGCTTTCGCCACGCGGAACTTCAGGACCTTTCTTGCAGGTATGCTGATTACTTCACCGGTGGCGGGATTTCTCCCCATTCTGGCACTACGATTGCTGATAACCAGTTTGCCGATTCCAGGAATCGTGAATTCTCCTTTTTCCTTTACCTCTGCACATGCAATTGACGCTATAGCATCAATAACGGTTTTGGCTGTCGCCTTGGTTATTCCCGCCTCCTCTGCCAAACTGGTTGAAAGCTGGGATTTTGTTAAAGGTTTTCCGTTCACTAACATCCTCCTTAAAATCTCTTAATAATTATCGGTGTATTCTGGCCAAAAGTCAATCTGTTTTACTGGGTGTTCCTAATTTTGCCGGTTATTGCTAAATCGCCAGATTCTCAATATTGTTATGAATATCTTTTTTTATTGAAGCTTTTGTGGGTGGAAAAATAGATGAGATCTTGGTTCAGGGAAAGAAAAATGAAGAACTGGGTGACTCTGGTTTTAATATCTCTTGGTTTCCTCCTGGTTCTTTTTCTCCTGTACGCGAGGTTTCTTCAAGAAAGGGAATCGAGTGCACAGGGTCACTCCGAAGGTAACGTCCACAGACCCATAAAAGTGATGACACCTGTTGCGTCCCCGGGTTCAGTTTACACCGAGGTTCTCGGAAGGGTCCGTGGCAAGCAGACCGTTCTGGTCCGAACGACCGTTTCGGGATGGGTAAAGCGGATAGATTCCGGTCGAGGTCAGGAAATCGAGAAGGATGGAATTATCCTCGAACTCTACGATTACCGCGTGGAAACACGGCTTGACGAGGCGAAATACAATCTTGAATCCGCCAAGGGGAAGCTTGCCGAGGCTGAAAGGGTATACCGCAGGAACGCGGCTCTTTTTGAGAAGGGAATAGTCTCTGAGGACGAGACCGAGGCGTCACAGAACCTGCTTGAAACCACCTCGGCCGGCGTAAAGGCCCTTGAAGCTTCTTACAAAAGGGCCAAGTGGAATTACGAAAACCTCAAGATCCGCTCCCCTATCCAAGGCCAGGTTGTCGAAATTGTTCCCGACATCGGGCAGGAGACAAGAAACGGGGATGTGGTAGCCAAAGTTGTTAATCTAAGTGGCAGGAAAGTCATAGCCGGCGTGGACGTGTCTGTTGCCAGAAGCGTCAACAGGGGAGATGTTCTCGAGGTATCACTTACAGGAGACGGCACGGTGGAAACCGTCTCGGGCGAGGTTGACGGCGTGAGTCCGGGTTCTGATGATTTCTCGGGCACCTACGATATCGAGATTGCCATATCCGATCCCTCGGTAAAATGGTGGCCGGGGGAAATGGTTTCCGTAAAAATACCGGTGCAGACGCTTGATAATGTCGTCAGAATCCCCAAGACGGCTGTCTTGTCCGACGATAAAGAAAATTCCTCCTTCGTGCTGGTTGAAAAAAACGGAGAAGTTCTCAAGGCTAAAGTGGCGCCCACGTGGATAGACGATAACTCGGCCTACATATCCTTTGATTCCCTTCCTCCAGATTCCAGAATCATAACCGAGGGGAACTTCGGCCTTCTTCCCGGTCAGCCGGTAAGGGTTGTCGACTGATTTTCCGTCTCTCCGGGGTGCCCGGGTTCAGCAGGGCTGACTACTGAGAAATTCACACTTTTCCCGGACTATCTCTGCCGCTCTTTGTATCTCCTCGAAGGTGTTTTCCGGGCAGAAGCTGAATCTTATGCTTGAATACGCATGCTGTTCATCCAGCCCCATGGCGGTCAGAACGTAGGATGGCGTAATGTCGAAATTCGTGCACGCGGAACTCTGGGAACACCTTATTCCCGCCTCGTCAAGAAGGAAGACCAGTTTTCTTCCGTCAGTTCCGCCGAAATGGATATTGGTGGTGTTGCATATTCTTTCCCCGCCGCCCCCGTTAACCGAGGTGTCCGGGATGGATTCGATTATTATTTTCTCGAACCGGTCGCGAAGATCTTTCATCTTTCCTATGGCCTGCTCAAGTCTTGTGTGCCTTATCTCGCAGGCGGTCCCAAAGCCTGCTATGCCCGGAAGGTTCTCAGTCCCGGGACGAAACCCTTCCTCTTGGAATCCTCCGAAAAGAAAAGGATTCACAAGCAGCCTGTCTTTTGCGTAGAGAACCGCGGCGCCCTGAGGACCGCTGATTTTATGAGCGGTGAAAGAGAGAAAATCCACGTGGAGCTTCGCAAGGTCGACCTCGAGCTTGCCTACAGCCTGGGCCGCGTCGGTGTGGAGAGGCACTCCGTTTTTCCTGCAGACCTCGGAAATGCTCGCTATATCCTGTATAACTCCGGTCTCGTTGTTAACCCACTGCACGGAAACCAGATCGGTTTTCTCAGAGATCGCGTTTTCGAGTCTTTGGATGTCGAGAATCCCCTGTCTGTCCACCTCGAGCATTTCGACGTGCACATCGTTTAGTTCGAGGAAATTGCACATCTTCATTATCGAGGAGTGCTCTACTTGGGTTGTGACAACGTGCGGCTTCTCTTTTTTCCTGGTGCAGGAATAAAAAACCATGTTGTTTGATTCCGTGCCGGAACTTGTGAATATGAGGTCTTCGGGGGAGCATCCCACAAGATCGGAGGTCCGTTTTCGGGCAAGGTCCATGCGGTGCCTCGCTCGCTCTCCAGCCGAATGGGCGCTTGAGGGATTGCCGAATCCCTCACCCATGGCTTCGTGCATGGCCTCCGTTACTTCGGGAAGTGGTCTTGTAGTTGCGTTGTTGTCAAGGTAGATTTCGCCGGAAATTTCCTCTGTACACCCCATTATAAAGCTAATAATACACGATTTTGTGGCTAAGGTGTTTCTTCCGGCAGGTCTTCGGGCAGGAGAAGGGTTATGCAGGGTTCTTCGGAGTCTTTTGTTACCGGACCCAGGTAGGAAATAACATGAAATTCCTGGCCTTTTCCGTCTTTGGTAACCGAAGCGGTGAAATTGATCACGTTGGTTCTCTTCGTTTTCCTGGTCGACCTTATGGACGACACGAGAGGGGAAAGTATTTCTTTTAGCCTGGTGTTTTCATCCTCGCCGTGGGCCGAGGCCTCGGAATCGGGCTCCATCATTTCCTTTTTAAGCGAGGAGGTTACGAATATGCGGATCATGAGGCCTGATTCTCTGGCCACGTTGGATACCTCGAACTGCTTTTCAAGCTCAAGGTCAGCCTCTCTTTCCAAATAAAATCTTTCCATTTCTCTCCCCCGTAATATCGGTAGTATATACTAGATGGTTTAGCCGATATATACAAAACGCCGCCGCGGCATCGGGAGAGTTTCCGCATGGACAAGACCGGAGAAATAAAATTTGTTCCCTTGAGAGGGATTCCGGAAGTAAAGGAGGGGGACAGCCTTGGGGAGATGATTCTGCACGCCGCCGGCCGTGGGGGATTTTCGTTTCTCGACGGGGATATAGTTGTAATTGCGCAGAAGGTGGTTTCAAAGGCCGAAGGCAGGGTCGTTAATCTCTCCCAGGTGGAACCTTCGGGTTTCGCGGTTACGGTCTCCGAGGAGGTTTCAAAGGATCCGAGGTTGGTGGAAGTGATTCTCGGGGAAACCAGGCGAATCGTAAAAATGGACGAGAGAGAAAGCGGCAAGGGAAGACTTATAGTTGAGACGATCGGAGGGCTCGTGCTGGCAAACGCCGGCGTTGATGCATCGAATGTTTCCGGGGGCGAGGATGTCACACTTCTTCCGCTTGATTCCGATCGCTCCGCCGGCGCTGTAAGAAAACATATAGAACAGGAAACCGGAAAGTACGTGGCTGTCATAATAAGCGATACCGTGGGACGTCCCTGGCGGGAAGGGCTCACCGACATCGCCATCGGCTGTAGCGGCATGAAGCCACTTTCTGACCGCAGGGGAGAGACCGATAGCAAGGGTCTTCTGCTTACGGCGACCGAGATGGCGACCGCGGACCAGGTGGCGTGCGCAGCGGGCTTGCTGATGGAGAAAACCGCGGCTCTGCCCGTTGTGGTAGCGCGCGGGGTTGAGTACATCCGGGGAGAAGGAAGTTCGGATGAACTGATCAGGGATCCGGCCCATGACCTGTTCAGGTAATCTCCCCAAATTCCATGAAAGGTTTTTTCGAAAAAGAATTCCTTCTTATCTCTCACCGCGGCGCAAGTCATTACGAACCGGAAAATACTCTTCGCTCTTTCCGCAGGGCTCTGGACATGGGGTCTGCGGTGATAGAGTTTGACGTGAGGAGGAGTCTTGACGGCCACTTGGTCGTCATTCACGACCGGACGGTGGACAGGACCACGGATGGTAAGGGAGCCGTTTCGGGGAAGACGTTTTCTGAACTTCGATCTCTTGACGCCGGTTTCGGGGAACGGATACCGACTCTTGAGGAAGTCTTTGAGAATTTCGCGGGGCGCTGCGGACTTGTGGTCGAACTTAAGGAAAAAGGTACGGAAGAAGAAACGGTCTCGCTTATAAAAGCTCATGGTCTTATAAAAGATGTAGCAGTGGTTTCTTTCCGCGAGGACTGTCTTCGTGCCGTGAGGGAACTTGATCGTTCCATTACTACGGGCCTTATTACGGTTTTCGGCTTCGGGTGCGTGAAAAAGGCTCTTTCTCTGGGCTGTCGGGTAGTTGCTACAAATCACCGTTTTATGACGCGCCGTCTCGCTTCGGAAGCCCGAAGAAGAGGTCTTTTTGTGTGCTGCTGGACAGTTAACGACCCGAAACGAGGCGAAAAGCTGGCCGGGATCGGGATTAACGGGATTATCACTGACAAACCTGATCTGATCTGAAGTTGGCTTGTCGGTGGGCCTGACCTTGTCCCCAAGACGTTAACCCGCTGAAATAACTCGAATCCGGAGTACTCCCGCTGTCCCGCGTCACAGTGATTTACGCGGTCGATCGGTTATTATTCGCTGTTGTGCAAGCTGTTTAAGCAATGGTGAGAAAATGTCGCCTGATAACGGACATTCCATATATCTTGACTATAACGCGACTACGCCCCTTGACCCGCGCGTTCTGGAGGAGATGACCCCATACCTTGCCGGAAATTATGGGAATCCTTCCAGCATTCATTCTCCTGGAAGCGTCGCGCGCGCGGCGGTTGATTGCGCCCGCGAGAGGGTATCAGATTATCTTGGGGCGAGACCGGGAGAAATAGTTTTTACCTCTGGGGGCAGTGAAAGCAACAATTTCGCCATAAAAGGCCTGGCCTACGCTCTTTCTGACAGGGGGAACCATCTGGTTACGACCGCGGTCGAGCACGCCTCGTGTCTTGAAGCGTTCAGGTTTCTTGAACGCAGGGGTTTCGAGGTCACTTACCTTCCCGTGGATTCCTTCGGACGGGTCTTCCCCGAGCAGTTCCGGGAAGCGATTACCGAGCGCACGATTCTTGTTTCCTGCATGTACGTGAATAACGAGACCGGAGTTGTAAGTCCGATTCGCGATATAGGGGAAATTGCCCGCGAGAGGGGGGTGGTTTTCCATACAGATGCGGTTCAGGCTCTGGGAAAAATGGAAATCGATCTTGGGGGCCTGCCGGTGGACATGGCGTCTTTTTCCGCCCACAAGATATGCGGTCCCAAGGGGTCAGGAGCTCTTTACTTGAAAAAAGGGGTCGGCCTTGAACCTTTCGTTCACGGCGGGGGGCAGGAGAGGGGAAAGAGATCGGGAACGGAGAACGTAGCGGCCGTCTGCGGATTCGGTTATGCGTGCGAGCTTCTGCGTGGGGAGCTTGAGACGGAAAACGAGAGACTGGGGAAGCTGCGCGACCGTCTTTTCGAGGAGCTCTCCCGGGGAGTAGAGGATGTTTACCTGAACGGACATCCCGACACCAGAGTCTCCAACACTCTTAACGTTGGTTTTCCGGGAACTCCGGGTGATTCGGTGGTAATGAATCTTGATACCGCCGGAGTGGCGGTTTCAACTGGTTCTGCATGCTCCGAGGGAAACGTTGACCCTTCCCACGTGTTGATCGCCATGGGGCTCGAAGAACAGGAAGCGCTCTGCTCGGTCAGGTTCAGCTTCGGCCGTTTTACCCGTTCGGAGGAAGTCGACAGGGTGATCGAGCTTCTTCCCGCGATAGTGGAGAGGATAAGGACGCTTCAGGATTTCTGACGGGATGTCATGCCGGCGGTCAGCATGTATTACCGCTCAAATTAGGGATAAAGCGGGACGGACTCAAGTCCCAGGCTCTCGGGAAGGTCAAGCATGATGTTCATGCTCTGTATCGCCTGTCCCGATGCCCCCTTTACCAGGTTATCTATGGCGCAGACAATTACCGCGGTTTTTTTCTCTGGGTTCGTCCTTACACCTATGTCGCAGAAGTTTGAACCCCTGACGCACGAGGTGTTCGGAAAAGTCCCCTCGGGAAGAATCCTCACGAAGGGCGAGTTCTCGTAGAATTGTCCCAGGGCATCCAGCAGTTCCCGGGTCTTATGGCTTCCCGAGAGGTTTACGTATATTGTCGAGAGTATCCCCCTGTTTATCGGTACGAGATGTGGGGTGAAGACGACTTCCACCTTGCTGCCTAGAAAATCCGAGAGTCCCTGCTCTATTTCAGGGGCATGACGGTGCTCGCCTACCTTGTAGGCTTTCATTGCTTCGGAGACCTCGCAGAAATGAAGATCAAGCGAAGGGTTCCTTCCCGCTCCCGAAGCTCCGGATTTGGAATCAATTATGATTCCCTCCGTCTCCACCATGCCGTTTTCAAGAAGCGGCGCGAGTGGAAGGATCGAAGAGGTGGGATAGCATCCGGGGTTTGCCACCAGTTTTGTTTCCGATATCCGTTCCGCATGCAGTTCGGGGATTCCGTAGACGGCGTTTTCGAGAAGATGAGCGCACGGATGATCCCCGTACCAGTCCCTGTAGGTACCTTCCCTGAGGCGGAAATCCGCCCCGAGATCAATTATCTTTACGTCCCTTCCGTAAATTTCTTCTATGAGCTCGGCCGACGCTCCGTGCGGAAGCGCGGCGAATACCACGTCGGTATCGTCCGGGATGAGCGAGGGGTCCGAACTGCTGAGCTCGAGATCGGCTATTTCCCCAAGGTGCGGAAAGACCTCGGCCAGGGCACGACCTGCGTGCCTTGAAGCTGTTAAATGCGAAATGCTGGCCCGGGGATGTCCCCTGAGGAGCCTTATGAGCTCCGCTCCCGTGTAGCCGCTTGCTCCCAGAATACATACGTTAAGATTTCCCATCACCGTGAAACGATACTACGGGAATCAGAAAAACTCAATCCGCCCCCGGCAATTCAGACATTTGTCCTGAGGATGGGATGAGCAACCTTAAATTCTCGATATCCGTTCCGGAATTTCCAGGGGTTTTCGGGGAATTAGGCGGCGTTTTATTATCCGGTACAATTACCAGAGGCGTTTTGAGGCTGTGGTTTACCGCAGACCGGGTGGAAACTTCAAAGACATACGCTTGATCAGGTTCCCGTACGCTCGGGATCATAATTGGGCACACACCAGGAATTGTCGACCGATTCTCTATGCACATCGCCGATTTTTCAGTAAGAAACTCCTTTTTCGTGAACCTGCTGATGGGAGCCATATTACTTATAGGGCTCCTGTTTTCATTCTCTCTTCCCCTTGAACTGTTCCCGTCGGTAAAACTCGAAATGGTGACGGTAACCACGTCTTTTCCGGGTTCTTCCGCCGAAGACGTTGAGAATCTTGTAAGCGTTCCCATTGAGCAGCAGATAAAGAACGTCTCCGGCGTCAAGATCGTAAAATCCGTTTCTTCCGAAGGGTTCTCGCGCGTTACGGCTGAGGTTTACCCGGGTGAAGACACCAGAAGGATCGCCTGGGAGATTGATTCCAAGGTCAACCTGATAGCAGACGATCTTCCCGAGGACACGGAAGAACCCGTGACAGAAGAGCAAAAGGCGAGTTTTCCGCTGGTGAGCGTTTCGGTCTCAGGGGACATGCCAAGAGATATTCTCTACAGCAGCGCCAGAAGACTGCGGGATGAGCTTGCGCTTTTAGACGGCATTGACAACGTGACTTCCGTCGGGCTGCCTGACCCGGCAATATGGGTGTATCTGGATTACCCGAAGATGGTGCAGTTTGGACTGGGGATTAAGGAGATTTCAGATGCCGTCAACGCGAGAAATCTGGATATCCCCGGGGCCAATTTTACCGGGAACAGTGCTGATTTTCTGCTTAGGACCGAGGGAAAGATAAGATCTGTGGAAGATCTTCTCAACATTCCGGTTGCCCGGAGCGTTGAGGGTAAACATGTTCTGCTCCGCGATGTGGCGACGGTCGCTCTTGGAGAACAGCGGGAGAACCTGAGATCGAGGATAAACGGCCGTCCTGCGATTACTTTCTGGGTTGAGAAGCAGAAAGACGTTGATATCCTCGATACCGTCGACCGCATAAGGGAGCTTACCGAAAAGTACGAAAGCGAGCTCCCCGAAGAGGTGGAGATAACCCTGGCGTTTGACAGGTCGCACTGGGTGAAAAGCCGTCTTCGGACCATGCTTAAAAGCGGGGGTCTGGGGTTTGTTCTGGTAGTAATCCTTCTCACTCTTTTTCTTGATCGCAAGGCGGCCTTTATAGCCGCTCTGGGGATTCCCGTTTCTTTTCTGGGGGCCGCGATATTAATGAAGATGACCGGCACAACGCTCAATGTCCTTTCCATGTTCGGTCTTATAATGATGCTGGGTATGGTGGTGGATGACGCCATAATCGTTGTTGAGAACGTCCAGAGGTATATATCAAGGGGAATGGAGCCGCTGAGGGCGGCGGTGGTGGGGACAAAAGAGGTTGCCTGGCCGGTGGTCGCGACTGTGCTTACCAATATTGCAGCGTTTACTCCCCTTCTTCTTGCTACGGGGCTCATCGGACAGTTCCTTTCCGTAATTCCCAAAGTTGCTATCTTCGCTCTTTGTTTCTCCCTTTTCGAAGCCTTGCTGATCATGCCGTCTCACTGCGCCGACTGGCTTCCGGCAAACGGCGCAACGAGATCTCCTCGCGGAAACGCGCCGCTTCTGCGCGTAAGAGGCCTGTATCTGCGGGGACTTCTGTTTGCGCTTAGAAACCGCTATGCGGTAATAGGATGTTTCACGGTTATCTTTGCCGTTTCGGTCTTTATGTTTGTCCGGATTCCCAACGTGATGTTCTACCTTCATGATATCGAGGAGATAATGGTAAGGGTTGAGAATCCTCCCTCATCCAGCCTGGAGAATACAACCGCTTCGGTTGCGCAGGTGGAGGAAGCCGTGCGCCACAGCGTCCCTGCTCATGTTCTTAAGAACACGTTGTCCATGGTTGGACTCGATATGTCGGATCCTGACAATATGTTTTCCAAGGGAGACCACCTAGCCTCGGTTCTGGTTGAATACGAGGATTACTCCGCCAGAAGAGAAAACGCGGTCGAACTCTCTGAGATTGCGGAGAGCAGGGCAAGGGAAACGGTTACCGGAGCCAAACAGGTTGATTTCCTCATGACGGTAGGTCCTCCTACCGGGAAACCGGTGGACGTCAAAATAAGCGGGGATGACATACCGGTGCTGATGGAAATAGCCTCCCGGGTCCGGGAGTATCTGAGCAGTCAGCCGGGGGTGAGTGCAGCGACCAGCAATCTTGTTTACGGAAAGCCCGAGGCGAGAGTTGAGATAGACGAGAGAAAAGCCGGGGTGTTCGGTATTGACAAGTGGAGCGTGGCCCGGGAAATCAAGGCTCTCGGAGACGGTCTCACGGTTGCGAAGACCAGAGTGGGCGAGGAAGAGGCTGAGATAAATCTGCGATACGGAAGAGGGGAGTCCAGTGTTTTCTCGGTGAAATCGCACCAAGTCCCCACTCCTCTCGGAAGGCGGGTCCCTATCGGCACCGTGGCGGAGATAACGGAGTCCAAGACGCCGCTTGAGATAAGAAGGGAGAAGCTTCGAAGAACAGTCACCGTAACGGCCGAAGTGGACAACCAGACGACTACCTCAAGGGAGGTAAACGCGAATCTTTCGCGTCACCTCGACGGTCTTCTGGAGAACTATCCGGGCTACTCGTTTCGGTTCGCGGGGGAGGAGGAGCAGTATACTCAAGCTATAAGCGACATAAAAAAGGCGTCGCTTTTGGCTTTACTTCTCATTTATCTCATTCTCGCAAGCATACTACGTTCCACCTTTCAGCCCCTTATAATAATGAGTGTGCTGCCTTTCTGCGTTACGGGAGTGATCATAGCGATTCTGCTGCGCGGCGAACCCATGACGCTTCCCGCCATAATAGGGATGGTTGCGCTTCTGGGAATAGTTGTGAATGATAGCCTGCTGCTGCTGAATTTTATCAACCGAAGGGCGAAAAAGATGCCGAGCAAGGTGGTAGCGATAGTATTTTCCGCTAGGTATCGTTTCCGCCCTATCGTTCTCACCACGCTTACGACCTTCTCGGGGCTTTTCTCCCTGATGTTCGCCTACAAGGGCCAGGCGGGCATTCTCGCTCCGATGGCGGCTTCCCTGGGATTCGGACTTGTTTTCTCGACCTTTGTCATACTTTACCTTGTGCCCTGTCTTTATCTGGTTCTTGACGATATTGGCAAGCGGTTGCGGTATTTCACCCATCTGAGGGCCTTGGGGCCGGGTGGAAGAAATTTCCTGCAAACTAGTTAATGGCTGGGTACCCTGTACAATTACAAAGGTGCTTCTGGGGGGCTCAGCGACTGGAGATCGGGCGGAAAAGACTGATTAAGAACCGTTATGCTTGGTGTTCGTGTATCCGTCAGGGTGATTCAGCCACGCGATGAAATACGGTATTTCTTCTCAAATTGATTTCTCTATTTGACTAACAGCAGGCAAGTGTATAGTTTTTGCGAAGTTCAAAGTCAAGTTTCGGAGGTTTTGTGATGTCCATCAGGGTTGGAATAAACGGGTTTGGAAGAATAGGAAGGCATGTGCTCAGAATCGGTCTAGACAGAGAAGACCTTGAGTTCGTGGGCATAAACGATATTACGGACACCGAAACCCTGGCTCATCTTTTCAAGTACGATTCGGTGTTCGGCCGCTATCCGGGAGAAGTCGAGTGCAACGGCGAGGGAATAACCGTAGATGGAAAGTTCATAAAGGTGTTTTCGGAGAGAAACCCTGCGAACATTCCCTGGGACGAAACGGGGGCACAGGTTATAGCGGAGGCAAGCGGCATTTTCAGAACCCGCGAGGCCGCCGCGGCGCACATGGGTGAGACCGTGAAAAAGGTGATAATTACCGCGCCGGCAAGCGGCAAGGTGGATTTTACCACGGTAATGGGCATAAACGATGATGACTACGAGCCCGAAGGTCACGATGTGATTTCAAATGCGTCCTGCACGACCAACTGCTTCGGCCTGCTGGTCAAAGTTCTCCACGAAAATTTCTCTATCAGGCGTGGGGAGATGACCACGATACATTCATATACGAACGATCAGAGGATACTCGACACTCCGCATAAGGATAAAAGAAGGGCAAGAGCGGCTGCACTCTCCATTATTCCTACCAGCACAGGGGCCGCAAACGCCATACAGCTTGTCTTTCCGGAGCTTAAGGGGAAACTCTCTGCGGTCGCCGTACGGGTGCCCACGCCCAACGTGTCGCTTGTGGATTTTACCTGCGAAGTGGAAAAAGGAACTTCCGCAGAAGAGGTGAACGCAAAGTTCAAGGAATCAGCCGAAGGAACGCTTAGCGGCTACCTTGCTTACGTCGAGGACGAAATCGTTTCTTCCGATCTTGTGGGAGATACCCATTCCTGCTCTTTTGACTCAATGCTGACTTCAGTGGTGGAGGACAATCTGGTCAAGGTTGTCGCCTGGTACGACAACGAGTACGGATACACCTCCAGAGTAGTTGATCTTATAGAACTCGTGGGGGAGACGCTTTGAAGAAAAAGCTTCTTGTGACCGACCTTCCCTGCTCGGAGTACGAGGGGAAAAGAGTTTTTGTAAGGGTTGATTTCAACGTTCCCGTAAACGGCGGGAAGATAACTGAAGACTACAGGATAAGACGTACTATCCCCACGATCGATTACCTTACAAGATGCGGGGCCAGGGTAATACTTGCTTCCCACATGGGAAGACCGAAAGGACGCAGGATAGAAAATCTTTCAATGGCTTCGGTGGCGGAAAGGCTTAACGAGTTTCTGGGGATCAAGGTCCGTTTTCCGGGCGCGGTTGTTGGCAGGAAGGTTGAGAATGCCTCCAGGAAGCTCAAAAACGGCGAGGTAATGCTCCTTGAGAACCTAAGATATCATAATGAGGAAGCAGAAAACGACGCGGATTTCTCGCAGAAGCTGGCCTCTTTGGCTGATATTTACGTGAACGAAGCTTTCGGCACCTCGCACAGGGCCCACGCCTCCACCTACGGAATGACCGCTCACTTCGAGAAAAAGCTCGCGGGTCTTATGGTGGGAAACGAAATAAAGTTTCTGAGCCGTTTAATAAGAAGACCAAAAAAACCCTACTTAGTCATTGTCGGGGGCATGAAGATAAAGGACAAGATAGGGGCACTCAAGAACATAATAAAGAAGGCGGACAGGGTTCTTGTGGGCGGGGGGGTTGCTTATACCTTTCTTGCGGCACGCGGGGTTAGCGTCGGGAAATGTTCTGTGGAGAAAGAGATGATTTGCTGGGCCCGGGAAGCCCTTGAAACCTACAAGGAAAAAATCATTCTGCCCGTTGACCATGTGATGGCCGAGTCCACCGGCGGCAGGAAAATGCGTGTGGTGGTTACGGGAGCGGAGATTCCCGACGACATGACGGCTTTTGACATAGGGCCGAAGACTGTAGAGAAATTCACCTCGCATATAAAGGGGGAAGGCACGGTTTTCTGGAACGGTCCCATGGGATTTTTCGAGTTGGACGATTTTTCAAACGGCACAAGCGCCATCGCCAGGTCGTTTGCGCTTGCCACATGGAGGGGGGCCACCACGGTTCTCGGAGGAGGAGACAGCGTGGCGTCACTTAAAAAGTCCGGGGTCAAGTTCTCCGAAGCAACCCACGTGTCGACCGGGGGCGGGGCCTGTTTTGAATTTCTAGGCGGGGTAGACCTTCCGGGAATATCGATTCTCAGTGACAGCTAGGGCCCAATCAGGTATTTATTTCAGTAGGATCTTAAGATTTTTTCAAGGGAGAGCCCATGGCCATAAAGGAACTCAAGAAAATCAATGATATAGAGGCGGTGCTGGGAGGGGACTCGGAGTACCTGCTCGGTCACGAGTGCACTACGATAAGCAAAAAAGACCTTTATCTTCCCGGCCCGGACTATGTGGACGAGGTGTTCGTGCAGAACGACCGATCGCCCGCCGTGATAAGGAACCTGCAGACCATCCTTGACCACGGTCGCTTGGGGGGAACGGGATACATATCAATCCTGCCGGTGGACCAGGGAGTTGAGCACTCCGCGGGAGCATCTTTTGCGGTGAATCCCATGTATTTCGATCCGGAGAACATAGTGAAGCTTGCCATGGAAGGGGGATGTAACGGCGTTGCCTCGACTGTGGGAGCGCTGGCTTCGGTCTCAAGAAAATACGCGCACAAGATTCCTTTTATAGCCAAGATCAACCACAATGAGCTTCTGAGCTATCCTAATACCTTTGACCAGATTCTTTTCGGAAACGTGGATCAGGCCTTTCAGATGGGGGCAGTGGCAGTTGGGGCGACTGTATATTTCGGTTCCGAGGAAAGCTCTCGCCAGATCCAGGAAATATCGGAGGTTTTCAGCCACGCCCATTCCCTGGGACTTGCGACCATCCTCTGGGCTTACCTGAGAAACCCGGCTTTCAAGCAGGACGAGGCCGATTACCATGTTTCGGCTGATCTTACGGGACAGGCGAATCACCTCTCGGTGACCATAGGGGCAGATATAGTCAAACAGAAGCTCCCGGAGAACAACGGAGGCTTTACGGCTCTTTCCTTCGGAAAAACCCACGATAGGGTTTATTCAGATCTTACCTCTGACCACCCCATAGACCTTACCCGCTACCAGGTCGCAAACTGCTACATGGGGAGGCTGGGGCTTATAAATTCGGGGGGAGCCTCGGGTTCGGACGATCTTACAGACGCGGTAAGAACCGCCATTGTAAACAAAAGGGCAGGAGGAATGGGGCTCATAAGCGGAAGAAAGTCTTTCCAGAAACCCTTTAAGGAAGGGGTCGCGCTTCTAAGGAGTGTTCAGAACGTCTACCTGGAGCGGGAAATCACGATTGCCTGAGCAGTCTCGGGTTTCTATCTGAAGTGACCTATTACTTCTCCCGCAAGGGCATTGAAGGAGTATTCCAGGTCAGGGCTGAAATCCCTGATTATGAAGTGGGTGACTCCGGCTTCTATATATTCTTCGAACCTTTTTATCGCGTCGCCGGCCGTTCCGTATATAACGAAGTCGGACAGTATATCCCTCGTATAGTATTTTTCTCCCATCTGCCTGAATCTTGCTAGCATGTCCTGATCGTTGGGCATTATGCTCGTATAGGAAAGCCCCTTGTACTGCGGTTCTATTTCGAGGTCGTACCCTGCTTCCTCTATCACGTCGGGCCAGATTATAGCGTGTTTTATTCTGTCAAGGGTTTCGTAGGCAGTGTCCTTGTCCTTGGCGATGGACACGAAAATATATATACACTTCTCAAAGTTTTCCGCCGCCGCGTTCTCACCCATGGCTTTTTCCACTTCGGCGAGTTTGCTCGAAAAAACCCATGTGGGCATCGCGTTTGTTACCCAGCCGTCTCCGAGTGCGCCTGCGACCCCGAGAGCCTTCGGTCCGGTCGCGGCTATGTATACTGGAACATCCTTTCCGTTGACGGGGCTTACCCTTACTTCGGCTTCGCTGAGAGAGAAGAACTCCCCCTCGAAGGTTACCGTTTCCCCGGCCCAAAGCCGCCTCATAAGCGGCACGGACTCCCGAAGACGAGCGAGGGGCCTGTTCCAGCTTATGCCGTAGTAGTCAAGATTCATTTTTTCCCCGTACCCGAGGCAACTGAACGCTCTTCCCCCCGAGAGGTTGTCTATGGTTGCGAGTCTGTGGGCGAACATCGCGGGATGGGATCTGTGAGGATCCCCTATGGCTCCAAGGCGGATTCTTTCAGTCTTTACCGCCGCGGCCGTGATTACCGACCATACTTCGGGGGTCAGTTTTTTCGCCATAAACAGTATGTGGTCTGGGTACCACACGGCGTCAAAACCGGCCTCCTCGCAACGGACGGCGAAATCCACGAGTTCCGTGACCGGTTTTCCCGGAAGGGGGGCGGTAAGCCCGAAACTTGTTTTTTCACCCATTTTTACTCCTCCTCAGGTTCCCCGGCATCCTTCAAGAAGTTGACGAACTTGCTTACCATGTTGTAGGAACCTATGTATATGGGGCTTCTCTGGTGAAGTTCCGTCGGCTGGATATCAAGAGTTCTCTCCGTTCCGCTTGATGACGCTCCTCCGGCCTGTTCCACGATAAGGGCCATCGGGTTGCACTCGTAGAGAAGCCTGAGTTTCCCGTTGGGAGAATCCGAAGTCTGCGGATAAAGAAATATTCCTCCCCTGAGTAGGTTCCTGTGGATATCTGCTACCATGGATCCGACGTACCTCAGCGAAAGGCTGGAACTGTTCTCTCCGTCCCTGCAGTGATCGAGATACTCCTTTACCCTGTCGGGGAATTTCGAGTAGTTATAGTAGTTAACCGAGAAGATGTTGCCGTGGCTCGGGATCTTTATGTTCGGATGGGAGAGGCAGAACTCTCCTATCGACGGGTCAAGTGTAAAACCGTTTACTCCGTGGCCGGTAGTGTACACCAGCATGGTCGAAGAACCGTATATTATGTATCCGGCGGCCGTCTGGGCCTTGCCCGGCTGCAGGAAATCCTCCTTGAGACATGGGGAGAACATCTTAGAAGTTCTTCTGTACACGGAGAATATGGTTCCGACCGATACGTTAACGTCTATGTTGGAGGATCCGTCAAGAGGGTCCATCGCTATGACGTATTTCGAGGTTTTTGATTTCTCGTCCGAAAAGGCTATGAACTCCTCGTTTTCCTCAGACGCCACCCCGGCGCACTCTCCGCCATGTTCAAGCGCGGTCAGAAATTTTTCGTTCGCGTAGGAATCGAGCTTTCTTACCTCTTCTCCCTGGATGTTTACCTGACCCGTTTTGCCCAGGATGTCTGCGACCAGACCGGCTTTGTTTACTTCCCTGTGAACTATTTTCGCCGCAAACCCTATATCCCGAAGCAGTCTGGAGAGCTCCCCGGTGGAATAGGGGAATTCATACTGATTTCTTATGATGAATTCGTCAAGAGTAGTTATCGAAACCATGTCGCGAGCTGTTCTAGAGAAAGACCGTGGACAAAACGTTCTCCATATAAGAGTTTAACTGAATCGGCGCAGTTAATTAAGGGAGTACTGGCTAACAGTGATTGAAGAAGCCATACTTTGGCTTCAAAAGCGGTTCAGGGTTGCGGGGTTCCTCGGAAGTGCCGCGGAGAGGATTCCTATCAGAATTCCGCGGTTCATCCTCGCTCACTCGAAGTCCGGTTCCCGCTTTTCTTCCCGCAGCTCCCGGAGTTTTTCCAGGCTCTTGTCAAGATCATCCGGTGCCTGTTCCCTGATAATCTGGTATCCGGTGATGATTTTGGGAGCCAGAACGGAATCCTTGAGAAAAGGAGCATCCTCATCCACAAACTGCTTGGCCCCGGTTACCAAGAGGTAGCAGAGCAGCAGACCGACTATAAAGCCCATCGCCCCGCCGAAGAGGTGGTTAATCCATCCCATCTTGACCCTTTCCAGCAGGTCTGTCAGGAAATGGGAAAGATAATGTATGAGCATGTACGCAAGGCAGGCTACGATCAGGAATCCCAGAATATCGGCGATTCTCGGTTCGGCGATAATGTTTTTTTCAAGCAGGATATTCCCAAGCGGCTCATAAAAGAAAAAGCCCAGCGCTACTGCTCCTATTATGGCGGTCAGAGAGAAAACCTGCTTTATAAGACCTGACCTGAGTCCTGCCCCGAAGGAGACCAGGATAACGAATAAGAGTAAGATATCGAACAGGTTCAAAGCGGCTTACCGTTACGCTCTTGCGGGTTGTTTTGCGAAAAATTTCATTTAAAAAAGGAAACTTACATCAGGTTAACGGTGGTGTCCAGTCTTTGACTTGTCGGGTTCGTTCGTATAGTCTAAGCGTCCGATGGAGTTCTCAGACATAATTGAGATAATTCACCCGAGCCTCGCCGAAACGGAGAGGAAAATCGATGAATTCATAAAATCCGACGTTCCTCTGGTTTACGAAATAGCCAAGTATCTGCTTGGCGGAGGAGGAAAGAGAATCAGGCCTTCCCTAGTTCTTCTCTCAAGCGCCGCCTGCGGACTTACCGACGGGGAAGACCGGATCGCGGCCGCTGCGGGGATTGAACTTTTCCACGCCGGCACCCTTTTTCACGACGATGTGGTTGATCAGGCGGAGTTCAGAAGGGGAAACACTTCTTCCAATATGGTCTGGGGAAACAAACCCACTGTACTGGTGGGGGATTTTATGCTGGCCCGGGGTCTTGAGCTTATATACAGCTGCGGAAGCATTGAACTGCTGAGAGTGGTTTCCAGGGCCTCATCGCGCCTTGCCGAGGGCCATGTGCTCGAGATTATGAGCGAGAGAAAAATGGTCGAGATCTCGGAGGACTTCTGCTTTTCCGTGATTGACCACAAAACGGCCGCGCTCATTGAGTGCTCGACCGAGACCGGAGCGCTCCTTGCGAATACTTCAAACGGAGCGGTCAAGGCTCTTTCGCACTACGGGCACAACATAGGAATAGCGTTTCAGCTTATAGACGATGCGCTTGATTACTGTTCTGAGGAAAACAAGTTCGGGAAAAAGACCGGACAGGACCTGGCTGAACGGAAGATGACCCTTCCGCTTTACTACTCGATTGAAAGCGCCCCGGAGAACGTGAAACGCGAAGTAATCAAAACGCTTGATAAAGAAGATGATCTCGATAGTTCCGAGATAGCGGAGATATCGCAGATGGTAGCCCACTACCGGGGGGTCGATTTGACCAGGCAGCGGGCAAAAGAGTTTGTGGTTGAAGCGAAAAAATCTCTGGACGAGATACCGCAGAACGATTACAGGGAATCCCTCGGTCGCCTTGCCGATTACGTGGCTGAGAGAAACTTCTGATAGTAGCTGTCAAGCGCAAGACCCATCACGTAGGCGTCCCCTCTTCCCCTGCCATAGTAGTTCTCGCGTGTTCTGAGAATTTCAAACCCGAGCTTTTCGTAAAGCGTGATCGCCGGCGTGTTTGTCGTTCTTACCTCGAGAATAACCGAGAGAGCCCCCATTTTTTCATAAAAATTAAATGTGTCTGAGAGCAGTTCAATCGCTACTCCCTTTCTCCTGTGGCAGGATGCCACGGCGATCTTGAATACGTGAATTTCGTCGTATACAAGGGTGGATATTGAGTAGCCCGCAACATCCTCGTCGCTTCCGTTTATGGCTATATTGCAGAAGAACCCGGATTTTTTGATGTAATCCGCAAGCACCTGTTTCGGCCACGGGGCGATGAAGGACTCGTTTTCGATCTTCACGATCTCGTTTATGTATTTTGGTGAGAGGGCCTTTACAATCATTTTTCTTGTGCCGACCGAGGTGGACTAAGCCTTTCAAAATAAAGGTCGAGCAGATTCGCGGCTCCCGTGTAGGGGTCCGTCTTTCCTTCCATTACTTCTTTTTCCACTTTGCCGAGCGTTTCTTTGATGAGGGAGTTCTCATAAAAGCTGTCCTCAAGATTCTGGACGAGCGCTTCATGCAGACGGTACTTGGCCTGCTTTCTTCTTTTTTCCGTGAAGTATCCGTTTTCTCTGCAGAGATCTTCATAGTCCATGACGCACTGCCAGATTTCCTTTATTCCGTAACCCGTAATGGAGGAGCAGGCGTAAGCCCTGGGACCCCACCCGGATTCGGGCGGCCTGTGAAATCCCAGCGACTCTTCCATTTCCTGTTTCATAAGCTCCGCCTTTTTCTTGTTTCTCCCATCCGCTTTGGTTATCAATACGGCGTCAGCGAGCTCGATTATTCCCTTTTTTATTCCCTGAATGTCATCTCCCGCCCCGGTAATCATGAGCAGCATGAAGAAATCGACCATGGAGTGGCAGGTAATTTCTGACTGCCCGACTCCCACCGTTTCTATAAAGATTGTGTCGAATCCTGCCGCCTCGCAGAGAATCACGGCGTCGCTTGTCTTTTTTGCTACTCCTCCCAGAGAACCGGCCGACGGGGAAGGCCTTATATAGACGTTTTCGTGCCGGGAAAGCTCCTCCATCCTGAGTTTGTCGCCCAGAACGCTTCCCCCGGTCTCGCTGCTCGTGGGATCGATTGCGAGCACCGCTATCTTTTTTCCGCACTCGCGGGCCAGATAGAGACCCAGAGATTCTATGAAGCTGCTCTTTCCGACTCCGGGTATACCCGTAATTCCCACCCTTATGGATTTCCCGGACCGCGGCAGACACCACGTGATTATTTCCCGTGCAAGCTTTTTATGCTCGGGCAGCGTGCTCTCCGCGAGGGTTATCGCCCTGCTCAGAGCGGGTATTTCTCCCCTGGCTATGCCTTGGCGGTAGGTTTCCGCTTCCGTTTTTCTTTGCGGCGTCATGTTCGGGTTTCTGTTAAGGGCACGAGTATGGCTTCGGCCGCTTCGGACAGCACGGTCCCCGGACCGAATATCTGCGAGACTCCGGCGTTCCTTAGGTAGTCGTAATCGCGTTTGGGGATAACCCCTCCCGCGACCACCATTATGCCGTCGCCTCCCATCTTGTTGAGCTTTTTTATAAGTTCGGGGATGAGTGTCTTGTGGCCGGCGGCCAGACTTGATATTCCGATTATGTGGACATCGTTTTCAACCGCCTGTCTCGCCGCTTCTTCGGGAGTCTGAAAGAGCGGGCCTATATCCACGTCGAAACCGAGATCGGCAAAACCCGTTGCTATTATCTTCGCCCCGCGGTCGTGGCCGTCCTGGCCCATTTTTGCGACCAGTATTCTGGGTCTTCTCCCTTCTAGAGTGGCGAAGCGGTCAGCAAGCTCCCTTGCCTTGGCAAATCCGGCGTCCTTCGAAATTTCCGATGAATATACTCCCGAGATCGTGTGCCAACCAGGCCTGTATCTCCCCCATGCCTCCTCGCACGCGTCCGATATTTCTCCGAGGGTGGCGTTTTCCCTTGCGGCCTCAACTGCCAGGGAGAGAAGGTTGCCTTCCCCCGTTTTTGCGCATTCGGTGATTTTCCCAAGCGCGCGTTCAACCGCCTCGGAGTCCCTTTTTTCTTTGAGCTTCTGCAGTCTTTTAATCTGGTTCTCCCTCACCTTGCGGTTATCCACTTCCAGTATATCGAATTCTTCCTGCGCGTCCGAATTGTAACTGTTGACTCCTACTATTATGTCTTTTCCCGAGTCTATTCTCGCCTGTTTTCGTGCTGCCGCTTCCTCTATTCTCATTTTCGGCAACCCGGTTTCTATGGCTTTGGACATCCCTCCCAGTTCTTCTATTTCCATTATGAGTTCCCAGGCTCTTCTCGCCAGATTGTGGGTCAGGTACTCGACATAGTAGGATCCTGCCCAGGGGTCGATCAGCCTGCATACATCTGTTTCTTTCTGAAGGTAAAGCTGGGTGTTCCTCGCTATCCTGGCGGAGAAGTCGGTGGGAAGGGCGATTGCTTCATCCAGGGCGTTTGTGTGGAGTGACTGAGTGCCGCCGAGCACCGCGCTTAGGGCTTCAACGCATGTTCTCGTCACGTTGTTAAACGGGTCCTGCTCCGTGAGGCTCCATCCCGAAGTCTGGCAATGCGTCCTGAGCATGAGCGATGACGGTTTTTGGGGTTCGAATGTCTTGACGATCTTGGCCCAGAGCATCCTTGCTGCCCTCATTTTCGCGATTTCCATGAAGTGGTCCATGCCTATTCCCCAGAAAAAGGAAATCCTGGGAGCGAAATCGTCAATGTTGAGTCCCGCCTCAACGCCCGCCCTTAAATACTCAAGGCCGTCGGCGAGCGTGTATGCAAGCTCTATGTCCGACGTGGCGCCCGCCTCTTCCATGTGGTAGCCGCTTACGCTTATCGAGTTGAACTTCGGCATGTTTTTCGATGTATATTCGAAGATGTCAGAGACTATCTTCATCGAGAATTCGGGCGGGTAAATATAGGTGTTCCTTACCATGAACTCCTTGAGTATGTCGTTCTGGATCGTTCCGCTCAGCTTTTCCGGTCCCACTCCTTGGTGCTCCGCGACAACTATGTAGAAAGCCATGATTGGCAGGACCGCGCCGTTCATGGTCATGGAAACCGAGATCTGGTCAAGGGGTATTCGATCGAGAAGAATCTCCATGTCGAGCACCGAATCTATCGCTACCCCTGCCTTTCCGACGTCTCCCGAAACCCTGGGGTGATCCGAGTCATATCCCCTGTGAGTCGGAAGATCAAAGGCTATGGAAAGCCCCTTCTGCCCCGCGGCCAGGTTTCTCCTGTAAAAAGCGTTTGATTCCTCCGCGGTCGAGAATCCCGCGTACTGCCTGATGGTCCAGGGCCTCGTTAGATACATGGTCGGGTAGGGTCCGCGAAGATAAGGCGGAATTCCGGAGACGAATCCCAGGTGTTCGGAGTCGCTGAGATCGTCTCGGACATAAAAAGTTTTAATGTCTATTTTCTCCGGTGATTCCCTTACGACATCTTCGCTCGCACGTGCGTTGCCGCTGCCGTTTGAAGCGAAGCCGAGGTTTATTTTCGAAAAATCGGGTCTCATGGTCCTACCTTGTCTGAGAAAAGCAACCGCTGGTATCTTTCAAGCAGGTCGCGGACGTCCGAATTCTCATTGATAAAATCATCCACACCTGCCTGAGCCAGCTCTTCCCGTTTGTTTTGCCCGTCGCCTGGAACAACGACTTTTATTTCCGCTTTCTTGCCCTTGAGTTTTCTTGTGGCCTCCCCCGCGAACTGCTCGTAATCCTTATCGGAGCCGCAGATTACTACCGCAAGCGGATTCTCGCGCAAAGCTGCCGTAACTCCCTCATCCGCACCCGGATTTTCTGCTCCGTCGACTATCGCGAACCCCCCGCATCCGAAGAAATTCATCGAGAAAACCGATCTTGCGGCTGTCTGCGGCGAATCGCTCAGGTGAAGCAGAAAAACTTTGGGCGCTTCGCCCGTTCTCTCCGCGTGTTCTTCGCTTAGGAGCCTTATTTTCTCAAAAACTTGAGCCGCCCTTGATTCCGTAAGAGATGCTACCGTCGGGGCCGAACCGTTAATCTCTTTTTCCCGGGGGAGGATTTTCCGGATATTCCCTGCCATTTTTTCGAGCAGGTTGGGAAACTCGTTTGTCCCGATAAGCGTTTTTTCCCTCCGGGAAATGTCGCTCAGGACTTTTTTCCTGCTGTCCTCGACCGAGTTCTGTATGAAGCCGCTTTTAAGGCACTCAAGGTAGCCGCCTTTTCTTTCTATTTCCTGGAACAGTTCGAGGGATTTCTGCGAAATGGACTGCGTCAGTTTCTCTATGTGGTAGGAACCGCCTCCGGGGTCGGTCACCGCGTCGAGGTGGGATTCGTTTCTTGCGAGAAGCTGAATGTTCCTTGCCACCCTTTTTGAGAATCCATCGGGTTCCCGGTAGGGGGCGTCAAAAGGCTCCACGGTAAGGGAGTTCGTCCCCCCGATTACGGACGCCATGGCCTCAAGCGCCGTCCGCAATATGTTTGTGTGCGAGTCGTAAATGGTTTTGTTGAAGGCGGTGGTGCGGCAGTGGATCCTCATTTTCGTGGATTCGGCAGAGGCGGGGCAAAACTGCTGGGCGACGTTTGCCCAGAGTGCTCTTGCGGCGCGGAGCTTGGCGATTTCCGCGAAGTAGCTTGAACCTGTGGAGAAGGAAAAAACGAGGTGGCGGCAGGCGCTGTCTGAATCGACGCCTTTTTGGCGAAGCATAACCAGATACTCGACTGCCGCAGCGATTGTGAAGGCGAGTTCCTGGCTTATGGTTGCGCCTGAGTCTTTAAATGTCGAACTTTTCACCGAAAACGCCGCGTAGCCGGGCGCAGCGTCTGAGAGATATCCGATGGCTTTTGCGATTTTATCCACACCCTCATCAAGCGGCGTTGCAGGCGATCCGTGTTCAAGCAGATGCGACAGAGGGTCGAAGAACACGGCTCCGCTTAGTTCCTGCGTGTCGATTTCTTTTTTGGCGCAGGAGGAAATGAAAAGGGCGCAGGCCTTTTCCGGATTCTCTCTCAAGGCGAAGTTTATTCTGATGCGCAGGGGATCTATATCTTTTAGGAGAGTCTCGATGGTCTTGCGTTTCATTTCCGCCTGCGGGATGAAGGTAAGAGAATCCGCCCCGCCCTCTATTGCCGCAAGGGCCGCGGCTGCAGTCTTTTTCGGTGTAGTGAGCTTTATCTCTTCTGCAAGGAGCCAGCTGTTATCTTTTTCGCTGGTTCCCCGGACGAACGGAAATTCTCCCGGAAGCGGTGTTTCCCCCAGGAAAAGGTCCTTGGCTTCTTCTTCGGTGTAGAAGGGTTCAACCTCTATGCCGTCTTCGGTATGCCATATGAGATCTTTATAGGAAACCCTCTTTTCGGCTTCTTTTTTCCAGCTTTTCTTCGAGATGCTTGGAAAATCATCGAAAAGAAGAACCTGTTCCCGTTCTTTTTCTGCTTTGCTCATGAAAACGCCTTTGCTCCCCTGATTCCCGGGTGAATAAGTATATAATTTTGATCTATTTCTGCCAACATACTGAAACCATTTAAGTTACCGTTTTCTCCGCCCGTTGTTCGGGACCGCTCCCGTCACGGGGATTGTATTTGTTTTTTTCGACTTTAATATTAAGGAAGTGTCTGGAAAAGCGGTTGTCATGGTCTCTGGAGGCGTGGACAGTTCCACTCTCTGCTACAAGGCGGTTCGGGAAGGGTACGAAGTCTTTCCTCTTACCTTCATCTACGGGCAGAAACACGAAAGGGAGGTCCGCTCCTCAGAGAACATATGCCGGCATCTGGGGCTTTCCCCCAACATAATCGATCTTTCTTCCGCAAGGACTCTTTTCGGCGCCTCTGCCCTTACCGACCGGGACATTGAAATTCCCAGGGTTTCCGCGACGGCGCGCAATTACGAGACCCTCTCGGCAACAGTCGTTCCGAATCGAAACGCCATCTTTCTTTCCCTTTCGGTTGCCTATTCACAGAGCATCGAGTGCGACACTGTGTTCTACGGCGCACACCATTCCGACAGGGGTGTGTATCCCGACTGCCGAGCGGAGTTCGTCTCGGCTTTCGAGAAGGCGGAGAGACTTGCGACTGATAACGGACGCCTGACCATAGTCGCCCCGTTTATAGATATGGACAAGTCGGGGATAGTAAGACTCGGAGCCCGTCTCGGGGTTCCTTTCGAAGATACGTGGTCGTGCTACGTGGGTTCCCGTATGCACTGCGGCACCTGCAGTTCGTGCAGGGAGAGAAAAAGGGCTTTTATCGAAGCGGATGTGGACGATCCGACTGAGTACGAGGCGTAGCTGCGATGAAGATAAGTGAAATTTTCTTTTCAATACAGGGTGAAGGAATCCATATTGGGCTGCCGACGGTCTTTCTCAGGCTTTTTGCCTGTGATCTCAGATGCAGTTGGTGCGACACCATGTACGCCGTGGAGGGGAATGACTTCCGGGAGATAGAAACCAGCGAGGTCCTGAGCAGGGTTCTTGAATACGGATGCTCCCGCGTCTGCATAACCGGCGGGGAGCCGCTTATCCAGCGGGATGAAGTGGAGGAGATAGCGGAATTCCTGCTTGGAAGGGATTTCGTGGTCGTGCTTGAAACAAGTGGCAACAAGAAGCCGCCCGGAATTTTCTCCCATCCTAATTCGGTTGTGAGCATGGACTGCAAGTGCCCCGGTTCGGGCATGGACTCCAGGATGGATTTTTCGCTTTATGATGACCTGGGGGAAAAGGATCAGCTCAAGTTCGTAATAGCGGACAGCGCGGACTACGAATACGCAAGGAGCGTTATGGCGAAGCGTCGCATAAGGGCTTCAATCATATTCCAGCCCGTTTACGGTACGAAAGCGGACTGGATAGCCGAGAGAGTCCTGCGCGACGGCATGGAGAACGTAAGAGTGCTTCCGCAGCTTCACAAAATATTCTGGGGAGAAAAAAGGGGAGTCTGATCTCTTCCGTCATTTTAAAACTTTCTCGGTTGGGTTTTTATTTTTTTTAATTTTCTTGTTGCTATTATGTTAGAATTCAGGGTATAAAGAGTAGGCTGTGCGGGCGGGTCAAGAGCCGAGGAGAGAAATGATGGAAGAGCATATGGAAGATTACAACTATGAGCCTTTTGCCGATACCGAGGAGTACAGAAAGGTAAACGGCGATATGACCAGAAGCTGGATCCAGATAATGGTTGACAGGGGGGTCGAGAGTCTCGACAGGTTCCTTGACATCGCTACAGGCGCGGGCACCATGGCGCAGCTTTTCTTTGATATGCTACCCGCGAATCTAAAGGAGTCGGCGGTGTTCTGCCTTGATCAGTCGGCAGGCGCTCTTAAGCTTACCAAGCGCAGGCTTGAGAAAGAGATTGACAAGCTGACTCTTATCAATTCCTCAATACAGGAACTTGATTTGCCTCCGAAAAGCCTTGACGTGGCTATATGGGGTAACGGCATACATTACCTTGACGAAGAGGAACAACTGAAGAGCCTCAAAGCGATCAAAAAAGCGCTTAAGCCCGGGGGCTGGTTTTTTTTCAACACCTCTTTTTACGAGGGGGCAAGACCCGAGGAGACCATACCTTTCTACAGAACCCAGGTGAGAAACGCCGTTCAGTTCCTGAGAAAACAAGGAGTGAAAAGAGTGAAGGTTGAGGGGAAAGCCGAAGCCGCGAAGTTTCACCCCCGCTCCTACTACGAAGAGCTGGTGGGCCAAGTAGGGTTTGACCTTATCGACGCTCAGGAATTCGCCGCTGATCTCACAAAAGAAGCGTGGGAATACATAAGTTCCTTCCAGCAGTATGCCGCCGGCGCCCTTCACGGCTATCCGGATGAGGCCGTTTCCGATGCCATGAAAAACGCCGTTGAGCCGGCAATTCTTCTCCACGGGGAAGTGAATGAGGACGGTGACCACTTTGTTACCAGAAAGTGGCTTTCCATAAGCGCGCGCCGCGCGTGATTTTCCGCCGGGGGAACTTATTCGCCCGGAACGCTGTTTTTCCTTAAAAAATCAAAGGTATAGAATCCGGTTTCACACCAGTTCTCGCCTATGAACCTTATGGCGTAATTCCCGACGTACTCTATTTTCTCCGGCATCATGCTGCTTTTTCCGAGGGGTATCCGTTTTTTAAACGGAAGTTTCCCGGTTCTGCTCTTTTTCCTGAGCCTCCTGCAGGTGGCGCAGGGACAGATCTCTCTGAGTTCGTCGTAAAAAAATATGCTTTCTTCACCGTTGTCCCAGACGATCTGAAGAGCTTTTTCGGTAAATTCGTTTATTTCTTTAGGTTTTATGCCCACAAACAATATTTTACCTGTCCGCTGAACTGCAATCGATCTGAACAGATTTCATTGTGTTGCCGCAAGCGGTTATAATCAAAGCCTGAAATGAGCGAGCAGGAACAGGATGCGCTCTCGGCAACGGTCAAGTGGATCCGGGAAGCCTCTCAGATAGTTTTTCTAACTGGAGTTGAACTCTCTCTTGAAGTCGGACTGCCTGACGTTTCGGATCTGAGCTTCAATCCTGATATAGGGAAATTCAAGAATCGCCCGGAGGTAAGGAGAGAGTACTGGGAAAAGATAAAGGATTTTTATCCCAGAATCTCGGAAGCTAGGCCCTCTCCTGCCCACGAAGCCATTTACGAGATGGAGTTTCTCTGCAACGTTGACTGCATTCTTACCCAAGCGGCCGACGGTCTGCACAACAAAACCGGCAGCGAAAAAATAATAGAGATATACTCG
This sequence comes from Thermodesulfobacteriota bacterium, assembly GCA_965116725.1. Taxonomy (GTDB): domain Bacteria; phylum Desulfobacterota_D; class UBA1144; order Nemesobacterales; family Nemesobacteraceae; genus Nemesobacter. Next base: position 1,138,694 of record OZ220700.1, read on the forward strand.
ACGATAAACTGGATCCACTGCCATGAATGCGGAAACGATTACCGCACTGATGGAATACTGCTTTCCCTTGAGGACAGCAAGACCGGCATTCCGAAATGCAAGGAATGCCAGAGCGATCAGATGAAACCTCCGCTGTCCTTCCCGGGACAACCGCTTCCTCACTGGGAGATAAGGGAGTCCTGGATGAGGCTTCAGCACTGCGATCTTTTTATAATCGTCGGGGCAAATCTGGAGATCGAGCCCGTGGCTTCTTTTCCCTTTCAGGTCATGAACAAAGGGAACAAGGCGGTTATTATCGGCGAGAGGGAAACCCCGGCCGATAATTACGTAAGCGCCGTCATATACGGAAGCCCGAGCCGAGTCATGCCTTACATAGTTGATAAACTCAAGGAAACCCATACAGTCTCCTGAACCTCGGGAGCCATGGGAGGGGAACGGGAGAGCAGGCTTGTCCACCGAGATAAAAATAGATGATGAAGACATCGCCCGGGAGATGGAACGTTACGTTTCGAATCTCGACAGGGACATCTACACCATAAGCAACATTCCCGAGGAAGTCGTTGCCGTCATCTTCGCCTACGTAAGCAGAAGTCCCAAAAGTTTCAGGGAAAACATAGACACCGTGATAAGGGAGCAGGAGATGGGGAGGGACAGGGCGGAGAAGTTCCACGAAAAGTGGGTTCTTAACTACGGTCACGCTTCTGTTGCCGAGCACGCGACCGTGCACATAGGCGTTGAGAGGGTTTCAAGGCTTTTCTCTTCCCTGCTTGAATGCGCAAACGAATTCCTCTCGTTTACCGAATATTCGCAGAGATACCAGAGACCGCGCAAAGGCGACAACTATATTCCCCAAGAGCTTGACTCGCGCCCCGCCCTTAAAAAAGAGTTCGAGGAGCTTTGCGATTTTCAGTACGAGGTTTACTCGAGACTCAACACCGAGCTCTTTGATTTTCTGAAAAAGAAGTTTCCCGTTCCCGAAGACAAGGAGGAAAAACCTCATTTCAGGGCGCTTGAGAAAATAGCGTTTGAGGACGCAAGGTACGCCCTTAACCTCTCCACGCTTACGAATCTCGGCATGACGGCGAACGCAAGAGCCATGGAGCAGACAATCTCCGCTCTTCTTTCAAGCCGCTACCTTGAAGCAAGAAACAGGGCCGAAGAGATAAAAAGCGAGGTAAGGTTCTCAGTTCCGACGCTTGTTAAGTACGCTGACGAGAACCCCTACATGGTCAGGACGCGAGAGGCGCTCGAGGAGTTCTCGCGTAGTCTCGGCGACGCTGGGAAAAACTCACCCGGTAACGGATCCTCGGTTACCCTTTTTGACTACACGGGACGGGGAAAGGAGAGTCCCCAGGCAGAGGCTTTAAGGGAGGTCGCAAGAGGGCTTCTGTTCGAATTCTCGGGGCTTTCAGTCGGAGACATAGAAAGGCACCTTTCCGAAAACACCCCGGAGCTTAAGAAGATTTTTTCAATGGCCGTCGAAGAACTCGGAAAGCACGACAACCCGATGGGCATATTCAAGTCTATCAACTACAACGCCGAGTTCGTCCTGAGCGAGGCGGCGTGGCATCAACTGCTCAGGCACAGGAAAGTCAGCTGGACCATAAAGGAGCCTTCGGTGGGGGAAGGCGTGACGGTTCCACCACATGTTACGGAATCGGGAACGGAGGAGCTTCTGCTCGAAGCCGTCGGGCGAAGCGAGCGGCTCTATGAAGAACTCGTTGACGCCGGTCTTCGCGACGTGGCAAGCTACGTTGTCACGAACGCCCACAACAGGAGAGTCTGCGGCAGCTTCGATCTCTGGGAGCTGTACCACCTGACGAATCTGCGGATGTCGGAGGGGGCGCAATGGGATATAAAGAACGTCATTGGGCAGCTTGCCCAGGAAATTGACAAAGTGCATCCGGTATTTGTTCGTTCCGCTTTGAAAAGGGTTAGCTAAGAAAGAAAAAGGGGTAATCTGATGTCGCTTCAGCCCGTAAGAAGATGTGAAGAGTGCGGTTACGAGACCACGGCGAAAACGGATATATGCCTTTCCTGCGGCGAGAGTATGCGGCGCAGGATGAAAGGTGGGATCAGGGGATTTCTTCGAAGCCTCATACTTATAGTGATTGCGATTTACATACTTCTGTCCGCGTTTAAGGTTTTCGGATTATCACTGACGGTGGGGTGCTGTGGCTGATTCCGGGCACGTCTCGAAGGTACAAGAGGGTGCGGCCGCGTGGAACCGGTGGCGGGAGGATGAGCCCGATGCTATCCCGGATCTTGGCTGGGCGAATCTTAACGGGATTAACCTTGACGGCGCCGTGTTTGCGAACTCTACTCTCAAGCTTGCCTTCTGCAAGGGGTGCAGCATGGTAGGCGCGGATTTTTCCGAGGCGAACATGCGCGGAGTGAACCTTGAGGGCTGCGATCTTCGCGGCGCGGTATTCAGGGGCGCCAACCTTGAAGGGGCCCACATGCTGGGCGCTGACCTTACGGGCGCCGATTTCGCCGGAGCCAACCTCAAGCTTGCGAATTTCGACGGGGCGATTATGAGGGATGCCAATCTCAGAGGCGCGAAGAAATTGCGTGCATCCCAACTGTTTCATCTCAAGGATCTTGGGAATCTCAATGTCTCAGGCGAAATCCTCGAAAAGGTGAAAACCCAATCTCCGCATCTGTTTGAATGATTCCCGCGCCGTTATATCGATAACTGGGTGAATACAGCGGGGCAATTTAAATCAATCCTTGCGCATCAGGGGGCTTTTGCAGTTTAAGTTAGTCGAGCATGGTCCTCTTGATCTATAGCCTTGCCAACGGCTGCCTGACCGATTAATTTACGTTTAAGAATGGACAGAAAAATCTACAGCGTATCGGAACTCAATTCCTCGATAAAGGATGCGATTGAGCTTGAGTTCGGCGGGGAGACGATATGGGTTGGGGGAGAGATTTCCGGCTTCAAGGGGCATTACGCAAGCGGCCACTGGTATTTTTCCCTGAAAGACAAGCAGAGCCAGATCTCCGCAGTCTGCTTCAGAGGCAATAATCAGCAGATAAAGTTCACACCGGAGAACGGGATGGATGTCATCTGCGCCGCGCGCGTTGGGGTTTATGAGAAAGACGGCAAATACCAGCTGTACGTAAGCGCGATGGAGCCGAAGGGAGTAGGTGCCGATGCACTCGCGCTTGAAAAACTCAAGCAGAAGCTTTTCGAAGAAGGACTTTTTGACGACTCGAAGAAACGCCCCATTCCTTTTCTCTCCCGCAGAATAGGGGTAGTTACCTCTCCTTCGGGAGCCGCCGTGAGGGACTTTATCAAGGTCGCATACAGGAGGTTTCCTAATGTCGAGGTAGTTATTTCTCCCGCAAGCGTTCAGGGAGATAGCGCCCCGGCCGAGATAACAAGAGCCCTTGATAGGCTCTACGGCATGGATGACCTTGATCTTATAGTTGTAACTAGGGGAGGGGGATCGAAAGAGGATCTCAGAGCCTTTAACGACGAGGGGGTTGCAAGAAAAATTGCTTCCTCCCCCTTTCCAGTGATCTCTGCCGTGGGTCACGAGGTAGACATGACTATAGCTGACCTGGTATCCGATGTGAGAGCGGCTACCCCTTCAGTAGCCGCGGAATTTGCCGTAAGGGAAAAAGGAGAAATCCTCGAAAACCTGGCACAACTTCGCCTTAGGTTAAGCCGTTCCCTAACGAACCGTGTCGATATGTTCTCCATGCAGCTTGACAGGCTCGCAACCGGTTTCAGGCATCATATGACCTCGCGGATCGAGAACCTTGAACGACGCATCGAAAATTACTCCGGAAAACTTACCTCCCTGAACCCTTTCAGCGTTCTTGAGAGGGGATACGCCATAGTCTCAAAAGAAGAAAGCGGAGAGATAGTGCAGGATTCCCGGACGCTTGAACTCGAGGAAAAACTGGTTTTAAGGCTAAGCAGGGGCAGGGCGTTTTGCAGCGTTGAGGGAACGGAGAACGAACCGCAGGTCTGATCTTCAGGGCACTACCGAAAGGCTGCTAAGCCTGACGACGGATATGTTCTGCGCAACCAGCAGGTCCCTTGTTTTCTCTGGCGGCAGGGCATCTGTAAGCAGAAGCCTTATTCTTCCTCCGAGATCGCTTCTGAGATTTCCTCCCGAACCGTTTTCGCCCTGGAGACTGTTAACGACATTTTCGATCTCGGCACCCGGAAGAAAAAGCATAACCGGCATTATCTCGGGAACATCGAGGAGAAAGTCTTCCGTACCTTCCGCAATGGCTCCTCTGGCTGAGGTCTGCAGGTTAAGCAGGTTGGCGAATTTGGAAAAAGAACCGCAGCCGGGAAGGTAGGAGAATGTCTGATCTTCGACTGAGATTTCTCCCAGTTCCTGTTCTGAGAGGCGCAGGAGATCGAGTATGTCTCCATGGGAAAAGGTTTTGTTCTCGACCGCCGCTGCCCCCGCGTCAAATATTACGGCCGGGGAGTCTTCTTTTACCGAGCTTCCAATCGCGCTTATTTCGTCCTTGAGCTTTTTCCTGCCCAAAAAGCCGAATTTTACGACGTTCGAGTAGCTGACCGTCTTTCCCTCCACGGGAATCTTTTCGTTTGCGCTTAGAAAAACCTTTTCTATTTTTTCTCCGAGCGCCGGGGTCTCGACGAGTTCTCGCGCCTCATCCGCGCTTGCGCAGAGAAAAAAGCAGTTTCCGGATGAGTTCACAAGGATTTCCCTTGCTTCTTTCATGTTCCTTGCGGGAAGACAGATTCCTCCCAGCGCGAATACCGCCAGTTCGAAAAAAAGACACGCCAGTGTATTGGGCGAGAGAACAACAATCCTGCTCCCCGTTGAGAAGCCCGAATTCAGAAGAAAGCAGGCTATGCTTTCAACCTCGGTGACAAGATCGGGCCAGGTGATCTGTTTCCAGCTCCATCCGTCCTTCTTCTGAAACAGCAGCCTTGAGCCGTTTTCCTTTGTCCTTCGTACGAGAAAATTGCGGAAATTCCTTTCGTTCATTCTTGTCCGGGCCGCCTTTGCGGATTGTGATTCGGGTAGAATTAAAAACTATAATTTAACCGTTTTGCGGGCCATGGTGGCGAATTTATGAAAAGGGAACTTGATTTCGAGAAGAAAAATTTCGCGGGGGCGCTTGAGGTCGTAAAGACTCTCGGGGAGAAAGGATACGAGGCTTTCTTCGTGGGCGGCTGCGTGCGCGACGCCCTGCTCGGCGTTGAGTGCGATGAGATTGATATAGCGACGAGCGCGACTCCGGAGCAGGTGCAGCAAGCGTTTTCAAAGACCGTGGCGGTGGGGAAGAGCTTCGGCGTGGTGCTGGTGATAAAAGGAGACATGAAATTCGAGGTCGCCACCTTCAGGAAGGAATCGAGTTACGGTGACGGAAGGCATCCGGAACACGTCGATTACACGAAAAGTGCGGAAGAAGACGTCCGCAGAAGGGATTTTACGATAAACGGGATGCTCTACGATCCAGTTTCTGGAGAGCTTTACGATTACGTGGGTGGTATCGGGGATCTTGAGCGGAGGCTTGTCAGGACCATAGGAGATCCCGAGGAAAGGTTCGGTGAGGACAGGCTTAGAATGATTAGAGCGGTGCGGTTTGCTTCATGTCTCGATTTTGAGCTCGACGGAGCGGCCCTTTCGTCTATACGCAACGAGGCGGCCGCGATATCCGTTGTAAGCGGGGAGAGAATACGGGAAGAACTTGTCAAGATACTCACCCGCCGGAATCCGGGGAACGGACTCAAGCTTCTTAGCTCCAGCGGTCTTCTTGAACATTTTCTCCCGGAAGTCGAATGTATGCACGGAGTTGGCCAGCCCCCTCAGTTCCACCCCGAAGGAGACGTATTTGAGCATACCTGCCTTGTGATGGACATGCTCTACGGCAACACTGACGGTCTCTACTCGGAGGAGCTTGCCGTCGCCGCGCTTCTCCATGACGTTGGCAAGCCGCCTACTTACAGCGAGTCTGACAGGATAAGGTTCAACGGACACGACAGGGTAGGGGCCAGGATGTCTGAAGGCATCTGCAGGAGGCTAAGATTCTCCAAAAAGCAGATAAAGAGAATTTCCGAGCTTATCCTTGAGCATCTTAAGTTCAAGGATGTTTTCAACATGAGAGAAAGCACCCTTAAAAGGTTTCTTTCCCTTCCGTATTTTGAGGAGCACATGCAGATGCATCTTGCTGACTGCATGGCAAGTCACGGACAAACCGACGCCTACGATTTCATCAGGGAAAAAATGGAAGAGTACGGAAGGGAGGAAATAAAGCCCCCGCCGCTTCTCAGCGGACAGGATCTTATAGATCTCGGGTATTCCCCCGGTCCCGCTTTTTCGGAAATACTGGGGCGGGTGGAAGAACTACAGCTTGAAAACAGTCTGTCCTCGAAGGAAGAAGCCGTAGAGTTTGTCCTGAAGAATTACCCAAAATAGCCGCGGCTGGCGATTACGGTTCAAGTTTCGCTTACAATCCGGATGATTTCTCCTGTCCATCCTGCATGGAGCCGCATGATTCACTTGTTAATGTTTTAACTGCTTCGGATCGCCGTGGCGTAGATATCGATGTCCCTGGAGTTCATACCTAACCGACGCGCTGTGCTTTGCCAGCTTTTCAGAGCAGCCGATATTTCGTCAATTATTGTTTCAGCCTGTTTTTTCTTCAGAGCGAAAAACGGCGCCGCCTCGCGTGCCAGATCAAGATCGGCTTCAGGCCCTTGTTCCGAGATCCAGGTTGTAAGTTCCCGGGCTTTTTCCGCAAGTGGTACGGGATTCAGGTCGTAGGCGGGCGAGAGACGCCATCTGCCGTCGCGGTCGTAAAGGAATCCGTGATTGCGCAGGTGGTCGTCGAGGTTGCCAATAAGCACGTTTAAGACAGCCCGTCTCCAGAGCTCGTTCAGGTCTTGCGTCGGTGAACTCGAATACATGCGTATGATCTCCGCGATATCGGTGTAAGTTCCTTCGTCTCCGTCGTTCAGCCCGAGAAGACTCATGGCCGAGAGAAACGGGATACGTCGGCCGCCCACTCGGTCAAAGCGTCGGATCAGTGCCACTGGCCGGCCGATAACATCCAGCAGCCTGGCGTCTGCCACGGTTAGTCCCGCCTGGCGCGCTAGAGTCATCGCCAGCACCTCTCCATGCGGTATGCTCCTGTTGTCATCGGGTTTTGGAAACTTGGCGATTGCCAGAGAGCCGTCTTTGTCCTCTACCGCGGACTTGGGGCGCGCACCGCCGAGCGGGGAACCTTCATTCAAAAGCAGTTTAAGATCTTCCGCGGTTTCAGTATCGGTATGCACCGCATCGGCCGCGTTGATAAGAGCCGGTAACCGGATCAGGGGGGGTATGCGAGAATTGGCGATATGATGATCAAAAGAGTCTTCTCCCTCTTGCCTGAAGCGTAGCGCGCCGATACGCGTATGATCCGTGACCCCGAGCAGGTAATCGATTTCTGAAAGGGTTCGCCTTTCCCCAGCTTTACCGAGGGCGCGTCTGATAAGTTGCCTGCCCCAGCGGTCGGGTGCCGCGTCGCGGAGCGCTCCTGGCAGCGCAGATTTATCCGAAGAAGTGTAAAACGCTCCTTCTTGGAGTGGCAGGTTCTCAGGATCAATCGCAAAAGCGTTTGTTCCGCGGAGCCATTCGTCTGCGTATTCAAACGCCGAACTTTGGCCGTGACGCCTGTTGATATAGCGGAAGCGTCCTACAATGCTGGTGCCGTCGGGCGTATCAATATGAACTTCGATCGTATCAGCCATCAGCGAATCCTTCTGCTTGCGCGGCGGACAGGCATGATTCTCTTGGGCAGGCGGTCCTCGTCAAGATCGAGACCTAAGGAGTCATTGATGCGGTCGGCGACTTCACCTAGGCCCCCGGCAAGACCAAGGATAGCCAGGACCGTCGCATAGATGCCCATTGAGACCGTGGGATCGCCTTTTTCAACCTTGTAAAGCGTGGCGCGGCTGATGAAGGCGCGTTCTGCCATTGAGACCGTCGAAATCCGGCGTTTCTTGCGCGCAACGGCTATATCTGCGCCGAGTTTCACTAAAGCTTGTCGCGCTGCCCGGGGAAGCGTTTCTGGTGCTTGTGATTTCATTGTCTTATATTATTACTAATTAACGCTTATTTGTCTATAATATAAGACAATGAATTAAAAGAGAAGTTATAGTTGTATTGATAGACCTATGATTGGAGTTGGAAAGCTTTTTCGCAAGCTATATCTTGCGGGTGGTCTGCACAAGAGGCACCGCTGGTACAAAAAAGGCAAGACCCGCAAATAACGGGTTCTTTTTGCGTATCGGGCCGTGAAAAAACAGCAGGTAATAATAAAACGGGGAATAACCTTTTTGCTGTGGTATTCCCCGTTTTTATCCTATGCGCGTCAGATTTTTCCCTGAAGCAGAAACGCTATCAGCAGGGCGTAGATTACCAGAGACTCGATCAGGGCGAGACCGATAATCATGGGCGTCTGGATCTTTGCGGAAGCGCCCGGGTTTCTGGCTATGCCGTCGACAGCAGAAGCCGTGGCGAGTCCCTGACCTACTCCCGCGACGCCTGCGGCTATACCTATGCCTACTCCGGCGCCGATTCCAAGCCCCATCTTCGCCAGATCTCCTAAGCCCCCCTCAGTCGCGGCAAACGCGTCGGGAACGAAAGCACCGAACGAAGCCAGTGCCGCAAGACCTATAAAAGAAAACAACCTTTTCATTTCTTACCTCCTGAATTATGTCAATGTTCATGCGCTTCGGCAAGCGCGATATATATGGTCGAAAGTATAGTGAATATAAAAGCCTGCAAAAAAGATACGAAAATACCCAGTCCCACGAAAGCCATGGGAATCAGTATATGCGTGAGGTTGGTAAACACCCCGAGCACCATGTGGTCGCCTGTTATGTTCATGAAAAGCCTGAGGGATAGAGACAGAGGCCTTACCAGATGGCTTATAACCTCGATGATCAGCATAAGCGGCGCGAGGAAAATTACCGGGCCCAGAAAATGCTTGACGTAACCGAGCCCGTGCTCCCTTATTCCGTAGTAGTTGTACATGACGAATATGAGAAGCGAGCACGCTACGGTGGTGTTCAGATTTCCGGTCGGCGGAAGAAAGCCCGGGATCATTCCCAGCAGATTCGCAAACAGTATGAAGAAAAACGACCCGGCTAGAAGCGGGAAGTACTTCTTCGCCTTTTCACGGGATCCGAAAACGTTTTCGATCGTGTTGAAAAGGAATTCAAGCCCCACGAGTTCGAAGAAAATGTTCATCGATGGTTTCTCTTCGGGGATTACGGACTCTTCCTTTGAGTAATGTTTTGTTACCCTCAGGCCGACAAACAGTATGAACAGGAGTACCAGCACTCCGCCCAGAATATGGTCGTATTCTATGAGACCGGCAAGGGAAAACCAGCTGAAATGTTCCATGTCTAACCCTTCAAACCTTTACCTATTATTACTATCACCACGGAAGTTAAGCCTATCATTAAACCATATATATTCAGTTTTGCAAATACGAGTAAAACCGTTATTATCGCAAGCAGCGCGAGCATTTTCATGACCAGTATGAACATGGAAAACGCAAGTGAATATCTTTTTTCCGCAAGCGCCTTTACGACGAATTTTATGGCTACGTAATCGAGCAGAAAAAGGACCCCCGCGACCGCTATGGCCACCGCCATTTCCCTTTCTCCGATGGCGATATTCACGACGAAAAGAATCGCCGTTACGGCCAGGGACAGTTTCTCAACGCCGAAATCAAGGTTTTTCATCATTTCCGTCTTTTCTTTCCTGCCTCAGTTTGAGTGTCCGTAAAAGCAGGGTCAGTCCCGCTATCACTCCGCACACAAGACCTAGCAGGGTAAAGAAAGGGAAAGCGGTGTCAAGTTTTCCGTCGATGTAGTCGCCGAGGAAGAGCCCCGCTATGACGGAGAAGGCGAACTCAATTCCGATTACAACGAAAAAAAGCCAGTTAGGGTTCCTGATCTCACTCTCCTTGGGAAATTTCCCGAAGTGACTCGCGGATTGCCTGTAGCGTAAGGTCTACCTGCTTTTTCGTATGCGCTGTCGAAACGAACACGCTTTCGAACTGAGAGGGCGGGAACATGACTCCGTTTTGAAGAAGGTTTCTGAAGAATCTCGCGTATTTCGCGGTATCGCATCCGAGCGCTCCGCCGTAGTTCGTTACCTTCTGGTCGGTGAAAAACACGGTGAACATGGAGCCAACAGAGTTTACGGTGGCGGCAGTGCCAAGCTCTGCTATTATCTCCCTTATTCCAGATACCAGGGAGGCGGTCAGGCTCTCAAGTCGCCTGTAGGTTCTCGGATTAAGTTCTTTTACTGTCGCAATTCCCGCCGCCATGGCGAGCGGATTTCCCGAGAGGGTGCCCGCCTGGTACATGGGACCTTCAGGGGAAACCATTTGCATTATTTCTGCGCTGGCCCCGTACGCCCCTACCGGGAGCCCTCCTCCTATTATTTTCCCGAGACAGGTTATGTCCGGGACTACGCCGAACAGTTCCTGTGCGCCTCCCCTGGCGAGACGAAACCCCGTTATGACCTCGTCGAAGATGAGAACTGCTCCGTGTTTTTTGCATGTAGAGCGCAATTTCTTGAGGAAGTTTTTCTCAGGAGTTACCACCCCCATGTTTCCCGCCACGGGTTCGATTATCACTCCGGCAATCTTTTCGGGGTACTTCTCGAAAAGCTTTTTGACGGAGTCTATGTTGTTGTACCGAGCAAGCAGCGTTCTGTTCACAAACGATTTCGGGACCCCGGCGCTGCTTGGATTTCCGAAAGTCGTGGCTCCCGAACCGGATTTCACGAGCAGAAAATCCGAGTGTCCGTGGTAGCATCCCTCGAACTTGATTATGTATTCCCTTCCGGTGACCGCTCTTGCAAGCCTTATGGCGCTCATGGTAGCTTCGGTTCCGGAATTGGTAAGGCGAACTTTCTCAATCGAGGGGAAGTGCCTTGCTATCAGCGTGGCAAGATCTGTTTCCAGTTCGCAAGGGGCACCGAAGCTCGTTCCCAGGGGAAGCCTTTCCCCGACGGCCTTTACCACCGAGGGATGGGAGTGTCCCAAGATCAGCGGACCCCATGAGGCCACGTAGTCGATGAACCTGTTCCCGTCGGCGTCATATATGTAGGAACCTTCGGCCCTTGATACAAAAAGCGGCGAACCTCCCACGGCCGCAAAAGACCTCACGGGACTGTTTACCCCGCCCACAAGAACGTTCCTCGCCTTGCGAAAAAGTTTCTCTGAATTGATGGTTCTCATGAAAACGGTTCAGTGTCGACCACGGCCGGAGCTTTATTCTCCCGGCGTGGACAAGGTCTTAAGGTGTTCTTTCGCCGTTGCGGCTTCGGGTGAGTCCGGGTATGCCTCGATCAGCGATTCGAAAAAGAGACTTGCCTCGTTCGGTTTCCCTATTTTCAAGAGTGCGATTCCCTGATTGAGCTGGCAAAGCGGGATTTTGGGGCTGGCTGGCCAGGTTTCGATTATGTTCTGGTATTCGAGAATGGCCTCCTCGTAGAATTTTTCCTTGAAGTAGGAATCCGCGATGAGGAACATCGCGTCTGCAGCCTCATCGTTTCTGGGGGCGGCGGCAAGGTACTCTCGAAGCAACGCCCTTGCGGCCTCATAGTTACCGTCGGCAAATTTCTTTAGGCCCAGTTCGTAGTTCTCCTTGGGGTCTTTTTCCACGGGGGCTGGCTCAGTTGCGGGTTCCTCGCCCGGACTTTCAGAAGCTTGCTCAGAAGCCGCGACGGAAGGTGTCTGCGGTTGCGGAACCGCGGCCTGGGGTTTGGCCTCTGCCACTGCCGGCAGCCCGGTTTCTATTTTTTTGAACCGTTCTTCGCTCTGAGCATGCATTTCGCCTATTATCTGCTCGAGTTCCAGAAGCTTGTTTTCAAGTTCGAAAATCTTTTCGTTAAGATCAAGGATGTTGTCTTCTTTTTTTACTTCTGCCTTAAGCCAGTCGATATCCTTCTGGATCTTCTTGATGTTCGTTTCAGCTTCCCTTTGCCTCGAGTAAAGAAAATCCAGGTCTCCTTCCGATGCTACGCAACCGTACATGAACACGGAAGAAAACAGTACTACGGCGACGGCCAGATATTTTTTTCTCATTAGTTTTCTGAGGAATTATTGTCAGAGAGGGCCATGAAGTGTCCTCGCCTGTTACGGCTGTACGCCTCATCCGATGTTCCCTCTTGCCATATTTCCGTCTCTCCCTTGCTGATGGAGTGCAGCATGTCGGGAGACATCCCTTTTCCGATCATGTATTTTTTGATCTCATCCGCTCTTTTCTTTCCAAGGGAGAGGTTGTATTCCTCGGTCCCGCGGATGTCGCAGAAACCGAAGACGAGAATGAATTTGATTTTGTCTTTGTTTTTTTCGAAGATGCTTATGTTGCCGTCAATTGCCTCCATTGCCTCTTCCGATATCTCCGCGCTGTCGAATTCGAAGAACACGTCCGAGGTGGGAAGGTTTATCAGGTTTTCCTTGGAGAAGGCGTCGCTGAGCAGGGATTTCCGTATTTCCTGGGCCTCTTCGTCAAAGCCTTCCATGAAGGCGCCTTCCCTGGCGGCGCCGATTGCCTGTGTGGCCTTCAGTTCCGCTTGAGAAAGGACCTTCTCGGCTTCCTCAAGTTCCCCTTCGCTTATAAGGTTCTGGGCCATCTCGAAAAGCTTTTGTGCCTCTTCATACTCCCAAGTGTCTTCGGCACCCTCAGCTCGGGCCTCCTCAAGCATCTCCGATACTGCCATGACCCTGTCCTGAGTACCCGTCGGTTCTTCAGCCGAGGGGGGAGTGGTGGGAACTCTCTTCGAGCACCCGGAGATGTGCAGGACACCAACGACCAGAAAAAGAAAAGCGACCGCCGGAATTATTTTTTTCATAGTTAGGATTTCAATCCGTTTAAAAGGCGCTGCCGCGTTGTAGCGGGTAAACTTAAGAGACGGGGTTACTATAGCACACGGGGGATGTTTTTTCAATCTTCCCGCGGCATTTTCTGCCGGGGATAAAAAAAGGAGTTTTTCAGTGAATGATGGGCCTTCAGTTTGCGGGGTTTTCTGGCATAATTGCCCTGTGGGGATCATAACCAGCAGGCGGGGGGATGAGATAAACGGCCAAGTGGCGACGACGCTTGTCACCTCCTCCATAGTTCACACCGTGCCCAGGCTTCTTGTGGGCATATGGAAGAGAAATCACACCCACGGATTCATAATGGAAAGCAGGAATCTCGTGGTTCATCTTCTCAGGAAGGATCAGATCGCTCTTGTCCGAAACTTCGGCTTTTATTCGGGCAGGGACAAAAAAAAGTTTATAGGCATAGACCATTTCGAGGGCAAAAACGGCTGTCCCGTCTTAAAGGGAATACATTCCTATGTGGAGTGCTCGGTGCTAAACGGCATGGACGGCGGGGACATGACCGCTTTTCTGGTGAGCGTGGACTACGGGGAGATAATGAGGGGAGGGGAGTGGATGACGCTTGCGGACTTCTACTCCCTGGCTCCCGAGCAGTGGGTGATTGAGTACGGCCAGAGGCTCATGGAGTCGGTGAGTTTCTCCATGCCGATAATACACAAGATAAGCCACGAGCCGTTTCAGCCGTGAGCAGGCGCCGTTTCGGACCCTCAGCGTATTATTATGGTTGCGGAGCCTGAACTTCTCTCCGCGTATTTCTTAAGCCTGCTTTGAAGTTTTTTCTTGAACCAGTCCCTGGTAAAGGGAATAAGAAGGGAGAAGCCAAGAAGATCGGTAAGCAGCCCGGGTGTGAGAAGCACAACCCCTCCCACGAGTACGAGAAGACCGTTTATGAGGCTTCCCGTGGGCGGCCTGCCCTCGGCGACCTCCGCTCTTATCGCGCTTATGACCTGCGTTCCCTGACTTCTGGCAAGCGCCGCTCCCAGCACCCCCGTCGCTATGACTATGAATATGGTCGGCCAGAGCCCTATTACGTTCCCGAGCTTTATGAGCAGGGCGAGCTCAACGAGCGGAACCACGGTGAACAGAATTAGGAGTCTTGCGAACATCTGAAGTTGTTTAGAGATAAATCCCGGTTGTCTGTACGGTATAATAATACATCCGGAGGAAAATGCCGAATTGCCGATGGGAAAGCCGTCTTCGCAAAGAAAAGTTTTCATATCTTTTCTGCTTGTTCTGTGTCTGGGAGTGGGAGGATGCCGGCTCTTCAGGTTCCTCGATGTAAAAAGCCAACTCGGGGATTTCAGCGAGAATTTCAGCGTGAGCGACCACGACGGTCTCCGCCTCACCTTCAAAAATCCCGTACTGCTCACAAAAGACATCGAGTGGCTCATGGTCTACTCGCCGCCCGTAAAAACCCGTGTTGCCGTGGACACCCAGCTTTGGACCTATCATCTGGTGAAGAAGTACCCGGGCAGAAAGAGCGAAAGCGGAAATTTCGATCTGGACATGGGGATGAAGCTTTGTCAGGGAAAGCTCTGCGAGATTATCTTTCCCAAGCGCTTCAACAAGTATATAACCAAGGAAGTTCTCGGGAAGGTGATGGGCTCAGTGGGCGGCGCCGAAGTGAAAAAGCTTGACAAGACAAGCACCGCGGCCGTGAGGTCCCTTGAACCCAAGGAAATCCCTAACTTCTCAGAAGTGATAGAGATTCTCGGTTACCCCTACGCAAAGTTAAACCAGGAAGGCGGCGGTGTTTTGGTCTACAAGTACAGGCTTCGGGAGAGGACCCCTGAGGGGAAATACATCGTGTTCAGGCTTCTTCTCAGCTTCGATGAAAAGACAGAGAAGCTAAAAAAACTGGTGCTTCCACTTAGAAGCGTGAGGCTTACGATGAATTTCGAGCCGGATGTGGCGCGAAAATGAGTTTTGTGAAGCTTCTCTCCCCTGCGAAGGTGAACCTGTTTCTCAGGGTCCTCCGAAAGCGCCCCGACGGCTATCATGAACTCCAGTCCATTCTGCAGCCCGTAAGCCTCTTTGACGAGATAAGCCTTTCGGTAGAATCGGGAAAGGGGTCAAGTCTTTCATGCTCGGGGCGAGAAATGCCCTCCGGAAGGGACAATCTTGCCGTGGCCGCCTCCCACCTTTATCTTGAGGAAGCCGGGATTCAAAAAAAGGTGTCCATAGCAATAAAAAAGAACATTCCCCTCGGGGCCGGCCTTGGTGGAGGAAGCTCAAACGCTGCGGCGGTTTTGGTGGGCCTGAACAGGGTCCTCAGGAAATTTACCGACCGGGATCTGCTCCGGATGGCCGCATCTCTCGGAGCCGATGTGCCGTTCTTTGTAAGATCCACCTCTTCGTTTATCGAGGGAGTGGGGGAGAGGGTGGAAGTGCTTTCTGATTTTCCGCTTCTTCACTATGTTATTCTTTTCCCCGGAGAAAGCCTCTCGACCCGGGAAGTCTACGAAAGCTGGGAGCCCCCGGAGCCCCCTCCCGAGAAAGTCGACCCCGTTTCTCTTGCAGAGCGGTTCCGCGGAGGGGATTTCCCCCTTGAGAACAGCCTTGAGGCGGCAGTGTTCAGGGTGTTTCCCGAGATTCTCTCCCTAAAGGAGATTTTCCAGTCGCTTGGGGCGCGCTTCGTGCTTGTCTCGGGAAGCGGATCATCGGTTTTTTCCGTTTTCAGGGAACAGCATGAAGCGGAGGAAGTCTACGAGTACCTGGGAACCTCTTCGGAATTCGATGTTTTTCTGGCCCAAGGCATAAGTGGGTGGCATTTTCTTGCGGACTGAACCTTTTACTGGCTTGGTCGCTGACAACTCGTATTTCCGATTGCGGCCCTTTGTTGTGCCTACCCATTGTGTATTTTCTAAGCATCTGTTCTGCTTGCAAAAACTGGGTGGTAGAAGTAAAATGGCTAGAGGCGGGGAAAAGCCGCCTGGAACCGGAAAGCTGGTCTGATTTAAGACAGTCTTTAAGATGGAAACAACGCGTTTGGGAAAACTTAGAAATCGCCTTGGATGCAAGGAGTGTTCCGTGTTACGCGTTGGGAAAGCAATCACCAAGGCCTTGAGTATATCCCGCGTTTTCCTTGTGGTCGTGGGGCTTCTGCTCGGGCTTCTGCTTATGGGGGCGCCTGCCGAGGTTAACACCCAGGAAACCGATGTGGACGGCGATCTCAGGTTGGTGGATACGACTACAGGTACGGTGGTGAGCCTTGTTATTGCTGCCGCGCCCTCGGGAAGGCTTGAAATATTCGATGACCCGGATGGTGACGGCGCCGGCGAATGGAAGGGTGTATGCGATGACGGACTCGTGACGCTGGGAACACAAGAGGACAACAATATTAGGGTAATCGGCAGACAAGAAGCAGAAGTCGCCTGTCGCCAGCTGGGTTTTTCGGGAGGGACTCCGCTTACTGGGCTCGCGGTGCCCGCAAGCGCCGCAGGGGATCCGTCGGCGTATTACCTGCTTGACGATCTTGAGTGCTCGGGTTCTGAGGCCAGGATTCTTGGCGAGGACAAGTGCAAGCATTCGGTACGCGGGGAAAATAACTGCGGCGACAACGAGGCTTTCGGCGTCAGTTGTGAAGCCGAAACCTCGAATGACGACGCCGTCGGCCATATCGCGATCAGGGGCACGGAGACCAAAACGGGAGTTACGGTGACCGCTGATCACTCCGGAATCACTGACGCAGACGGCAAGCCTACGGAGGAGAGTTCATTTTCCTATCAGTGGATCAGGTCCGATGTTGCCTACAACGAGACCGAAATTCCAGGCGCGACGAATTCCGCCTATGTTTTTCAGTCTGAGGATGAAGAGAACTGGGTGAAGGTAAGGATCAATTTCGCTGATGACGCGGGTAATTCGGAGCAGGTCGAAAGTTTCGATGTGGGACCGGTTTATCCCGACCTTCCCGACGGCAGTCTTCGATTGATTTCCACTACCAGCCTTGAGGACGGTGAGGAATCGGATTCCAGTTCGGGTCTTCTTCAGATATTTGATGATGGTACAAAGCGATGGAAGGGGGTATGTGACGACCTCTGGGATGACGTTGACGCGACGGTTGCGTGCGGCCAGTTGGGCTTATCCGGAGGCACCGCGGTAACGAATATAATCTGGATAGGGCAGCCATCGCTGCTTTTCCTGCTTGACGATGTGGAATGCGACGGTACGGAAGAAATCCTGCTTGAGTGTGCACATTCAGAACCCGGAGAACATGACTGCACTTCCTGGGAATACGCGGGCGTCACGTGCGAGGCTGCTTCCGGCTCCCAATAAGTTTTTTCTCCAGCGGTAGCAGTTGGGCTATTGCCAAATTGCCATTTAACGCTCCATTCTCTGCCTGATCCCTGTTGAATATCAGCGGCTCGATCCATCTGATCCTAGCCCATACCCGCGGTTTCAGTTTTTCCTTTAAGAGTCGTGCTAATGTGGTAACATAAGAATTCTTCCCGACTGGGGCGTCGTCTAACGGCAGGACACCGGGTTTTGGTCCCGGTAGTGGGGGTTCGAGTCCTCCCGCCCCAGCCAGAAAAAACGGTTCAAGAGCCTGTGCCGAAAAATTCTCTTAAAGGACTTAACCCTTCCCAGATCGAGGCCGTAAGCCACGGACAAGGTCCGTTGCTTGTGCTCGCAGGCCCGGGATCGGGGAAAACCAGGGTTATAGCCCACCGGATCGCCTACCTGATAAACGACCTTTCCGTTCCTCCGGGAAACATTCTGGCCGTGACCTTCACCAACAAGGCTGCGGCGGAGATGAAAAAAAGAGCGAGGGATTTGGCGGGCGAACTGGCAAGCGGCATATGGATCGGTACCTTCCACTCGATCTGCCTTCGGATTCTTAAAATAGAGGCGGATTTTCTTGAGGGCTACACGAAGGATTTCGTTGTCTACGACCGGGACGATCAACTTAGCCTTTTAAAAAGCTGCTTGAAGGAACTTGACTACGGGGAGAGCCTTTTTTCGCCCAAGGGAGTGCTTTCCGAATTTGATGCCGTTGAGAACAGGGAGGAGGTGTCCTTCAAGGACGATTTTTATGGTCGCAGGCTTAGTGATCTTTATGATTTATACAAAAAAGAGCTCGTGAAGCGAAATGCTATGACGTTTAACGACCTGCTCCTTTTTGCAAACAAGCTTCTTTCTGAAAACGAGGGGGTTCGCGACCGTTACCAGAACAGGTTCTCTCACGTGCTCGTAGACGAGTACCAGGACACAAACATTTCCCAGTACCGCTTCGCGAAGACCCTCTCGCAACGCCACCTGAATCTTTTCGTCGTGGGAGATGACGGTCAGTCCATTTACGGGTGGAGGGGAGCCGACATAAACAATATTCTGAATTTCGAGAAAGACTTTCCGGGAGCAAGCGTCGTTAAGCTTGAACGCAACTACCGTTCGACGCCTAACATACTCGGCATTGCGAACTCTGTTATAAGAGAGAATGTGGACAGAAGGGAGAAAACCCTCTGGACTGAAAATCCCGAGGGAGAAAAAGCCTTGGTATTCAAGGCTCTGGACAATGCCGACGAGGCCCGCTTTGTCGCGGAGCGGATTTCGGCTCTGGTCGAATCTGAAGACTTCAAGTGGAGCGATATGGCGGTTTTCTACAGGGCCAACTTTCAGTCGAGGGTAATTGAGGAAGGGTTTAGAGCTGCGAGAATCCCCTACAGGATAGTGTCGGGAGTCGGGTTTTACCAGAGGGCGGAGATAAAGGATGTGATTGCCTACCTGCGGCTGGTTCAGAACCCTAGGGACGACGTCAGCTTCCTTAGGATAGTCAACGTCCCTCCGAGAAAGATAGGAGGGGTCACGCTTCGGAAGCTTCGTGAAGCATCTCAAGCCGGCGGATTCACTCTTTTTGAAGCGGCTGAGTACTGCCAGGAACATGATCTTCTGCCTGTGCGGGCTCTAGGCGCGCTATCACGTTTCCTTGAGATCATAAAGGAACTCGGCTCGGCGGCGGAGAGTCAGCCGGTGGCGCGCGTGATTAAGGCTCTTCTTGAACGCACTGCCTATCTTGATTACCTGGGGGATGACCACCAGAGGGCGGAGAACGTAAGGGAGCTTTTAAATGCGGCTGAGGGGTGGGGCGATATTACTCTTTCTGATTTTCTTGACCTCGTTTTGCTTGCGACAGATGAAGACAGGGGGGACTCCGGGGAGGAGAAGGTCTCCCTCATGACGATTCACGCTGCCAAGGGGCTTGAGTTCCCCGCAGTGTTCGTGGTCGGGGTAAACGATGATCTTCTTCCGCACAAAAGATCTGCGGAGACCATTGGGGGCCTCGAGGAGGAGAGAAGGCTTTTCTATGTCGCGGTTACCCGCGCCAAGCGGCTGCTCTACATGAGTTACGCTTCTTTAGGGACTGTTTCGGGCGGGACGTACCACGCCCGAAGGTCTGTTTTCCTAAATAATCTTCCGCCCGAGCACGTCATCTACGAATCCCGCAAGAAAGAACTCTCCGGGGGGGATTCCCGTAGTTATTCCGATTCGTCTTCTGAAGAGAACGTATATGAACCAGAAGACGCCGGTCGGAACTTAAGATCTGGACAGAGGGTTACCCATCACATTTTCGGTCCCGGGGTCGTTAAACGGATTGACGGAAAAGGAGATAAGGCGGTGGCTACGGTTGATTTTTTCGGTTCCGGCGTGAAAAAAATCCTCGCAAGCTTTCTCACTGACTAGGAAAGACAGCTCACGACGAGACCCCTGGCCCACTCGGGAGAGGCGCCCGCGTAGCTTTCATGCTCCGGCTGCTCCGAGAAGGGATTCTCGAATATTTCCCTTACCTTTTCTATCTCCGAGTAGTCCTCTCGCTCAAGAGCCTCCCTTATCGCGGTCTCCATTATGTGGTTTCTCAAAACGTACCTCGGATTGACGGAATCCATGAGCTTCTTTCTTTCGCGGTCAGGGAGAGAATTTTCCCGAAGCTCCCCGGCGTACTCTGAGATCCAATGCCGCCATTTCTCCGAGGCCGCGCAGAGTTCCGCAAGCCAGGGATTTCCTTCAAAAGAGCCGTCGCGGCTTACTTCAGAGAGGTTCCGAAGAAAGATATGATAGTCCGTCCCGGATTCGGCCAGCATCCCTAGGGTTTTTTCAACAAACCGAAGGGATTCTTTTTTTTCCTTTTCAAAGCCGAACTTGCGCAGCATAAGTTGTCTGTATGTCTCAGAGAAGGTCTTGTTGTAAACCTCAATTGCTCGGGCGGCCTGTTTTTTGTCCACCAGGCCTTCCAGGCATCTTGCGAATTTTTCAAGGTTCCAACGCGCGATTGCGGACTGGTTTCCGTAGCTGTATCTGCCGAAGTGATCCGAGTGGTTAGAGACGTAATCCCTGTCAAATGTCTCCAGAAATCCGTACGGTCCGTAATCGAGAGTGAGACCAGTTACGGACATGTTGTCGGTGTTCATTACTCCGTGGGTAAATCCGAAAGCCTGCCACTTGGCGACAGTGATTGCCGTTTTTTCTGCCGTCGCAAGCAGAAAAAGCCCGTAGCCTTCCTTTGTCCCGCTCGGAATCTCGGAGTAGTGGCGGGCGATTACGTAATCGGCAAGCGTCCGGATGCTTTCCTCTTCGCCCTGGTAGTAAAAACCTTCGAACGAACCGAAGCGCACGTGGGTCTCCGCGACCCGGAGCATCATAGCGGCGGGTTCTCGGGTTTCCCTATCGATTTTCTCCGTGCCTCCCACCACGCAGAGAGCCCTCGTGGATGGAATTCCCAGATGATGGAGAGCCTCGCTTCCAAGATACTCTCTTATGGAGGACTTGAGCGTGGCCCTTCCGTCAAAGCCTCTTGAGAATCTGGTGGCCCCGCATCCCTTGAGGTGAAGGTCCCATCTGCGGTCGCGCTCGTCGACTATCTGCCCGAGCAGAAGTGCCCTTCCGTCTCCAAGGTGCGGATTGTAGACCCCGAACTGCCAGCCGGCGTAGTACATCGCCAGGGGGTCTGCGCCCGCAAGAGGCCTTTTCCCGCATAGATACTCGGCAAGGAAGGGGTTTTGTTTCTCATCCGGGTCTATGCCGAGTTCAGCCGCCAGGGTTTCGTTAAACGCCACCATGTGAGGGCTCTTGAACGGAACAGGATCTTTTTTCTGGTAGAACTCGTGTGGCAGTTCCGCGTAGGAATTCTCAAAACGAAGGTCTGTTATTTTTCCCATCTCACGGCACCCTCTGTGCTTTGTTGCGCATTATGCCGACGGAGGATCGGGCAGCCCGAGAAATCCCCGCGCCCGGATGCGTACTAACCCTCGGTCCTATAAATGAAGTATAATATTCCCTTGGGAAATCATGAAATATAGAAAAAACAAGATAAAAACCGAACATTCGATAATAAAGGGGCTACGGCGTTTTCTCGAGGACAACATCTCGGACCTTGACCACGTAACGGGGATCATTCCCGGGGAGATAAAGGTCGGTCGCGCCACCGGGGAGAATCTGGCTGTGAGCTACAAGTACAGCACCCTAAGCGGGGCCAAGCTCATAGCGAGAAGCGGCACTTCGGTGCAGGAGGTGTTTGTCATCACGAAGGACCCCGAGGGGCTAAAAGCGCTTATAGAGCGTCTAGGCAAATGAGCTTTCCCTGAGGGTTACCGCGCCTTCCCCGAGCAGTCCCTCGATGTTTTCTATGAGCTCGTCCCCGAAGTCGACCTTGCAGTTTCCGACCCTTAAGACTGCCTCTGAATGATCGGTCTTCATGTCGATTATAACGGTCGAGTCTCCCGGGAACTTCTCGAGGATCTCCCTCAGGCTGAGTATGTTCTGCTCGTTTGCCGATCTGCGGGCGATGCTTATGCAGACAGCGGAATTCGTCCTAGTCTCCCTGAGCGAGGAGATGTCGCTTGCGAGAAGACGCACCTTGTCATCCGAGACCTCGATTTTCCCCTTCACTATCACCGGTTCCACTTTCTGTTCCAGAAGGGAACTGGACGTGCGCAGGGTGTCGTTGAACACTATACCCTCTATGAAGCCGTTCAGATCCTCCAGGGTGAAGTAGCCGATGAGGCCGGTTCCCCTGCGGGTGTTTTTGGTTTCGAACGATCTCACCACTCCCGCGATTCTCACCTCAGAGCCGTCTCTTGCCTGCTTTATGGATTCGGTGTCGTGAAGGGGGCTGTATTTTTCAAGCTCGGAGGAGTACTTTCGAAGCGGATGGGATGATATGAAAAACCCGAGCACGTCAAGCTCGTTTTCAAGCCTGGTGCGGTCCTCCCAAGGTTCGGTTTCGGCAAGAGTCGGGGCGGACACGGAATCTGGAAGGTCAAACAGCATTCCCTGTCCGTTTGCCGGCGTGTGCTGTTTCATGGAGTTGTACCCGAGCAGGGACTCGCAGGAAGCGAACAGCTTTGCCCTGTTTGGTTCCAGGGAATCGAAAACGCCTCCCTTTATCAGGCTTTCAAGTGCCTTTTTGTTTAGTTTTTTCGAATCCACCCTGGCGCAGAAGTCAAAGACGGATTCGAATACCCCGTCTTTTTCCCTGCTTCTGACTATTTCCTCGGTCAGGCCGTCCCCGACATATTTGATTGCAGTGAATCCGAACAGTACCTTTCCTTCCGACACCGTGAAACCGGAGCAGCTTCGGTTTATGTCGGGCTGCAGAACGTCGATTCCGAGTTTCCTGCACTCGGTTATTCCGGAGATCACCTTGTCCACGTTGTGGGCTTCCACGGACATGAAGGCCGCCATGAATTCAGCCGGGTAATGCGACTTGAGGTAGGCCGTCTGGTAGGTGATCATGGCGTAGGCGGCGCTGTGGCTCTTGTTAAAGGAATACTCGGCGAATTTTTCGAGGGTGTCGAAAAGCTCCGCGGCCAGCTTGCTATCGAGGCTCTTTTTCTCCGCTCCCGTCAGGAACCTTTTGCGCTGTGCCTTCATTTCGCTTGATTTCTTCTTTCCCATGGCCCTTCGCAGGAGGTCCGCCTCCCCCATGGTGAAGCCCGCAAGCTCGCTCGCGGTCTGCATTATCTGCTCCTGGTAAACGAAAAGGCCGTAGGTTCCTCCCAGTATCTCCCGAAGCGCGGGATGCGGAAAATCGACCGTGCCCCCGTTTTTCCTCCGGGTGAACTCCTCCGCCATACCGCTGTCAAGAGGGCCGGGGCGGTAAAGCGCCAGGGCGGCCGTTATGTCCTCGAATTCCGCAGGCCGCAGCTTCGCTAGAAGATCCTTCATCCCCTGGGATTCAACCTGGAATATCCCCATGGTCGCGCCTTCGCAAAGCAGGGCGTAGACCTTGGGGTCATCAAGGGGGACCCTGTCAAGGTCGAATTCCTTTTCGTCTTTTCCCTGGGTTTCCCTGACGTACTTAACGGCCTTGTCCAGTATGGTAAGGGTCTTTAGGCCAAGGAAATCGAATTTCACGTAGCCTAGCTTCTCTATGGAGTTCATATCGAACTGGGTCACGATCTCGTTTTTGCTTCCCTTGTAAAGGGGTATGTAGTCGGCAAGCGGCTCATTCGATATCACCACCCCTGCCGCGTGGGTGGAGGAATGGCGCACCATGTTCTCAAGCGACCTCGCAAGCTCCACCGCTTCGGCAAGCTCCTTGTTCTCAGAAAGCCGCTCCTTTATTTCCTTTACCTTGCCTACGGCTTCCTCTATGCTGAACACCTTTCCCCGGAAAGAGGGGATCATTTTCGAGAGTCGGTCGACTTCCGCGTAGGGAAGCCCGAGCACCCTTCCCACGTCCTTTATCACGGCTTTCGAGGACATGGTCCCGAAAGTGCCGATCTGGGCCACCTTGTCTGCCCCGTATTTCTCCGTGACGTATCTTATTACCTCGTCGCGGTGCTCACCGCAGAAATCAACGTCTATGTCGGGCATGCTCACCCTCTCGGGGTTAAGAAACCTCTCGAAGATAAGGTTGTGCCTTATGGGGTCGATGGCCGTTATGCCGAGGGCGTAGGCGACCAGGCTCCCGGCGGCGCTTCCCCGCCCCGGTCCAACCGGAATATCGTTTTTCTTGGCGTGGAATATAAAGTCGGAGACCACGAGGAAGTACGCGGAAAATCCCATCTTGCAGATGGTGTCAAGCTCAGAGTTAAGCCGCTCGCGGTAGGTATCATGGGCCTCTTCGGGTATTTCGTTTTCCCGGAGCATTTTCTCGAGATTTCTGCTCGAGATCTCACGCATGAATTCGTCAAGCGATTTTCCCTTGGGAGGGACGTATTCCGGGAACCTGTACCCATCGTTTTTGAACTCGAAATCGCAACGCTCAGAGATTTTCACCGCTTCCTCGAGCGCGTTCTCGAACCCCTCCATGTCCCTGGCCATCTCTTCCCTTGTCTTCACGAAGAAGTCGTCGCTTTGAAACCTCATTCTCTTTCGGTCGGCCACCATGCTTCCGGTCTGGATGCACAAAAGCGCGTCGTGCGACTTGTAATCCTCCCTGGTGAGAAAATGGCAGTCGTTGGTCGCCGCGAGCTTTATGCCGAGGCGTTCGCCGATTCTTCTAAGCCCCCTGTTTACCCTGCGCTGCTCCTCAAGGCCGATTGCCTGCACTTCAAGATAGTAGCGGTCCCCGAATATCTCCTTGTATATCGAAGCGATTCTTATCTGCTCCTTCTGATCTTTTTTGAAAATGGCCTGGGAAAGCTCGCTGCTCATGCACCCGGAGAGGACTATGAGCCCCTCGTTGTGCTCGGAGAGCATCTCGTGGTCGACGCGCGGGCGGCGGTAAAACCCCTCGAAGTATCCTTTCGTTACGAGCCTCGAGAGGTTCCTGTATCCCTGCTCGTTCATGCAGAGCACTGTCAGGTGGTAATTCTTTCCGTCGGAAGGCTTCTCAAGCTTAAGCGTCGGAGTCACGTAAAGCTCGCAACCTATTATGGGCTTTACGCCGCGGGCCTTTGCCTTTTCGAAAAACTCGTACGCGCCGAAGAGGTTTCCGTGGTCGGTCACGGCTACGGCGGGCATGGAGTGGTTCTCGGCTCTTTCGATCAGCTCGTCGAACTTTATCGAGCCGTCAAGAAGCGAGTACTGCGAGTGTAGATGTAGGTGAACGAAGGAATCTGCCATTGCGGGTTACGACGTTAAATTATACATCCTTCCTCGGTTTCATCCAGTAGCAGAAAGAAATGACAACCGGGCCTTGATCGAGTAGATTAAATAGTCTGGTTTCCGACAAACCGGGTGGTTGAATCTTTACGTCATGTACGAGGAAACGGAACTCAAACTGTCCCTTTCGCCCGCCGTGGCGAATCGGATTCTGCGTTACAAGGGACTTAAGCCCCTTCGCAGGGGCCGCCGCACAAAGCGCCATCTCGTAAGCACCTATTTCGATACCCCGCGCCATGCGCTTAGAAAATCCGACATAGTCCTCCGGGTGCGTGATAACGGCAACGGTAAGCAGCAGACTATAAAGGCGCCGTTTCGAGGCCCCGCGGGACTTCAGAATTTCCGGGAATGGACCGTTCCGGTAAATGGCGATTCCCCGAATCTTCGCGCCGTGGACGACCCCGCACTCGCGCGCGCTCTCTCCCGCCGGCGCTGCGAAAAGCGCCTCGGCCCCGTGTTCATCACGGACTTCGAGCGCGAGGCGGTTCGTATCAGGACCAAGGGTGCCGAATTCGAGCTGGCAGTGGATCAGGGAGTGATTCACGCCGAAACATCCTGGGGACGCGTTGAGGAGCCTATCTGCGAAGCGGAATTCGAACTGCTCTCGGGGGACCCGGCGCGGATGTTCGACGTGGCCCTTGAACTCTGCGAGGCTTACGACGTACGCCTCGGCCATCTTACCAAGGCGCAGAGGGGCTACGCGCTTGCGAGGCCGGCCCTTCGGCCAAGACCGCTTAAGGCCCCGAAGGTCACGCTCACAGAGGATATGAGCGTGGGAGAGGCGTTTAATTTCATCATTGCCGGCGCGCTTGAGCACATGTTCGCAAACGAGGTCCCGACCCTAGAGGGAAGGGCTGAGGGGGTGCACCAGACGAGGGTGGCTATGAGGCGCGTGCGCGCGGCGCTCCGGGCCTTCAAGAGAATACTTCCATATGACAAGCGAAAGGCCTTTAACGGGGAGTTCCGCTGGTTCCAGCAGCGCCTGGCCCCGGCACGCGACTGGCAGGTGTTTTTGAGCGAGACGCTTCCCAGGATAGCCTCTGCGGCGCCAGGTCAGGAGGAAGCGATAGAGCGCCTTCGGCGTATCGCGCGCGCAGAGCGCCGCCGTGCCGTCGGGGATGCGGCCGCCTATCTTGAGAGCCGCCGCTACGCCCGTCTTCTGCTCCAGTTCGAGCGATGGATCGCGTCTGTGGAGAAAGAGGTCGGCTCAAAGACTTTCGACCAGCCCGTGAAGCCGTTTGCGAAAAGCGTGCTTAGGAGAACATGGCGCTATTTTCTCGAAGATACGAGGCCTCTTTCACGTCTTCCTGACGAGGATCTTCACGAAATAAGAAAGCGGGGGAAAAAGGCCCGCTACGCAGCGCAGTTTTTCAACTCGCTCTGGAGCGGCCCCGAGGTTCCGCCCTTCATGAAACTCATGGGACGCTTCCAGGACAGCCTGGGAAAGACAAACGACGCGATAGTCGCGCGGCACATCCTCGCGGCGGTCAAGCCCGGGAGGCTTGATCCCTCGGTGATCCGCCTCGCGCAGGAATGGTCGCAGGCTAGGATGAGAAAGTGCCTTCGCACGGCGCAGCCGCAGTGGAGGCGCCTCGTGAGAACTACCCCGTTTTGGGAGGCGGCGCGGTGAGCCCGGCTTTACACGCAGCGGGTAATATGTAAACTCAGACGTTAAGGTTTTTGAGACGCAGAATGTTCCGCTTCTTGAGAGGATGCGCTTTCTCTCTATCTCCGCGAGCAACCGTCACCCAGACCGGGCATACGATTGCGAGCCCTTCCGAGGCAAGTTAGAACTTGGTTGATCATGACATCGCCCTCGCCCGGGGAGCGAAGCATTGCACCCCTGAACATTCAATCAACCCCGCACCCCTAGGAGGAGCAGATGAATAGCGACGACGACTTTTCGGACATCAACGAAGCCAAAATCGACTTGGGATCGATATACGACCGGCCCGATCCGCGGGCATACTTCAGTACTCTGCAAAAACTGGATTACACTATTCCCGCGAACGCCAAGCCGTTATTTCAAAAACTGATTTCCCAGCTTCGTCGTCAACGCGGACAGCAAGAAGTCTGCGTTCTGGACCTGGGCTGTTCCTATGGCGTAAACGCTGCATTGCTGAAGCACGACCTCTCGATGGAAGAGCTTTACGACCATTGGACGCAGGACGAGCTGACACAGGCCTCACCGGAAGAAGTGATTGAAGTCGATCAGCAATTCTTTGCGGACTTGCATGATCATGAAAATTTGAAGGTGATTGGCATCGATCAGGCCGAAAACGCCATCGCTTTTGCGGAAGAAACCGGACTGGTCGACGAGGGGTTGCCGATCAACCTCGAACAGGAGGCCTTACCGGTCAGGGTTCGGCGGGATATAGTGCCCGTCGATCTGATGATATCGACGGGTTGCGTCGGGTATGTGACCGAGAAAAGCTTCGAACAGTTGATGGAGCCGTTGACGGAACGCCGACCGGCCTGGATCGCGAATTTCGTGTTGAGAATGTTTCCCTTCGATAGGATCGAACGGGTGCTCGGGGATTGGGGTTACCAGACCGAGAAACTCGTCGGCCAGTATTTCAAGCAGAGGAACTTCGCCTCCGCAGAAGAGCAGGAACAGGTGGTCGAACAGCTAAAAAGTCGAGATGTCGATCCGATCGGCATGGAAGCGGAGGGCCAGGCCGTGGCGGAATTTTATTTGTCTCGTCCAGAAGCGGAAGCGCGGGAGCTCCCGCTGAGACAGCTACTGGAGGCTTGAGTTACGGAACCGGTTCGCACCGCGGGCCGCTTGTAGCGCTCCCGAACCAGACTTTCGTAGAGTGCTCGTTCGCTTGCGCGATCGAACAGCCTGGACGCCCCGAACGTCTCCGACAAGACCCGATCGAGCTGGTGGCGGTGGATCAGGGAGTGATTCACGCCGAAACACCCGGGGGATACGCTGAGGAGCCTATCTGCGAAGCGGGGTTCGAATTGCTCTCGGGGGACCCGCGGGGTGAACCCGGCTTTTCACACGCCCGGTAATTATGTAAACTCACAGGTTGTGGGTGTTAAGACGCAGCATGTTATTGCCCAGGGAGACTGCAGGTGGCTTCTTCGGTAACGGACATCTCGAGCAAAAGGTTCCCGCTTCGCCCTTCTGAGCGGTATATTAACAGGGAGCTTTCCTGGCTTGATTTTAACCTGCGGGTTTTGGAGACGGCAGCCAGCAAGAATGTTCCGCTTCTTGAGAGGGTGCGCTTTCTCTCTATCTCCGCGAGCAACCTCGATGAGTTCTACATGGTAAGGGTGGCGGGCCTTGCGGGACAGGTCATGGAGGGTGTGACCGACCGCAGCAAAGATGGACTTACGCCGTCCCAGCAGCTAGAAGCCATAAGGGAGAAGGTACGCTTCCTGCTTGAAAGCCAGTACGAATGCGAAAAGGAACTGTTTTCCCTCTGCAAGAAGGCCGGGATCAAGATCGTAACTCCCGAGAAACTCAACCGCTCGGGCGCCAAGTGGCTTTCCGAGTGGTTCTCAAAAAAGCTTTTCCCGGTGCTTACCCCGCTTGCCATAGACCCGGCGCATCCGTTTCCCTTCATACAGAGTGAGAGCCTTGTGTGCGCCGTGCAGCTAAGCCGCGCCGAGGACGAAAAGCGCATGAAGGGTCTCATAATTTTGCCTTCTCAGGTGGAGCGCTTCATAAGGGTTCCGGGAGGGAAAAAGATCCAGTTTGTTCCGATCGAGAGGGTCATCGAGCACAACATGAAATCCCTCTTTCCGGGTTTCGAAGTGGAGGACAACGGAATCTTCCAGGTCACCCGAGACAGCCTTCTTGAGATAGACGAGGACGCGGAAGACCTGGTCGAGACGTTTGAGACGGCGCTTAAGCAGCAGCGCAGGGGGGGATCAGTGATCAGGGTTGACGTCAACGCGGACATGCCGGATGCGATCGCCAACTTCATAATGGACAAGCTTGAGGCCCGTGACGCGCATTTCTTCAGGATCAAGGGGATGCTCGGGCTTGAGAGCGTGAAGCAGATAATACTGGATGAGCGAAGCGACCTTCTTTACAAGCGGATGAGTATCCGCTACCCCGAGAGGGTAAGGGAATTCGGAGGCGACGTGATGGCCGCCATAGGGCAAAAGGATTTCGTCGTTCACCACCCCTATGAGAGTTTCGACGTCGTGGTCGAGTTCCTGAAGCAGGCCGCGGCGGACCCGGCGGTCGTCGCGATCAAGCAGACGCTTTACCGCACCTCGGAAGACTCCCCGATAGTGAAAAGGCTCATAGAGGCCGCCGAGGCCGGAAAATCCGTAACTGCCATGGTGGAACTCAAGGCCCGTTTCGACGAGGAGGCCAACATCCGCTGGGCTCATGACCTCGAGGACGCAGGGGTTCAGGTAGTGTTCGGGTTCATCGATCTTAAAACCCACGCCAAGGTATCGCTGGTGGTGAGAAGAGAGGGTTCTGACATCCGCACCTACACCCACTACGGCACCGGCAACTATCACCCCGTAAACGCCAAGATATACACGGATCTCAGCTACTTCACGGCCGACGAGGCGCTCGGCCGCGACGCCGCCAAGCTTTTTAACTATATGACCGGCTACGCCACTCCGAAGAAGATGGAGAGGATATTTTTCTCTCCCGTCACGATGCGCCCGAAGGTGCTTGAGCTGATAAAGGATGAGATAGACCACGCGAAGGCCGGCCGCCCCGCGGTGATATGGGCCAAGATGAATTCCCTTGTGGACAGCAAGATAATAGACGCGCTCTACGCGGCGAGCCGCGCAGGGGTGAGAATTGAGCTTTTCGTTCGGGGAATATGCTGCCTGCGGCCCGGGGTGCCGGGGCTTTCTGAGAACATCAGGGTAAAGAGCATCGTGGGACGTTTCCTCGAGCACAGCAGGGTTATCTGCTTTGGCGCCGGGGAGGGGCTTCCCTCCAATGCCTGCAAGGTCTTCATCTCGTCTGCCGACTGGATGCCCCGAAATCTTGACCGCAGGGTGGAGTCGCTTGTTCCAATTGAAAACGCCACTGTGAAAAAGCAGCTCGTTGAGCAGGTGATGGTCGCTAACTTAAACGATGTTGCAAACAGCTGGGAGATGCAGCCGGACGGCTCTTTCCGCAAGCTTAAAAGCGATGGGGACAGTTTTTCGGCTCACAAATACTTTATGACCAACCCCAGTCTTTCGGGAAGAGGCAAGGCGCTTGCCGAATCCCGGCCCCTAATGCCGTCTGAGTTTGTGCAGGAATAATTTTATGACAGAAATCTCTCCTTCCGCCGCGCCCTTCGGCAAGATCGGAACCGTGGCGGTAATCGACGTGGGATCGAATTCCATACGTCTTGTGATCTACAAGGGTCCGAAGCGCGCCCCGCTTCCGATACTTGATGAGAAGGTTCCCTGCGGCTTGGGGCGCGGGATGGATTCTCAGGGCAGGATGTCTCCCAAGAGCATGGATCTCGCCCTGCGAACCGTAAGCCGCTTTGTCGATATCGCGCGCTCGATGAGGGTTTCCGGAATAAAGGCGGTTGCCACCGCCGCGGTGAGAAACGCCGCAAACGGCCCCGATTTCAAGAAGGGCGTTGAGCAGCAATGCGGGATTTCGCTTCGGGTCCTCTCTGGCATGGACGAGGCGAGGCTTTCTGCTCTCGGTACTCTCTGCGCTATCCCTGACGCTGACGGCGTAATGGGGGACATAGGCGGCGGAAGCCTTGAATTGGTGGAGATCCGCGAGGGGAAAATAGGAAACCACGCCACATTGCCGCTTGGCACGATTCCGCTTCTTGAAAGCGGCCTCAGTCCCCAAAAGGCCCGCAAGAAACTGATTGCCCCACTCCTTGATGAGCTTCCCTGGCTTGAGAACGCGAAAAAGAAAACCTTCTACGCCGTCGGGGGTTCGTGGCGAGCCCTCGCCAAAAAACACATGGAATCTGAGGATTACCCGCTTCGGATAGTTCACGGCTACAATCTTTCCAGATCCAGGGCGGTTGATATGGCCCGGGAGATAGCCGAGATGTCT
This sequence comes from Thermodesulfobacteriota bacterium, assembly GCA_965116725.1. Classification (GTDB taxonomy): domain Bacteria; phylum Desulfobacterota_D; class UBA1144; order Nemesobacterales; family Nemesobacteraceae; genus Nemesobacter. Next base: position 1,169,631 of record OZ220700.1, read on the forward strand.
TCAGGTTCGCTTCAGGACCTCTGGATCCTGGGGCGAAACAGGGTGGAGTCTGCTCCTTACGCAGCCACGCTTATGAAGAGTCTTCTGAAGAAAACGGACGTTAACAACCTTACGTTCTGCACGTACGGGCTTCGGGAGGGATGCATATACGACGATCTTTCCCCGGAGCAGCGTTCTCTGGATCCTCTGGTCGTCATGTGCGAGGAGATCGCTCTTAAGATGGGAAGATCCGTTGAGGAGGGCAAGGCTTTCTGCGGGTGGATAGAGAGGGCGATTCCGGATGAATACTCCAGGGACCCGAGGCTGAGACTCGCTGCATGTCATCTCTCGGACATAGGAATTTCCGAGCATCCGGAGTACCGGGCGGAGCAGGTGTTTTTGAGGATACTGCGGATGCCGTTTGTGGGAATTACTCATCCGGAGAGGGTGAGGGTGGCTCTGTCGGTGGCCTCAAGGCACGCGGCGATAGGAAACCTGCTTCGCCGCTGGGAAGTTTCAGATTTTCTTTCTAGGGGTGATATTGAAGAAGCCAGGGTTACGGGGCTTGCTCTTCGCTTGGCTTACACGGTCTCGGGAGGGGTAGCGCGGATCCTTCAGAGTACCAGGCTTGAGAGGGCCGGAGAAAAGCTTACTTTGCATATGCCTGACCAGATTCCTCACCCGGAGACCGTCGGTCGCCGTTTAGGGGCCCTTGCCAAGGCTGTCGGATGCGACTACGAGACGATAGCGCGGGAGCAAGATAATGAAACCGCTGGGTGGGGAACTTAAATCCTTGTAAAGCCTAATTACCTTTTTAACTTGTAGCCTGCTTCCACCATGTCCCAAGTGTCTTTCGTAATGCCCTGCTCGCGTAGCTTGTTCTTCTGAGTTCTCTGCGTGCCGGTCTTCGGGAAGGAGTCTACGAACCTTATGAATCTTGGAATCATGAAATAGGGCATTCTGGGTTGAAGGTAATCCATCAGTTCCGGGGGATCTATCTCTTTTCCTTCCTTCGGAATCACGAGTATCATGAGCTCGTCTTCTGCGTATTTCCCGGCTTCGGATTTTATGCCTATCGCCGCCGATTCCTCGACATCAGGGTGGGAGTTAACGATTTTTTCTACCTCGAAGGAGCTTATGTTCTCGCCCCTTCTTCTTATGTAGTCCTTGACCCTGTCGACAAAGTATATGTAGCCGTCTTTGTCCATTCTTCCCGCGTCGCCCGTGTGGAACCAGAAGTTTCTGAAGTCCTCGACGGTCTTCTCGGGCATCTTGTGATAGTAGTGAAGCATCACGTTCGGTATCCTGGGGCGCACTATGATCTCCCCTATGTCCCCCCTAGGCACCTCCTCGTCTGTCTCCGGGTCAGCGACCTTTATCTCGTAGTTGGGGGCTTCCTTTCCGCAGGATCCCACCCTGAAAGGCTCTCCAGGCCTCATCCAGGTGCACTGGCCTATTTCCGTCAGGCCGTAACCTTCCATGAACTTTATCCCGAAGCGTTCCATGAACTCTTCTATCATGTCGTGGGGGGCGGGTGAGCCGAGAACGAGCTTTATTTTATGCTGTCCCTCCTCCGGCACGGGAGGGGTGTTCCAGAGAAAATACGACATGGTCCCAACGGTGTTGAACTTTGTCACCCCGTGGTCGACCATCCACTTCCAGAAGCGGCTTGAGCTGTATTTCTCTTCCACTACGGTTTTCGCTCCTTTTATCAGCGCCGGGTAGACGGTCATCACCATGGCGTTTGAATGGAAAAGCGGAAGACACGTAAAACACACGTCATCCGGGCCGACGTCCATTATCTCGGCGTAGTTCCTCGCGCTGCTGTAATCTGCGGCACAAGGTCTCATGACCCCCTTTGAGCGGCCCGTGGTGCCGGAGGTGTACATGAGCCTCGCGTAGTCCATGAAGGTGACCTCGACGTCCGGTTCCTTGCCCGAGCCCGAGTTTATGAATTCCGAGTAGGAAATCATCTTTGGAAAATTGTATCCGTGTCTTTTGAACTTCTTGTCCCCGCTTCTTGTCCAGACTATGACATGGCGAAGCTTCGAGAGATTCTTCGCTATGGGGGGCATCCGGTCCAGATACTCTTCCGCTATGAAAAGCACCTCGGCGTCCGAGCTGTCGATTATATATTCAAGGAAGTCCATCTTGTAGGCAGTGTTTATGGGTACCATCACGGCTCCCATCTTGAGGATTCCGAACCACGTTATTACGTAGTCATCGGAGTTCGGCATGTAGACGGCGACCTTCTTCGCCTTTTCCACCCCGAGGCTGCAAAGGGCGTTTGCCACGCGGTTAGCGAGACGGTTTGTCTGGTAGAAACTCAGGGGTTTTTTGTATCCAAACTGGAGGAAAGGCTTTTTGCCCAGTTTTTCGCCTGTTCGCGAAGCACCTTGGGAAGCACCCATTTCGACCTGTCTTCCTTGAGGTACCAGTTAACGTCGAATTTCCCGTTCTCCCGCTTGTAGGTGACGGGATGCATGAGGTCCTTAGGTTTTTTTCTTGTCATTTTTATCTCCTTTTCCGCGTTGCGGCGGGGATTCTCGGTTAAGGGTCAGGTCTTTTTACTTAACCAAATTCCTCTCCGGCCGGTTCTGTTTCAGGTTTTTTCTTTGCGAATATCTTTGCGATAATTATTCCAAGCTCGTAGAAGATGAAAAGAGGAACGAGCATGAACATCATCGATACGGCGTCCGTGGTAGGTGTTATGAAAGCGGCGAGGATGGCGTTTATCAAAAACGCGTATTTTCTGTTCCTCGCGAGAAATCCCGCTGTTACAAGCCCGAGCCTGGAGAGGATGAAGACTATAAGCGGAAACTCAAACACTAGTCCGAAGCCTATCATAAGCGCTGTAAGAAACGATAGCGCCTCCTTTATGCTGGGAAACGCCTTTACGTACTGGGTCGTGTATTCGCCGAGCAGAAACCGAAGTCCCTGGGGAGCGGCGATGAAGTAGCAGAAAAGCGCGCCGATGATGAAAAACAGCGTTCCGAACACAACAAGGGGAATAACGACCCTTTTTTCCTTCTTGTAGAGCGCGGGGGAAACGAAATGCCAGACGTTATAGAGAATGAACGGAACAGAAAGGAAGAGGGAGAAAAACAGCGATACCTTGAGATAGGTAAGAAACCCCTCGGCCGGGCGTGTGAATATGAGGGAGCTTCCCTCGGGCAGGCTCCTTATTATGGGTCCCATGAGCAGGTCGAAGAGCTGCTTTGAGAAAATGTAGCAGGGGATGAAGAAGACAAGTATCGGAATCAGGGAATATATGATTCTTTTTCTGAGTTCTTCTGCGTGCTCAAGAAAATTCATGCCGGTTTCTTCTTTCATTACGGCAGGTTAGGGTAACCCAAATCGTAATTTTTAACAATTTCCCGCTTTCCTGCGGGTTCTTCTTGCCCGCTCCGAAAACACGTCCCGGCTGATTGACATTGTCTTTCGTTTAACTATTATCTTAGTGGTTTTTATCCCGCCATCCCGGAGGAATTTCTTGAAAATACTGATAACCGACGGACTTGCTAAGCAGGGCCTTGAACTTCTTAAGGCCGCCGAGGGGGTAGAGGTTGACGAGAGAAAAGGCATCTCTCCCGAAGAGCTTACCGATATAATAAAGGACTACGAAGGCCTCGTGGTAAGAAGCGCCACGAAGGTCACCAAGGAAGTCATAGAGGCTTCGGGCGGCAGGCTTCGGATCATAGGACGTGCCGGAATAGGGATAGACAACATAGACCTTGACGCCGCGACCAGAAACGGGGTGGCCGTTATGAACACCCCCGAGTCAAACTCGATAACCACGGCGGAGCACACCATCACGCTGCTGCTTTCCCTTGCCAGAAGGATTCCCCAGGCCCACTCCTCAATAAAATCGGGCAAGTGGGAGAGAAACAAGTACAAGGGGGTTGAGGTCCACGGAAAGACGATAGGCCTTGTGGGCCTCGGAAACATAGGAAAGCTGGTGGCAGAGCGTGCCATGGGTCTTAAGATGAAGGCGATCGCGTACGATCCTTACCTCAGCAAGGAAGCCGCGAAGAAGCTCAGCATCGAGCTTGTTTCCCTGGATGAGCTTTTCCGCCGCTCGGACGTTATAACGGTGCACACGCCCCTAACGGACGAGACGAGGGATCTCGTAAACTCTGAGTCTTTTGAGAAGATGAAAGAAGGCGTGATAGTGATTAACTGCGCCAGGGGGGGGATAGTGAACGAAGCGGACATGGCCGAGGCCCTCCGCGAAGGCAAGGTGGGAGGAGCGGCGTTTGACGTTTACACCTCAGAGCCCATAGACCCCGAAAACCCCGTTCTCTCGGTCGATGAAAACATAGTGCTCACCCCGCATCTAGGCGCTTCAACGGAAGAGGCGCAGATAAAGGTCGGGACCACCATGGCGGAGCAGCTTATAGATTTCGCGCAGAAAGGGGTCGTCAGAAACGCGGTTAACATGCCGTCGCTTACAACGGAGCAGCTTGCCGTCATGAGGCCGTATATGTCAATCTGCGAGAAGATAGGCAGTCTCCACGGACAGCTCTGCAAGGGCGCGGTTCGCACTGTAGAGGTGACTTACGAGGGCGAGGCGGCCGAAATGGACTGCGGGTACCTGACGGTTTCCGTGTTGAAAGGCTTTCTCTCGCACATAATGGATATCTCGGTGACCTACGTTAACGCTCCGTCGATAGCCGAGGAAAGAAGAATAAAGGTAGTGGAGTCAAAATCCGCGGCCATGAGCCAGTACACAAGTCTCATTACCGTGACCGTTGCGACCCGCGAGGCGACCAACGAGATTTCGGGAAGCGTTTTCAGCGGGAACCACGGGAGGATAGTCAAGGTGAACGGGGTCGAGATCGACGTCGTTCCCGAGGGATTCCTGCTTGTGAGCCACAACTACGACCGCCCGGGCTTCATAGGTTCCATGTGTACTGTTCTCGGGAAAAACGGCGTAAACATCGGGCGGATGCACCTTGGAAGAAAATCCGCCGGCGGGGAAGCCATAGTTTTTACGAACGTCGATACCGAGGTTAGCGAAGAAGTTATCCAGGAGATTTTGACCGTAGAGAATATTATTTCGGTAACACAAGTCAGTTTTTCAGATGAATAGATTCTTGACGCTGCCTCAGGGAGTGAAGGATTTCGGTCCCGTCAAGGCAGAGGACCTCAAGCGGATAGAGAGTGTGCTCCTCGAGGAGTTTTCCTACTGGGGGTACAGGAGGGTTATAACCCCTCTTTTCGAGTACCTTGACACCATGTCCGCGGGCATCGGGGAAGACTTCAAGCACAGGCTGATGAAGTTTGTCGATCCGCACACGGGTGAAATCGTGGTGCTGCGCCCCGACATTACTCCCCAGATCGGACGCATGGTCGCCACGCAGCTGAGCGATTATCGCTACCCCCTCAGGCTTTGCTATTCGGGAAGGGTGGTGAGGTACGAGGAGAAGGGCAGCGGCAAGGAAAGGGAGGTTTTTCAGCTCGGCTGCGAGCTTCTGGGGCTTAGTTCGACTGAAGGGGATTCCGAGATAATCGCGCTGGCCCTGAAATCGCTTAACCGTCTCGGCCTTAAAAAAATAACCCTGAACCTCGGGCATACGGGCATTCTTGATGCGGTTCTTCGCGACGCCGGGGAGATAAGGAACGAGCTTGTGCAAGCTCTTGTAAAAAAGGACCAGGAGTGGATAAGAAGGATAGTGGAACCTTCCGGGATTCCAACGGACGTAAAGGATGTTCTTCTCTCCCTTTCTGATTACTACGGCGATGCCGGTATCCTTCGCAGGGCCTCCCGGAACGAGAGATTCAAGCCCTGCGTAGAGGAAATCGTTTCTGTGATCTCCGTGCTTGAGGAATACAATATCGAATGCGACATATCGGTTGATCTTGTGGAGGTCAAGGGTTTTGAGTACTACACCGGAGTTACTTTCGAGGTAATATCGTCCGTCGCTCCCGCTTCCCTGGTTACGGGCGGCAGGTACGACGGCCTAGTCAGCCGGTACGGGCGCAGCGTCCCCGCCGCGGGATTCGCGATAGACGCCGAGGCGCTTATGCAGAACACCAAGAGCAGCAACGGCGAGAACCAGGTCCATTTCATAATAGTGCCCAAAAGCCAGGATCTCAGAAGTGACGCCATAAGGCTTGCCGAGTGGCTGCGTTCAAGCAGCTTCAAGGTCATACTTGACTTGACCGGAAGCTACGCGGACATGATAGATTCCAATAATTTTTTCGACGGGGACGGCTCGTTTGCTACATACGGAATCATAGAGCTTGAATCTTCTTCCAAGATAAAGCTGGTCGAATCCCGGACCGGGTCGATCAGGGAATTCTCCAATCTCGAGGAACTTCTTACCGGAGGAGGGCTCTAGGCTTGCCAAGCATAGTGGTCCTGGGTACGCAGTGGGGGGATGAGGGCAAGGGAAGGATAGTGGATCTCATAGCCTCAAGGACCGACCTGGTGGTGAGATACCAGGGCGGAAACAATGCGGGTCACACCATTGTTACGGACGGAAAGAAGATCATACTCCACCACGTGCCCTCGGGCATACTCAGGGAAAACAGCCTGTCTCTTATCGGAAACGGGGTAGTCGTTGATCCCAAGGTTCTGGTCGCGGAAATAGACGCACTCAGAAGCGCCGGGTATCCGGTGAGCCCCTCTAATTTTCTCGTAAGCGATAGGTCCCACGTGATAATGCCCTATCACAGGGAAATAGACCTGCTTAGGGAGAAGCGGCGCGCAAGCGGAAGGAAAATAGGCACTACCGGCAGGGGAATAGGCCCGGTCTACGAAGACAAGTACGCAAGACGGGGCATAAGGATGCTTGATCTTACCGAACCCGAAACCTTTCGCCAGAGACTCATTTCCGTCATGACCGAGAGAAACGCGTATATAGAGAAGGTTCTCAGGGCGGAACCCCTCGATCCCGAGAGCGTGTATGAAGAGTACGTCGGGTACGGCGAGGTTCTCGGACCCTTTATCGCGGATGTCTCCGCGATTATCCGCAGAAGCGGGGATGAGGGCAAGAGGATCCTTTTTGAAGGGGCTCAGGGGTCACTTCTTGATATCGATTTCGGCACTTATCCCTACGTCACGTCGTCAAACGCGGGTCTTGGGGGTGTGTTTTCCGGGACCGGAGCGGTGCCGGCACTCGTAAATTCCATAGTGGGAGTTGCTAAGGCGTATACCACCAGGGTCGGTGAAGGTCCCTTTCCGACGGAGGAATCGGGCGAGATACAGGATGCGCTGAGGCGGGAAGGAGAGGAATACGGAGCTACCACGGGGAGAAGCAGAAGGTGCGGATGGCTTGACGCAGTTGCGCTTAACTATGCGCTGAGAACAAACGGCGTAACCGCCATTGCCCTTACGAAGCTTGACGTGCTTTCGGGTTTTGAAAAAGTAAAGATATGCACGAGCTACGGATATAACGGATCGAGCATGAGGGAATTTCCCGCAAGCCTCTCCGTTCTTGAGAACTGCGAGCCCTCATACGAGGAGATGGACGGGTGGGATGAGGACCTGGCCGGGATAAAGAGCGCCGAACAGCTGCCCCCAAACGCCCTGCGTTTCATAAAGAGGGTTGAGGAACTGACCGGAGTTCCGGTCTGGATCGTTTCGGTGGGACCGCAGCGCGACATGTACTTGGAGCTAAGCGACTGCGTATTTTCCCGGTAGTTAGTTCTCTTTGAGAACCTTGATCGACTGCGCCGCAAGTTTGGGGTCGAACCTGTTCTCAGATGAGATGAAGTTGCTGTCGAAAAGGCCTGAAGCTTCTACTATGTCCCCCTCGGCAAAGGAGAGTTCTTTTTCCCAGACGACAGTTATGTAGTTTCCGTCGCTGTCGGCGAGCTTAAAAGTCGCCGATTCTGCCGGTTCCCCCATCGTTTCGATCTCCCACACCTTTCCCTTGACGCGCACTTCCTGCATCGAGTATACCGAGGGATTAAGCACGAGAACCACTACGGATTTGTCAGCCGAGATCATTGAAGTTGCCGGATTCTCCCATCTTTTGCACGAGGGAGCAAGAAGCATGGCTGCGAGAAGAAAGACGGCTAGTGTTTTCATCTGTTTTCTCCTGTTACGGGGTACGTCCGCCCACATTATCCTTAATTTTTTCGTACGCGTCTATTATTTTCATTACGAGAGGATGCCTTATGACGTCAGTTTTCGAGAAGTTGACGAACTCTATTCCCTTTATTCCGGAGAGGATGTTCATGGCTTCAATCAGTCCGGAGTTCTGATCCCTGGCAAGGTCTATCTGGGTAATGTCTCCCGTTATGACCGTTTTTGAGCCGAATCCGAGCCTTGTAAGAAACATCTTCATCTGTATCGCTGTCGTGTTCTGCGCTTCATCGAGAATTATGAATGCGTCATTCAGCGTTCTTCCCCTCATGTAGGCTATCGGGACGATTTCAATCATGTTTTTCTCAATCAGCCTGTTTGCCTTCTCAAAATCCATCATGTCGTAAAGAGCGTCGAAAAGGGGCCGCAGGTACGGATTCACCTTTTCCTGGAGATCGCCGGGGAGAAATCCCAGTTTTTCTCCCGCCTCCACGGCGGGCCGAGCGAGCACTATTCTGTTTACTTTTTTGTTCGTAAACGCCGAGACGGCCATCGCCATCGCCAGGTAGGTTTTCCCCGTTCCCGCTGGTCCTATACCGAACACCATGTCGTTTCTTCTTATGGCGTCGATGTAGAGTTTCTGGTTTATTGTCTTGGGGCTTATTATTTTTTTCCGTACGGATATGCAGACCGTATCGAGGAATATCTCTTCGAGGGAGGCGTCTTTCTGGTTTAGAAGCCTTTTCGCTATCTTTATGTCCGAAGGCTGGAGAACGTACCCTTTTTCTATAAGAGAGTACATCTGCCCCATGAGCATGCCCGCCTCCGCGGTCCTCTCCTCATTCCCCTTGAGAGTGATCTTGTTGCCCCGCGTGTGAATGCTTATGTCGAATTCGTTCTCTATTTCCTTGAGATTCGAGTTAAGTTCCCCGTAGAGGACCTTTACCGCTTCTATGTTCTCAAGTTCGAGTTCCCTGATTCCGTCCATAGGCACCTAGGCTGCCGCGCGGGAGAAACTACGCTTCGTGTTTAGAAAATTTATGACATCCACCCGAAAACAATACTGTACAACTTGGCGTCTCACTTCTGTTTATTTTCCCTTTTTTTAAGGTTTTTCTCAACAGTTCTCAAATCCCGGCGATTGTCGCGGAGTCTGTCCATTCTTTCAAGGTATGCCAAGCGGATCCGGGTAAATGAGCCTGTATCCGAGTGTTCTCTTCAGTTTTTCGTTCGAGACTATCTTGTACTGCGGGGGATTTTCCGTTTCGAAAAGCGGCGACGGGATTCCGTATTTTTGGGCTTCGCGTGAGTAGTACTCTCTTCTTGTTGGATGCTCGTCGCAGGCGGCGTTAAGCACAGTGTTTCTCACGTCAAGATCTATTACCCTTCGGACGATTGCTATGCAGTCGTCGCGGTGTATGAGGTTAAGGGGGCAGTCGGGGTTTAGCACCAGTTTCTTCCTTCTGATCGATTTTATCGGAGCCCTGTCGTAGCCTACGAGCCCTGAAAAACGTATCACGGTCGTATCGAATTCAGGATTATCCATTAAAAGCCTCTCCACGTGCAGAAGAGCCTTTCCCGACGGCTTGTCGGGATGGAGGGAGTCCTCTTCCCTCACGACTCCGTTTGTGTTCGGGTAGACCGAGGTTGAACTGGCGAAAATGACCATTTTCCCATGGGGGCTCGGTATCGCTTCGATGAGATTTTGGATCTGTTTTTTATGATAGGTCTCGATGTCGTCTCTTCGCTCGGGGGGAAAGTTTATGAAAAGAACATCAGAAGAGAAAAATTCATCCGCCCTCTCTGCGTTTACCTCCGGGGCTATATCTATAAGGTAGGGTTCTATCCCCTTTTCCAAAAGGGTGGGGATTGCTTCGGGTTTTCTAACCGATCCTCTTACAGAAAAACCCGCTTCCTTGAGAGAGAGCGCGAGCGGCTCTCCGAGCCAGCCGCAGCCCAGGATGCTCACGGTCCTCACTGATCCTGCTCCGCTTCCCGCCGCGTTATTTCACGCATGACTTCCGCTCTCTGCTCGTCTGAATAATCCTCCCAGTTTGCTATCTCGTCGCTTGTGCGAAGACATCCGACGCAGAGCTCCGTGTCCTCGTCCATTATGCATATGCCGTTGCATGGAGAATTCGTCTTTCCCAAAACCCTATCCTCCGCAGAAAAGCCTGAGCATTTCAAGATACTTTTCGCTTGTTTTCCTCACTATGTCGGGTGGGAGCTCGGGAGCCGGGGGATTTCTGTCCCAGCCCGTTTGCTTGAGGTAATCCCTTACGAACTGCTTGTCAAAACTTGTCTGCGGTCCGCCGGGAGCGTAGTCTGCCAGGGGCCAGAATCTTGAGGAATCCGGCGTCAGGGCCTCGTCTATCAGGATGAGTTCCTCGGTGTCCCGGTCTATCCCGAACTCGAATTTTGTATCGGCTATTATAATTCCCTTCTCCTCGGCTATTCTGGCGGCGGCGGCGTAGATCTCGATACTTGTGTCCCGTACCCTGCCTGCAAGTTCCCCGCCTATCATGTCGCGCACTCTCCCGAACGTTATGTTCTCGTCATGGGTTCCCTGCTCGGCCTTGGTTGACGGGGTGAAGATGGGTTCCGGAAGCTTCTGCGACTCAACGAGATCTTCCCCGAGGGGTATTGAGCAGACGGAACCGGTTTTTTTGTACTCCTCCCATCCCGAACCGCTTATATAGCCTCTTACGACGCACTCCACGGGAAGCGGGTCGGTCTTTTTCACGAGCATTGAGCGGCCCGAAAGTACCTTGGCATGGTCCCCGAAGGGATCGGGGAAATCCTCGGGGTCCGTTGAGATCATGTGGTTCGGGATTATATGCTCTGTTTCCCGGAACCAGAATTCCGAGATTCGGTTCAGCACCTCACCTTTTGAGGGTATTCCGTTTGGGAGTATCACGTCAAAGGCGGAGATGCGGTCGGTAGCTATCATCAGGATGCGCTCGCCGAGATCGTAGATGTCTCTTACCTTGCCTCTGGTGGGTTCTGCGAATCCGATGAAGTCCGTGCTGAGTATCGTTTTGCGAATGGTTCCGCCACTTGATTCCCGATTTTTGCGGGACGCTTTGACTGAATGGTGAAACTACCCGAAACCGTCGCTATTCTCAAGCGTCCCCGCAGTTATTGACAATATGCGATAATTAAAGACAATATCAGGTTTTTGAGCACGTAGCTCAGTGGCAGAGCACTTGCTTGACGTGCAAGGGGTCGCAGGTTCAAATCCTGCCGTGCTCACCATGGAGTCCAGGGGACGAATCGGTTGGATATACAGGTAAATATCGACGGAAAACAGAGCACTTTTTCTTCGGGAATCACCGTTGGGGAATTGCTGGAGGAGCTTGACGCGGACAAGCGCACTGTAGGCGCCGTCGTAGATGGCCAGGTTGTTGATTTCTGGCACCGCCTTGAGGGTGACTGCGATCTTCTGCCCGTAAGAAGCAATACCGAAGCATCTTTGGGGCTCCTTAGGCACACTACGGCCCACGTTCTGGCCGAAGCCGTCCAGTCTCTTTTTCCCGAAGCCCGTGTCACCATAGGTCCCGTGATAGAGAACGGCTTTTACTACGATTTTGATTTCGAAAGAGGCTTCACTCCTGAGGATCTTGAGAATATCGAAGCGAAAATGCTTGAGGTAATAAAGAAAAATCGTCCTCTTGTAAGAAAATCGGTCACCAGAGAGGAGGCCGTCGCCACTTTCTCCGGGATAAAGGAAAACTACAAGGTGGAGATAATAAACGATCTTCCCGAAGGGGAGGAGATAACAATATACGATCAGGCTGACTGGTATGATCTCTGCAGGGGACCGCATCTCCCCTCGACGGGGCTCATAAAGGCCTTTAAGCTCACGAGTTCCGCAGGGGCTTACTGGAGGGGCAACGAGAACAACCCGATGCTCCAGAGAATTTACGGAACGGCCTTCTGGGACAAAAAGGATCTGCGCAAGTATCTGCGCGACCTTGAGGAGGCCAAAAAAAGGGATCACCGCAAGCTTGGAAGGGAGCTTGATCTTTTCAGCGTGAACGATGAGATAGGTCCCGGTCTTATTCTCTGGCATCCGAGGGGGGCCAAGGTAAGGAGCGTTATAGAGGATTTCTGGAAGAAGGAGCATATCTCCAGGGGTTACGAGGTGCTCTACACACCGCACATGGCCAAGCTCGATCTCTGGCGTACGAGCGGTCACGTGGACTTCTACTCACAGAACATGTTTTCGTGCATGGAAGTTGAAAACTCCGATTACCAGGTAAAGCCCATGAACTGCCCCTTTCACATACTGATCTACAAAACAAAGACAAGAAGCTACAGGGACCTGCCGATCAGGTGGGCAGAGATAGGAACCGTGTACAGGTACGAGCGTTCGGGGGTTCTTCACGGTCTTCTGAGGGTGAGGGGGTTTTCCCAGGACGACGCCCACATATTCTGCCGACCCGACCAGATACGCGAGGAGGTCTCCGGGGTGCTTCACCTCACTCTGGATTTTCTGAGAACTTTTGGGTTTGATAATTACGAGATTTTCCTTTCGACGCGCCCGGAGAAGTTCGTCGGAAGCGAGGAGAACTGGGAGAGGTCGATAGAGGCCATCGAGCAGGCTCTCTCGGATGTTGGTCTTCCCTACGGAGTGGACAGCGGCGGGGGAGCGTTTTACGGTCCCAAAATAGATCTTAAAATAAAGGACGTGATAGGCAGGGCTTGGCAGTGCTCAACTATTCAAGTAGATTTCAACCTGCCCGAGCGGTTTGAAATGGAGTTTGTGGGTGAGGATAACGCTAGACATACCCCGATAATGATACACAGGGCCATATTCGGCTCGATCGAGCGGTTCTTCGGAATCCTGATAGAACATTACGGGGGGGCGTTTCCGCTCTGGCTCAGCCCCGAGCAGGTAAGGGTGGCATCCGTGGGACAAAGCCAGGCCGAGTACTGCGAGGAAGTCTGCGCCGAGCTTCGCCGCCGGGGAATCAGGGTCGGCAGCGATTTGCGAAATGAGAAACTAGGATATAAGGTTAGGGAAGCGCAGGTAATGAAAATTCCCTATCTGCTGGTTGTAGGAGACAAGGAGGTTGAAACGGGAACGGTTGCTCCCAGAAAATACGGTGGGGACGCCATGGAGGCGTTGCCTGTAGATGATTTTATCGAAATCGTCACCGGGGAGAACGATCCTTACAGCTGGATGGAGGTAAAGGCATAGCTAGGAGGAGACGCAATTTCAACAGGTCCCGTACTCCTGAGACTCGCGTTAACAGGAGGATTACCGCAAAGGAGGTCAGGCTTATAGATGTTGAGGGTGAGCAGCTGGGAGTCGTAAGCATTGAAGACGCCTTGCGGATTTCGGAGGAAAAGGGAGTTGATGTGGTTGAAGTCGCATCAAACGCCACCCCGCCCGTATGCAGGCTCATGGATTACGGGAAGTTCAAGTACGAACTTAGAAAACAGCGGAGTGCGAAAAAACAGAAAGATCAGACGGTAAAGGAGATAAAATTTCGCCCCAACATAGGGGAACACGACCTCGAAGTCAAGGTAAACCGGATGAGGGGTTTTCTTGAGTCGGGTCACAAAACCAGGATGAGGATATTTTTCAGGGGCAGGGAAATAGTTCATCCGGAACTCGGCCGCGAGCTTGCCAATGATGTTCGCGAAAAACTGTCCGATGTGGCCTCGGTGGACATGGAGCCCAAGATAGAGGGCAAGAACCTGATAATGATTCTTGTGCCGGCAAAAAAACAGTGAGGGATTTACGAGATGCCTAAGATGAAAACAAACCGCAGCGCGGCCAAGAGATTTTCCGTTACGGGAAGCGGGAAGATAAGAAGAAACAAGGGTGGCAAAAGCCATATAAACGTAAAGAAAAGCTCAAAGAGGATGCGGAGACTGCTGGAGCCGGATTTCCTTGAAGGTTCCGCCGCCAAGAAGATCAAGACCTACGTTCCTTACCTGTGAGCTGATAGAGACGGAGAATACCGATGCGTATAAAAAGAGGAGTCACTTCCAGAAGACGGAAAAAAAGAGTTCTTAAGCTTGCCAAGGGGTACTGGGGCAGAAGAAAGAACAATTTCAGAAGGGCTAAGGAAACCATACTCAGGGCGCTTGCCTATTCCTACAGGGACCGGCGCCGCAGAAAAAGGGATTTCAGGGCGCTTTGGATCATGAGGATAAATGCCGGCGTAAGGCCCTTCGGACTTTCCTACAGCAGGTTCATTGACGCACTCAAGAAATCGGGGGTCGAGCTTGACCGCAAAAGCCTCTCTGAGCTTGCCGTAAGAAACCCGGAGAGCTTCAAGGCCGTGGTGGAGTTCGCGACCTCGAAAAAAGGCTGATTCCCGCCCCGACCGGGGCTTTGTTCTTATTTCCTGCTAAAACAAATCTATTCCGGGATCGTGCGGGTCGTATTCAAGCGGGCAGCCTTCACAGCTGGGTGTTTTTCGGCAGTGAAGTTTTCCCGTTTTCACTATGAGCGCGTGGTACTCTCCGAAAACTTCCACATCGACAGAAAGGCTTCGCACGAAAAGTTTCTGCATTTTCGAGTAGCTTGCTCCCTCGGGGATCAGGCGGTGGCGGCGGAGAATTCTCCGGGAGTAGTTATCGACTACGAACACGGGTTTGCCGAGCGCATAGAGCAATATTGAGTCAGCCGTCTCTTCGCCGATGCCGTTCACTGAGAGCAGCTTTTCCCTGAGTCTGTCGGTGTCCTCAGCCAGCATGTTTTCCATCACTCCTCCGTAACCGGCAAACAGGAAGTCGATGAAGTTTTTAAGCCTCTTGGCTTTTAAGTTGTGATATCCGCAGGGGCGGATAAGAGCGGCGAGGCGCTCGTGCGATGCCGCTTTAATTTTTTCTGCGGAGAGCATGGAATTTTCCCTGAGCGCCCCTATGGCTTTTTCCACGTTTTTCCAGGAGGTGTTCTGAGTGAGTATGGCTCCCGTTGCGCACTCAAGCCTCGTACGGGCGGGCCACCAGTTCTGCGGGCCGTATCTTCCGTGAAGAGCTGAGTAGAAATCCCGTATTCTTCGGGAGTCGCCTCTATCGGTCAACCTGCTGCGCCCCCGCCGCTTTTGCGGTTAAAGTGGGAGACAATCATGAAAAAGGCGGCCGAAAGAGCGTATCCGACTGCCCACTTGGCTCCCGTTCCGAAACCGAGGGAATAGACACTTCCCTCAACCGAGATTTCTCCCGCGTGTATGAAGCCGAAAAACGCCATCACGGCTCCCGCTCCCATCCAAGCTGCCGCCTGGTTGAGCCTGCGTTCAACGAGGCAGACGGCGGTCGCGGCCCAGACCACCGACGAAAGCATGAATCCCTGGGAAAGTGCCACCAGTCCGGGCAGTTGAAGACCCGAGAAGACAAACGCATTGAGGTTCTCAAACGCGCGGGTGGCCACCGAACCGTCCGATATGGCGGCTCCCACCGCCGAGACGGTCTGGGAAACCACCACGGTTCCCCACGCCGCAAGTGCTGGTATCAGTCCCAAGGCCACGGCGGGAGCATGGGAGCGGGGAGTGGTCTGAAACGCCTGGGATGTCATCACGAGCCCTATCCATATAAGTATTACTCCCGCGGCCTCAATCGGCACCAGCGCCGAGACCAGGGAACCCAGGCCGATAAGCGATACCACGGCGAAGAAGATTCCGTTTATTACCGAGTATCCTCCTTTCGCTCCCATCTCCTTCCATCCCGGATGTCCTATGTATATGGTCGTTGGGAAGCACGACCCGAAAAGTGAGGCAGCTATCGATCCCACACCGTTAACCGCAAGGCACGATCCGGTGGGGTAGGTGTCTCCCGCGGCCTCGGCGGACTCTATGTTCTGAAGGGCACCGAGGATATTGTAAAGGCCCATAGGAAGCACGACCGGGATCAGCACCGAGCGCACTAGGGGATCAGAAAGCCCTGCTACAAGATCGCCCAGGATCGGAACGGGCAGATAAAATCCCACGTCGCCGAGAGCCTGGCTCACGGCAGGCCCCGACACCGTTGTTTCCTCTCCGAATCCCGCCGCAAGGAGAAGCCACGCGGTGAATATTCCCAGGACGAGCGCCAGGCCGACTCCCGGAATTCCAAGCGGAAGCCTCGTTCTTGAGAGCAGGGCGAACAGCAGCACTCCAAGAGAGAGCAAGGCGACCAGGGGATGGGCGAAGCACCTTGCGGCGAAGTCCATGCAGAGAAACGCCACGGCTATTCCGGCAAGGGAAGTGAGCAGCGCGGCGCGTGGAGTTGCCTTTCTGACTCTCTCGGCTACAAGGGATCCTGCGAGTTCAATGATTCCGGAGAGAAAGCAAGCCGCGACCCCGACGCGCCAGGCCACAAGCGCGGCTTCCTGAGGGGGGACTCCTCGGCTTTCGGCCGCCAGTTTCGCCGGGATCATCACCAGGAAGATGAAGGCGAACAGGGAAATCGTGTTTACCCCGTAGGGAAGCGCCGTTACGTCTTTTCTTCCGGTGGCTGCCGAGAGTCGTTGTGCGAGCCAGGCGTAGTAGAGGTTGCCGACAATAAGCGATATCGCTATGGCCGGGAGGACCGAGGCGACGACAAACTCTCTTTGCAGACCCACAAGACCGGTGAGCAGTATCATGATCAGAACATACTGGACGAGATTGTCCACCATGAGGCCGAAAAAGCCTTCTGCGTCGGAGAACGAAAAAAGAGGCTGTGCCCCCGCGGGGAAAAAGAGGTTTCTCATGTCTTATTCCGGGGTTGCGTGGAACCGCAGAACCAAACGGCGAACCTGCGATCAACTATCGATTATAATGAAAAAGACACCGCAGGCAAAGACAGGCCCCGCGCCTGATTCCCGCGTATGTGCCCGCAGCCGGCGATCTTCCTGGTGTGCCTGGCAATGGATATCAGCTATAAATCCACCCTTATCATTGCCTGAACAACTGATTCCTCGACCCCCGGGATGCCAAACTTGTTGTGCCAGTACCACCACTCAATACCGATATATACCTGCCCCTGCCGGTTCACCAGACGACCCACATCCAGCAGGAGCTGAGGCTGCGTAAGAAAGTTTTGTTTTTCATAGGCGGATGTTTCAGCCTCACCCTCTGAGCCGGCCCAGTCGAAATAGCCATTAAACATCCAGTGCGCCGGCCCCGTTTCGAAGGTCGCATTCCAAACCACTGTCACCTGCCAAGTTGTTCCGGCAAGGTCCGGATTCTCCCTTAAGTAGCCGTTTGTCTGGACGAAATTAAACCCGGGCACATCAAGGTCCACCGCGGCGCCAATGAGATAATTGGTAAAGCCTTCTCCCTTTTCCAAAGTGCCGGACAGAAGCACATCTTTCGCCGGCCCTGCGGAAAAAGCTTTACCGCTTATTTTGGAGAAGCTCAGACGGGGTGACCACTCCCCATAGAATGAACTGTTACCTCTCAATGGTCGGATATCCACAAAGGCAAAGTTATCGCCATAGGCCCAGCCGTTAATCCATTCCAGAGTGAGGGTTTCCGCTTTCTCGCGCTCCAGTTCGAAGTCCCTACCATAGAGCAACTGGGTATTGAACGCATTCCAAGTCTGCGCTACTGCCGGCGCTGACGATAACAAGACAAGCAAACAGAGGCATACGGTGTAGACAATTATTCTAGGATAATTCATCATTGCGTTCATCTTCCGGCTTCTGCCCGCCCGGCACACGGCCTGCCAAGGCGGCATTGACGATTGTCTGTTCTGAATTTGGTATTCCGACTCCGTCCAACCATGACATTATTTAATACGGAGTTTATCATAAAGACAATTTTCATGTCATATATCCAGTTGTTCATTATCCGCAACGCCGCGGAAGGGAAATTTAGAGCGGTTCCTCGAGGTTATTTTGACAGTCCACTTTTTTGGATGTTTAATCTAGTATATGACTTACACCCCTTTATACGAAACACACAAGAGTTTCGGGGCGAAGATGGTCGATTTTGCCGGGTGGAAGCTTCCTCTTCAGTTTGAAGGTATAAGACGGGAACACATGGCGGTCAGAACCGCCTGCGGCCTTTTTGACGTAAGCCACATGGGAGAAATAGAGATCACGGGGACCCAGGCCGAAGCCTTCTGCCAGAAGCTTAACACCAACGACATGGCGGGGCTTCGCGACGGCCGGGCCCGTTACGGTCTTTTCTGCTACCCTGACGGCGGGGCGATTGACGACCTTATAACCTACAGGTTTTCGGCCGAGCATTTCCTTGTGTGCGTAAACGCGTCCAACACCGAGAAGGTCTACCGCTGGATCGGTGATAACTGCGAGGGATTTGATGTTGAGATAACCGATGCGAGTTCGGCCTACGCGCAGATCGCCGTTCAGGGACCCCGTTCTGTATCAGTGATGGAAAAGGCGCTTGGCGAAGAGAGCGTGCGGGATTTCCCGAGGTTCTCTTTCAGGGTTCTTGAGGGTGATGCGGCAGGGGTTATAGCGGCCAGGACGGGTTACACGGGTGAAGACGGCTTTGAACTGTTCGTGCCCGCGGGAGACGCGGTCGGGATCTGGGAGAAGCTTTTTGAAAGCGGAAGCGAATTCGGGATTGCTCTTTGCGGTCTGGGAGCGCGCGACACGCTTAGGATGGAAGCCGGATATCCTCTTTACGGAAACGAACTGAATGAGAAAACGACCCCGGTCGAGGCTGGCCTTAATAGATACGTGAAGATGGACAAAGGCGATTTTATAGGCAGAGACGTGCTCTTGGAGCAGGTGGAGAACGGGGCGGCTAGGGAAAGCATCGGTTTTAAGATGCTTGAGAGGGGGATTCCCAGACACGGCTATGGGGTAGTGAAGAACGGAAAAAAGATAGGAGAGGTTACAAGCGGCACCATGTCACCGGTTCTTGGTATTGGCGTGGGCATTGCTTCGGTTGCCTCGGGTGAAGTTAAGTGCGGAGATGAGATAGGGATTGAGATCCGGGGAGATGTGAGAAAGGCGGTTTCTTCTGAATTTCCGCTTCATAAAGACGGTATGTCTTAATCAAAGAACATAAAGGAGCATTTAGGTTATGAGTGTACCGAAAGACTTGAAATATACTGAGGAGCATGAGTGGGTGAGATTTGAAGAGGACAGGGCCGTGATCGGAATAACGGATTACGCGCAGGAAGCCTTGGGGGAGATAGTTTTTGTTGAACTGCCGGCTGAAGGAGAAGAACTCGTTCAGGGAGATTCCTTCGGTGCGGCGGAGTCGACAAAGGCGGTTTCTGAGCTTTTCGCTCCGGTCTCGGGGGAAATTGCCGAGGTGAATGATCTTCTCGTGGATTCCCCGGAACTTGTAAACGCCGACCCTTACGGCGACGGATGGATCGTAAAGATTCATACCGACGAACTTGACGAAAGCGAAGTCGAGAGTCTTCTTGATCCTTCCGGTTACGAAGAACTGATAGAAGACGAGGAAGATGCCTGATATGTCCCGGTGGCATGGATTGGGCAGGATGTTTCACTTGGTTCTTCGGGGAGAGTTGTGATTGCGAAACGAAAACGGCATTTATGAACAAGAGGATTTTTTCTCGGCGAGGCATATAGGTCCCACGCCCGAGGAGACGCACGAGATGCTTTCGTGCACCGGGGCGGGGAGTCTTGAGGAACTGGTGCGGGAAACCATACCGGTTGACCTGCTTTCAGAGATCGAAATGGCCGTTCCCGCTGCCATGACCGAGAGCGCCTATCTTGACCATATAAGGGGTATCTCGCGCGATAACACCATATTCAGGTCCTACATAGGTCTGGGTTACTACGACTGCGAGGTCCCGGCAGTCATATCAAGGAACATTCTCGAGAATCCAAGCTGGTACACCCAGTACACTCCTTACCAGGCGGAAATATCGCAGGGACGACTTGAAGCCCTCCTTAACTTCCAGACGGTGATTTCGGAACTTACGGAGATGGAACTTTCAAACGCCTCGCTGCTTGATGAGGCAACGGCGGCCGCCGAGGCAATGTCCATGTTTCACAGGCTAAGCGGCGCGAAGCGGGAGAAGGCGGACGCCGATAGGTTTTTCGTTTCCCGAAGATGCTTTCCCCAGACCATCGATCTTCTGAAGACCCGGGCCGAGCCCTTGGGAATAAGGATTGTGGAGGGAGAGGAGGAAAGCGTTTCGCTCGACGGAAGTTTTTTCGGTGCGCTGCTGCAGTATCCGGACGCATTCGGAGAAGTTAGAGATTACTCGGAATTCATAAAAAGCGCTCACGCTCACGGCATCATGGTCGCGGTCGCGGCCGATCTGATGAGCCTCGTTCTGCTTACCCCTCCCGGGCGCTTCGGAGCCGACGCCGTCGTGGGGACTTCGCAGAGATTCGGGGTTCCGGTCGGCTACGGCGGTCCCCACGCCGGGTATTTCGCCACGAGGGACGAGTTCAGAAGGCAGGTTCCGGGGAGAATAATCGGGGTGTCTTTAGACAGGGACAAGAACCCCGCCTACAGGATGGCGCTTCAGACCAGAGAACAGCACATAAGAAGAGAGAGGGCCACTTCCAATATATGCACTGCGCAGTCCCTGCTCGCCATAATGTCCTCGATGTATGCGGTTTACCACGGTCCGGCCGGGCTGAGGCGTATTTCCCGGAGGATAAACACGCTTGCGAAGATGCTCGATCTGGGCTTCAGGGAAATGGGGGTTGCCCAGCTAAACGGGGCGTTTTTCGACACCCTTCTCGTGGATCTTTTCCCCTGCGGGGAGGAATCTTTTGAAACGCTTCGCGCGGAGGCTCTCAAAAGAAAAATCAACTTCAGATATCTTCCGGACCGCAAAGTCTGCATATCACTTGACGAAACGGTCACCGAGAAAGATGTAGCTGAGATACTGTCGCTTTTCTCGGATTCCCTTGAACTTGGCGAGGAGACTTCTGTCACTGCGGACCGCGCTCGCTCCATTACGTCCGTGCCCGAGAACCTTCTTAGGGAGGGTGATTTTCTTGCCCAGGATGTTTTCAACCGCTACCATTCGGAAACCCTGATGCTCAGGTATATAAAAACCCTGGAGGGCAGGGATCTTTCCCTGGCCCATTCCATGATTCCTCTCGGTTCCTGCACCATGAAGTTAAACGGTACGACCGAGATGGTACCGATAAGCTGGGAGGAATTCTCGAGAATCCATCCTTTCGCGCCCCGGGATCAGGCGGCGGGATACGCACAGGTGATCGATGAACTTGAAAAGTATCTCTGCGAAATAACCGGGCTTCACGCCTGCTCGCTTCAGCCCAACTCGGGAGCTCAGGGAGAGTACGCGGGCCTTATGGTCATACGTAAGTACTTTGAGGAGAGAGGAGAAACCGAAAGGCGCGTGGTGCTGATTCCCTCTTCCGCGCACGGAACCAATCCCGCAAGCGCCCGCATGGCGGGTATGGACGTCGTGGTGGTAAAATGCCGGAAAAACGGGGATGTGGATATAGACGACCTTCAAAAGTGCTGCCGGAAAAACGAGGGGAAAGTGGCTTGCCTGATGATTACATATCCTTCGACTCACGGGGTGTTCGAGTCCGGAATAAGTGAGATATGCGACATAATTCACTCAAGTGGCGCACAGGTGTATATGGACGGGGCGAATCTTAACGCGCAGGTAGGCCTTTGTTTTCCCTCCGTAATTGGTGTTGACGTATGCCATATAAACCTGCACAAGACTTTCAGCATTCCTCATGGAGGCGGGGGTCCGGGAATGGGTCCCATATGCGTTGCTCCCCACCTTGCCCCGCATCTTCCCGGACACGCTGTTGTGGAGGGGGTAGGGGGCGAAAAGCCATGCGGAGCGATATCCGCGGCTCCTTGGGGAAGCGCGAGCATATTGCTTATATCCTACGGATACATAAGGCTTCTCGGAAGGGACGGAATGAGCGAGGCATCGCGGTACGCAATACTGAACGCCAATTACCTTAAGACCCGGCTCGGGCAGCACTACGATACTCTCTACGAGGGAGAAAACGGAAGGGTCGCTCATGAATTCATACTTGACCTGCGTGAGCTTGGGAAAAGCGCGGGAATAACCGTGGAAGACGTGGCCAAAAGGCTCATGGATTACGGGTTCCATGCGCCGACTATGTCATGGCCGGTTACGGGAACCCTGATGGTGGAGCCTACGGAGAGCGAATCCATGGAGGAAATGGACAGATTCTGCGACGCAATGATAAAAATACGCGGGGAAATCCAGGATATCATCGACGGCGGGGCGGATCCTTCTGATAACGTACTCGCAAATTCTCCCCACACGGTGCTGGATCTTGTGTCTTCCGACTGGGAACATCCCTATTCCCGCCAGCAGGCGTTCTTTCCGCTTCCGTATCTGAGGGCCAACAAGTTCTGGCCGCCGGTATCAAGAATAGACAACGCCTACGGGGACAGGAATCTGGTGTGCACATGCCTCCCCCCCGAAGCTTACGCGGCGGAGGAGTAGTACGGGGAACTTCAGATCTTTATCTCTATGTAGGAGTTTTTCTTAATGTCCTCAAGCCAAGAGGTTATGAACCGCTCAACCTTCTCCATGTAGAGCTGATTCTTTATTCGGTCTCTGTACCGAGAGACCGAGGATTCTCCTTCCTCGGTTCTTTCCAAAACCTTTACTATGTGGTAGCCGCGGGAGCTCTCTACCGGTCCCGCAATGCCGTTCACTTCGGTCTTCTCCACGGCGTTTTCAATCTCGGGAACCAGGTCTCCCTTGACGAAATACCCCAGCAGTCCGCCGCTTTGCGCCGATGATTCATCCATCGAGTACTTTCTGGCCAATTCCCCAAAGGGCTCGCCAGATTTTGCAAGTTCCAGCACTTCTTCCGCTTTGGAGAGGGCACCCTCCGCTTCCTTGTTGATCAGTATGTGAGCGATTTTAGTCTGCCTTCCGTAAGTGCCGCCTCCTTCTTCGTAATGTTCTCTGTGGTATTCCTCTATCTCTTCGTCCGTTACCGCTATGCTTCCCTGCGTGACTAAGTCAAGAAGCCTTCTTGAGAGTATCTGGTATTTCCACTGGCGGTAGAAAAGTTCCTCCGTCATATTCTGTTTTTTAAGCTCCTCGGCTATGGCCCCTTCATCGAGGTTGAGTGCTTCTTGCTGGCTCTTTACTATCGCTTTCACCTCTTCGTCGCTTATTGATATTTTCCTCGCGGCCGCTTGCTGATCGAGCAGGATACGATCTATCATGGCGTCGAGGACTTCGCGAACGTTTACTTCCGCCTCAGGATTTACGACTACTTCCTCTAGCTCCTGATTAAATTCGCTGAGCGTTATTATCCTGTCGTTCACCACTGCCACCACTTTTTCCACGACCGCTGCCTGGGCCGGCATGGCCGTAAAAACCGCAAAAAGCGCTACAACTGCGAACCACCATGGTTTTTTCATACGAAGTCTCCTTGCAAACCGTTTTTTCTCTACCGAATCAACCCCGAAACTATACTATACATGGGCTTGGGCCGGTTTTTCCACCTTTTCCACCGCGCTTATCAGCGTCTCGTACCTGTCCTCGGAGGGAAGGGGAATGCTGAGTTTCCTCTCTCGCCCGCGGGTTTTACCGTCCGCAAGACTCAAAGTCGCCGCGTTCTCCCCTATTTCAGCTTTTTTTATCAGCCTCTCCCCGAGCGCGATTCTCAGTTCCGCGATGAGAACGAGGCGTTTCAGCGGATTGGGCATTGCGCCGAACCTGTCTTCGATCTCCCCTGCGATTTCTCTTGCTTCCCCGCGTTTTCCTGCCGATGATATTTTTTTGTAGTAAAAAAGTCTCTCTGAACCGCTTTGAATATAATGCTCAGGGATGAACGCGTCGTCCCGCGTTTTTATTTCCGGTCTGATTTCACGGACGTGGTCTTCGCCCCTTCTTTTGCCTTCAATCGTATCTCTCAGCAGCTCGAGATAGAACTCAAGTCCTATATCCGCTATGTGTCCTGACTGCTTTTCTCCGAAAAGGGTGCCGGCTCCCCTTATCTGCAGATCGGCCGTGGCGAGCTTGAATCCGCTTCCAAGGTCGGTGAGTCGAGAGAGCACCTCGAGCCTTTTTCTGGCATCTTCAGTGAGGGAGTTTATGGATGGTACGAGAAAATATGCATATGCTTTTCTGTCCGATCTTCCGACACGGCCCTTAAGCTGATAGAGATCCGCCAGGCCCATAGCATGGGCATTGTTCACTATTATCGTGTTGGCTTTTGGTATATCGAGTCCGGATTCCACTATCGCGGTGGTTACGAGCAGGTCTATTTTTCCGTCGGTGAACTGTTCTATGGTTCTTGAGAGCTGTGTTTCGTTCATTCGGCCGTGCGTTACCCCTATTGACAGTTTCGGCATGAGTTTTTGGAGAAGGTCCGCTTTCTCCAATATGTCCTCTATCCTGTTGTGTATGAAAAAAACCGTGCCGTCTCTTGCGATCTCTTTTTCTGCGGCCTCCTTTATCGTTGCGGTGTTGAACTGCTGAATGTACACCTCTACGGGCTGCCGTCCCTCGGGAGGGGTATTTATCACGCTTATGTCTCTTACGTCGGCGAGGGAAAGCTGCAGGGTTCTGGGGATGGGAGTCGCCGAGAGCGTCAGTACGTCGACGGCGTTTTTCATCGACCTTATGGATTTTTTGTGATTCACTCCGAATTTCTGTTCCTCGTCTATCACGGCGAGTCCAAGGTTTTTCAGCTTTATTCTTTTCCCGAGAAGCTTGTGCGTTCCGATTATGACGTCCAGGGAACCGTCTTCGAGCCTATTTAGAATCTCTTTTTCTCTCTTGCCTGTTGTGAATCGTGAAAGCATTCCGATGCTCACGGGATAGCTTTTGAACCTTGAAAGTGCGGTTCGGTAGTGCTGGCTTGCGAGAAGGGTGGTGGGTGCGATCACCATGACCTGTTTTCCATCAAGGCATGCCTTGAAAGCGGCCCGCAGGGCCACTTCGGTTTTTCCAAACCCGACGTCTCCGCAGATAAGCCTGTCCATGGCCTTTTCGGATTCCATGTCTGACATTACGTCCTCTATGGCTGCCGACTGATCCGGGGTCTCGCTCCAAGGAAATCCCATTTCGAATTCATTGAACATCTGATCCCTCGGGGAGAACCGAAAGCCTTTTCCGATCTTTCTTTCCGCGCAGAGTTCCACGAGCTCGGTCGCGACTTCCTCCACGGCCCTTTTAACCCTGCCGACGGTTTTTTTCCAGTTTGCGCTTCCCAGCTTTTCAATCTTCGGTTCCCTTCCAGCTCCCATGTACTTCTGAACCAGTGCCAATTTCTCCACCGGGACGAATATCTTGTCCCCGTCTTTGTATTCACACTCGAGAAAATCGCCCTGGCTGTTCTCAAAGGAAAGCCTTCTTAGCCCCCTGAAGACACCTATTCCGAATTCCTTGTGAACTATGTAGTCCCCGGGTTTTAGCTGGCTGAACGAAGTGAGAAAAGCGGAGGGCATATCACTTCCCCCGAAGGCCGCGCCTCGGCTTTTGGTTTTCTCGACAAGGGTTTTCTCCGTAAGAAGGGCGATTTTGAAATCGTGAAGAACTGTGCTTTCGAAAAGCTCTCCGACTACATGCACCATTCCCTTGTCTGGATGGTTCCCTGTAAGCTTGAGGAATTTTTCTCTTTCTTCCTGTGAAGTGAAAAATACGAACACCTCGTAACCGTCTTCGATGAGTTCTTCCGCCTTGTCAGTAAAGACCTTGAGCGAAGGTTTCGAAAACGATATCTCTTCTGTGCTGAACTTAAGGCTGTTTTTTCCTTTGGTTCCTATGCCCATCGTCCCCGGGTATGCGAGCCTTGATTCCCGGAGTTTTTCCGCAAGTTCTTTTCTTCCAAGGTATAGCCTCTCAAACTGGGGAAGCGACTTTTCAAGTTTTCCCAGAGATTTTCTTCTTGCCTCGAATTTTTCCTCTAGTCTCAATAGCAGTGCTTCCTCGTCAAACCCGATTGGGAGGCTTACTATTAGATTCTCTTGCGGATAATCGAGCACGCATTGGCGCGAGTCCCAGAAAAACGGTGTGAACCATTCAATTCCCCTGAAATGCGAACCGCTCTCAAACGCTTCCAAAAGAGGTTCCACCTCGCTTGAGGTAAGTCCCTTCTTGTCGGCTCCGGCGAGAACCTGTCTGACCAGATCGTCCTTGCTTATTTGGCGGTAAACGGCGAATGAGGCCGGATTGATCACGGCTTTCTGTGTTTTTCCGACGGATTTCTGAGTTGAGGGAGAAAACTCCCGGAGCGAATTTACCTGGTCTGCGAAAAGCTCCACCCTCAGGGGATTCCGTGATCCGGGGGAGAAGAGGTCCACTATAGAGCCCCGGACGCTGATGTCGCCTCTTTTTTCCGTGAAATCCACCTCGCTGTAACCGATTTCAAGGAGCCTCTGCACAAGTTCCTCCCGATCGATCCGTGCTCCCTCCTCTATGGTGAAGCTCTCGGCCTCGAGGGTGCGGGGCGGAGCCAGCACCTCGGCAAGTGCTGCCGCGTCCGCGCAGAGCACCCCGGTTTGCTTCCATCTGAAAATAGAGTGAAGCCTTTCGGGTT
The DNA here is from genome assembly GCA_965116725.1 of Thermodesulfobacteriota bacterium. GTDB lineage: Bacteria > Desulfobacterota_D > UBA1144 > Nemesobacterales > Nemesobacteraceae > Nemesobacter. The sequence continues at coordinate 1,196,060 of OZ220700.1, forward strand.
CTGTGATTTCCGTTTTCTCGAAAAGGGAGCGGGTTTTCTCCATTCCTCTTGAGAGAAGAACGGGGATTTCCGTTCCTTTTAAAGAAGAGATGCTTCGCGCCGCATGGATGCACTGCTCTCTTTGCTCGCAGACATGAAGCACCCTTTTGCCGGGGGCCTCGGAGATAAGCGCCAGAAGAAAATAGGTCGAGTTTCCGTAAAGACCCGTAAGATCAGCCGGTTTTCCGGGCGGGTACCCAAGAAACTTCTCCACCAAGGGGTTTTCAAGGTGGGATGAAAGTTCAAGCGTGGAGTTATTACCGTTCACTTCCTGGGACCTGAATCATTTTTTCTCACAGTTCGCCGAGTATGAGAGATCCCATTTCCTCTGTTCCTACCCTTGTTTTCCCTTCCTCGTATATGTCGGATGTGCGGTAGTCATTGTCAAGGACCTTTCTTACGGCTTCTTCAACCTGCGTGGCGGCCCCGTCCATGTCAAAGGAGTAACGCAGCATCATGGCCATCGAGAGAATCGAGGCTATGGGATTTGCTATGCCCTGGCCGGCGATGTCGGGGGCGCTTCCGTGAACCGGTTCGTATATAGCCCCTTCGTTACCGACACTTGCCGAGGGCAGCATGCCCAGGGAGCCGGTGAGCTGAGCTGCCTCGTCGCTTATTATATCGCCGAACATGTTCCCCGCCAGCATTACGTCGAAATCGGCGGGCCTTCTTATAAGCTGCATCGCCGCGTTGTCCACATACAGATGCTCAAGCGTAACATCGGAGAAATGGCGATCGTGGAGTTCCGTTACCGTATCTCTCCAGAGTACCATTGATTCGAGAACATTGGATTTGTCTATGGAAGTGACTTTGTTTCTTCTTTTCCTGGCAATCTCAAAAGCCATTTTCGCCACCCGTTCTATCTCGGAAGTTGTGTAGCTAAGAGTGTTAAACGCCTTGCTCTCTTTTTCGCCGAGCTGTTCTGCTCCTCTCGGCTGTCCGAAGTATATTCCGCTTGTAAGTTCCCTCACGACCATTATGTCGACCCCTTCAACGACTTCCCTTTTAAGCGTGGACGCGTCGGCAAGGGCTGCGTAGACGATTGCGGGTCTCAGGTTCGCGAAGGTGTCAAGCTGCTTTCTTAGCTCAAGGAGCCCTCTCTCGGGTTTTAGGTGGTGCTCAAGGTTTTCCCATTCCGGGCCTCCCACGGCTCCAAGAAGCACCGCGTCACTCTGCTTGGCTTTTTCTATTGTCTCCTCGGTTACTGGGACACCGTGGGCGTCTATGGCGCATCCGCCGAGAAGATCGCTTTCAAGCGCGAATTCAATGCCGTTTCTCTCGCCGACGGCCTTGAGTATTGACACGCTGATTTCGGTTACTTCAACTCCTATCCCGTCTCCCGGGACCACTAGTATCTTAGGCAATTTCCGTTTCCCTCTGTATTTGTGATTTTTTCAGGGCATTAAACTACCTGAATCATCGCTAACTCAGAAGCTCCGCGTGTCCCCACTAGACACAAGGCAATCCGGATCGGCTACCGGGCGACGCGGTTTACGAGCCTTCCAATCCCCTCGATTTCCACCTCCACTACGTCGCCCGGGCTCATGGGGCTTATTCCGGAGGGGGTTCCGGTTGCTATTATGTCTCCAGGAAGAAGCGTCATCACCTTAGATATGAAGCTTACGAGTTCGGAGACGCTGAATATCAGGTTTTTCGTGCTTGAGTTCTGTTTCAGTTCACCGTTTAGAAAGGTTTTTATGCGAAGGTCGGCGGGATCGACTTCCGTCTCTATGAAAGGTCCGAACGGGGCGAACGTATCAAACCCCTTGCCTCTTGTGAACTGTATATCCTTTGCCTGAAGATCCCTTGCGGTCACGTCGTTTATGCAGGTATATCCAAAGACATATTCAAGAGCCTGCTCCCTCTCCACCATGTGGGCTCTTTTCCCTATCACGACCCCGAGCTCTCCTTCGTAATCTACCCTGCTCGACATGTGCGCCGGGTACTTTATCTCTTCTTGGTGTGCGATGACCGCCGTTGAGGGTTTCATAAACAGCATGGGGTCTTCGGGAGGAATTCTGTCCATCTCCTTTGCGTGATCCTCGTAGTTTAGCCCGACGGCTATGATTTTGGTCGGGGTGCAGGGAGCAAGCGGTGTTATATCCGCGTAATCGTATTTCGTGTCCGTTACGGAATATTCCCCGAAGATGTTTCCTTCTATCTCAAAAACCGATCCGTCTAGGTATTTTCCGAATACCGGTTTTTCTTCGATGTTATTGAACCTGAGGAATTTCATGGCGACTTCGTTTAAATGCCTCTAATTATATACGGGAATTTCATATAAGAGTATCGGTCTTTTTTGGGTTTCAGGATTCAGTAGATGACTTTTTTGAGAAATAGTCCACTAGGGGGAGCGGTGAAAACATTTTTTGTCTTTTGCCCTACTGCGAGTATTTGAGCGAACCCCTCCGGGGTGAGTTTTCCCCTTCCCGTTTCCACAAGGGTGCCGGTTATCATTCTCACCATTCTTTTCAGAAACCCGTCCGCTTCTATTTCAACCAGGATTATTCCTTCGCGGGTTTTCTTGACGTGAACCCGTTTTACTGTGCGTACGGTGGTTTTCACCGTTATGTCGGCCGTGGCGAAAACGGAGAAATCATGCGTTCCCTCAAGATACGCGGCGGCTTCTCTCATTTTTTTTGTATCAAGCTTCTCTTGGATGTGCCACACTCTGTTTCTCTGAAGTGCGGGGGGATGTGGCCTGTTGAAAATCCTGTATTCGTATACCTTGCTTTGAGAGCTGAACTGCGCGTGAAAGTCCTCTGGGACCTCTTGGGTCTTGATGATTGATATGTCCCGGGGGAGTGTGGAATTAAGCGCTTTTTGTAGGGTCTCGGGATCCATCTGCGTTTCGATGAAGAAATTCGCCACTTGGCCAATGGCGTGCACTCCCGCGTCCGTTCTTCCCGAACCCGTTATTTTTACATTTTCTCTGGTGATCTTCCGGATTGCGTCCTCTATAGTCTTCTGTACAGTGGGAAGGTTCGCTTGACATTGCCAGCCGTGGTAGTCCGTGCCGTCATACTCGATAATTATCTTTACATTTTTCATTTCCGTCTGTCTGTGCCCGCTATCAGGCGATCGGTTCCTGCTTTCTGAGCTCTATTCTCGGATCAAGTATGGCATAGAGAAGGTCGACAATAAGGTTTGCTATTACGAGCAGAAGTGCGTAGACAATCGTTATTCCGAGTACAACGGAGTAGTCCCTGTTTGCCACGGCAAAAACGAAAAACCTTCCCATTCCCGGTATCGCGAATATATGCTCGACGACAAAGGATCCTGTCACCAGGTAGGCGGTCAGAGGACCTAGCACCGTTACGACCGGTATAAGCGCGTTTCTCAGTATATGCTTTGTGAATATCTTCGTTCTTCCAAGTCCCTTTGCCCTAGCGGTTCTTACGAAAAACTGGCCCGACACGTCAAGCATGTTGGAGCGTACAAGCCTTGAGATATAGGCGAACGGAGCCAGGCTCAGGGTCACTGCCGGAAGGACGATGTGCTTTGGCTCTCCCCAGAGGGCGGCCGGCAGAATCCCCCATCTAACGGAGAAAAAATATATGAGTGCCGCCCCAACGACGAAGCTCGGGACCGATACCAGTGACGTGGAGATTAGCACGGAGACAATGTCGTGGAGGCTTCTTGGAAACAGCGAGGAAATCATTCCGACCACTGTTCCCATGAAAAACGCCAGCACCAGGGACACCAATCCGAGTCCCATTGAGACCGGCAGGGTTTCCTTTATTATGTCGGTAACCGGTCTGTCGTCGTATTTGTAGGAAGGTCCGAAGTCGCCGCGGGCAAGGTTCCCCATGTAGATGAAGTATTGTTTGTGTAGCGGCTTATCCATGTGATATTTCTTTTCAATGTTCTCGAGTATGTGCGGGGGAATACTTTTCTCGGCGTCGAAAGGACCCCCGGGAAGTACCCTGAGCAGAAAGAAGGTTATGCTCGCAACCACGAGGATGACGACTGCTCCGGTAAGTATTCGAAAAGAGAGAAACTTAAGCATTACTAAAACCCCTGGACTTCATCCGCAGTCTTCGGTGCGTGCGCGGTAAATATCCTAAGTTCAGGAAAGATCTTTTCTTATGGCCAGGGTCTTTTTGGATATCATACCCTTTTCGTCCTTGGCCACTATGGTGAAAAGATTCATTCCTTCCTCGAGAGTTAAGGGAAAAAGCAGGGGAACATTGTTTTTCCCCGGTGTAAAAAGCTTTACCTTGTCGTCTTTTTTCCAAACCGAGACGCTCTCTATGCGGTCAGTGTCCCTGACCGATCCTTCCACTGTTATCTTGGAAGCTTCCGTGGACATGGGGAAATCCGAAATCATGATGAAAGGAGGTTCTTCAAAGGTTTCTTCAAGAACTGAAATTTCCTGCCAGGCGCCGTCGGTTCCGTTCTCATCCGACGCTTCACCGGACGGACTGTCATAGCTTGCCCGAGCAACCCTGATGGCTCTTTGTTCAACCCAGCCTGCTAGAGAATTTTTTCCTTCAACCCTTATCCATTGCCCTGAAGTGCCGAGAACTTTTACCATGGAATTTTTCTGTGCCACAGCCACTTCTGGGGCAGCAGGGAAAGTTCCCCCAAGTATGGAACTTGAGTCCTTGAACAGGGCAGTTTTCTTTGCGGAAGTGGGGAAAAACGGTCTTTCCTGCTCGGAGACAGGCAGGATTATTTTCTGTGTTCTTATTTCCCGGAAATCCTCATCCATTACGAGAAGCTCAAATTCCGTTTCACCACCTTTCCCGCTCTGCCTGAAACGAAAAGGAGCAAGCCTGGTTTCCCCTGGACGGAAGTTTTCAAGCTCAACCCTCCCTTTCTCAAGAAACACGTCGTTCCCCGAAAGATTCTTAAGAGTCGCTACCGTCTTTTCAGATGTTCCGTCTCCGGTGTTTTTCAATTTTATGTTGAGTACTACGGTTTCCTCAAGTTCTGCGTGGCCGTTTCCGTTGCCTTTGCTTCCGAATCTCCCGTCGTCCACTACTTCGTGGTTATGGGAATAGACGGGACGCTTGTCCGCCACGGTTTTTACGAGCAGGTTTTCTTCCGTAAAGGTTTTGTTCCCTGAACTCGTGAAAATGAGCTTGATACTGTCCTCTCTGGTGGTGACCCATTTGGGAACGGAAAACTTGACTCTTGAGATTTTGCTCTGCCCGGGGAGCAGTTTCCCGAACAGAAGCTCCCCATCACTGTAAATGCGGTTCTCACAGTCGGTAACAGCGCTGAGTCTGTATATCGGGTCAGGACCGGAATTTGTTACCTTTATCTTAAGAAACCTTTCTTCCCCGGCCCGGAAAACTGTTTTCGAGGGAACCGTTTGGACCGATACGGAAGGCTTTTTTGTTTCACCGGCAGACCAGTCGACTCCTGTACTTTCAATCCGTCTTCTGATTTCTTCAAGCTGGGCGTTGGAAAAGTCGGTAGCTGTCGCATACATCTGGTCCCTGGTTTCTGCCGGGAGCATCCTTCTTGAAAGTTTTACGTAAAAATCATTCTTCAGTCTCTCAAGTTTCTGTGCTTTCGTAAGTGATTCGTCCGGCTGGATTTCATCCTCGTCTTCTTCTTGGGGCGCCAGGCTCTCGTCGATGTACTTGATCGTGAATTCGGGGATTGGCATATGCGCCTCTTCTTCCCCGTTCTCTCTTTTTTCGGGCAGAGGGTTATAGACGACTTTATCTTCGGTTATCACTGATCCCTGAAGAAGAATGTCGGGGGTTATGCCGCTGTCCTGGATGGAGATGTTGCCCGGGGTAAGATACTTTGCTATTGTGAGTTTCAGAGCGGCGCCGTCTTCGAACTCGAAAACCTTCTGGACCGATCCCTTGCCGAAGGATCTTTTTCCTATCACAAGTGCTCTTTTGTTGTTTTTGAGCGCTCCGGCCACTATTTCTGACGCACTTGCGCTTCCTTGGTCCACAAGCACTATCACTTTCCCCTTGTACTCAGGCTGCTTTGTCGTCGCTCTGTAGGTTTTAGCATAGTCTCTTGCTTTAGTTGTCATTATCGTTCCCGAGGAGAGAAAGAGGTCGGCTACTTTCTCTGCCTCCGAGAGAAGCCCTCCGGGGTTTCCTCTGAGATCGAGGATTATTCCGTTAATTGGGTAAGAGCGGCTGCTTATCTCTTTTTTTAGATCCGAGGACGTGTTTTTCTGGAAATTTCTTATTCTCAGGTAAAGAATATCGTTTTCAAGGTCAAACCCTTCGACGCTTTCTATCTTTATCGTGTCTCTTACTATCGAAAATTCGTGGGGCTTGGAAAAATTTTTTCTCGAGATAAGAAGGTTTACTCTGGTTCCCTTCTTACCTCTTAGTTTCCCTACGGCTTCGAGAAGAGGCATGTTTATGGTCGATTCGTTTTCTATCTGCACGATCCGATCTTTGGTTTTTATCCCTGACTTGTAAGCCGGCGTGCCTTCTATCGGAGATATGACGGTCAACTGGCCGTCTCTTATGCCGACCACTATTCCCAGTCCTCCGAAACTTCCTTCGGTGTCTATGAGAAACTCCTTGTAGATATCCGGCGGAATCATCGCGGAGTGGGGATCAAGGACCTTCAGCATGCTGTCCGATATGGAATATTCTATGTTTTTTACGGTGCGGTCTTCGGTTCCTGTGTTAGAAAGGACAAAAGACACGACCTGGCCCAGAGTGCTTGTGACGTCGTTTGGAGATGGCGACTCTTTTCCCTTGAATTTCTTTGCCTTTTCCTTTACGTGAACGGCGAAGACATTGCCCCGGTCTTGTGGAAATTCCACCAGCACGTCGTCAAGAAAGGTTTCAAGGCTGGAAACCCCTTTTTCAAGCATTTTCGCATAGTCGATCTTGTTTTTGTCCAGATAAAACTTGTTTACGTGCTTAAGGGTGTCTTCGGCAATTTTTATGCTTTGACTGTTGTATTTGCGGTCAAGACTGACTGGTTCGGCGACAAGAAAAAAAGATAGGGCGATGATGGTTCCCAAGGCAAGTGCCAAGTACCCGTTTTTGAGAAACCTAGGGATTTTTTCAGACAATTCAGATCACCGTCCCGGAAACTGTATTATTAATTATAAAGTGAATTATATCAAACCGCTTTGTTTAAGGGACTGGCGTAGGAAGGAAGGAAAAGACAAAAAATAACGGGCAGAGAGAATTCTTAAGATTTCCTCTACCCGTTATTGGTAAATAAATCAGCTAAAAAATTATGAACCTTAGCCTGGTACTCCACCGAGAGGATTCCACTTTTCTGTAAGCAGAAGCATTCCCGGTATCAACAGGGTCACTATCGACTCTATTATGAACAGATAGGCTATCGGCTTGCCAAGATCCTTGCCCTGCGAGAACGCAAAGAAGCAGAGAAGCACCAGCAAAGCCCATGCCCAGCAGAAGTACGCAAAATACGCAAGCCCAAGTGCCTGGAAATGAGCCCCGTACCATATAAACACCACCGTTGCGAAAAGACAGTATACTCCTAGCCCTTTCGCGTCATGTCCGTGTACGAATACCGCGTAGACTATCAGGTATATCAATGCAAATACCGATACAAGTGCGGTAGCCGCCGTAAGACCCAGGGTGTGCAGTTTCCAGGCGGCAATTGCTATAAGCACACCGACTCCCAGATTGAGCACGCCCACTTCTTTCGCTCCGGTTTTACCCAAAAGGGTCATTCCGTTCGCGAAGAACACAAACCCTACGAGCAGTAACACGTAACCTAACAAAGCTTCTATTGGAACCATACTAACCATACCTCCTGTATGAGATCATAACCGTTCCTAGCCCTCTACAAATCGGGGCATAATACAGTTTCTATCACAGATCGACACTCAATGTCAAGCATAATTTTGATCGAGAGAAGCTCCGGGACCTTACATGAACTTATGAAGTAAATAACTTCTCATCATCATAAGTTGGCCCGATTTTTCGCTGTTTTAGGGCCATCAGAGGCGGTTTATTTTTCCAGAATCGTCCTTGTACCTTAAAAACTGACAGGTTATCTTATCTTATTATGATGCGATTAGCTCCTATTGACAGGCTTTCCCGGGCAATTCGTCGTTGTCCTAATCCAGCTTTGCAGGCCTTCTGACAAGCGAAGATCGGTAGAACCTGGGAGCCGATTTTTTCTTGTTGGATTTCAGTAAAATTAAAATAATGAAGTTCATAACTTAGGGTTTTATGGTATAATTACCTTGCAAGAGATCATCTTTGACGAAGAAGGAGGAGTGCTATGGCGGATGAAAGGACCAGTGAGGGAGTAAACCCCAATATCTGGATAAGACAGCCTGAGGAAAAAAGCGTCAAGAGCGGTATTGCGAGTACTGCACAGGACTTGAAGCCCGAAACGCTGCCGAAATACAAAACCTTTGACGTACTCACGTTAAGGATAAGCAGTGAAGACTTCGAATTTCTCCAGAAACTCGAAAGAGAGATAATGAAAAGCCGTTCCAGGGAAAACAGAAAGGAAAGAATAACAAAAAACAGCATTATGCGGGCGATGCTCGCCTGTCTTAAGAACGTAGAATTCGACAGGAAAGACATTCCAGATGAAAATGAGCTTCGAATCAGGATGATGAGAGGCCTAAAAGACCTGCCTCCTTGGGTGTTTTAACCCTTTCGCTTCACGATTTCAGCCCCAAATATTTTGTAAAATTCATGAGTTTTCGGGTTGTTACTGCAGAAACCGAAAACTCTGCTTTAGGTATGAAAAAAAGTGCTTGACAAAAGGGGTATAGATTTGATTGAATGTAAAGCGGGTGAGGTTGCGTCTATTCGCATCCAACAGAACTACCAACATTTTATCGACAGGGGAGAGTGGGTGTATGGAGAGGTATGGAATGGGTGGTGAGTTTTGGCCCAAATCTACAGTAAGGAGGCTTAAATATGAGCCATAGTCATTTAAACGTCCCAACGAAGTACTGGGAGTTGACGAAAGAGGTCCCGCCCCCTCCGATAGAGCGGGATATCAAGTCATGGATCATAGCGAATCCGTCGGATCCGCTGTGGGACATAGACGTGCTGCCGCTGACATACACGGACAGCAGGTGGTCAGCATTCGTAGTAAGGGTTGACGAGGCAACTCGTAGTCGTCTGTGCCCTAATCCCCCACTGCAAGTATGGGATGGCGAGAATGCGGACCTGGTAGAGTTTTGGTATGTGGATCACAAGAACACGATGTTAGGTCCATATCTTGAGTTTGGCGTAACAGTATCGGCAACCTACACAGACCCTGACGGGAACGTGTGGAGAGCGGGATACTATCCGTATATGTATCTTACGGGTGATGCGCCGGTGGACGCTGGTCGTGTGCTTGGATTTCCAAAGAAGATGTCCTACATCAGATGTACGGTACATGGTGGAGAGAAGGGCACTGACTTCTTTGGGTTTGCGATGAGTCGTAACGGTTACCTGATGCACAGCGCAACAGGACAGTTCGACGACAAGCAGGTAACACCTCCGTACTTCTATGGGAAGACGGACTGGGGTAAGTTCAACATGAAGGTTATAACGCGTCCGGACGTATCAAGTTCGGAGTGGCAGCTCACATATCTGCCATCGGCGTTGCCGCCTCCGTTTGACAGCATGATAACGGGACACAGGTTCAAGATAAAGCCGGAGCATACCAGGACAGCAAGCGGAGACGCTATAAACTGGTTCATGCAGGCCACTCCGTTTGACAACATGGGAGCGGAGCTGAAGATTCAGGAAGTAACTGGATTGATTTCGTTTGTGTTCGATCTTGTAATACCGCCAGCGGTAGTACTGTGGACGGAGACATACGAGAGGCCGGCAAGTTATCGTGGATATGCCACGCCATACAAGTATGGATTGAGGCAGCAGTTCCCGATCAGTCAGGGTTCATAAGATAAAAAAGATTTAAGGAGGTAAAACCATAATGGGATTACATGCAAATGAGTACAGTTATCCTTGGCTGGATGAGGGAGAAGTTCCGCCATTACCATTGGACAGGGACAGGATCCACATAATCAGTCAGGGCGTAGCGGACCCAGTGTTCGACTACGACATCATACCGCTTACGTACACAGAGAGCAGGTGGATGGCCTATGTTATAAGGGCAGACCTGGGAGCTATGAAAGCGGTAGTTCCGGAGCCTATAGAGGTTCAGGATGATGTAATAGAGTTTTGGTACGTAATACACAAGAACACGATGTTAGGTCCATACATGGAGATGGGCGTAACGTTCTCGGCAACGGTGGATGACGGAAGTGGTCACATATACAAGGCGGGTTACTATCCGTACATGTATCTGTCGAACGACTCACCGATATTTGCCGGTAAGGAGCCATTCGGATTTCCGAAGAAAGCTGCTTACATCGCCGGGTTCGAGCATGGTACCAACAACAACTATTTCAACCACTTGATGGAGCGCAGGGGCTATATACTGCACACTGCGAACGGACGTTATTCTGACCGTCCGCTATCGGCCAGGCCAACATTCTACGGCAAGACCGACTGGGGAAGAATGAACTACAGGATAACAACCAGGCCTGATGTGGCGAACAGTATCCATGAAGTAACGTATCTGCCGTCGGATCTTCCGCCGGGATTCGGGACGGGACATAGGTTCCAGCTGAATCCAGAGAGCGTAAGGACGGCTGTTACAGAGGATGTACGTTCGTGGTATATGTCAGGAACGCCGTTTGACTACATGGGTGGTCAGATACCGGCTACGGAGGTAGTAGGGTTGATAAGCTTCACGTTCAACCTGATCATACCGCCGGCGTTGACGATATGGACGAGGACGGTAGAGAGAGGAGCCGATGACATGGGTCATGTGGTATACTCGACGCCGTTTGAGTACACGATGCGTCACAGGTTCCTGCTGCCGCAGTATAGCCAGGGATAATGGCGAAGAACTGGTGTCGAGAGACACTCGGTTCTTGATGAGTAAGAAAGAGGAGGGAGACCTTAACCGGTTATCTCTCCTCTTTTTTTTGGCTGAATTGATTTTTCCGCGAACATGTTTTTTAATATAAAGCGATGCCTTCCAGTACCCTTATAGTGTATGAGCCTCTGGATTCTTTCAGGGAAAAATCTGAGTACTGGAGCAAGTATCTTAAGTTTTATGAGCGTTACTGGGGTGGCCCTACTTCTCCTTTCGGAATATGGTTCGGCAATGAGTACAGCGCGTTTCGCCAGGCGCTCTCAGACCATCTTGATCTGCCCCACGAAGACCTGCCCGACTGTCTTTTCATGAAGGACGAAGCTGCCAACTACTTTGTCGCACCCACTTCTGATTCCCTTAATTGTTTTTCGTCTGAAAACGTTGTTCCGTTTGAGTGGTTTCTTCTTTTTTCCGAGGAGGGAAGGAAAAATTTTTATACCCACTGGGGCTTTAACTCAATTCATTACAACTCAACTCTTGAGCAGTCAAAAAGGAGACTGACCTCCTCGCGGGAAAAGATTGAAAAGACGATGTCCGAAGACTCTGCTAATCCTCTTAAGCTTTTTCTGCGCAATCTTGACCGAAGCCTGGAAGACCTTAGAAAATGGCTTGTCCAGTTCGATTCCCAAAGCTATCTGGTGCTTAATTACGGCGATATCTGCAATTACATACATCCCTACACGCTGAAAAATGAAAACAGCGTACCGGAAGTTGCGAGAATTCTGGAACTTATATCACTGTCGAACTTCGGCGAGGCCGAGCTTGCACTTAAGGTGTTTTTCCAGAAATGGGAGGATATAGCAGGTAAATGCGCCGGCGGCACTGAAGACTCCAGAATCCAGTAAAGACCCGCTCCCGACTGATATGACCGAAAAACTCGAGAGGAAGAACATAGGAAGGGTGCTGGGAGTGCTTAGAAAAGAGGCCGCCGGATGGAACGTTCCCGTGGTTACGCTTACGGCCGTTTCCTCAAAAAGTCCTTTCAGAGTCCTTGTTTCCACAGTACTCAGCCTGAGAACCAAGGACGAAACCACGGCCGAGGCCTCCGCGAGGCTTTTCCGCGAAGCTTCAACCCCTCAGACGGTGCTGGAGCTGGGGGAAAAAAGAGTAAGAGATCTGATATATCCCGTCGGTTTCTACAGGGTAAAAGCACAGAACATCATCGGGATATGTGAAAAGCTGATAGACGAATATGACGGCCGGGTGCCGGATAGTATTGACGAGCTTTTAGAATTCCGTGGGGTCGGGAGAAAAACTGCCAACCTGGTTCTTTCTCTTGGGTACGGAAAACCCGCTATCTGCGTTGATATTCACGTGCACAGGATTTCAAACAGGTGGGGTTACGTAGATACCAAGAATCCTTATGAAACCGAAATGGCTCTTCAGGAAAAACTGCCTCGCAAATACTGGATAGAGTATAACTCCCTACTGGTCGCTCTCGGGCAGCAGATCTGCAGGCCCTTATCTCCTCTTTGCAGCAGTTGTCCCGTGAGTGGTTACTGTCCGAAGAGGGGAGTCTCCAGAAGCAGGTAGAACCCCTCTACCGGTTTGACTCTGCCCGCATTGTAACTATAATTGATTGCCAAATCTTTTTCCGGAAAACCCGTTGTCTCATACTGTCCTTTTTTATATTTTTTCTACGCTTGCGGTACTCGGGGCCGTTATGGTCGTGAGCCATAAAAACCCCGTTTCAAGCGCTGTTTCGCTTGTTCTCACTCTTTTTTCCACCGCAGTGCTTTTCGTTCTACTCCACGCCCATTTCATCGCGGCGATACAAATACTGATTTACGCAGGGGCGATAATGGTCCTTTTTCTTTTTACCGTCATGTTCCTCAATATAAGGGACAGCGAGCTCAGGTTTGACAGTATGAACATACCGAAGAGGATGACGTTTCTTTTTCTCTTTATCGTTGTTGTCGGATTCCTCGCCTCAAAGCTTTTTTCATCTTCTCCGGTTGCTTTTCCGAAGCTTGGGGACCCCGAGAACTTCGGCACCGTGGCCGAAGTGGGAAGATCCCTTTTCAGCGATTATCTGCTCGCGTTTGAACTCACCTCGGTTCTTGTGGTGATAGCCATGGTGGGCGTTCTGGTCATAGCCAAGGGGAGGGAGTCGTAAGATGGAAATTGCGGTCACTCACTACGTAGTCTTGGCCTGCGTGCTCTTCGCAATCGGGGTTTACGGGATAATTACCAGAAAAAACATACTGATCGTGCTTATGTGCCTTGAGCTCATGCTTAATTCCTGCAACCTGCTCTTCGTTGTTTTCTCAAGGCTCTACGAGGGGGCCACGGGACATGTGTTCGTTCTGATGTCAATAACGGTGGCGGCGGCCGAGGTCGCGGTCGGCCTTGCTTTTGTCGTTTCGATTTACAGGCAGAAAGAGAGTCTTGATATCGATCTGCTGAAACTGCTTAGGGGTTAATTTATTTTCGGAGGTTTACCTGAGTGCTTGCTCTCATAGTTCTTGCGCCGCTTGCGGGGGCGATCTTCAACGGGCTTTTCTTCGCCACTGGACTCTGCGCAAAGCTCACCGGGACCGGAAGACACACAAGTGACAGGATCGTCGGGACGGTGGCGTGTGCGGCCGTTTTGGTCTCCGCTCTTTTGTCCACGCGTCTTTTCCTCGATCTTCTCTCGCAGAGCCCTGCGGGAGCCGAGCCGATTACAACCGAGCTTTTCACCTGGATGCTCTCGGGCACCCTTAACGTCAGCTTCGAGTTTCTCTTTGATTCCCTCTCCGCCGTAATGGCCCTTGTCGTGACGTGGGTGGGATTTCTTATACATGTCTATTCGATTGGCTACATGCACCACGACCGCTGCTACGCGCGCTATTTCACTTACCTGAACATTTTCGTTTTCTTCATGCTGGTTCTGGTTCTGGGAAACAACTTCCCCATGATGTTTATCGGATGGGAGGGAGTGGGCCTTGCGTCCTACCTGCTTATAGGGTTCTGGTATGAAGACTCGTTTAGGGTTTATGCGGGAAGAAAGGCTTTTGTGGTGAACAGGATAGGGGATTTCGGGTTTATCCTCGGCATCTTCCTCATTTTTACCGTGTTCGGATCTCTTAACTACCAGGATGTTTTCTCCCAGCTTGCCGACCCGGTTTTTGTTTCCGGGCTTTCGCAGTCGCTTGTAACAGCGATGGCGCTTCTTCTGTTTGTCGGTGCTGTCGGGAAATCGGCCCAGTTCCCGCTTCACGTGTGGCTTCCGGACGCGATGGCGGGTCCGACCGCGGTGAGCGCCCTTATTCATGCCGCAACAATGGTTACCGCCGGGGTTTACATGTTAAGCCGTTGCTCGCCGCTTTTTGACCTGAGTCCTGTGGCTTTGAACGTCGTTTTGATCGTGGCTACGTTTACAGCGTTTTTCGCCGCCACGATAGCGATCACCCAGAACGACATAAAGAAAGTGCTTGCATACTCGACCGTAAGTCAGCTGGGCTACATGCTGATGGCTGCGGGAGCGGGGGCCTATGTGTTTTCGATATTTCATCTGGTTACCCATGCCTTTTTCAAGGCGCTTCTATTCCTCGGGGCGGGAAGCGTTATACACGCCATGGCCGGAGAGCAGGACATAAGGAAGATGGGGGGGCTTCGCGGGATGATTCCCGTAACGGCCGTTACGTTTCTAGTGGCAACGCTTGCGATTTCCGGCTTTCCTCTTCTCTCTGGGTTTTTCAGCAAGGATGAAATCCTGGCTTCGCTTTATAACGGCGGCCATACGTTTTTCTGGGCCGCGGGCCTTCTTACGGCTGTACTTACCGCTTTCTACATGACGAGACTCTACGTGCTTACCTTCGAGGGGACAGCAAGGATGGACTACAAGACGAAAAGCCGCGTGCACGAATCCCCGGCCGTAATGACCGTACCTCTCGTGATTCTCGCGATTCTCTCCGTTTTTGGAGGTCTTCTTGGCGTGCCGGAATTTATGGGCGAGGTCGTGGGTTTTCATTACACGGATCTTATTAAGAAGTTCCTTTCTTCTTCAGTGGTAGTACACTATGGCGCGGAACATGCCTACTCCCACTATTTTGGCCACTGGACCCTTGTAGGGTTTTCGGTGCTGGCAGCCTTTGTGGGAATAGCGGCCGGTATTTTGATCTACTACCGCAGGCGTGAAGAAACTGCTGTGGCGGGGGGCAAAACAGCTGCCGCGCTTAAAAGCGGATCCTTTAACAAGTGGTACATTGATGAGATCTACGAGGCGGTTTTTGTCTCTCCGTTTAACTACATTTCGGGACTTTGCTCTGATTTTGACCGCTCCTTTATAGACAGCTCGCTTGACGGACTGAGCGATTTTGTAAGGAACTTATCAGGACGCCTGAGCGCGCTGCAGACAGGTCTGCTCAGGTATTACGTGGCGGCCATGGTAGGCGGAGTTGTCGTAATAATAGTGCTTATTTTCATCTACGGTTCCACAGCTTCCTGACGGACGAACTTTTCCGTCCCGATCTCAGTTCAGGAAGCTGTTTTCCCGAAATATCGTTTGGGGCAAATACTTTTCCTGGTCCGCTTGACAAACGAATCCCCAAATGGGTATTGATTGTCCAGAATATCCGGGTAAATCCTGCCTGTTTTGCTCATTTATGGATGGTCCTGCTTTCATAAAGCCCGATTGTTCATCCGAGTAGCTGCGAACCGGGGCAGGCGAATTCGGGCGGATTTCCCTATAGAGGCGTAAGCGATGATTGAAAAAATGTTTAGAAGAAAAAAATTACTGGTAGCGGTTTTGATTATAGCCGCCGCACTTTATTTTGTTCTCGGGCGTTACGATGTCTCGGCGACAAAACCGGACCCCGAGATTGTGAACATGATTCTTCACGGTATTGCCGAGAGATCCATAAAAAGAAATTCCGCGAATCTCACTGTTCCCTACGACACAAACGACAGGGGCATCTACGTGAAAGGCTTTAAAGAATACGACCGCATGTGCGTTCAGTGCCACGGGGCGCCCGGAGTCGAGCCTTCACCAACCGGCAAGGGCCTTTTCCCCAGCCCTCCAGAATTCCCCGGTGAAAGATTCAATGAATATTCTCTTAAGGATATTTTCTGGGTTACCAAGAACGGGGTTAAGATGACGGGAATGCCTGCTTACGGACCCACGCACGAAGACGAGACTATCTGGGCGGTCGCCATATTTCTTGACAGGTCGAGAAGTTTATCCGAAGCGGAATATAGAAACCTCAGGGATAAGTATTTGGATACGCACCGCTAACGGCGGTAGCTTGAGCGGGCGACCTCCTTCTGCTGACTGTTTCTGCCCCTTGACCGCAACAGGGGAATAGATTGAGGAGACTTGGAGTCATCTGGAAAGAGTTTTTTTTCCGCCCCGGTTGACTTTGTCTAAATAATGGTAAAGATTACCATTTAATAGCTATTTTATGGATATATAAAGTATAGAATAACGTTATGCAGGTAAGCAGAACACTTGATTACGCCGTCAGATGCCTTATCCATATGGGGGGCAATCCAGGGTTTAAGTTCAGCATGAAGCAGATATCCGAAACCCAGCACATTCCGCAAAATTACTTAGCTAAAGTAATGAGAAGACTCGTTAATCGCGGGATACTCAGGTCGAAAGTGGGGCCCGAGGGCGGATACATGCTCCGCAAGTCCCCGCATGAACTCAGCCTGAGAGAGGTATACGAAGCCATAGAGGGAGAGATAAGGATAGTCGACTGCATGGACGAAGACGGTCCCTGCGCCCTTTATGAGAACTGTGGGCAGCTCCCTCTCTGGGATAAGCTCAAGGTTTCGATGACAAGGATTCTTGAAGATACCACTATCGGGGATATGGTGAACGAAACTCGGGGCGGCAGAAGTCATTAACAGGAGGATAATTTCTTAATGAGCGTTGACCTTGAAAAACTCGCGCAGGAGGAATACAAGTACGGATTCGTAACTGATGTAGAGCAGGAGATTGCCCCCAAGGGGCTTAACGAAGATGTAATCAGAATGATCTCCTCCAAGAAGAATGAACCTGAGTGGCTTCTCGAATGGCGCCTCGGAGCTTATGAGCGCTGGAAGAAGATGAAGGAGCCTAGGTGGGCTTTTCTAAGGTATCCGGAAATAGATTTTAACGACATAAGTTATTACGCTGCGCCGAAAAGCAACCCCAGGCCGAAGAGCCTTGACGAGATAGATCCGGAGATAAAGGAGACCTACGACAAGCTCGGTATTCCGCTTGAGGAGCAGAAGATGCTGGCGGGCGTTGCCGTCGACGCGGTTTTCGACAGCGTTTCCGTCTTTACCACTTTCAAGGAAAAGCTTGCGGAGGAAGGGGTTATTTTCTGTTCCATATCCGAGGCGGTGGAAGAATATCCCGATCTTGTGCGCAAATATCTGGGTTCAGTCGTGCCGCGCGGGGATAACTTCTACGCGGCTTTGAATTCCGCGGTCTTTACGGACGGTTCCTTCGTCTACATCCCCAAGGGAGTAAGGTGCCCGATGGAGCTTTCTACCTATTTCCGCATAAACGCCGAGAACACCGGGCAGTTCGAAAGAACTCTTATAATCGCCGAGGAGGGAAGCTACGTAAGCTATCTTGAGGGCTGTACGGCTCCGCAGAGAGACGAGAACCAGCTCCATGCCGCGGTGGTTGAACTCATAGCCCACGATGACGCCACCATAAAATATTCGACGATACAGAACTGGTATCCTGGGGACAAGCAGGGCAAGGGCGGAATATACAATTTCGTAACCAAGCGGGGAAGATGCGTCGGCAGGAGTTCAAGGATTTCCTGGACGCAGGTTGAAACCGGTTCCGCTATTACCTGGAAGTACCCTAGCTGCGTTCTTGAAGGGGATAATTCGGTCGGGGAGTTTTACTCCGTTGCCCTTACAAACAGGCGCCAGCAGGCCGACACCGGAACCAAGATGGTTCACGTGGGAAAAAACACCAGCAGCACGATTATTTCCAAGGGCATTTCCGCGGGCGAGGGACAGAACATATACAGGGGACTTGTTGAAATTGGTAAAAATGCCGAGAAGGCAAGAAATTACACGCAGTGCGACTCGATGCTTATAGGGGACCGCTGCGGAGCACACACTTTTCCATATATAGAGGTCAGAAACTCCACGGCCCACATGGAGCACGAGGCTTCTACCTCTAAAATAGGCGAGGACCAGATGTTTTACTGTCGCCAGAGAGGGCTTTCCGCCGAAGACGCGGTTTCGCTCATAGTGAACGGTTTCTGCAAGGAAGTTTTCAAGGAGTTGCCGTTTGAGTTCGCGGTTGAAGCTGAAAAACTGCTGAGCGTAAGTCTTGAGGGAAGCGTGGGTTAATAAGGGTTCCGCCGCAATTCTGAAAAAAAAGATTTATTAGGAGGAGCGAAACATGCTCGAGGTGAAAAACCTGCATGTGCAGGTAGATGACAAGGAAATACTGAAAGGAATGAACATTACCGTGGCGCCCGGGGAAGTCCATTCCATAATGGGCCCGAACGGTTCGGGAAAGAGCACCCTTGCCCAGGTTCTCGCAGGTAAGGAGGCTTACGAAGTTACAGAGGGGGAAGTAACTTTTCAGGGCAAGGATCTTCTCGATCTTGAGCCCGAGGAAAGGGCGTGCGAGGGGATATTTCTGGCTTTCCAGTACCCCGTAGAGATTCCCGGGGTCGCGAACACCTATCTTCTTCGCGAGGCTCTTAACGCAAAAAGGGAGTACCGGGACGAAAAACCGCTTAAGCACGTTGAGTTCGGCAAACTTGCCAGAGAGAAAATGAAAGCGCTCGGTATTGACGAGGATCTTCTTAAAAGGTCCGTGAACGCCGGGTTCTCGGGCGGAGAGAAGAAAAGGAACGAGATATTCCAGATGCAGATACTCGAACCGACGCTGGCGGTGCTTGACGAGACGGATTCCGGTCTTGACATAGACGCGCTCAAGATAGTGGCAACCGGGGTGAATTCGATGAGGGACTCCGGACGTTCCTTTATAGTGATAACCCATTACCAGCGGCTTCTTAACTATATAGTTCCCGATTTTGTCCACGTGATGGTTGATGGAAAGATCGTAAGATCGGGAGGAAAGGAACTTGCCTACGAGCTTGAGGAAAAAGGTTACGCCGGGTTTTAAGGCCTCGGGCAGCCTGCAAGGAGCATAATACTATGGCTATTGTTTTTGACGGTACGCGCGAAAGTTACGTCGAGAGGCTCTCTGAGTTTCTCGATAGCGAGCAAAAAGATGCCCCCGAGTGGGTAACCACACTTCGCCGTGAGGCGATTTCAGGATTCGCCGAACTTGGATTCCCGACGCTTTCTGACGAAGAATGGAGATTTACCAATCTTGAGGCACTTCGGAGAGGTTCTTTTTCAATTGCCGAGAATGGAATCTCCGGGGTTTCTAAAAAATCCGTGGATTCCTACGGGTTTCCCGGGCTTGATTGCCCGAGGCTTGTATTTGTAAACGGTCGCTTCGCTCCTTCCCTTTCAGACACTGTAGATGCCGGGAAAGGAATACTGGTAAAAAGCCTGTCGGAGGCAATCTCTGAGCAAGGCGATCTTGTGAAGGATCACTTGGCGAGATACGCAGATTATGAAAAAGACGCGTTTATTTCCCTTAACACATCCTATTTTGAAGACGGAGTGTTTGTTTACGTTCCCGACGGGACCGTCTTCGAACAACCCGTACATGTTCTTCACGTATCGACAGATGAAGGCCGTCCTTTATTCATAAATCCGAGAAATCTTATCGTAGTCGGGCAAAGTTCGGTCGCCAGGGTAATAGAACATTACGTATCGGCATCCCAGAGCGTCTATTTCTCAAACGTGGTCACGGAAGTTGTCTGCGGAGAAAACGCGAATCTTGAGCACTACAGACTTGAGTTTGAAAGCCAGAAGGCGTTTAATTTCTCCACACTTAGGGTAAATCAGCAGAAAAACAGCAACATCGCTTCTCACTCGGTTCTCTGTGGAGGGGCCATAGTGAGGAACAATGTTCATCCTGTTTTGGCCGGAGAAGGATGCAACTCCGACATTTACGGCCTTTTTATATCCGAGGGACGCCAGCACATGGATAACTTCATGCGGGTTGAGCACGCGAGTCCTCATTGCGACAGTCGCCAGTTCTATAACGGCGTACTTGATGGTCGCTCAAAGGGAGTTTTTCACGGAAGGATACTGGTTCACGAAGGCGCCGAGAAGACAGACGCGAAGCAGACCAACAGGAACCTTCTTCTCTCCGACACGGCCCAGATAGACACGAAACCTCAGCTTGAAATATACAACGACGACGTAAAGTGCACCCATGGCGCTACGATCGGGCAGATGGATGAAGAAGCCCTTTTTTACCTGCGTTCAAGGGGGGTCTCAGTGAGGCAGGCAAAAATCATAATGCTCCAGGCCTTTACTGGCGAGACCTTAGAGCATATGTCAATTGACCCCGTGAGAGGAGCCCTTGAGAGTGTGGTCATGAAATGGTTTGAACAAAGGCTCGAAAACGGCAAACGGAGGTAGGTTCGTGTCCGACTATAAGAAAGTGGCAAAGGTTTCAGACATACCTGAAGGAGAAGTGGAATCTTTTTTCATCGATGGAGATGCGATTGCCATATGCAGCGTGGAGGGGAATTTCTACGCTTTTCGGGATGAATGCACCCACCAGTGTTTTACTCTTTCAGACGGCGACCTTGACGGAGAACGCATCACCTGCTGTTATCATGGAGCCGAGTTCAACGTCAGAACCGGAGAGGTGCTTTGCCTCCCGGCGGTCGAACCCCTAGAGATCTACCCGGTAAAGATTGATGGGGACGACATACTTATAAAACTCGATGACTGACCGTCCCCGCTTTTTTAACCAGCTGGTTTGAATTTGGGCAGGGTAACCTCATCTGTGATGTCATCGAAGCAGACCTGCACTTCCATCCCGATGGTCACTTCATTGGGGTCCACGTCAACCACGTTGGACATCATCTTAACTCCCTCGTCCATCTCTATAAGGGCCACTACATAGGGAGGCTCTCCCTTGTACGCCTTGGACGGTCCCATGTGGTGTATGGAAAAAGTCCACACCTTCCCCCGACCCTCACTCTCAACCCACTCTATGTCCTCACTCATGTCCCCTCCCGGGGAAAGAGCCCTTGGGTAAAAGAAAAACTCTCCAGTCTCCCTTGACCTGGGGATAACCAGCTTGTGCTCCTTCGCTGCCTCCCAGTACGGCTTTGTCTCAGGCCTGAACTCGGGCAAAGGCTTGTTATACGCTTTTTTCTCTTCTGACATCTTCTCTGTTCTCCTTTTATGTATTGTTAATTAACCGGCTGGTTCCCAAGAACCACCGTGCTGTGAGCCGACACTATCCCCCCGTTTCCATGCACAACCGCCACTTCGGGATCCTCAACCTGCCTTGACCCCGCGTCACCCCTTAACTGCAGCGTGGCCTCAACCACATGATGCATGGCCCCGAGGTGAGCCTGGGAAAGAAGTCCCCCGTGGGTATTCACAGGAAGGTCCTTCCCTATCTCCATCCTTCCCTCAAGGGCAAACGCTCCCTCCCTCTCCCTTGGGAACAAACCCCAGTCCCTCGAGTTCAAGCAGAACGGTTATGGTGAAGCAGTCGTAAAGAAACGCTATGTCAACGTCCCTTGGCTCTATCCCCGCCGTGCTGAACGCCTTCTGCCCCGATCTCTCAACCGCGTCGTATATCTGGTCAAGGTTCTCTAAAGAGGTCAGGTACTGGTGAGAGTATCCCTGTCCCATTCCCCAGAGGTAGGCAAGGTCGTTCTCTATTCCAAGCTCCTTCGCCTTGTCCTCAGTTGTTACTATGAAAGCGGCTCCTCCGTCAGAGATAATCGAGCAGTCATACTTGGTAAGGGGCTCGGCTATCACTCTTGAGTTAAGAACGTCCTCTATTGAGAGCGGATCCTTGTTCATCGCGTTTTCCTTGTCAGCGGCGTGCTTTCTCATGGTCACCGCCACGGCGGCAAGGTGTTCTCTTCTGCTGTTCCAGTCATGGAGGTATCTCTGCGCCGCAAGCGCGTATCCCCCGGGAGTCGTTAATCCGTACGGGAACTCAAACTCCGCGTGACACATCTCCCTTATAAGCGCGAGCATCCCCGAAGATGATATCCCCGAGAGGGTGTTATCCCCCCTTACGCAGAGTACCACTTCTGACTGCCCCGACGCTATGGCCATGGCGGCTTCCGCCACCATCCACACCGCGGTGGCTCCTCCGACGGCTACCGAGGAGAAGAACCTCGGGTTCATGCCGAAGTAGTCGGCAAAGGTAGTGCAGTGCATGAAAGTGTGCTCGACAAGTGAGAAGGCCGTTACTAGGCCGTCCACGTCATCTTTTTTTATCCCCGCGTCCTCAATAGCGAGCCTTGAAGCTTCGCTGAGGAAGTGAAAGGAGCTTTTATCCGGGATTTTGCCCTGTTCCGTTTCGCCCACCCCGGCGATAACCACTTTTTTCTTCTTCAGAAGTTCTCGGGTCTCCTGTATGCCCGGAAGGTTCTTAGACATTGTAATGCTTCCTCCTTACTTAGTGCTCTTTAGTGTTCAAAATCCGTATCATATTACTACATACCCATGTCTTTTGCCAAACTTTACTAGCCGAGGCCGCTACGCAAAATACTCTCTTTTTACGTTCAAAGGGAGTATAATGTTCCGGAAATGGAACTAGGATATTTCACGATGCCTCTTCATCCGTTCGGCTCTTCTCTTTCCGATACGCTTGAAACGGACATGGAGCAGGTGGTTTTTCTTGACGAAATTGGCTTCAGGGAAGCTTGGATAGGGGAGCACTTCACGGCGGGCTGGGAGAACATACCTGCTCCCGATCTCTTCATAGCCAAAGCCGCCGCTCTCACTAAGCGGATAATCTTCGGTACGGGAGTTTCGTGCCTGCCTCAGCATGACCCTTTTATGCTTGCGCACAGAATCGCGGTTCTCGACCATCTGCTTAAGGGAAGATTCTACTGGGGAGTGGGAGCCGGAAGCTTCATCGGAGATTTCAAAGCGTTCGGTATAAACCCGAAAACAGGGGAGCAGAGACAGCTTATGAACGAGTCCCTTGAGATGATACTTAATCTATGGAACGATCCGAGCCCAGGCGTCTATGCCAACTCCCGGTGGGAGTTTACCGTTCCCGACCCCGTGGAAAGGGTCGGTCTCGGAGTGCACGCGAAACCCTACCAGGAGCCTCATCCTCCTATAGCGGTTGCGGGAATCTCGGAGAATTCCGCAAGTCTCAGGACGGCCGGGGAACATGACTGGATACCTATGAGCATAAACTTCGTTATCCCCGATGTGCTTAAATCTCACTGGGCAGGGTATCAGCAGGGCGCAGACACCGTCGGCAGAACGCCGGAGAGAGCGAAATGGAGAATCGCAAGGGACGTCTATGTTGCGGAGACAACCGAAGAAGCTAGAAAAGAGGTAATAGAGGGCACGCTTGCAAGAGATTTCCGGGATTATTTTTTTACTCTAGTTCCCATGATAAGAGACAACCTGAATCTGTTTAAGATCGACAAGTCAATGTCGGACCGGGAGGTAACCATAGATTACATGATCGAAAACATGTGGCTTGTAGGAAGTCCTGAGGATGTCGCCCGGAAAATAATCGAGCTTCATGAATTCGTCGGGGGATTCGGAGTGCTTCTGGTCATGGGGCACGAGTGGAACCCGAAGGAAAAATGGCAGAAATCAATGAGGCTGCTAAAGGAAGAAGTTCTTCCGATTGTGAAAGAGAATCTGCGGCGGGGGACCTGAGAGCGCCCGCGGTTTTTTAGGACTGCGGTTCGTGACTGAAGTGAATTCCGCATTCCTTGTCCGAGTCCTGCTCCCACCACCACCTGCCTGCCCTCGGGTCTTCTCCCTCTTCGACGGCCCTCGTACAGGGGGCGCATCCTATGCTTGGATATCCCATGTCGTGAAGCTTGTTGTAAGGAACGTCGTTTTTCCTTACATAGTCCCATACCTGGTCGATGGTCCAGTCGAGAATAGGGTTTATCTTGAGCATCTTTCCGTGCAGGTAGTCGATCTCAAACTTGCTTGAGTCCGCCCGCTGCTCTGTCTGATCCGCCCTTATGGAAGTAATCCAGGCGTCTAGGGTTTTTAAGTATCCGTTAAGCGGGTTGGTTTTTCGCACCTGGCAGCAGAGTCTTCTGTTCTCGACGCTTTTGTAAAAAAGATTTACCCCGCGGCTGCTCACCATTTCCTCCACTTCAGCCGTATCGGGGAAAAGCACCTCGATGTTGATATTGTACTTTTCTCTTGTCCTGTCCATGACGTCATACGTATGGGAATGAAGCCTTCCGGTATCAAGAGTGAAGATTCTCGCCTCGGGGTCTGCCTTTGCGAACATGTCGAGAACCACCATCCCCTGAACCTGAAAGCTGGTCGCAAGTGCCACAGAGCGGCCGAGGTTCCCAGAAGCCCAGGCGAGGATATCCTCGGGAGAACTTCCCTCAAACTCGCGATTAAGATTTTTTACGTCTTCTTCAGAGAACTTCATCTAACCCAGAAAACTCAGATACGACGACAAGCCGTACTTTATGTATACGAGGGATATGTAGTAACTTACCCCTACTGTTATCACAGGAACAACAAACCAGAAAAAACCGATTTTTACAACATGGCTGTTTTTGGAAGTCTGGACAAATCCGTGCTGCGCGCACGAAAAACCCACAACTCCGGCTGTTACTATCTCGGCGATCGAAACCGGAATTCCGTATAACGAAGCGAGCAGTATTATCACCGCAGCCGTAAACTCAACCGAAATAGCCCTTATTATGCATATCTCCGTTATTTTTTTCCCCAGTGTTTCAAGGACCCTGCCTCCCAGCAGAATTGCTCCCACCCCCATTGCGACACCGGCAAGAATCGCTCCCGGGTAGGAGTCTATCAGCCCCAGGCTTACTATCGGCCCTATGGCGTTTGCGGAATTATTGGCGCCTCCCGAAAAGGCGATAAAAGTTCCGGATATGGTAATCAGCACGGTCAGGATGACGTTGACTCTTTTCTCCGAGAAATTACTTGCGAGGTAATGGACTATCTTGAAATAGAAAAACTTTGCCACGGCAAAATTTATTAACCAGGCGACTATCGGCGCCAGAATCCACCATTTGAGCACCCGGATGAAGCTGTCGGAATTAAGTGTCTGAGTATAAAGACCGATTCCCACTATGGCGCACACTATGGCGTGGGTGGTGGCTATAGGCGTGCGGACTATATTCGCCCAGACGATGAAACCTATCCCGAGAAGCAGAATTATAAATATGAAGCCTATATCGGAAGAGAGGGTCTCGGCCGGCACTATTCCCTTGCCTACGGTCTCCACCACGGGAGCTCCGGCCGTAAGCGCTCCGAGGAGAGCAAAGATAGCTATAAGCCATACGGCCTGTCTTTTCGACCTTACGCCGGCACCGTACGATGTCGCCATGGACGCCGCGGAATTGTTGGCTCCTATGTTAAGGGCCAGAAATGCCGAAAGCACAAGTGTTACAACAAGTAAAACGCTCAATAAATTGTCTCCCCGCCTAAATATCGGCGGCAATAATTACGTAAAAACCCAATAGCATTCCGGTTTGTGCGAAAAACAAAAGAGTTTTGCGTGGAGTTTTCTAGAGAAGTTCTGAAACCCTGAATATGGAAAAAAAGCTACAGCCCCGCTCAAGGAAGGCTTTTTCTGTGTTCTCTCCCCTGTCGACGACGCAGAAAACCCCACGGACCTCGGCTCCGGCGGACTCGACAAGATCAATGGCTCTTAGCACGGAACCGCCGGTTGTAATCACGTCCTCAACTATTGCCACACTGTCTCCCTCGGTAAGACCGCCCTCTATCATGTTCCCGGTCCCATGTTCCTTTTCCTTCTTTCTTACTATGAATCCGCGAAGCGGCATGTCCTGCTCATAACTTCTGTAAATGATGGCTCCCACCATCGGATCGGCGCCCGTGGACGGTCCTCCGACGGCCGTTACGCCTCCCTGGGCGGCGATTTCGCCCAAGAGTATTTCTGATATCAGGTGGGCACCTTCAGGGTCCAGAGTCGTCAGCCTGGCGTCAATGTAGTAGGAACTTTGCTCTCCCGATGCTAGGGTGAAATTCCCGAGCAGGATTGATTTGCTTTTTAGAATTAGTTTTAATTTTTCTCTGCTCTTGTTCATCTTCCGGGATTCTGAACCGAATGAAACGTTATTCTCAAAAATATACCTATTGATGCGGAAAAGCAATAAACCGGACCGGCTTCTTCTTCTGTGCGGAACAGCCATTTTTCTCCTGCTTGGGGCTATCGCCAAAATCTCCCCAGAACTTTCCTCCGGGGCTTTTAAGAAAGACCTGATACCGGTTTTCATATCGCTTCTGATTATTGCCTCGGCTGTCTACTTCGCGGCGGTGGGAAGTTTCAGAAAAAACCGCGCGTGTTCGCTTCTTCTCATAATTCTTTTCGGTCTCGGGTTCCGCGTTCTGTTTCTTTTTTCAACCCCGATACTTGAAAACGACTATCACCGCTATTTCTGGGACGGCGCCGTGGTTGCAAACGAAATGAATCCCTACGAGTACTCCCCGGAGGAGGTGGCGGAAGGCGGGGGAAACGAAAAACTTAGGGAACTCAAGCGCCTCTATGGAGATACGCTTGAGAAAGTAAACCATCCCCACGTAAAAACCATCTATCCGCCTATCGCGGAACTCTTCTTCGCCATATCCTACAAAATATCTCCCATGGGCACCACGGCGTGGAGGATTCTGCTCATGGTGTTTGATCTGGTTACTCTTGGGCTTCTGCTCGCTAGCCTGAAGAAGCTCGACATTCCTCGTCAATATTCCATTATCTACTGGTGGAACCCGCTTCTGGTAAAGGAAATATTCAATTCCCTGCACATGGACGTCCTTGCGTTTCCGTTCGTACTGGGAGCGATCCTTCTTTTTCTCTGCGAAAGGAAAAGGCTCTGGACGCTCGTCCTTTCGTTTGCGGTGGGAGTCAAGCTCTGGCCGGCGCTTCTTTTCGGGATGTTTTTAAACCCCCTTAAGGAGAAACGGCAAACGCTGCTGCAGATCTTTATTTTCGCCAGTGCGGTCTTGATCATATTTCTTCCCATGGTTGTATTTAGGCTGGATTCAACTTCCGGCATCGTAGCGTACGGAAAAAGCTGGCAGAACAACAGCCCGTTCTTCACGGCGGTTCTTTCGGGATGGGAGTTTATCCTGGAGGCGTTTGATGTTCACCCCGGACATGCGCAGGCACATTCAAGAATCGGTCTCATCGCGATTTTTCTTCTCTGGAAGTTTTACGTGGCGTTTGCATGCAGGTCTTTAGGTCTCCACAGGAAAGCGCTTCTCATAATTGGAGGTGTGTTTCTGCTCGCCCCGGCACAGTTTCCTTGGTACTACACGTGGCTTCTTCCGTTTCTCTGCATAGCTCCAAGCCCGGGCTTCCTCGCTTTAACCGCACTGCTCCCGCTTTATTACCTTCAGTACTATTTCCCTTCTCACCCGGAGGGAGGTGGAATATTCGGGAACGCGGTGATATGGATAGAATTTGCGCCCGTGTGGATTCTTCTCGCCTGGGAATGGTGGAGGTTTCGGGCTTCGAAAAAAGCCTCAGCCATCCGAACAGACATTGTTGATAGCAGCTGAGAGTGAGGGATTATCCAGATTGCCGAGCGACTCTTATGATGACTACTGGACCGGAATCCTGCTTTGTATCGCGTCTTTTACGGCCTTGTAATCGTTTGGAAGTTCCACCGGAACATTGCTTAGCTCAGAAGATATCCCTTCAAGAACAGACCTGTGGTAGCCGGCTTTGAACTCAACGAATTTAAGCCCGTGAGCGGTGGAAACCACCACTATTTTCTCCTTGGGAGAAAGAACCTTCTTCTTAAGCAGTTTCAAAAACACCGCGAGTGCAACTCCTGTGTGTGGGCAGTTAAACGTGCCTGTTCTGTCCGCCATCGCCGAGGCATGGGAAAGCTCGTTTTCCGATGCCTGCTCCACGACTCCGTCAAATCGCCTGAGGATCGAAATTGCCTTGTTGATGCTTACCGGGTTTCCGATCTGTATGGCGTTTGCGAGGGTTTTTTTCGCTGTTACGGGGGTAAATTCCTCGAATCCCTTAAGGTAGCTCAGGTAAAGAGGGTTCGCGTTCTCGGCCTGCGCACAGACTATTCTCGGAAGTTTTTTTATGACGCCGAGCTCGTACATCATCAGAAATCCCTTCCCGAGCGCGGACACGTTGCCTAGGTTGCCGCCTGGAATTATTACCCAGTCCGGAACCCCCCAGTCAAACTGCTGGCAAAGTTCTATGCTTATAGTTTTCTGTCCCTCTATGCGCAGGGAGTTGATTGAATTTGCAAGATAAATGTTATGCTCGCTGGTTATCCTCTGGACCATCTCCATGCAGCCGTCAAAGTCCGTATCCAGGGAGAGAACCAGAGATCCGTTTGATATGGGCTGGATCAGTTGGGCAATGGATACCTTGTCTTTGGGAAGAAAAACTATGGAAGGAATGCCTGCAGACGCGCAGTAGGCGGCCAAGGCGGCCGATGTATCCCCGGTTGAGGCGCAGGCTACCGCCGGGATGCTCACGTTGTCGCTTATCATCTGGTTTACGGCCGATACGAGCACGGTCATCCCCAGATCCTTGAAGGACCCCGTGTGGCTGTTGCCGCACATCTTTATCCAGAGATCTTCAGCACCTACCTGTTTTCCGAACCTCTCGGCCCAGAAAAGGTTCGTGCATCCTTCGTACATTGAAACTATTTTCTCGTTTTCGATTGAGGGCATAACCCACTCCTTCTTCCCCCAAACGCCGCTTCCGAAAGGCCAGATCTGCTTTCTGTACCTGTTGTCAAAAAGCTCCTTCCATTCCTCGGGCGTTTTTCGCCCCAGAACTTCCATGTCGTGCTGAACGTCAAGAAGATTGTCGCACTTCCTGCACCTGTAGATGATTTCATCGATGGGGTAGGTCTCAGAGCAGTTCTCGTCTATGCATCTGAAATGGGCTCGGTACTTACTCATTAATTTAACAAAGTACATTTTGCCTTTTTTCCTGTCAACGCTTTATAAATCCCAACGCCGAATTTTCCATCGCTCTTATTCAGGGAATCGAGGTTGAAGTGCTCGTATTGTTAACGGGCTGCAGTGCCGAATAAGAAAAAAAAGGGGGGTGATTGCTGCTGTTTGTGGGGAAGGGGACGAAATAAAAAAACTTGACATACCTGGCGCTGCCGAAAAAATGGGCTTGCGAACCTCTAACGGACAGATGCTCAGTAGATCATTAACAAATAGGACAAAATTGATTTCTAAGCCGATTCTGGGTTATAGTACTAACTAGTCGTTATAAGTTATCCATTTGTACTTAAGTGCGGTGGAAAGACAGAGAGCCTGAATGTTGCCGCTAAAGCTGGCATCGTAAAAGGCTTGGGAATTTAGGGAACTATTAGAGGTCTTGCTCTTGGCTTGCTTCAGGATGTTGGATTAAACAACAGTATCCTTGGCGTTCTATTTTTGAGAGAGTCGAGCTTTTTTCTTCTAATGAACAAGAAAAGAATCTATTACTACAAGCTTCGCGCACAAGTCAATATCGATGGCGGTTGGCTTTACGGCTACTATTTCGAGAGGGGAGAAGTGGAAGGCTTAACTCCTAGGGCCGAACTAGCATCGCTGTTTCCAGAAAACGAGATTTTTATGGCCAAGCAGAGAGTGATAAAACACTATCCAAAAGCTAAACTTGAAAAATTACCAATTGGAAGTGTTCTAGTATTTCCAGAAGATTA
This sequence comes from Thermodesulfobacteriota bacterium, assembly GCA_965116725.1. Classification (GTDB taxonomy): domain Bacteria; phylum Desulfobacterota_D; class UBA1144; order Nemesobacterales; family Nemesobacteraceae; genus Nemesobacter. The sequence goes on from OZ220700.1 coordinate 1,225,681, forward strand.
AATTGCGAACACGACTTCAGCCGCAGGCCGTGCTGCTATGCCCGTGAGGGCACAAGCAAAGTGTCGGTAAGGATGCATATTGGGTATAGCGACCAGCCGACTAAAACCCCGTGATTCGGATCGCTAACTCCTTTGTCTCTTAACTTGAGAGTCACTTCGAAGTCCCAAGTCCCCGCATTCATTGACACCGACAGAGCCTTTCGGTAGTCTGGAAGAATCGGATGGAACGAAGAGCCGTTATCCTGATAAAGGGAAGGGTACAGGGAGTTTTCTTCAGAGTCTCGACGGCCCAAACAGCGACTGAGCTTGGCATCAAGGGGCATGTCGAGAACCTCATGGATGGAAACGTCAGAATAGTCGCTGAAGGAACGACCGAGAATCTCGAAAAGCTGATTGAGTGGTGCGGAGAAGGACCGCCCCGCGCAAAGGTCGAATCGGTTGAATTCAAGTGGCTTCCGCCTGAGGGCGGGTTCATCGATTTTCGTATAAACAGAACTCAAAGGAGATCAGATTGATAATAAAATGCATCCCGGGCGGGATATTCATTGAAAACTGTTACATCATAGGGGATGAAGATACGAATGAGGCTATGCTCGTTGATCCCGGAGAGCAGATAGCGGAGATATCCGAGGAAATCGAAAGATCAGGGCTCGAGGTAAAAAAAATAGTCAATACCCACACGCACCTGGATCACGTGGCCGGCGTCGAGGCTTTCAAGAAAATGCTGGGCATACCCTTTTACATACACGAAAAAGAACAACCCGTCCTTGATTTGCTTCCCGAGGCGAAGATGAGGTTCCCCGGATTTGACTTTGTCGAAGTCCCCGAGGTAGATGGTTACGTGAAAGAAGGAGAAACCCTTTCTGTGGGGAATCTCAGGGGAGAGATACTCCTTGTTCCGGGACATACCTGGGGGCATATATGTTTTGTTTTCGGAGAATCGATAATAGCTGGAGACACTGTTTTCGCTGGAAGCGTAGGAAGGGTGGACCTTACCGGGGGAACGAACATGACGGAGCTTGTCGAGTCGATCCGCTCCGAGATTCTTAAATATCCCGACCATTACGAAATCCATCCGGGCCACGGCCCTCAAACGACAGTGGGAATTGAAAAAAGGACCAATCCTTTTCTCGTCGGAACTTTTGCTCTTTAGAGGACAATGAGACCGCAAAGATTCATCAAGTTGGCTGTGTACTCGGTGATTGCCGTGGCGGTGGCCTTGATGTTTTTCAACGAGATCTCCAAGGTCTATTTTCTCAAGAACGAAAACAAGAGGATAGAGAAGAGGATAGAGAACTTAGAAGCGCAGAACAGGGCGTACAGAGAAGAAATAAAGGCCCTTAAGCAAGACGAAAGATACATTGAGAAAATACTGAGAGAGGAACTGGGGATGATAAAAGACAAAGAAAAGATATTCAGGTTCAAAGAAGAATAACTTTACACTTTCATTCTTTGCCTCCATGCTTAAAAACTGTTCTGAAACAGTATCCGCTTTAAACGGATGGATGATATGAAGCGGGAGCAGGTATTCCGTCAGACTAAGAGGCTTGGACAGAATTTTCTGAACGATCCCAACATACTCCGTAAGATCTGCGCCACCGCAAAGCTCCGAAAAGAAGATCATGTGATTGAAATCGGACCCGGCAAGGGGAGCCTCACGGAGCATCTCGCACGCGGTGCCGGCAGAATCACGGCAATTGAGAAAGACAAGAGACTGAGGACCTTTCTTGACGAGAGATTCGGGGAATCCGCAAACGTCAGATTTGTTTACGAAGACGTCCTTAAAATCGGTTTCAGTCGTTTTTCCGACGGAAAAAAGACGAAACTTGTATCCAACCTTCCCTATAACATATCCACCCAGGTTCTAATTAAGCTTTTCGATGAAAGAGAGCTTTTCTCGAAGATAGTAGTGATGCTGCAAAAGGAAGTGGCGCAGAGGATATCCTCTGCAAAGGGACGGAAAAGCTACGGTTCCCTCTCGGTACTTCTCCAGAGCTGTTTCAGCGTAGAGACTGCCTTCAAGGTTTCCCGGCACGTGTTCTATCCGGTTCCCGAGGTGGATTCGGCGGTGGTGGTGCTCGACCCGCTTAAGGAGCCTGTGTTTTCTGTATCGAGTGAGAAGACCTTCAGGACCGTTACCAGGTATGCGTTTTCCTCGCGCAGAAAGACCATAAGGAATTCTCTCAGCAACTTCTTTGAGAGGGAGACCGTTGAACGGGCACTTTCAGACTCGAGTATCGATCAGCGAAGAAGGGCGGAATCCCTTTCGGTTGAGGAATTCGCGAGATTGGCCGACAGCTTCCACGCGATAAATCAGTAGACAAGTTCCCTAAGAAGCAGGTTCTGAAGTTTCTTTACCCTTGTTCCCATGCCGTTTGATATGATGGAAAAAACATAAACCCGCCCGTTTTTTGCGAATGCGTAGCCGGATAGAGATCTGGCTCCTTCAAGATATCCGGTTTTCGCATAGATTCTGCCCTTGAGGTTGCGAAATCTTTTCTTGAGAGTTCCGTCAACTCCGGCGATCGGAAGGGACGCAACAAACTCCTCCGAAATGTCCGGATCGCCGTAGGCCACGTGGAGCGCCTCGGTTATATCCTCGGGGGACACCCTGTTTAGCCTCGAAAGACCGGAACCGTCGGCCACGGAGAAGTTTCCGTTAAGACCAATTCTCCTCAGATGATTTTCAATTACGCGCGTGCCGGATTTCCATGATCCCTGGGTGTTGAGATGCTTGGCCCCGATCACCTTGACTATGCTTTCTCCGATTATATTGACGCTTTCTTTGTTGTACTCATGGATAATGGTGCCCAGAGGTTCTGAGTAATGGGTGAATATTTTTCCGGTCCATCGAGGCACTCTCCTGCGCTCTATGGGTCCGCTTACCTCGATTCCTTCCTTCTTGAGAACTTGCTTGAGTGTAGCCCCGAAGTAAAAAAACGGGTCTGGCACCGAAATCTCGAGGGTCTCGGCTTTTTTTCGGGAGGAAACGTGTCCGGAGAGTCTGAGCTCGTTTCGTTCGTTGTACTGTGCTCTCACACCCGATCTTTTCAGCCTGGTGGAAACCCTGTTTTTAATCGGGAAGGGGAACTCGGCGGGTTCCGTTCTCACCGTTGCGGGAACTCCCTGCACCCTGGATGCGGAAATTTTTATCTTGGCCGAGTTGTAATTAAACGAAATCGCCGTTACGGGAGGGCAGAAGCTTTTGCCGCGCCACTCGGGGTCCCAGCCTTCTCCGTAATGGACGTCGTCAAAATACGAACCGTCTAGGTAAATCCCGCCCTCGATTCCCGTTATCCCGAGGGCCTTGATTCGCCCTGCAATCTCTCTGAGCTTCTCGATGTCTATAGTGGGGTCTCCGAACCCTTTTACGTAAAGACCGCCGTGGCCGACTCCCGAGTGTATGCCTCCGCCCAGATAAAACTCCGTTTTGAAACGGAAATTTTTTCCGAGGATGGAAAGAGCCGCTATTGAGGAAAGTATTTTGTTGTTGGAAGCGGGGATGAATTCCTTTTTGCTGTTATAGCGGAAAACCGTTCTGCCGGTATCGGCCGAACGGACCATGATCCCGATTTTCCTTTGCGACGGGGCGGTTTTGGAGAGAAATGAGAGGATTTTTTTGTGGTTTACATCGGCATTGGAGGATGCCGCCGGCAGAAACACAAAGAGTAAAACGAGCGTGTGCAGAATCAGGGTCTTTATTCTGGAATCCATCGTTACTGTATTCTTAGTGAGCTTCGGCCCAGTTCTTTGCGGCGCGCATTTCCACTTTGAGCGGAACCTGGAGTTCCCAGGCGTTTTCCATGTCGTTTTTTATATGAGTGCGTAGTTTTTCAAGTTCTGCTTCGTAAACCTCAAAGAGAAGCTCATCGTGAACCTGGAGGATCATTTTCGAGCGAAATTCTCCCTCTTCAAGTCTTCTGAATATGCGGATCATGGCCAGATTTATTATATCCGCCGCGGACCCCTGTATCGGAGTATTTATAGCCTCGCGCTCTCCTCTTCCCCTCTCTACCCTGTTTCCCGAAACAAGCTCCGGTATCGGCCTTCTTCTCCCGACAAGCGTCTCTGTGTAGCCCCTGCTCCGGGCTTCTTCAACTGATGACTGCATATAGGTTTTCACTTCGGAATATCTGTCAAAATACCTGTTTATGTAGTTTCTTGATACCGAGACCGTGGTACCGAGCTGCTTTGAGAGCCCGAAAGCGCTTATACCATATATTATCCCGAAGTTTATGGTCTTGGCGAGGTTCCGCATCTCGGAGGTGATCTGGTCTTCGCTTGCGTTAAAGATTTCGCAGGCCGTTGCGACGTGCACGTCCTTATCGTCTCGGAGAGCTTCGAGCAGGGTCGGGTCCTCAGAGAAATGGGCGAGCAGACGAAGCTCTATCTGGGAATAATCAGCCGACAGTATAACGCAGCCGTCTTTTGCCACGAACGATTTCCGTATCCTTTTTCCGTCCCCGGTTTTTATCGGGATGTTCTGAAGGTTGGGGTCGCTGGAACTCAGTCTGCCGGTTGAGGTTCCGGCAGGGTTAAAAGAGGTGTGAATCCTTCCGGTAACCGGATTTATGAGCCTCGGAAGCTGATCGATGTAGGTGGATTTCAGCTTGGAGAGAAACCTGTGTCTGAGTATGAGACGCGGTACCTCGTGGATTGTCGACAGGCCCCTTAGAACTTCGGAATCGGTGGAAAAGGCGCCCTTCGCGGTTTTTTTCCTGGCGGGAAGCCCTAGCTTCTCGAAAAGCACTTCGGAAAGCTGCTTTGTCGAGTTTATGTTGAACTTTACTCCGGTTTTTTCATATATTTCGGTCTCGATGGAATCGAGGTCCTTTTCGAACTCCTCAGACATTTTCCCGAGAATAGCGGTGTCGACGCTCACTCCCGTGAACTCCATGTCGCAGAGAACCGGAACAAGGCCCAGAACATTTTCCCTGTAAAGATCCCAGAGCCCCTCTTTTTTCAGGGTCTCAAGAAATTTTCTCGAGAGAATAAGCGCCACGTCCGAATCTTCGCACGAGTACCTCGCTGCCGTCTCGATATCAACTTCAGCGAAATTCTTCCTTGATTTCCCTTTTCCGGTAACGTCATCGTAGGAAATCATTTTGTGGCCAAGTTCAGTTCTTGAGAGTTCGTCAAGCTTGTAGCTTCCCCGGGAAGCGTCGAGCAGGTGTGCGGCCAGCATCGTGTCAAAATAAATTCCCCCGAGAGTGACGCCGTGATTTTTAAGCACGAGCATATCGTATTTTATATTCTGTCCTATTTTCCTTATGCCCTCGGACTCGAGAACTGGTTTCAGTATAGAAAGTGCGGTCTCAGGTTTCATCTGCTTTTCGGCTTCGATAATGCCCGTGTGTCCTACGGGAACGTAAAAAGCCTGCCCTGGGGCTGTGCACAGCGAAAAGCCGACTATCCCTGCGTTCATCGGCAGTTTAGAATTCGTCTCGAGATCTATTGAGAGTTCTCCCGCCTCCTCTACTATTCTTATGACCTGGCCGAGGGACATCTCATCGAAAACAGTTTCGTAGGAATCGTATCCTACTGCTCCACTTTCGCCTGGCGTGCGGGATGCACCGATTTCGTCTAGGAGCTTTCCAAATTCAAGTTCTCTGAATATTTCCTGAAGATCTTCGGCCGCGTATCCACCGTATCTGAAGTCCTCGATTCCGGTTCCTACTTCGACATCAGTTTTTATGGTAACGAGCTCTCGGCTGAGGTACGCATTGTCTTTGTGCTCTATTAGCCTCTGTGCGACGCCGGGGCGAAGTTCTTCAAGGCTTCTATATACGCCGTCAAGATCCCCATACTTGGATATAAGAGCCGAAGCGGTTTTCTCCCCTACGCCCGCCACTCCCGGAATGTTGTCAACCTTGTCTCCCACAAGAGCGAAGAAATCAATCATCTGTCCGGGTTCGACCCCGTACTTCTGGTGCACTTCCCGCACTCCGGTTACGCGTTCCCTCATTGTGTCAACCAGAGTCACGTTTTCAGACACCAGCTGGCAGAAATCCTTGTCTCCGGTGACCAGAACCACATTTGATGTTCCCTGTGCCCTAGCTATGGTTCCTATGATGTCATCGGCCTCGTATCCCTCCATTGCGAGCATCGGTATTGAGAATGCCCGTACCAGTTCGAAAATCTTAGGGAACTGGAGCTGAAGGCTTTCCGGAGCCTCGTCCCTGTTGGCCTTGTACTCAGGGTATATTTCGTTTCTGAACACTTCTCCCTTGGAATCGAACACCATCCCCAGGTACCTCGGTTCGTATTCCCTGAGAAACTTAAGAAGCATGGTTGCAAATCCGTAGACGGCGTTGGTTGGAAACCCATCGGAGGTGGAAAGATCGGCCCTTAAGCCGTAATACGCCCTGAATACATATGAGCTGCCGTCAATCAGATAGAGCGGGTGCTGGGACATGAAAGAAACCGCTTACGCGTTATTCATTAAGTATACCCAACCGTCCTTGCGGTTGGAGAATCGGCTTGCCGGTGTGGTTTTGGGCGGCGTCGGAGACGACGTTATTTTTCCGCGCTGTAAACAAATGCTGGAGGGAAATTGGACCAGACGGTTTTCGACTTAACGACGCTTGTGAACTTGTTTCGGAGCGTTGAGCGGAATCTTCTGGCATTTGGAACCATCATGCTGATTGAATAGCTGAATGTGATCATCCTGCCTCCAGGCTTGAGTACATCCCAGATGACGTCAAGCAGTCTGTCCTGGGTTCCGTGGTCAAATACGGCCCAAGGGAGACTTGAGATAATGCAGTCGCAGGAATCTTTTCCGTGCTGCTCGAGATATTTTTTCATGTTCTCCGCGGAATCCCTGTAGACTGTCGCGGAAGGACATCGCGATTTGGTCGCTTCGCAGAACTCGGGATTGATCTCTATTGCGAAAAACAGTGCTTCCGGACTTTTCTTCTCAAGAATCTTCTCGGTGAAAACCCCGGTCCCAGAGCCAAGTTCCACCACGGTTCCCATTTCGTTGAGCCGGGCGGTCTCGGTGACAAGCTCCGACAGCTCCTCGTTTGAAGGTCCTATGGAGCCGGTGCTCTTCGGATCTCTGAGAAACTGTTTTATGTACCCGTATGCTCCGAGTTTCAATGGTGCCTCCGATAAGATACAAATCGGTGTAATTATAATAGCTAGCGGTGTTTTGTCCATGTTTCCGTTAAGGTGCGGATCTTGGCGCTTCTGTGCGTCGGGCCGGGAAGGATTGTATTTTCGTAATTCCGGTATTATATAAATCGTGACACCGCACTGGATGGCTTTAAGCGGCGGCAAATGCAACGATGTTTGAAGGAATCTCGAAAAAACTCGGCACCACCCTCAAAAGGGTAGGTGGCTATGGAAAGCTGAGCGAAAAGAACATAGAGGACGCGCTTCGCGAAGTGCGTCTCAGCCTTCTTGAGGCGGACGTCAATTTCAGGGTGGTCCGCCAGTTCACCGAACTTGTCAAGGAAAGAGCGCTGGGTCGGGAAGTCGAAAAGAGTCTCAATCCGGGACAGCAGTTTATAAAGATAGTCAAGGAGGAACTTACCGGCATTCTGGGGCTGGAAAACGAACCTCTGAATCTAAACGTCGCGCCTCCCGTGATAATAATGCTGGTCGGGCTTCAGGGTTCGGGAAAAACCACCACGGCGTCGAAGCTTGCCAAGTTTCTCAAGGAACGCCACGGCAAGACCCCGCTTCTGGTTCCCGCCGATATCTACCGTCCCGCCGCGATAGAGCAGCTCAAGGTGCTCGGAGAAAAAATAGACGTAAGCGTCTACGATACCGTGGCCGGTTCTGATCCCGTGGACGTGTGCGCGGATGCGGTCTCCTCTGCCTCCGCGAAACATGGGGCGGACGCGGTGATCATAGACACGGCTGGACGCCTTCATCTTGACCGCGAGCTAATGGATGAACTGGGAAGCATAAAGAAGAAGGTAAATCCCCAGGAAATCCTCCTCGTTGCCGACTCGATGACGGGACAGGATGCAGTGAACGTCTCGCAGGGCTTTGATGAAGCTATTGACCTCGACGGTGTGATTCTTACAAAAATGGATGCGGACGCGAGGGGAGGAGCGGCCCTTTCGATAAAGGCCACCACCGGCAAGCCTATAAAGTTTTTCGGAACGGGAGAGAAAGCCGATGCGCTTGAGGTCTTTTATCCCGAGAGAATAGCATCGAGAATCTTGGGAATGGGAGATGTTCTCAGCCTCATAGAAAAGGCGGAAGACGCCTTTGAAGAGGAAAGGACTAAAAAACTCGCGGAGAGAATATCGAAAAAACAGTTCTCTCTCGAAGATTACAGGGAATCGATACTGGCCATGAGCAAACTCGGTTCAATAGAAAGCATAGCCCACATGGTCCCGGGGATGAAAAAGGTCACCGATAACCCCGAAGCGATAGCGAAGGCTGAGGATGAGATAAAAAAGAGCCTTGCGATAATCAATTCCATGACGGTGCCCGAAAGAAGGAATCATGCTATCCTAAACGGCAGTCGCAGAAAGAGAATCGCCAAGGGAAGCGGAACTACGGTGCCTGACGTGAACCGCATGGTAAAAAACTACATACAGATGCGAAACATGATGAAAAACATGGGAAAAATGGGTAAACTAGCAAAAAGAATGACGAAATTCAGATGACGGGAGCACATCTTTAACCCCGAATTCAGGAGGTAACAGCAGTTTGGTCAAGATAAGATTGAGCAGGATAGGATCTAAGAAGAGGCCGTTTTACAGGATAGTCGCTGCGGATGTCCGTTCCCCGCGCGACGGAAAGTTTCTTGAAATACTGGGACATTACGACCCGCGGAAAAAACCTCACGAACTCAAGGTAGACATGGAAAGAGTGAAAGCGTGGATGGATAACGGCGCCAAGGCAACCAACAGGGTTAGCAAGCTCATATCGCAGGTTACGTAGCACATTTTCTTCCACGCGAAAATTCATACACAAAGATTCTAGTTTCAGGAGGGATGCTCCTTATGAGTCAGCTCAAAGAGTTTGTCGAATTCATGGCTAAATCCATTGTCGACAACCCCGAGGATGTTCAGGTGACAGAGGTGGCGGGCGAGAAAACTACGGTTATTGAGCTTAGAGTAGCCTCCGAAGACTTGGGGAAGGTAATCGGAAAACAGGGGAGAACCGCAAAGGCGATTCGTAGCATATTGAGCGCCTCGGCCGCAAAAATGAAAAAGCGCGCCGTCTTGGAGATCCTTGAATAGCATTGCCGGAAAGCGCGAAACAAAACCTTGTTCTCTACGGGAAGATAACCAAAAGACATGGTCTTTACGGTGAAGTGAAAGTGTTCGCCTTCGGCGGGCACCCCGAAACCCTCTCCGGGATAGGAAAAATCTATGTAGAAATTCCCGACCGGGAAGAACCCCGAAGATTCAGTCTGTCCCAGATAAAAACCCAGAAAAACGTCGCAATTGTTAAGCTAAAGGACATCGATACCCCCGAGGCCGCCGACGCACTTAAGAATCTCCATGTCTTGGTCGAAAAAAACGATTTGCACCCCCCGGGAGAAGATGAATATTACTGGACTGACCTCATCGGACTTCGAGTCCGCACCTCCCACGGAGATAATATTGGAGAGGTAAAGGATCTTATCGATTCGGGTGGACACGATATTCTCGTGATAAAGAGTCCGAAACAGGGGCGGGAATTCCTAGTTCCGTTTGTCAAAAAGTTCGTGACCGCGGTGGATCTTGACGGTTCGATGATCACCGTGGAACCAGTAGAGGGGCTCCTCGAGTAATTTCGGTGATACTGCGATGAAGTTTGACATAGTGACAATCTTTCCCGGTTTTTTTGATTCCGTTTTTTCATTCGGAGTGATAAGCAGGGCCGCTGAAAGCAAAGCGGTGGAGATAAACATCCACGACCTGAGAACTTATTCAGCGGAGAAGCATGGAAAAACTGATGATACTCCGTACGGAGGGGGGAGCGGAATGCTTATGACCCCGGGACCGATAGGGAATGCCATCGGTAGTATAAGAGAAAAGGGGCTTCGCTCCGCCGTAATTCTGACGACTCCCAAGGGAGAGGAATTTGATGACCGCAAGGCGCAAGAACTTTGCGGGTTTGAGCAGCTGATAATCCTCTGCGGCCGGTACGAAGGGGTGGACGACAGGGTGAGCGAACTGTACGTCGATATGAAGATATCAACCGGGAAGTACATAAATTCCGGGGGAGAATACGCATGTTCCCTGATAGTGGATGCCGTATCAAGATACCTCCCAGGGGTTCTCGGAAACACTGAGTCTCTTTCCTCCGAGTCTCTTACAAACGGGCTTCTTGAATATCCTCAGTATACGAAGCCGCGAACATACAGAGGAAAGAAAGTCCCTGAGCTGCTTCTTTCAGGAGACCACGAAAAAATAAGGAAATGGAGGAGACAGGAGAGCATAAAAAGTACTTTCATCCACAACCCCGCTTCTCTTGACGACGCCCAACTTTCCAAAGAAGAAGACGCTTTCCTAAAGGAACTCAAGGTCGGCAATTCTCCGGATTTTAGGGTTTACATAGCCCTTGTGCATTATCCGGCGTACAACAACCGTCTCGAAGTCGTCTCGACTGCCTTTAAGAGCATAGACGCGCATGACATATCAAGGGACGCCACTACATACGGAGTCAAAAAATTCTATCTGATAAACCCTGTCAAAGAGCAGCGCCGCCTTGCGGGAAGACTCGTCGATCACTGGATCGAGGGAGAGGGAAGGAATTTTAACGAGACCAAAAGCAAGGCCTTCGGCATCATAACCATAATGAGTACTATTGAGGAGGCCGTCGAGCAGATAGAGGAAATCGAAGGGAAAAGACCGAAAATAGTGGTTACTGACGCCCGCTTTTCAGACGACATGACTGGCTACCGGGTGCTTCGGGAAAAAATATTCGAAAACACGGAGCCTTTTTTGATTCTTTTCGGTACGGGATGGGGACTCACACTTGAGACAATAAAAGCAGCTGACTACGTTTTGAAACCCATAAGCGGCTATAGTGAATTCAACCATCTTTCGGTTAGAAGCGCGGCCGCCATAGTGCTTGACAGGCTGCTTTCCTGCGGAGCCTGATCCGCTGAAACCGGCTGGGACGGACGTCTCGGAAAGCTTCCTGAAGCAACCGAAAAAAAGCCCTTTTAATATTTTGACAATCCCCATGAGGTTCTGTATATTCAACATCCCGCGAAAAGGAAAATTGAGAAAATGGGAATTATAGCAGAAATTGAAAAAAAGCACCTGAGAACAGACCTGCCGGAATTCCGAGCTGGGGACACGGTATCGGTCCACTACAACATCAAGGAAGGTGAAAGGAGAAGGATCCAGGTTTTTGAAGGTACTGTGATAGCCAGAAAGGGTTCGGGCTTCAGGGAAACTTTCACGGTAAGGAAGGTTTCCTACGGTATAGGTGTCGAGAGGATCTTTCCCCTGCATTCCCCCCTTATAGGGAAAATAGAAGTAAAAAGAAAAGGCCGCGTGAGAAGAGCCAAGCTTTACTACCTAAGAGGCCTTTCAAAGAAAGCCAGCAGAATAAGAGAGAGAACCACCTAGTCTGCGGCTTTTCCAGTTCCGCCAGTCCCGCCGTTTTCGACTTTCTCCATCTTGTTCATTACGTGAGTCATTCTCTGTATTGAGGTATAGAAGGAAAAGACGAAGAGAATGAGGATTGAAAGCTTCAGAAGGTAATCCCTGTTTCCAAGCCCCATAAGAAAGGTAACTATGTTGCCAAGGAAGTTAAACGTCGAGAGGACCCCCAAGTAAACCACTCTCTCGGCTCTCTGCATTATCCCCACCTCGCAGTCGATTCCAAGCCCCTCGGCCCTGGCCTTTGTGTAGCTGACCATCATGGAACAGCTGACTGTGAGGAAAACGATATAAACGAAAAAAGTGTCTTTGAAAAAGCTCAGAAGACCCAAGTAGATAAGAACTTCTGAATATCTGTCCACGCAGGAGTCAAAAAAAGCTCCTCTGGGTGAATTAAGGCCTTGGGCTCGCGCCACCCTTCCATCGAAAATATCAAAAGTCGAGCCGGCCAGCAGCAGAACTCCGGCTATGAAGATCATGCCCAGATGGAAAAACCACCCCGCAAGTGCGGAAACTATCAGGGTGGTAATGGTGAGTACGTTGGGGCGAAACTCCCTTTCTATAAGAAAGTCCTCTATGGGTTTCATAAGAAAGACCCACCAGGACTTGATCCCGCCTGAGAGAAGCTTGCTGGAGTCCGGTTTTCTCCCGGTTTTAGATCTCTCGTCAGCTTCCTCGGAGCTAGGTTTTGACCAATCGTTTTCCATAAAAAAATAATACCCTGTAACTTCCTCTGTAGTCTATCGCAGGTAGACGACTTGCGGCTGTCCTCTGCCGTTCAGTCGTTAACAGTTACGTAGAACTTGAAATCCCTTTCTTTTTCCTTTATTTCGTTTCCGTATTCCCGTGCCTGTTCCTTGGATTGAAAGGTTCCTATCCTCACTCTGTAGAAAGTTGTGATCTCAGAAGGCGAGTACTCCCTTATAAAAGCGGGATATCCCCTGTCTTTGTAGAATCTCACGGTTCGGTTGGCGACTTTCTTGCTCAGGAAAGAGCTGACCTGAATGGTGTATTTATGGTCAGGATTGATCATCGCCGACAGGTACTTGTCACGGGCGGATGGGTCTTTTTCATCCGGAGCGGCGGCCAGTTTTTCCGCTTCGTCGCCTGGGGTTTTCTCTTGCGAGATAAACGAAAACAGTTTTTCCAGCAGTCCGGGAGATTTCTCCGCCGAGACGGGCTCGTCCGCGGGGATGAATTTTTTCCCCACCACGACTCCCAGGGAAAACACCATTGTGAAAACAACGAGAAAAACCAGGGAAAGCCGCAGAATCCGGGGATTTTTTTCTTTTTTTTCTTCAGCCATTTTACATGCTTCTGGGGGCGTTTATTCCGAGAAGACCGAGACCGTTTTCTATTACCACCTGTACGCACCGTGCTAGGTAGAGTCTCGCGGAGGCCATCTCGGTGTTCTCCGAATCGAGAATTCTCGTCTTATTGTAATAAAAATGGAACTCGGCCGCCAATTCCTGAAGATAATAAACCACTTTGTGCGGGGACAGCGACTCGGCCGCCGAACGGACTGCCTCGGGGAACCTGAGAAGTATTTTCATTATGTTTCGTTCCTCATCGTCTGAAAGGAGATTAAGATGCTCCTCCGAGGCGCTAATCCCCGCTTCCTCTGAGTTCCTCATCAGACTTGAAATTCTGGCGTTTGCGTACTGAACGTAGTAAACGGGATTTTCGCTGGACTCCTTTTTTGCCAGGGAAAGATCAAAATCAAGGTGGCTGTCGGAGCTTCTCATCAGCAAAAAGAATCTCGTGGCGTCACACCCAACCTCGCGAAGCACTTCGCGGAGCGTGACGAAATCTCCCGTTCTTTTCGACATCGGGACCTCAACACCCTCTCTTACTAGCCTCACGAACTGTATGAGGAGCACATGCAGGGAAGATTCATCCAGACCGACAGCCTTCATAGAGGACTTAAGACGCGATACGTGGCTGTGGTGATCGGCTCCCCAGACGTTTATTAACCTGGAAAATCCTCTTGAATATTTATCCATGTGGTAGGCTATGTCGGATAGAAAGTAAGTCGGAGCACCGTCTTTTTTTATTATTACCCAGTCCTTGCCGTCCCCGTACAGGGAAGCCTTGAACCAGAGCGCCTGTTCCTTTCTTTCAACTGTCCCAAGATCCTCGAGTTTGGCAAGAGTCTTGTCCAGTCTTCCTTCTTCGGAGCCGCGACCGTGTATTTCGATTCTCTCGCTGTACCAGTTGTCAAAATTCACCCTCAGGTCCAGAAGGTCAGTCTTTATTTCCTCAAGAAGCCTTGAGTAGGCAAACTCCCTGCAGAACTCGATAGCTTCCGACTCATCCCCGGGCACCTGAGGGCATTCTTCCGATTTTTTTATTTCCCCGGCGAGTTCCGAGATGTACTCGCCGCGATAGCCGTCTTCCGGAAGCTCTCTTGCGAGTCCGTAGGACCGTGCGAGAGCCGAGTATACCGACTCGCCGAGCATATCCATCTGCCTGCCCGCGTCATTTATATAGAATTCTCTGAATACTTCGTATCCGCAAAAGGAAAGCATTCTGCACACCGAGTCTCCGACAACGGCGTTTCGGGCGTGGCCGAAATGAAGATAGCCCGTAGGATTGGCGCTTACAAATTCAACTATCACCTTCTGTCCGGAACCCTCGCGTGAGGTTCCGTACTTTGCGCCGAGACGAAGAATCTCTCTAAGTTGTGATTCGAACAGGGTTTCGTTAACGAAGAAATTTATGAATCCCGGCCCCGCAATATCAAGCCTTTCTATGAAACCGTGCTGGCGCTGCTCTATGGCCTCGACTATTTTTTGCGCGACTTCACGGGAATTTTTGCCCTTCATGCTCCCTATAACGAGCGCCGCATTCGTGGAGAAGTCGCCGAATTCCTTTTTTTTCGGTACCGATACCTCGAACTCTGTCTCGTTTCCCGTCGGGCTTCCGGGTAGCGCGAGCGAGTCCACGGACTCTTTTATGATTTTCAGTATTTCGTCCTTCATGAGTTCTTGCTGCCTGACTTACTCGACGGGAGGGCCAAGGTGATCGATATCGTTAAAGGATATTATAACGAACCTGCCGTCGTATACTTCAACAACGCTTTTCGAGGCTTCATCTACTATGTAATCTCGCAATTTCTTAAGGGAGCTTCCGGTAAAACTGCAAAACAGTGTCCCTATGACCATGTTGTGGCTTACGACCACTATGTTCTGCGATTCGAAGCGGTTTTTGATATCTGCTATGGCGTCAAGAGCCCTTTGCTGAACGCCTTTTAATGATTCTCCGCCTGGTAACTGCAGGGTTTCCGGGTCTTTGCGCCAGTGCTCGAGCACGTCGGGATACTTCTCCCTTATATAGGAGAAATCAAGCCCCTCAAAAATTCCCTGATCCATCTCCCGAAGATCATCCCTGACATCAATGTCAATTGAGTGGTACGCGGCGATTTTCTCCGCCGTCGTCTTCGCCCTTACAAGGTTGCTCGAGTATATGCGGTCGATACTCTCGTCCTTAAGAGAGAAAGCCACTTTCTCCGCCTGTTCTATTCCGGCGGGGTTAAGCGGAACATCACTTATTCCCTGACATTTTCCGGTTTCGTTCCAGTCTGTTTTTCCGTGTCTTACGAGTATCAGCCGCATGCGGATCACTTTTTGCTCTCACAGGAGATGACAAAGAAATCCGACTTTATCCTTTCTCTCAACTCACTTGGCGGAGGAGGAAGCGGCGAAGCGTCGTTTACGGCCTTTATACAGTAAGAATCGAACTTCAGGTTTCCGGAGCTTTTTTCTATTCCCACATTGTAGACCTCGCCGGTTTCTTTCATGTAAAAATTTACCTGAGCCGCGAGAAGGATACCGGAATCTATGTTAAGTGGCAGTATCAGGCTTCTCTGTATCCGTTTCGATATTGTTTTGTAATAGACATCAAGCACAAGTGAGATGACTCCCGGGCCGGATTCTTTGGGAGCCGGTTCGACGGACGCTTGTTCGGCACTTTTCTTGATGTCGCTTAAAACGGATTCCTTTTTGATGTTCCTGATCGCTTCTTTTTTCCTGGATTCAAGGGCTTTTTTCTCGGCGACCGCTTCTTCCTTTTCCGTTTCGGGTTCTGTGCGCGGTGGTGTCTCTTCGTTTGCTACTGCGGGTTCTTTCGGCTTCTCATCCGGTTTTGTTTGCGGCGGAGGGGGATCCGGGCTTTTTTCTTTTTTCGCCGTCACCGGGTCCGCTTTTTTCTTTTTCTGGGGAGGTTTTACTTGTTCCTTAGCAGGTTTTTTGATTTTCTTTGCGGTTTTCTCCGGTTTCTTGGGACGGCTGGGAGCCTTAACAACTGCTTTTTTCTTGCTGGCGCGCGGAACCTGGGTCGAGAGTGACACTTCTATTGAACTCTCTGGAGAAATTTCCCCGTGCCCTCCCACTCCCAGAGCAAGCAGACAGACAATCAGCAGATGAAGACCCAGGGAAATAAAAAGCCCTTTGCGAAAATTATTCTTTTCTCCCTTCATCTTTTTACATGTCCGCTTATTTGTCCTTTATATTTTTTGATTCCGTGATCAGGCTTAGCTTTTCAACACCGGTTTTCTTTATCTCGTCTATGACCTTTACCAAGAATCCGTATTTGACTGATTTATCAGCTCTGAGAAAAACCCGTCCGCTCTCGGGCGTGGTTCCCTCCGCGGCCATTAATTTACCGAGAGCTGTGGCGATTCCTGAAAGGGAGTAGCTGGTGTCTTCGAGAAATATATTTCCGGACCCGGTTACGGTCACAGTTATCTGCTTCTGGTTTTTGACCGGGATTTTAGAAGATGCCGTTTGCGGAAGGTTTACCCTGATTCCCTGATAAAGTATTGGGGTGGTGACCATGAAAATAACCAAAAGAACCAGCATTACGTCAACAAAGGGAGTGACGTTTATCTCTGAGAGGACTGACCTGCGCCAGCCGGTGTTGAATTTTCCCGCTGCCATGAGGCGAAATTCCCCGTTACCTGTTTAGATACCTTTCCGCCGTGTTAAGAAATCCGGCACAGAAATGCTCCATTTCCACCTCCATGGCCCTTACCCGGTTGACAAAGTAGTTGTAAGCTATTGTGGCAGGAATGGCGGCCGCAAGACCGATGGCGGTTGCTATAAGAGCCTCCGCGATTCCTGGAGCCACGACCTCAAGCGAGGGAACCCCTTTGCTTCCCGCAAGTCCTATAAAGGAGTTCATAATGCCCCACACGGTTCCGAACAACCCTATGAACGGAGCTGAACTGCCGGTGGTTGCGAGGAAAACCAGGGACTTCTCCAGTTTTGAAGCTTCTTTGGTCATCGCCCTGTTAAGCGCCCTTTCCACCAAGTCTACAGATTCGGAACGGGAAGAAATGTCTCCGGATCCCTTAGGATCGAGTTCTCCCCGGCTTTTCTTCTCCGTTTTCACCACTTCCGCGTAGCCTGCCCTGAACAACTCCGCAACCGGGCCACCTACTTTCTCCGAGAAGGAGAGAAGTGCCCTCATGTCTTCGTTTGAATGGTAAAGGTTGAGAAACGCGGTTGATTTCTTGGAAGAACTTCTTAGAAGACGGAATTTCGTGTAGATAATCGCCCAGGAAACAACTGACATGAAAACTAAAAGCAGAAGCACGGCCTTGACCACAGGCCCGGTGCTTACAAGCAGCATTAATATGTTGTTTGTTCCTTCCGTGAACAGATTCATAAAGGGTGCTTAGGCGAAATTCGGAAATTCCGGTTCCGTCGGTAAATTTCTCAAGCCATGTCGCGGGCGGCAGGCGGCCGGATAACCGGATGCCGTGCGAAAAGATAACTGCTGATAAAAATCAGACAGGCAACCTTAGCTAAACTATTCTACCCGTTCTGGGGAATTAAACATAACTTTGCTGTCAGGTAGAATTGAAAGACTGCGCGGGGTTTGCGAACATCCGTGAATAATCCGCTCAATGGAGGGATCAAAGTGTCAAGAAAGCACTGTTTTTCAGCTATTTTTATCCTGATTTTTTCCCTCGTGACTGCCGCGGCAGTTCACGCGGAGGAAGACAGATACACGATTGTGGTGGAAGAAAGTTTCTATACTGTAGCGCCAGAGAACCGCGAGGAGTTTCTCAGGGTATACAGAACTCGTCTTTTTCCTTTCTGGCAGGAAATGAAAAAGATGGGCATCACCGTTGACGATTACAGGATGTATTCACAGAGAATACATACCATAAAGCCGCTTTGGACCTACAAAACCGTGGTAAAATTCAAGAACTACGCGGCGATAGACAGGTGGCTTGAGGTGAGGGACGAGGTATACGGAAGATTGTTTCCCGGGGAGAAAGGTTACAAGGAACCGAGAAAGATAATAGACTCCATTTCCGGGAATCACTGGGATGAATTCATAAGGGAAATCCCCCTTGACTGAATGTTTTCAGATTTCTGCGTGGGTCAGAGAAGTTTTGGCTGACCCTTGCTCGGGCTGAGTCCCAAATGCCTGTAGGCAAGTTTCGTAGCCTTTCTTCCCCTAGGGGTTTTTTCCACTAGCCCCTCTCTTATCAGGAAGGGTTCGTAGACGTTTTCTATTGTGTCCTTGTCCTCGCTCACCGCGGCTGAGATAGTGTCTATTCCTACGGGCCCACCTCCGAACTTTTCGATTATGGAGGTAAGTATCGCCCTGTCGAGGTTATCAAGACCCCTTGAATCTATCTCAAGCATCGAAAGGGCGTCCCTGACCACGGTTTCGGTTATCCGCCCGTCCGATTTCATCTGGGAGTAGTCCCTTACTCTCTTAAGAAGCCTGTTGGCTATTCTGGGGGTTCCTCTTGCCCTCGAGGTCATTTCGCGGGCCCCTTCATCTGTTATCTCGACCCCAAGAATACCGGAGGACCTTTTCACTATGCTCGAGAGTTCTTCTGTACTGTAGTAGTCAAGCCTGAGTTCGACCCCGAAGCGGGAACGAAACGGGGAGGTGAGAAGTCCTGTTCTGGTTGTTGCTCCTATTAGGGTGAACCTGTTAAGGTTGATTTTCACCGATCTTGCCGTTGGACCTTCTCCTATCATGAGGTCAATTTTGAAATCCTCCATAGCGGAATAAAGATATTCTTCTACGACTCTGTTTATCCTGTGTATTTCATCAACGAAAAGCACGTCCTTTTCTCCCAGATTGGTGAGCATGGAAGCGAGATCTCCGGTTCTTTCGAGAACGGGCCCCGAAGTGAGATGAAGACCCACCTCCAATTCGTTTGCGAATATGTGCGCGAGGGTGGTTTTTCCAAGTCCTGGGGGACCGGAGAGAAGGACGTGGTCTAGGGCTTCGCCCCTTGCCTTGGCGGCACCGATGAATATGGCGACCTGCTCCTTAACGTTCGGCTGCCCGATAAAGTCCCGAAGAAAAGCAGGACGAAGATTTATGTCCGTAAGCTCGTCTGTCTCCGTGTATTCGGGCGAAACGGTCTTTCTTGTGTCCTGTGACATTTAGTTTCTTATCACCTTAAGAGAATCCCGAAGCACATTCTCTATGGAACCTGAGACCTCAATGATTTTTTTGATCTCGGGGGTTTTCTTTTCCACCTCGGCCCTAGTGTAGCCCAGGTTAAGTAGCGCGGAAATCGTATCGCTAAGCATGGTGTTCGATATCGAGGACTCTTCGTCCGCCGCAAGGTCATCAAGCTTGTCCTTAAGCTCGTTTACTATCTTGGTAGCGGTTTTGGCGCCGATGCCACGGATTTTTTTCTGCGCCAAGTCCCCGTTTACTATGGATCTTACAAGCTCTGAGGTGGAAATGTTCGAAAGCACATTCGTGGCCGCTTTCGGTCCTATGCCGGAAACGCCGATGAGTTTTTCAAAGAGTTTTTTCTCCGCTTCGGTGAGAAATCCGAACAATTCAATGCTGTTTTCCCTCTGGCTTGTATGTATTTTGAGTTCAACTTCCTCTCCCACGGCTCCGAGATCATAGTAAGTCGAAAGTGGAACGGTAACGCCGTAACCGACCCCGTTTACGTCAATGACTACGGTCCCGATTTCCTTACAAGCGATTGCGCCTCTAAGCAGATAGATCATTTACGGTGAATCTCTTTTTCCTGCGCCGGTTTCCCGCACTGCCAATAGCGCCGTCCGGCAGTCCGTATTTTGAAAGACTTAAATGACAGATCGCGATCGCGAGTGCGTCTGACTCGTCTGTGCTTTGAAATTCGCTGACTCCGAGCATGTAGGAAAGCATTTTCTGCATCTCTTCCTTGCCTGCTCTTCCTCTGCCGGTCAGGGCGAGCTTTACCCTGGTGGGTGCGTACTCGCTTACCGGGATTCCTCTCTGCGCTGCCGCCAGGATCGCTATGCCCCTAGACTGGCCGAGTTTTATGGCGCTTCTTGCGTTTTTGGCGAAAAACATCTCCTCGACTGATACGACCGAGGGAGCGTAATCGTCGATTACTCTCAGGATCCCGACATAGATATCGTTCAGTTTTTCAGAAGCGGAGTTTCCGGGCGCAGGAGTGATTGTTCCACTGGCTACGTAGCTTAACCGGTTTCCTGCGCCATCCACGATTCCGTAGCCGCAGGATCTTGATCCGGGGTCAATTCCCATGACCCTGGTGTCGGAGATTTTATCCAATTGCCTCGAGTAACTGCTCGTCTATATCGAAATTGGCATACACGTTCTGGACATCGTCGCTGTCTTCAAGCGCTTCCATCAGCCTTATCATGTGCTCGGCGTCCCGGCCCTCGATTCTGACGTTTGTCTGCGGTATCATGGTGACTTCGGCTGATTCGTACTGCATTCCGGCGTCGGAGACCGCTCTCTTTACGGTTTCATAGTTCTCTGTGGGTGCTATAATCACGATATCGCTGTCCTCGGTGCGCACGTCGTCAGCCCCCGCGTCTATTACCAGATCGAAAAGAGCATCCTCATCAACCGAGTCTCCGGCAAACGCGATTCTTCCCTTAAGATCGAACATCCACGCAACGCAGCCGTTCTCCCCGAGCCCTCCGCCGTGTTTGGTGAATATTCTTCTTATTTCGGAGACGGTTCTGTTTCTGTTGTCGGTAAGGGTCTTTACGTATACGGCGCTTCCGCCGGGTCCGTACCCTTCGTAAAATATCTCGTTGTAGACTACTCCCTCGATGTCCCCAGTGCCCCGTTTTATGGCCCTCTCTATCGTGTCGTTGGGCATGTTGGCGCCCTTCGCAGTCGCTACAGCGGTGCGAAGACGCGGGTTGGATTCCGGATCGCCTCCTCCTTCCTTAGCGGCGACTGTAAGCTCCCTGATGAGCTTGGTGAATATCTTTCCCCTCTTGGCGTCAACCGCGGCTTTTCTGTGTTTTATGTTCGCCCATTTGGAATGACCCGCCATCTTAGCTCACCCCCTTGTTTCTCCGTTTCTGTACGTTATTACATAAAGTATAACCGAAAATCCCCTTAAATTGCCACAGCGCTTCGGAAACTCCCCACTAAAGGCAGGGAGTGCTGCCGAGACCGAAACATCTTGACATTTTTTCTCATTCGTGTATTTACTACAAGTAGTTTCAGCCGCAGGGTCCTAGGTGTTAAATACGCTTGTCAGGCGGGAGCGGATTCTCATAGAAAAGCGGTGTGGATTTTCTGCGGACCAGGCTTTTCTCCTGGCAAATTCGATTGTTAGATATTGACAAGCTCGTTACGCGGCAATACTATTAACTGTATCGGTTGTACTGATTTTTCATTTCGAACTCTTAACGCGCGAGATTGTCGCATTCCTGACACTTCAAAAGATTTCGATTATTTTTTGAACCAAAAAAATTTAACAATGCCTTAGTTCAAGGAGTTTTACCGTATGGCAAAAGTTTCTAAAGCGGAAGCTGCCGACGCTGTCCAGAAAAAAGGGGAGCAGAAAAACGGAAACGGCAAGCTACTTTACCTGAACGATCTCAGGGCGAAGAAGCCCTCAGACCTGATAAAACTTAGCAGGCAGGCCGGTATTGAAGATACCGCCAGAATGGCAAAACAGGACCTTATCTATTCCCTGCTCAAGGCGCAGAGCGAAAGCCATGGTTCCATAATAGCCGAGGGGGTGCTTGAAATCCTGGCCGAAGGTTATGGCTTCCTGAGGTCTCCCAAATACAGCTATCTGCCTAGCCCGGATGACATATACGTTTCGAAATCCCAGATAAGATCTTTCAGCCTGAAGACCGGGGACACGATAAAAGGCCTTGTGAGGCTCCCGAGAGAAGGGGAGAAGAACCTGGCCCTTCTCAAAATAGAGGAGGCAAACTACGACTCTCCCGAGATATGCAGGCAGAGAACGCCTTTTGAGGGTCTAGTTCCCCTTCACCCGGAAGAGAAAATAGACCTTGAATATGAAAAAGACGAGTTCTGCTCGAGAGTGATGAATCTTTTCGTGCCCGTGGGGAAGGGGCAGAGAGCCGTGATAGTGGCTCCTCCCCGCACCGGCAAGACCATAATAATCCAGAGAATAGCCAATGCGATAACCGAGAATCACCCCGAAATTGAGCTTTTCGTTCTGCTCATAGACGAGCGCCCGGAGGAGGTCACCGACATGCAGAGGTCGGTCAAGGGGGAAGTCGTGAGTTCGACTTTCGACGAACCTGCGCAAAGGCACATACAGGTTGCCGACATGGTGATCGAGAAGGCTAAAAGATATGTCGAGCACGGAAAGGATGTCGTTATCTTGCTCGACAGCCTTACCAGGCTTGCAAGAGCGAGCAACACGGTGACTCCCGCAAGCGGGAAAGTGCTCTCCGGAGGAATAGAGGCAAACGCTCTTCAGCGACCCAAAAGATTTTTCGGAGCGGCGAGAAACACGGAGGAGGGAGGAAGCCTTACCATAATAGCTACCGCCCTTATAGATACCGGAAGCCGCATGGACGAGGTTATCTTCGAGGAGTTTAAGGGAACGGGAAACATGGAAGTGTATCTTGACCGCCGCCTTGCGGAGAGAAGGGTGTTTCCTGCCATAGATCTTCAGAGATCGGGAACCAGAAAGGAAGAGCTTCTTATTGCGGAGTCCGAGCTTAACCGCATATGGCTTCTTAGGAAGATCCTCAATCCGATGAACACCACCGAATCAATGGAATTTTTGCTTGACAAGCTCCGGGGAACTAAAAGCAACACTGAGTTTCTCAACATGATGCACCAGTAAGGCGTCTGGTGCCCGAAGCGGTTCAGAAGGACCGCGATACTTCCACATAAACTCCCCTCCCTTTTTTTATCTGTGTATTTTTTCCTGAAGACAATGTTTGTATTGTCGGAATTCTTGATTCTAACCTGACTTTGGAAATAGAATGGAAGAGACCAATGGTGTGTCCTAATTGCCGGTTATTGCGAAGCTGTTTGAGCTTGATAGTTAGGGGGGGGGCAATGACCGCAAGCTGAAAGAAACCGGCGCGTTTAAAGTTCCACTTGGCCTCAGCAGAAATAATGAAGGAGAACGTTATGAAGATTTCCACAAAAATAGTTTCCACGGCAAAAAGCAGAGACGGATCAGCGCTTTTTATATTTGCGCTGGCATTGCTTGTTTTCCTATTGGGTCCACTTCCCACCGGCGCGCACGAGGCCGAGGGGCATGTTGAAGGCTATGATGTCGAGGAACATCCTTACACCACGACTGCCGGGGACGTCGATCCTGCGGACCGGGAAAGCGGTTACAACTTTCTCCTGCATGTGAGGGCACACTTTAGAGATGCTCCTAGTCTTAATATTCTCACGGCATTGAAAGAGCTGTCGTCAACGGAAGGAGAGGACTGGAGAAACGACACAACTTATCTTATGCGAGTGAATGACACAGCCAAAGTGATTTATCACGCATATCATCCTGTGACGCAAGACGGAAACCTGTCCAGTTCAAGTGTTGTGCAGGAACTTGTGAAACTTGCGAATGAAAAGCCGGAGGGAGACTGTGTGCAATATGATCTGGACGGAACGCAGAGGTGGGCTTGCGCGGCTAAATTTAGGGCTTTGGGATATAATCCTGGAACCAACCTTATTTGGATCGTGGGTTTTCACCATGATTTCGAAGAGGTGTCTTTTGCCAGAAACACATGTCCCTACTACGTTCCCGAGACCAGCGCCATCGACGTAAAGGATACGAAGACCCTTAAGCGGTTCGTGGACGAATTCGCAGAACACTATAGGAGGCAGAGAGAAATCGTAGGCGAGCGAATTACGATTGTGCAAAGGCACTGCTGGAGAGCGCTGCCCTGGAAATACGGTTCTATATACCTGTTTATGGTAGCTCATCCCAGCAACCGCGTGATTTTTAACGCGAATTCTCCGACGATTGAAGGCAGGACCTATCATGCTGAAGACGAAAACGGTTGCAATCCCGCGGATGAGATAGACAGGGTGCTGGCGGGAGAAGAAAGACAGTGCAAAAATCTGGGGTATCTGAGCGAGGATGACAAAAAAGGAGCCTTCTTTGAATATCTCTGGGACAATCCGGATGTGGAGGGTGATGAAATCGACATCGATACCGAGTGTCCGAATGGTCCACGCACCTGCGCTCTTGGTAGGTCACACAAGGTGGGCTACGTTACAACAATTGAGTCTTTACAGAAAGAAGATGAGACGCGTATCATCGGTTCAGGGTTTTATCCAGAGACGCAAGAGGAGCGGGATGATGGCGACGGGTGCGCTATTGCGGGAGCCGGGCACAAAGCTTGGGGTGCCTGGGTCAATCTGTTTTTGATAATTGCCGTACTGTTTTCCGCGGTTATGCTCGGGAGCTGCTACAGGAAAAGACGGACAGCGAGCAGGAAGGAAGGAGCCGGAAGAAGGAGAATTACAAGCCTTTTTGCGGGCGTGTTGGCTTTGCTGGTTCTGTTTTCATGGAGTGACGGCGCGGTTGCGCACGAGGGGAATAGCTACAC
The DNA here is from genome assembly GCA_965116725.1 of Thermodesulfobacteriota bacterium. Lineage (GTDB taxonomy): Bacteria > Desulfobacterota_D > UBA1144 > Nemesobacterales > Nemesobacteraceae > Nemesobacter. The sequence goes on from OZ220700.1 coordinate 1,250,048, forward strand.
TACTGTCGCGGGGGACGTTGACGAGGCGGACGAAGGGGACATGAAGAATTTCGTGCTTCACGCGAAAGCTCACTGGGATGCTATTGAAACCCCGAGTGAGAACCTAGATTTCGAGCGGAGCCTGGCTGAGGAAGGGAGTGATTGGAATAGCGGCACCATATATCTGATGGCAATAACCGAGGAAGGATCAATTCTTGTTCATGGTGAGAACCCGAGAGCGCAGAACGGGACATTGATTCACTACAGAACAAACGAGTTTGGGGAACGGGAGAGTTTTCTTCACGAGGAAGTGCGAGGACTTATTGCCGTCGCGAATGGGGCTGAGGAAGGGGGTTGCGTTCGGTATGGTCGCGAGGAAGATGCTCACGATATGAGGGTGGCGTGTGCGGTCAAGTTCAGGCATCCCATATGGAACGCGGACGGCGGAAAGAGCCTCATTCTGGTAGGGGGCTACCATCACGATCATGAGGAGCATGAAGATACGGAGATAAGTTTTGCCGGTATACAATGTCCGTACTATGCGGAGGTAAGGAATGAGTCACCTTTCTTCTTTCAGGGGATAAGCGCCAACGAGGTTGTGGACAACGAAACGCTGAAGGTGTTTGTTGAGCAGTTTGTCGTGCATTTTGAGGGAGCAGGTAAACCTGGCCGGGAGGGATTACGCTGAGTTAGCAGTTGATTCGCAATTGCTGGAGGATACTGCCTTGGAGATACCAGCGGTGTCTACATGTTTATCATGACCGAAGAGCAAGCTCGTTTTTCAACGGGAACACCCCGCGCTTGAGAACGTCACTATCGATCCGGTAGATGATAATGAATGCAATCGGGGATGAGATAGTGAATGTGGCGATTGAGGGTCCGGAGGCGAGGCAATGCAAGGATCTAGGTCTGTTGCCCGAAACTCCAGGATTTATAGAGTATCTGTGGACGATCCTTGAATCCGGATGACGATATAGACGCTGATATACGGAGTGTCCGAACGGTCCGCGCAGTGCCCCCGGAACAACGCCAAAGGTGAGTTATCTTCGCCAGGTGGAGTTTTTGGACAGAACTTTATAATCGGTTCCGGGTATCACCCTATAGGTGGTGGAGATGATAGTGACGGGTGTGCCGATTGCGGGGAGTGGCAGTGGGGTCAAGGGATCGGTGTTCGGTCTGCTTTTTAGTGGTATTGGTGCTGTTTTCGGCGGTGTCGTGGAGAAACCGTTCTGCTGGATAGAAGAACACGATAATTTGAGTGTGACGCGTGCGGAGAAAGACCGGGGTTTCGGACTGAAAGTATCCGTTGGGAATTCTCTGGAACCTTTTTGAAGAACTGAGAGGGGTAAAGGTTGCGTTCTCGCAAAGAAGCTAATCCTTCCCGTTGAGTTCACCGCCCCGTATGTTTGCCCGAGCCCGTTTTTTGCCTGACCCTGCGTACTCTGGGTTCGGCAATCTTGCCTTTGCTCACTGTTAAGCCGCGTTCTGATAAGCACTGCCCGGTGAGACGGAGCAGTTCTTCGGTTATTTGATGTCTCAGCAGAAAGTGGCGGAACTTGCAAATAGTAGTCTCGTCCGGAATCCTCTGCATTGACACACCGGCAAAGCGGCGCATGGACTCAATGTCATAAAGGCTTTCTTCCATTGCCGGGTCCGACAAGCCGTACCATTGCTGCATCAGATAAATTCGCAGCATAACCTTGGCCGGAACAGGTCGGCGTCCTTTACGCGACTTCGGATATTTGCTTAGTATGGGTTCAAGTAGTGGTTCCCACGGTAAAATTTCGTCCATTTTTTCGAGGAACCGCTGTTTACGGGTTACTTTCTTTTTGTTTTTGTAAGCTAAATCAGAAAAACTGGGCTTATTCGGCATTACCCCCGTCCTCACTTCTCTCTAATACTATACCACAGCGGCTCGATTGAGATTTATCGCATTGAGTTAGGCCCTTAAATCATAGATACTTAACCCCTAAGTCCGGTGATGAAATATGAGCAAACCCACAGACAATCAGCTTGACTTAAGCGAGAAAGGAAGAGGAGGCGAGTCTCTTGACAGAAGGCTTTTCGTGCAGTTTCTGGGTTTCGGGGGTATTGATCCGGTGCTTGAATCCCTTTTGGTTCGCGATCTTGAGAACTCTTCTTTAACGGCGGTTCTTTATTCGGACGTAAATGATTACAAAGGCGCAGGCCTTTTGACCATGAGCGAGACCCCCGAATTTTTCGTCACGGAACTCAGGCAGTTTCTCTCTGACTCCTCTTTTGCCATACTTAAGCCGAAGCCTGAGTACACGATGCTCGGAAGGACGTACTCGCTCGGTTATGAAAAGGATCTCGAAAGAACCCTGATTTCGGGCCCGAAGCAGAAAATCTTTGACCCGGAACTTGTCTGGGCCATATGGTATCCGCTCAGGAGGGCTAAGGCCTTTGAAACCCTCCCTTACGAGGAGCAAAGAGCCGTTCTTGGGGAACACGGCAAGGTAGGGTTTCAGTTCGGGGATGCGGGATACGCAAAGGACATCCGTCTTGCGAGCCACGGTCTTGACAAAAATGACAATGATTTCGTGATAGGGATTCTGGGCAGAGATCTCTATCCTCTTTCCGCACTCGTGGAGAGGATGAGAAAGACGCAGCAGACTTCAAGGCACCTTGAAAGCCTAGGACCGTTTTTTATCGGCAAAAAACTGTTTTCAACCGGACAGGCCACATGAAAGAGGCTACTGAACTTTTATCAGGACTTGGAACCCATGTCGATCTGGAGATTGCGATCCCGGCCGCGATAGCAGTCGCCGTACTTGCGGCGGTTTTATTTCTTTTCAGGAAAAAAGAAGTTGCGCCGGAAACCGCGGCACAGCAGCAGCCCGAGGCTGTTTCCGCCGAACCTGAAGTGGTGGAGCCACCGCCCGAACCCCCCGCTCCGGAAGTCGCACCCGTGCAAGTTGTCGAGACTGCGCCTGAACCGCAGTTTGCCGCGCCTGAACCTGTAGCGGTGGAAGAAGAAGATGTTGTGACGCCGCCTGCGGATTCCGTACCTGTTGCTGAACCGACCGAGATTTCCGAAGAGCCGATTTCCCCCGAAGAAACTGAAGCTGAACCCGAAGAACCGAAAGCTGAAGAGGAACCGGAAGAAACCAAGGTTCCCGAAGAGCCAGAGGAGGAAGTCGTTGCGGAAGAAAAAGAAGATGATACGGAAGGGGACTTCTTCTCGAGGCTCAGCCTCGGACTTTCCAAGACCCGCAGGGGGATTCTTCAGAATCTTGAGCATGTTTTTTCATCCGGAAAAATTGATGACGCAGCCTGGGATGAGTTCGAGGAGGTGCTCATAATGTCGGATATGGGAGTTGCGACCACCGCGAAGCTGCGAGAGAAAGTCTCGTCTGCTGTTGGGGCAGGGGATGGTGGAGACATGGAGAAAATAAAAAGCCTTCTTGAAAAAGAGATCCTCGATATCCTGAGGGGAGTCGAGAGTCCGGTGGCTGAGCTTTCCGCCAAACCGACGGTTTTCATGGTGGCGGGAGTTAACGGCGTCGGAAAGACTACTTCCATAGGAAAAATCGCCAACAGGTTCACGCAGGAAGAAAAAAAGGTAATGGTAGCCGCCGCCGACACATTCAGGGCGGCTGCGGTTGAACAGCTCGGAGTGTGGGCGGAACGGGTGGGAAGCGATTTTCTTCGCGGCCAAACCGGGGCAGACCCCTCCGCCGTAGCTTACGATGCGGTGAAGGCGTCAGTTTCAAGGGGTATTGACCTGCTTATAATAGATACCGCCGGGCGGGTTCACACGAAAACGGGGCTTATGGACGAACTCAAGAAGCTTAGAAGAGTGATCGCCCGCGAGCTCGAAGGAGCCCCCCATGAAACCCTTCTTGTCGTCGATGCCACTACTGGGCAGAACGCCGTGGAGCAGGCTAGGGTTTTCGGCGAGGCAATCGGGGTGACCGGTATAGTGCTTACCAAGCTCGACGGGACCGCCAAGGGGGGAATAATAGTGGCAATAGCGGAACAGTTAGGTCTTCCTGTGAAATACATAGGAGTCGGGGAGGGTCTCGGGGACCTGCGCGAATTTGACGCCGAACAGTTCACAAAGGCGCTTTTCACATCGGACAAGGAGGCTTTGCACTAGATTTTTTGATGTCCGCTCGAGATGACAGGGAGTTTATGAAAAAAGCCTTGAGGCTTGCCCTAAGGGGAGAAGGGTGCACCAGTCCCAATCCCATGGTCGGTGCTGTCTGCGTAATTGGGGGACGGATTGTGGGCCGCGGCTACCATAAAAAAGCCGGGTCCCCGCATGCGGAAATAGAAGCATTCTTAGATGCCGCCCAAAAAGGAATTTCTCTTAAGGGCGCCACGCTTTACGTGACGCTTGAACCCTGCTGTCATACCGAAAAGCTCACTCCTCCGTGTACCGACGCCATAATAGCATCGGGCATATCGGATGTTGTTGTGGGAGCTATTGATCCTAACCCCAAAGTAAGCGGAGAAGGGGTGGCCAAGCTCCGCAAAAACGGGATAACGGTGAGAACAGGGGTGCTTGAGAGAGAATGCGAGGAAATAAACGAGTTTTTCAACAAGCACGTCGTTTCGGGGCTTCCCTTCGTAATCTTAAAATCCGCCTCGACCATTGACGGCAAGATAGCTTCCGCAACAGGCGATTCCAAGTGGATAGGGAGCCTGCGGCAGAGAAAGATGGCCCATCGTCTGAGAAAAAAAGTGGATGCGGTAATTGTCGGGATAAACACGGTGCTTACGGATGATCCGGGGCTTGACGTTCGACTTGTTAGGGGAAACGTGCGGCAGCCGGTTCCGGTGATTATGGATTCAAAGCTCCGTATTCCACCCGAAGCGAAGATTTTCAGCACTCACCCACGCTCCATAATAGCCACTACGGAGAGGCCGGGGAAGCTTAAGGAAAAGAAGTTTCGTGAACTTGGTGCCGAGATCCTGAGATTAAAATCCGATTCAGCGGGCCGTGTGTCTGCAGCGGACCTTCTTAATGAACTCGGGGCCATGGGAATGTGCGGAGTTCTGGTTGAAGGTGGGAGCAGGGTGGGGGCCTGTTTTCTCCGCGAGGGCCTGGTTGACAAGGTAGTTTTCTTTTACTCGCCAAAGATTATCGGAGGTGACGGGATGAGCATGATCGGGGACCTTGGAAAGCAATCGATTGAGGAAGCGATCAATATCAAGAATATTAAGGTCAGAAGGTTCGGCGATGAAATGATGATAGAGGGTTACATATGAGAGTAGGGCTTATGGGCGGCTCGTTCGACCCTGTGCATGCGGGTCACCTGAGAGCCGCCGAGGAGATAAGCGAAAAACTGAAGCTTGACGAGGTGGTCTTCATTCCGACTCTCGTCTCTCCTCATAAAAGTTCAGAAACCATGGCCTCCCCCTCCCACAGGTTCAATATGCTTAACCTCTCAGTAAAACGTAATCCCCGTTTCAGGGTTTCCGACATGGAACTCCGCAGGGAACCTCCTTCCTACACTATCGATACCCTCAGGGCGCTTAACGAAAGCGATCCCCAAAACCAGCATTATTTTATAATGGGTTGCGAACTTTTTGCGGAAATAGACATGTGGAAAGATTTCTCGGAGCTTTTTAACTACTCAAGCTTCGTTGTTCTTCGCCGACCCGGTTACGACTTTGCTGATTCCACCAGTCCAATTCCTCTTGCCCTCGAAAATGACTTTCGATATTCTTATAATGACAGGGGTATGGATGTTTTTGCTCACAAAAGCTCAAATGAGCTGTTTTTCGTAAATATCGCCGGTATAAGGGTTTCTTCCACGGAGGTCAGGGAACTCGCGCGCCGGGGCAACTCCCTGAGGTATCTGGTCGCGCGGGAAGTGGAGGGATACATAGCGGAAAACGGCCTGTACCAGCTGGAGGAAAAACCATAGAGCCCAAGGAAAAAGCCTTGTTTGTCGCCCGAGCCGCCTGGGAGAAGAAGGCGGAGGATCCCGTAATTCTGGAAATCAGGGAAAAAAGCGACGTGGCGGATTATTTCGTTGTGTGCAGCGCGAACTCCGACAGGGGAGTGCGGACCATAGTGGAGAGCGTTGAGCGGGAACTTAAAAAACACGGAGTAAAAATATTCGGGACCGAAGGCGTCTCCGAAGGCCGATGGGTGCTGCTTGACCTCGTGGACGTGGTTCTCCACGTGTTCCACCGGCCCGTCCGGGAATTCTACGACATTGAGGGGCTGTGGATCGATACCCCGAGGGTGGACCTGCCATTCCTTAAGGAAGGCAGATCCGAGGTTGTCTGACACCGCCCGGCGTGTTCTCAGCGGGCGGCGATTCTTTCTCTTCTTCTGACGAAAGTCGGTATATCGAGGTCTTCCTCTATATCGGGGCTGTGCGGCTGTTCCGAAATTATATCGGTCGCCCTTTTATCGATGTAATTTTCTATCCCGGTCGCGACCACGGTAATTTTTACGAAATCCTTGGCCTTTTCATCGAAGACCAGACCGAAAATCAGATCGATATCGCCGTTTGCCCTTTCCCTCACGTGACTGCACGCTTCGTTCAGTTCCTCAATTCCGAAATCCTCCGAAGCCGTTACGTTCATCAGTATCCCCTTGGCTCCAGCAATGGACACATCCTCGAGAAGAGGACTTGTTATGGCCATCTGCGCTGCCTGAGTCGCCCGGTTCGGACCCTGCGCGAACCCGGAACTCATAAGGGCTTTGCCTCCGTGATTTGCCATTACGCTTTTCACATCGGCAAAATCGACATTGATGTATCCAGTTCCCGTAACGATGTCGGAAATTCCCTTTACCGCTTGGTAAAGGACTTCGTCCGCCTGACGAAAAGCGTCAAGAATGCTGACCTTGTGTATGGCCGCAAGCTTGTCGTTGGGAATCACAATCAGCGTGTCGACATGTTTGTCCAGCTCCTCGATTCCGTAATCGGCGTTTTCCCTTCTTGCAATTCCCTCGAATTCAAAGGGCCTTGTGACTATAGCCACGGTGAGGATATCCCTCTCCTTGCATACTTGGGCGATTACGGGAGAAACGCCGGTACCGGTTCCGCCTCCCATTCCTGCGGTTATGAAAACCATGTCGGCCTCTCCGAGAACCTCCGCTATCTTCTCCCGGTCCTCAAGGGCGGCTTCCTTTGCAATCTGGGGATTTCCCCCGGAACCGAGGCCCCTAGATATACTTTCTCCTATCTGGAGCTGCGTCGGCGCCAGTGATTTGCTCAGATCCTGGAAATCCGTGTTTACGGAGACGAACTCCACTTCCTTAAGTCCTCTGCTTATCATGGTGTTGACGGCGTTTCCGCCGGCCCCACCTGTTCCTACAACCTTGATTCTGGCTCTGCCTAAGCCATCCTCAACATTCTCAATCCTAAAACTTGCCATATGTCTATCCCTCCGGTTGGATTTTTCCTTTAAAAAAATTCGTTAAACCATCCTTTCATTCTCGTAAAAACATTTTTCTGCGTCAGCACCCCTGCCGGGATGCCGAATTCTTTATTTGAACTTGCATATTTGACCAACCCCACCCCGGTTGAGTATATGGGGTCGGTGATAATGTCCGTGAGACCGTTTACGTCACGGGGTATGCCGATGCGAACCGGCATGTCGAGTACCTGCTCGGCGAGAGTTGCCATTTCCTGCATCTTGCTGCTCCCTCCCGTGAGCACCACCCCAGCCGGAAGCATGCCGATTAATCCCTGCTTTAGGAATTCTTTTTTTATCAGAGTGAAGATTTCCTCCATTCTCAATTGGATTATCGTCGTAAGGTCTCTTTTCAGAATATGCTTGGGCTCGCGTCCCGAAGCGCTTTTTACCTCTATTCTTTCGTCGCTTATCATTTCATTCGGATTGGCTGTGGCCACACCGTGATTTTCCTTGAGCTTTCTTGCCTCGGGGAGCGGCACGGAGAGTCCGAACGCGATATCCCTGTCGAGATGGTCTCCCCCGAGGGTGATACTCTCGGTATATTTGACGCTTCCGTTCATAAACACCGCTATATCGCAGGTGCCTCCTCCGAAATCTATCATCGCTACCCCAATTTCTCTCTCGTCATGCGTAAGAACCGCCTCGCTTGAAGCTATCTGCTCAATTACCATGTCAACGGAAGTCATCCCCGACATCTCTATGCATTTTATGATGTTCCGGGCCGCGGTCACGTCCCCCGTGACTATGTGGACGTTTGCCTCAAGCTTTAATCCGTGGATACCGACCGGATCGTTTATGCCGCTTTCCCTGTCAACCGTGTATTCCTGCGGGATGGCGTGGATAATTTCCCTTTCCGCCGGAATCAGAAGGGCGTTTGCCGATTCTATGACTCTATCGATATCCTTGGAAGTCACCTCCTTTTCCCGCAGGGTGACCATTCCGTGCCCGTTCATTCCTTTTATATGCCCGCCCGCTATTCCTACTATGACCTCCTTTATCTCATGTCCGGACATGTGTTCTGCTTTCTCGACCGCGTTCTGTATGGAGTCCACGGTTTTCTCTATGTTGACCACTACCCCCCTTTTGAGCCCGTGGGAGGGATGGTTACCGACGCCGATTATCTCGACCTCGCCGTTTAGGTCGGACTCCCCAACTACTACGGAGACTTTTGTCGTTCCTATGTCGAGACCAACTATCGGTAGCGAGCTGTTTTTTCTCTGTGCCATTTCGTGATGTTAGGAATCGTAGCCTATTACCCCTACCTCGCCCGAGCTTATGTCTATGTCTTTTTCCACCAGGTTGTTCTTGCGCGAGTGAACTATTATCCTTTCAACCTTGTGCCACTTGCTTTTCATGTTGTTTTTTCCGAAGGTTACGAACCTGCGGTCAAGGGTTAAGAGCTTGATGCCGAAGTTTTCTTCCACTACTACCTCCGAGATCTCCGACCAGCCAAGGGCCGGACTTGACTTGGAGAGGTTGAGAATCTCGATTGCCTGGAGCATGAGACCCGGACTGATTTCCTCTTTGCTTGAGATAACCGGAAAATCAAGACCTTGCGACGGTTCTGCTACGCCTAGCCGTTTTCCCTTTACGTCTATGTAGTGTGGCTTGGCTCCCTCCTGGGCCACTATGCAGAAAGGTTCGGTTTCGTAGATCTCAACTTTTATTTTTCCATGAAGGAGCTTCTTCACCCGCACCTCGCTTACCCATGGATTCTCAAGGATCTCCTGCTTTGCTTTGGAAGTAGGAAACAGCATGGATGTTGACCCGGCTCTTATTCCGGAGCGTTTTATGATTTCCGAGGAACTTATCTTGCTGTTTCCCGTGATGACAACCTCCTTTACGGTAAGATGCTCCGACGGTTCTATTGCGAAAAGAGCAATTCCGCAAACCGAGAAGAAAAAGACCGCCGATATTCCCTTTGTCAGCATGTTCATGTGGCTCTTGCCTCCTTGCCCATTATTTCAACTTCGGGCTCAAGAGTTATGTTCCGTTCTTCCAATGCGGCTTCCCTCGCTTTCTCGATGAGCGTGATGATATCGTCGGCTTTTGCCCTGTTGAAGTTCACGATGAAATTCGCGTGGATTTCCGAGAACTTGGCTCCGCCGACGCAAAGCCCCTTGAATCCCAGTCCCTCGAGCAGTTCTCCCGCACTGACCGTGGGCGGGTTCTTGAAGACTGAACCTGTGTTGGCCATTTTTACGGGCTGGGTCCTGTTTCTGTAAGCGAGGTACTGTCTCACGTTCTCCTCGCTTTTCTTCCTGTCTCCTTCGTGCAGTTCGAACACGGCTTTCGTGACTATGGCGCCCTCGGGCAGGTTGCTTTTCCTGTACTCGAAATCTATTTCTTCTCTTGACAGTTCTTTTTCCTCACCCTCGTGCCATACGTAAACTTTTTTCACCGCGTCCTTTATCTCTCCCCCGTTTGCGCCGGCGTTCATGTATATGCTTCCTCCGACCGTTCCGGGTATGCCGGCGGCGAACTCGAACCCTGTGAGTCCGAGGCGGATCGATCTGTTCATTATGGATGAGAGCATTGCGCCGCATTCGGCCTCAACGCGCGTTCCGTCCATGCGTACTTCCTTTAGCTTCCTCGTGCTTATGACTACGCCGTCTATTCCCTGCTCGGTTATTATGGTGTTGGAGCCGGCTCCGAGCACGGTGACTTTTTCTCCCGACTCGTGGCAGCGCCTTAGCAGTTCAAGGAAACTTTTCATGTTCTGTGGATACACGAGACGTTTCGCCTCTCCCCCGACTTTTATGTACAGGTATTTCCTCATCGGGTAGTTGTCCAGTATTTCAAGGTCGCTGTTTTGAGTCGAGTTGTTCATACGATCCGTTCTGCGATCCTGTCCCCGTACTTCCAGACGTTTCCGGCGCCCGAGGTAAGCAGGATATCCCCTTTTTTGAGCTCGTTTGCCATGCGGTCCACGAAAGCATCGGGGTCATCCACGTGATATGCGTTCGCATTGCCCGCTTTCTTTATGTCTTCGACCAGCTTTTCTGAAGTTATTCCCTTCACCGGTTTTTCCCCGGCGGGGTATATATCAAGAACGTATAGGCGTTTTACTTTTCCTAAAACCCTGACAAAATCGTTGTAAAGAAGTTTTGTCCTAGAAAATCTGTGGGGCTGGAAGAGAAGAATCGGTTCTTGGGAAAACGCTGCCTTAAGAGCTTCTATAGTGACTTCCAGCTCACTCGGGTGATGCCCGTAATCATCTATTATTCTTACACCTTTTCTCTCGCTTTTCAACTGCAGTCTTCTTTCCGTGCCCTCAAAGGTCGCAAGCCCCTCTTTTATCTTCTCGAAACTGAAGCCGAATTCCATTCCCACGGCTATTGCGGCCAGGGAATTTAGGGCGTTATGAGCTCCCAGAGTGCTGAGATCGACCTCTCCGAGCAGGTAACCTCCGTATGTTACTTCAAACGATGTCCGCAGCTTGGAAAAGCGTATGTTCTCGGCCATTAGGTCCGCGGGGCTGTTTATTCCGTAAGTCAGTATTTTTTTGTTGAATTTCCTGCTTATCTTTGCGGTTCTCGGACAGTCGGCGCATGTTACCGCGAGTCCGTAGAAGGGAATTTTGTGCAGGAAGTTGGAGAAGGCAAGCTCAAGGGCCTTCATGTCTCCGTAGTAATCAAGGTGCTCTTTGTCGATATTTGTGAGCACCGTGACGACCGGAGAGAGTTTTTCAAATGATCCGTCGCTCTCATCGGCTTCCACTACCATGAAACGTCCGGTTCCAAGGTGGGCGTTTGAGTCTATGGTCCGCAGCTTTCCTCCTACCACTATGGTTGGATCGGCACCGCAGTGGGAAAGCACCGACGCTATCATGGAGGACGTGGTGGTTTTTCCGTGGCTTCCGGCTACCGCGATGCCGAACTTGAGTCTCATCAGTTCTGCGAGCATTTCCGCCCTGGGTATGAGGGGAACCCTGGCCGCGGCGGCGGCGATCATCTCGGGATTGTCCTTCCTGATGGCCGATGAGTATACGACCACCTCGCTTCCCTTGATGTTCTCCGAGCTGTGACCCGTGTGAACGACGGCTCCCAGAGAAGCCAGCCGTCGGGTTATCTGGGTTTCCGCGAGATCGGAACCGCTTACCTCAAGACCCATGTTGATCAGCACTTCGGCTATGCCGCTCATTCCTATGCCGCCTATACCGATGAAATGAACTTTCTTTATCTTGCCGTACATTCGATTACCCGATTATATGCTCGATTTCGTTTACAATTTCCCGAGCGGCGTGTGGCCGCGCGAGTTTTCTCGAGTTTTCCGCCATGCGATCAAGGGTTTCCTGCTCAAGGGTTTTCTCAATAACCGCGCAAAGACCTTCAACCGAAAGTTCCTTTTCCTCAACCACCGCTGCCGCCGCGTTTGACTCTAGGATCCTGGCGTTTTTCAGCTGATGGTCATGCGTGGAGGAGGCAAGCGGGATCAGTATTGACGGTATGCCGAACGCCGTTATCTCGGACAGCGTTCCGGAGCCGGCCCTGCAGATCACGAGATCCGTTTTTTTATATATCCGCGACATGTCGTCTGTAAATCCGAACACTTCGGCCGAAATGCCGAGCTGACGGTAGGTTTCCCTCACGCTTTCTACGTGTGCTTCCCCGGTCTGATGGGTCACGTCTACCCGGGTGCCGAGTTTTGCCAGTGACTGGGGAACGATTTCGTTCAGTTTCCACGCTCCCTGGCTCCCTCCGAGTACGAATACGTTTCGCTGGGCGCTTTGGCGGGTTTTTTTCTCCGCAGCCCCATGTGCGAGATCACGTCTTATGGGATTTCCGGTGAGCACGGTTTTTTTCGCCGGAAGATGCTCTTTGCTTTCTTCGAAAGTTATGAATATCTTGCCGACGAACCTCGAGAGGATTCTGTTGGCAAGCCCCGGGACGCAGTTCTGTTCGCAGACGGCGGTCGGGATGGAACTCATCGAGGCGCAAAGCAGGGTAGGTCCGGATGCGTATCCACCGACTCCTATAACTACATCGGGCCTGAAATCCCTGAGTATTCTGAGGGAACTCAGCATCGCTCCTAGTATTGAAATCACCGCTATCACCTTCTGGGAGAAACTTTTCCCTACAATTCCCCTTGATTGTATGAATTCGACTCTGTATCCCTTCTCTGGAAGAATCCTTTTTTCGATTCCCTGTTCTGTGCCCACGAACATAACCTCGTTTCCGCTGTTTCTCTCAAGTATTTCCTCCGCGATCGATATCGCGGGAAAAACATGTCCTCCTGTTCCTCCTCCGGCTATTATCACTCTCATCGTTCCTTAGCACTGAATCTAGAGACGCTCAGGATGATTCCGAACGCCGCAAGCGTCGATACAAGAGAGCTTCCTCCGTAGCTTACAAGAGGCAGCGTCAGTCCCGTGGTGGGGAAGAGGCCGACCGCAACTCCCATGTTAAGCGCCGCCTGGAGCGTTATGAGCGCCGTGAAACCGAATACCATGTATCTTGAGAAAGGGTCTTCCGCCCGCATGGATATCCTTACGCACCTTGCCAAAATCATGAGAAAAAGCACGATTAACGTTATTACTCCTATGAATCCGAATTCCTCGCCTATTATCGAAAAGATGAAATCCGTGTGGGCCTGGGGAAGGAATAGCAGTTTCTGGGAACTGTTTCCGAGCCCGCTTCCGTATATTCCGCCGAGACCAAAAGCCATGAACGACTGAACAGCTTGGTATCCCGAGCCGAGGGGGTCTTTCCACGGGTCAAGAAAGGACATTATTCTCTCCATTCTGTAACCCTCGTTGATGATAGCCAGTACGAGCAGTCCCACGGCCCCGATTCCGATGCTGAGCAGGTACCGGAGTTTTGCTCCTCCGACAAAGAGCATTATGAAAAGAATTGCCAGAACGAGGAAAGAGGTTCCGAGGTCTGGCCCGGCCAGGATAAGTCCCACGTAGGCGCCGCCGGCAAGCAAGGGAGAAAAGATGCCGATCCAGAAACTGTCCATCTTGTCCTCCTTCTTGAACAGGAAGTGCGCCATGTAAATGACCAGCATGTACTTGCAGAACTCAGACGGCTGAAACGAGAATCCCCAGACCGAAATCCACCTTCTTCCCCCGCCGACTTCCTTTCCTATCTCGGGCAGAAGCACGACTACGAGTAAGGCGAGTCCGAGCAGGTAACCCGGGTAAACCAGCTTTCTTACAAAAGACGGCTTCACGTGCATCAATGTCACCATGGCCGTTATTCCGACGAGAAGATATATGACGTGGAATTTGAGAAACCGCATCGAGTTGTTATAGGTTTCAAGCGAGTATATAGAGCTTGAGTTGTATACGGCCACCGCCCCGATCCCTGCCACTATGAGGACGAGCCCGAGGAGCAGTATGTCAAAATCCCTGTTTTTGAAATCAAACATCCCTTACGATCTCCTTAAACAGATTCCCCCTTTCTTCGTATGAGCTGAACATGTCAAAACTTGAACACCCGGGCGAAAACAGGAGCGTGTCTCCGGCATTGGACAGTTCAAAAGCGTTTTGCGTCGCCTCTTTCAGGGAGCCCGCGCACGTTGTCTGTGCCAAGTCGCCCAGCTGGGCACGCATTTTCTCTCTTGTCTCCCCTATCAGGACCAGGGCTTTTACCTTGCTTGCCACTGCGTCCTTAAGGCAGTTGTAGTCGATTCCTTTGTCCTTTCCTCCTGCAACCAGAATGATCGGTGAGGGGAGACTCTCAATTGCTCTCAAAGTGGCGAAGGGGGTTGTGGATTTTGAGTCGTTGTACACATCTACCCCCCTTGTCGTCAGCACGAATTCCATTCTGTGCGGAAGCGGGCGGAATTCGTTTATGCTTTTCTGCACCGGATCCCACTGACAGCCCAGCACTCCCGCAACGGCCACCGCTGCCATTATGTTTTCCTTGTTATGTTCTCCGACAAGCGCCGAGTTGCGAAGACAGAAGGAAAGCTCTCCGAACACTATTTCATCTTCCTTGCAGTAGACGTCGGTTTTCTCCTGCCCGGTTCCGAAAGATATTTTTTTCGCCCTGAAGCTGTCCGAGCCCTTAAGCACCGCCGGATCGTCCGCATTGAATACTGCCCAGTCATTTTCTCTCTGGTTTGCGAAAAGCCCGAGCTTAGCCGCTTCGTATTCTTCCATGCTCGAATGGTGGTCCAGGTGGTTCGGTGATATGTTGAGGATCACCGCGACGTGGGGAGAGAAATCCTTTATTCCCTGGAGCTGAAAGCTGCTGAGTTCAAGCAGCAGGAAGTCGTACTCGTCGTCTTTTTCAGCTACCGATATAAGGGGCGTTCCTATATTTCCCCCCGTAAAGATTTTCATTCCGCTTCGTTTGAGCATTTCCGAGAGAAGGGACGTGGTCGTTGTCTTTCCGTTTGTTCCCGTTATGCCTATTACCGGTTTTGATATGAAGTTCCACGCAAGCTCGATTTCGCTTATTACCGTTTTTCCCGCTGCTTGGGCGTCCCTGATCTCGGGAAGATCGAACCTTACCCCTGGACTCAGTACTATCGTATCGGCCCATTCGAAGAATTCGGGTGCATGAGTCCCGCAGCGGATTTCCATGCCTCCCGTCGCGAGTTTTTCCACCACGGGTCCGAGTTCCCCGGCTTCCCTCGAGTCTGTTGCTTTCACCGAGGCTCCTTTGGAGTGGAGGAATTTTGAAGTTTCTACTCCGGTTATCCCTAGTCCCACGATCAAGAATCTGCTTTCCTCGAGTTCCATTTGATCACCTTATCTTCAGACTTGAAAGAGCGAGAAGGGAAAGAACCACGCATATTATCCAGAAACGCACCACCACCTTCGATTCTGCCCATCCGGCAAGCTCGAAATGGTGATGAAGGGGAGTCATCCTGAAAACCCTCTTGCCCGTAGAGCGAAACGAGATCACCTGAATTATCACCGAAAGCGTTTCCACGAAGAATATCCCCCCTGCCACTATCAGGAGTATTTCCTGCTTTATCATCAGGGCGCTGAATCCTATAGCCGCCCCAAGCGCGAGGGAACCCACGTCTCCCATGAACACCTCGGCCGGGTGGGAGTTGTACCAGAGAAACCCCAGGCATGCTCCTCCGACCGCCGCGAGAAAAATGGCTATTTCCCCGGCTCCCTGCACGTGCGGGATCTGCAGGTAGCTTGCGAACTGCAGGTTTCCGGCGAGATAGGCGAAGATTATGTAGGTGGTGGTTACGATAGCGATCGAACCTATGGCCAGACCGTCAAGGCCGTCGGTGAGATTCACCGCGTTTGAAGAACCTACGGTAACCAGAAGGGCGAAGATTATATAGAGATATCCGAGATCCACAACCGCCTGCTTTATGAACGGAAACACCACCGAGGTCGAGGAATACACCGCGCTTTCACCGGCTCTCATGGACATTGAAAAACTTCCGCTTTCGTTCATGCAGAGAATGACCACGAAAGTCACGGCTATGAGCGTCTGGCAGAGAAACTTTACTCTTGCCCTTATACCCTTTCCTCTCTTTATCTTCATGAAATCGTCGAAAAATCCCAGAATGGCAAAGCTTGCCGTGAACAGAAGCACGAGCATGACCTTGTCTATGAGGAAGTTCGTCCAGAGAAGGGATGAGATTATTATGGCCATTACGATGAATATCCCCCCCATCGTCGGAGTTCCGGCTTTTACGCTGTGACTGCTGGGTCCTTCTTTGCGTATGGTCTCTTGGAACTGCGCCGCTTTCAGCAGGTCAATCAGCTTTTTCCCGAGGAGGACGCAGAGGACAAACGAGGTCAGCCCGGCCCCAAAAGAGCGGAAAGTTATATACTTGAAAACATTTAGAAAAATAAAATCGTCTTTTAGAAGATGCAGAAAGTAGAGCATGGCTTATTTCTCGTAAAGCATCTGTATTACCGTTTCCATCTTCATTCCCCGCGACCCTTTTACAAGCACTAAATCGTCCTCTCGGCACGCGTCAAGAAGCAGGGCTGCCGCCTCCTGCGGGCTCTCCGCCACGTGACACGCCGTCTGCCCCCGTACGGATGATACGAGCGACCGGGAGAATTCTCCCATGGCCACTACCATGTCAAGACCGAGCTGCGAGATATGTTCTCCGATCATTTGGTGTTCTTTTTCGCTGCTTTCTCCTAGCTCCAGCATGTCCCCAAGAACCGCTACCGCCTTCGCCTTGCCGCGCCGGTGGGCGACGAGTTCATCAAGCGCCGCGCGCACCGAGTCGGGATTTGCGTTATATGAGTCGTTTATGACTCTGAAGCCGAAAGGGGTACGGATAACCTCAAGGCGCATGGCGGAGGGAACGTATTTCTCAAGACCTGCCAGTATCTCGCTCATTCCGCATCCGAGAGAATGAGCAAGAGCGGAGGCGGAAAGGGCATTTGAAACATTGTGAGCTCCTATTCCCCTTATTCTCGCTCTGGCGGACTGCTTGCCGATGTGTATCGTGAATTCGATGGACTCCATTTCCTCGTGGCTGATGTCGTCTGCCCTTATGAAAGCCTCCGGAGAGGCAACCCCGTACGTGATCTTCCGGCAGCGTACGCGGGCTGCTATCTTCTCCACCCAGGGATCGTCAATGTTTACACAGAAAGTGTTTTCCTCTCCGAAGTTTTCAACCAGTTCTCCTTTAGCCTTTGCGACTCCTTCCAGGTTTTTCATTCCCTCCAGGTGAGCTTTTCCTATAGTGGTGATCGTCCCCACATCGGGCGAGGCGATATCCGCGAGGGTTCTTATTTCCCCGAAAGAGTTCATCCCCATCTCGAGCACGCAGAAATCGTGGCTTTTCTCCAGTTTCAGAAGGTTGAGCGGAAGACCTATCTGATTGTTCAGGTTGCCGTGGGTGCTGAGCACGCTGCCTGATACGGACAGTATGCTGTGGGTCATGTTCTTGGTTGTAGTTTTTCCGTTCGAACCCGTAATGGCGGCGACTTTTAGGTCGGGAAACGAATTTCTCCAGTGTCTTGACATCTCGAGGAGGGCTTTTTGCGTGGATTCGACCTTTATTATCGCGCCGCAGTTGCGTTTTGAGTCCTGTATTTGCGGGTATTTTTCCACTATTGCCCCCGCGGAGCCTTTTTCAAAAGCCTCGGCGACGTAATCGTGCCCGTCAAAGTTGGGCCCCTCTATGGCAACGAAGAGCTGGTTTTTCTCTATATTTCTGGAATCGATGGAGATCCCCGAAGCTCCGACCGGCATCTTGCCGCCGACGAGGCTCCCTCCCGTGGAATTTAACAGAAAGTCAAGGCTGAATCTCAAGGTCCTCTCCTTTCCCTGGCTTCAAGGTATTTTTCTGCGATCTCCCTGTCGTCAAAATGAATTTTCTCAGTGCCGATTATCTGGTAGTTCTCATGACCTTTTCCCGCTATAAGGACCGTGTCTCTAGGTCCGGCCTTATCCACGGCGTGCTTTATGGCTTCTTCCCTGTCGGTTATTACCACTACCCCCGGATCCTGGGGTTCTACCCCCTCGGTCATATCCTCTATTATCCTTTCCGGATCCTCCGTCCTGGGGTTATCCGAAGTCACTATCAGCATGTCCGAATACCTGCGTCCCACAGCAGCCATAAGGGGGCGTTTTCCCCTGTCTCTGTCTCCTCCGCAACCCACGACAGTGATGAGTCTCTGAGCGCAGAAAAGTTTCAGACATGCAAGCACGTTCTCAAGTGCGTCGGGAGTGTGAGCATAGTCCACAAAAACATCTATTCCCAGAGTGGTCTCAATTTTCTCGAGTCTTCCCGGGATGCGTCTGAGTTCACTCAGCGCTCTCCCGGTTGTCCCTGGGGACGAACCGAGAGAGAGGAGCGTTCCGGCTGCCGCCATCATGTTATAGAGGTTATGTTTCCCCATGAGTTTTGAGTCAAGTTCCACCTTGCCCCACGGGGTGGCCAGTGTGGCCTTTATGCCTCCAGAATCAAGCGTGAAATTCTCTGCGAATACAACGGAGTCTTTTTTTTTCGTGGAAAACGTTATTTTTTGACCTTTTTTCGAGGCGGATATCCTGTTTGCGAAAGGATCATCCGCGTTTATTATCGAAAACACCTCTTTTTTTGCGCTTTTTTCGAGAATTTCCGAGAAAAGCCTTTCTTTAGCCCTGAAGTAATCTTCAAGCGTCTTGTGGTAGTCTAGGTGATCCTGGGTAAGGTTCGTGAATATCGCCGCGTCGAAGTGACATCCGTCAACCCTTTTTAGATCAAGGGCGTGCGAGGATACCTCGACCGTGACGTTTGTCACTCCTGCGTCTTTCATTTCACGCAGCATGCTCATAAAAGCTATGGGATCAGGTGTTGTAAGGGATGCAGGTTCGGTTTTACCCATGTATCTGTTCTCTATGGTTCCCAGAAGACCCGTGTTTGCCCCATCGGCTTCCCAGCCGGCTTCTATCATGTGGGACACCGTGGTTTTCCCGTTTGTTCCTGTCACGCCAACGACTTTCATTGCAAGGGAAGGGTGGTCGTGGAAATTAGATGCGACGATAGATGCCGCCGCCCTAGAGTCGCTCGTTTTCGCGAAGGGGACTCCAAGGTCCGGGATTTCTGCTGAAACCTCCTCAAGCAGAAGCGCCACCGCTCCCTTTTTTACCGCGGAGGCGGCATAATTGTGCCCGTCGGTGACTTTGCCCCTGATGGCAATAAAAAGGGACCCCGGTTCCACGTTCTGCGAGTTGAGAGTTATTCCCGTAATCTCCGTATCTCCCGGATTCTTAGATCCAGTTAGAGCTTCAATTCCTGCGTTCCTCAGAACATCTGCTAATCTCATATGTTCTGCTCGAGGGTAAAAGTGCAGTCCGTTCCCCTTCTTATCTTTTTTCCTGAGGGTGGATACTGGCTTACCACGTAGCCGTTTCCTATGAACCTGACCGACACTTCCTCTTTTTCCGCCCACTTCATGACGGCTCTCGCGCTTTTGTTCACCATGTCCGGCATGACCATTTCTTCAATATTTTTCTTCTGTGGGGGTATTTGCATGTGGAACAGGACTTTTTCGGTTATGGACTTGAAAATGGGCGCTGCGACTACCCCTCCGTAGTTATGTTTTCTGGGATTCTCGACGATTACGACGAGGGCAAGACGTGGATCATCAGCAGGGGCGAAACCGATAAATGACGAAAGATATCTGTTTTCGTAGTAAGTGCCGGTCTTCGGATTGGGCATTTGCGCCGTGCCTGTTTTTCCGGCGACTCTGTAGCCGGGAATGCTGGCGTTTTTGCCCGTGCCGTTTTCCACCACTTGTTCAAGGATACTGGTGACCTTCGAAGCCGTATCATAGGAAATGACTCTTTTAACAAGCTCTGGTTTTCTTTCCGCGAGAACCTTCCCCTCAGGCGAGACTATTTTTTTCACTATATAGGGCTTCATCAGGTATCCGCCGTTTGCGATGCTCGAAAGCGCGGTTGCCAGCTGGATTGCCGTTACCGATATTCCCTGCCCGAATGATATCGTCGCCAACTCTAAATCTCCCCAGTTCCTTAGACTCTGTATTTTTCCTTTAGCTTCCCCGGGAAGGTCCACTCCTACCGTCTCTCCGAAACCGAAATTCCTGAGCGAATCGTGAAGTTTTTTCTTTCCTAGGGTCTCCCCCATTTTCCAGGCGCATATGTTGCTTGAATACGTGATGGTCTCGGAAACCGTCAGGATTCCGTGGCCGTGCACGTCTTTTATTACTTTCGGCCCGATTCTCTTCTTTCCGTTTTCACAGTCATACTCGGTATTCTCATCCCCCATTTTTTCTTCAAGCAGCGTCGCCGCCAAAAACACCTTCAGCGTGGAACCGGGCTCGAAGGACATCCACACGGGGAGATTCTTTCTCGTTTCCTGAGAAAACTCGCCGAAGCGGTTAGGATTGAAAAACGGATAGGAGGCCATGGAGAGTATCTCACCAGTTTGAGGGTTCATCAGGAGGGCGGCTCCCCTATCCGCTTTCATTTTTTTTATGCCTTTCTCGAGTGCGGCTTCCGTCATGTGCTGTATATTGGAATCCACGGTAAGCAGCACATCGTTTCCCTTCGTAGACTGTTCTTTCGCATTTAGCAGGACGTCGGATATGCGATTTCCCCTGCCATCGGTTCTGATCCTCGCCGTGGCAGGTTTGCCGGCAAGCATCTTTTCGAAGCCGTATTCAAGACCTTCCACTCCCTTAAGATCTATGTTGGTGAATCCAATTGCCTGCCCGAGCAGGGAACCGTTAGGGTAAATTCTTTTCGGTTCTTCGGCGAAACCAACTCCCGAAAGACCCATGGCCTCTATCTTTTTTGCTGTCCCGGGGTCCTCTCCTCTCTTGATCCATACAAAGGGCTTGTTAGAACGTGTAAGACTGATCAGTTTGTTGCGGGACAGACCCAGCGGTTTCGATATTGCCCGTGCAAGCTTGTCCGGGCTTTTTACTTCTTTGGGATTCAGATAGATCGAAGTTGCCCAGACGCTTACGGCCAAAGGTTTTTTATTCCGGTCAAACAATGTCCCCCGTACCGGAGGCATCTTGTAAACCCTGCTGTGCTGTTTTTTAGCCCCGGCGGAAAACTTCTCGCTTTGAAGCACTTGGAGTTCAAAGGACCTGTATCCCAGAGCCACAAAGAGGCCGGTGATAAAAATCGTGGTAACATAAAATTTCCATTTTCCTTTTTTTGATTTCTTCATTCGGCCTTTCCAGCAAGCACTACCTCTTCAACGAAAACTACATCTTTATAAGTTGCAAACCTGAAGCCCATTCTCTTCGCTACTGGTTCCAGAAATTCGGGGGACTTGAGCTTTGAGAGTTCGTAGCTAAGAACCTGGCCCTCCTTTATGAGTTCCATCTCTTTTTCTTTGTTCCTCGAGATCTCGTAACCGGTTCTCGTGTGCTCAATCTTGACGCGCAGAAAGCAAAGGGCCGTTACAAACAGGACCCCAAGAATGATCGCGGTGGACAGGGCAAATCCTCTTTTCCTTTTTTTCCTTACGGCAAGTTTTTTTCTCATTCTCGGCTATACCCCCTCTGCTACTCTCATTTTTGAACTTCTCGCCCTGGGGTTCTCCGCCACTTCTGTTTTTCCGGGCCTTACGACCGAGCGGGTCACCCTTCTTACCTGCTGAACTCTTCCGCATGCGCATACGGGAAGGTCCGGAGGACAAGCACACGGGGAATCGAGTTTCCTGAATATGTTCTTAACTATCCTGTCTTCAAGCGAGTGAAAGGATATGATCACTAGCCTTGCTCCTGTATTGAGGATCTTTACAGCTTCTTCAATGAAGATCGCCAGATTGTCGAGTTCGTTGTTAATCGAAATCCGAAGCGCCTGAAAAGTCTTGGTTGCGGGATGCGTTTTTTTCGGATGAAACTTTTTGGGAATTGAGTTCGAGATTATCGAGGCCAGTTCGAAGGAAGTCTGTATGGGTTTTTTCATCCGGCTTTTCACTATCGAGTTAGCGATTCTCCGCGCGAACTTCTCTTCGCCGTATTTTTTCAGTATGTATTCAAGCTCTTCGCCTCTCATCTCGTTTACAAGATCATAGGCGGAGAACTGAAGACCCGCGTCCATCCTCATGTCGAGGAACTCGTTTCTGTTGAAGCTGAATCCCTTACCGCTGCGCTCGAGCTGAAAGGAGGAAATTCCCAAGTCGGCGACAATGCCGTCCACGTATTCTATTCCCATGGAATTGACCGTGCTCTTAATGTGTATGAAATTTCTGTTCACTATCTCTACTTTTTCCGCGTTGGCCGAAAGCCTGCCTTTTGCAAGAGAGATCGTGGCCTGATCGACATCCATGCCTATCAGCTTCGATATCGAAGGGTATTCATTGAGAATGTGTTCGGAGTGTCCGCCGAGACCCACGGTCGAGTCGACCACGATTGCTCCCTCCGGCAGGTCGAGGTATTCAACTACTTCTCTTACCATGACCGGGGAATGGAACTGTTCCTGCGGTTCAGAACTTGCGTCCGCGGCTCTTATTTTCTTAGAGACCATATTCGGCGAGCACCTCTCTGCTTTGTATGAAAGTCTCAAATGCCCCTGAGCCGTTTTCCTTCTCCCATATCTCCTTTGACCATATTTCTATTTTTTTCAGCATGCCGACCAGAACGACTTCGGTTTCAATAGCAGCGTATGAGCGTAGCGACTGAGGAATCAACACTCTTCCCTGGTTGTCTATGGAGCAGTCAACCGCATTTCCCATGAGATAGCGTATGGAAGACGTCACCTTGTTGTCGGTTATGGATATCTTGGAGAGCTTTTTTTCGAGTTCGTTCCACTCCCTCATGGGGTAGGCGATGAGGTAGCGGTCAAAGTTCGTGATTACGAAGGTCTCGTCGGAATATTTCTTTCTGCAGACCTCCCGGAACTTTGAAGGAATACTGACCCTTCCGGTCTTGGTCATAGTGTGTTCGTATCTTCCTCTGAACATTTTATGCTATCTTCTGCCATTATATGCCATAATATATTCCTGCCATGCCAATTCATAAATTATAAAAAAACATGCAAAAAGTCAAGTAACATTTTGAAATAGTTAGTCTTTTCAGCGAGTGGGCGGTAAAAACATAAGGCTAGATATTACTTTAATACTGGATGCTGCCGTGAGGGGGTACAAGAAAAAAATACTATCCGTTGGGGCCGCAATTCTACTTGTTGGCTTATTTTGTATATACTCTCATCCGAGGACATGATGGTTTGCAAGGTGAGATTCCATATGGGATTGCTTCAGAAAAAATGTCACTTTTTTTTATAAAGCTTGCTGACAAGAGTTCCAATGTTCTTTTGCAGGCGATACTCGGCACCTACGGGCACTTGATGTGGGTGAGAACCGAGGTTCCGAAGGAGATGATAGTAAAGGTGATTACCACTCCTGAACTTGCTTCAGAAACGCGCAGGGTGCTGGAAGCGCTCAGAGGGGAAATAGAGTTTGATTTTGTTGACCCTCCCGAGAGCGGCGACCTGCCGGAGGACTAGAGTTTTCATGGAGACAAGGGAAGATCATAAGCGCAAGTGGGGGTTAGTAAGTTTTCTTACCCTGTTGAGCAGGATCGTCGGATACCTGCGGGACGTTGTGGTGGCGGCACTTTTCGGAGCGGGTTTCCAGACCGACGCTTTTTATGTCGCGTTTCGTATTCCCAACCTGTTGCGACGCCTTTTCGCTGAAGGCTCTCTGGCGGCGATTTTCGTACCCATATTCTCGGAGTACCTTGAATCGGGGGACAGGCGGGAGGCAAAGACGCCCTGCGTTCCGCGTTCACTGTGCTTTTCATCATTCTCGTTTTGGTCGTGGCGCTGGGGATAATTTTTTCCCCCTGGCTGGTGAAGCTCTTCGCCTATGGATTCGATCAGAAGACTTTCGATCTGGCGGTCTATCTTAACAGGCTTATTTTCCCCTACGTGCTTTTTATATCTCTTACGGCTCTCGCGATGGGGGTTCTTAACTCCGTACGGCATTTCTTCGCTCCGGCTTTCTCTCCGGTTCTTTTTAATCTGTGCATAATAGCAAGCGCCCTGTTTCTCTACAGGGAATTTGAAGTTCCTATAGTTTCTCTCTGCTTCGGGGTCCTTGGCGGGGGGGTGCTGCAGTTGCTGCTCCACCTGTTTTATCTTCGCGAAGAAAAGTTCATGTTCGGCTTTGCGAAAACCCTCAATCATCCTGCGGTCAGGAAACTTGCGGTTCTCATGTTCCCTCAGCTTTTCGGAATAGCGGTCTACAACCTCAACATACTCGTAAATACCCAGTACGCGTCCTTTATGTCCGAGGGAACCGTTTCCTACCTTTACTTCGCAGAGAGGATAATAGAGTTCCCCCTCGGAGTTGTGGCTGTTTCCCTGGCGACCGTGACTCTTCCTGCGCTCTCAGGCTACGCTGCGAGGGAGGATTACGGGGGTTTCGGCACAGAGTATCAGCGCTCCCTCAGACGCATGCTGTTTATAATGGTGCCCGCAATGGTCGGAATAGTAGCTCTGCGGGTACCCCTCTGCAATTTTCTGTATCAGCACGGCCAGTTTGATTACGTGGCGGTTATAAATACTTCCCAGGCCATCCTGGGCTACGGGCTCGGACTTTTCGCGGTGGGAGGAATCCGAATCACCGTGCCCGCCTTTTTCGCCCTTCAGGACACGAAGACGCCGGTCAAGGTGGCGTTTTTCTGTTTTCTGCTTAATGCGGTCTGCGGGTTCGTTCTGGGGTTTGTCTTCTCGCTTGACCACTTGGGTCTTGCGCTTGCGAGTTCAATCTCCTCGGTGGCGAATTTCGTTCTGCTGGTTGTCCTGCTGAATGGCCGTCTGGGACATTTCCTCTCCCGCGACATCCTCTTCTTTTCGCTCAGGATTCTCGCAATCGCAGTAATCATGGGTTTTGCGGTAAGCGCCGTCGCCGGTTTTTCTACTTGGAGCGAAACCGGTTTTTCTCTTGACAAGGCGCTCGTTATGGCCGCCTCGGTGGGCTTAGGCGTCATTATTTATTTCCTGCTTGCCAGACTAGTCGGCATAAAGGAAGTGGAGATGTTTTCTTTTCTGAAAAGAGGGTAACCCCGGGCCTCGACGGCGTCCCGGTTGGTGTTGTCCGCTTCACTGCATTGCGGTATTCTTGGTAAAGCGGTGCCGATTACCGAGATTAGTAAAAACAACGAGACTTATGGACGAGCTTAAGACTCTGAGTCAGCGTGAGCTTGAAGCGCTCAGGGAAAAGTACGAGTATACCTTGAGGATGTTTCCCGACTCCGATTCGCTTCTCGCGCTGGCGGAAGTTCATCTCGCGCTTGGAGAGGTGACCAAGGCGAGGCGCACGGTTTCCGATTTTACGGAGAAAAAAGGTGACAGTAGCCGGGCGAGACTCATTCTGGCCAAGGCGCATCTTATGTGCTGGAACGCCGCTGCTGCGGAGGAGGAACTCAAAAGAGCGCTTTCTCTGGATCACCGGAACACTCAGGCTTCAGACCTGTTGATACATATATACAAAAGCGCAGGCAGAACAGCCGAAGCCTTCAGGGTCTCCCTGTCGCCCGTTCCGGATCCATGGCGGCGGAGGGAGGATGCCGGAGAACCTGAAAAGCCTTCCCCGGAGCCTGAGGAGAAAAGCAAACCGCGGGCCGGAGTTTTCGAGACGGACACGATGCTTAACCTCTACGTCTCCCAGGGACTTTACGAGGACGCTCTGGGGATAATTGAAGTTCTCTGCGAGGTGGAGCCCGACAACCCGATTTACAGAAACAAACGAGAAGAGATAATGAGCCTTCTTGGCAAATAGAAACCCCGTTTGGTTTTTCTCGGCCTTTTAATTATCATTACTCCCGGTATTTTGTCCCATGGAAATACTTATCGTCAACGGTCCGAATCTCAACATGCTGGGCAAGAGGGAACCTGAGATTTACGGAAGTCTTACCCTCTCTGAGATAGAATCCTTTCTTTCTTCGAACCTCGATTCTCTAGGCGGAGACGTTGGACTTTCCTTCTTTCAGTCGAACTCAGAAGGGGAGATAGTCACCGCCATACAGGACGCCTACGGGAAATTCGACGGGGTAATCATAAACCCCGGCGCCTATACCCATACAAGCGTAGCCATAAGGGACGCCATACTCTCAACCGGAATGCCTGTTGTGGAAGTTCATATTTCCAACATATACAAAAGGGAGGACTTCAGGCAGAAATCGTTTGTCTCGGGAGTATCGCTCGGCGTGGTATCGGGTTTCAGGGCGCACAGTTATTACCTCGGGCTTCTGGGACTGGTTGAACACCTGAGAGAAGAAGGCGCCTCTTCCTGAATTCCTCCCCGCGGAATTCTTATGAAGAAAAGAAAATGGGTAGTAGCAAAACCCGCTAAAGGGCCGGTTGAGAGGATTTCGGCAAAGCTCGACATCCTGCCGATGACTGCGGGACTTCTGGTGAATAGGGGAATAAATTCCGCTCAAGACGCCGAGGCGTTTCTTTCTGCATCCCTCTCGGACCTGCCTTCTCCCTTCCTGATGAAAGGCATGGAGGAGGCGGTGGCGCGCCTTTGCAGGTGCGTTTACGAAAAGGAAAAAATCGCCGTTTACGGAGACTACGATGTTGACGGCGTCACGGCTACTTCTCTTCTGACGGGTTTTCTGAGAGCCCTCGGCTGCGACGTTACCTATTATATTCCCGACAGGTTCAAAGAAGGTTACGGAGTGAACTCCAAGGCGCTTCGCGATCTTAAAGAGAGGCAGGTAAACCTCGTAATTTCGGTTGACTGCGGAATCACGGCGGTGGATGAAGTGGCGCAGGCGCGCACGCTGGGAATGGATTTCATAGTTACGGATCATCACAACTTCTGTGGCCAGTTGCCCGAGGCTGTCGCAGTTCTCAATCCCCGTCAGGCGGACTGCAGGTACCCGGGAAAAGAGGTCTCGGGCGTCGGAGTGGCGTTTAACCTCGCTCTCGCGCTCAGAAGAACCCTGAGGGAGGAGGGATTCTTCGAAACCGTCGAGGAACCTAACATGGGGGATTTTCTTGACCTTGTTTCGCTTGGGACCATCTCTGACCGCGTACCGGTGGGGAATGTGAACAGGATCATGCTGAAAGAAGGTCTTAAAAGAATGCGGAGTCCCAAGCGTCTGGGCCTGTGGGCCCTTAAGGAAGTAAGCGGCATAGGCGACGGCATAGAGGTATTCGATCTCGGCTTTCGTCTCGGTCCCAGAATAAATGCGGCGGGGAGGCTTGATTCCGCGGAGAAGGCGGTTGAGCTTCTTCTTGCCGACAGCGAAGAGAACGCTTTCTTGCTCGCGGAATTTCTTGACAAACGCAACTCCGAGCGTCGCGGTATTGAAGAAAGAATACTGAGCGACGCGACCCGGATGGTTGAGTCGGTTTCCGAGTACTCAAATAGCAATTCCCTTGTTCTCTCGTCTCGCGAATGGCACAGGGGAGTCGTAGGTATCGTGGCTTCTTCCTTGGCCGGATCTTACGGAAAACCCGCTTTTCTCATCTCGGTAGACGAAAACGGCGTGGGCAGAGGAAGCGGGAGGTCCTTCGGAGGAATCAACATATTTTCCGTTCTCTTAAAGTGCAGGGACCTTCTCGTTGAGTTCGGCGGACACGCCTATGCGGCAGGAGTGACGATTCTTGAGGAGAAGGTCGATCTTTTCAGGGAGCGATTTTCAGAAGAACTTGAAAAAAGCGGCCAGAAACCTGAGAGCAAGCTTAATATAGACTCAGAAATAAGCCTTGCTTCCATAGATGACACCCTTGTTTCTGAGATTGAAAGCCTCTCGCCTTTCGGAGAGGGAAATCCTGAACCCCTTTTTCTCTCGAAGGCCGTTTCTGTAGTGAGTCAGAACCTGCTTAAGAACCAGCATGTCATGTTCAGAGTGAAAAAGAACGGTCCTGTGTTCAGCTGCATCTGGTTTTACGCTTCCCGAAAACGTCTTCCCGAAAAAATGGATCTGGTCTTTTCTCTGCGCTTTAATGTCCGAAGAGGGGAGAGGGAGCCCCGCCTTTTCATAAAGGATGCGAGGGAGGCTCTCCAGTGAACCTCAGGATCCAGACTTTTTTATGGGTCTATGTTTTCGGATAACTGTTATTATAATGTTATGAGCACGTAGCATGTAACGGAGGTATGTTTATGAGAGTTAGGCGGCAATTGCCCAAACTTAATATTTTTTACCCGATAATTTTTATCCTGCTGTTTTTTCTGGTGACGGGGGTTTTCGTGATAGTGGAAAGCGGACATGTTGGTGTCGTGCGGACCCTTGGCGCCGTGCAGCCCAAGGCGCTTCCCGAAGGATTCCATATGAAAAAACCTTTCATGGATAAGGTTGAACAGATCGATATCCGTCTTACCGCGGCGAGCGCCAAGGCGGTTTCCGCTTCCAAGGATCTTCAGACGGTACAGACTCAAGTTACTCTCCAGTATTCCATTACGGGAGAACTTGCTCCCGTTATATTTCAGAAGATAGGGAAGAGAAACACTGTGTCGCTCACTCTTATAGAGCCTGCGATTCAGGAGTCTGTAAAGGCCATTACTGCCAAGTACACCGCCGAGCAGCTGGTTACCAAGAGGGCCGAGGTAAAGGTCGAGATACAGGAGGCTATAAACAATTTCATATCAATTACTCTGGACGAGAAGGGGATTTCTCCCAATGCTCTCAGAATAGCCAACATCGCCATAACGGACTTTGATTTCTCGGATGAGTTCAACAAGGCGATTGAACTCAAGGTAAAGGCGGAGCAGGAAGCGCTTCAGGCCAAAAACGAGAAAATAAGAAGAGTAACTCAGGCTGAAGCCGCCGCGGAGGAGAAAAAGCTCGCCGCGAGCGCCCGGGCTTTCGAGATAGAAGTGGGGTCCAGGGCAAGAGCCGATGCGATCGAGAGGGAAGCCAAAGCGCTTCGGAACAACCCGCAGATTATTCAACTTCGAATAGCGGAGAAGTGGGACGGCACCCTTCCCAAATTCTCGGGTGGCGACGCGGTACCCCTGCTAAACTTGGATTCTCTTCTGAAAGAAGAGTAATCCGGGGAGACACCATATGTACCCGGTACTTTTAGACCTCGGCGGAGGTCTGGTCATCTATTCGTATTCGGTGTTTCTCGCTCTCGGATATCTGGTTGCCTACTTGGTGGTATCCGCAGAGGTAAGCCGCAGGAAAATGGATCCGGCACTTCCTTCTACTCTTCTGCTTGCGTGCTTTATCGCC
The DNA here is from genome assembly GCA_965116725.1 of Thermodesulfobacteriota bacterium. Taxonomy (GTDB): domain Bacteria; phylum Desulfobacterota_D; class UBA1144; order Nemesobacterales; family Nemesobacteraceae; genus Nemesobacter. The sequence continues at coordinate 1,278,975 of OZ220700.1, forward strand.
GGGCTTGTGGGAGCCAAGATCCTTTTTCTTTACCAGAACGTCACTTTTACTGAATTTCTCGCTAACCCGGCACGCTATTTTGCCTCGGGGTACGCGTCGATAGGGGGTCTGGTCGGGGTATTCTGTGCCCTGTGGATTGTTTCAAGGCTTAAAAAAACGGATTTCCAGGTGCTTCTCGATCTGGTATGCCCTGCTCTCATTCTCGGTTACGGGGTCGGAAGAATAGGGTGTTTTCTCAACGGCTGCGATTACGGAACCGTGTGCTCTCTGCCTTGGGCGGTTTCTTTTTCCGAGAGAGTCGTCAATGTCCATCCCACGCAGATCTACGACACCTTGTTCATGGCCCTGCTTTTTGTCTTTCTCTGGAAAATCAGAACCCAAGACCGTCCCACGGGTTTTATCTCGGCAGTGGGGTTCGTGATTCTCGGCACCCAGAGATTTCTGATCGAGTTTATAAGGGAGACTACTCCGAGCTTTGTAGAGGGTCTTTCCCAGGCGCAGCTTGCGGCCTTGCTGTTAGCGGTTATTTTCGGGATAAGGCTGTTTCAGCTTTCCGGCAGCGTTCTCGGGAAGCAGACACAGAGCTAGTTTGCTGTTATGCAGAGAATTCTGATAATAGGTCTGGGGCAGGTTGGAAGTTTCCTCTCAAAGGAGCTTTCCAAGAGTCAGGAAGTTGTGGTTATTGAGAAAGACGCGGAACTCATAGCCAAGGCCAAGGAAACCCAGGATGTCTTGGCAATTGAGGGAGCCGGGGACGACCCCGCCGTCCTGAGACAGGCGGAGATAGAAAAGGCCGATGCAGTTCTTGCGGTTACCGGGGATTACAGAACGAATATACTTGCCTCGTTTATCGCCCATGCCTCGGGGGTCAAGAAGATCGTTGCCGAGGTAAAAAACGCGAAGTATGCCGAGTACGGGAGAGTCATAGAAGACTCGAACATCTTGCTAATAAGCTCAAGCAGTATAATCTCGGAAAAGATAAGCGCGCTTATAAGCGCTCCTTTCGCGGGGAGGGTGGAGTTTTTCGCAAGCGGACAGATAGAGCTTCTCAAACTCCGGGTTCATGAAGGGGTGCCCATAATAAACGAGAAGCTGAGAAATTTCGTCAGCAGTCCAAGGAACTGGACTTTCGTCGGGCTGCAGAGGGATCACAGGATAACTATTCCGCGGGGAGATACGGAACTTCGCCCGGGAGATTTCGTATTTGCTCTTGGGGTTCCTTCGGCACTTGAGAAGCTTAAGAAGCTTTTTAACCTGAAAATCCAGAAGGTCCACTCCGTCATCATAGTCGGCGCGGGCAGGGTGGGGTGCGAAGTGGCTTCCGCACTTCACGCTAACGGGCTTTCCGTAAGACTCATTGAGAGTGATCATGAAAAGGCCAGGGCTGCGGCCGAGGAGCTTGTCGGAGTGATGGTATTTGAAGGTGACGGAACCGATCTCGAGATACTTAAAGAAGCCGGGGTTGAAAAAAGCGATTACCTGCTTGCGCTTACCGGCGACGATGAAAACAATGTTCTCAGCGCGCTTCTCGCGAAAAATCTCGGCATTGATCGATGCACCGTACTTTATTCGAATCCCGATTACGTGGGAGTGCTCGAAGCTATCGGTATCGACAGGGCCATAAGCGCAAACATGGCTGTGGCGAATGGTATCCTGAACTCGCTTCATCTCGGTGGAGAGGCTAACATAGCGCTTCTTTACGAGGGAGCGGGAGAGGTTCTCGAGTTTGACGTAACCGAACATACTAAGATTCTCGGGATACCTCTTTCTGAGTGCAAAATGCCGCACGATTCGGTCATAGGCGTTTGCATAAGGGACGGGAAGCCGATATTCCCCGGCGGGGATTTCGCCGCGCAGATCGGGGACCGTCTGGTGGTGTTCTCCCTGCCGAGTGCCGTGCAAAAGGTTGAAGAGATACTGGTTTCGTGAACGTTAGGTTCTGTTTTCAGATCACGGGAAAGTTCGTGATGTATCTCGGGCTGCTGATGCTCGTGCCGGCTGTCTGCACGCTTTTTTACCCGGAGGACGATCTCTCTGCCTTCCTGATTTCGGCGCTTATAACATCACTTGCGGGTCTTGCGCTTATGGTTATTTGCCGCATTCCCGAAACTCCGACTGAGATACGAAGAAGAGAAGGTTTCTTGATTGCGGCGCTTTGCTGGGTTTTTGCAAGCATTTTCGGCGCCATTCCTTATTATGTTTACGGGGTGTTCGCCAGCCCGGTCGACGCGCTTTTCGAATCGACCGCGGGTTTTACAACCACAGGAGCCACCGCGCTTGCGTCCATTGAGTGGCTTCCCAAGGGAATTCTTTTCTGGAGGAACTTTACTCAGTGGCTTGGCGGCATGGGAATAATAGTTCTGGGAATCGCGATTTTCCCCAGACTTTTTGTCGGCGGGGCGCAGCTAATGGGGCTTGAGACCACGGGACCGACGACGGAGAAGTTCGCCCCCAAAATAGCCGAGACGGCCAAGAAGCTCTGGATTGTATACATTGCCCTTACTGCCGTGTTGACGGTGCTTCTCATTTTCGGCGGAATGAGTTTTTTCGAAGCTCTGACCCATTCTTTCAGCACCCTCTCAACCGGGGGTTTTTCCTGCAGGGATGCAAGCATAGGGGCTTATGACAGCGGCTACATACAGGGGCTGATTACGCTTTTCATGTTCCTAGGCGGAACTAGCTTCGTACTTCATTTCTACTTTTTTACCGGGAGGCCCGGGAAGCTTCTGAGGAACTCCGAGTTTCGGTTCTATCTCTTTTTCGTAATTGCCGCGACGATGTTCATTGCTCTAGAGCTCATCCAGACCGGTGTTTACGGAACCTTCTCCGAGTCCCTGCGCTACGCTTCTTTTCAGGTGGTTTCGATCATCACCACAACCGGATTTACCACCACGGATTTTGACGCATGGCCGGCTTTCGTGAAATGGGTGATTTTCATGCTGATGTTTTTCGGTGCGTGCGCGGGGTCGACTTCCGGGTCGGTAAAGGGGCTGAGAATCATGGTGCTTTTCAAAAAAGCTCACAGAGAGATACGAAGACTTGTTTATCCGAACGTGGTTTCTCCAATAACCATAGAGGGAAAGACAATAAACGAGAAGGCGGTCGCAAGCATAACAAGCTTCTTTATCCTTTACATTCTTCTCTGCGGCTTCATTGCTCTCGTGGTTCTTATGCTTGAGGACATATCTTTGGAATCTGCCGTCTCGGCTGCGGCTGCTTCCATAACCAACGTCGGACCTGCTTTTGACGAGGTCGGTCCGGCAAATCATTATGCCCACCTTGGGTCGCCTACGAAAATCATTCTGTCCCTGGCCATGATCATAGGAAGACTTGAACTCTACACGGTTCTGGTACTTCTTACGCCGTCTTTCTGGAGGAGGTAGAAAAAGTTGCCGGCCAGCTTAACGGAATAGTTTCTCGGCTAGTAACCATACAAAGACAATGGTTTTATTGACTAGGAAGAAATTTTTTCATTCAGCTCTAAATTAGGTCAAAAAAGAATAGATAAGTTCCTTTTGAAAATTGGCAAAACTGAATGTAATCTAGTAAGCATTAGATGCTAATATTGCATTCTTTCCTTCCCCGCCTCCGGCGGGTATTTGTTTTTTACGGTATCGGTTTTCGGAAAACATGAAGATTATCGTTGATCCCAAGCAGCCTCTGGATTTCGAGACCTCGGCGGGCATCGGAAATTTTGACGGCATTCATCTCGGACACAAAGAGATAATAGAGGCTGCAAAACTCCGCTCGCGGGAAAACTCAACGCGTTCCTGCGTAATTACATTCAATCCCCATCCGCAGAAAGTTCTGGGCAGAAAGAATCTTTCTCTCATCTTTCCGTTAGAGTGGAGGTTCGAGATGCTTGAGGCCACTGGGATTGATGCGGTTATCTGTCTTAATTTCACCCACGAACTCTCAAAGGTAAGCGCGGAGAATTTCATAAAAGACATCCTCCTTGAGCGTCTCAGGATAAAAGACATAGTAGTGGGTCCGGGATTTTCTTTCGGACACGAAAGAAAGGGGAACGTCGATCTCCTCCGTTCCATGGGGGAAACCTATGGCTTTAATACGGTAGTTGCAGAAGTAGCTCGGGTAGATGATCAGGTAGTAAGCAGCAGCGCTATAAGGAACCTTGTAAGAGACGGGGAAATCAGCGAGGCGAACCGGTTTTTCGGTTACGATTACTACATAGAGGGCGTCGTAGTGGAAGGTGAGAGAAGAGGCAGAAAACTGGGTTTTCCTACGATTAACATTGATACCGAATGGGAGATTCTTCCCAAGCCGGGGGTTTATGCCACCTACGTCAGGCTTCCCGACGGCTTCCACGAAAGTATCACCAACATAGGGATACGCCCGACGTTCGAGGAGAGCAAGCTTACGGTCGAGACCCACATTTTTGATTTCAATGACGATCTTTACGGAAAGAAAGTCAGGGTGAATTTCGTCGAAAGACTGAGGGATGAGAAGCGTTTTGCGAGCGTGAATGAGCTTGTAGCGCAGATCGAACACGATGTCGCTTCGGTACGGGAAATTCTTTGCGATTACCCTAAGGACGAGCGAATTTGGAAATAAAAGCCACAACGCGGATATACGGCATCTTCGGTCATCCGGTATCCCAGAGTCTGTCTCCCGCCATGCATAACGCGGCGTTCGAGCATCTAGGGCTTGACTGCGTTTACCTGGCTTTTGACGTGGACCCCCGGAACATAGACAAGGCCGTAAGTTCGATAAGAAACCTCGGTCTTCGTGGAGTTAACGTCACCATCCCGCATAAGCAGTCCGTTATGGCGGGCCTGGACGAGATCGCTCCCGAGGCCTCCATGGTCGGAGCGGTAAACACCATAGTTAACGAAGACGGCAGGCTCAAGGGTTACAACACGGACGTTTCTGGAGTGCTGAGAGCTCTTCATTCTGAACTCGAGTTCGTCCCGCAAGACAAGAATGTTTTTATCGTGGGAGCCGGCGGAGCCTCAAGAGCGGTAATAGTGGCGATGTGTACAGGCGGCGCCCGAAGCATTGCAATCGCAAACAGAACCTATTTTAAGGCACAAGAGCTTTCCGAGGAATTCTCTCCGCGTTTTGGAGACGTCGGATTTTCCGCGACACCGCTTGAGGACGAAGAGCGGGTAGCGCAGATGATGGAGCAGGCGGATATCGTGATTAACTGCTCTTCTGCGGGAATGGGCGATATCGAACCCCTCTGTCTTCCGCTTGCCCTGCTCGGCGAGAACTGCGTGGTCTACGATCTTGTCTATAAGCCTCCTGTTACTCCGCTTGTAAGGGACTCCAGGGCTCTGGGGCTCAAGGCGGAATCCGGACTCGGCATGCTCCTTTACCAGGGAGTTGATGCTTTTGAGATCTGGATGGGCGAAGACGCCCCGGTTGAGGTGATGAGAGAGGCCCTTTCGGTTCCCGCGTGAGGATTCCGGTATAATGAACCCATAAGTTTTTAATCCGTCACGGGAGAATTTTAATGAGAGTAGCCAGTCCAGCAGGGGATTTTGAGATAACGGTGAAAGAATCGTCCGTGGAGGGCGATTTTATCGTAATAAGCGGGCAGATGGGAGTGTGGGATTCGCAAATCTACATGAAGCCCTCCGACCTTCTCAGTTTTGCGGGGGTGTTATTGAACTTTCAGGTTGTTTTATTCCTCGTCAAACAACCGTTCAGATGCATTTTCCGCGGAAAGCGGAACTAGCTTGGCACGTGACTTCTTCAGGGAAAGGAGTTTCTGGTGATAGTGCTCAGGATTTTTTGCGAATTCGTGGTTTCAAGCGGCGAATACAACAGGCAGATAATCTTCTGACATCAAAACGCGTATTTCATGACCAAGCTGATTCCAAACGCGCTTAAGTCCTCCGTTTCAACCATATACACAACCGTATCTGTTCCTTCGCCATTGTTTGAAGCGTGACTGCGCAGCTGGTCCCACTCCTCTCCATCACCGAACTTGCCGTACTTGACCCAGCGTCCCTTGAGTCCCATAGAAGCTCTGTCGGTCAGCATGTAGTCAACTCCTACTACCACCTGATAGCCGAACACGGTGTCCTCAAGGGTCTGGCTTGCCGTGGTTGTTGTGCCGGCAATTCTTTCGTGCAGAGCGGCTCGGTCCGCAGCTTCATTTCCGTTGCCGTTATAAGTTGCCCCGTCCGCCGTTTTAATGGCACCCGGGTCAAGATTACGGGCAAAAACGCTGTCATATTCAAGTTCAACCATTCCAAAGCCCACTCCGCCTCCCGCGTATGGACGGAACCGTCCGGAAACCGGCAGATCGTAATAAGCGTTAACGAAGAAACTGTTTATGGTCACTCCCCCTATGCGTTCTTCCGCGCGGACGAGCTCCTGTTGAGATTTATCCTCAATACCTGCTCCCCCGCCACTTAGAGTGGATGTCATGTTGTATTGCAGGCCGAGGTGGGAATACTCTGCCTCAATTCTCGGGCCGAAATCAGTTTTAAGTCCCAAGGCGGCACCGGCAATTATCCCGGTTGAACCGTCAAAGCTGCTATTCCAGGAATCTCCGGCTGGACATCCTCCAGGTTCCGTAATTCCTGCTGGCGAGAAAAGATTGTCAGGGTCGAGATGCTTGTCGCACAGCGTTGGAAAGTCGTTATCACTTGAGTAAGTATCGAGAGAATTTCCGATACCGACCCCCAACTCGGTGCTTATGTAAAACTGCTGGGCGTTTGATGAAACCGGAACCAGGAAAATAGCAATTAGAAAAGAAACAACTGTTAAAGATCGAACCATTTATACTCTCCGTTAATATTTATATGAGGCAATTATCTTTTTAGTGCTACCTATTTTACATTACGGCGGCATTATTCGAAACTAGGGAACAGGGATACTTCCCACTTTCACCGGAATGCCGTCTGCATTGTATCTGCTGATCTCGTAAATTCCTTCCGCAGGACCGCCCGCATCATCAAGTTCAATAGTGCCGGATACTCCCGTCATAGTTTATATCCTTACCTTGAACTACTAGACCCGGGCACTCCGAGAAGCTCTGACACTTCTCGCCGTCTCTTGTCACCTCGCGGCTAGAGTATTATTATTGGATAATGCGCATGGAGTTGAATTATCTGTCCGAAAAAGGATCAGGAATGTCGGGATGCCAGCGCGCGAAATGGTTTTTGTGCGCCTCCGTATAAGCTCCGGGCGGGTAGTACTTATCGTAGAAATCCAGATCCAGATGATGGGCCTGCACCATGAACCGAAGGAACATGGGGTCGGAGAAAGCCGGGAACCTTCCGTATGTATCGTAAACGTAGTTGCAGATGTCCTTTACGACCTGAATTTCGTCTTTGCTGGGTCTTTCAACCTCCGCGAGCACTCCGGTCGGGTCTTTGTAGGGAAGCTTGTGCGATTCCCAGTTTGTCCATTTCATGTCGTTAAACGCTTCCACGGCTTCTCCCATGTCCTTGTAGTAAGGCGGGCAGAACGCCTGGAACAGATCGTCTCTGCCCACAGCCACGGGGTTCGGATTTCCCGTGTCGCCCTGTATTTGCGGAGTTGCGAACCGAAAACCCAGCCCCCTGTTAAATGGGGTTCCCCCGAGCATGAACATGCTTGCGAATCCGCTGAAAAGCCATCCTCCGAGACCCAAAGTCTGGAGCGTCAGGACCATGTTTTGTCCCATGAAGGCCTGCTCGGCGATGTAGCCATTTGCAAAGCGAAGTTCCGCTTCGACAAGCGGCATTCTTTTTGACTTGTCAAGAAAGCCTTCCTCAAGCCAGTGCGCGGTTCCGGGCGGTCTCAGGCTGTGAAGCTCGTCGACGAAGTTAAACCTGTGGTCAGGCCTCATGTAGAAGAAGTAAAGGTTGATTATGCACGCAGAAAGATCCGTTACCGGCATGAACACCGTCGTTCCGGGCTTGTTCACATTCCAGAGATTATGGGCGGCGATTCCTGGGGGTTTTGACGGCAGGTCCGCCCTTCCATCGGAAAGCTTGATCTTGGATTCGCGGAACAGCTCGAGTATCCGGTCCACTCTCTGATGGCGGGTCATTTTCTCAAGACCTTCAAAATCCTCGGCACGCCGATCATGCATCTTTATCATGTAGAGCCCCTCGTCATTCGTGTAGAAAAGCTCCGTTCTGTGCACGTCCCCTAGAGCGGGGATCGTCTTGCTCGTAAACTGCATCTCAAGGTCAAGACCCACGTGAGGGGGAAAATCAGAGAGGTTTATGTTCTTTATGCCGAGGCCTGTCCACACCAGTATGGCTTCCTCAAGTTCTGACAAGGGAACCGGGTCGTGCTTGGATTTGTACTGTAGGGGTCCCTTTTCGATCTCCATTCCAAGTCCGAAGCGGCGGGACCTTCTCTGGAAAACGGCGTCATAGAAACCGTGGTCTATGGCGTGATCAAGACCTTCTGGGTATTCGCTCATGAATTTCTCCTTAATTTGGTTTTTCCGCTCCCGCGGAGAGTTTTATTCATCCTCCTCGGAATCGGACTCGGTAACAAGCTTCATGTATTCGTTTTCCGTGATTATCTCCAGCGAACTCTCGACCCTGTCAAGAAATACCACTCCGTTTATGTGATCGTATTCGTGCTGGAACACTCTCGCCGCAAAATCCAAGAAATCTTCTTCGACGAGATTGTTGTTCCTGTCCCTGTATACCGCCCGGATGTATTTATGTCTCGGCACAAGGGCCCGGAGCCCCGGAATGCTGAGGCATCCTTCCCAGCCTTTTTCCAACTCGTCGGACACCGAAACTATTTCAGGGTTGATTATCACCTTGGTCTCTGTTTCGGGGACATCGGGGTAGCGCGGGCTCGCAGTTCCGGCGATTATAAAGATGCGAAGAGACTCGGATACCTGGGGGGCGGCGATTCCGACCCCGCTTGCTTCGGCGGCCGTTAGAATCAAGTCGTCAATCAGCTGCTGGATTTCCGGGTTGCTTATGTTTTCGACGCTTTCGGCTCTCTGCCTAAGCACGGGATTTCCAAGTTCGGTGATTTCACGTTGCTGCGCCATGGCTGTAACTGACTGAAAAAAGCCCGCCTACAGCGGATTGCGGGCCGGTGCTTAAGGTCTTATTATTATAAACAAAAAACTGTGAGGTTAAAGAAAGCTTCGTGGCGGAAATTGAACTTATACAGAGAGCAGGAGGGTTCGGAGAAAAGACCGCGGTTGAAGACCGGACGGGGAGTTTCACTTACACCGACTTGCTTCGCGTTTCGCGTTTTGCGGCGCTTAACTTTCTTGGGGGTGAGAAAGATCTTGAGGAGGAAAGAGTCGCATTTTTAGTTCCTCCGGGATTCGATTACGTGGCGCTTAAGCTGGGCGTATGGATGGCGGGAGGAGTGTCAGTTCCCTTGGGTCTCGCTTATTCTCCGAGAGAGATAAAGTACGTCATAGAGGACTCCTGCGCAGGGACGGTGGTTTTTCACCCGGACCTCGCTCAAAAACTCGAAGGGGTTTTATCCGATGCCGACGTCCGGTTCCAGAAGCTTCCGGAAGTTTTCCAGCCTGCCCGAGGAGAACTTCCCGCGATTTCCGAAGAGAGAAGGGCGATGATCATATACACAAGCGGCACTACCTCTAAACCCAAAGGAGTAGTCTCGACTCATCTCGGCATAAAAGCCCAGATAAACAGCATGACGGAGGCGTGGGAGTGGACCCCTGAAGATTCGATACTCAACGTCCTGCCTCTTCACCATCTCCATGGAATACTGAATGTCGTTCTCTGCTGCCTGTGGTCCGGTGCCAGATGCGTGATGATGGACGGGTTCAATGCGCAGCAAGTATGGAAGAGGTTAGAAAAGAAAGACCTGACCCTCTTTATGGCCGTTCCCACCATTTACTCCAAGCTGATAGATCTCTGGGATGATTTTTCCGTTGCGGAGAGAAGACGCATGAGAGATTGTCTTTTGGGCTTTCGTCTCATGGTTTCCGGCTCCGCGGCTCTTCCCGTACCCGTTCTTAAAAAATGGAAAGAGATAAGCGGGCAGGTGCTTCTTGAGAGATATGGAATGACCGAGATAGGAATGGCTCTTTCGAATCCTTACAGGGGCGAAAGGCTGCCGGGACGCGTGGGCTTCGCAATGCCTGGGGTCGAGGTGGGAATTTTTGACGAGAACGACAGACTGCTGGGTGTTGAAGGACAGGGGGAGATCAGGGTAAGGGGAGAAGGCGTGTTTCTTGAATACTGGGGAAAACCGCGGGAGACGGAAAATGCGTTTTGTGACGGATGGTTCAAAACCGGAGATATCGCATTTTTAGAGCGCGGAGGTTCCTACAGGATACTCGGGCGGGAATCCGTGGACATAATAAAGTCAGGTGGATACAAGATATCCGCCCTCGAAATCGAGGAAGTGCTGATGGAGCATCCGCTTATCAAAGAGTGTGCGGTGGTAGGGGTCGCCGACCCGAGCTGGGGAGAGAGAATAGGGGCGGCCCTCGTGTTAAGGGAGGGTCCCTCGATTGACCTTGAAGAGCTTCGCAACTGGGCTTCCGACAAGCTTGCCCGGTACAAGCTTCCGACCCGGCTTCTGCTACTTTCCTCGCTCCCGAGAAACTCAATGGGAAAAGTGGTCAAAAACCGCATTAAGCAGTCTTTTCAAAATAGTTTATAATTTTCCTTGTAATCCGAGGTCAGTCTTTTTGTGGTTTTAAGGATAAAGCGGAGAGAAACATGAACCGGACTGAGAACGCACCCATGTCCTCAAACGGCAGTGTCCGTTACGGTCCCGACATGAAAGTCCTTATCGTCGGTGCCGGTGTTGCAGGACTTACGCTCTGCGGGCTTCTCGAGCAGCGGGGCTTTCGTCCTACCCTTGTAGAGAGGGCTCCAAAGTTCGGGGATGTGGGATACGTGATAGTGGTCTGGCCCTCAGGCAGCAGGATACTCAAGGGGCTCGGTCTTTACGAACTGCTCAGGGAGCGGGGCTGCGCTTTTACCGATTACAACATTTCCAACTACAGGGGCAAGGTTATAAACAGCTACACGATTGATTCCGTGGTTGAGAAGTACGGCCCCATAATAAGCATTTACCGCCCTGATCTGATAGACATACTCCTGGAGGCGGTAAGCGATGATTCGATCAGGATGGACACCACTGTTGTCTCCCTTGAGGACACTGGGGACGGAGTCGAGACGGTATTCAGCGACGGGAGCACGGGGACCTATGATCTCGTTATAGGATGTGACGGGATAAGGTCAAGAGTTCGAAAAGAGATCTTCGGCGACATACCGCTTCGCTACAGCGGCATGTCCGGGTGGGGCTTCTGGGTCAACCCGGACTTCTGCAAAAGCGAAGGGATCATAGAGTACTGGGGGAAGGGAAAGTTTCTCGGGATGTGGCCGACACGCGGACGCCTTGCCATTTTCACTAGTGTGAGGAGAGAATCCGGCGTCCGGGACAGCGTTGATACGAGAATAGATAGCATCCGTCGGAGTTTCGCCGAGTTCGGAGGCGTGGTGCCGGAAATCCTGCGCAGTCTTGATGATCCCCGCAATATTTACTATGACGAGTACAACGATCTCAGAATGGACAGCTGGTCGCGAGGAAGAGTGGTGCTTGTCGGAGATTCGGTTCACGCGATACTGCCGAACGCCGGCGCCGGCGTATCAATGGCGATGGAATCGGCGGCCGTTTTGGCCGAGGAACTTTGCAGAACCGATTCAGTGAACCTTGCTCACGCCTTCTGGCAGTATGAGTCAAGAAGAAAGGGAAGGGTGAACAAAGTTCAGAACCAGTCAAGGATCATGGGGAAATTCATATACACCGAAAGCGGTGTTCTCTCGTCTATTCGTGATTATGTTGTGAGGGTATATTCGAGTAGACAGCTTTTCAGGTACTGGGACAACATGCTGAAAGATCCCCTTTGAGATCAGTGTTCCCGGTTTAAAAAATCTTTGATTCCGGAGCGTAACTTTAATGAAATCACTCAAACATCTGCTTTTTTTCTTCGTCTTGGCGGCGATTTTCTCGTTTCCTCTATCAGAAGCTCTTTCCCATGACTCCTCCGAGTCCATCTCGGCTACGGTAAAGCGTCTTACCCCTTCGGTCGTTAATATAAGCACGACAAACGTAATAAAAGCTTCGCCGTACCAGGATGAGTACTTCAAGAAGTTTTTCGAAAAGTTTTTCCCCGACCAGATGCCGGGGAGGGAGTTCAGGAACAAGGGACTGGGTTCCGGCTTCGTAATGAGTTCCGACGGCTACATAATTACTAATAACCATGTAGTGAGAAAGGCCGAGGAGATCGAGGTGATACTCGAAGGCGGCAAAAAATACACTGCCAAGATAGTCGGCACTGATCCCGTAACGGATCTTGCGCTGCTGAAAATCGATCCGGAAGAGCCTCTTCCCGCTGTGGAAATGGGTGATTCCTCGTCCCTTGCTATAGGAGACTCGGTGTTTGCCATCGGAAACCCTTTCGGCCTAGGTCACACGGTCACCGCCGGGATAGTCAGTGCGAAGGGAAGGGCTCTTGGAATCGGGCGATACGACAACTTCATTCAGACCGACGCGGCTATTAACCCTGGAAACAGCGGTGGACCGCTTTTTGACTATGAGGGCAAGGTGGTAGGCGTGAACACCGCGGTCATGGCCCGCGGCCAAGGCCTCGGTTTCGCCATACCGATAAACATGACGAAAACTGTCGTTGAGCATCTCAAGGTTCATGGAAAGGTCATCAGGGGTTGGCTTGGGATAATGATTCAGGACATAACCCCGGAAATTTCCGAGGCCCTCGGGATCAACCGCGACAAGGGAGGGCTCGTATCCGAGGTCAAGGAAGGGAGTCCGGCGGACAAGGCGGGCATCAGGAGGGGAGACGTTATTGTTTCCGTGGGGAGCGAGAAAATTCCGGACGCTGCTACGCTTGCAAGGAAACTGGCGCTTACCAAGCCCGGGGTTGATACGAAATTCGTGGTGCTTCGGGACGGGAAGGAGAAGATCTTTACCATAAAGCTTATCGAACATCCCGAGAACGAGAAAATCGAGGAATCCCCCGACAAGTTGAGAACCGAAGAGGAACTCGGTATTGAAGTGACCGAGATAACCGAGCAATTCAGAAACCGGTTCCAGATCAAGGCCTCGGGCGGAGTCATTATCGCAAGAGTTGCACGCGGGAGCCTCGCCTCCGAAGCGGGGTTTCTCCCGGGCGATGTGATAGTGGAGGTAAACGGAGATGCCGTCGGCGGACTCGATGAATACCATGGAGCGCTTGAGAAGCACGGTTCTAGTGGAACCCTGCTTTTTCTTATCGAACGCAAGGGAAGAACAATATATCTTGGCGTAAAGATGGGGCGCGAGTGATGATAGAGGAAAAACTCGCAGAACTTGGAATAGAACTTGCGGAGGAAGTTCCGGCCTTGGGAAGCTACGTTCCCGCTACAGTGTCGGGCAATCTGATTTTTGTATCAGGTCAGCTTCCCGTTGAAAAAGGAAAGCTTCTTTTTATGGGCAAGGTGGGATCCGATCTTACGGTTGAAGATGGCTACGAAGCGGCCAGGCTCGCGGCGATAAACGGCCTTTCCGTGATCAGTCATACCTTGGAAGATCTTCGCCAGCTAAGCAGGATCGTGAAAGTGACGGGTTACGTGGCAAGCGCCCCCGGATTTACGGAACAGCACAAGGTGGTTAACGGCGCCTCAGAGTTTTTCTCCGACATACTCTCTGAGAACGGACGCCACGCGAGGGTTGCGGTGGGGGTTCCCGCACTTCCGATGGATTCCCCGGTGGAAATTGAAATCATAGCCGAGTTCTCACCCGGCTATGATTTCTGAGAAACGGGGGGGGTGCCCTGATGTTCCACGTATACCTTTATTCAGACAGTCCCTCACACTCGCTCGTCATGCGGGGCGTGACGGATTTTCTCACGGATCTGGGTCTCTCGGTTGAGTTTCGCGGGGACTTCCTGAGCTATCTCTCGCTTGCGGCCGAGGAGGTGGCTGAACTTGAATCCTTTCTCTCAAAAGCCAGGGTTTTTGACATTGAAACGCCTGTTGACTTCTTCGAAACTCATCTGCCGTCCGAACCGTTTGAAAAGGAGCTTTATGACGGTTTCTGGGTTCAGAGAATATTCTCGAGATTTTTTCTTAGAAAGCATCCCGGCGAACTTGCGGAAAACGGCTTTCACGCAGTTATCACGGGCAGGCTGCTTGGCACCTACGGATCCCGTAGATACCACGCGAGGGTTGTAATCTCGGGATTTCCGTCCTTTATCTCAACCTCGGGACTTGTGGAAGGTCCGGCAAGACCCAGGGAGTATTATTTTCTAAAGGCGGAGCTTATCCGCTCGGGAAAGAATCTCTCAGAGCTTGACGAGGCGTTTCGGGGAAAATTCGTCGATTACGAAGACGAGAGGATAACTAAGATAACAGGTCCCTACGTACTTCAGCCTCTTCTGCATCATTTCTCCGGGAAGGAATTCTGCGAAAACAGCAAATGCGCACTTTTTAATTCCCACTGGCAGAAAGAAGTTCTCGATATACAGTACTCGGGCTTTTTATGCGCCGAGTGCGAGAGCGAAATAAGAAAAATAGCAAAAAAGCGGTAGAAGCTGCGCCCCGCTACGCTGTAATGAACAGGAAACCGTTCCGGTTTCTAATCCATTTCATCAAGTATGTTTATAGCTACCTGGGCTACCTTTTTCCCGGAAAGCAGCATCCCGCCGAAAGTGGGCCCCATCCTCGGAAGCCCGAAGGTGGTGTTAACCGCCATTCCGCACGCGAGCAGGCCGGGATGTACTTCTCCAGTGTATTCAACGAGTGCTTCTTCCGATTTCTCGACCCACATCGATCCGTGACCCGGAAGTTTTCTGTAAAGGCCCTGCTGGGAGAGCCTGGAAACGCAGTAGGCGTCGTGCCCTGTGGCATCTATTACCAGTTTTGATTCTATTGCTACGGGGTCAAGGCAAGTTATTTCCTTGGGCATGTTTGCGATGGGCGTCCAGTTGATCACTATCCCCGCGACTCTTCCGTTTTCCCTGTAGACCAGATCGTCAAACAGCGTCATATTCCTCACTTTCGCCCCGGCCTCACACGCCGTCGCTATCAGCTTCGAACAGGCGTAAGGGCCGTCGGCGACGAAAAGTCCTTCTGTGACCTCTTCATACGGCACTTCAATCTCGTCAAGTACTGTCTGCCCCGGGGCGCGTACGGTGACCTTGTTCATCAGGTATCCGCCGATCCAGAACCCTCCTCCTAGGTAATTCATTCTTTCAACGAGCAGAACCTTGTACTTTCTTTTCGCTATGTCCTTTGCCGCCACGAGCCCGCTTGGCCCCGCACCGACGATTATGACGTCGCTTGTAATGTATTCGCTGAATTCATCCGAGAATCCTTCAACGATGGCCCTGGTGACCTCTTTTTCTCCTATCGGCGCGAACTGGGGGGTTTTTAAACTGTCTGACATGTGATTTTCCTCCGGAAAATGTCAATAAGGTTCTGCTTTTTACTCCTGTTCTTCTTCCTTCACGACGTTCACGGTTACCTGCTGTGTTACGTCCGTGTGAAGTTTCAGTGCAACTGTGTATGTTCCAAGTTCCTTTAAAGTCCCGTCAAGCAGTATGTCCCTTCTTGAGATCTCGAATCCTTTTTCCTTGAGCGCGTCGGAAATGTTCTGCGAGGTAACAGACCCGAACAATCTATCTTCCTCCCCGGCCTTGGCGGATATGGAGATTTCAAGCCCCTCGAGCTTCTCGGCAAGTGTTTTGGCATTCTCAAGGACTTCGGTCTTGCGCAGTCTTATGGCTTCTATCTTGCTTTTCCAAGCCTTAAGGTTTGATTCGGTTGCCTTTACAGCGAGCTTGCGGGGAAAAAGATAGTTCCTCGCCATCCCGTTTTTCACTTCTTTTACGTCTCCGACGACTCCTACGTTTTCCACATCGGAAATCAGAATTACTTTCATTGTTTACCTCCGCGCATCGGTTAAGCGGTATCCGGGAATCACTTGTGAGTTACCGTATACGGCAAAAGCGCCATGAAGCGGGCTCTCTTTATGGCAATCGCCACCTTTCTCTGCTCCTGCCTGGAGAGCCCTGTGTTTCTCCTGGGCAGTATTTTTTTTCTCTCAGTTATGAACTGCGAGAGAAGTTCCGTGTCCTTGTAATCTATCTGCTTGCCTTCCTTGGCAAGATCTCTGGGTTTCTTTCTGCGCGAGTAAAACCTTCTTCCGCCTCCTCCCATTGGTCTTCTGCTCATGACTGGTCGCCTCCTTGGGTCTTTTCTTCGTCTCCCTGGGGCTGTTCTACATCTCCTTGGGACGGTTCTTCGTTCTACATCTCCTTGGGACGGTTCTACATCTCCTTGGGACGGTTCTTCGCTTTCCTGAACCTGTTCAGCGGCTTCCTGTGGGGGCTCACCGTTGCCTTCGGCCTGACTTTCAGATTCTGAAGAGGGGGGGGACTGAAAAGCGCTCTGATCCTCTTGCTCGGATGGTTGCGGAGGAATGTTCGTCCCGGCACCCGCAGTTTTCTGTTCCTCCTCGATGTACTTTACGGTCATGAACCGCAGGACATTGTTTTTCGAGAGGTTAAAGTATCTTTCTATGTCCGTTACGGCCTTGGATTCAGCCGCGTAAACGGCTATGTAGTAGGTGCCTCTGGTGTAATTCTCTATTCTGTACGCGAGATCCCTTTCAGCCCATTTCTCGGATTTTATCATCTCCCCGCCGTTTCCGGCAACGCTCTGCTCGACCCTGTTCTGGATCGTAAGAAGATCTTCGGGGGATATATCCGGCCTTACGAGATAAAGCGTTTCGTACTTACTTGGCTCTATAGCCATCCTTACTGCCTCCTGTCTTGGTCTTGGGCCCCTGAACACCATCGCTTTGGAGTCAGGAGCAACAGAAAAAAATACTATACTGATTTTTGAGGACTCTGTAAATACGGGCGGGGCCACGGCCCCGCCCGCAGGTAAAGCGTCCGTTTTATATTATAAGAAGAGGAGCTACGACAAGCGATACTATGGACATCAGCTTGATCAGGATGTTCATAGCCGGCCCCGAGGTGTCCTTAAACGGATCTCCTATCGTATCTCCGACGACGGCGGCTTTGTGCGCCTCTGATCCTTTTCCTCCCAGGTTACCCTCCTCTATGTACTTTTTCGCGTTATCCCAGGCTCCGCCCGAGTTCGCCATCATAAGCGCGAGCATCACTCCCGCCACGACCGCACCGGCAAGAAAACCTCCAAGGGCTTCCTCTCCAAGGGCAAAGCCTATTACGAGTGGTGCCACCACGGCGGTAATGCCCGGCAGTATCATCTCTTTTAAGGAAGCGTCTGTGCTTATCTGCACGCACCTTGCGTAGTCCGGGGTGGCCTTTCCTTCAAGAAGTCCGGTTATTTCCCGAAACTGTCTTCTTACTTCCTCCACCATCTGCTGCGCCGACCTTCCCACGGAACCCATGGTCAGGGCGCCTATCAGAAACGGGATGGTTCCTCCTACAAGCATTCCCGCCACGACCTTGGGCTGGGTAATGTCGATAGAAGAGAGCCCGACGGCGTTTGTGTAAGCAGCGAAAAGCGCGAGGGCGGAGAGGGCCGCGGAACCGATAGCGAATCCTTTTCCTATGGCTGCGGTGGTGTTGCCGAGAGAATCGAGCTTGTCCGTGATCTTTCTAACGTCCGTGCCGAGTTCCGACATCTCCGCGATACCGCCCGCGTTATCCGCGACCGGACCGTAGGCGTCAACCGACATCGTTATTCCTATGGTCGCGAGCATGCTGACCGCGGCTATTCCTATTCCGTAAAGCCCCGTGAGCCAGTAAGACAGGACTATCGCCACCGCGATTATGAACACGGGGTAAGCCGTACTGTACATTCCCACCGCGATTCCCTCGATTATGTTGGTTGCGACTCCCGTCTCGGAGGCGTTGGCTATTTTCTTGATCGGCGGCCCCGAGGTGAAATGCTCTGTGATCTTTCCGATCAGTATCCCCGCGAGCAGACCCGCTATGGAGGTGATCCATATGCTTATGTATCCCTGTGTTCCCATGGAGGGCAGGTTTTCCACCTGCGCGAGCCCGTAAAGTACCGCCAGTGAAATCGCGCAGTACACTACCGCGGCGAATATTGTGGACCTCTCAAGCACGGCGCTCGGTTCTCCTTCCCTGAGCCACCCTACCGCCTTGGACCCGACAAGCGAAGAGAGGCTTCCTACTATGATGAGTATCAGCGGGACCGACATCATGGCGAGCTGGTTTGTCGCCATGCTGGCTGCGATCACTACGGTAGCGATTACGGCTCCCACGTAGGATTCGAAAAGGTCGGCGCCCATTCCAGCCACGTCTCCGACGTTGTCTCCGACGTTATCGGCGATCGTAGCAGGATTTCTCGGATCGTCCTCAGGTATTCCGGCTTCCACCTTCCCGACGAGGTCGGCTCCGACGTCAGCGGCCTTGGTGAATATACCTCCGCCTATCCTTGCGAAAAGAGCTACGGTGCTGGCTCCCATTGCGAATCCGCCTATCATTCCTCCAAATTCCTTTAAGAACGCTGTGAAAAGGGTGCTGTCTTCGGGCTTTGTCTGAAGGTCGATTCCCAGAAGAAAAACGACTGAGAGTCCCAGAAGACCCAGACCTGCGACCGAAAGCCCCATCACGTTTCCACCCCGAAAAGCCACCTCAAGGGCTTTTCCCTGTCCCTCGCTCGCCGCCGCCTGTGCTGTTCTCACGTTAGCTTTCGTGGCTGACTTCATGCCGAAGAATCCAGCTATAAGCGAACAGATCGCCCCGCCGAGATAAGCGGCCCCGGTTTCAATTCCAAGAAACACCGAGAGCAGAACGAAAACAATCGCGGCGAAAAGGCCGATTATCCTGTACTCCCTTTTCAAAAACACCATCGCTCCCCCGTGAATCGCAGAAGCGATCTGCTTCATTTTGTCGTTTCCTTCAGGAAGCTTGTCTATCCCCCTGTATACAAATAACGCGTATAGGAGCACGATAAGACCTACCACGATTCCCACAAGTCCTATATTGCCCACTAGTACTTCACCCATACCCATTGATAAATTCCTCCTAGTAGAGAATTGTTTTTTTAGTTCAGTCGACTGTTAAATTTGTTCATTGCCGAATCCACCCCGGCGCTTATTATCTCAAGTGTCGCCTCGACCGCGGTCTCGACCATCTCCGCCGCTGTGTCTCTCTCATTTGCAGCGAATGTGGAGAGAACGTGATCCCGACCCTCTTTTCCCCCCCGAGGGTTTCCCTATGCCGATTCTTACCCTGCAGAATTCCCCGGAACCAAGGGACGATATTATCGATCTTATTCCGTTATGCCCGGCCGAGCCTCCTCCCCTGCTCACCCTTATGTTTCCTAAGGGGAGATCAAGTTCATCGTAGACCACGATTATCTGCTCGAGCGCTATCCTGTAGAATTCCTTCGCTTCGCGAAGCGCCTCGCCGCTTGCGTTCATGAAGGTCTGGGGCTTTATTATAAGCAGCTTCTCATCCGAATAGACCGCCTCCGCACAGAGACTCCTGAATTTTTTCTTCCCGATCTTTACTCCCAGGCGCTCAGCCGCGCGCTCAGCCGCTCGGAAGCCTATGTTATGTCTCGTATTGTCGTAGGCGGAACCGGGATTTCCCAGGCCGGCAATCAGATATCGCATGGATTCGATGAATTATTCCTGGGTTTCTTCGACTTCGGCTTCGGCTTCGGCTTCCTCTTCCTCTTCTTCGGCCTCCACATCCTCTATCGAGCGCTGCGCTATCACCTGGACGACTTTTTCGCTGCCGTCTCTAATCGGTTTTACTCCCTCGCCTAGCTCAAGCCCTCCTATGTCCACGAAACCCCCTATGTCGAGAGAACTTACGTCTATTTCTATCAAATCGGGAATGTCGCCCGGCAGACATTCAAGGTCGATGGTTCTCATCAGTTTTTCCAGCATGCCCCCTCTTCTTTCCCCTTCGGACCTTCCCAAAGTGGTTACCGGAACTTTTACCCTGATACTCTTTTTCATGTCGATAGCCAGAAAATCAAGGTGGATCACCCTGTTTTTAATGGGGTCTCTCTGTACTTCCTTCACCATCGAGAATCTTTTTGCGGGGGGCTCGGAACCGTCTATCTCAAGTTCCAGAACGGTGTTTATTCCGGCGTTGTTTGAAAGCGCCCGCTTAAGTTCATCGGGACGTACCACAAGCGGTACCGGGTCCTCTCCCCGGCCGTAAAGTATGGCCGGTATGTTCCCTTCCTTTCTTACTTCCCTGGCTCCGCTTTTGCCGATTCTTATTCTGGGTTTTACCCGAAGTGAGCTCTGTACCATGATTTTTCTCCTGGATTTCGTTTAAGTGAAAAGTGCGCTTATCGATTCTCCAAGCGCCGTTCTCCTTATGGCCTCGCCGATGAGGTCAGCGATACTGAGCACGGTGATTTTCGCGCTCTGTTCCTGGTTTTCCTTCTGGGGAATGGTGTTTGTGATTATTACTTCATCAATGTCCGAGTTGTTTATCCTGTCTAGGGCAGGTCCTGACAGCACGCCGTGAGTGCAGCAGAGCGATACACTTTTAGCTCCTTTCTCAAGGAGCACCTTGGCGGCTTCGGTGGCGGTTCCTGCCGTGTCCACCAGATCGTCAACTATTATCGCGTGCTTGTCTTCCACGTCGCCGATTATGTTGCTTATCCGGGCGACGTTGGGAGCAGGCCTTCTCTTGTAGCAAATGGCGATTTCTGAGTGGGTTCTGTTCGCGAACTCGGTTGCCCTCTCAACCCCACCGGCGTCTGGAGAAACCACTACGGTTTCGCCGTCGCGGTATTTCTCCCGCAGGTAGTTGGTTATCACGGGTGCGGCGTAGAGGTGAGTTACCGGAACGTCAAAGAATCCCTGTATCTGGCCGGCGTGAAGATCCATGGTCACTATTTTGCTCGCGCCCGCGACGACTATGAGGTCCGCGGCCAGCTTGGCGCTTATCGGGGCTCGGGGCTGAACCTTTCGGTCCTGCCTTGCGTACCCGTAATACGGTATTACGGCGGTTATTACCCTTGCGGAGGCCCGCTTGAGCGCATCTATGATTACGAGAAGCTCCATTATGTTCTCGTTTACCGGAGGGCATGTCGACTGTATGATGAAAGTGTTCGAACCTCTCACGCTCTCTCTTATGTCAACGAAAATTTCCCCGTCGCTGAAACGGTTTATCTCCATTTCTCCGGGGGAAACCTCAAGATAGTTGCACACATCCTCAAACAGAGGGTGATTTGACGTGCCGCTGAATATTTTTGCGTCCTGCATTTCCATGGTGGGCCTCAAAATATGAAACCCTGTATTATAGAGTAAAGTTTTTATAATTCAAGCGCCGGGGACATTGCGGAGTTCCCGGGACGGGCTACTTTCTGTAGGGCGAGAAATCAGGCGGTCTTTTCTCCACAAACGCATCGGTTCCTTCGGCGGCCTCGGCTGTGGTCTTAAAGAGCTCGAGGGAAGCCTTGCCCATGCTTGAGATTCCGAAAAGTCCGTCGGTCTCGGAGTTAAAGGAGTACTTGGCAAGCTTAAGGGCGGTAGGGCTTTTAGACAGCAGCTCCTCGCACCAGGCGTTAACCTCGGAGTCAAGCTCGTCCGGGGGAACGACCCTGTTTATAAGTCCCATCTCAAGGGCTTGCTTGGCCGAGTACTGCCTGCATAGATACCACATTTCCCTAGCTTTTTTTTCACCGATGAGCCTTGAGAGGTAAGCTGTCCCGAAGCCCGGATCCACACTACCCACCTTCGGTCCCACCTGCCCGAAAACGGAGTCCTCAGAAGCGATTGTCAGGTCGCACATGAACTGCAGTATGTTCCCTCCGCCTATGGCGTAGCCCCTAACCGCGGCTATGACCGGCTTCGGTATGTTTCTTATGAGGTAGTGGAGATGGGAAACGTAATCCCCGACTCCGAGAAGGCCGTCTTTGCCCCCTGCGCCGCTTTTTTTCTCCTTGAGATCTCCCCCGCTGGAAAACGCCTTGCCCCCGGCCCCCCGGAGGACCACCACGCCGACCTGCTCATCCGCCCAGGCGTCCGTAACGGCCTTGATCATTTCGTTAAGAGTTATGTCCCGGAAAGCGTTAAGCGCCCGGGGGCGGTTTATGGTCACGAAGGCGACTCCGCCCGTTTTTTCATAGATTATGTCTTCAAAATCCATCCGCTATCCCTTGTACCACTTTCCGGTGCTTTCCCCGGTAAATATGTTTACGCACTTGGTTTCAAGGTAGTTATCTATGCCCTCGGCTCCAAGCTCCTTTCCAATTCCGCTCTGCTTGAAGCCTCCGTAGGGAGTTTCGGGGATTATGCCTCCGTAGGTGTTTACCCAGAGGTAGCCGGCCTTTACGGCCTTTGCGACCCTAAGCGCGCGGTTTATGTCCCGGGTCCAGATTCCCCCGGCGAGTCCGTACTCGACGTCATTTGCCGCCGCGACTGCCTCTTCCTCGGTCTTAAAGGGAATGACGCAGACCACGGGCCCGAATATCTCCTCGCGTACCAGAACCGAGTCGGGAGGAATGTCCTCTATAACGGTTGGCGCTATATAGTAACCCTTGTCGAATCCCTCGGGACTGTCCCCGCCCGCGACCACCCGGGCTCCCTCTGAGGCGCCTTTTTCTATGTAGTTCATCACGTTCTCAAAGTGCTCCTTTGAAATCACCGTTCCGAACTCGGTCTCGGGATCCTCCGGGTCTCCGATTTTTATTCTGGATATCCTGTCAAGGTAAGAGGAAAGAAACTCATCGTATATTTCTTCGTGGAGCATCAGCCTGGTCACGGCGGTGCAGTTCTCCCCCTGGTTAAAAAAGCCTCCGCGGAGACACGCTTCTACCGCTCCCTCGATATCCGCGTCCGCAAAGACCATGCAGGGAGCCTTGCCGCCAAGCTCAAGGGACACTCTTTTTATCGATCCCGCCGCCGTTTTCATTACGTTTTTTCCGACCTCGGTCGAACCCGTAAACGCTATCTTGGCGATCCCCGGGTGCTCGGTAAGCGCCTGGCCTGCCACGGCCCCCTCTCCGGGCACAACATTAAGCACACCGTCCGGGAGTCCTGCCTCCGAGCAGAGTTTCGCTACCTCAAAGATTCCGCACGATGTGAGCTCCGCGGGTTTTATTACCACGGTGCATCCGGCCACTAGCGCCGGGGCTATTTTCCAGAAGGAAAGAAGTAGGGGGAAATTCCACGGGATTATGTGCGCCGCCACACCCACGGGCTCTTTTATGGTGAGAGATATCTGGTTTTCGTTTACATGAAGGGTTTCTCCGTTAAGACGGGTGTGTGCTCCCGAGTAATACTCAAGCGTTCTTACCGAACCGCCTATTTCGACCGCGGCGCTCTCGCGGATGGGTTTTCCTGTTTCGCGGGTGTTAACTAGGGCGATCCTGTCCCTGTTGTCAGAGAGTGCCTGCGCTATTCGAAGAAGGTACTTGGCCCGCTCGGACGCCGAGAGACTAGACCACTTGGGAAAAGCACGCTCGGCGGCCCGAACCGCCACGTCGATGTCTTCCGGTCCTCCCTGGGCGACTTCGGCCAGGGGCTTTTCCGTCGCGGGGTTTTCCCTTACGGAGTAAGCGCCGCTTTGCGGTTCCCTCTCCTCGCCGTCAATGAAAAGATTGCACTTTATTTCCGCGTCCGGCATAGCCTGAAAATTTATACCGTACAAAGTTCTTGCAATCAAACCTGGGCTTGTTTCCCAAGAACGCTTTTTCGGGACCTAAATAGCTCTTTTTTATCTTGTTTTCTTCAGGAGCCTCTTCTGAAAAACGGGACGGGGAACATGCTGTCTTTCGGGTACTGCAGGAAAATGGAGGAGAGCAAGTGATTCGGTGCGGCGAATCCGTGACGATTATAGAAGGTTTCTGGTGTTTCTCCCACCGGTAAGAAATCGCACCTGCTCAATCTCAATGCTTGTTTGGTGTTTTGGTCGATGCTTTGAACGTCTCGCTTAGCAGTTGATGAGGTGGAGGGTTAAAACACGGAGAAAGATGAGAGGGCGGCTTATTATGAAAAGCTGCCCTCTCTGAACCGGTTTTTTTCTCCGGGCGGTGGAAAACGCTCGCGGAAAAATGTCTGCTTTCGTTAAACGCGCTTTCTCAGGAAAACGGCCGAGAATAAAACGGATGCTATCAGAAACAGGTTAAACAACGTGCTTTGTGGCGTGCTGCCGGTTGCGGCGATAGCACACCCGTCATCATCGTCTTCCGCCGGCATCTCTGGCTCCGGCATCTCCGGCATCATACCATCCCCCTCCTCCAGGTAGATTCCGGAACCAAACACGAATAAAGCTCTTTGCCCAGGCGGAGCGGGCAAACCAGCAAGCAGGTTCACTGCCTCGATGTAGCTTTCCTTGAGCGCTTTGCCGGGAACCACGTTCCTCTCAAGAGCAATCTGGCCACCAGGGATGTTTAACTCCGTATTTATTGGATGGGACCAGTGATATCTGAAGAAACCGGAATCTCCATGTTCTATCGTCGCTATATCCATTTCATCTATTTCAGCTTTATCTCCAGGTGTAATACCTGTCAGTGTCCTCTGGATAGCGGTCAGGACATTTGGTTCGATATTTGTTCCATCATACGGAACCGGGTTCGGGTCATTTAACGAAGCGCTTATACCGTTTCGGGCAAAGTCGGTCCCGCTCAGGAACACGACTCCACGTATCGGGTCCATAATGAAAGGGTATATGGAGCGGTAACGCAAATCAGGTTCCTTATGGAAGCAAGGCGCTTTTTCCAAGAACCTTGCATTTGTTTCTGCTGCAACTCTTGGATCTAGAGGATTAGTGGTGCCTAGGTCTGCGGCTACCTCGAACCCTATACTTCCCAGCAGGGTTACAGACGTCGTAATAACCTCTTTTACATAATCTTGAAGAAGAGCTTTCTTCGTAACAGGATCTGTCTCGTCCTCGACATCCTTGGCCGTAACCGCAAAACTGAACTCATCACAGTTGGGGGCTTGAGCGTAGTCGTCCTCCCCGTGATGAAGACCCGTTATGGTTGTTATCGTACCTGTGGGGGTCTGTTGTCTGACCGCGCAGGCCACTCTGCTCCCGCTGTCATACGTTGCGCACACCGGATCAACATCATCCGAGAGTTCGGGAACGGTATTACCGAGCAAAGTTTTCAGTGGCTCTTGGGAAGAATCATATCTGTAGCCGTAGAGATTTGGATGCAGTCCGTGATTCGTTATGGCCCCTCTCGGAGTTACGCCTATGACGTAAATATCGCTCCCGTCGTTGAAGGGGCCCACTTCTCTTGCCCTGGTTGCAAATATTACGATCTCCCTTGACCGCTCCTGTTTTGTCATTTCGTCAAGGCTCGTATCTTTTTGAATCAGATCAAGGTGCGTGGCCAGATGACGAACGAACAACTTCATTTGAGCTTCATTTGCAGGATCGACCTCCGACGCGCTTATGTTGATATCTTCGCTATGAGTATAGGTATGTTGCCCGTCAGACCTTGTATAGTCATGAGCCGACGCTTCAATACTGAACGAAAGACAAAACGCCAGCGCAAAAAACAAACTTAAAAACATTCCGTGTACTTTAAGTTTCATCCCGATATTCCTCCCAAAATTTTTTACCGCACTAACCTCATGGAGTAAAATTTATACTTTCCATATTAAATCATAACTGAAATTAAAATTGCAAGGGAGTTTATACAGCAATTTCAGGGTTATACGAACCGGTAAGTCCTAATAAATGAAGAAAATCTATATAGCGAGTCCGCTGGGATTCTTGGAAGCCAGCCGGGGTTTTTACTACAAGCGGCTTCTACCTTTCGTGAGAGAATCAGGTTTCGAGGTCCTTGATCCGTGGGATATAGGCTTTAAAATCCCTGCCCCCGAAGCGGAAAAAGAGGCATGGAGGCGTTTCAACGCGCTTGTCGGAGAGAAAAACACAAAGGCGATAGAGTTCTCAGACGGGGTGCTCGCCGTTTTGGACGGCACGGACGTTGACAGCGGCACCGCTTCGGAGATAGGCTACGCTTACGCTCTCGGGAAGAAGATTCTCGGCTACAGGGGGGATTTTCGTCTTACGGGAAATAACCTGGGGAGCACCGTGAACCTTCAGGTTGAGTACTTCATACGAAAAAGCGGCGGCGGGACAGTCCGCTCCGCGGAGAATCTCGAAAACGCGGTTTCGGATGTTTTTTCCGGCCGGACGTCCCATCGCCCGCGGGCGGCCCGGTTTGACAACCCCGCCCGTTTCTGTAACCTAGATTTTCCTAGATTTAGGACTAAGAGGCAATCAGAATAGACATTCTTGACGTAGTTTCCGAAAAACTTCTTGAAAAAGAAGAACAGATAACCTTTGAAGACGCTCTCGCGCTTACCGAGCTTCCCGGGGAGCAGCTTTCTGAACTCATATCGCTTGCAAGGAAGGTTACCCTTAAGTACAAGGGCGACGGGGTGTTTCTGCGTTCCATAATAAGCGCCCAGACGGGGAACTGTCCCGAGGACTGCTCCTTCTGCTCCCAGTCGGCCCATTTCGATACTGAGGTGGAGGCCCATCCGCTTATGGCGGCGGAAAGAATACTCGGGGCCGCCAGGCAGGCCGAGAAAATGGGCGCCATGGATTTCTGCATAGTGATAAGCGCCAAGGGCCCGACGCCGAGGATATTCAAAAAGGTTCTCGAGGCCGTAGATCTTCTCTGCGCGGAAACTGATCTCAAGGTCGGCTGTTCTCTGGGGGATCTAACAAGGGAACAGGCATATGAACTCAGGGATCACGGGGTGTGGAGATATAACCACAATATCGAGACCTGCAGGAGCCATTTCCCCAGCATATGCACAACCCACAGCTACGACGACAGGCTGAAGACCGCCCTTCTGGTAAAGGAAACCGGCATGAATCTCTGCTCGGGCGGCATACTTGGCATGGGAGAGAGCATACGTCAGAGAATGGAATTTGCTTTCGAGATAAGGGATCTTAACCCCACTTGGGTTCCGATAAACTTCCTTGACCCGAGACCTGGAACTCCGTTTGAGAACCTTGAGACCATACAGCCGCTTGAAGCCGTAAGAACCATTTCGATTTACAGGCTGGTGCTGCCGGACAAGATAATAATGACTGCAGGGGGAAGGGAAGTGACGCTTCGCGACCTCCAGGCGATGGGTCTTGTGGCTGGGGCAAACGCCATGATCCTCGGCAACTACCTTACTACTCCCGGGCGCTCACCGCGCGATGACCTCAGGATGCTTGACGACCTGCAGATGCCGGTCAGGAAAGAAATTCTCAACTAGTCCCGCCGCAGCTTTTTCATGATATTCTTTTCACTTAGGGCATCCTTTGCTCCTTACAGATCGAAATGAGCGACAGATCAAAACAGATAGGGTCTTACGACAGGGAATTCGTCTGGCATCCGTTTACTCAGATGAAGGATTACGTGCGCAAGGATCCCATAGTGATCGAGCGTGCGGAGGGTTCATACCTCATAGACTCCGAGGGAAAAAAGTACATAGACGGCGTCTCATCACTCTGGGTCAACATCCACGGCCACGCGGTGCCCGAGATTGACGGGGCAATAAAAAAACAGCTTGATCTCGTAAGCCACAGCACTCTTTTAGGTATTACTAATCCCCCAGCTGCCGAGCTTGCAAGGGAGATTGTGGAAATCTGTCCGCCGGGACTTAAGAAAGTGTTTTACTCGGGCGACGGGGCAAGTGCCGTTGAGGTCGCGCTAAAGATGGCGTTTCAGTACTGGTCCCACAAAGGTAAGCCGGAGAAAAAGGCTTTTTTGTGCCTTGATAACGGTTATCACGGCGACACTCTGGGGGCGGTTTCGGTCGGGGGAATCGACATCTTCCACAAGGCTTTCTCGCCTCTTTTGTTTAAAACCTACAGGGCTCCCTCCTATTACTGCTACAGATGCCCGCTCGGAAAAACCTGGCCCGGGTGCGGAATCGCGTGCGCGGACGAGATGGGGGAGATACTAGAGGAGCACCACGATGAAATAGCCGCAGTCATACTTGAGCCTTGTGTTCAGGCCGCCGGAGGAATGGTGGTGGCTCCTGATGGCTACCTCGCGAAAGTGAGGGAATACTGCACTCGCTACGACGTGCTTATGATAGTTGATGAGGTGGCGACCGGCTTTGGAAGAACCGGGAAGATGTTCGCGTGCGAACACGACGGCGTGACGCCCGATATGATGATTCTCGGAAAGGGAATGACCGGTGGATACCTTCCGCTTTCGGCGACAATAACGACTGATGAGATATACGAGGAGTTCCTTGGGGATTACGAGGAATTCAAGACCTTCTTTCACGGACACAGCTACTCCGGAAACCCTCTTTCGTGTGCGGCCGCGATGGGCAATCTCGAAGCTTTTCGAAATAACGACACCCTGGCGTCCCTTTCAGAAAAAGTCGAGTTTCTGGAAGACGAACTTCGGGAGTTCGAGGGTCTCTCCCATGTCGGAAACGTGAGAAACAAGGGACTTATGGTCGGAATCGAGCTCGTGAGCGACAAAGAGACGAAAAAGCCCTACGAGTCTGGGGAGAGAATGGGATGGCAAGTTGCGGAAGAGGCGCTTTCGCACGGGGTTTTGATAAGACCGCTTGGGGACGTGGTTGTGCTCATGCCCCCCGTGGGAATCGAGATGGATGACCTAGCGAAACTTCTGCGAGCGACGTATCTCTCCATAAAAAATGTCACTGAAGAGGGCTAGTGCGGATGAAGGCCCCCGATTCTCTCGAGTGGATTGAAGATGAATTAAGGGCCATACGGGGGAAGAATCTTTTCAGAACCCTGACGGAGATCGCCTCGGGGCAGTCCCCAGAGATATTGATCGGCGGGAAAAAGCACATACTTCTTGCTTCCAACAACTATCTGGGTCTTTCGACCGACCCGAGGATTGTGGAGGCCGCAGCCGCGGCTCTCGCCAAGTACGGTACGGGTTCCGGGGGGTCGAGGCTTGTGAGCGGAAGTTCTGACTTTCACGCCGAGCTTGAGAGAAAAATAGCGGAGTTCAAATCGACCGAGGCCGCGATTCTTTTCTCAAGCGGCTATCTCGCAAATGTGGGAACGATCGCCGCGTTAGTCGGGGAAGGGGACACGGTGTTCAGCGACGAGCTTAACCACGCATCCATAATAGACGGCTGCAGGCTCTCCCGGGCGAGGGTGAAGATCTATCCCCATCTCGATACGGACAGCCTTCGGCGCATGGTTTCAAGGAGCCGGAGTGGCGGAAAGAAGCTCATAGTCACAGATACGGTGTTCAGCATGGACGGGGACCTCACGGACCTCGGGGAGATCTGCTCGATCTCCGAGCGCCACGGCTGCATGCTCATGGTGGACGAAGCCCACGCGATGGGAGTTCTGGGGGAGAAGGGGAGCGGAGCCACCGAATATTTCGGAGTCGAGGACAGGGTTCCCGTGGTCATGGGTACTCTTTCAAAAGCCGTCGGATCTCTGGGCGGATACGTGGCCGGCAGCCGCAGTCTTGTCGACTTTATCCGAAACAGGGTAAGAAGCTACATTTTCGATACTTCCCTTCCCGCGGCCTCTCTTGCCGCTTCAATCGAGGCGATCAGCATTATCGAGAATGAACCGCAGAGAAGAAAACATCTCATGGATCTTGTAGATAAGTTCAAGGCGGGTCTTTGCGACATGGGATTTAACGTGCTTCCGTCCCAGAGCGCAATCGTGCCCGTATTGACCGGGGAGCCGGAAGCTACCCTTGAGCTGGCCTCGGCGCTTCGTGAACGGGGAATTTACACTCCGGCCGTAAGACCTCCCTCCGTCCCCGCCGGAAAATGCAGGATAAGGGCGTCGCTTATGGCGACCCACACGGAAGACCACATATCGCGGGCGCTTGAGGGGTTCAGGGCGGCAAGTTCGCTTGTGAGCAGCTCCTAATACCTGAGGTTGTAGGTCTGCGGTTCCCGGCAGTCTTTAAAGGGAACGGTCGGGACATCAAACAGGTCACGGACTATGAAGGCTTTTGGGCCTTCGATCAGCTCCCTGATGTCATCTACGAATCCTCCCGACGTGGCGTAGCCCACTCCGTCGTTTGCGAGGTCGTGGTTCACGGTCCCGCCTGAGAATTCGTCGTCCCTTTGGGCCCTGATGATGTTGTAAACAGCCGTGTCCACCCTTTTGAGCATCGAGGTCAGTATGTATTCCCGCACGGATTCATCGCTGGTTCCGTACTGATCCGAGTCGACTCCTATGGCCCAGACCTTGGAATTTCCCTCCTGCTCGCTGAATTCCTTGGCCGCCTCAAAAAGCCCTGCTCCCGAACCCCCGGCGGCGTGAAAAACGATGTCTGAACCGCCGCCGAACATCTCTTCCGCCGCGGCCTTGGCTCCCTCCGGGTTAAAGAAGCCGCTTATGTCGGGTGGCCCGTCAGGATTCTGGGGGTCTGAGAACTGGGAGAGGTAGGCTGTTTCGACATCCATGTTCTTGTTAATCCCTTTTACCATGGCTAGAACGCCTGAGACGAATCCAGCCTCGAACTTTTCAATGAGCCTGTCAGGGGTTCCGCATACTCCCCCTATGAAGCCTACCTTGCCGGTTTCGCTTTTAAGGGCGGCCGCGACGCCCACCAGAAAGGACCCTTCGGCCTCGTTAAAGGCCAGGCTTGCGAAATTCGCTGGAGAGTTGCCTCTCTGCAGGATGTCTATACCCGCGAAATTGGTGTCAGGATTGGCGGTCGCGACTTTTTTTATTGAATTCTCAAATGAAAATCCGACAGCTATTACCAGATCATTGTCATCGGCCAGAGACTGAAGCAACTCCTCGCGGTTGCTCTCCGTGCCGTCAGTCGTTTCCTCGCTTACCACCGCTCCGAGTTCCTCCTGGGCTCTTTTAATGCCACTATATGCGGAATCATTAAATGACCCGTCACCTTTTCCCACGCTGTCATATACAATTCCGACCCTGGGACCGCTCTCTTCCGGGGAACCGTCATCATCGTGGCACGAGAGAACCGTAAAAGACAGAAAAAGCGCCAAGGGTGTAATAAGTGCGAGGGTGTTTAAACTCAAGGTTCGTCTTAAGGTTTTTCCAGTCATTTTCTTTCTCCGGCCAGATTTCGAAAAAAAGGTTTTTGCGAGCACCGAACTTAAAGCCTTTCCCGCAGCGTAGATGCACAAGCGGAAGAAGTATATATCAGGACAAGGAGAATTACACACGGAAACAGGAGAACTCTCGTGCGGCATTTAAAGACTCCCTGTCCCCGATCTCTTGCTCCAAGGCGTGTTTGACATGCGGCGGGTTGTGCTCTAGAGTTTAGCGAAATGCCGATTGGAGGATACGTGTTCTAATGGATTGGGGCATGAAAAACAGGATGGCCCGCATTATAAGGCCAGATACCGGAAGGGCGGTCATGCTAGCCCTGGACCACGGCTACTTTCTGGGTCCCACCCACCGCCTCGAGGTTCCTGAAGAAACCATAACCCCCCTTCTTCCCTACGCCGATACCATAATGCTCACAAGAGGGGTACTCAGAACCTCGGTTGCTCCCGACTCGGGAGCCAACGTGGTGCTCAGGGTCTCCGGGGGAACGAGCATAGCGGGCCCGCATCTTGAGGACGAGGGAATTACAGTAGATTTCGAGGAGGCGATAAGGCTTAACGTTGTGGGAGTAGGGCTTTCCGTTTTTGTCGGAACCGAGTTTGAGAGACAGACCCTTTTGGGTCTCTCAGAGCTTGTGAACCAGGGAGAGAAGTACGGCATTCCGGTTCTTGGGATAACTGCTGTTGGAAAGGAACTTGAAAAAAGGGATTCAAGGTACCTCGCGCTTTGCTGCAGGATATGCGCCGAACTCGGGGCGCGTCTTGTAAAAACTTATTACTGCGAGGATTTCGAGAAAGTGACCCAAAGCTGCCCTGTCCCCATAGTGATCGCGGGCGGTCCCAAGCTTGACACCGAGATGGATGTTTTCAACATGACTCACGAGGCTATATCTCGAGGCGCTGCGGGGGTCGACATGGGAAGAAACATTTGGCAGCGCGACAACCCCGTAGCAATTATAAGGGCGATCCGCGGGATCGTTCATGAGAACATGACCCCAAAGCAGGCCCACGAACTTTTCACGGAACTAAAAGAAGAAAGTTCCTAGTATGCTTGCCGCAGTCTACCACACTAACAGCGACATAAGAATTGAGGAATTTCCCCGTCCCGAGCCGGGAGAAGGGGAGATACTGATCAGGATCAGGGCGAGCGGAATCTGCGGAAGCGATCTCATGGAATGGTACAGGGTTCCGAAGGCTCCCTTGGTGCTGGGTCACGAGGTTGCGGGAGAGGTGGTCGAAATGGGGCCGGGGGTGAGCCGGTTCCAGGCGGGCGACAGGATCGTGGCCACCCATCACGTTCCCTGCGAGAAGTGCCGTTACTGCCTCACCGGCAGGCACACCAACTGTCCCATGATAAGGAAATCGGGCTTTAACCCGGGTGGTTTCTCGGAATACGTGTGCGTAGCCCCACCTAATGTTGAACGGGGCGTTTTTCATCTTCCGGATAACGTTTCTTTTGAGGAAGGATCGTTCACGGAACCCTTGGGCTGCGTCACGAGAGCAATCCGGGCAGCGGGGCTGAAGCCGGGGGAAAGCGTGACGATTCTCGGAAGCGGCATTGCGGGACTTTTATGCCTTCAGTACGTTCTTCATCTCGGCGCCGGGCCGGTTTTCGCGACCGATTCAAACGAATTCAAGCTTCGCAAGGCCATGGAGTTCGGGGCCACTTTTGCCTTCAGTTCCAGCGATGATATCGCTTCGCTCGTGAGAGAGAACAACTCGGGATACCTCTCGGATGTGGTGATAGTCTGCACTGGAGCCCAAGCCGCGATCAAAAGCGCTTTCGAACTTGTTTCCCCGTCGGGGAAAATCCTTTTTTTCGCTCCTTCCGACCCGGAATTCACCCTTGATTTCCCCTTTAACGAATACTGGTGGTCTGGAGTTCGGGTCGTAAGTTCCTATGCTGCGGCTCCCGGAGATCTTGAAGACGCCCTTTCTCTGATAGAAAAAGGAACTGTCGACGTGGGGAAGATGATTACCCACAGGTTTCCGCTACAGGACATCCAGAAGGGTTTTGCTCTTGCGGAAAACCCCGAGAAAAGCCTCAAGATCATGATAAGTCCATGAAATGATGAGAGCTCAACGCTTGTAGTTGCGAAGAGTCTGATTTATATTCGACTAAACGGTTTGAAGACGCTTGGAACGGAGATTCTCATCCCCTGTCTATTTCCTTTATCCTGTCGAGGATTCTGTTTGCGAGTTCGAACTTGCTCATGAGAGGAAGTTCCTCGACCCTTTCTCTGTCCACGAGCCACGCGATGTTGGTATCTTCTCCGAAGCCTGCCTGCGGGGCTGTAACGTCGTTTGCTACTATGAGGTCTAGATTTTTTTCCTTAAGCTTTTTCTTGGAATTATTAACAAGGTTTTCCGTCTCGGCGGCAAACCCCACCAGGATCCTGTCTTTTTTATCCTTTCCGAGCGATTTCAGTATGTCCCGGGTTTTTTTAAGCGGGATTGAGAGTTCCTTCTTCGATTTCTTTATCTTCTGCCCTGATTTCTCGCAAGGCGAGTAGTCGCTTACGGCCGCCGATTTTATCACGATATGAGATTGCTCAAAGCGCTCGTGGATTCTCTCGTACATATCATTGCAATCCGTTACCCGCACTACCTCCACTCCGTGCGGGTCAGGAAGGGAAGAGTGTCCCGAGACCAGAGTTGCCCGGGCTCCGCGAAGCCATCCCGCCCGGGCTATCGAGTAGCCCATTTTGCCGGTCGAGGGGTTGGATATGAACCTCACAGGGTCTATGTGCTCCCTGGTCGCTCCGGCACTTACCAGTATGTTCTCTCCTGCGTAGTCCTGCGGAGTGACCGCCTTCTGGACCTCAAGGGCGATAACATCCGTTTCGGCAAGCCTTCCCCTCCCGGTCCATCCGCAGGCGAGATCTCCCTCGCCGGGCTCCACTATGGTGAATCCGTGCCGCCTCAGTTTTTCCATGTTCTCCTGAACTATCGAGTTCGAGTACATGTTCGAGTTCATGGCCGGGCAGATGATCACGGGAGCTTTTGTTGCCAATATGACGGTCGCGAGCAGGCTGTCAGCTATGCCCGAAGCGATTTTGCCTATGAAGGACGCGCTCGCGGGCGCGACCACCACGACATCGGCTTCGTCGGCGATTTTTATGTGACCTATCTCGGATTCGGAAGTGAGGTCAAAGAGGTTTGAGGCGACCTTGTTTCCGGAAAGGGTCTGCAGGGTGAGGGGAGTTATGAAACGCTCGGCGTTTCTGGTCATCGCACACC
This sequence comes from Thermodesulfobacteriota bacterium, assembly GCA_965116725.1. Classification (GTDB taxonomy): domain Bacteria; phylum Desulfobacterota_D; class UBA1144; order Nemesobacterales; family Nemesobacteraceae; genus Nemesobacter. The sequence goes on from OZ220700.1 coordinate 1,313,142, forward strand.
GCACCTCCGCCCCGTCTCTCACGAGAGACCTTACGAGTTCGCAGGACTTGTAAGCGGAGATGCCGCCCGTTATTCCCACCACGACGTTTTTTCCACGAAGCAACTCCATGGAATAAAGTATATTGCCGCCGCGGAAATAGGCAATACGCGGGGGCCCAGCCCCTAGACCCTGTCGGTTACGGCACCCTGGGAAGCGGAGGAAACAAGCCTTGAATATTTTGCCAGCACGCCGGTTTTTTCCTTCGCCGCCGGTTTCTTCCAGGCTTTCTTTCTTTTATTGAGCTCCCTCTTCGATACGTTCAGGGTTATTTCCCTGCTCTCAGCGTCAATAGTGATTTCATCCCCGTTCTTTATTAGCGCAAGCGTGCCGCCGTCAACCGCCTCGGGCGTTATGTGCCCCACGACGAAGCCGTGCGTTCCTCCTGAGAAGCGCCCGTCTGTGATAAGCGCCACGTCTCCTCCGAGTCCCTTGCCCATTACAGCTGCCGTGGGCGCAAGCATCTCCCTCATTCCGGGGCCGCCCTTGGGACCTTCGTACCTTACCACTATCACGTGCCCTTCTTTAACCCTGCCGTCGAGAATCGCCTTGAGGCTTTGCTCCTCGGAATTGAACACTATAGCCTTCCCGGTAAAGGAGTTGCCTTCCTTGCCCGTTATCTTCGCCACCGCCCCTTCCGGCGCTATGTTCCCCTTGAGAATCACTATGTGAGCCGATTCCTTTATCGGGCTCTTCACCGGAAGAACTATCTTCTGTCCCCTGGGATATCTTCTTACTCCCCGGAGGTTCTGCTTTAGGGTCTTTCCGGTTACCGTCATGCAGTCGCCGTGGAGAAGCCCCTCGTCAAGAAGGATTTTAAGCAGCGGGGTGAGCCCTCCTATCTTGCAGAAGTCAGACATCATGTACTGTCCGCTCGGCTTAAGGTCGGCGAGGACGGGAACTTTCTTCCCGACCCTAGTGAAGTCGTCTATCGTCAATCTCACCCCGGCGGCGTTTGCCATTGCCAATAGGTGAAGAACCGAGTTCGTCGAGCCTCCGAGCGCGACAACTACCGTTATGGCATTCAGAAAAGCCTTTTTCGTCATTATGTCCCGCGGCGTTATGTTCTCTCTTATCAGATTCACGACCGCCGCGCCCGCGTTCTTGCAGTCCGCCACCTTGTCCTTCGAGATGGCTGCCTGGGCAGAACTGTTCGGAAGACTCATCCCGAGGGCTTCTATTGCCGAAGCCATGGTGTTCGCTGTATACATTCCCCCGCAGGAACCGGCTCCGGGAATGGCGCAGGATTCGATCTCCTTTAACTCGGAATCGGTAATATCATTGTTTGAGTGCGCTCCCACGGCTTCAAACACCGAGACGATGTCCACGTCCTTTCCCCTGTAGTTGCCCGGAAGTATCGTTCCGCCGTAAACGAACACCGATGGCCTGTTGAGCCTCGCCATCGCCATCAGGCATCCCGGCATGTTCTTGTCGCATCCTCCTATGGCCACGATTCCGTCAAACCCTTCTCCCGCAGTCACTGTCTCGATCGAATCGGCGATGACTTCTCTGGATACGAGGGAGTACCTCATTCCCGGAGTTCCCATGGATATTCCGTCGGACACGGTAATGGTGTTGAAGATTATGGACTTGCCCCCTGCCTTGTTCGCTCCTGCGGCCCCGTGTCTTGCGAGCTGGTCTATGTGCATGTTGCAGGGTGTTACCATGCTCCAGGTTGACGCTATTCCTACTACAGGTTTCTTAAAGTCCCTGTCGGTAAAGCCCACGGCTCTCAGCATGGAACGGCTGGGTGCCCTGTGCGCCCCTTCCACGTAGATTGAAGAGTATTTCCTGGGGGTTTCTTTCTTCTTAGGGGTTTTCGTTGCCAATAGAGTATTCCTCCTTGAGTTGACCGTACCACGTTCGGTTGATCAGTTATTGTGGTAAATTCTAACTTAAAATGCTCTTTCACGCGATAACAGAAGGCGGGGGCTTTTCCCGGACTTATCCGGCACTCGCGATCAAATCGTTTGAGATATTCCGGCCGAAACCGAATACAGAAGAAATCAAGTTCCAAGAAAGTATTTAGGACCTAGCAGGAAAATAAGAATTAGTTATATCAGTATGTTGCGATTCCAAACCGTCAAAGTCGTGACGATTTTATTTGCGATCAGCGAATGGGGGCTGCGTACAGAATCCCCCCCGATTTCCAGGAAGCGTTAAGCCCCCTTTCAAGCGCTAGAGGAGTATTGAAGCCCAGATGCCTTTCGAATATCTCTCCGTAGTTGCCTACGGCTGAAACTGCGTTAACGGCCCAGTTCTTGTCAAGACCGAGCATCTCGCCCATGTTGCCTTCGGTGCCCAGGAAACGGTTCATGCCCGGATCATTTCCAGGCTTTTTAGCGAGTTCCTTGACGTTCTTCTGAGTTATGCCCATCTCTTCTGCTATAATCAGCGCGTTAACCACCCACTTTCCGATATCAGCCCAACGGTCATCGCCATGGCGCACCGCGCCGCCCAGCGGCTCTTTTGAAATGATTTCGGGAAGAATTATGTGCTCCGCCGGATTTTTCAGCGCCGCTCGCGTAGAGGCTAAAGCCGACGCGTCGGTGGTGTACACGTTGCATCTTTTGCTTTCATACATGATGATGCTCTCCGCGTTGGTTCCGGTATTGAGATGCTCGTACTCCATTTTGTTGAATCTGAAATAATCCGCCAGGTTAAGTTCCGTGGTGGTGCCGACCTGGACGCACACCGAAGCCCCGGCCAACTGCGTTGCCGACGTTACCCCAAGATCTCTGCGAACTAAAAAGCCCTGGCCATCATAGTAGTTAATGGGCAGGAAGGTCAGTTTCAGGTCAGCGTCGCGACTCAGCGTTTCGGTGGTGTTGCGGAACAGTATGTCGCCTTCGCCGGCATTTAGCTGGGCAAAACGCGTTCTGTTCGTAGACGGTACGAAATTCACCTTGTCCCCGCTTCCCAGCACTGCGGCTGCTACGGCCCGGCAGAAATCGACATCAAAGCCCTGCCAGCCGCCTTTTCCGTCTGGAGAGGCGAATCCGGCCAAGCCCGATGAAACAATACAGTTGAGCTTGCCCCGCGCTTTCACATCCTCAAGGGTGCCAGCATCAGCCATGACTGTGAATGAAAACAGTACGGCAATAATTGCCAGAAACTTCATTGCTCTCATATCTACTACCTTCTTAAGCAGGATGAAATCAGATTTCTGCCCCCTCCCTTATGTAAAACAACCGTATTTCCCATCAGTGATCCAGTATCTGGCTTAAAAACAGCTTCGTTCTTTCATGCTGCGGGTTCAGGAAAAAGTCATCGGGGTTGTTCTCCTCAATTATTTCTCCGTTGTCCATGAAGATGACGCGGTCGCCGACAGTTCTTGCGAATCCCATTTCATGGGTCACACATATCATGGTGATCCCTTCACTTGCCAGCTGAATCATCACATCCAGCACTTCCTTGATCATTTCAGGGTCAAGTGCCGATGTGGGTTCGTCAAACAGCAGTATCCGGGGTTTCATGCAGAGGCTTCGCGCTATCGCCACGCGCTGCTGCTGGCCCCCGGAGAGCTGACCCGGGTACTTGTTCGCCTGCTCGGGAATCTTGACTCTTTCCAGGTATTTCATGGCAACTGCGTTCGCCTCCGCAAGAGGCATCTTGCGGACCCATATGGGAGCAAGGGTACAGTTCTCAAGCACCGTCAGGTGCGGAAACAGGTTAAAATGCTGAAAGACCATGCCCACCTCGCGCCGAATGCTCTCGATGTTCTTGATATCATGGGAAAGTTCTATTCCCTCAACGATGATTTCTCCCTGCTGGTGTTCCTCCAGCCGATTGATGCATCTGATTAACGTTGATTTTCCCGAACCCGATGGGCCGCATACAACGATTTTTTCCCCGACTCCGACATTAAGATTGATGTTTTTAAGCACATGGAACTTGCCGTACCATTTATGCACATCCCGCATTATTACCGCGTAGTTCCCCGCGGCCGATTTTGTTTTCTCATTCGTTGGTTCAGGTTTTTGGGTCATTTGTGCCATGCTCCTTATCTTTTATGCTCGGTTTCCAGTTTGTTTTCAAGGTGCTGTGAATATCTTGCCATCCCAAAACAGGAGATAAAAAAGAATATTGCCACGAACAGGTAAACCTCGGTGGAGAGCCCCGTCCACCTTGTGTCTGCGAGAGACGCCCTGCCTATCCCGAGAGGATCCAGAAGTCCGATAATAATTACCAGTGTCGTATCCTTGTATAGTCCGATAAAGGTATTCACTATGCCGGGTATGGAAATCTTCATCGCCTGGGGCAATACGATCAGTCTCATGGCGGACCAGTAGTGAAGCCCCATTGAATCTGCGGCTTCGAACTGTCCTTTCGGTATTGCCTGCAGACCTCCACGGATAACTTCCGCCATGTACGCCGACGCGAAAAGGGTAACCATGATCAGTACGCGCAGCAGAAGATCGAAAGTCACTCCCGGAGGGAGGAAATAATTGAGCATCGTTGAAGCTACGAACAGAAGAGTAATCAACGGTACTCCGCGGATAAACTCGATGAAGCCTATTGAAAATATCTGGATTGCGGGGAGCTTCGACTGACGACCCAGAGCCAGCAGGATCCCGATCGGCAGTGAAAACCCGATGCCGGTTATCCCGATGACCAGGGTAAGCATGAAACCGCCGAACTGGTCGGTCTCGACAGGCGTAAGACCTAGTCCTCCGACCAGAAGCCATGCGGTGACGAACGGGAAGGCGACCGCGATATGAAGAGCGTACTTGCGGTAAGGCGCTCTTTCGAAGAGTATCGGAAAGAGGGTGAAAATCAGCAGGACAAGCGAAAGATTCACCCGCCAGCGCTCAGCGGCTGGGTAAAAACCATAGGTGAACAGGTTAAGACGTTCGCCGATAACCGCCCAGCACGCACCACCAGCCTTGGCGTTGCATTCATCTCTGCTTCCCCCGGTAAATGCCGCGTCAAGAAACAGCCAGTCCACAAGCGCGGGAACGGTTTGAATCAGAAACCAGAGCGACAGAAGCGTTAAGACTATGTTCGTGGGACTTGAGAAAAAATGTTTTCTAGTCCAGGCGTAGATTCCTATTACGTTACTAGGCGGCGGAAGATCAGGGTGTTCTCCAACTCTGTAGTTTTTTTGGTTTATGGCTATTTCCTCCTAACGTTCAACCAGCCTGATCCGTTTGTTATAGATGTTCATCGCAAAGGATATCAGCAGGGATAGCAAGAGATACAGCAACAGCACGATAATCATGCATTCCATTTCCCTGCCCGTCTGGTTAAGCGTAATACCGCCGATGGTGGCAACTATGTCCATGTAGCCGATCGCGATGGCCAGAGATGAATTCTTGGCAAGGTTAAGATATTGCGAGGTAAGCGGCGGTACTATCACCCTCAGCGCCTGGGGAATCACGACCAGATTAAGCGTTCTGCCGTGGTTTATCCCAAGGGCCAGGGACGCTTCGGTCTGCCCGTAATTGACGGAGATGATGCCGGCCCTTACTATCTCGGCGATAAACGCGGCTGTATACAGGGAAAGCGCAATCCAGAGCGCGGTGAATTCAGGCCTGATCACCATACCTCCGCTAAAGTTGAATCCCGTCAGCGCGGGAATCTCAAACGAGATCGGACCACCTATCAGAAAATAGGAGACAATCGGAATTCCCAGCACGGCCCCCATCGATATCCAGAACACCGGGTAGTACTCTCCCGTTTTTCTCTGTATGCCCGCCGCATATCTGCGGAACCATATTGTGAAAATAATTCCCGCGGCGAACAGGCCCAGAATCACCAGAAACAGAGGTTCAAAAATCGGTTTGGGAAGAAAGAAGCCGCGATTAGTCAGAAACGCGATATCGCCGAGACTTTGCGCCTCTCTGGGCACGGGAAGCGTATTAACTATGATCCCGTATACAAGGAGTATGTGGAGCAGTACGGGTACATTCCTTACGTAATCAATATAGATGTGGGCAAGCTTGCTTGCCAGCAGGTTTTTCGACAGTCGCAGAACGCCCAGCGTGAATCCAAGAACCGTTGCCAGAATGATGCCGCTTACCGCTACCAGAAGGGTATTTAGGATTCCCACCAGCATTGCGCGGAAGTGAGTGGAACGGGACGTGTATTCTATTAAGTGCTGGTTTATGTCATAGCTTGCGGGCTCCCGCAGATAGCCGAAACTGAAGCCTTTGCCTATTGCCTCAAGGTTGACAACGGCATTCCTTACGATGTAGGCGAACAAGCCGAAGATCAGCACGACTGCGACGACCTGAATAATAACAGATCGGGAATGCTCATCCCTCCACAATCGAGACAGAAAAGCTATTGGATCCATCACATTCGTGCTGCGGCTTCGGCTTGAGTCATTATTGACGTTTACTCACGATCAGCGAATAGGCGCTGCGTACAAAATCCCTCCCGATTTCCAGGAAGCGTTAAGCCCCCTTTGAAGCGCTAGAGGAGTATTGGGTCCCAGATGCCTTTCGAATATCTCCCCGTAGTTTCCTACGGCTGAAATTGCGTTAACGGCCCAGTTCTTGTCAAGACCGAGCATCTCGCCCATGCTGCCTTCGGTGCCCAGGAAACGGTTCATGCCCGGATTGTTCCCAGGCTTTTTAGCGAGATCCTTGACGTTCTTCTGGGTGATGCCCATCTCTTCTGCGATAATCAGCGCGTTAACCACCCACTTTCCGATATCAGCCCAACGGTCATCGCCGTGGCGCACCGCGCCGCCCAGCGGCTCTTTTGAAATGATTTCGGGAAGAATTACATGATCTGAAGGCTTTTTCAGCGCCGCTCGCGTAGAGGCTAAAGCCGACGCGTCGGTGGTGTACACGTCGCATCTTTTGCTTTCATATGCGACGATGCTCTCTTCATTGGTTTCGGTATTGACAGGCTCGTACTTCATTTTGTTGGCTCTGAAGTAATCCGCCAGGTTAAGTTCCGTGGTGGTGCCGGTCTGGATGCACACCGAAGCCCCGGCCAACTGCGTTGCCGACGTTACCCCAAGACTTTTGCGAATTAAAAAGCCCTGACCATCATAATAGTTAATGGGCAGGAAGGTCAGTTTCAGGTCAACGTCGCGACTCAGCGTTTCAGTGGTGTTGCGGAACAGTATGTCGCCTTCGCCAGCATTTAGCTGGGTAAAACGCGTTTTATTCGTAGTCGGTACGAACTTTACCTTGTCCCCGCTTCCCAGCACTGCGGCGGCTACGGCGCGGCAGAAATCGACATCAAAGCCCTGCCAGTTGCCCTTTTCGTCTGGAGAGGCGAATCCGGCCAAGCCCGATGAAACAATACAGTTGAGCTTGCCCCGCTTTTTCACATCCTCAAGGGTGCCAGCATCAGCCACGACTGTGAATGAAAACAGTACGGCAATAATTGCCAGAAATTTAATTACTCTCATAACTACCTCCTTTGAGCTTAAATGCTTTTGAATTATTGGTTAAACCAAACCGCTTTCCTCAACTTTAGAGTCAATCATATTTCCCGGCGTTTTGCAATTAGGAATGTTAGGTATGGAACAAATTTCGCGAATAAGGAAAGCCGGTCGGTTCCTTGCAGCCCGGAGATGGGATTTTAGAGGCGGACAAAGAAGTTTATTCTTTTTTCTCCGCTATTTTCGAGAAGAGGTTTTCTCCTTTTTTTATTGCCGTTCCGGGCTTTGTGCCCCCCCAGTCCGCATCTTCTGTGTCGACTTCGGGAGGGAGGCCGATTTTCCTTCGGACCTCGTAGGCGGTCTCCGGCAGAAACGGGTAGACGAGAAGGGAAATCACCCTGATGCTCTCGGCAAGCGTCCAGAGCACCGTCCCGAGTCGTTTGCTTTGTTCTTCTTGTTTCGCGAGTTTCCAGGGCGCCGTATTATCGACATACCTGTTTACAAGCGCTATGAACTCCCATATGCGGGAAAGAGCCCTGTTAAAGGCGAGTTCTTCGAGATCCGAGCGGACCTGGAGGACTGTTTCGCGATAGGAATCCTCTATCTCTTTCTCGCTTTCCGATAGCTCTGAGGGCTCAGGAACGACACCCCCAAAATATCTCTCTATCATTCCGAGAGAGCGGCTCACGAGATTCCCGAGTCCGTTTACGAGTTCCCCGTTAACGCGGCTTACAAGCGATTTCCTCGAGTAGTCCCCGTCCTGTCCGAAAGGTATTTCGCGAAGCAGAAAGTAGCGGAATATCTCGGAACCGAACTCCTCCACCACCTGGTAGGGGTCAACCACGTTTCCAAGCGATTTCGACATCTTCTCTCCTTCCACTGTCCACCATCCGTGCGCGAAGACTGTTTTCGGAAGCGGGAGTCCCGCCGACATCAAAAACGCGGGCCAGTATACAGCGTGGAACCTGAGTATGTCTTTTCCCACGAGGTGAATGTCCGCGGGCCAGAACTTCTGAAAATCCCCGGTCTTTTCAGGGAAACCCAGTGACGTCAGGTAGTTCGTGAGGGCGTCGAACCAGACGTATACCACATGTCCTTGTGAATCGGGAACCGGGATTCCCCATGAGAAATTCGTTCTGCTTACGCTCAGGTCCCTGAGACCTCCCTCGACGAAACTCACGACCTCGTTTCTTCTGTAGTCAGGTTTTATGAACTCGGGATGTTCCCTGTAATGCCGAAGAAGGGGTTCCTGGTAACTAGAGAGCCTGAAGAAGTAGCTCTGCTCCTTTATTTTTTCCAGGTGAGGGCGGCTTTCTTCGGGAAGCTTCATTATTTCTTCAAGCTGGGTTTCGGTTATGAAAGCCTCGTTTCTTACGTCGTACCACCCCTCGTACTCGTCAAGGTATATGTCACCGTTTTTCTGCACCAGTCTCCATATCTCGGAAACCGCCTCGTGGTGACGCGGTTCCGTGGTTCTTATGAAATCGGTGTTCGAGATGCCCAGAACTTTCCAAAGGTCCTGAAATTTCACTACCACCCTGTCGGCAAGCCCTATGGGAGTCTCTCCGTTTGTCTGGGCGGTCTGTTCAATTTTTCTCCCGTGCTCGTCCGTTCCCGTGAGGAAGTAGACTTCATGTCCCGAGGCAGCCTTGTATCTCGCGATCGTATCGGTCGCTATGGTCGTGTAGGCGTGGCCGATGTGCGGCACATCATTTACATAGTAAATAGGTGTTGTTACGTAGAACGGCTTTTTTCCCATGTGCTTTCTAATTCCTTAGAAGGAGAGTCAGTATTGCGATTAATAAAACATAACCAAACAGTATTTCAATTATTCTTTGTATGAAATGACCCCATAGAGAATGGAATGGTCTTTTTTAGAGGCAGATTTGCCTAATACGACAAATTCAAGGCTTCCGCGGCTGCTTTGAGACGTTTGTCCAGCGTCAGTAACCGCGTCGGTGGTTCCAAAGCCGTAGCAGTTAGCAGGTGAGCGTCAATATAACCAATGCCGAGTCCCATCAACTGATTCTGCTCAATGAAATATAACACTGAGGCTTCCGCAGCAACGGGCAGAGCGGGCAAATCATTAAGCAATGAAAGAATTTCAGCACGGTCAGCAAGATTACCGCAGGCAATCTCACCGATAACGAAAGGGTGAATAAGTGCCTTGCTGGTTTTAAGCAGGTCCTCAATAGCTCTGCCGCCCTTGCTCAGATGTTCAATCCATACCGAAGTATCAATTAGAATCATTGTTAAAACGGCGACGCGGAATGGATCGAAGCCCGGGCTGACTGCCACCCAGCTTGGCAAGTTGCCGCGCGCTCTCCCTCTCAACCAAAGCTTTTAAAGCTTCCCTGATCAGTTTCGGTTTTGAGGTAATATTTGTGATGTCTTGTGCTCGGGCCAGCAATTCATCGTCTATATTCAATGTTGTTCTCATCTTTAGTGCTCCATGTTTAATTGCTGAATTGTAACCTTGTTTGCATCGAATTATACATCAGTTGATGCTAAAAAACAAGTCTTCCAAGGTGCATCAGTTCATTATTGATATCCCTATCGGGAAAACCTGAGCACAATCTTCTCAAGAGAATTCCTAATGTTCGGTTCCAGTGCCAGCTCTGGTTCCGAGGTGATATTCAAAACATCTTATGTCCGTGTCGGCAGTCCGTCGTTGGCGGTTGCTGGGGTTTTTTCAACCGGCGTTTTTGCGGGATAGCTGTCTCGGATGACGTAAGTGGCGTAATTCGCGGCGAAGCCCCGTCCAGATACCGAAAAGCATCACGACGAACAAAACGGCGAGCGGAAGACTTACAACGATAACTGCGGCCTGGAATGACCCCAATCCGCCTACAAGCATCAGCACGGCGGGGATCAGTCCCCCTATAAAGCACCAAAACTCGCGTTGGCGCACGGGCGTATTCAGCTTGCCCCCGGCTGTTATGGAATCAACTGCCAGAGACCCGGAATCAAGCGAGACGACGAGAAAAGAAAACAACATGACGATGCTCACAAGACTGAACACATGTGTCAGCGGAAACGTCTCCAGCAGTTTGAACAAAGCGAGTCCATGAAGTCCCGTCGCGACCGTTTCTGTCACCCCGGTGTAACCGTCGATCAGAAACTGGTGAACAGCCGTGCCTCCGAAGGCGTTCATCCAGAGCACGCAGAAAATGGTCGGCAATATGAGCACGAAGAACAGAAACTCGCGCACGGTCCTGCCTCTGGAGATGCGGGCAATGAACATTCCGACAAACGGCGCGTAGCAGAACCACCAAGCCCAGTAAAAGATGGTCCATTCGTGCAGAAAATCCATGTCCTCGCGTCCTGTCCAGATGCTGAGGGACGTTATGTTCATGATATAAGTGGCGGTTGAGTCCAGGCAGTGGCGGAGGATGTCAAGCGTCGGTCCGGCCGCAATGATGAACAGCATCAGCGACACTGCGAGAATTATGTTGATTCGGCTCAGGCGGCCGATTCCGGTATTTATCCCGGTCAGCAAGGCCGCCATTGCCGTCAGCACCACCAAGGCGATCAGCACCACCTTGGAGAGATCGGTCGGGGGAATCGAAAACAGGTAATCAATTCCACCGGTTATCTGCTCGGCTCCGAGACCGATCGAGACTGCAATGCCGAACAGGGTGGAGAATACCGCCAGCGCTTCGATCAGGTGCCCGCTCCAGCCCCACACGCGGTTGCCTAAAACGGGATAGAACACCGAACGCAGGGAAAACGGCATGCCCATGTTGTAGGAGAAAAGAGCCATTGACAGCCCCACGACGGCGAATATCGCCCATCCGTGGAGTCCCCAGTGAAAAATAGCCCCCGCCATGCCCGCGGCAAAAGCGGTTTTGGTGTCGGAAGGGTCGATGCCGAGCGGAGGATTCTGAAAATGGTGTACCGGTTCAATCACTCCGAAAAACAGGAATCCTGCGCTTACCGACGTCGAAAAGATCATGGCGAACCAGCTTGCATACGAGTAGTCCGGTTTTGCCTCCCGTCCGCCCAGACGTACCTTGGCGAACGGTGAGACGATCAGCAGCAGGCAGAAAACCAGTATGACGTTGGCTACGCTCATGAACAACCAGTGGAATCGCGTGACGATCCAGTGGCGGGCGTTTGCGAAGAGCTCGGCCGTTTCTTCCTGAAAGATCGTCCCGGCGGCAACGAAGATGACGATCACAAGCGCGGAAACAAGGAATGCCCGGACGTGGAGGTCAAGTCCGAATATCCTGATATTGTCCCGTCCGCGCCGGTAGGAGCGTCCCTTGTAAATATTCGGTGCACGCGACGGTTTTTTCTCTCGCTTCATTTGACGGAAACCGATGCTGAACTACCGCATTTGTGTTGAAAACCTTATTTCCTGTTAGCGGGTCTCGTCTCTGAGTCCCTTCCATATACTAACCGTCATCAGGATGAGCAGGATGGAAAACGGAAGTCCGGCTGTGATTGAAGCCGCCTGCAGTGATTTAAGCCCTCCTCCGAGAAGCAGGGCTATGGCGACTCCGCCCTCCAGGCTGCACCAGAACACGCGCTGGGACGCGGGAGCGTCAAGCTTCCCGCCGGCCGAAGTGATGTCGATGACGAGCGAAGCCGAATCCGATGAAGTGATAAAAAAGATTACGAGAAGAACAACGCTTGCAAACGAGAGTACCTGCGTCATGGGGAGCTGCTCAAGCATCTTGAAGAGTGCGAGTTCCGGTTTCCACTGCGTGATTATAGTCGTAACTCCCGTGTAGCCGTCAAAGAGAAACTGGTGAATGGCCGTGCCGCCGAAAACGCTCATCCACAGGAGGCAGAAGATAGTCGGCAGAACGAGAACGCATACGAGGAATTCGCGTACGGTTCTTCCCCTTGAGATGCGGGCGATGAACATTCCTACAAACGGCGTCCACGAAATCCACCAGGCCCAGTAAAAAGTTGTCCAGCCATGCAGAAAATCCGTATCCTCTCTCCCTACCCAGTTGCTGAGGGGTACAATCTTCACGATATAGTCCGCTAATCCCGCGAAAAAACTGCTCAATATGTACTGTGTCGGCCCGGCGATGAAAACGAACAGCAGCAGAAGCAGGGCAATCGTTATAGTGATCTGACTCAGGCGCCTGATCCCCACGTTCAGCCCGCTGAGTACCGAAAGGGTGGCGAAAGAGGTGGTCAGCACTATGAACACGATGTAAGTCATATCCGTTGCCGGGATTCCGAACAGGTAATTAAGGCCGGCCACGGCCTGTTTCGCGCCAAGGCCGAGTGATGTGGCGAGACCGAACAATGTGGCGAATATGGCGAGCGTATCTATAAGATGTCCGCTCCAGCCCCATACGCGTTCGCCGAGAAGGGGGTGGAATGCAGAGCGGATCGTGAGAGGCAGTCCCCTGTTGTAGCAGAAAAAAGCGAGGCCAAGGCCTGCGGTCGCGTAAAATGCCCACGCGGAGAGCCCCCAGTGGAAGGTTGCCGCGGATATGCTGATGGCTTGAGCCGCCTTGGTATCGGAAGGATCAATTCCCAAGGGGGGATTCTGGAAATAATAGACCGGTTCCAGTACGCCGTAGAACAGCAGACCGATGGCGACTCCTGCCGTAAAGATCATGGAGAACCAAGTGATTCTAGAGTATCGGGGAACCGCGTCTGAACCGCCGAGGCGCACTTTGCCGAGCGGAGATAAAATCAGAAAGAAGCAAAACAGCGCGCATATGTTGCAGGCACTCATGAAAAGCCAGTCAAACTGGGTGGTAATCCATATGCGAAGAGCCCCCAGCACTTCCGTCGCTTTTTCCTGAAAAATCAGGGCCCCGACTACGAAAGCGAGCGTGACAATCCCCGAGGTCACAAATACCGGGACGTTTATATCAAGACCGAATATCTGAAGGTTGTCTTGCCCTGCCTGATGACCGTGTTCTATTTTATGCCTCCTCGATCCTTATTCGTAAAGAGTGAAATAGTAGCCCACGTTAATGTTAAAGCGCTTGTGCCACCTGTTGTTTCCGCTGGCGCCGAAATCGTTTACCCCGTCGTAGATATTGCCGTATTCGTCTCCTTCCGCACCGACGAAGAAGTTACCGTCGCTGAGTGCGAAATCGGTGTAGATATATAGAGAGCCCCAGTACCAGAGAGCGCCGAAAGTCCATAGGGAGCTGTTGTTGAAATCTTCTGTTGTCTTGAGGATGGAACTCCACTCGATATAGGGCGTGACGCCGTCGAGCCACGCTATATCTGAACCCTCAAGGCCGTTGTACCTGAGGGAAACAGCCGGCAGCCATGCCTCTGACGCCACGGGCCATGCGAAGTTAAAGGCCCCCATGGGAATAAGGTCGCCGGTTCCCCAGGGAGTCTTGTCCGTAATGTCGTATCTGTAGTAGGACAGCTGGGAGTGAAGCGAGAAATCCCGAAGCGGGGTCACCGCGTGAGCTGAGACCGCGAGATGGTCGGCGCCCGAGTCATCCACATTCGTTCCTTTAAGCCTTCCGTACTGAAACGACATCCCGATATCCCCGATGCTCTCGCTCGCGTAGATAACGCGCAGGTTTACCTGGTGTTCTTCCTCAAAACCGTTTTCTCCGAAGTCGGTGACGTTCCCGTCCGAGTCGGCTCCGCTGTTCCACTTTACGGGGTCGTAACTGTATCGGGCACTGTCGCGGCTGCTTCCGTCCCAGTGTCCTTCGTCCTGAAGATAGTAGGCAAGGTCGACCGTAAGGTCGCCGAAGGCCCTCGTCCATCTTGCTCCCAGGTCCATGTCGTCCGCAAGCCCGACGTAGTAGTGCTGATCAAAGAACCAGCTGTTCGAAACGCCCCATGGGCCCGGTCCGAAAGGAACGCGGACGATGCCCGCCTTGAAGGTGCCGTAAGCGTCCGAGGCGTACCCGAGCCATGCAGTGTGCATCATGCTGTAGTCATCGTAGTACCGGTACTCGGCTCTTCCGATAACGCCGTTGTAGTCAAGGTCGACATTTAGGCGCAGCAGTTCGAAATCCGAGTCTCCGATGTTCTCGCCCCTGCGCCCTGAGTAATCGCCGTAGGCATGGTTGGCGCGCATCGCGCCGCCGATTCTGATCGGACTTTTCTCAGGTTCTTCCGGCTCCTGGAGCGCCGGTGCTGCCCGGGATTCCGACTCCGCGAGTTTTTTCCGGGTTATTTCCAGTTCCCGCTCCAGATATTCGATGCGTTGCCTCAAGACTTCGTTTTCATCGGCGGCCTCGTCGGCAAACGCCGGAGGAACGGAGAACAGAAAAATTACCATGACTAAGATTAGATTGCGCATATATCATCCTACCTCTCGTGCTAAGTTTTTGGCCAAGTTCATCGTGGCAAAATTGTATAGTACCATACAGTGCTGCAGAAAGTCCGCTTAAAATATAAAAACAGCGAATCAGTCGGGAATGCCTGGCCTGAGGAATACCACCACCCCTGATAAAAAATACCGTTATCGCGGTTATCAGAAACAGCTGCCGGGCGAATCCGTTTTCAGGAGTCTAAGACCGGGTTAAGAAGCCCAGGGCGAATTGATGTTGCTACCGGGAGAGCCTCAGGAGAAGATTCTCGAGAGAAACCTCGACGTTTGCGTTATTCTCCGAGATCCGCGCCATGGTTTCCTCAAGAGCGGCGAATTTGCCCAGAAGTTCAGATACGTTCCTTTTTCCCGAATATTCGTTCAGCTGCTCAATGAGGTCGGTATTTACTATTTCCTCTTTTCTCCCGGAGGTTTTAAGAACCACCGAATCCCGAAGCCATGTCGAGAGAATGTCAAAGACCGTGTTCAGTTCCTGCGGTCCTCCGCCTTTTATGTCTTTCTGTATTCTCTCCACGGAATCAAAGAGGGTGAGAGGTTTTTTGGCGTCGACGGCCATCAGGCAATCTACGTATTCGGTCCTTTTGCGAAGGTAATCCTCATCGGTACCAAGCGCCCTTGAGATGCTGCCCCCCGATATTTTTGAGATAAGCCCCGGGTCATTCTGCCCGGGCTTCTCCTTTTCCAGAAATTCTCTTACTTGTTCTGCCTCAAGGGGCTGGAAGACCACCGACTGGCATCTTGACCTTATAGTCGGCATGAGCAGATCCGCGAGCGTGGTTATGAGGATTATGACGGAGTTCGGCGGCGGTTCTTCAAGGGTCTTCAGGAATGCGTTCTGGGCGTTGAAGTTCATTCTCTGCGCGCCGTCGATTATGAAGACCTTGTAAGGGCTCTCATAGGGTGCCAGGTGAATCAGACGCTCTATGTCCTGTCTTACGTGGTCCACTTTTATCGTCTTCTCGCCCGGGTATCCGAACACGAGCACGTCAGGGTTGAGGCCCTTCTCGGTTTTCGCACAAGAGGTGCATTCGCAGTCAAGATTCTCCGTCCCGCTCTCGGCGCAGTTTATGAGTTTTGCGAAACCGATCGCGACCAGTTTTTTCCCCACGCCCTCGGGTCCTGAGAAAAGATATGCATGCGAGATCCGGTTTTTGCGGACTGAGTTGCGAAGAAACTCCTTCTGGGGTTCGTGTCCTATGATCTGCGGAAATCCCATGGTTCTTATCTTACCGGCAACAACGGGCGTCTTCTATGACCGGGAGATGGTTATTTTACATCCTCAGCCGATATGCATTCTTCAATAAGCAGGGCTACGTGAACCGGAACTGCCTCGGTGAAATGGGAGACCTGCTCGAGACATGATACGCCCGTTACGCAGACCCTCTCCGACTTTCCCAAGTTCCTTATTTTCGGGAAAAGACCACACTCTCCCATGGCTTTTGATATCTCGTAGTGCTCTTTTTCGTAACCGAAGCTTCCCGCCATGCCGCAGCACCCGGCGTCGCTTGACCTCGCGTCGTATCCCAGATCGTTAAGAAGCGACAGGGTCTTTTCAAAATTGCCAACTGATCTTTCGTGGCAGTGCCCGTGAACGAGCACCCCTCTGCGTCCTTGCTTCCCGGGACCCGGGAGGTTACCACCTTGCGCGAAGACAAATTCGCAGAGCGAGTGTATGTTCGGAAGGAGCGCGTCAAGGGATTCGTTATCTGGAAGGAGATCGGCGTATTCATCCCGAAACGCGGAGAGGCAGCTGGGTTCTGAAAATACCACCGGGATATCCCTTCTGACGTAATCTGAGAGAACCTTTACGTTGTGAACAGCATTTTCCCTGGCTTTTTCCACCATGCCGGTACTCAGCATCGGCCGCCCGCAGCATTTTCTTTGTTTCTCCAGAAGCACCTCGAAACCAAGGTTCTCAAGCACCCCGACGACGGCTTTTCCTATCTCGGGGTAGAAAAATTCAGACCAAGTGTCGTGGAAATAAACCACCTGTTTTCCGTTCTGGGGATTTCTCTTCCTTTTGCGGAACCACCCGCTGAAAGTATCTTCGGCCATCGGGGGAAGTGATCTTCTTCGGGAAATTCCCGCGAGTGAAAGCAGCCCTTGGGAAAAAGAGCTCTCAAGTGCCCGGTTTAAAAAGCGGGGAAGGGCGCTGCGCACGGAACCTATCTCGTGCACTCGGGCAAACAGCCTGTCTCTTGCCGTAAACCCGGTTTTATTCTTGTAGAGGGCCAGGAACTCGGTTTTCATTTTGCCGACGTCAACCCCGGAAGGACATTCGGTACGGCACGCCTTGCATCCCACGCAAAGATCGAAAACGTCGTAGAATCCTTTCTCGTAGATCATATCTGCGTCCATATGGCCCAGCAGAAGTTCCCGGAGCAGGTTGGCACGCGCTCTTGTGGTATCGCCTTCGTCAAGGGTCGCCCTGTAGGATGGACACATTATCCCCTCGGCGGTCTTTCTGCAGACCCCTTGGCCGTTGCACATCGCGGCCGCCGCTGCGAGACCTCCCTCCCGGGACCAGTCAAGGAAGGTGGCAATATCCCCCGCGGATTTCCTTATCCGCAGATTCAGGGAAGAATCAGGCCCGCGGACGACTTTTCCCGGATTGAGCACCCCTTGCGGGTCAAATATCTCCTTTAGTTTTTTCATCACCGAGTAAAGAGCCTCTCCGAAGAGTTTTTCGTTAAGGTAGCTTCTCTGAAGACCGTCTCCGTGCTCCCCGCTCATTACCCCCGAATGGCGAAGGACAAGTTCGAGAGTGCGCTCCGAGAGGGCTGTCATGTCGGATACTCCCTTCTGCTCCCGAAGGTCAAGAAGGGGCCTTATGTGCAGGCATCCGGCGCTTGCGTGTCCGTAGAAAGCGGCTTTGAGGCCGAACTCGTCAAGAAGAGAGGTCACGTCCCTCGTGTAGCGGGCCAGATTCTCCGCGGGAACCGAGACGTCTTCTATGCAAGGCACAGGTTTCTGGCTGCCCCTGTCGCTCATCAGGATTCCGAGCCCCGCCTTTCTTACGTCCCAGATTTTTTTCTGCTCCCCGCTCCCTAGTACGGCAAAAGCGGAATCAAGGGAATTCGCAAGGTTCTTCGCCCTCTCCCCGGTCTGCCTTTCGTCATCCCCCTGGAATTCGACCACCAGAATGGATCCCGGGGTTCCGTCAATGAAGGAGAGGGAGTGGGAGAATCCTTTTTTTCTTCTCGCAAGACCTATCAGGGTTCCGTCAATAAGCTCTATCGCCGAGGGACCGTGAGAGAGAATTTCTAAGACCGAGTCCATTGCATCCGGAATTTCACGAAACGGAATGACGCAGAGTGCGCTTGAGAGAGGTTTTTCAACGAGGTTAAGCTCAAAATCAGTCGAGACCGCGAGGGTGCCTTCCGAGGAGGCAAGAAGTTTCGCGGGATTGAACTCTTCGTCCAGAAAATAGTTAAGCGAGTACCCCGAAGCTCTTCTCCAGTGTTTTGGAAAGTCGGTTTTTACAAGCTCCCCGCTTTCCTTTATAAGCGCGGCGAGTTTTTCGAAAAGGCTCTCCGCGATGCCGGGCCCTCCACCGCGTCTTTTGTAATTTTTCCCGGAAAGCTCGAGAGAAGACCCGTCTGCGAGCACGACATTTGAGGAAATCACGTGATCGCCCGCCATTCCGTAAAGTATGGAGTGAGCTCCCGTGGCGTTGTTCGCTACGGCTCCCCCTACGGTGGCAACGCTTGCGCTTGAGGGGTCCGGTCCGAACATGAGGCCGAGGGGCGAGAGGTTCCTGTTAAGGTTATCGATCGAGATTCCGGGCTCCACCCTGACTTTCCTTCCTCCGGCATCCACGTCGATCACCCTGTTCATGTACTTTGACAGGTCAAGGATTATTCCTTCGCCTACCGCCTGTCCCGCAAGGCTTGTCCCGGCCCCGCGTACCGTGACCGGTATGTCTCGGGCGGAGGCCTCGGAGACGGTGATCTCTATGTCCTGGGGGGTTTTCGGGATTACGACCGCTTCGGGGAGAATTCTGTAGTTGCTTGCGTCCGTGCTGTAGATGGCCCGGTCAACGAGGCTTTTTCTTATCTCGCCCCGGATCTGTGTGGCAAGTGCCCTGCTCAGATCTTCGATTTTTGATTTCTCCATGGAAACCGGTGCCGGCCGGGGTGTTTCGGGACAAAAGACTGCGCGCGGGAGAGAAGGTCTTCAGTCCCCGCCGTTTTCAAACGTTCTCAGTATCCCGTAGGTCGTGTCGCGTTCGGCCGGGATTCTGCCTATTTCTCTGGTGAGTTTTCTGAACTCCTCGGGCGGGAAGTACTGTCCGTAACTCGCGCCGGCGAAACGGGATATCTGCTCTTCCATGAGCGTTCCCCCGAAATCGTTTGCCCCGGCGGTGAGAGAGAACTGGGCGAACTCGGGTCCCTGCTTTACCCAGGAGACCTGTATGTTGTTTATCCATCCCCGAAGCATCATGCGGGAGACCGCGTACATTTTCAGCTGGTCAAGATCGGTCGGGCCCTTTCTTACCTTTCCCTTGGAGTGAATAAACAGCCTCGTGTTCCAGGGAATGAAGCGAAGCGGCACGAATTCCGTGAACCCTCCGGTCTCTTTCTGTATGTCCCTCAGGATTCCAAGGTGTATGGCCCAGTGATGGCGCTTGTCTAGGTGGCCGTACATTATGGTCGAAGTGGTTCTCATTCCCTCCTTGTGGGCTTTTTTAACCACCCTTATCCATACCTCGGTCGGTATCTTCCTGGGAGCGATTACCTTTCTTACTTCTTCAACCAGAACCTCGGCCGCGGTACCGGGGAAAGTGTTGTGACCAACGTCCTTGAGTCTTCTTATGAAGTCCTCTTCCTCTATGCCGAGAGTCTTTGCGCCGTAGTAGATCTCGTAGGGAGAGAAAGCGTGGGTGTGCATCTCGGGCACGGCTTTTTTTACTGTCTTTATAAGCTCGATGTAGAAATTGCCGTCTATCTCGGGATGCATGCCTCCCTGCATGCATACTTCCGTCGCTCCTATCTCCCAGGCTTCAACGGTTCTCTCCGCGACTTCGTCCATTGAGAGGAAATAGGCCCTCTCGTCTCCCTCGTCCGCCATGAAATTGCAGAAGCCGCAGTAAACGTCGCAGATGTTAGTGAAGTTTATGTTTCTGTTAACGACGTAGGTGACCACGTCCCCGACGTCTTCCTTTCTTATCTGATCGGCCGCGAGGGCTAGGGCGGATATCTCGTCTGTATCCTCTATGTCGAAAAGATGGATCCCGTCCTCAACCGAGATCTCCTTTCCCGAAAGCGCGTCCTCGATTATCCGACCCGTCGTGCCGTTTATGCGCGACATCACCCCGTCGATGCCAAGGGGCCTTCTCTGCTCTATTGAGTCTATTATTTTGTTTATATCTTCCATTTTTTCAGTTTACGGGAACGTATCCCCTCTCATCAACGCGCTCCCTTACCTTGCCGAGAACGTAGGGGTCTATCCAGCGCTCGTCTATGTACTCGGGATAGACGGGAAGTCTCTCCCGGAGTTCGTAACCCAGCTCGCTTACCTCCTTTTCCATTCTCTCAACCTGCGGCCACGGAGCCTCGGGGTTGACGTAGTCTATGGTGAGAGGCGACACGC
The DNA here is from genome assembly GCA_965116725.1 of Thermodesulfobacteriota bacterium. GTDB lineage: Bacteria > Desulfobacterota_D > UBA1144 > Nemesobacterales > Nemesobacteraceae > Nemesobacter. The sequence continues at coordinate 1,333,395 of OZ220700.1, forward strand.
CGCCAAGATCGTTTATTCCGGCTGTTAGGTAGAAAGTGAAATTCTTGTTGTTAAGGTTAGGGGGTATCTGTATGTTCATGTCCCCTCCGAATATGAGCCTCGAGATGGCGACGGTCTTCAGCATCTCAAGAAAATCGGCGGGAGGGTACTCTTCCATCTTTATTCCTTCCTTGGGGTTGAAGTTCTGAATTATTATTTCCTGCAGGTGACCGTACCTGCCGGAGAGTTCCGAAAGGGCGTAAAGCGAGTCGATTCTCTCCTCGAACGTTTCCCCGATTCCCACCAGTATGCCGCTTGTCCAGGGAATACTGAGTTCGCCCGCGTGCTCCATTGTCTCCATCCTGAGCTTCGGGACCTTGTCGGCGCAGCCGTGGTGGGCGTTCCCCTTCTTAAGCAGTCTCTCGCTTATGTTCTCGAGCATGAGGCCCATGCTGGGGTTGCTTTTCCTGAACCCGGAGAGCTCCTCCAGGGTTGAGAGCCCGAGGTTCGTGTGGGGAAAGATCCCGTGCTCAAGTCCGGTCTTTCCCATCTCGATCAGGTACTCCGCCGTCGTTTCATAACCGATTTCCCCGAGCGCATCCCTGTATACCTGGTAAGCAAGTTCCGGCTTGTCGCCCGTGACGAAAAGAAGTTCCGTGCATCCCGCCTTCGCTCCTTTTTTCGCCATGTCAACAACCTCTTCAGGGGTCATGAACAGCGCTCCCTCTCCCGGTTCTATCTTGAACGTGCAGTATCCGCAACGGTCCCTGCAGAGCTGGGTAAGGGGTACGAAGACATTCTTGGAGTAAGTTACGGTTTTTCCTTTCGAGCGGTTCCTGATGGCCGATGCGGCCAGAAGAAGAAAAGGGATTTCCTTGGGAAAAAGCTCAGAGAGATAGAGAGCGTCTTCTCGCGAGACGCCTTCTTCGTCGATTGCTTTTGATATTACTCTCTCAAGTTTCGTGGAGGGACGTAGCTCCGAGAAGTCTCTTGCGCCGAATGTTTCAAGCAGCATGGCGCTTTCGTTTGCGTCAAATGTTTTTTCCCAAGTTTCAGCTAAAAAGGTCATATAAAGAAACCACCCGTTCCGTTTCCCGCGCGGAAGCAATTTCAACACCACCAACCCCGCCTCTAAGTATCTTATACAGGGAGCGTTTTTGTCAAGGAACGTAGCGAGGATTTATGAGAGGAACCGCGGGGTACCTTGTTCGAAAGTATGCTAGGTTCAAGGTACTGTTTTACCTGAAATGGTTTCGTCGGAGTCAGGAAGACTGTCGGGTACGTCCGTTCCGCCGCGTCGGGACGGTATCCGCATGCGCGAGCGCGCACGTCTACCGAACTTCTCCCGCATCTTTTGCGGTCCTTGGCGCATCGCAACGGGCCTTTTCCTCCTTGCCACCATCATACTCGGCGCGCCGACGGGACCGGCCCGCGCACAGACCGACTCGGAATCGGCCACCTACACGGTAACGTTTGAAGGCAACTGGAACACCGACAGCACGCCCGACGGGGTTGTGGGCGGTGCGCATTTCACGACCCTAATCGGTGCCGTACACAACAGCGATGTGACTTTCTGGGCAGTGGGTGAGATGGCCACTGCTGGCGTGGAGAGGGTGGCGGAGCTTGGCATCACGGGTACGTTTGAGACAGAAATCGGCAATGCCGAAGAAGGAACTGTAATATCCATCGTCAAGAAAAGCGGCACCTCTGCAACGGGTACGAGGACATTTGAAGTCGAATTCAGCCGTACTCATCCGCTGCTTACCCTTCTATCGATGATCGGTCCCAGCCCGGACTGGTTTGTGGGCGTCTCCGCTCTGTCTTTGCTGGATGAATCGGATGACTGGCTACCCTCTCACACGGCAGACCTGTTTCCCTATGACGCCGGAACCGAGAACGGGGAGGAATTTTCACTGAGCAATAGCGCTACCAGTCCACAGGGAGACATCACAAGTCTCAGGGGACAGGGCAAGTTCTCCGACGTGCGCATGGCAAGGTTGAGCTTCACTCTCAACGACGTCATTCCGCCGCTGGAAGAAACGGAAACCGGGGAGGTGGATACCGACGGCGGTGGAGGCTGCACTCTTGGAGGAAGTGATAGCGGCAGCGCGTTCGGCCTGTTTCTGGGCGCGTTGGCGCTGCTTCTGACGGTCTTGTTTAAAAGATACTCCGTGGCAGACAAGACGCATTGAGACCGAGGCGGGGTGTTGTCGCGGGAAACCGCTTGAGAGAAAGGCTTGTTTCCCGCAATTTTTTCTGAGAATTCTATTTTGACAACCGTTACCACATCTGGTTGTAAAAACAGGTGGTTTGACTTTGGAAAAACTTTCAATGATACCTTGCTGTGCTACCAAGGAATTTTGTGAAAGCTCTCAATCCACCGCATCCGAACCCGAGAGTTGCGGGTAACGACAATAGTCGGCTGGATGCGGTAATGGAAGCGTTGGCGGCGGATTTAATCGACCGGGGATGCTCGTAAGAGTCCATTGCCATTGCGCGCGAGGGCAGCGGGTTTATCAAAATCATGGCGCAAAAGTGTAGTCGAGGTCGAGAGGGTCGGCGTCGACAGAACCACTGGGGTAGTCCAAGTGCCGCAGACGCAGGGTGATGGTGATGGAACCTTCGTCTGTCTCGTAGGCTTCCTGATAATACCGCGTCTTTATGCGCGTCAGGTCAAAGACATATTGATCTGTCGGGTACGCCTCGCACGTGTCGCCGTTGTCGTCATGGGTAAGGGCGACGACGAGCCGGACGGGATCTGATCCCATGAAGTTGCCGTCCGTGACGAGGGTGAAATAGTGTTGGTCCACAGCCGCCGCTGTACGATACCGTGAGGGTCAGCGTGTCGTTTTCGATGACCGGCGCATCATCGCCGTCTGTATCGAGTTCATACGCGTCGCTTTCCCGGAGTTCGGTAGCTATGTCCACGTCGTCGTCGATGTCGACTGACCCCTCGAACGGGCGGCGGTCGTCCGTGTCAGCGGGGGTCATGCTCGAGGTTTTACCGTCCGGGTTATCGTCTGGCCCTTGTCCGCATGCTGTTGCGGACAGGAGCAAGAGGCAGAGAACTGAAGCTGCTTATTTTTGCCAAGACATGCCTTGATTTCCTTCGAAATGGTCGGTCTGGTGCTAACTTAAATGGTTGTCGCGCTACGGTCAAGACACCGTCTAAGGAGTCAATCAAATTCACTGCCTTAAATTTTGACATAAATTAGTCAGACATCCTGTCAATTCATAGCTGGCACTAGGAGTTACAATACGACTCAGCATCTTGAAGCCTAGGATCGAGCACATAATTTGCGAAAGGGTTGATGGGGCATATAAAGCCCTGTTTGCCGCATACACTGCACTGTACTGGCATCATGTTATTACGGCGGCAATGCCGTTTGACGCGCAGTTTTCCTATTTCGTCGCTTCCTGTTCTGTGATCTGCATGGCACTGGGGCTGCTGCTCTCGGCGCGCCCGCGCGCGGTGGAGACATCGTTTGGCGGTCTTGACCGGATGTACAAGCTGCACAAGTATCTCGGCATCGCCGATGGTGCTTTTCATCGCACACTAAAAGCTGTTACCGGGCGGTCCGGATGAAGATGTCGCGGTAACCGCCGCCGTGTCCGTTGAAGGCGAGGCGTTGGCGGAGCCTCCGGGAGAAGAAGAGGAAGAACTGCCCATCGACCTCTTCGGATGATCGCGATGGTCGGTATCACTCTGCTGATCGGAATCACGCTTAACCGCAAGATTCCCTATCACCGCTGGATCGCGACCCATCGGTTCATGGGAGCGTTTTTTGCTGTTGCTGGCGTCCATGTCTCTATGGTGCTTTATGAAGGAGAGGAGATTGCGTTTCTCTCCGCTCCGGGCATGTTTCTCGCCCTTATGCTGCTAGGGGGACTGGCGGGCGGGTTCTACAAGCGGTTTCTCTACCCGAGGAAAGAGAAGCTCCGCTTCACTCTGGCCGAGGTGAACAGTCTCGAGCGCGCGACCGAAGTGGTGTTGCGGCCGAAGAACGGAATGGCCCTTCGAGCCCGGGCCGTTTGCCTTTATCACGATTGATGCCGACGGGTTCAGGGAAGCCCATCCCTTCACCATTTCCTCGGGAGCGAAGGAGGAGAGGCTGCGCTTCACGGTCAAGGTGCTCGGGGACTACACCCGCAGGGTGCGCGAAGATCTGACAGTGGGCGCCGATGTCGCCGTCGAGGGTCCCTATGGACGGTTCAATCCTCTTGGGGGTTCCGAAAAGCAGGTATGGGTTGCCGGGGGAATCGGGATCACGCCGTTTCTGTCCGTGCTGCGCACGATGGAACCGGGGCACGGCAGGACCGTCCGGCTTTACTACTGCGTGCGCGTCGGCCAGGGAAGCTCTGTTCTTAAGCGAAATTGAGGCGCGGGCGGCTGAACTGGAAAACGTGACCGTCACGCTGTTTGACTCCGAGGTCGGAGCGCGGATTGACGCGGACGCGATAGGAACTGATCTCGGCGGGGCGTTTGGAGAATGGAGCTATTACCTTTGCGGTCCGAAGCCGATGGTCGAGGCCGTCTCCGGGGGATTGAGGAAGCGGGGCGTGTCCCGCAGGAGCGTTCACAAGGAGGAATTTGAATTCCGCTGAGATGCCCGGCTATGCGGAAGAGGATATATTCGATATCCGTCTGGGTATGATTTTCAAGCCATGAGGGGTGCGGAAACAATGGCGGCCGCTCTGTTAAAGCGTCGTCAGGCATGCCGAACCAAAGCCCCTGTCCCTTGCAAAAACCGCAACTCCGAAATCGTTACAACGCAAATGGTGTCAAGGAGTGTGTAAGGAGTCAGCCAAATTGACCGAATTTTGAATAAATCAGTTCAGACATTGTCAATTCAAAGCACAGGAGTTACAATACGACTCAGCATCTTGAAGCCTAGGATCAAGCGTAACTGCTTGATATATAAAGCCCTTAGATATTAAATGACTACCTCTACGGTTTCCCAAGATTTGGCTGTTTTCTCCCTTGGAATTTCCGTACAAGCGCGGCGGTTTTAAAACTCGGGACAATCACAATGGAAGTTTATTAGTCAGGAGGAAACTCATGTCAAAACCGAAAGTTTTTCCACCCTCAGAAACTGTTACCGAAGGAGCCCTGATAAACAGGGACGAATATAGCTGGATGTATCGTCAGTCGGTCAGGGACCCCGAGGGGTTCTGGGGCGCCCACGGCAAGCGGATTGACTGGATCAGACCCTATACCAAGGTGAAGGACACAAGCTACGGTCCTGGGGAAGTGTCGATCAGGTGGTTCTACGACGGGACCCTCAACGTGTCGGCAAACTGCGTCGACCGCCACGCGGAGAAAAACCCCGACAAGATCGCAATCATATGGGAGGGGGACGACCCCGGTGAGGACAGGAAGTTCACTTACGCGGAACTTAAGAGCGAAGTCTGCCGCATGGCTAACGTGCTTAAGTCTCTCGGAGCCCGCAAGGGCGACAGGATAACCATATATATGCCGATGATTCCCGAGGCTGCCTTCGCCATGCTTGCGTGCGCGCGCATCGGCGCCATTCATTCGGTAGTGTTCGGAGGTTTCTCACCGCAGGCGCTTGGGGGGAGGATCTCTGACTGTGAATCGGAGATAGTCATTACGGCGGACGAGGGGCTTCGCGGCGCTCGCAGGGTGCCTCTTAAGGTAAACATGGACAAGGCGCTTGAAGACGACGCTGTGGACTCGACCGTAAAAAAGGTATTGGTAGTGCGCCGTACCGGAGCGGACATTCCCTGGGACGGTGAGCGGGACGTCTGGTATCATGAGGCCGCGGCGGAGGTTTCCGATGACTGTGCGGCCGAGGAAATGGGTGCTGAGGACCCGCTTTTCATTCTCTACACCTCGGGTTCGACCGGAAAGCCCAAGGGGGTTTTGCACACAACCGGCGGCTATCTTGTTTACGCTTCGATAACTCACCAGTACGTGTTCGATTATCACGAAGGAGAGATCTACTGGTGTACTGCCGACGTCGGCTGGGTCACCGGTCACAGCTACATCGTCTACGGACCGCTTGCAAACGGTGCCACCACTGTGATGTTTGAAGGGGTGCCGGGCTATCCGGACATGTCGCGTTTCTGGAGAGTTTGCGACAAGCACAACATCAGTATTTTCTACACGGCCCCCACGGCTATCCGGGCGCTTATGCGCGAGGGAGACGGGCCGGTTAAGGAGACCTCCCGCGCCTCGCTTCGCGTTCTCGGCACCGTTGGAGAACCGATCAATCCCGAAGCCTGGATGTGGTACTACGAAGTGGTCGGCGACGGCCGCTGTCCCATAGTGGACACCTGGTGGCAGACTGAGACCGGCGGGGTCCTGATAACCCCGCTTCCCGGTGTGACGGACCTGAAGCCGGGTTCGGCGACGCTGCCGTTTTTCGGGATTCGCCCAGAACTGTTTGATTCAGAAGGTAGCGTCTTAGAAGGCGCGGCTGAGGGAAATCTCTGCATAGCCGACTCATGGCCGGGACAGGCGCGTACGGTTTACGGAGATCACGACCGTTTCGTCGAAACCTATTTTACCGCCTATCCGGGCAAGTATTTTACCGGTGACGGTTGCCGTCGCGACGAAGACGGTTATCACTGGATCACTGGACGTGTCGATGACGTTATAAACGTGTCCGGTCACCGGATGGGCACGGCCGAGGTGGAAAGCGCTTTGGTGTCGCACGGAAGCGTCGCCGAGGCAGCGGTGGTAGGCTATCCACACGAGATAAAGGGCCAGGGCATCTATGCCTACGTGACGCTTAACGCCGATTCCGAGCCCTCCGAAGAGCTTCGAGGTGAACTGGTTAAGTGGGTTAGAAAGGAAATAGGGCCGATCGCCTCTCCCGATCTTATACAGTGGGCGCCGGGTCTTCCGAAAACCCGCTCGGGCAAGATAATGCGCCGGATCCTGCGCCGCATCGCCGCCGACGATTATGCCGATCTTGGCGATACTTCAACGCTTGCCGACCCGTCGGTGGTTGACAATGCCCGTCGCATCACGTTTCTGCTGAACCGTCTGATTGATAACCGGATGAACCGCTGAATCTTGCCAATGGTCCAACATCTTGGTCTTCATGCTGGCGGGTGAGAGAAGGCAATAAAAACTTTACAAATCTGGAATTGCGTTCCGTAATTGTAAGGAATATGGTGGGACTTCCTGAGATATCTCTATCTTAAATCCATATTTAAAGCGGACCTTGTCAGCTACGGGGTTCCAAAAGGGCAGACTGGTACGAGCGTGAATGTCCGCCTTTGTGGTGTATATTAGAGATGCGTAAAGAAAAACACGCTCACAAAAATATTGAACTTAGAGATTGCTGGTCCGATTAAATGAGGCTTAACAGGTTTCTTTCCGAGTGCGGAATAACATCAAGAAGAAAAGCGGATAACCTTATAAAGGCGGGACGGATAACTGTAAACGGGGAGGTTGTTCGTACTCTCGGTTCCGTGGTGGACGAGACTGCCGACATGGTAGCGCTTGACGGAAAACCCGTGCGCAAGGAAAGGAAAAGATACGTGATGCTTAACAAGCCTCCCTTCTACCTCACTTCCCTCAAGTCCATGGAAGATGGAAAGAAAACGATAACGTCCTTTCTGGGAGACATAGAGCAGAGGGTTTATCCCGTCGGCAGGCTTGACTACGACTCTGAGGGGCTTCTGATTCTCACAAACGACGGGGAACTCGCAAACAGAATACATCACCCCAGGTACAAGGTGGTAAAAACTTATCTGGCCGAGGTTTCGGGGGAGGTGCCGGATGATCTCGAAGCGGTGCTTGGTGAAGGAGCGGAAATTGAGAAACGGTTTACGAAGCCGGATTCAGTGAGTGTTCTTCAAGTGTCCCCTGGGCGCACGCGGGCAAGCATTTCATTTCACGAGGGGAGAAAGCACCTTGTGAAAAAGTACTTTGAGGCCTTCGGCCTTCGGGTTACCAGGCTTAAGAGAATTTCGTGTGGTAACGTACGTCTCGGCGAGCTTGGCAAGGGGGAGTGGCGTGACCTGAACCCTGGGGAAATCAGGAACCTCAGGAAGATGACGGGACTTTTGTCTCGAGGTCAGGACAAAACCCCGGGAGGCGCAGTGTGAGCAGATTTATCACATTCGAGGGAATAGACGGAAGCGGCAAATCGACCCAGGCGAGACTTCTGGCCGATTACCTCTCTGGCAAGGGAACCAAGGTGTTTTTTACCAAGGAACCGGGCGAGGGCAAGCTCGGCGAGGCGATAAGAAACGAGATTCTCGACCGGAGGGATATCGATATTCAGCCCTACGCCGAACTCTGTCTTTTCTGCGCGGACAGGGCCCAGCACGTAAGGGAGCTCATACTGCCGAAACTAAAAGACGGTTACACGGTCATTTGCGACAGGTACTACGATTCGACCCTTGCTTACCAGGGCTCGGGAAGGGAGCTTGACCCTGACCTGGTTTTCCGCATGGCCGTGGCATCAAGCCTCGGTGTTGAGCCCGACGTCACGTTTTTTCTCTCGGTACCGGTTGAGCAGGCGCTTTTGAGACTCAAGGACCGCGGTAAAGAAAGAAACAAGATGGACGAGGAACCGTTTGAGTTCCATAGCCGAGTGGATGAGGGTTACAGACAGCTGATTGAAAAAGGGATCCCAAGGATCAAGGTAATAGAAGCTTCCGGTTCCCTCGAGGAGACCCAGATGGAGATAAGGCGCTTTTTTGAGTGATCACGCGTCTCCGACTGAATCTCTTGTCCTCTCGACAAGCTGCTCCACTCTGGGATACATGTAGATATGCAGGATGATTCCTATTATTGAGAAAGGAATCATGTCTTGGGGGTTTTTGCTTAAAAACGCGAGCACGAATCCAAGCAGCACAACGGTCTCGTTTATTCCCCAGGGGACCACATGCGGGAGCAAGAGACGGTTTGAGAGTTCCTCTAGCCTTTTCCCCGGCTCCTCGCCTTGAGTTGAGAGAAATTTCTTGCGAAGCGATTTTTCAGAAAGGGTAAACCTGTATATGAGAAGGGAAATTACTCCGAGCGCCGCTCCCCCCAGAAGAAATGCTGCCTTTACGTTTTCTCTGACGTCCGGCGCCTCGGGCGATTTGAAAACGAAGACCACCGCGGTGTAGGCGAACATGGCAAGCAGCAGGGCGTACCAGACTATTTTCAGGGCGCTCTGGTTCTTTGAGACGGATGAAGCGCGATTTTTCCTGTCCATGGTTCTGGGCGAGGGGCGAGATTGTACGTTCAGGATGTGATCTTGGCGAAAATCACGCTCAGGATTATGAGCGCGACGAAGATTCCCATCATGTAAAAAGGCACGCTTGGGTTATATCCCTTTTCTATGTTCGGAACCCTTTTCTGGGACCAGATTATTGGGGCAACTTCGTTTTCATCCGGCGCCTCGGTTTCCTGCTCCGCCATTTCTTCTGTTTTCTGCTCTTCAGTTTCCGCCATTTTAAGGTTTCCTGGAACTGCGCGTACGAAGAAATTATCACGCAACCCTCCCCGAAAATCAAGTTTCCCGCAGGGCTTGGCGATCCCTTGGCGATTTCTTGAAAACCCGGTCCCGTGTATTTATACTTACCAAAATATTGTAAAAGGCCGCAAAGCTACGTGGTCGAACGGAGGTTTCAGAATGGCGGATTACGCAAACCCGGATGTTTTGGTAAGTACGGACTGGGTAGAGGAGCATATCGACGATCCCGATATCGTTATAGTGGAATCGGATGAGGACATATTGCTTTATGAAATAGGACACATAAGAAATTCGGTGAAATTCGACTGGCAGACCGAGCTACAGGATCAGCTTATAAGGGACTATGTTAGCAGGGAGGATTTCGAGGCACTGCTTTCGGAAAAAGGCATTTCAAACGACCATGTCGTGGTTTTCTACGGGGACAGGAGCAACTGGTGGGCCTGCTACGCGTTCTGGACCTTCAAGGTGCTCGGACATGAAAAATGTCTTATAATGGACGGCGGCAGGCAGAAATGGGTCGACGAGGGAAGAGATATGGTAAAAGAGGTTCCCGAAAGACCGAAAACCGATTACAAGGTGTCGGCTGTCGATGAGTCGATAAGGGCTTTTCGCGATGACGTTCTTGGACACATGAACTCGGGCAAGCCGCTTGTCGATGTCCGTTCCCCGAAGGAATATTCGGGGGAACTTCTTCACATGGAGGCGTATCCCCAGGAAGGCGCGCTTCGCGGAGGACATATTCCAGGCGCGGTAAACGTCCCTTGGGCTACGGCCGCCAATGAGGACGGAACTTTCCGCTCGGCCGATGAGCTTGTCGAGATATACGAAAAGGGGCAGGGGCTTAGCAAGGATCAGGACGTGATTGCCTACTGCAGGATCGGGGAGCGATCTTCTCACACGTGGTTTGTCCTTACCTATCTTCTCGGGTTTGAGAACGTCAGGAATTACGACGGCTCGTGGACCGAGTGGGGAAATCTTGTAAGGGCTCCGATAGAAAAATAAAAGGAGAAGTGTTTTTGAGGTAATCAAAAGGATGCGGTCTTGCGGGTCCGCATCCTTTTTTTTTGAAACTGCGGGGAAATGGCCAGCATAGATGAAATAGTCAGGGAATTCCAAGGGGCGGACCGTCAGGAAATGATAGAGCTCCTGATAGATTATTCAGAAGGCCTTCCCGAGATTCCAAGGAGGTTCGCCGAGCGAGTGGACAGAAACCTCCATCAGGTACACGAGTGCGAAACCCCGGTTTTTATCTGGGTTGAGATAGAAGACGGCAAGGCACGCATATTCGCCGATGTCCCGGAACCGTTTCCGACGGTGAGGGGGCTTGTGTCGATTCTCGTGAGCGCCTTTGACGGCCTGAGCCCTGAGGAGATCGAATCCGCACCGGTGGACTTTATCTCCCAGCTCGGAGTGGCACAGAAACTCGGGATAAGAAGAGTAAGGGGTCTCAGCGCGGTTTACGCGAGGATAAAAAGCGAGGTAAAAAGGCACGGTGCGGTCACATGATTGAAGAAGAAAGAATGAAAATGATCATGGATCACTACGAAAATCCGAGGAACTTCGGCCCGCTTGAGAGCCCCACGGTGACTCTCAGGGGAGGCAACCCGAACTGTGGAGACACGCTGAATATCTATATCCGCACAGCCGATGGGGGTATCATAGAAGATATAAGTTTTGACGGGGAGGGCTGCACGATAAGCCAGGCCGCGGCTTCCCTTCTTACGGAATTTATAAAGGGAAAGACCGTGGAGCGGCTCAGAGAGCTCGACTCCGATTACCTCAGGGAACTTCTCGGCAAGGATATCATGGTAACCCGCCCGAAGTGCAGCCGCCTCGCCCTTGAAACCCTCAAATCATGGGCAAGGGATTTCGAGAGGGGAAAAACCGCCTGATTTTTGGTATAATTCACTTTATCACTCAACCAGACTCAAGGAGATTCAAACGATGAAAAACGGCAAACTCGACAAAACGGTTCTGAACGAGAGAATTGAGGAAGCGCTTAAGTACCCGCTTTTCGATTCCATATTCAACAGGCGCTCAAGGAGATTCGGCCTTGGAATGGAGCTTAAGGACAGCACCCTTGAGTTCAAGTCGAAATACGATCCCGTGCCCCTTACCGAGGTGGAGGAAGCACTTCTGGTGTGGGCCGGAACGGGGCTCACCGGGCTTTGCCTGGCCGACCTGCCGCCGGAGAACGGGATAGACCTTCTCTGCCAGTGGACGGGAAGAACCTGGCCTTCTGCGTGCAACAACCACGGAACTGAGCTTTTTTTCACGAACGACAACGGCCTCTACCACGTGGACGTGAAGAACATGCTTCCCAAGGAGCATGAGATCGATCTGTTTTTCAAGCTCTCCCGCGAGGAGAAAATCGCGAGAGTCCTCGAACTTTACAGGGAAAGCCTTAACAAGCTTGAGGACGGAAGGGCGGACATGCCCGATAAGATGCCGGGGCTTTTCGAGTTTAACCAGTGGAATGCTAACAAGCCCGGCTCCACGCTTTTTGTTCCGGTCACGGACGTAACTGAGGAATATCTGAATCTTCTTACCCTTTACTGTGCTCACAGCTACGGATTCACGATTATCGACGATCTTACCGGGAAGCCCGCGGGTGTTGAGAAGTGGGTGGAGAGTGGCAGGCTCAAGGGTGATATAAAACTTTCTCTGTTTGACCTTGAAGTGAGAATCCTAACGGGACTTAACGTTGAGCAGGCGTTTATCACGCAGAACATGGCCCTTGCCCTACAGCCCCTCGGGCTTGCCGGATGGGCGTTTACGGGCTTCATACCGAGATTTGCCATGGGAGCCGCCCCGAACCTGTTCAGGGGGCTCGGATTCCGGTTCATACAGCCGAAAAAGGGTACGATCGATCCTCCCACTACCGTTCCCGTGGGAAAGGACGGGGTTTTCGAAGCCTACTGTCCGCCTTACTACGAGAACATGGATGATGCGATCGATCACTTCTTGGCCCACAAGTGGAAAGCTTGGGAATCCGACAAGCCTTTTCCTTATACGGAACCCGACAGGCATCTCATGAAGGCCCCGAGACCGACGGAAACCACCATGCAGATTGTAAGGGATGTCGCGAACTACATTTATGACACTTACGGCAGATTTCCCGCGTTTATTGATCCCATGTACATGAGATTAGTTTTTCAGGCGATGCACATAGACGTGGATTTCTACGACCAGTACTACCCGAAAGGGTCTTATTCGGACAGGCATCTCCAAGCTTTTCTCGAGAACAATCCGGACCAGAGGGAGCGGTTCGAAAAGTAGCATCTGCCCTGTGCGTAGAGTTTGACTCGGTTCGGGGTAGGGGAGAAAACCAGCCATGCGCGTAGCGATTATCGGAAATGGGGTGACGGGGGTCGCAGCCGCCCTGAGCATACGCAGGTTCCAGCCCGACTGGGAAATCGTCATGATCTCGGGGGAATCCTCCTTTCACTACTCCCGTCCGGCGCTCATGTACATATTCATGGGCCACATGAGCTACAAGGACACCAAGCCCTACGAGGACAGTCTCTGGAGGAAAAACCGCATTGATTTGATAAGGGGCTGGGTTACCGAAATCGATGCCGCCGGAAAAAAGCTCGTTATGCACGAAAAAGATCCCGTTTCGTTCGATAAGCTGCTTATCGCCACGGGATCCAAGTCAAACAAGTTCGGGTGGCCCGGCCAGGATCTCGATGGAGTACAGGGCCTCTACAGCCTGATGGATCTCAGGCTTCTTTACGAGAACGTAAAGGGTGCCCGAAGCGCCGTTATAGTCGGAGGAGGTCTCATCGGAATCGAACTTGCCGAGATGCTCCATTCTCGCAATATCCACGTCACCTTTCTGGTGAGAGAGGAGTCCTACTGGACAAACGTTCTTCCGATTGAGGAATCGCGGATGATAAACCGCGTGATTCTGGAGCAGGGGATCGATCTCAAACTCACCACGGAACTTAAGGAGATAGTAGGAAACGATTCGGGAAGAGTGCGGGGAGTTGTGACCAACAAAGAGGAATTCATAGAATGCCAGATCGTCGGTCTCACTGCGGGGGTAAGTCCCAACGTAGCCCTTGCCAAGGCAAGCGGCATAAAGACAGGGAGGGGAATCCTGGTTGACTGGAGCTTCAGGACCGATACCCCGGATGTGTTTGCCGCCGGGGACTGCGCCGAGATAATCACCGAGGGGGAGGGAAGGAACCTTATTCAGCAGGTCTGGTACACGGGCAAGAACCAGGGAAAAGTGGCGGGAGAGGTAATAGCCGGACAACACAGCGTGTATGACCCAGGGATATGGTATAACTCGGCCAAATTTTTCGATCTTGAGTACCAAACTTACGGTACAGTGAGAAACGTTCCCGTTGAAGGGGAGGACAATTTATACTGGGAGCATCCCGATCGCAGCCGCTCGATAAGAATCGTCACGAAGGGCGGAGTTGTCTGCGGCATAAACGTCATGGGCCTTCGCTACAGCCACAGGGTTTGCGAGAGCTGGGTGGCGGAGAAGAGATCCCTTGACTATGTGCTTGATCATCTGGGGGATGCCAATTTCGACCCGGAATTCTATGAAAAATGCGAAGCGGAAATAATAAGGGAGATAAGGAAACAGGCTGCCTGATGGAACAAAACACTATAGATTACGATTTTAATGAAGAAGCCCTTGGTTTTGAGGAGCCGGAGAAGGCCCCGGACAAGCCGCTTGGAACCGGAGAAAAGCTTTCTCTTGCCGTTCTGGGCTTCGGGATACTGATGTTTGCCCTTCAGTCCATGGGTATGCCTCCGGGCGGCACATGGGCCGGATTTCTCCTGGTATTCCTTCCTGTTCTCTTCGGTACGGCGTTTTATTTTTACCTTAATTTCAAGGGCACCGTTCCGGGAATCAAGCATGATAACATCTACTTCAGGGGACTAACCAACAAAGGGGTTCTCGGCTGGCTTGTCGGCATTGTGTTCACCGGTTTCTACATAGCTCTCTACTGGTTTCCCGAATACTTGGCGGGGGGAATAAAGATCGTAAACCCGCTTTCTCTGGCCCTTTCAGGTTCTCCGGCCAACAACTGGTTTTTCTACGGTTTTCTCTACACCCTGGCCGTTTTCATCTTCGGGGTAAGAATGTTCATGAAATACAGGCATAATCGCTACCAGAAAATAAGAACCGCTTCCGTTATGTTTTTCCAGCTTGGGTTCGCCTTTCTTATCCCCAACCTGCTTATGCTCTTTAACCAGCCCGAGTTCTACCTAAGCTACTTCTGGCCGCTTAAACCTGAATACCTGTTCCCGGGAACTTTAAGCTATTTCGTGAATCATCCCGGGGGGCTTGGAATGTTCCTTATTTTCTGGGGGGCCGTGATGACCTTCATCGCCACTCCGCTTCTTACCTACTATTTCGGCAAGAGGTGGTACTGTTCCTGGGTCTGCGGCTGCGGTGGGCTCGCGGAAACCATGGGGGATCCGTTCAGACATCTCTCGGACAAATCGAAAAAGGCGTGGCGCACAGAACGCTGGCTCGTTCATTCCGTACTGGTGTTTATCGTTGTTACGACGGTTCTTCTCTGGGTTAACTCCGCGACATCGGGGGCGGTGTTCGGAGAAGCCTCGATGTCTCTTAAGAAATGGTACGGGTTCTACATAGGGGCCATCTTCTCCGGGGTTATAGGCGTGGGTTTCTACCCCATAATGGGAAGCAGGGTATGGTGTCGGTTCGGTTGTCCTATGGCAGCTGTTCTCGGGATTTTCCAGAGGTACCTTTCAAGGTTCAGGATTACCACAAACGGCGACCAGTGCATGTCGTGCGGGAACTGTTCCACCTACTGCGAGATGGGCATAGATGTCAGGGCTTACGCGCAGAAGGGCGAAAACATAGTGAGAGCGTCGTGCGTCGGATGCGGGGTGTGTGCAGCCGTGTGTCCAAGGGGTGTGCTTAAGCTTGAAAACGGGGGAACTTTCAAGGACAGGTTCTCTGGGTCCGACAAGCCGCTTGGTGCTCTTATCGACTCGCTGAAACATGTCTAGTTTCAGCGCTCAAAACTTCTAGTCCAAGAATTCTCAAGACAGTTCCAAGATCTATCTCATTTCCCGCTCTTTACATCGGAAAGACAAAATAGCGGAACGCTCAGATATTGAGAAACTCGACGGATTCCATGCTTTCCTTTTTCCCTCGGTCGACTCTTTCGATTACCTCGCCGTTTTCTATGTCAAAGACGAAGCAGGATATACCGGAAAGTATCTCCATGTTAAACTCCAGGAAATTGTTGACGTATATCTTGGAGTCTTCAATGACTTCCTTCTTGTCGGCCTTATCCGGTTTTCTCACTAAAATGAAATATGCGCACAGAAAATCCGGAAGATCTGGGTTGTGGGCGAATACCGCTTTTGAATCGTATTTCAAGATTACGTTATTGTTGAAATAGCGCTGGTATCCCGCGATGAGCGGCTGGTTCAGATGAGACAGGGCGTAGACTATTGCGCAGGCGATTTTGTTCTGGTTCTCAATCATGAAATCAAGCGCTTCCTTGTTGAACCGCTCGAGTGTTTCCTCCGCTTCCTCGTTTCTTCGTGGTGACATTTTATCCTCCTTGAGAAGTCCCGTCCGCCGGTTTTTCTTCTTTAAAGTGGTGTCTAATATACCATAAACCTTAAGGCGGGGGCAGAAGTGCCGTCATGTTCTCTATGAAGCATATGCCGTTGCCCTGCTTTCCCTTATGACCATGATTTTTATCTGACCTGGATAAACGACCTCTTTTTCTATCTTCTTGGCTATTTCATGGGAAAGGATAGCTCCTTCCTCGTCGCTTACCTGGTCGCTTTCCACTATCACCCTTACCTCCCGTCCGGCCTGGATCGCGTAACATCTCTCAACGCCCGGGAAAGAACTCGCGACTCCTTCTATGCTCTCGATCCTTTTCACGTAGTTCTCGTACGTTTCCCTCCGGGCGCCTGGGCGGGCGGCGGAGATGGCGTCGGCTGCCTGTACGAGAAGCGGCAGGATTCCCTGGGGTTGGGGGTCATGGGTTTTTTCAAGCGCGTCAATAATTTCGGGGGGTTCGCCATATTTTTTGACGATGTTCGCTCCTATGTCCACGTGGGAGCCTTCAACCTCGTGATCGACCGCTTTTCCTATGTCGTGGAGCAGCCCGGCTCTTTTGGCGAGTTTTTCGTTGTAACCGATTTCGGAAGCGAGCATCCCGCAGATGAACCCTACCTCAATCGAGTGATTGAGTATGTTCTGCGAGTAGCTTGTTCTGTATTTAAGCATTCCAAGATTGTTTATCAGTTCCGGGTGCATGCCGCTTATGCCGAGATCAAAAAGAGCCTGTTCCCCCTCTTTCTGTATTTCCCTTTCTATTTCCTTTTCAACCTCGGTTACCACTTCCTCGATTCTTGCGGGGTGAATTCTCCCGTCTGCTATCAGCCGCTCAAGCGAGATTTTCGCCACTTCCCGCCTGATTGGATTAAAGCACGAAATCACAACCGTCTCGGGCGTGTCGTCAATAATGATGTCCACCCCGGTACGAAGCTCTATGGAGCGGATGTTCCGTCCTTCGCGCCCGATAATTCTTCCCTTTACGTCGTCGCTCGGAAGATTGACGACCGACACCGTTTTCTCGCTCGTGTAGCTTCCGGAGTATCTCTGGATGGCAAGGGATATTATGTCTTTCGCCTTCCGCTCGGCCGAGGAACTGCACTCTTCTTCTATCTGCTTGAGTTTTTTTGCCGCCTCGTGTCTTGCATCGTCCTCAACCAGCCTTACGAGTTCGGCTTTCGCTGCCTCGCGGGTAAGACCTGACACCTCCTCTATTTTTCCCTTTATCTCTTCGATGTTCTCATCAAGAGTTCTCTGCTTCTCCTCAAGAGCCAGATCTTTGCTCTCTAAATCTGCCTGTACTTCCTCAAGTTCCGTCTTCTTTCTGTCAATCTCCTCGTATTCTTTGCCAAGTTTCTCTTCCCTTGCCTTCAGCTTTTTTTCGGTAGCGGAAAACTCTTTACGCTTTTCGCTCGACATCTTCTGCATCTGGGAATTTCTGTCCTTGACCAGCTTCTTCGCCCTGTTCTCAGCCCTGTTTCTTATCTCTTCCGCCTGTTTCTCGGCCTTTTTGATTATGATCTGGGCCTGACTCTGGCTTTTCTGGATCCTGTTTTTCTCCATGATCATCCTGTAGACGAAATGGGCGGCAAATCCAAGTCCGAAGAGCAGCAAAAGCAGTAATATTGATTGTGCTTGCATTTCAGTCTCCTTCTTTTTCCAGACAGTCGATGGTTCCGTCTTCTGTGATTATGCGACCCGTCTTAACGTCGGTTTCGTGCGAAGGGATGTTTTCTAACACCTGGAACTGGTAGGCCAGTCCGAAGCGCATCTGCCTGGGTATATCTTTTAAAAACCTGTCGTAAAAACCTTTTCCGTACCCGATTCTGTTTCCGGAGAAATCAAAAGCCACTCCCGGTACCAGTACGAGGTCAAGCTCGTCGCCGCGGGCGCGTTCAGCGTCCGCCGGGGGTTCCGGGATGGCAAAGGCCCCGGGGGTAAGTTCCTCAATATTCCTTGTTCTCAGGAAAACAAGATCGGAGCCTAGGGTTTTCGGAAAAAAAACCTTTTTTTCAAGATCAATGCATTTTTTGAATATTTCGCGGGTGTCGGCTTCACCGTTTACGGGGAAATAAAGAGCGACACTCGATGCGTCGGAGAAAACCTTCTCGGAGAGAAGAACCTTGAGAATCAGGGCGGATTTTTCCCGGCGCAGAGATTGGGGAAGATTCCTTCTTTTCTCGAGGAGAGCTCTTCTCAGCCTATTTTTCTCCTCAAGGACGGGATCCTGCGGGCTGGTTTCCCGGGAACCGTTTACGTATTCGGAACCGGAGCGGGTCTCAGAAGCTGTTTCCTCTTGATCTGAAAGGGTCTTCGGGGCTTTCTTCAATAAGGACGGGTTCTTTTTGGCTTCCGGGTGATTCGAGCAGTCCGACCAGTTCTTCTGTTTTTCTTTCCGTGGTTCTTTTGAACTCATCAAATTCCCTCTGCAATGCGAAGAAATCATCGACGATCTCAAGAGAAGCCAGAAAAACGGGAGTAGGGACAGTTACAGGTGCGTTGTCTTCAGCTGCCTTGGTAATCTTTTGTTCAAGGTACTCTACAATTTTCATGAGGTAACTCTTCTCAGCATCTGTAAGGACTGAATATTCCTTGCCAAAGAAAACTACTTTTATCCTGTCTTTCATACCGGTTCTTCGCCAAGGTGCTGTTCGATTATCCTTATCATGTTGTCAACGCGTGTTCCGAGGCGCTCCTTTTCGGCTTCAAGTGAAGCGACATTCTCTCTGAGCACCTTAATTTCTTCAAGTAATCTGTTGTGTTCTTCAGCAGTCCTGGCGTTTTTGTCTACAAACTCTCTGATTTTTCTCTCAAGAATCTCCAATGATTCCATAATAAAAATAGATTGTATCACTATGGTGACATTATTACAAGAATCACGCCCCAAGCGTCTTTGCCGGAGCCGCAAAGAGAGTTTTTTACGTTTTTGGGACTTTTTGTCTATAATTTCTGGCATGCAGGCAAATCCCGTTGAAGACAGAAAGCTGTTTGAAAAGCTTGAGGAACTCGAGCGGAAGTTCGTCGAACTTGAGAGGGCGCTCGGCGACCCTGACATCTCTGCCCAGCAGAGAATCAAGTGCTCCAAGGAACGTGCGGAGCTTGAGGACGTAGTCTCTGTCTATGCGCGGTTAAAGGAAGTCGCGGAGACTGCCGAGGAGAACCGCAAGTTGCTCGATGACACGGAGCTTGCGCCTCTTGCCCGCGAAGAGCTTGAAGAGCTTTCCGAGGAGAGAATCGAGCTCGAAGCTAAACTCAGAAAGCTTCTTCTGCCTAAAGATCCGAATCTCGGGAAAAACGTGTTTCTTGAGATAAGGGCCGGAGCCGGAGGGGAGGAAGCGGCTCTTTTCGCGGCCGATCTCCTCAGAATGTACTCCAGGTACTGCGAGAACCGCCGCTGGAAGTTGGAAACCATAACGCTTAACGAAACCGGGATCGGCGGGATAAAGGAACTTGTGGTAAGGATCGAAGGACGGGAAGTTTACGGCAAGCTCAGATATGAAAGCGGGGTTCACAGGGTTCAGCGAATACCCTCGACGGAGGCTGGCGGGAGAATACATACGTCAACGGCGACAGTC
Organism: Thermodesulfobacteriota bacterium; assembly: GCA_965116725.1. Lineage (GTDB taxonomy): Bacteria > Desulfobacterota_D > UBA1144 > Nemesobacterales > Nemesobacteraceae > Nemesobacter. The sequence goes on from OZ220700.1 coordinate 1,352,966, forward strand.
GCCGTACTTCCGGAGGCCGACGAGGTTGACGTGGAAGTGGACGAGAAAGAACTCAAGGTAGATACTTTCAGGTCTTCGGGCCCTGGGGGGCAGCATGTCAATAAGACGGATTCCGCGATAAGGATAACCCATCTTCCAACGGGAATCGTCGTGCAGTGCCAGGACGATCGCTCGCAGCAGAAAAACAGGGTTCATGCGATGAGCATGCTGCGCGCAAAGCTTTACGAGATTGAGGAGCAAAAACGCGCAAGCGAGATCTCGCGCACTAGGAAAACCCAGGTCGGAAGCGGGGACAGAAGCGAAAAAATAAGAACTTATAACTTTCCTCAGGGGAGAATAACCGACCACAGAATAGGTCTCACTCTCCATAAGATAGAGGCGGTACTGGGAGGAGATCTTGATCCTCTGCTGGAGCCTCTTGCGGCCCATTTTCAAGCCGAAAGTCTTAAGAACCTGTCAGAGGGCTGACGACTTTTCCCGATTTGTATTTGCCGGGCCAAGCAATAGAATATACCTTCAATGAATGTTATCTACCTGATTTCCGCCCTTTACCTGATTTCTTCTCTTCTTTACGGCACTTACCTCTGGTCGCAGAAAAGAAAAATCTCCCGGGCGGGCATTTATTTCGCCATTGCGGGGGTGCTTGTTCATACCGCGCTGCTCGTTGTTTTCCTCATGCGTGGCGACGTACTGGCTGGAAGCACTTCAAGGCCCCTTTTTATTTTCTCATGGCTTATAACGCTTGTCTTTTTAGTTTCGCAACTGAGGTTTAAGACCCCCGTGCTCGGTGCGTTCGTGCTCCCCGTGGCTTTTCTCGGAACTTTGCCCTACGTGATCATTCCGGATGGGATGATCACTCAGGATCCGACACTTGGAAACCCTTGGGTGCTGGCGCACATACTGTCTATTTTTCTTGGAGAAGCGTTTTTCGCGATATCTTTTCTAGCGGGTGTGATCTACATATTTCAGGAAAACCAGCTGAAATCGAAAAGAATCGGAAGCAACCTGAAGAAACTTCCTTCCCTGATAACGCTTGACAAGATAAACCACCTGAGCCTCCTGCTCGGGTTCCCGCTTCTCACCGTGAGTCTCATTATCGGTTTCGTACTTGCAAAAGAAATATGGAGCGATGTGTGGACGTGGGGAGCCAAGGAAACTTGGTCTACCGTTACGTGGCTTCTCTACGCTTTTTTGATAAACGGACGTCTTTCCCTCGGATGGAGAGGCAGAAGGGCGGCGCTCGGAGCCGTGATCGGGTTCTGCATCGTGGTGGTGACGTTCGTTATGGGATATATCTTCCCGGGGCAGCACAAATTTGAATGAAGTCGTCTGTTTACAAAGATTTGGAAATAACGTTATAATATACGCCCCGAATTACTGCAAAAAACTGTTTTAAGGAGGATTACGATGGCTGTAGCTAGAGTAACAGAGGTTATAGGATCATCTGATAAGTCATGGGAAGACGCTGTGCAGGAAGCTCTTGACAGGGCGAACTCGACCCTAAGGGGTCTTACCGGAATCGAGGTAACGAAAATGAACGCCCGCATAGAGGACGGGAAGATTGCCGAGTACCGTTCCCACGTCAGGATCACCTTCATTCTGGAGGACTAACATCTCCTTACGGAATATTTTCCCAAAACTGCAAACAACGTGATGAACTGCTTTGTAAAATCACACGGGTTGGGAAATGATTATATTGTCCTAGACAGCGCCGAAATAGATTTTGATCTCGGCAAATCCGCCATAGAACTCATATGCCACAGGAATTACGGCATAGGTTCTGACGGCATACTGCTTCTGGTTCCCCCTGCAAGGGGGGACTTCGGGCTCAGGATTCTCAATCCTGACGGGAGCGAGGCGGAAAAAAGCGGAAACGGGCTCAGGATTTTCGCTAAGTATCTCTACGAGAGAAAACACGCCTCGAGCAAGACTTTTTCCATAGATACTCCCGGCGGTCTTGTTACGGCTGAGGTCGAGGAGAAAGACGGAAAGGTCCACCACGTCACGGTGGAAATGGGCGCAGCGACTTTCAGGGCGGACGAGGTGCCGGTAGACATAGAGGGGGAGGAAGCTGTGGGGCAGCGCCTGGTTCTCGGCGCATCAGAATTTGATTTTACGGCTGTTTCGGTGGGTAACCCCCACTGTGTTATCTTCTTCGAGGAGCTAAGAGAAGACCTCATAAGGGAACTGGGACCCGAGATAGAAACCCACCCCATCTTCCCGAACAGGACTAATGTTCAGTTCGCCCAGGTGATCTCGCGCGCGAGCGTCCGTATTTTAATCTGGGAGAGAGGGGCCGGCTACACTCTTGCTTCAGGCAGCAGTTCCTGCGCGGTTGCCGCCGCGTGCGTCAAGGCCGGTCTTACGGACCGGAAGCTAAGGGTGCTTATGCCTGGAGGGCATCTGGACATAAACGTCGGGGAGGACTGGGCGATCACTATGCGCGGTGAGGTGGAAGAAGTCTTTTCGGGAATGTTAAGCGACGACCTTCTTTACAAACTAAGAAATCCTTCCACTATAAATTTATAGAGCGACCGGTTCATTCTTTGATGGAAAGACTGCTTTTAAAGGCGGATGTGGTGATTCCGATAAGTTCTGAGCCGATTCGCAATGGAGCCGTCGTTGTGGACGGGGGGCGTATCATTGACATCGGAACATCAGATAGAATCGAGACTGACTATCCCGGCTTACAGAAAATAAGAAGGCCGAACTCGATAATACTTCCCGGGTTCGTAAACGCCCACACCCACCTTGAGCTCAGCTGGACAAAGGGGAAGATCGGGGGTTTCAAAGATTTTACCGGATGGCTTGAGCGGCTTATCACTCTTAAGGCCGGCGGAGTTGATCAAGATCTTGTCGAGGATTCAATGAGGGCGGGGATTCGCGACGTCATCGAAAGTGGCGTCACTACAGTAGGGGAAATATCTTCTCTGGATTTCGGCGGGAGGGAGATGCTTAGAAGCTCGGGGATGAGAATTATCGCGTTTCTCGAACTTTTTGACCGCATTTCGCCAAGACTTTCCTCGCTTGAATTTCAGAGCGAAGACCTCTACGAGGAAAGACCCTTCCCGCACGCGCCTTATTCCTGCGGGCCGGAACTTCTAGAGGCAGTTTTTGCCTGCGCGGAAAAAAACGTGGTTGCAACGGGAATCCATCTGGGCGAAAGTCCCGATGAAGTCGATTTTCTGAAGAACCTTCCCAATGAATTTGAACGGAAAATCTTCCCGCTCATAAGAAAGGAAACTTTCGAAAGGCCACGGGCCGACACTCCGACACGCTACATAAACAGATTTCTTCGCGGAAAAGACGTAAAGCTCTCCGCCGTTCACATGGTCCAGGTGGTAGATGAAGACATGGAAATAATCCGAGGCGCCGATATCGGCATTATTCTCTGCCCAAGAAGCAATGTTCTTCTCGGAGTGGGTAAACCGAACCTGAGCCAGATGCTTGATCATGAAAGGGTAGGGCTCGGGACCGACGGACTTTCAAGCAACTCAGATCTTGATTTCTTTCAGGAGATCAGATTCCTGCATGACATTATGGTTGAGCAGGGAATACGGCAAAGCGCCCGCCTGGCGGTCTATTTCGCGACTCTGGGTGGAGCAAGGGCTCTTTTTATCGGGGAGGAGACAGGGAGTCTTGAGGTCGGAAAAAGTGCCGACATCATATGCGTTGGCTGCAAGGGGGGTATTGCCCCCGATCCTTATTCCTGCGTAGTGTCTTCAAAGCCGGAGGATCTCCAGTTCTCAATGGTAGGAGGGAATTTAATCTACAAAAAGGATCCTCGGGATCCTTGTGAGCATTAGTTTCCTCGGTATCTGCGATGACCGAATCGAAGCCCGAAAAGCTTTTCGTCTATGGAACCCTGCGAAAGGGCGGGACAAGAAGCGGACACCTTGAGCGATGCAGACTGCTCAGGATGATGAAAGTTCCCGGGATTCTTTACCGTACGCCTTTTGGTTATCCGGCGGCCGTGTTTGATGAGACTTCCCCATTTGCTGTCCGGGGAGAGCTTTATGAGCTTCCCTCGGATTCCGAACTCTTTATCGGGAGCGTGGACCGCCTAGAAGGCGTGGATAAAAAGCTTTTTTCAAGATCCGTTATCCGCTTGGAAGAAGAGTCTTTTTATGTATATGAACCCGGCCCGGAGCTCAGAAGGCAGATTAGCGATGGGGACATGATAAAAAGCGGCAACTGGTTCTCGGATCCCGCCCTCTGCGGAGAGGATCCCTTCTCTTTTGCCATCAGTTTTGAGAATATCCAAAAACAGTATTACAGGATGAAACCCGACGGTCGCTCTGAAGAGAACATTTTTCTTGAAGGCACGGTCCCGGTTCTGATTACCTGTCCGCACTCGACCGCTCACACGAGAATGGGGAAACTGAAGCGTCACGAATTCTACACCGCCGCTCTGGGAGCCGTGTTGCATCTGGTTCTCGGCTGCCACTGTCTTTACGCGAACAGGGAACAGGGGACAGACCCAAATTACTATGACGACTGCGGGTTTAAGGCTGTGCTTGAGAAAGTTCTGTCCGAGAGAAAAATAGATCTGGTTGTGGACATACACGGTACCGGAAACGAGAAGTCCGAGGATCTGTTTCCAGGCGTGGGGGACGAGAGGGAATTTCTTCTTTCGGCACCTGATGTTCTTGACAAGTTTTATCTTGTCGCCGAGGAATATGGAATCACGGCCGGAAGCGCCGATATATTTCCCGCCGCAAGGCAGATGACCGTGGCCAAGTTCGCTGCGAAGCGGTTTTCGGTTCCCGCAATCCAGGTTGAGATAAGCGACAGGTTCAGGATGCCGTGGAGACGGGAAGATGAGTTTCGCCGTCTCATAGGGTTTCTCCTCGGATTTGTTGAAAAAGTGATCTCGGAGAAAAAAGGCCAGGGCGGATAACGGGTGGTGTCTCCGCCGGTTGGAATAAAATTACTCGCAGAGAATATCAAGCATTGGGTTCTCGGCTATGATTCCCTTTGCGTGGGCTTTTTCAAAAAGATACTCAAGCGCCCCGGTTCCACTTTCGCCAAGGTCCCTGGTCCACTCGTTTACGTACATTAAAACGAACTTCTCTCCCGTATCCTCGCTCATCCCCCTCCCAAAGCGCATCGCGTAATCAAGAGCCTCTTTTTTGTTCGAGAGGGCGTACTCTATGCTTTCTTTGTGTACTCGAAGAACTTCGGCATCAATCCCCCGGGGTATGTCTCTTCGAAGCACGTTAAGTCCAAGCGGCATCGGAAGATCGGTCTCCTCGGCCCACATTGCTCCAAGATCGAACAAAAGATCAAGCCCCGTCTCTTCGTAGGTAAGCTGTCCTTCATGTATAAGAAGACCAGCGTCTACCTCTTCTTCGAGCACCTTGTCCATGATTTTGTCAAAAGGCACTTCAACTGGGATGAAATCATCAGCATATAGACTCAGAAGAAGATATGCAGTAGTAAGCTTTCCAGGTATCGCGACGGCTTTTCCCCTGAGGTCAGAAATTTTCTTCTTGGCAACCACTATGGGGCCGTACCCTTTTCCCATGCTGGCCCCGCAGGAGAGAATCCGGTAGCGGTCCTGCACGCTCAGGTACCCATGGGCGGAGATTGCCGTTACTTCGAGCTCTCCTTTCATGGCTCTCTTATTGAGTGACTGTATGTCTTCAATCACGTGCTCGAAATCTACCTGTTCGGAAGCCACCTTGCCGCTCGCTATGGCGTAGAACATGAACGCGTCGTCCGCGTCGGGGCTGTGGCCCAGTTTCATGACCTGTTTTCCCATCTTTGTCTCCTTTCGAGTTTCGTCTACGACGGGTCTGTATAGAAGTCGATTTCGTTTTTCTTCTCTATTTCGTTAAGCTCGAAAAGAAGGTCGCGATATTTGATGAGTCCTTCAATCTTTGGGCCGTCAAGGTCATACTTGATTCTTTCTTTAAGGTAAGTCGTGCAATGCTCCCTGCTGAGACCCAGTTTTCGAGATTCGATATCCACTATCTCCGGGATGAACTCCACTCCTTGTTCTCTCGTTGAAACAAGACATTTACAGCCTTTGGCGGTAGCGTCGTCCCCTTTTTTGATCGCCATTACCGCATATACGAAGGGAAGGGAGGTTTCCCTCGTCCAGAGTTCCCCCAAGTCGTACGTGAAGGCGGATTTTTCCGCGGAGAGGTGGCGGGCCTGAAGACCCGCGTTGCCGATAAGCATCCCGGCGTCAACTCCCTGAAGAAAACCGTTTACGGGTTCTCTTTTTACGTATTCGGGCTTAATACCGAGGAAGAGCTCCAGTACGATTCTGAGCAGGGCCGTTGAGCTCTTGGACCTGCTGTCAACCGATACGCTTTTTATTTTCGTTATTTCTTTTTGTGCCTTGAGTACGACGCTGTCGACTTTTCCGAAAGAGGATATGGAAATGTCGGGCAGAATGCAGTAGTCGTCGGTTTTTAGAAATTCAACCGAGGGAATGGGGGCGACATCAACCACTCCTTTCGACAGACTGTCGGAAAGAAGGAAAGGGTCAAAATACATTATATTAAAGCTGTGCTCGACGACCCCTTTTTCCAGAGGATAAATGAGCGGCTGCATGTTAAGAAAAGGCGCTGCTCCGAGATTTATCAATGACCGGTCCCCCTTTTTTTCGCTCATAGGTAGGCGTCCTGTATTTCCTGGCCTCTTGTCCATCTGCTAGGAAGAAATATCTTCTGGTAAAGCGAAAGCGCGTAAAGGTCGGACATCCCGGCGATGAAGTCGCATACCGCCCTTTGCAGCGTTTCATCCTCCCGTACGGGCATCTTGCAGAAACTCTCACGGAAGATTTTCTCGTTTTCGCAGAAATACAAGTAAAGTTCCTTCACGACTTTTTTGGATTTATTATGAAGCGAAAGCAGTCGCTCACTTACATAGACATTCTCGTAGAGGTAGGTTCTGAGTCCCAAGAGTGCTTCGAACACTTCCTCGCTCATCAGAATTCTCATCCCGCCCCTTTCGATGGTCTGCTCAACGATGTCCACTACCATCGTGTTTATTCTTTGCGAAGCCGTATCTCCGAGGACCGAGATATACTCTGCGGGAACGTCGCCGGGGGATATGATACCCGAGCGGATTGCGTCATCAAGATCGTGATTCGTGTAAGCGACAAGATCCGAGATCTTGGTTACCTGGCCTTCCAGGGTAAAGGGCCTGTTCTCCTCGGTCTCTATTCCCTCCTTTCCCCATCCCTTGGAATGTTTAGCTATTCCCTCCCTGACTTCATGCGTCAGGTTGAGTCCCGTTCCATCGCGCTCCAGCACCTCCACGATCCTTATGCTCTGGTGAACATGTTTGAACCCGCCGGGGAACACTTCATTCAGTCCTTCCTCCCCGGAGTGGCCGAAGGGGGTATGGCCTAGGTCGTGACCGAGCGCTATGGCTTCGGTCAGGTCTTCGTTAAGCATAAGTGCTTTCGATATAGTTCTGGCTATCTGGGAGACTTCTATTACATGAGTCAGCCTTGTGCGGTAATGATCGTTGGTCGGAGAGATGAATACCTGGGTTTTATGCTTGAGTCTTCTGAAGGCCTTGGAGTGGATTATCCTGTCCCGGTCCCTCTGAAAGCATGTTCTTATGTCGCATTCGCGCTCGGGGTTCGCTCTTCCTTTAGATTCGCAACTCAGAGTCGCCGTCGGACTGAGCAACTTTTTTTCGTTTTCTTCGGTCTGCTTTCGTATGAACAAGATATCCTGAACCTCTTTTTACACCAGTCTTACAAGCACTCCTTTTTCCGACAGGAACTGTTTCGCCTCGTTTATTGAATACTTGCCGTAATGAAAAATCGAGGCGCACAAAACGGCGTCTGCCCGTCCCGTTTCCACCGCTTCAACCAGATGTTCAAGCCGTCCCGCGCCTCCAGAGGCTATGACGGGGATGCCGACGGTTTCGGAGATGGTTCTTGTGAGCTCAAGATCGTACCCGTCCTCCGTGCCGTCCCTGTCCATGCTCGTAAGAAGGATTTCTCCGGCTCCGAAATCCTCCATCTTCGCGGCCCATCCGACGGCGTCTATTCCGGTCGGGTTGCGTCCGCCGTGGGTGAAGACCTCCCACCCGCCGCCTTCTCTTCTCCTCGCGTCTATGGCTACCACTATGCACTGACTTCCGAACCTGTCAGAAGCCCGTCTTACGAAATCCGGATCTGTTATGGCCGCCGTGTTGATCGTAACCTTGTCCGCCCCGGCCAGCAGAAGCTCCCTTACGTCTTCCACGGTTCTCAGCCCCCCTCCGACGGTCAGGGGAACGAAGACCTCGCTCGCGGTCCGCTCGACCACGTCTATCATAGTCTTCCTCTTTTCGTGCGAGGCGGTGATATCGAGAAACGTTATCTCGTCAGCGCCCTCTTCGCTGTACTTTTTTGCTACCTCAACAGGGTCTCCGGCGTCCCTGAGGTTAACAAAGCGAACCCCTTTTACCACTCTCCCGTCCTTTACGTCAAGACATGGAATTATTCTTTTTGAAACCATATTTATTGAAACCTTTGTATGCTGTCTTTAAGATCGATGGAACCTGAGTAGATGGATTTCCCGAGTATCGCTCCGAACAGATTGTCATCTGCGATGGACTGTATATTGCTCAGGTCGACAAGCGACGCGATACCGCCTGAAACGATTACCGGAAGGGGAGACATGGAGAGAAAATTTTTTATCGAAGCCGTGTCTATTCCTTCCATGGTTCCGTCCCTGTCAACATTTGTGTGAATTACGAGCGATACTCCTATGTCGCGGAATTCAAGCATCGTCCGGGCGATGCTCGTATCTATTGTTTCTTTCCATCCCCGCAGAGCTACTTTTCCTCCCTTTGTATCTATCCCGACGGCTATTTTTCCGGGAAACCTCTCGCAGATATCCTTGAGAAAGCCCCTGTCGGTAAAGGCCGAAGTGCCTATTATCACCCTCTTGATGCCGATTTCGAGGTATCTCTCAACGGTGGCGGTGTTTCTTATCCCACCCCCGACCTGGATGTTTGAGGAGACGGAGCGGACTATTTCCTCTACAGCTTCGAAATTTCTGGGATCTCCTTTAAATGCTCCGTCAAGATCCACGACGTGGATCCACTCGGCTCCGCACTGCTCCCACTTTCTCGCTGTATCAGAAGGGCTGTTTGAAAACACTGTCTCCGTGCCTTCTTCTCCTTTAAGAAGTCGCACACAGTTTCCGTTTTTTAAGTCTATAGCGGGAATTATGAACAATTTAGAACCTCGTTGAACTTGGAACACCGGAAATAATACACAAGCGGGAAAGGTATTATAAGGATATTTCGAAAAAATATCGATTTAAATTCACGACATTGTGTTGAATCCGAATCCCCGCTTGCTATAATTCAGATCGTGAACTACTGGCTTGTTAAATCCGAACCGTTTAAATATTCGTGGGAGGAATTTCTCCGCGACGGCTGGACATACTGGGACGGTGTCAGAAACTATCAGGCCAGAAACAACCTGAAGGGGATGAAAAAGGGAGATCAGTTCTTTTCTACCACAGCAACAAGGGCCTTGAAGTGGTAGGCATATCCGAGGTCATAAGGGAATATTACCAGGATCCCACGACGGAAGACGAAAGATGGGTCGTGGTTGACCTGAAACCCGTGGAAACGCTGCAGAGCCCCGTATCTCTCAAGCAGATAAAGAACGACGAAAGACTCGAGGGCATCTCTCTTGTAAGGCAGAGCAGGCTTTCGGTCATGCAGATTGAAAAGAAGCATTTTGATGTAATCGTCGAGCTTGGAAGAAAAAGCCTCTGACTTCCGCGAAGATGCCTAAAAACCGCCTACTTCCCCAAACAGTCCTCTGGGGAGATTCGTTTCGGCGAAACGCTGAACGGAGGTTTTAACCTGCTGGCAAACCTGTTTTTTCTCACATCGGCCTCTTACAGTTATATTTACCCAGATAACTAATTTATATTTCAACATCCTATGAATACGCAACTTATAATCAACTCGCTCTTTAACGAAACGAGGATAGCGGTCTTGGAGAAAAGCAGACTGATCGAGCTTTTCATCGAAAGAAAATCTAGCTCTTCGCTGGTGGGTAACATCTACAAGGGGAAGGTCGAGAAGATAGTCCCCGGAGTGCAGGCCGCGTTTGTCGGCATGGGAGACGGCAAATCCGGGTTTCTCTCCGCCGAGGATGTGTACGAGGAATCGCTTAGCGAACTTTTTCTTGAAGAGGAAGAGACAAAAAAATCTTCCAGAAAAAACCATCAGCCGATACAGAATGTGCTGCGTCAGGGTCAGGAGGTTATGGTTCAGGTTACAAAGGAACCCACCGGGAACAAGGGGCCCAAGCTTACCTCTCACGTGGGCATACCGGGCAAGTATCTTGTTCTGCTTCCCGGGTCAGACTCGGTGAACCTGTCCCGCAAGATAACCGACAGAAAAAGCAGGAAAAAATTTTCCGAAATCATGCGGAATAAGCCCGAAGACATGGGTTTTATAGTGAGAACGGCGTGTGTGGAAGCGGACGAGAAGGACATCAAGAGCGAGATGAGAGCGCTTGTGAGGAAGTGGAGAAGGATAAAGAAAAAGTATGAAGAATCGAAAAACCCGGGCGTGATATACGAAGAAGCCGATACCTGTATCAGGGTCGTCAGGGATCTGATGGGAAACGGCCTTAAAAAAATTGTCGTTGATTCCCCCAAAGCCCACGGCCGGATTACCAAGTACTTTTCCGACAAGATTAACAAGGATGGCTTCAAAGTCGATATGTACGATAAAGAAGAACCCATATTCGACAGATACGGAATCGAGAGCCAGATCGAAAAAATGTACAGAAAAAAGGCCTGGATGAAGTCGGGAGGTTATCTGATCATAGACGAGGCCGAGGGGCTTACCGTGATAGACGTTAATTCCGGGAAACTTGTCGGAGAGGAGTTTCACAAGAAAACAATAATGAAAACGAACGAAGAAGCCGCAGTTGAAGCCGCGAGGCAGATAAGGCTTCGTAACCTGGTCGGAATCATAGTTATCGATTTCATAGACATGCAGTCTGTTAGGTCCAGAAAGAAGGTAGAGACGCTTTTCGCGAATGAGATGAAAAAGGATAAAGCGAGGACCACGATCCAGGAAATATCGTCTTTCAGCGTAATCCAGCTTACCAGACGCAGGGTCAGGGAAAGTATACTTTCCGACCTGACCGAACCCTGCGATACCTGCGAGGGGAGCGGACGGATAAAGTCGATATACACCACCTGTTACGAGATACTGAGGGATATTGATCAATGGACGAGGCAGAGCGCAGAAGGGGCTCTTGTAGTGCAGGCCAACAAGAAGGTTATAGCGAAGCTCAAAGAAATAGAAGGAAGATCCATGAGAAGAATCCAGCGGGAGAGGGGGATAAAAATAAAGTTCAAACCGGTTGAAGATCCTCTCGAGAAGTACACCATTTCCAGAGAGGGGGCTTCGGGTTAGCCGAAAGGAGTGTTCTGAGTTGAGCAAGAACGGATTTCTTTATCATGTGGCGATCGCCGTAAAGGATATCGAGAAAGCCGAAGACCTTTACTCCAAATTACTCGGACTTAGGGTTGTCCACAGGGAGGATGTAGTCAACTATGGGGTCAAAACATCGATGCTTTGCTCCGAATCGGAAGAGGGCACTGCGGTAGAACTTATCGAACCTCTAGACGAAAATTCTCCGATTTCGCAATTCCTGGAGAAAAGAGGGGAGGGTGTTCATCACATCTGCTTTCTTGTGGATGATATAGAATCTTCTCTCCGGGCCCTCGAAAAAGAAGGTGTCAGGTTGATCGACGAACATGCGAGACCCGGATCTTACAACTGTAAAGTTGCCTTTATACATCCAAAGTCGACGAACGGAGTGCTTGTGGAACTTGCGGAGAAGATAAAGGATTGAGGAGAGGATTTCTGATCAGGTGCCGCTTTGCCCCTCTTCCTTATTGTCCGAGTCGTCGTCTTTTAGGGATTTTCTGAACCCGCTTATTCCCTTGCCGAGCGAAGACCCCAGATCTCCGAGCCTGCTCGGACCGAAGATTATGAGCAGGATTGCCAGTATCAGGATTAATTCCCATATGCCGAATTGTCCGAACATATTAGGGAAATGATACCCGAATACTGTTGCTTCTCAAATATTTCAGGATGATACTCTTAATTTAGCGATATTACGTCTGTGCAGGCGGAACTCGGGTTCAGGTCGCGTCCCTTGGCGGATTCGGTGAGGGGCACCTATCGATGGTTTGACGAGCAGGGCATGCTCGGCGAGAATGGTTGAAATGGCCGAGGAACAACTTCACAGCGCGATGGTATGGGCAGTCATTGCTGTGGCTGTCCCGACGTTTTTTTACCTGCTCCGCAAGACCGCACCCTATGGCCGTCATTACGCAGGTACGGGCTGGGGACCGCACATTTCCAGCAGGCTCGGCTGGATCATCATGGAACTGCCGGCGGTTGTCGTTTTCCTCGCCGTCTATCTTAACGGGAAGACTGCGTTCCACATCGTGCCGCTGCTCTTTCTGGTCATGTGGCAGTGCCACTATCTGAACCGGACGTTCATTTACCCGTTTCGGATCAGGGCAAGCGGGCGGAAGACACCGTTGCTGGTGGTCGGGTCGGGCTTTTTCTTCAATGTGATTAACGCCTACATCAATGCCCGATTCATTTCCGAATTCGGCGAGTACACCGTTGGAGTGGCTTGCCGACCCTCGTTTCCTGATCGGCGTCGGGGTTTTCCTAGTCGGGATTGCTCTCAACCTCCACGCCGACAATATCCTCATTCGTCTACGCAGGCCGGGAGGGACCGGCTATGTGATTCCGCAGGGTGGCGGGTTTCGCTTTGTCTCGTGCCCGAATTATATGGGCGAAATCCTCGAATGGGTCGGCTGGGCACTGGCAACGTGGTCGTTGAGCGGCCTAGCTTTCTTGTTGTTCACCTCCGCTAATCTCGTTCCCAGGGCACGCAGCAACCATCAATGGTATGTGGAAACCTTCAAGGATTATCCACCGCACCGTAAGGCCCTGATACCGGGCATTTATTGATTAATAAGCGTATGGTTGGTTGCGTGTCAGATTCTCGAGAAATCGGCAATCATGAAAAACAGATCTTTTATTTCATTGAGCAAAGCCAGACGATTGTCTCTAATCTTCTTGTTTTTGTCCATGACCATTACCGCGTCAAAGAAACGATCTATTGGTGCGGAGAGTGTTTTTATGGATTCAAGCGCTTTGAGGTAATCGCTTTGCCTGGCAGCTTTTTCGGAATCGCCCAATTTCTTTAAAACCGCTGTCTGCGTCTTGGTAAAAACTCTATGGAGATCCTTTTCCTCTTTTTGCTTAAACAGCTTCTTGTCAAGCGGTGAAGACGGTCTGGTTTTCGCTATGTTGAAAACCCTCTTAAAGCCTGTGGCTAGGGCCTCAAAATCCTTTCGTTTTGCGAATTTCCCAAGTGCGTTTATTCTGCGGTAGGCATCAAGGGGATTGTCAAACCCTGCCGAAATTACGGATTCGACGACATTTCTCTCGTAACCTGACTCTGTCATTAGGTTGCGGAACCTCTCGGAGAAAAATGCGAGAATGTTCACTTTAAGTTCTTCTTCGGACAGTTTGCCGTCACGAGCTTTTTGCGCGTCCATGGAATCGAGCACGAGCCTTATGCCGCGTTCAAGGAGTGTTGAGAGAGAAATATCAAGCTTCTTTTCTATAGCAATTCTTATTATTCCAAGGGTCTGTCTTCTCAGCGCATAAGGATCGGAAGACCCGGTGGGTGCGAGATCCGCGATGAAGCACGAACAGATGTTGTCCGTTTTGTCCACTATGCTTAGAAGCGCTCCGGTTTTCGTTCGCGGGAGTTCACCGGTTCTCGTAAGCGGCATGTATTGCTCCTCGATCGCGTTCGCGACGGCTTTTTTCTCCTTGGAAGCAAGTGAGTAATACTTGCCCATGACACCCTGGAGTTCGGCGAATTCAAAGACCATCTGGGTCGCGAGATCGGACTTTGAGAGTTCCGCGGCCCTTTCAAGATCGGAGCTGGCAAAGATGTCGGCGGCAAGCATTCTCATACGCTCGACTTTTTCCCTGTAAGTTCCTATATCAGATAGAAACACCATGCTCTCAAGATCTTCTGTGTAGGCGCTTAGGTTTTTCTTCGTATCTTCGGAGAAAAAGAATTCGGCGTCGTTAAGTCTTGCCCTTATTACCCGTTCGTTTCCCCTTATGATTACCTGTTTATCCTTGACCGGGGTTCCGCAGACAAAGATGAAACAGGGAAGAAGCTTGCCGGTCTTCTCAGAATAAACGGGGAAATATTTCTGGTGATTCTTCATCACGCTTATAAGAACTTCCTCGGGCAACCGCAGGTATTTTTCCTCGAACTCTCCCACCAGAACCGTCGGATGCTCCACTAGGTTTACCACGGTTTCAAGCAGTTCAGGATCTTCCTTTATGGTTCCGCCTATCTTTTTGGCCGCCGCCTCTGTGTCCCTTCTTATGATTTCCTTTCTTTTCTCCGGATCCGCCACTACGTTGTTTTTCTCAAGTGTTTTCAGATAATTTCCCCAGGATGTCACTCGAAACGGTTTCGGGGAAGTAAACCTGTGACCGAAGCTTCGGTCAGAACTTTTGATGTTCTCAACGCTGAATTTTACTAGCTTGCCATCGTAGAGCGCCGCTATCCATCTTATAGGTCTTGCGAAGGTCAGTTTTCCGTCGCCCCACCTCATTGATTTCCTGAAGGGGACCGATGAGATTACTCCCGGAAGAATTTCTTTTAGAACGGATGAAGTTTTTTTTCCTTTTATCGTTTTCCTTACGCAGAGGAATTCCCCGTTATCCCGTTTTGCGATGACGAGTTCCTCAACATCGACTTTCTGGGATCTGGCAAAACCCGTAGCGGCCTTGGTGGGCTTTCCGTTTTCATCAAACGCTATGCGCTTGGGCGGTCCGAAGTTCTCGGTCGTACGGTCTCTCTGCTTTCTCTGAAGTCCGCTTACCCTTACCGAAAGCCTTCTCGGGGTATAGAAGATTTCCATTTCCTCAAATCCAATACCCTTGTCACGGAGTTCTCCGCTTAGAATGTTGCCCAGGTCCTCCCGGGCTTTTTCAAGGAAAAGAGCAGGTATTTCCTCCGTTCCGATTTCGAGTATCAGTTCTTTTTCCATGGGTTGTTTTTCAGGAGGGGGAATCCCAGGTTTTCTCTGGTCTGCAGATACGAAGTCGCGCACAGATTCGCAAGCGCCCTTACCCTCGCTATGTATGATGCCCGCTCGGCTACCCCTATTGCCCCTCTCGCGTCAAGCAGGTTGAAGGTGTGCGAACTTTTAAGACAGTATTCGTAAGCGGGGAGGGGAAGCTGCTTTTCGATAAGAGATCTGCATTCCTGCTCGTACATGTTAAACAGGTCGCTTAGCATCGCGGGATCGGATTCCTCGAAGTTGTACTTTGAGAACTGAACTTCGCTCTGATGATGAATCTCTCCGTAAGTTATTCCCTCTGTCCATTCAAGATCGTAAACGCTTTCGACTTCCTGCAGGTACATTGCTATTCTTTCGGTTCCGTATGTTATCTCGGCCGATATCGGATCAAGATCTATTCCGCCCGCCTGCTGAAAGTATGTGAATTGGGTTATTTCCATGCCGTCAAGCCAGACCTCCCAACCAAGTCCCCACGCTCCGAGCGTCGGGGATTCCCAGTCATCCTCAACGAACCTTATGTCGTGCTCAAGCGGGTTTATTCCGAATGACTTGAGGCTGTCGAGGAAAAGTTCTTGGATATCATCGGGAGAAGGCTTTATTATCACCTGGAACTGATAGTAGTGCTGAAGCCTGTTGGGATTATCTCCGTATCTTCCGTCGGTCGGTCTCCTCGAAGGCTCGACATATGCCACGTGCCAAGGCTCGGGACCGAGGCAGCGCAGGAATGTAGCCGGATGAAAAGTTCCGGCGCCTTTTTCTATGTCGTAGGGCTGGACCACCAAACATCCCTTGGATGACCAGTAATCCTGAAGAGCCAGAATAAGTTCCTGATATGTCATGACCGGCAAAATACTACCATTAAAATATGAGAATCAAATATTCTAGCGCCTCATCTGCTCGTAAGGGTTGTATGTGCTGATGCTCTCGAGTGCTTTTTGTGCTATAAGTTTGCGTTTTTTCTCCTTTCCCATCCTACCTTCCACCTTAGGGAAAAGCCCGAAGTTTATGTTCATCGGCTGAAACCCGGTTTTTCCGGGGGTTGAGATGTACTCAAGCAGGGAACCTATGGATGTTTCCCTTGGGACGTGGGCAGGTGCGAGTCCGAGCGCTTTTCTCGAGGCATTTATTCCGCAGACGATTCCGGTTGCTGCGGACTCGACGTATCCTTCAACTCCCGTGATCTGTCCAGCGAAAAAGATGCCCGGACGGGAACTAAGGGAAAGGTCTTTCTCAAGAAGTCTCGGGGAATCTATGTACGTGTTTCTGTGCACGCTTCCGTATCTTAGAAACTCCGCCCTTTCAAGCCCCGGGATCTTTCTGAAAACGGTTCTTTGCTGAGGGTATCTGAGCTTTGTCTGAAATCCCACCATGTTGTACATCGTTTCCTCGCTGTTCTCCGTTCTTAGCTGCAGCACGGCAAAGGGAGGTTTGCCGATCCTCGGGTCAACTAGGCCCACGGGTTTTAGGGGGCCGAACCGAAGAGTATCTCTTCCTCTCTCGCACATGACCTCAACCGGCATGCAGCTTTGGAAGTAGATTGCCTTCTCGAACTCTCTGGTCTCCACTTTTTCTCCGCGAATCAGGTCGTCCACAAGCTCGTAGTACTGATCCTCAGAGAGCGGACAGTTGAGATAATCTCCTTCTTCTGAGTCTCCGTGGTCATATCTTGATCCCCTGAAGATTTTCGAGCGGTCGATTGTATCTGCGTCGATTATAGGCGAGATGGCGTCATAGAAGTAGAGATACTCGGATTCGGTAAGCGAGGAAATCTCCGCGCAAAGTGCATCCGAGGTGAGAGGACCGGTAGCCATGATCACGATCCCGTCTTCGGGTATTTTCGTTACCTCCTCCCTTCTTAAATCTATAAGTCCGTTATCCTGGATTTTTCGCGTTATGTAATCCGAGAATATTTCCCTGTCGACCGCAAGAGCTTTTCCGGCTGGAACCTTGGATACCTCGGCTGCCTCGATCACAAGCGAACCGAGAGATTTCATTTCCTCTTTGAGTATTCCGGAGGCGTTCTGCATGGATGCGGACTTCAGGGAGTTGCTGCACACAAGCTCCGCGAGGTCCGAGGTTCTGTGCGCGGCGGTTTTCCTGAGGGGTCTCATTTCATAGAGAGTTACCCTTACTCCAAACTTTGAGATCTGATTTGCGGCTTCAACCCCTGCGAGCCCTGCGCCGATTACTGTTATTGACAATTGCTTATACCAAGATCCTTGAACTTGAGTAACCCTTTTGTGAATTCAAGCAGTTCAATTTTAACAGACTGCGGAAGTTTCGCATCTACCGCAGTCCTTTTTGAAGCAAGGACGTACATAAGATATAATTCCCCAAGATTATGAGCTACGGAGCAGTTGTATTTGACCTTGACGGAACCCTGATTGACTCTCTTGAGGATCTTGCTGATGCCGTGAATCAGGCGCTTGGAATAAACGGATTTCCGCCGCGCGCGACCGGGTGCTACAAGTACTTTATAGGAAAGGGTCCAAAGGTTATGGTGTCCAGGGCACTACCCGAGGACAAAAGAGACGATGATGCTGTCGTTGAAAAATGTCTTGCCGATTTCAACAGCATCTATAGCCGTGCCTTTAATGTAAAAACCACTCTTTATGACGGCATACCGGATCTTCTGAACGAGCTTTCCGAAAGAGGTATGAAAAAGGCGATTCTTACCAACAAGCCGCACGTGTTTACCGAAAAATACGTGGAGGATCTGCTTGCTGACTGGAATTTCGAGGTGGTCATAGGGCAGAGGGATGAAATTCCGAGAAAACCGGATCCCTCGGGAGCGCTGCGGATATCAAGGGAACTAGGAATTGACTCGTCACAGATGGTTTATCTTGGAGACTCGGGGGTGGACATGCTTACTGCAGTTGGGGCGGGTATGCTTCCGGTGGGAGTTCTCTGGGGTTTCCGAACGGGAGATGAGCTTCGTGAAAACGGAGCCGAACATCTTATAGAAACTCCGATGGAACTGCTCTCAATTATTGACTTGTAGCTTCCGGCGTATAATGGCCATGGATTTTGAACATGTAAAACTGGGAATTCTTGGAGGCGGTCAGCTCGGGAAGATGCTCTGTCTGGTTGCGAGCAACTGGAACCTCCGCACCTATGTGCTCGATCCTTCCGCCGATTGTCCGGCGGCGTCCGTGTGCACCGGGTTTACCCATGGAGATTTCAGGAATTACGAGGATGTCTACGAGTTTGGCAGAAATGTTGACATCCTGACAATAGAGATTGAGCACGTGAACCTGCAGGCGCTTTTCCGGCTGCGGGAAGAAGGAGTCATCACAAGGCCTGAACCCCACGCGCTTGAGCTCATACAGGACAAGGCGAAGCAGAAGGAGTTCTATGTTTCAAAGGGGCTACCCACAGCCGATTTTTCGGTTTTTCCGGGGAAAGAGGCTATAGTTGCGGCCGTAGGGTCCGGCGAGATAAAAATTCCTTTCGTCCAGAAACTTTCAAGGACGGGTTATGACGGAAGAGGAGTTTATGTCGTTAGAAAAAAGGAGCAGCTCGACGATCTTTTAGAAGGAGAATCCGTCATTGAAGACCTTGTTGATGTGGAAAAGGAGATTTCCGTTATAGTCTCCCGTAATTCCACCGGAGAAACGAAATGTTTTCCTCCGGTAGAAATGCTGTTTAACAGCAATGCAAACATAGTTGAATTCCTGATAAGTCCCTGCGAGCTTGACGACACAATGTCCGCTCAGGCATGTGAACTTGCCGAGCGCACGATAAGGTCTTTTGACATGTGCGGGATACTTGCGGTTGAGATGTTTGTTTCCAAAAAAGGCGATATCCTAATAAACGAATCCGCTCCGAGACCGCATAACAGCGGGCATCACACGATTGATGCGGCTCGCACCTCGCAGTATGAGCAGTGTCTGAGGTCGATTCTTGATCTTCCCCCGGGTGATACTGAAATAAAAACTCCTTCTGTTATGATTAACATTCTCGGGCAGCCGGGTTTCGAGGGCGAGGTAAGGTACGAGGGACTTCGTGGATGCATGGGCGTCGAAGGAGCCAAGTTCCACATATACGGTAAGACCCTTACCAAGCCTTACAGAAAGATGGGACATGTCACCGTGCTTGACGATGATATTTCAGGTGCGCTTGAGAAAGCGAGATTCATAATGAGCAATCTGAGGGCGATAGCATGAAACCTGCTTTAGTAAGCGTTATCATGGGCTCTGACTCGGATCTTCCAGTCATGGCAGAAGCGATTGAGGTTCTGGAACAGTTCGGCGTAGGACATGAAGTTACCATAGTCTCGGCGCACAGAACTCCGGAGCGGCTTGTGGATTTTTCAAAAAAAGCTCACAAAAGAGGAATTAAGGTCATAATAGCCGGGGCAGGGGGTGCGGCGCATCTTCCGGGAATGGTGGCCTCCGTTTCTCCCCTTCCGGTAATAGGGGTTCCGATAAAATCCTCAAACTCGATTGATGGATGGGACTCTGTGCTTTCCATCCTGCAGATGCCTTCAGGCGTCCCGGTCGCCACGGTTGCCCTCGGCGGGGCGAAAAACGCCGGCATCCTTGCCGTTGAAATTCTTTCCGTTGCCGATCCGGAACTTTCACGTGCAGTAGCAGAGTACAAAAAGAAGCTTTCTTCCGAAGTAAGGAAAAAAGCAGCACGACTTGAAAAGATGGGTGCCTCGGTCTATCTTGAGCGAATGAGTCAGAAGGAAGAGACTTCCTGAAGTTCCGGCTACTGTATGGTTTTTTTATCCGGTTCGTAACCCCGTACGGGGATCGGCGAAGCATGATGAAAGATCATAAGCCACCTGCCGTTCTGCTTCTCGAATATGTTGGTTGACTGAGAGAGGTTAAACATGACCGGATCCCTTTTTATGTATACCATCTCCTGCAGGCAGGTTACCCAGGCGATGTTGTCGTTTATATCCACGGTCACGTTAGAAATGCTGATGTCAACCTGATCTTGGGGATCAAAAACGCTTTCCCAGCTCTGCCTTATGGCTTCCCAGTTGCGAAGAGCTGTCCATCCCGGGTGGACGCAGCCGGACCTCGAGTCCTTTACCCAGACCTCTCCCATCAGCTCTAGGTTTCTGGTTCCCAGGGCCTCGTAAAAAAGGCTGTTGATCTTGAGTATTTCTTCGCTGTCCTTCTCAATGGTCATCGGCTTGTTCCTAGGTAATTTTACCGGAAAAGGTCTAAAATTCTGCCGAACTGCGAGAATATGTCTTCGCGCATCCTTAGAATGTCGTTATACAGTGCCGCCGCCATGATGAAAATAAGAAAGGAAAACCCGATTCGCTGGGTTATCTCGAGGGTCTTTATGCTAAGCGGCTTTCTCTTTATTTTCTCAATCGCCAGATAAAGCAGGTGTCCTCCGTCGAGCATCGGTATGGGCAGAAGGTTTATAAGCGCGAGATTTATGCTTATAAGCGAGGTGAACTGGAGGAGGTTCGATATGCCGCTTTGAGCCACGTCTCCCGACACCTTTGCTATGAGAAGTGGTCCCGCTACCGTTTTTCCCGCTGTTGCGAGCGCTATCTTTCCTGTTACGAGCTTAAACAGGAAGCCGAAGAAAAGAATGGTGATCTCAACCGTCATACGCGCCGCTTCTGCTATTCCCCTGCTAATAGATTCAAAGAAACCGTATTTTTTAAGCACCCTGTCTGTGCTTGGGGTGATGCCGATTATGTAGCGTTCGATGTCTTCTTGCATTTCCGCCGCTAGGCGAAAATGCATTTTCTCTTCCCCACGTTCAATCGTAAAATCAAGTTCTTTGCCCCTGCTTTCGGCTATTATGTCCGACATATGGTTCCAGTCCGTAACCTCTACGCCGTCTATCGCCTTGATGCTGTCTCCCGGACGTATCCCCGCTCTCCAGGCGGGGCGGTCCTCAGCCACCTCCGCTATGGTTGCCTCTATGGGCCTTGCGAATCCGGTCTCTACTCTGCCATCGGAACCGGCTTTGGCGAAAAGGGTGAGAGTCCTGGTTTCGCTTCCGGTTCTCACCTTGAATTCAAGCAGCGAGTCAGGATTTGAGTGAACAGCCACGTTCACATCTTTCCAGTTTTCGACCTCTTTTCCGTTTATGCTGAGTATCCTGTCACCCGCGGCGAATCCAGAGAGATGGGCAGGAGAGTCCTTTTTTACGTAAGTTATGTCAGGAGGATCTTCCAGATAACCTGAGACACTTATGCCGAACATGAACACAATGGGCATGAAGAAAAAAGGAATTATGAAATTCATAGCGGGCCCAGCTATGACCACCAGGAATCTGTCTGTAAGAGACTTGCCGGAAAACCCCCTGTGGTAGTCCTTTTCGTAGTAAGCCTCTATATCGTAAAGGGCCGAACCGCTGACGGTGAGAGTGTAGACTTTCCCATCTCTTTCAACTTCAAGCTCTTTTTCCTGGTGCGGGTCTGACTTTAGCGCGTAGAGAAGCTTTTCCCAGCTTCCATACTGCCCAAGACTGAATCCTTTTATCCCGGTAATTCTGTCCCCTGAGGCAAGTGGCGACTCAGTGCCTGCAACGCTTTCGACAATTACGTTATCTTCCTTGCCCTCACCGTACATCTTCACGTATCCGCCGAGGGGAAGGGCCGAAATCAGGTATTCCGTTTCGCCTCTTACAAAAGAAACGAGTTTCGGGCCGAAACCTAGAGAAAACTTCTCGACCCTGATATTGCTTCTTTTCGCGAGCAGAAAGTGCCCCAGCTCATGAAAAAAGACCAGAATTCCTATTACGAAAATAAAAGCCAGAATAGTAGTCATCACTAAGAAGGAAGGCTCTCCATTATAGAACCGGCGGTGCTCCTAGACCACCTGTCCGCCTCTAATATATTGTCAAGACATCCCGAGTCAAGTTTGTCGTGACGCTCGAGAGTTTCTCTGACTATCGGGATTATATCGGTGAATTTTATTGTCTCGTCAAGAAATGCTGTTACTGCTACTTCGTTCGCGGCGTTTAGCGCGGTTGGATAAGTACCGCCCATTCTGAGACATTCAATTGCGATCGCGGGAGCCTCGAATTTATCTGTGTCTAGCTTCTCAAACGTGATGTCCGAGAGATCGTCCGGCGAGGCGTCGGGGCGCCCGAGATCGAGTCTCTCGGGATAGGAGAGTGCTTGGGCTATCGGTATTTTCATGTCGGAGGCGGAAAGATGGGTTATGAACGAGCCGTCAACATATTCAAGGATTGAATGCACGATGCTCTGGGGGTGTACCCAAATTGATATTTTTTCGGCAGGCATGTCAAAAAACCACCTCGCCTCTATGATTTCAAACCCCTTGTTCATTAGCGTCGCCGAATCTATGGTTATTTTCTCTCCCATTTTCCATGTGGGGTGGCAGAGAGCGTCGGCGACCGTAACCTTTTCCAGGTCTTTTTTCGGTGTTTTGCGAAACGGCCCACCCGATGCCGTTATAATGATCCGTTTAAGGAATTCGCGGTCCTTTTCAAGAAGCGTCTGGAAAACGGCGCTATGTTCGCTGTCCACGGGGAGGAGGGTAACGTCCTGGTTTTTTGCCTCGGAAATAAGAAGTCCTCCTGCGACCACAAGAGATTCTTTGTTTGCTATCCCAACGTTTCTTCCGGCCCGTATTGCGGACAGTGTAGGCAAAAGCCCTGGGAAACCTACCATGGAGGATATAACCAGATCGCAATCGCCTTCCGTAGCAACTGCGATATTTCCCTCGTCTCCGTAATATATCTGTGTTTTCGGACCGGCGATTTCCCTGAGTCGTTCCGAGTCGTCCTTTCGGGTAACCGATACTATCTTCGGGGCGAATTCCGTTATCTGTTCTGCAAGGAGATCAATGTTTTTTCCCGCGCAAAGGCCCGTTACCTCGAACCTTTCGGGAAATCTTCGTACTATTTCAAGGGTCTGCGACCCGATCGAGCCGGTTGATCCGAGTATGGAGATTTTCTTCAATCTAGCGCCCTTTCTCCCGTATCTGCTCTCCCGTCAGTCCGAACCTTCTTTCCCTGTTACGGTAATTGGCGATGGCTTTTAGCAGATGCCTTCTTCTGAAGTTCGGCCAGAGTGTCTTCGTGACATATATTTCGGCATAGGCCAGTTGCCATAGCAGAAAGTTCGAAAGTCTCATTTCTCCCCCGGTTCTTATGAGCAGATCCGGTTCAGGCAGGCCGGAGGTATAGAGATATTCCTGAAAGTCCTTCTCGGAAATCGGTTTTTTCTTTCTCTCCTCGATTATGCTGTTCACGGCGTTGATTATCTCCTCCCTGCCCCCGTAGCTAAGAGCCAGGGTTATCGTCAGGGAGTCGCATTTCTCCGTCATTTTCATCACGCGCCCGAGAAGCTCACGTATGTCTTTGGGGAGGTTAGAGAGATTTCCGATCGCGTTTAGCCTGGTGTTCTGCGCAAGCAGCTTCTCGCCTTCATTTGAGAGGTACTGCCTTAAAAGATCCATTAGGGCGAGAACCTCTTCCCCTGGCCTCTTCCAGTTCTGGGCGGAGAATGCGTAAAGAGTTAAATATTCTATCCCGATCTCCCGCGCGGCACGGACCACCGATCTTGCAGATTTTATTCCTTCCCTGTGACCGATCATCCTGTCGAGATTCTTTCGCTTTGCCCATCTTCCGTTGCCGTCCATTATTATGACAACGTGTCTGGGGGTAGGACCCGGTGTGGAAATGTTATGGTTTTTCTGCATTACGAGACATTGTTTGAGAGCTTCGCTGACAACCGTCGCTTCAGCTCGCCGCCCGATAGATGTAAGAAACGGGATATGCGATCAGAACGACCGTAGCAATTACCACCATGGCCACGATCAGGGCGACCGGGTATATGAGAAGTGCCCCTAGGTAGAAAAGGGCTCTTTTCAGCGGAACCCACTCCCGGGATGCTTCGGGAAGGTCGGAAACGCAGCTTTTGACAAATCCTGATATTATTCCAGTAAAAAGTGTGGACATATAAGTAAACCGATCTACCGTAAACCTATCTTATTTCCCTTTTTTCATCAAGGCCGGAAATCCTGCTTTACTTGCTTAGTCCAAAAAAAATTCCTTTCAGGTAAACTACAGAAAACGTAGGTCGCAATGACAAAGCTCCGCTTTTTTTTCATAGTATACGCGTTAATTCCGGCTTCTCTTTTTTCAACCCCACTTCTCGCAAAAGAAGATACATATAGAGGCCTCTCCGACTTCGCAAAGGCCCTGAACCTTATAGAGAAAAACTATGTGGAAGAGGTTTCCTCCGAGCAGCTGACCCAAAGCGCCATAAAAGGCATGTTCGATTCCCTTGATCCCTACTCGGTTTACCTTTCATCCGAGGGCTTGAGAAACCTTGAGATAGGAACTATGGGGGAATTTGAGGGCATAGGAATCGAGATTACGGTGCGCGATGGGTTTTTGACCGTGATATCTCCGATTGAAGGAAGTCCTGCGCAGGAAGCCGGCGTGAAATCGGGAGACGTGATCATCTCCATAGATGGAGAAAGTACCGAGAAGACCAACATAGTTGACGCTCTGGACCGCATAAGGGGCAGAGAAGGAACTAAAGTTGATATCGTTGTCAGAAGGGATGGAACCGAGGAAACCCATAAGTTCGCCATCACAAGACGGATAGTGAAACTTAGAAGTGTCGAGTCCAGGTTGATCGAAAAAGATATAGGTTATATAAAGCTATCGCAGTTCCACAGGGATTCTGCGGATGAGTTTCTCAGTTCTTACAAGGGGCTTGAGGAGGAAAACGGTGCGAAGCTCGGAGGACTTGTGCTTGACCTCAGGAACAACCCCGGAGGATTGCTTGAACAGGCGCTTGCGCTTAGCGACATGTTCCTGGATAAAGGGCTTATCCTGAACGTGAAGGGAAGATCTGAACTGACTTCGAAAGAATATTTTGCCAGGGATGGGATGGATATATCGACCAATCACGTTGCCGTAATCGTAAACCGGGGGAGTGCGAGTGCTTCCGAAGTTCTTGCCGGAGCGCTTAAAGACAGCGGCAGGGCGAAGATAGTCGGTACGAGAACATTCGGCAAGGGTTCAGTTCAGTCCGTAATAGAACTTTCGGGGGAAACGGGAGTGAAGATAACCACGGCGAGGCTTTTTACCCCCAAGGGGATCCTGATAGATGAAAAGGGCATAGAGCCTGATATTTTTGTTGAAAGCGGCGACAAGGATGCCCCCTCGGACCCGCAGCTTGCAAGGGCGTTGGAAACTGTAAAGCACATGTGAGGAGATAGGAGCTTGAGTCAGAAGAAGCGAACGAGAAAAAGACAGTCTACGGCAAAAACCGGCGATAAAAAACGCACGACAAGGCTTACCCACGCAGTTCTGGTCCTGGTTTTCTTTTTCGCCTTTTCGATTTTCGGCCTCAAGCATATCGAAAGATTTTTTGACGGATGGTCACCCCGGGAGGCTACGCCTACTGCGACGGATAAGATTGCGGAGAAAGAGCCCCGGCGTCCGGGAGTTGTCCTCATAATAGACGACTTGGGCTATGACAAGGAGTCCATTGACAGAATACTCAGGATCAAACAACCGCTTAACTTAGCCGTGCTTCCGCATCTTCCCCATTCCCTGTACGCTGCGCGCGCCGCTTACCGCGGGGGAAAGGATGTGATTCTCCACCTCCCCATGGAACCCAAGTATGCCTCCGGCTATACGGCCGATGACGCTGGGGAAGGAGTTTTACTGCTCGGCTTCTCGATGGACCAGATGAGGGAGGAGCTAAGAAGAAACATCATGGCTGTCCCCAACATAGTCGGAGTCAACAACCATATGGGCTCCAAGTTCATGGAGAATGAAGAGCCGGTAAAAACAATAATGCGGGAACTGAAGGCTAGGGATCTTTACTTTGTTGACAGCCTTACGACCCCCAATTCCCGCGGATACAGCGTAGCGAGGCGGCTTGGAGTAAAGGTGCTTAAAAGGGATGTTTTTATTGACCAGAGCGAGCGGGGCAAGGAGTATACTATGGAGCAGCTTGACCGCTTGGTAAGGATTGCTGAGAAGAAAGGTATAGCGGTAGGTATAGGCCATCCTTACCCGCAGACAATAGATGCTCTTGTGGAGTATATGCCCAAGATTGAGAAAAAGGTTGAATTTATAAAAATATCGGCGGCCGCTTTGAACTGAAGCGGTTGCGGAGAAATCACCTGAAAGAGGATTGTCATGGGACTTGTGGATGAAATCAGAAACAGGCGGGATTCCTGGAACAGCAGGCTGGAAGAGCAGAGGGTTTCCCAGGAACCCTACGACCATGAATTCGAGAAAGGAAACGCCCGCAGAATCGAGGAAGAGGTAAGGAAGAACCGTGAGATGGTTGGAAAATTCCCGCTTCTGGAAAAACAATCGAAGTAGTCGGCGGGAAAGAACGGCCGGCGGGTGATTTGACAACTTTTTTTTTATCCTTTAGGATTTTCACCCCCATGAGGATGGAGGTTTTGATTTTTTGCCAGGAATAACAGTAGGTAGCAGCGAAAGTATTGACAGCGCTTTAAAAAGGTTTAAGAAACAGGTTGAGAAGGGTGGGGTTCTTTCTGAAGTAAGGAAGAGAGAATACTACGAAAAACCGAGCGAGAAGAAAAAAAAGAAGCTGTTTGCCGCCAAAAAACGCAGTTCGAGCAGGAAAAGAAGATAAACCGTCTCAGTTTGGCGGTTTTCACCGGAAGTTATTTCTGAAAGCCCCCCCGATTAAGTCGCTTTGAATGAAGAACCATTCTTCCACATCAGCGATAGCGGATATAAAGGCAAAGCTCAGCATAGTAGACGTCATACAGGGCTTTGTTTCCCTTAAAAAATCTGGAAAGAACCATATCGGGCTCTGCCCGTTCCACGACGACAACAACCCTTCCATGCACGTAAATGATGAGAAGGGTTTTTTCCATTGCTTCAGCTGCGGAGCCGGAGGAGATGTATTCGGCTTCCTGATGAGATACAGCAATATAGGTTTCCCCGAAGCCCTCAAGGAGCTTGCGCGCAAAGCCGGGGTCAGGCTCCCGGCTCCGCGTCCGCTCACCAAAAGGGAGAAGAAAAAAGAGGCCACTTCGGCGAGGTTTTTTGAGATAAATTCTCTTGTCTGTTCGTTTTACCACAAAAATCTCCTCGGCTCAGGGAAAAAATCCGTCCAAGCCAGGAAGTATCTCGAATCGAGGGGAATCACCTCGCAGGTAATCAAGGAATTCGAACTCGGCTTCGTTCCCGACGGTTGGGAAGCCCTTGTAAAGTTTGCTTCGGCAAAGAATATCGGCGTCAAAGAACTCGAAGAGCTTGGTCTTGTCGTTGCGAGGGAAAGCGGAAGTGGTCACTATGATCGGTTTCGAAACAGAATTATTTTTCCCATAAACGAGATAACAGGACGAATTTGCGGTTTCGGCGGCAGAACTCTGAGCGAAGACGAATCCAAACAGCCGAAATACATGAATTCCCCTGAATCCCCTGTTTTCGACAAAAGAAGCGTTCTTTACGGACTTTACCACTCGAAAAGTGAAATCGGAAGAGAACGGAAAGCCGTTTTGGTTGAAGGCTACATGGACTTCATAAAGCTCTACGCAAATGGAATACGCAACGTGGTTGCCACATTGGGAACTGCCTTTACGAATGAGCACGCCAGATCTCTGCGACGTTTTTGTGAGGAGGTGGTGATTGTCTACGACGGTGATACCGCTGGGATACGTTCCGCCGTCCGGGCCGGAGAGATTCTTCTTGAGCAGGGGATTTCTTCAAGTATTTGCCGTATTCCCGATGGCCTTGATCCCGATGATTATCTGGAGGAGCACGGACCCGAGAGTCTCGCCGAGCTGATCGCGGCCGCCGTTGATGTCTCAGATTTTATTATTGACGACACTTTCGCAAGGTACAGGGAAAAGAAAATGTCTTCCGGAGAGTCGATAAAATTTCTTGTGGACCTGGTTTCAAAAATAAAGGATCCGGTCCGCAGGGCTGAAGCTGTTTCCAAGGTAACGGGGCTTTTCGGGATAAGGGAGTCTGAGTTTCTCTCTCTGGTAAAAACCTCGAATCCGGGAAGAAACCGCGGGTCGCTTGCACCGAGGACCTTGATTCCGGAAAAAAGCATTCACGAGAGAGAAATTGTGAGGATACTGCTTAAATTCCCCCACCTGATGAGCGCCGAAAAGATTGAGAATGTTGGCAGGCATTTTGAAAATGG
Organism: Thermodesulfobacteriota bacterium; assembly: GCA_965116725.1. GTDB lineage: Bacteria > Desulfobacterota_D > UBA1144 > Nemesobacterales > Nemesobacteraceae > Nemesobacter. Next base: position 1,381,220 of record OZ220700.1, read on the forward strand.
CGATTTAAAGGTTATTCTCAACCGTGTGGGTGAAGGGGAGTTTACCGAAGTTTCTTCCCTGATGAGTTCTTTTGAGAAAATCGAGATGCAGCAACTGCTAAGCGAGTTAGTTTTTTCTTCGGATGATTTGATAGACGACACGACTTCGGAGAAAATACTAAATGATTGCGTGAAGGAGCTTGAACTGAGGAATATAGCTTTTAAGCGTAATGAAGTAATAGAGAGAATCCGCAAGCAGCGTGATTCTTCGGATAAAACCCTTGAAAGAAAACTTGTTGAGCAATACAGGGATCTGGTGAGTATGGAAAAGACCATAAGAGGAACTGCAAGTTGAATCCAACCGACGAGACTAACGGGTTGAGGAGCGAAATCGACGGGCAGGACAAAGGGGAATTCTCTGAGTCCACACAGAGTTTTCAAAATGCCCCGTCTGATTCTCGAGCGGAAGACAAGCTCAAACACGTAAAGAGCAATGATTCCGATCAAGACCCTATAAGATCGTACATTCTCGCTATTGCGCAGCACTCCCTCCTTTCCAAGGAGGAAGAGGTTGAGATAGCAAGACAGATTGAAAAAGGCAAAAAAATAATCGCAAGAATGATAATAGAGAACCCCTTCATGATGAAAAAGGTTCTCAAGCTCGAAGAAGAGATAAAAGAAGGAGCGCTCGGTGCGGGCTACCAAGGCGAGGACGTAGAATCCCCCGCTGACGGCGAAACATATAGAAATTCCGCGAGGAACTTTCTTCCAATCAGAGAACTTTTTGCTGAGACCGAAGAACTGAGAAGAAAACTTGATACTTCAACTCTTTCAGATACCGAAAGAGCCAAGATCTCTAAACAAATCAGAAAGAATAACGAACGGACCGTAGAACTTCTTGACGAAATCGATTTTTCCTCTACGCAGGCCAACAGGATATACAACCTGGCCGTCGAATATGTGGACAGGATTGAGGGCGGGGATTGTGACTGCATGATGGATGGTTCAGACGATTCGATTGGCAATGGTTCGAAATCTGAATATTCCGAGGAGGAAATCGCTTCTCTTAAAAAGGTGCTTAGAAGGTTTGAAAGAGCAAAGAAGGCTACTAAGAAAGCCAGAAAAACACTTATCGAGTGCAACCTTAGACTTGTAGTCAGTATAGCGAGAAAATACGTTAACAGAGGATTGCCGTTTCTCGACCTGGTTCAAGAAGGCAATATGGGGTTGATGAAAGCGGTTGAAAAGTTCGAACATGGAATGGGATACAAATTTTCAACCTGCGCCACATGGTGGATAAAGCAAGCAATTACGCGTGCAATAGCCGATCAGGGAAGCCTTATAAGGATTCCCGTTCACATGACCGAAAATATAAACAGGCTGAACAAGATCTCTAGATCCCTGATGCAGAAATTAGGGAGGGAACCCAGACCGGAAGAGATAGCCGAGGCAATGGACATACCTCTTGATAAGGTCTTGAAGATCATGAAGGTGTCGCGTGACCCGATTTCTCTGGAGTCCCCGATTGGCGAGGACGACTGCAGGCTGATGGATATTATATCGGATCCGGCTTCCACTTCTCCGCTTGACATGCTCGAAACCAAAGAATTGAACCGGATCATGCGCAATGCGCTCTGCACCAACCTCAGTAACGGGGAGGAAGGAGTTGTTAAAATGCGTTTTGGTATAGATGAGGACAAGGAATACACCCTTGAAGAAATAGGGAAAAAATTGAACGTTACCCGCGAGAGAATAAGGCAGATCGAGGTAAAGGCCATTAAGAAGCTCAAAAGGTTCGGAAGAGCTCTTCCAATACGGGGTTTTAATACTGACTGATATTCTAGCTTGACATTATTTTTTTCAGTGGTAATTTCTTTTTTCTAGGGTGGCTATGCTGAAGGGGAAGCACCCGGTCCCATCCCGAACCCGGAAGTTAAGTCCTTATAGGCCGATGATACTGCTCCTTTCAGGAGTGGGAAAGTAGGTGGCTGCCCTTTTTCTTTCTTCCCTTGTTTTCTCAAGTTTCCGGTGCCTGCGATGTCAAAGACCAACGTTGCCGTGTTTGTTTCCGGAAGCGGAACAAACCTTCAGGCGGTGATAGATTCCGGCATAGAATCCGCAAATATAGCCGTGGTTGTCTGTGATACTCCTGGAGTCATGGCGATTGAGAGGGCTAGGAAACACGGTATTCCCGTGGAACTCGTAAACAGCAGGGATTTTGAATCAAGGGAAGAGTTCGAAAGACAGGTAGTCGCGAAAATCGACAGATATGACATAGGCCTTGTCGTACTTGCCGGGTTTATGAGGATACTTACTCCTTATTTCTTAGGCCGTTTCGCGAACCGTATCATCAACATTCATCCTTCCTTGCTTCCTTCTTTTCCGGGAACAAATTCAGTAAGACAGGCACTTGACTACGGAGTGAAACAGACGGGTTGTACTGTCCACTTCGTGAGAGAGGAAGTTGATGCGGGTCCCATTATTCTTCAGGCCGTTGTTCCGGTTACGGAGGAAGATACGGAAGAGACTCTGCTTGAGAAAGTCCACGCTGAGGAATACAGGATACTGCCTGAAGCCATAAGGCTTTTCTGCGAGGGGAAACTGACTCTCAGTGGAAGAAAAGTCTTGATTTCCTTCTGAGATCCGAGAAATCTCTAAATGCTTCTTCCAATGGCTTCGGCAACGGGGGCAGCTTTTTCCATCAGGTTTTTGAATGTTTTCGGTTTAAGCGACTGAGCTCCGTCACTAACGGCGATCTCTGGGTTGTTATGAACCTCGACAATTACTCCGTCCGCTCCGGCGGCTATTGAAGCTAAAGTTACGGGAATTACGTACTGCCAGTAGCCGGTTCCATGGCTAGGGTCGGCGAAAACAGGCAGGTGAGTCTTTTCCTTGAGTACCGGGATAGCGTTCAGGTCAAAAGTATTTCTGGTCGCAGTCTCAAAGGTCCTTATGCCGCGTTCGCAGAGCATTACGTTACTGTTGCCCTCCGACAGTATATATTCTGCGCACATGAGAAACTCGTTTATGGTTGTTGACATCCCCCGTTTTAGCAGGACGGCCTTCTTTGATTTGCCGACATGTCTTAAAAGCGAGTAGTTTTGGGAATTTCTCGCTCCGATCTGAAGCACATCCGCGTATTCCTCGACCAGTTCAAGATCATCCGGGCTCATTATTTCGGTTACTATGGGCAGTCCGGTCACTTCTTTTGCCTTGATGAGAAGTTCCAGTCCCTCTTTTCCAAGACCTTGGAAAGAATAGGGGGAAGTTCTGGGCTTAAACGCGCCGCCTCTTAGCATTGACGCCCCTGAATCTTTTATTGAAGCCGCAATTGTCATTATCTGTTCTTCGCTTTCAACCGAGCACGGTCCTGCGATTATGGGGATATTCCTGTCCCCTACTGCAACGCCTTCCACATTGAAAACGGAGGTTTCATCGTTCACTTCCCTGCTTGTTAGCTTGTAGGGCTGAAGCACGGGAACGACCTTTTCGACTCCCTGTAGCTGTTTGAGGATGTCGAGTTCATGCGGCTTTCCTCTTTCGTCTCCGACCACTCCGATGACAGTCCTGAGAATTCCTTCGATCGGATGCGGCGAATATCCAAGTTCCTTTATAACGGATTTGACCTTGTCTATTTCTTCCTTGGTCGCCTTTTGCTTCATTACTACTATCATTTAAAAAACCTCCATGTTTTGTGCGGAACGGACAAACTTAATACATAGAACATTCTTAATGTCAATTATAATGTCTTTATATATCGATGTGTTGAGCTTGTTTGCTAGGGAAGATTTAGAAAAACGGCACTGAATATTTTTTGCGAGGCTTCCCTGAAATGTTTTTCGAATTTCGTTTCTGTTTCTCCTCTTCGAGCCTCGACGAAGCCGGGTGGAGGGTGCACGGGACGGAACAAGCGACTTCTTTTGAATTCGGACACTATCTGCTCAATGTAGCTCAACTGATCGGTCTTTATTACGGTCCTCCCGCTTCTCGTAAGCACTTTTGCCAGACAGCTTATAAATTCCCGGTTGAACATTCTGTGTTTTGAATGTTTTTTCTTCGGCCAAGGGTCGGGGAAGTTCACCAAGACAAGATCAAACATTCTTTCTCTGAAGACCTGTCTGAGTGCGATCTCAGCCTCGACGTGGAGGAATTTTAAGTTTTTCAGGGAGAGCTTTTCCGCAACACGCACCGCTTTTCGAAATCTTCCTCTCTTGATCTCGATACCGAGGTAGTTTTTGCTTCCGTCGCACTGCGCTGCGTTTATGAGAAATTCTCCTTCTCCAAAGCCAATCTCAAGTATTAGGGGTTTTTCGTCGCAGAAGATGTCTTTTTTGCCAATGGGAAGCGAAAACAAAGAGATGTCCACCGCGGGGTCGGTTAACTTCATTTTCCGTGTCAGGATCTAAAAGCGGAAGTTATGGCCTGCTCCCCGACCTTTATTCCGTAATCTCCCTCATGTTCTTTCATCTTGCCTATGCACTCGGGAAGCGACATTTCTATCTTGCCTTTTCTGGCTTTCTTGTCGATCTTCATGACGTCGATTATTTTCCCGACGTTTACCCCGCGTGGAGGCTCAGTAGGAAGTCCCGCCCTCTCCAGAAGAAGAGTGAGCCTGTCCTGCTCTTTTTCGCTCCATCCTGTCTCACCCAGAGCTATCTTCCCCTCAATTACCATTCCCGCGGAAATCGCTTCTCCGTGGGAGATTGTATAGTCAGATAGCTGCTCGATTGCGTGGCCTACCGTGTGTCCGAAATTAAGGATTTTCCGCAGGTTCTGTTCCTTTTCATCCTTCTCGACCACTTCCGCCTTGATCCTACAACTTGTCTCTATCACCTCGAGCAGCGTAGCGTCGTCGAATTCGTAGATTTTCTCTATATTTGCTTCTAGGTACTGGAAGAAATCCTCACTCCTTATTACACCGTATTTAATTATTTCGGCGAGTCCCTCCGCGAGTTGCTTCGGTTCGAGGGTTTTAAGCGTGTCTGTGTCCACATACACCCGCCATGGTTGATAGAAGGAACCGATGAGATTTTTCCCGTGAGGAGTGTCTACAGCAGTTTTTCCTCCCACCGAACTGTCAACGCAGGCAACCAGGCTTGTCGGCACCTGAACGCAGGGGACTCCTCTCATGTAAGTGGCGGCCACGAATCCTGCTGTATCTCCCACGACCCCGCCGCCGAGTGCTATTACCGAAGAATCCCTGCCGAATCCCGATTCGAGCATCCTGTCTTCTATGAAGGACTTGATTTCTCTGGTTTTGCTTTGCTCTCCCGCCGGAAAAACAATCATACTGACTTCCGGGAGTGCTTCCTCAAGATCGCTCAGAAGTTTCGCCCCGTAGAGATCCGCCACGTTTGAATCGGTTACCAAGGCATGGGAATGAGCTATGGATGCCTCGACCAGATCGCCGGCAATCTGGCTCAGAAGACCTTGGCCGATCAGGATTTCATAGGAATTATCTTCGTTTGACCTGACTTTAACTTCTATCTTTTTCAATTTTTACCCCGGCATTTTAAGTAGGGACCAGACCGGGTGGGGGGAAAGAGCCTCGGCCCCTTTGAGTCCCGTGAGTTCTAAAAGAAAGAGGTAGCCGGCGACGCTTCCGCCCAGTTCTTCCACTAGGCGCCCGGTACTACGCGCCGTTCCCCCCGTGGCCAGAAGATCATCGACGATTACTACGCTGCTTTTACCGTTTATCGCGTCTTTATGAATTTCCAGAACGTCTTTTCCATACTCAAGGTCATATGAAACGCTTGCGGTGTCGCTCGGCAACTTGCCGGGCTTCCTTACCAGGATCAATTCTTTTCCAATCTTATAGGATAAGGCGGAAGCGAAGATAAAACCTCGACTCTCGGGCGCGACAAACGAGGTTACCTCCTTGCCGGAAAGCATTTCCGCCATCATGTCAACGGATTTTTGAAAAGCTGCGGCGTTTTTAACCAGCGTGGTTATATCGTAGAAGAGTATTCCCTTGCTCGGGAAATCGGGAACGCGTCTTATGTAACTTTCTATCTCTTCCAGTGCCATTTCTTTTTGCTTGTTCGGGGAGGTTTTCATCAGGCCCTTTTCCTGAGGGAGGATAGCTCAAAGGCTGTTCTCACTGCTTCTTCCGGGGTTTCGCATTTGATAATTTCCTCAGAGACATCCCAGGTGTCAAGCCCGATGACGGGAATTCCGGACTTAAGTGCGAACGATATCTCCGACAGGGTGCCGAAACTGCCTCCAATGGCGATTATAGAATGGCTTGACTTCGCTACTATCACGTTTCTTGCTTCACCCATCCCCGTAACTATCGGTATGTCGATGAATCTGTTGGCCAAGGAGGCTTCGGGGCCGGGGAGAATCCCGATTGTGGTGCCTCCGGCTGATTTCGCTCCTCGGCACGCGGCTTCCATAACTCCTCCCATTCCGCCGCAAAGCAGGAAACAATCCCCTTTGGCAATAAGAACTCCGACCTCTTCCGAAGTTCTTTTTTCCTTTTCACTTGCGTTAGCCGCTCCGATTACTCCTATGATCGTTTCCATTAAAGTTTCACCGCGTTGCGTTTAACAAGCTTGTATAAAACAGTTAAAATCACAGGTCCCAAAGTATACCACGGGTTTAAGCGATTTATATCACGGGAAAACCTTAATGCATTGCGCAAGAATTTGGCTGACGCTTGTTTTTTCAGTTTGCTTCCTCTTCCCCTTTCCTCTTGAGGGAAGCCAGGTGAATCTCAGGATTCCTCACGGTTTTGAATTCGGGATTTCTAAAAAAGACGCACTTAATCTGATCGAATCTTCCAAACTCAAGGTTATTTCTGATCGCGAGTACTCAAACGATCTGCGAAAAGTCGTTCTGGACGGTTCCTTGTCCGGAGTTACTCTTGACCCGCCGCCCGACCATGAAACTCGGCTTGAATTTTATAAAGACAATCTTATGTCAAGTTCCATCTTATTCAGTTTTGAAGATGAGACCCGTTTTGCGTTCGCAAAAAGCGAACTTGTCGATGATCTCGCTAATGATCTCGGCGATGCTTTCGAGCGGGAGAAAATGTTCTCTTACGAGGTTCTGTCGTGGGATTTTTCGGACACAGTAGTACTTGCAAACGTGAACTCTAAGAAAAGAACAATAGAAATTGAATATATTCATAAACCTGTTCTGGAAAAAAAGACGGCGAAGGACCTGCGCCGCAAACGCAGGGAGGACCCAGGAGATCCTGCTAGGCAGATGTTTATTGATAGTAACTTTTCAGCGCAGAAAAAGCGCTAACCCGCAAAAACAATGGTTTTTCCCTTGGGTCTTGCGACCTGCCGCAAGTAAAAAACCCGGATTAGCTGAACTTGAGAGCGTGTCTATACTGACGCAGCACGAGAAAGCGAAACGGTTCCCTTATTTTCTCTTTGCGCTTTACGAAGGTCTTCCGTAAAGATTCAGAAGTGTTCCTATGTGGAAAGCCAAGGCTACGTATATGCCGCAGAGAAAAAGCTTCTGATAGCCGGCAAGGTACTTGTTTACTAGGAATATAAGCGAGAGAAGCAGCAGGAACCACCCTATGGTTTCCAAAATTAGATGCGCAAGCCTCTGTACCGGCACTTCAGAACTCCCGCTGGCCCTTGATCTGAAAACCTCCGGCAACTGCATGAAAACTAGGGAGAAGAAGGTTCCCAGTATATATGTACCGGCGAAAAATCCGACCAGAACAAATAGAATGAGCAGCAAAAGTTCCATGGTTAAACGACCTCGGTAAAAATAATATCATATTGTCGTATTATTATGTATAAGCGGTCTTGTTCTTTGCCGCTATACATGCGAATTGTTGTTTCTTAGGCGGTGTGGGCCCGGCAATTTTGTCAATTGTCTCTTGGTCCGGAATCGTTCTGCATGTGGTTTTACGCGCACAGCCGGTTATCGTTGACCCTTATACAGTTAAGTGTCTACGTCTGTTTCTAACCCGTCGGTTTTTTCGGTTTGTTCTTGTTAAAGTCGGTTTGTCCTTGTTAACATTATATGGAAATGGATAGCCCTATATCTTCTTTTTCTGACCGCAACCATAGCAGCAACTTCCCGCGCGAATTCCTTTACATACCTCAAAGCGTCGCTTTTTTACTTTCGGGACTTTTTTTTCTTCTTGTGGTTTTTCCCTTAGCTTCGGATGTTAGCGCCGAGGAAACGGAGAAGGACGAAACGGTTTTTATCTCCGGGATCAAGATAAAGGGGTTAAAAGACATAGAACTCGAGAGAATAAAGGACTCCATGATAACTCCTTTTCCCTCAAGGAGACCCTGGAGAAAACGTCCGGAATTCAACGAGCAGTTCCTTGAGGACGATATAAAAAGAATAGAGCAGGTTCTCAGGGAACATGGTTATTACGGTTCCACAGTAACCCATACCTTGGATTTCCGGGATGGGGACCGAAAAGTGGATATAGAAATAAGGGTGGAGCAAGGGGATCCCGTAATAGTGAAGACTTTGAACGTAGCAGTTCTTGGTAACCACCCGGATGATTACGTCTCCGATGTAGCCGAGGTAATCCTCTTGGAAGAGGGGAAACCTTTTTCCCAGATAAGCTACCAGAGGTCAAAAGTTCTTATCACGGAGTTGTTTTCCGATAGGGGTTATCCTCTGGCGGATGTAAAATCCGAAGCGATTGTGAGCCTGAGGAGCAGGGAGGTTAATGTTGAATTCACCATCGATCCGGGCCAGGAATATTATTTCGGCGACGTGATGTTCAGAGGAAATTCCGATATTGCCACCAGACTTCTCGAGCGGGAGATAGAGTACGAGCAAGGGGACCTGTTTTCTCTCAAAGAGACTCAGAAATCACGGGCGAACATTTTTGAAACCGGACTTTTCAATTCCGTTATAGTGGATACTGAATACGACGAGCGGAACTTCGAGGTTCGGACTATATACAGCGTTACTGAGAGGAAACTCGGAACGATAAGGCTTGGAGTTGGATACGCCACGGAGGACAATCTAAGGGCGCAGCTATCTTGGAGTCAGAGGAATTTTCTCGACGGCGGAAGGACCCTGCAGGTTACTTCCAGTTATTCATCCCTGACACGGGGTTTGCTGGCCAGACTTGATCAGCCTCACTTAGTCGGCAGAAATTCCAGTCTTGCTTTTTTGCTTGACGTGAGAAGGGATGATTTCCCGGGCTATAGGGGCTTGAGTTTCGATTTCAACAGTACTTTGTCCAAGGAGTTTTTTGATTATCTCACGCTTTTCAGTTCCCTGAACGTCTTATACGCGGATATAGCATCTCAGGTGGTAAGAACGCCGATTGAAAGTGCCCGCGACAGCGTTTTCCTGACGGTTGTCGATCTGGGAGTTGAGTATGATCTGACCGACAGCCTTATAAATCCTACCAGTGGAATGCGGCTGTTCTTCTTCATGGAAAGACCGATTCAGACCACTAGCTCCGCCCGCACCGATTACCTGAAGTTTCTGGCCGAGTTAAGATACTACAAGAGTGTTTCCGGGATCGTTCTGGGAAAAAGGGCGACGATTGGAAATATAAGCACACTTGGGGGGACTGACCCGCTTGACGTACCGATCTTCAAAAGATTCTTTGCCGGAGGCAGTGCAAGCATGAGAGGTTATTCATTTCAGCACCTGAGTCCGCTTAATTCGGATCGGGATCCTCTTGGGGGCAACTCTATGATCATTGGTAACGCTGAAGCCCGCTTCGGGCTTTTTAACAAGCTTGGAGCGGTAATTTTCTTCGATTACGGAAATGTTTATTCAAAGAGTTTCGGTTTCAGTGCTTCCAACCTGAAGTACGCGGCCGGTGCCGGGTTGAGATACCATACGATTATCGGGCCGATCAGGGCGGATTTCGGCTACCTTCTGAACCCCGAGGATGAGGAAAGAGATGACAGATTCAAGATTTTTATAAGCATAGGGCAGGCTTTTTAGTAGCCGTGGGCGCCCTGAAGAAGCTTCCTAACTCCCCTTGCCGCTTGGGTTATTCTATTTTCGTTCTCAACAAGCGCAAGTCTTACGAATCCTTCTCCGTAGTTTCCGAATCCCACTCCGGGGGATACGGCAACTTTTGATTTCTCTATAAGAAGTTTCGAGAATTCAAGCGACCCCATTTCCGCAAACTCTTCAGGTATCTGTGCCCATACGAACATAGTGGCTTTCGGTTTCGGGATTTCCCACCCGGCCCTTGCGAATGATTCGATCAGCTTGTCTCTTCTGGACCTGTAGGTTTCCCTTATGCGCTCTACAGGTTCCTGAGGTCCGTTGAGAGCGGTAATTGCGGCTATCTGGATCGGCTGGAATATTCCGTAGTCAAGGTAACTTTTTATCCTTTTGAGCGCGGAAACGATTTCTGGATTTCCCACCATGAAGCCGACCCTCCAGCCGGGCATGCTGTAGGTTTTGGAAAGTGAATAGAACTCCACCGCAACGTCTTTTGCTCCCTTTACCTGCATTATGCTCGGGGCCTTGTATCCGTCATAACACAGTTCTGCGTAAACCAGATCATGCACTACTATAAGACCCGTTTCCTGTGCCAGATCACAGATTTTCTCGAAGAAATCAAGGTCCATGACTTGCGTTGTCGGGTTGTTGGGGAATGAAAGAATAAGCACTTTGGGTTTTGGCCACACTTCCTTTATCGCTTTTTCTATTGACTGTATCAAGTCTTCTTTTTTCCCCATGGGACAACTATGAGTGTCTCCTCTTGCTATGATTACGGAGTAGCTGTGTATCGGGTAGGAAGGGTTTGGAACTATCGCCATATCTCCTGGGGAGAGTATGGAGACCATTAAATGCGATATGCCTTCTTTTGATCCTATCGTGACGACGGCTTCGGAATCCGGGTCAAGGTCAACATCGTATTTTCTTCTGTACCAGTCGGTTATGGCCAGACGAAGTTTGGGCAATCCGGCGGAAGCGGAGTATCTGTGGTTTCTGGGTTCACTTACTGCCTCGCGCAGTTTCTCCACTATGTGGTCCGGCGTTGCCTGATCAGGATTTCCCATGCCGAGGTCGATTATATCCTCTCCTCTGGCGCGCGCTTTGTGTTTAAGTTCGTTGACTACGCCTAGTACGTAAGGGGGAAGTCTGTGTATCAGGGAAAAATTATAATCCGGCCGGTTCATCGTGTCTGCCTTTTTTTGTGGCACTATTTTATTATAACCGCTTATAATCTCAAGACTGCGGGCGGTAGAACGGGTATTTCCAGCATGTCGGTGTCTGCGAGGGGGCCCGTTATGGTAAAATAAAATCTTATGATCTGGCTCAGATTTGCTGTCTTGATTGTGTTTTTTGCGGTCGGTTGCTCTTTTTCTTCAGGTTCCCCGAGGTGGGAAAGCCGGGATTTTCAGCGGCCCAGATCGACGGATACCGTACAGTACGGCAAGGCTTCCTGGTATGGGGACAAGGAGCATGGCAAGAGGTCCGCAAGTGGCGAAGTATTCAATAGAAATGCCTATACTGCGGCGCACAAGGAGCTTCCTTTCGGTACCGTCGTACGTGTTACCAATCGCGAGAACGGAAGGCAGGTAAGGGTCAGGATAAATGACAGGGGTCCTTACATAGGGGGCAGGGTGATAGATCTCTCATACGCGGCCGCAAAATCCATCGGACTTGTTAGAAGTGGTGTTGCGGAGGTGAAAATAGAAGTGCTGTCGACGCCCTCTGAAAGGTCAGAAAGCCTTTTTGTCTCCCTCTACACAGTCCAGGCCGGCTCTTTTCGAAGCAAGGCGGGGGCCAATGAACTCAAAAGAAAGCTCTCGCGTGTCACGGACGAGGATGTAAGGGTGGAATCTTTTGCCTTTGAGGGGAATACTTATTACAGGGTAAGGGTTGGCAGGTTCAAGAAAAGGAAAGACGCCGAGATGCTTCGCGTAGTTTTGAGGAAGCGGGGATACTCAGCCAGAATATACGTTGAGTGATCCCCCCGCGGTTTCGAAAAAGGGATAGAGTCGAATAATGAAGAAGCTGAGAACAACTGATTTTCGCAAGATGAAGGAGCAGGGCGAGAAAATCGCCATGATAACGGCGTACGATGCTACCATTGCCGCGATAGTGGACGCAGCGGGAGTAGATGTGGTTCTGGTTGGGGATTCTCTAGGCAATGTGGTTCAGGGCCTTGAAGATACGCTTTCCGTTACGCTGGATGAAATGATTTATCACACGAAGATTGTTTCAAGAGGCGTGAACCGGGCTCATCTGTGCACGGATATGCCCTTTCTTTCCTATCAGAAATCTCCCGAAGATGCTATAGAGAGCGCCGGAAGACTTTTAAAGGAAGGGAGGGCTGAGTCGGTTAAGCTTGAGGTAAATGATGCATACGTCGATACCGTGTACCGCATCCAGAAAGCCGGAATTCCCGTTGTTGCTCATATAGGGCTTTGTCCGCAGTCTGTTCACGTAATGGGTGGTTACAAGGTACAGGGAAGTCTGCCGGGCGAGCGCGAAACGCTTTTGGGTCTCGCCAAGTCCTGTGAGCAGGCGGGCGCTTTCATGGTGGTTATCGAAAGCGTTTTGTCTGAGGTGGCCAGAGATGTTACCGGGAGTCTAGGAATACCGACAGTCGGGATAGGGTCCGGGGGGGATTGCGACGGACAGGTGCTTGTTGTGAACGATATGATCGGCCTGACGCCGGAGCCACTTCCCAAGTTCGTCAAGAAATACGCGAAGGTTGCAAAGACAATCTCCGATTCAGCAAAAAAATACGTGAAAGAGGTAAAAAAAGGGACTTTTCCTTCACAGGAGCAGTCTTATGGATAGTGCGGGGGCGCTTTCTGTGCTCAACTGCCCTTCCGACATGAAAAGGATTTCCGATGCTTGCAGGAAAGCGGGCAAGAAACTCGGTTTTGTTCCCACTATGGGGGCCCTGCACACAGGGCATATTACCCTCGTGGAGGAATCGGTTAGAAGGGCGGACGTGACAGTCGCAAGTGTTTTTGTTAACCCCACGCAGTTCGGACCCGGTGAGGATTTTGATCGTTACGAAAGGGACTACGAGGGCGACGTGGAAAAACTCGCGCGCTGCGGCGTTAACTATCTGTTTTATCCGGATATAAGCGATATTTATCCCGACGGCTTTCAGACCACGGTTTCTGTGGGAAACCTTGGGGACTGCCTCTGCGGTCCTTTCAGGCCGGGGCATTTTGACGGGGTAGCGACGGTTGTGCTTAAGCTGTTTAACATTGTCCGTCCGGATTTTGCGGTGTTTGGAAGGAAGGATTACCAGCAGCTTAAGATTGTTCAGAAGATGGTACGGGATTTTGATATGGACATCGAAATAGTGGAAATGCCGATAGTGCGGGAACCTGACGGACTTGCCATGAGTTCAAGAAACGCTTACCTCAGCGCGGAGCAGAGAATCAGGGCGGCTTCGGTGAGCAAAGCCCTGCGGGAGATCGAAAAGAAGTTCAAAAGCGGTTGCGATGACTGCAAAGTTCTGCTTGCCGAGGCAGATAGGGTATTGCGTATGGCTCAAATTAATGATATTGATTATATTGAGATAAGAGACCCTGAAACCCTAGAGCTCCGGCACAGAGCCGCGGAGGGTGACTTGGTGGCGCTGGCCGTGAGGCTGGACGATACCAGGCTTATCGATAATATTGTGCTTTAAGAGGTTGGTAATGCAGAGAGTACTCCTTAAATCCAAACTACACAGAGTTACGGTAACTGACGCCGAGTTGGATTATGAAGGGAGTCTTACGCTTGATAGAAATCTCATGGACGCGGCGGATCTGTTTCCCTATGAAGAGGTTCACATTTTCAATCTGACCAATGGCCACCGTTTTTCAACCTACGTGATTGAAGGCGCGAGAGGTTCAAACATAGTTTGTGTAAACGGTGCGGCGGCGCATCTTGCGAGAAAAGGCGATTGCTTGATAATAGCGGATTTTGCAATCTATGATGAAGAACAGAGCCAAACACACAGACCCAAGCTTATATACGTTGATGAGATGAACAATATAATCAGTATAAAATCTGGAATTAACGGTCTTAAACTTGCGACCGATGGGTGACTTCCCCTTGTTTCAGCCAAAACCCGCGTAAGACTTGCGGATTAAAGCCCTGTTTGACATACCTAACTCATATAGTTACATTAACTCCCGGAGGATGTTGAAGAAATAGGGCGTTATTCCTCGTGTTTTTCACCGGGGTTATCGTCTGCTTTTCTCGATTCCACGGGTGTATGATTTCTATTTAAAAAATCTGACTTATGAAAGCTATAATACTTGCAGCGGGTAGGGGAACTAGACTATATCCCTACACTCATGACAAGCCCAAGTGTCTTCTTGATATTGGGAATATATCCATACTTGAACACCAGATAAACCTCATAAGGGACTGCGGCATAAACGAAGTTGTGATCGTCGTGGGTTTTGGTTTTGAGAGAGTGGAGGACTTCCTGAGGAATTACGATGGTCTGGGAATGAGAATCAACACCCTTTACAACCCATTTTATCAATCTACAAACAGCCTTGTGTCTCTCTGGATAGCCAGGAGCGAATTTGACGAAGATTTAGTGGTCATGAACGGAGACGATGTGTACGAGATAGGTGTTCTGGACGAGGCGCTTGCAGTCAGGGATGAGAAAATCTGTCTTCCCATAAAAAAGAGATCTCGATATGAAAGGGAGGACATGAAAGTTGTTGTCAACGACAGCAGAATCACGAAGATAAGCAAGGAGATCTCAAACGCCGAGACCTCCGCCGAATCAGTCGGCATAAGAGTGTTCAGGGATACGGGTGTTGAACTGCTCAAAAGGGCGGTTGAGGAAGAGATGAGGAATCCCGGTGCCGAAGGCAAATGGTACATTTCCTCAATACACAGGCTTATAAGCAAGGGGTATAAAATCAAGCCCCTCGATATAGGCGAACTTTACTGGATGGATGTCGACTGTCCACTAGATCTTTTCAGGGCGAGAAAACAGGCTGACAGATTCTTGAAAAAGGAATACCGTGCCCCAAATCTTCTGAGAGTTGTTGACTCCTCTGAATAATCTGCCATGAAAGACGTTATTGTACTTTGTTCTGGCACAGGAACAAATGGCGAGGATCTATCCAAATTCCCAAGCAAATCGATAGCGCAAGTCCCTCAACTCAAAAGAATTATAATAAATTGTCAGCGTGCCGGAGCTGAGCAGTTTCATATAATTACCGACAATGCGGGTCTTCTAAAAAACCTTCTTATTGATGACCGGAGAATCACATCGGACATAAACTGGGTCCCACCTGGAGAGTCGCTGTCGGTAGATTCGGGCAGGGTTCTTATTTTAGAATCCTCTCTGGTTGTCACAAACTCCAATTCCCTTGAAAAATTCATTCGTGATTCATCTGATTGCCGCGAGGATGAGTTCTCTGTGCTTGTTCAGCAGGACGCTGATCCTGTTGTTGGCATGGACAGGGAAACCGGGTACGTAACCAAGTATTTCGGTGGAGGAAGCAGCGTCTTCGGCGCTTTCTCCGTAAACTTCACAGAAGTCCCATCTGTGCTTTCGGCTGCCGGGCTCAATACTTGGCTTGGTGACGAGGCCACGCGGAACCGTATGAGAATCTTCAGTGCCGACAGCGGGTACTGGTATCGTCTTTCGGATACCAAGGAATCTCGAAAAGAAGCGGAAAGAATCATTTTTTCTCACGTAGGTAAAACGGCTACCGGATGGATAGCCAGAAATATAAACGGCCGGATGTCTCTTCCTTTGAGCAAGCTCCTGATAAGAACATCTCTTACACCTAACGCCGTTAGCGTTCTGATTAACCTGATAGGGGTGCTCTGCGGGCCGTTTTACGCCCTTGGTCATCCGGTACTCGGTGCTCTTTTAATGCAGGCGGCAACTGTTTTGGACAGGTGTGACGGAGAAGTTGCGAGAATAAAGCTTATGGAGACAAAAAAAGGGCAGTGGGTTGATACCATAAGCGACCAGTTCACAGTTCTTTCCTTCCTGATTGGAGTTCCTGTTGGATATTATCTTCAGACCGGAAGCACCATCGCGATCATCCTCGGAACCTATAACATCATAGTCTTCATCCTGTTCCTTATATGGTCGTTTTACTTTCTGATAAAGTACACAGATTCGGGCAGTCTTGTTGCGTACTTTGAAGTCGACAAGCATATCAATCCCGAGGAACTTTCCCCCCTAAGGAAACTGCTTGCCCGTCTTCGCTTTTTGGGGAGGAGAAATTATTATTCGGCCGGGATAGTTCTCATAGCGATAATCGGAGGAAATTCTCTAGTTCTTTTCGCTACGTCTTTTGCTCTTACTCTCTTTTTGATACATCAGCTTGAAGACGTTATAAAGATTTTCCGTGTCGGAAAACCCAAAGAAGTTCTTAAGAAAGAAACGGAACAGGGCTAAGCCGGCAATACCTGCTGGTTACCAAACAGGGTCGCAGAACATCTTTGAACTGCTACCGCAGCAGCTATCTGGGGTTTCTGTGGAATTTTATCAGGCAGAAAGAGAGAAGACTCAAGACGCTTGCCCAAGAGATGAACATGAAAAGTGCAGCGCCGAAATCCATTATTTTCCCCTCCTACCTGCAATATAAACCATAGCTAAAAGGAAAACAAACAGCCCCGCAATATAAAGCCTGGCGAACCAGATATTCCAGCTGGTCTCTCCGATTATCGAAGGCAGACTGCTGTATCCCCACCACGATATGAGAATCAGAAGGAAAAACGGTGTCAGATATTTTAGGATGTAGTAAAAAACCCGCGGCGCTTTTATAAATCCCCCCGAGTTTATTTCATTCCAAGCTTTATCGGCCCCGAATACCCACATGAACATTACTATTTCAATGAATCCGAATACGACGAGCATTATGGTGCCGGCCCAGAAGTCCCATTCGTCAAGGACCTGACTTATCAGTATCACCGGCAGCACGCTTACAATTATTATCAGCATGGTGTATACGACTGCCCTTTGTCTTGAGATGCTGAATTCATCCTGAAGGAAAGTTACTACTGGATAAGCTATGGCTACGGACGAGGTCATGCCGGCGAAAAACAGGAGAAAAAACCACAAGAATCCGAAGATTCTGCCCGCCTCAACCCCTCCTAGGCTTCCCGAAATGCTGCTGAACACTGCGGGGAGGCTTACGAATCCCAAGCTGAATGCACCTGATTGTGCTACGGTGACCACGCTTGCGACTCCGAAGAACGCCACTGCTGCCGGAATAGCTATCGAGCCTCCGAGAACTATCTCCGCCGTTTCGTTAATGGTTGCCGAAGTCAGGCCGCTTAGGGTTACGTCATCGTCGATCTTTATGTAGGACGCGTACGCAACTATTGCTCCGAAGGCCAGACTCAGCGTGAAGAAAATCTGCCCGGCCGCCGCTATCCATACCTTCGGGTTTTTAAGGGCCTCAAAGTCGGGATTCCAGAGAAAGTTAAGCCCCTCTATCGCGGTTCCGTAGTCAGTTTTGAGCGTCAGAGTCTTTACTACGAGTATTATCGCCAGGACAAACAGCATGGGGAGGGCGTACTTGACGAATATCTCTATGCCTCCCGATATTCCTCTCAGCATGATGTAGAAATTTGCAGCGATTGTGATTACAAAGGCGGTAATAGCCATTTTGGAAGGGGTGAGGAACACTCCGTCTCCCGCACCGAGATAATTGGCAAGAAAGCTGCTGTAGGGTTTTACGTACTCTGCGGCGTTTGAAACCGACCCTGGGTCTAGACTGGGATTGCTTCCTAGGAGAAAGTGCAAAGCGTATCCCAAGGTCCAGGATTCGATGTAAACGTAGTAAATTGTTACGACGAGGGGTATCCAGAGCCCTATAACGCCAAGGGTTCTGGAAATGGGGCTTTTCCAGAAAAGATTGAATATCGCGGGGGTTGTTCCATGCCCGCGAGACCCTCCATATCTCCCCATTCCCCATTCCATCCACATGATCGGAATTCCTATCAGGATAAATGCTATGAAATAGGGAATCATGAAAGCGCCGCCGCCGTTTTCTGCGGCCTGCGTTGGAAATCTGAGAAAGTTGCCGAGGCCTATGGCGTTGCCCGCCATGGCTAATATAAGGCCTGTCTTGGTCGTCCAAGCATCCCTATTGTTAGAGCTGTTTTTCATTTCGGAAGGGTCACAATTAAGAAAACTATATTATCACCGAGGCGGGGAGTATGACAAGATAATAACCCCCAATTGTTGGCAACAAACGGTATTGACAAAAGGAATAATAATTTTATCTTAATTCACCCTTGAAATATCTAGACTTTGATTACCGGAGGAGTCAACGTGCCCAGAGTAAAAAAGGAGAAACCTGAAAAAAAGACCTTGAAGAAAAGTTCTTCTGCGGCGACCGGAACAAAAACTAAGTCGAGGAGAGCTAACCCCAGAAAATATACAAAGAAGTTCCTTAACCAGATGACTGCCATGCTTAAAGAGATGAGAAAGGAACTACTTAAAGATGTAACCCGATCAATGAAAGAGGAATCGGATCATCTGCGTTTCAACGTCGGAGATTTTTATGATCACGCATCAGAAGACAGGCAGAGAGAACTTGCCCTTACTCTTTCGAACAGGGAGCGCAGCAAACTGCATCAGATAGATGATGCTTTAAAGAGGATTGAAAAGGGGGAATATGGTTTCTGCGAGGTTACAGGGGAAAAAATAGGGGAAGAGAGGCTGATGGTCATGCCCTTTACGAAACTGAGTGTCGAAGCCCAGGAGGAAATCGAAAGGGGAGATTACTGATCTTTCTTTTTAAGTCTGCCGAGAGATTTAGTATAGGGTTTTTTAAACAGTCCGACTTCAGTTATCAGGCATTCGATATTTTCGGCCGGTGTAATGTCAAAAGCCGGATTGATTGCGGTTACTTCCGCACTTATTCTTTTCCCGTCTATGTGCGTTACTTCTTCGGGTTCCCTTTGCTCAATTATAATATCCTCTCCGCTTAAGCATTCGGTATCTATGGTTGAAGTGGGGGCCGCTACGTAAAAGGGAATGCCGTGATGCTTAGCCAGGACGGAGAGGGAATAGGTTCCTATTTTGTTTGCCGTATCTCCATTTGAAGCTACCCTGTCAGCCCCGACCACGACCGAATTCACGATCCCCTTACTCATCAGATGCCCGGCCATGCTATCGGTTATCAAACGGACCGGAATTCCATCCCGCTCAAGCTCCCACGTAGTGAGCCTCGCTCCTTGGAGAACAGGTCTTGTCTCTGATGATATTACGCTTATATTCTTGCCTTGGTTAAAGGCTGACCTTATTACCCCTAGAGCTGTTCCATAACCGGCGGTGGCGAGTCCTCCGGCGTTGCAGTGCGTGAGGATGACAGAGTTTTCTCTTATGAGCTTGGATCCGTTTTCCCCGATCTGTATGCATGTCTCAAGGTCTTCTTTCTGTATATTAATCGCCTCGGTTATGAGAAGGTTTTTTATCTCTTCAACTTCTTTGCCTCTGCACTTGGAAATCAGTCTGTTCATTCTGGCGATGGCCCAGAACAGATTTACGGCTGTCGGT
Organism: Thermodesulfobacteriota bacterium; assembly: GCA_965116725.1. GTDB lineage: Bacteria > Desulfobacterota_D > UBA1144 > Nemesobacterales > Nemesobacteraceae > Nemesobacter. The sequence continues at coordinate 1,400,628 of OZ220700.1, forward strand.
CGCGTCAGGGCTAGGTGTCCCGATATGGCTTTCATGTGCTCTTCGAAATTTTCATAGGAGCAATCGTTTCCGATACCCGTGGCTCCGAGAGCCATTCCCATGGCGGCCGCTATTCCTATCGCCGGGGCCCCCCTGATAACCAGTTTCCTTATGCATTCGGCCACCTCTTCAAAAGTAGTGCATTCAACGTAGGCTTCCTCTCCTGGAAGCTTTCTCTGGTCAATCATTAAGACCCTGTCGTCTTTCCATTCTATCGTTTTAAAAGAGCTCATCTTTCTGGTTTCTTCGTTTTCTTTAACCTAAGGAGCAGTCCGGCCCATCCCCCCTCGACCTTCCCACTGACAATATCATAACCCGAGTTCCCGTAAATTTCGGCCACTTCACGTTTCTCGTTTGCCTGTATGCCGGACACTATAAGATGCCCTAGGGGGAGAAGTCTCTCTTTTAGATTCTCCCTCATTGAGATAAGAGTATCCTTGGATGTGTTAGAAACAACCACGTCGAATTTTTTCCGTGTACAGTCTGCAGAACCACACCAGACTTTTACCTTGTCGGAAGTTGCATTCCTTGCGGAATTCGAGATGGTTTCTTTTGCGGCCTTGAAGTCAATATCTGCGCAAAACGAAATGCATGCTCCCAGTTTGATTGAGCAGATACCCAGAATGCCGCTCCCGCATCCCACGTCAAAGACAGAACACCCAGGGGATTTTTCGATAATTTCGTCCAGATAACTTACGCATATTCTTGTTGTTTCATGATGTCCCGTGCCAAAGGCGTTTCCCGGATTTATTTCAACTACCTTGGTTCCCCGCTCCGCCTTGTATTGTTTTTCCCATGGAGGTTTGATAACTATTCGACGACTCGCCCTTACCGGTTTCAAATAGGATTTCCAACCTTCCCAGTCTGCTTGATTTATGTATCGGGTGGTGAACCGCACCGTCTCAGCGTTTTCGCTAAAAAGCATAGAGAACTCCCTTACGGTTGTTATGATTCCCTCAATGTCCGTTTCTTCCTTGAAATACGCATGAATTAATGGTTCTCCGTGGTCTCTTTGCTCCTCGCTAACGGCTCCGGCTTCAAGGCCCAAGAGCAGATCCGAAACAAGTGCAGCCATTTCTCCCGGCAACTCAATCGTAAGTTTCTTCATTCTCTCCATGGCGGATAATTAATTGTATTTGTCGCGCTTCGTCAAATTTACAAAAAAGCGCGGGTATATATAATATTCCCCATGAAGGCAGAAACCAGGGAGACGGTAAGAACCATCCTGATTCAGAAGATGTCCGATATACTGGGCATTGCCTATGATACTGTTGATAGGATGAGTAAGGGGTCCAATTCTTTCCCGGATCCACTTGACAGGGCGCTATCCGAGTCAAACAGGGTTCTCGAACTGCGGGAAAGGGACAGGGAGAGAAAGCTGCTTCGAAAAATACGCGACGCGCTCGCGAGACTTGAGAATGGTTCTTACGGAATCTGTGAGGTGTGTGAAGAGGAGATCTCGGAGCAGAGACTGATTGCAAGACCGGAGACTACTCTTTGCATAGAGTGTAAGGAAGAGCAGGAAGATATTGAAAAGAAATTCGGCTAGTTCTTAGTTATCAAGAATCATGGTTCCGCTGAGCAAGTTAAGCATAGACTCCTTGGTTATTTTCCACTTTCCCAGTACTTTCGATAAGTTAATAACCTCTTTGGTTTTATATGTCATTGAATAACTACCTACCTTTACGTCAATCGAAGAGAGCATCATTACCCTTGCGTCTGTCCCGTTGATGTATATGTATCTTTCGGATTCGCCGAATGATACCGTGTCAATGGTCGATACCTGGTCCTTGAAGCTGTTTACCAGCTCGTGCTTGTCAACGACTTTTTCCCCTGAAGTTACCCTGTAATCTTCGTGTATACACTCAGAATACATTTCAGGGTCTTTTAGTTGAAAGGACCTGACTCTCTTGTCCAAAAGCAGATTTATCTCCTCTTCATTTTCATCAGAAGACCCGCAAGAGGCGAGAAAGATAATCGCAACTAAATATGCAAGCAGCTTGTATGTCTTCACCATTTCTGTTTTTTGTTTGAGTGGAATTACATCGTTTGATTAAAACGCGTGTTTCGGATCGATACGCACAGCCGCCCGGCAAATTACCTTGTCGTTAAATTCACGTGGCGGATTGCTTGCCCGCAGCTTCGGGGAAAGGTTTCTCCTGTTGCTAGGATGACTGCTTGGATAATTTTTCCTCAGTCTCTCTGAGAAGCTTCCTGGCTTTCTCGGCGTATTCGGTGTCGGAGTAATTTTCAAGAACGTTTCTGTATCTTTGCGCCGCCGCCTCGTAGTTTTTTTTCTTCTGATAGAATTTCCCTATGTAGATTTCTCTTTCCGCGAGCATTCTTCTGGATCTCTCGATTTTATCCTGTGTCTGCTCAGCGTACGGTGAGTCGGGGTAGGTTTTATTAAGCAGTGTAAACCACTTTATTGACTGAAGCCGCTTTGAATGGTTTCTGTCCTTCCCCGCTTTCATCTTATAGTAGGAGAGTCCGAGGCGGTACATCGCGTAATCAAGTTCTTCGTGACCCGGATGATTCGCTATGAAATTCTCGTATTCCTCAGCGGCTAGAGTGTATTCCTTTTTTTTAAAATAAACATCACCGCTTCTGAGTTCGGCTAGCGCGGCGTACTTGGTATAGGGATAGCGGATCTGTATTTCCTTGAGGATGTCGAATACTTTATCGTAATTTGTTCCACCGAATATCCAGGGGAAACCGCCTTCCTTGTTAAGTTCTTCAACCACTTCGCTATTAAGTTGTTCTGCTGTTCCTTCGTAAATCGCCTGCTTTCCCCCGCAGGAAACCGTAAGGAGCACGGCGATGGTGATTAATAATTTTGTCGGATTCTTCATAACTCTTTTTTGTAAATCTATCTTTTTATGAGGACAAGAAAGCTCCTTTAGTTCTGAAGTAATAGGTTTCTACAAGTCATGTGATCTGCTGTCCCGGTTCCAAGGCAACCACGGTCAGCGAATCCATGCCCTTGGTCAGCGACTTCAGTTCATCCGGAGTTCCCACCAGAAGCGGAAAAGTTCCGTAGTGCATGGGGATGACCCATTTCACGTTAAGTAGCCTGCATGCGTATGATGCCTCAAGCGGAGACATCGTGAAGAGGTCTCCGATGGGCAGCATTGCCAGCTGCGGTTTGTATATCTCCGATATAAGTTTCATGTCACCGAAAATGTTGGTATCTCCGGCATGGTATATTGTGTAGTCGTTTTCAAACTTTATTATGTAGCCTGCCGGTTCCCCGCCATAGATAACAGTTCCGTCTTCCTCCTTCATGCTGCTGCTGTGCTGGGCGTGGGTCATTGTGAATCTTATTCCGTCTATGACCACGTTGCCTCCCTTGTTACACGGCATGCAGTTCTGAATTCCCTTTGAGCCCAGCCAGTCGCAGATCTCCCAGTTCGCCACCACTTTGGGATTATATTTGCTACATAGAGGAATCACGTCACTTATATGGTCAAAATGTCCGTGTGTGACTGCTATGATGTCAACATGACCGACTTCACGGAGCTGTTCAGGGCACGAGGGGTTTCCCTCAATCCACGGGTCTATCATCACCGTTTTGCCGGCGGGCGATTTTACTGAGAAAGTGGAATGTCCAAAGTAGGTTATTTCTATTCCGTTATCCAGTATTTTCATTGCTTATTCCCCCTCCTGACGTTCTTTCAGCTTTATATATCCGGTTATTAAACCCGAAAAGAACCTTTTGTGCAAAGTCTCGAGATGTTTGAAAATATCGGCTTTGAGTGTAAGTTAAACACCTGACTTTTACTTTCTTCAAGTTCTTGCGGAACATGTGTTTTAAATGCTGGATCCTAAATTAATTGAGCGAAATATTGATCTTGTTGGCGAAAAACTCGCTACCAGGGGGTTCGATACCGATCTCTCGGAGTTTGCCGTACTGAATTCCCGGAGAAAAGAGATAATAAAAAGGGTGGAAACTCTCGAACACCAGAGAAATGAGGGCTCAAGGAAGGTAGGTACTCTTAAGAGGTCTGGGGATGAAGAAGAGCTTTCAAGACTTTTGCCGGAACTCAGATCTCTCTCGGAAGAGATAAAGGACCTTAACGATAAGAAAACGGAAGCGGAAGCACTTCTGAGGGAGTTTCTCCTAAGCGTTCCCAACATGCCCGATTCCTCGGTTCCCGAGGGTCCGGACGACACGGCAAACGTCGAGATAAGGAAGTGGGGAGAACCGAGGGATTTCGACTTCGAGGTAAAGGATCACGTGTTGCTGGGAGCCGAGCTCGACATACTGGATCTTCCGAGGGCGACGAAGATCGCGGGTGCACGGTTTGCGCTTTACAAAAACGCGGGCGCGCGGCTTGAGAGAGCCCTTATAAACTTCATGCTCGATGTTCATACCAAGCAGCACGGGTACACAGAGGTCCTCACTCCCTTCGTAGCTAACACGGAGAGTCTTACTGGAACGGGAAATCTCCCCAAATTCGAGGAAGACCTTTTCAAGCTTAGCGATACGGACTACTACATGGTTCCCACTGCCGAGGTTCCCGTTACCAACATTCACCGCGACGAGATAATTCCCCCGGAGATGCTTCCGATTAAATACGTGGCTTACACTCCGTGCTTCAGAAAGGAAGCAGGTTCTTACGGGAAGGACGTGCACGGGATAATCAGGCAGCATCAGTTTAACAAGGTGGAGCTTGTACGCTTCGCCGACCCGGAGAACTCGTACGAGGAACTTGAAATGTTGACTGCTGATGCTGCTAAGATTCTTGAACTTTTGGGTATTCCTTACAGAGTTGTTCTTCTTTGTACGGGAGACATGGGGTTTTCTTCCGCCAAGACTTATGATCTTGAAGTATGGGTGCCGAGCGAAAGCAGATACAGGGAAATATCGTCCTGCAGCAATTTTGAGGCGTTTCAGGCGAGGCGCGCCAACATAAGATACAGAAAATCAAAGGGGTCCAAGCCGGACTACCTTCATACTCTTAATGGTTCCGGGGTGGCAGTGGGCAGGGCTCTGCTGGCGATTGTTGAGAATTTCCAGACAGAAGAGGGGACGGTGGAGGTTCCCGAGGTGCTGGTTCCCTATATGGATGGTATCAGGGTTATCGGGCGGTAATTCACGCCCGCGCGGTTCTCAGATTTCCAGTATTTCTTTTTCTTTCTTTTCAAGCAGGACGTTTAGCCTGCTTATTCTCTCGTCTGTCAGTTGCTGTATTTCGGAGAGGGCTTTTTTTATTTCATCTTCTGGAAGGTTTTCTGTTTTCCCGGCTTTTTTTATAAGGTTGTTCGCATCTTTTCTTATCTGCCTTACGGATACCCTGTGTTCTTCGGCGACTTTTCCCGTGTGCCTGACGAGTTCCTTTCTTCTCTGCTCAGTCAGGGGAGGTATAGTAAGCCTGATCGTGTTTCCGTCGACCGACGGAGTTATTCCGAGTTCGGACTGCGCGATTGCCTTCTGGATTTCCTCAACCGCGCCCGGGTCCCAAGCCTGTATAAGTATGGTCGAACTATCGGGCACCGAAACGTTGGCGAGTTGGTTAATAGGTGTCTGGGCACCGAAGTAGGAAACTCTCATCGTGTCGACAAGGGCTGCTGATGCCCTGCCGGTTCTTATTCTGGAGAGTTCCTGATCAAAAACGCTTACTGTCTTGTCCATCCTGTCTTCGGCGTCAATATAAAGTTCTTCAACAGACAGTTCTTCGCTCATTGTTCCGTACCGCTCTTTACAATAGTACCTACTTTCTCTCCTCTTATAACCTTCTCTATGTTGCCTTTCTCAAAAAGATCGAACACTACTATGGGAATATTCCCCTCCATGCAAAGAGAGATTGAGGTTGCGTCCATAACTTTCAACCCTTTCTTCAGAATTTCCATGTATGTGAGCTCGGTGAACTTCGAAGCATCTTTGTTTTTAACAGGATCCTTGTCATAAATGCCGTCGACTTTGGTTGCCTTCATTATGATATCCGCTCCCATCTGCAGTGCTCTTAGGGTTGCGGCCGTGTCGGTCGTAAAAAACGGATTGCCTGTTCCCGAGGCGAATATGACTATTCTTCCCTTTTCAAGATGGCGTATGGCCCTTCTTTTGATAAAGGGTTCGGCAACCTGTTTTATTTCAAGCGCGGTCTGTACCCGCGTTGAAAGCCCTTTTTTTTCAAGAAAATCCTGCAGGGCAAGCGCGTTTATCACGGTTGCGAGCATTCCCATGTAGTCGGCCGTGGAACGGTCCATTCCCTTTGAAGAAGTGGAAACGCCTCTGAAGATATTTCCTCCGCCTATGACTATGGCCGTTTCTACTCCGAGTGAGTAGATGGTTTTTATTTCTTCGGAGACGTATTCGATTACGTCGGAACTGATGCCAAACTGGCCGGGACCCTGAAGAGCTTCTCCGCTGAGTTTCAGCAGTACTCTCTTATATTTCGGGATGGTTTTTTCAGAGGATCCCATTGTCCAGTTTTTTCATTCGCCCAGCTGGTATCTTACGAATCTTTTTACAACTATGTTTTCGCCGATCTTGGCTATCAGGTTGTTTACAAGGTCTACGACTTTCATCTTGGGATCTCTTATGTAGGGTTGCTCAAGAAGGCATATCTCCTCGAAAAACTTGTTTATTCTTCCCGCAACCATTTTTTCCGCTATATTCTCGGGTTTTCCCGATTCCATAGCTTCTGCCTTGAGAATCCGCCTTTCATTTTCTACTTCTTCTTCCGAAACCTCTTCCTTTCTTACATAAGTCGGATTGTTTGCCGCTATCTGCATGGCGACTTCCCTGCAGAGGTTCTGAAACTCGTCGTTTCTGGCCACAAAATCTGTTTCGCAGTTAACTTCGAGCATTACGCCGATCTTTCCGCCCGCGTGAACGTATGAGGATATGATTCCCTGGTCGGTTTTTCTGGTAGTTTTCTTAGAAGCTTTCGCGACGCCCTTTATTCTCAGGACCTCGGAAGCTTTTTCGAAGTCCCCGTCGGTTTCCACAAGCGCGTTCTTGCAGTCAAGAAAAGGAGCTCCTGTTTTTTCTCTCAGCTCCTTTACCATTGTTGCCTTGATTTCAGCCATTTTTAATCCTCTTTTTTATCTTCTGTATTCTCCGATATCTCTTTCTGTGCCCGAGCGTCTTCACTTTGCGAAGATTCGGAGATCGCTACGGAAACAAAGCTTTCATCGCTTTCATCGGACTCAGCTTCCTTGAAAACAAACACCTTCCTTTCTACCACTACGCCCTCAAGGCTGTCTTCTTTTACCTGTTCAACCTCTCCGCTCACCAGTTTCTCCTGGTATATGTGAGTTCCTTCAATACAGGCGTCCGCTATTTTTGAAGTGAATAGCTTTATCGCCCTTATGGCGTCGTCATTACTCGGAATCGGATAATCCGCGTTTGCGGGATCGCAGTTCGTGTCCACGATTGCTATAACCGGTATCGAGAGGTTTCTCGCTTCTTTTATGGCTATATGCTCTTTTTTTGTATCTACGACGAAAATGGCGTCGGGAGCCCGCCTCATGGTTACTATCCCACCCAGAAGCCCTTCGAGCTTTACTATCTCCCTTCTAAGGTTTTTCGCTTCCCTTTTCGGAAGCATCTCCATCTGCCCGTCTTCCTCAAGTTTCTTCAACTCCAGCAGGTAATCAACCCTCGAACGTATCGTGTTGAAATTGGTAAGGGTTCCGCCCAGCCAACGCGTGTTTATGTAGGGCATGGCGCATCGGACCGATTCTTCCTCGATTATTCCTCGGGCCTGTTTCTTGGTTCCTACCAGCAAGACGGTTCCTCCGTCCGCCACTGTGTTTTTCACGTAATTATACGCCCTGTTAAAAAGCGTGACGGTCTGCTGAAGATCGATTATGTGAATGCCGTTTCTTGCTCCGAAGATGAAGGATTTCATTTTCGGGTTCCAGTGGCTTTTCTGGTGTCCGAAATGTACCCCCGCTTCAAGCAGGCTTTTCATGCTGAGTTTTTCGCTAGCTACGGCTTCTTCTGTCATTAATTATCCTCCGAATTCCTTTTGCAAATCAGGTTTTAATACCAGAAAAACAATTATTAATCAAGTTGTAGGGTATCATAATGTTCCGTAATTCCCGATTCCGGGAGCAAGAACAATACAAGATGAAGTATCTTATAATAGCAAATCCCAAGGCGGGCACAAAAGCGCTTGGTCCAACGCTTGAGCAGATCCGCAGTGCTTTTGAAGCAAAAGAAATTATCCACGAGGTGAGACTTACGCAGTTCCCCGGGCACGCCGCGAAGATCGCCGTGGAAGGGCTTCATGAGGGTTTTACACACATGGTTTCTCTTGGAGGAGACGGTACGTCGAGTGAGATCGTAAGTTCGATTCGCGGAACCGAAGCTGTTTTGGGAATTGTTCCGGGCGGCAGCGGGAACGATTTCTCGAAGGCAGCCGGTATTCCGCTTAATACGCGCGCGGCGGTGGACAATATTTTTTCTGGCCGAACGAGGAAAGCTGATCTGGCTTTTGTTGACGAAAAATGTTTTATAAACGGTTTCGGGGTAGGGATGGACGGGGCCGTGGCGCACGATTTCGGGGATCTGGGTCTCAGGCGCTTCGGTTCCTTCGGTTACATTGTTGGAGCGGTGATCGAGGCGTTTCGGTTCCAGGGGTTTTTCTCCGAGATGGATGAAGAAGTCGGCGCCACGGGCGAAAAGCTGCTTCTCTTCGGCGCTTCAAACGGCCCTTTTCAGGGTGGAAAGTTCAATCTAGCTCCCAAGGCTGACATATTCGACGGATATCTTGATATTCATATAATAAGTGACATGAGTTCTGTGGGGAGGCTTTTTAAGATACAAAAGGTGCTTAAGGGCCGCCATGAGGGACTTCGAGAGGTCAGTATTATAAGGACGAAGAAACTGCGGTTCGAAACCTTTACCGATCTTCCTGCTCACATGGACGGGGAGACATTCCTTCTTCGTTCCGGAAAGCATGATATACGGATTGAGGAGCAGGGAGTAAACATTATAGTTCCCGCATAGGCCAGGACCCCGGAAACTCTTTTTGCGACGCGACGGAGTAGCAGTGATGAAGAGAATAAGAAGCATTGTGGCGATAATTTTTTCGTCTCTGTTTACGGCATTCTGGGGCAGCGTGGGAATTGTGATGTCACTTCTTGCCGTAAGGCATCTTATAAAGTGCTCCGTCCGGCCTTGGGGAAAAACAGTTCTTTGGTCCTGCGGAGTGCGGCTTGACGTAAAAGGAACTGAAAACTTCCCGGAAGCTCCTTTCATAGTGATGTTCAACCACCAGAGTTCCCTCGACATACCCGTTTTTTCCGCAGTGCTGCCTTTCGAATGGAGGGCGGTCATGAAGAATGAAGTTGCCTCGATTCCCTTTATCGGCTGGGTGTGCTCGCTTAGCGGACAATATTTTGTTGCGAGGGACGGTTCGGTTGGAGATACGAACAAAGTCCGGGAAATCGTGAGGAAAATAAGAAATGGGCCTTCGGTGATTATTGCCCCTGAGGGCACGAGAAGCGAGGACGGAGAACTTCTTCCTTTTAAGCAGGGCGGTTTTTTCATGGCTTCGCTTTCAAGGGTGCCGGTTGTGCCGATGATCATATGGGGAGGCAAGGATGTAAGAAAAAAGGGTTCCTACGAACTTAATACCGACAGGGATATTGTAGTCAGGATCCTCCCTCCTGTAGATACCGCAAGCCTTCCAAAGGGAAAAGAAGGTGGGGAGAAGCTTGAAGGTGTCGTCCGCGAAGAGATGCTTCGCGAGATTGAAAAAATCCGTGCCAAGCGTTAAACTCTAGGTTGTCCGGACTTGGTTGGAACTTTCGTTTGCTCTGTTCTGTTTGCCCCTGTACCTGTACTCTGATACGGGTTGTGTGAGGTTGTCTTTTTTATGAATGACAGTCAAGGAATTGCGGATCTGGATCTGCAGACCATAGCGGCGCTTTCCGGAATGCCGAAGATAAAGAACCTGGTTAATCCTAAAAATCCGACTGAGATGTCGGAGCGGGTTATCGTAACCTTCAAGCCGCTTCCGAAAAATTACCCGAACACCGAGATAAGCGCGTACAGGGAGAGACTTAGAAATTCGCTTCTGAGCAACGGGGCAAACGTGATTTCCTGGGAGGACGCGACGACCGAGGACGGATCTTACGGAATGTTCTCCAAGCTTATGGGGCTTAGGTCCGTGAGGAGGAAGGTAAACGCCGTAATAGACGTTAAAAAGAAGCTATCTCCCCTCAGATGGGTTCTCAGCAAGGTAGCCGAGAACATCTACAGGTTTGTCAGGAAGGACAGCCTATCGGTGAGCAGCATACTGAAGATAAGCGGCTGGGCGGACGATTTCACCGTCGGCTATCTCCAGGATCCCTATAACACCCAGGTTATCACGATAATGTCCCTTGACCCGGAGTTTGAGAACCAGGATACGACCTATGAGAGAAAAATCTCCATAGGCCTGAAAAACCTGATAGCCAACATGTCGGAGATCGTTATAGGGGTTTCGCACAGCAAGTTCGGGATAACAAACATGAATTTATCCGATTCCATATACGCCCATGATCAGCTTGATGATTTCGTCCTCTATTCGCTTATTCCGAAGATATACGCCCCTATAAAACCACCCATTCTGACTCGTTTTTCCGTAAGCGAATACGACCCGAAGGAATTTGAATACGCCAGGAAGCTGTCTGCCTTGGGTGCCGACCTCAAAAGCACCGACCTTTTTCCCGCAGGGTCAAAATTTTCAGATGCGATAAAGCGTCTGTCGCACAGGGATGTGGCGAACAAGATACTGGACGGGAGAACCGGGGTTTCGTACGGTTTCATAGCACTTGCCGAGCCTCCGGGATACGATGGGGATAAATATATCGATGAGAATATGTGGAACTCCCTGCAGGAGATTCCGAATTACAATCCCGATGAGGTAAGAACAGCCTCGAACGACAGATGGTATGTCAAAACCCTTCTCGGTGATGAGACGGTGTACCAGCAGGTTCCGGACATATGGATTGTCACTTCAAGGTCAGGATGCGATAAAACAAACCTGAATCCGGATTCGGATATAGTCAGAATCGGCCTTATGAAGGGGAAGCTCCATCTTCAGATACCCAGAGGAGTCGACCTGGGGAGAAGAGATATAAGGCCGTCTTTCGATACTTACGTTATACTCTCCCAAGCGCTTTCCTCCGCTCTTTACGCCCCTTCTCTGATTGAGAAGGAAATGTCGATTCTACATTTCCACGGCTACCCTGATCCGTGCTGGTTCCGGGGTAGTGAACACCACGCCGGAGCCCGGAATCCCTCTCTTCCCTGTGGTACCGTGGAAGCTGCTCTTCTCAACTATTCTGCGGTTTACGAGACCGCAACCAAAAATGGCAGCGACATAAAGCTTCTCTGTCTTGTCGAGTCAGACCACGGGGTTAACGTTCTCGGGCCTGACAGAGAATATCTCGTGCAAAGGCTTCTTGCCGGTTCAAGCGAGGGCCACATACTCCTTGGCGGGAAATATCTTCCCATGCTTAAGCGGCAGGGCGTCGCATCGCAATAGTTCCCAGTGCATATGAACGAAATAAGTCCCGAACAAAGTTCGATAGGGTGGATAGGAACAGGGATCATGGGCGCGCCCATGTGCGGACACCTCGTTCGTGCCGGATACCGCGTTTTTGTTTTTAACAGGACAAAAGAAAAGGCGGGAGAACTGCTGAGTGAAGGTGCCATCTGGTGTGACTCTCCCACCGAGGTTGTCCGCCAAGCCGACGTTATCTTTACCATTGTCGGTTACCCGGATGACGTAAGAGAAGTATATTTCGGTCGCAACGGCCTTCTGATCCAGCCCGAGCCCGGCCGCGTCTTCGTTGACATGACCACAACCGAACCGACCCTTGCAAGAGAGATATACGAAAAGGCGCTTGGGTTCGGCTGTTCTTCTTTGGACGCCCCGGTCTCTGGGGGAGACGTAGGAGCCGTGAAGGGAGAGCTTTCAATAATGGTTGGAGGAAATGAGAAAGTTTTTGATTCGGTGAAACCGCTTCTGGGGCTCCTAGGAAAAAACATCGTGTACCAGGGAAAAGCGGGTTCGGGTCAGCACGCGAAAATGTGCAACCAGATTACGGTAGCTGGGGTAATGATAGGAATCTGCGAGAACTTGATTTACTGTCAGAAGGCAGGGCTTGACCCCCGTACCATGCTTCGCTCCGTGGGGAGCGGCGCGGCCTCGAGCTGGCTTCTGAACAACCTCGGCCCCAGAATAATGGACAGGGATTTCGACCCGGGTTTTTTTGTTGAACACTTTATAAAAGACATGGAGATCGCTCTCGAGGAATCGCGACGGATGGGGATTGATCTTCCGGGGCTTGCGCTTGTTAAATCCCTTTACGAAAGGGCGAGCGAGCTTGGGCACGGGAGGCTCGGAACGCAGGCGCTTTTACTTGCGCTTGAGGGTCTCTGCGGAGATGAAAACCGCAACTGAAGGAGGTTTTAAATGAGTTCTGATGATTTTAAGGCGATGGTTGTAAGCAGGGATGAAGATGGAAAATTCACGAGAGAAATCACAACCAGAGAACTAGACAGTCTCCCGGACGGAGAAGTGCTCTTAAACGTAAAATATTCATCCCTCAACTACAAGGATGCTCTCTCGGCCATAGGAAACAGGGGTGTTACCAAGAATTACCCTCATACACCCGGTGTTGACGCCGCCGGTGTAGTAGAGCGTTCAGAAAGCGCGGAGTTTGAGCCTGGAGAGAAGGTTATAGTGCATGGCTACGACTTGGGAATGGATACCTCCGGAGGATTTGGACAATACGTGAGGGTTCCAGCCAGCTGGGTCGTTAACCTGCCAGAGGGACTTGATCTAAAAGAGTCGATGATGTACGGGACCGCAGGTTTTACGGCGGCACAGTCAGTGTTAAGAATCGTGGAGGGCGGAGTAAGCCCTGAAGACGGAAAGATTCTGGTAACCGGGGCGACGGGAGGGGTAGGCAGCATGGCTGTCGCTATTCTCGCAAAAGCCGGTTACAGCGTGACGGCTTCCACGGGAAAAACGGAGCAGAAACAGTTTCTGGGGGACCTGGGAGCGGAGGAAGTAATCGGGAGAGAGGATTTAACTGACCCTTCGGGCAGGCTGCTGCTTAAGGGACAGTGGGCCGGGGTGGTCGATACCGTGGGAGGAGAGATGCTTGCTACCGCTATTAAGTCCACGAGACAAAGGGGAGTTGTGACTACGTGCGGCAATGTGGCTTCCCATGAACTCAACACGAATGTCTATCCGTTCATATTGAGGGGAATTACGCTTGTGGGCATAGATTCTGCAAGCTGCCCGATGGGAAGAAGGCGGCTTGTATGGGAAAAGATATCCGGCGAGTGGAAGATCGGTATTCTTGAGCGGGTCTGCAGAACGGTCCCGCTTGAAGATCTTGACCCTGAAATAGACGTTATACTTAAGGGCGGCCAAGTTGGAAGAGTGGTAGTTGATCTCTGGAATTAGAAATCCTATGGTCCCGGGTTAGGCCCATCACAGCACGCCGCTCAGAGTTCTGTCCCAATATCTCTTGGAATTGGTTCTATATTCTTTGACTCCGGTCAGTTTTTCTCCACCTTTTCGGACATTTTAATAAAGTGGCGATTCTGAAAAAAACATGTACTTTAGATAAGCAATCGTTTTCATGATTAAGGTTTCCAAGATGATAATAATCAGGACATTTTCCTTGCTCTTTATAGCCGTGGCCGTGTCATGGAATATGGCTTTTGCGGAAGAGCATTCTTCCGAATCTCCTCCCGGCGCCAAGGTGTACATCATTTCTCCGAAAGACGGGGAAGTTGTCAGCAAGACCTTCACCGTGAGATTTGGGCTGGTGAACATGGGGGTCGCTCCGGCCGGGGTCAAGGTTCCAAATACCGGGCATCACCATCTGTTAATTGATCTTGAAAATCTGCCAGACATGGAAAAACCTCTTGCTTTCAGCGAGAACGTAAGGCACTTCGGAGGCGGACAGACGGAAACGGAGATAACCCTTGCTCCCGGGAAGCACACACTGCGGTTGCTGCTGGGTAATTATTTGCACATACCTCATAAACCTCCCGTGCTTTCGGAGAAAATAACTGTTACAGTGAAAGATCAGTGAAGTGCGTCTGGTTTATCTGTATAATCTGACTTTTGCCGGAGGGCTGGCAGAACGGCTATTGCACCGGTCTTGAAAACCGGCGTCCGAAAGGACTTGGGGGTTCGAATCCCTCGCCCTCCGCGGCAATCTGTGGGAAACAGGTCTTCTTATCTTGGGGAATAGGGAGCACATATAGCACGTTTCTTAATGTCCGGATATTTGCCGAATAACAGTATGTTTGGAAAGCTCTTCATGGTATCTACCCCGATAGGAAATCTTGAAGACATAACTTTGCGGGCTGTAACCATTCTTAAGGATTGCGATGTTATAGCGTGCGAGGATACGAGAAACACAAAAAAACTCCTTGCCCGGTACGGTATCGAAACCCCTCTCACGAGCTATCATGAACATAATGAAGTTGAAGAATCGCCCAAGCTGCTTGAAAAACTCAAAGACGGCAAAGACGTGGCGCTGGTTTCCGACGCCGGAACTCCTTCGGTTTCCGATCCCGGGTGGAGGCTTGTAAATCTCTCGATTGAAAACAATATAGAAGTAGTTCCCGTACCCGGTCCTTCGGCCGTTTTGTCAGCACTTGTTGTCTCGGGACTTCCCACGGACAGTTTTCTCTTTCTCGGTTTTTTTCCGAGGACCGTAGGCAAGAAGAAAGAGCTTCTAAAGGACGTAAAACGCTATCCTTACACCCTGGTTTTTTACGAGTCTGCCAGGAGACTTTCACGCACCTTGAGCCTGATGTTGGAAATTCTAGGTGACAGGAATATCTGCGTTGCGAGGGAAATGACAAAACTTTATGAAGAAGCGCTCAGGGGATCATTCTCCGAGGTGATTTCTGTTCTTTCGGAAAGAGAAACTCTGAAAGGGGAGGTGACGGTAGTTGTGGAAGGGAGCAGGGAAGGGCAAAGCGAGGTGTCTGCTGATGCGGCTCAGAGGATGCTGCGGCTTCTCAGGGAAAAGGGGTTTTCGCTGAGTGAAGCCGTTTCCCTTGCAAGTGCAACCTTCGGAGTTTCTAAAAACGGAATATACAGAATGGCTCTTGAAGTCTGGAACGGCGACGGGTCGGTTGAGTGAAAAAAGGAGAAGAATTCTTTCTCCGGTTTGCTGTCCTGCCGGCTGTTTTATCAACTGTCGCCGCAAAGGGCCGTCATAACCGCACCTGCGTCAACGATGCATTTATTATGCAGAGAAACATTATGTTTACCAGCATAATAAATTTCGAAAAACTACTTCCGACTTATCTCCCGTGTATCCGGCAAGCTGAAGCTTAATATAGTCAGGGGATTCTGATTGATCAGGAACGCTGTTTGGACTGTTCGTCAGCCATTTTCCCGCCGACTTTTACGCTCCTTTCCATTTTCGCTTTTTCCCCGGCTGCTTCAGCCTGAACGCTTGCCTTGCAAGGATCGCATATGGTATCAGGGGAAGGCTTGCCGCACATCATACATTTCTTGTCTTTACTCACGGTCGTTCCTCCTTGTTAAAGAGCATACTGCGATTATAACACATCCGCGGTGAAAATGAGCAGGCGATTTGTTGCCACCCTCAGGGTAAGTACTGCTTTTCATGATTTCTGAAGCAGGCGCTTTTCCTGTTCATTCACAGGCTGCCATGCTGTTTCGGGAAAAGAAGCTCCATGTTTTGACAATAACATGCTTCCGTGCCGAGGCATATGCCGGGTTCCGATCTATCCAAGTGGGGCTACTTCTTTTTCGTACCACTTCGTGCTTTGCTCGTAAGCGTACGCGACGTTGAGCACCGTCTGCTCGTCAAACGGCTTTCCCATTATCTGAAGCCCTATCGGAAGCTTTTCTGAACTGAATCCGCAGGGGACTGATATTCCGGGGAGTCCCGCTATGTTGCAGGGAATGGTAAGTATGTCGGATAGGTACATTTTAAGGGGATCGTCTGCTTTTTCACCTATTCTGAAAGCGGTTTCAGGAGAAGTGGCGCTTGCTATGACGTCAACTTTTTCCCACGCGCTGTCAAAGTCCCTTATTATCAAGGTTCTTACCTTCTGGGCTTTCAGGTAATAAGCGTCATAGTAACCCGTGGATAGGGCATAGGTTCCAAGCATTATTCTTCTTTTCACTTCGTCTCCGAATCCTTCCGAACGGCTCCTGAAAAACAGGTCCCTTAGGGTTTCCGCATTTTCGCAGCGGTATGTGTATCTTACTCCGTCGTATCTTGCCAGATTCGAACTTGCTTCCGAGGGGGCTATTATATAGTAGGTCGAAACCGCATAGCGGGAGTGAGGAAGCGAAATCTCCACGATCTCCGCTCCCAGGGTCTCAAGTTCGGCGATAGCTTTGCGGACGGATTTTTCCACTTCGGGATCCATCCCCGAGATGAAGTATTCCTTCGGTATGCCTATCCGCAGCCCCTTTATGTCCGTACTGAGCGCGCTTGCGTAATCAACGGTCGGAAGGTTTACGGATGTTGAGTCCATCGGGTCATGGCCCGCTATGGAAGAGAGGATTATGGCCGCGTCTTCCACGGTTTTCGCAAGCGGCCCCGCCTGATCGAGGGAAGAAGCGAATGCGATCATGCCGTAGCGGCTTACCCTTCCGTAGGTGGGTTTCATTCCCACTACTCCGCAGAGGGAGCCGGGCTGTCTTATGGAACCCCCGGTGTCTGTTCCGACTGACGCGACGCACAGATTTGCGGCCGTGGCGGCGGCACTGCCTCCGCTTGATCCTCCTGGAACCCTGTCGGTGTCCCAGGGGTTTTTTACCGGTCCGAAGTAAGATGTTTCGTTTGAAGATCCCATGGCGAATTCGTCCATGTTGTTTTTTCCGAGTACTACGGAACCGCTCGCCATGAGTTTCTCGGCCACGGTGGAATTATAAGGAGAAACGAAATCCCGCAGCATTTTTGACCCGCAGGTGGTCCGTGAGTCCTTTGTCACGAAAATATCCTTAAGCGCTATTGGTACTCCATGAAGAGGGCCCAGATAGTTTCCTTTGGATATCTGTTTTTCCGCTTTTCCGGCGGCCTCCAAGGCCGCTTCTTTCCAGACTGTGATGTAAGAGTTTATTTTTGCGTCCTCGGAGGATATGCGCTCCAAAAAAAGTTCGGCGAGCTCCACCGGGGAGGCCTCTCTTTTTTCTATTAACGCTGCTGCCTCTTTTATGGTTCTTGGAATGGACATTGGGTTAGTTCTGGTCCTCTATGACTTTTGGAACCGTGAAAAAATCGTTTTCTTTGCTGGGTGCGTTGCTGAGGGCGTCTTCAGCCGTTATCAGCTGATTCACCTCGTCTTTTCGGGAAGGGGTCGAGAGTTCAAGCACATGCGACGTAGGCTCCACGTTTTTCGTGTCAAGCTCGGCAAGCTCATCTATATGGACGAGGATGTCGCCGAGCTGGCGGGTGAACTTCGAAAGCGTCTCGTCATCGAACTCGAGTCTTGCGAGCTCGGCTGTGTTAAGCACGTCTTTTTTGGATATTTTCATTGTTAGAGTCCTGCGTCAGCTTCCTGCCCAGGAATTTTCTAAAGGCTCTCTGGAGCCCCGCGGATAATACTCTCCGCAAAATCGACTATCTGCGATTCAAGCTTTACCCCGCTGAAAAAATTTATTTCCTGAACGCATGTAGGGCTCGTGGTGTTGACTTCGGTCAGATACCCTCCGACTATGTCGATTCCGACCAGATAGAGCCGGTCCTCTAAGAGTTTCTGTCTGAGGCCGTCGCATATCTCAAGGTCCCTTTCCGTAAGAGTGGTTTTCTCGGGATGTCCTCCAGAGTGGAAATTGCTTCTGAATTCCCCTTCTGCGGCTACCCTCATTACAGCTCCTATGGGCTTGCCGTTTAGAATTATAACCCTTTTGTCTCCTTGCGAAACCTCTTTTATGAATTTCTGGGCCATCACGTAGGTCCGCCCGAAGTCGGTTATGTTCTCGAGTATAACGTTGAGGTTAGGGTCATCGGCCCTTACGAGAAAAATTCCCTCCCCGCCGTAACCGTCAAGCGGTTTTACCACAATTTCGTTACCGGTTTCGTAGAGAAATCCCTTTAGCTTTTCGATGTTTTTTGAAACCAGGGTAGGGGGTATGTAGTCGGCGAAATTAAGGCTATACATTTTCTCGTTAGACTCCCTTATCCCGGCCGGATGGTTGATCACGTGAGTTGCGGACTCGTCAACCCTGCTTAGTATGTAGGTTGAATAGACATAGTCCATGTTGAAGGGAGGATCTTTCCTCATCCATACGATGTCGAAGTCGTCAAGAGGAGAACTTTCCGTGGAACCCTTCGAGTAGTAATCGCTTTTTCTCTCGAGTCGAATCGCCGTTGAATCCGCCCATGCCATAGAGTCCTTGACGAAAAGATCCTTGAGTTCGCAGTAGCGGACTTCATGTCCCCTTGCCTGACATTCAAGCATTATGACGAAGGTGGTGTCCTTGTTTATGTTTATGGACTCGATCGGATCCATTACGAAAAGCATTTTCGACATGCTGATACTCTATACAAAATAGCGTTGACGGACAATATGCCGGCGGGGATTCTCCCGAGGGAATCAAGCCCGGCTCAACCGGTCTGGGGAAATTCCGCTATCCGAAAAATGACAGCAGTTCCACTGAGGTCTCCTGGGGTTTTTCCTCTGGGACAAAATGGCCGCAGTCAAGCGGTTTTCCCGAAACGCTGAGCGCTTTTTTTCTCCATACGTCAAGCACGTCGTAGGTCCTGTGAATGAATCCCCTTCCGCCCCAAAGGGCAAGAAGCGGACACGTTATCTTGGCATCCATATCTTCTTCGTCGTGAACAATATCTATGGAAGCCGCGGCCCTGTAGTCTTCGCAGCTCGCGTGGATTGCGCGCGGGTCGCTGAAGCAGCGCACGTACTCTTTTACGGCCTCGGGGTGAAACTTCGCACCGGGGGCGCTCCAGCGCCTGAGTTTCTCAAGAAGATAGTATTCCGGGTCGGCCCCTATCATTTTCTCCGGAAGTCCGTCGGGCTGGATAAGAAAAAACCAGTGATAGTAACCCGTGGAGAAGTGCTTGTCCGCGGTCTTGAACATATGGTGGGTAGGAGCTATATCCATGACGCAGGCCTTTAGGACTTTTTCAGGGTGATCAAGACACATGCGGTGAAGCACCCTGCCTCCCCTGTCGTGTCCCGCGGCGTAAAATTCACTAAAACCCAGAGCTTCCATTACCGAGACCATATCCGCGGCCATGGCTCTTTTTGAATAGTTTGAGTGGTCTTTTTCCCCGGCAGGTTTCGAGCTGTCTCCATACCCCCGGAGATCAGGGCACACGACCAGAAAGTTCGAGGCGAGCGTATGTGCTACTGCATGCCACATGACGTGCGTCTGCGGGTAGCCATGGAGGAGAAGAAGAGGTTTTCCTTCTCCTCCATAAACGGTGTTTATCTCGACTTCATGAGTGCGTATTCTGCGTTTTTTGAAATTATCACCGAACATCTCTTCAGATATTTTAGTCGAATCAGAATGCTATTTACAGTAAATGGGCAGGTAATATCTTTTATGTGAAGTAAAGGAGGCTTCTGCTTATATTCTGTCGCTATGAGTTCTAGTAACGACTTGGTAAAAGACCTTGGGGTGCTTTACTCCGAGAAACCTCCACCTGTTAAAAAAGCTTTCCGTATCCAGGAAGAGCTTTCTCTAAAAGTTGTTAAAACCCCTGGTGCAAAGAGGGTTCGTACTATTGCCGGGGTAGATATTGCCATCTGTGCTAAGGAAAAAAAACTTGTCTGCGGAATGATCCTTTTTTCCTACCCTGAGCTGGAGGAGATCGAGAGGGTATGGACTGTCTCGGATGAGGTATTCCCCTATGTTCCCGGGCTTTTGGGTTTCAGGGAGGCGCCTTGTGTCATAAGGACTTTTGACAAGCTTCGTGATCACTGTGACATGATTATGGTAGACGGACACGGACTTGCTCATCCAAGGGGCTTTGGACTTGCCTGTCATGTCGGAGTCCTGCTCAATATTCCGGTGATAGGTGTCGCGAAAAAATGTCTTTACGGGACTTTCAGTGAACCGGGTCTCAAGAAGGGTGAAAGAGAGTTAATAAGAGGCAAAAACCGTGAAGTCATTGGTGCTGCTTTGAGAACCAGAGACGGCGTTAAACCGGTTTTCGTGTCTATCGGGAACAGAACTGACCTCTATACCGCTGTTGTGGTTGCCCTTGAGTGCTCGCGCGGTCTTAGGATTCCCGAACCTACAAGGCTTGCCGACAAGTATGTGGGGTTGCTCAAAAAAGAGGTGTGCGGATAAATTGACCGCATACCCCTAAGTGGACACGTGAACCGATACAGTTTCTGCGATGATTAGTTTTCATCGAAGTGACGCGTGTAATGGGAGTATCCGGTCGGTTAAACTTATATCGCTCTAGGGAGAAAGAGGATATGCAGGAACAGAAGATAAAGACCCCTTCGGATATATATGCCCATCTGTACAAGTTACTCAACGCAAAAATGAAAGAGGAAAGACTTGAAGGACTTGATGAGAAAGCGGAACTTACGTTGCGGACGATAGAATTTCTTGAGAGACATCTGGAAAGAGAAGAAATGGGGTAATACGTAGGGAACAAAAGCTAGATGAACGGTTCTGTGAACCAGCATGTAGAGATTGTGAATTTCAATAGACCTATTGAATCTTGGAATGCTGGGTATCTGTTGTTCCTGAGCGAATATGCAACCTGAGTGCTTATGCTGAAAAATCTTCCATCATCTCGATGAAGTTTCTGAAAAGATAGGACGAGTCATGCGGCCCGGGCGAGGCTTCGGGGTGATACTGGACGCAGGAGAGGGGATAGTCTTTGTGTTTCAGTCCCTCGACGGTCTGGTCATTCAGATTTACGTGGGAGACAGCGATATTGCTTTTAAGCGAATCGGGATCGACGGCGAAGCCATGGTTCTGAGAAGTTATCTCCACCTTTCCGGTCGCAAGATTCTTGACCGGCTGGTTTCCTCCACGATGTCCGAATTTTAGCTTGAAGGTTTTTCCTCCAAGAGCGAGACCCAGGATCTGGTGCCCTAGGCAGATCCCGAAAATGGGTTTTTTCCCGATAAGTTTTTTTACGTTTTTCGAGGCGTATTTAACTGCGGCCGGGTCCCCGGGTCCGTTTGAGAGAAAAATCCCGTCGGGGTCGAAAGCCAGTATGTCCTTGGAGTCCGTTTTCGACGGAAAAACCGTTGTTTCGCATCCAAGATCGTGAAGCTCCCTGAGTATATTTCTCTTTATTCCGAAGTCGTAGACGGCGACTTTGAATTTTCTGGAGGGTTCAGAGTTTTTGTCTCTGCTGTGGCGCCACTTTCCCGTTCCCTCGTCCCATGTGTAAGGTTGCGTGCAGCTTACTTCCGTCACCAGGTCGCGTCCGACTATTCCCGGCGAGGAGTCGACTTTCTCGGCAAGAGCCTCAGGGCTTGTCTCGGCAGTTGAGATAATCCCCTTTATCGCTCCGCCGATTCGTATGATCCTCGTAAGTTCCCTGGTGTCGATTCCCTGTATGCCGGGTATTCCATGTCTTGAGAGAAAACTGTCGAGGCTCTCTTTTGATCTCCAGTTGCTCGGGTGATCCCAGTATTCCTTTACGACGAAACCGCTTAGGTGAGGTTTTTCTGATTCGAAATCCTCGGGGTTGATTCCGTAGTTGCCTATTTCTGGGTAGGTCATTACGATGATCTGACCGTTATAGGAAGGATCCGTGAGTATTTCCTGGTAACCCGTTAAGGAGGTATTGAAAACAACTTCGCCGGCTGCCTCTCCTTGGGCTCCGAAGCTTGTGCCTTCAAATACTTTTCCGCCTTCAAGCGCGAGGTAAGCTTTTTTCATTGTTCAGGGGGTTAAAATATATATGCCTGTGGTAATGTCAAATGTTACTTTCTCGTGGAGACTAACATGACGTGTTCCAGAATGCTCTCTGTGGAAACCCGGCTTCTTCCAATTAGCAGATTCTGTTGTATTATTTCTGCTCTTAAGGAGCGATTACATCCAGAAGCCTGCCGCTTTTGATGTAGCGCCAAAATACCGACATGAACTGGGATCTCACTTCTTATTTCCCCGAATTTCAGGGAGTTGAATATAAAGAGTTCAAAGAGAATCTCTCGGGAGGCATAAAGAGTCTTGACGAGAAGGCCTCGGCTTCTGAACCTCTTTGCGGAGAAAACCTTGCGTTCTGGAAAGATGTCTTCCTGGAAACGGAGAGGCTTATAAGCCAATATTCCCATATACGTTCGTACGTGGGATGTCTCAGCGCTTCGGATTCCAACAGGGAGGATTACCTGCGCGAGGAAGCGGCGATTTCACTTCTAGGCTCTGATCTCGAGAAGCTTGAGGTCCAGCTGCAAAGAGCGCTTCGGGACGCCGACGAAGACCTGATTTCAGAATTTGCCTCTCTTCCGGATATAGAGTCGGCTTCCTACTACGTAAGGCGCGTTTGGCGAAATTCCCGGTTCACCATGTCCGCTCCGAAGGAAATTCTGGCCTCGGAACTCGGAGTCGACGGGATAAGCGCCTGGGGGCGGATCTACGATACCGTATCTTCCAAGATGACGTTTGAGATGGTTTACCCCGACGGGACGAAAAAAAGACTTCCCATGTCCCAGAGAAGATCGCTTATGGAAAGTCCCGACAGGGAGATAAGAAAAGCCGCTTTTTCCGGGGGCAACGAGGCCTGGGAGGATTTTGAAGATGTGGCCGCCGGTGCCATAAACGCCATATCGGGAACCAGGCACACGCTCTACAGGCACCGGGAAATCGATCATTTCCTCGACGTAGCCCTCTTTGACGCGGCGATATCTAGACAGACTCTGGATTCCATGATGGAGGCAATACGGGAGACGGTCGAACTTCCAAGGAACATCCTTAGGCTCAAGGCCGAGACGCTGGGGCTCGACGGGGTATCCTGGTACGATCTGGGGGCCCCAATGAATCTTGGCAAAACCGGCGGGGTTGACTGGAGCGGTGCGAAATCCATGGTTTCCGATTCCTTCTCGGCTGCCTACGGGCGCCTCGGCGGGTTTTTTGACCATATGTGCCGAAGCGAGTGGATAGACTGGGAAGTAAGGGAAGGAAAAAGACCCGGGGGATTCTGCACTGGTTCTCTTCTCACCGGGGAGTCAAGGATATTCATGACTTATAACGGCGGGGTAGGCGACATACTCACCCTCGCTCACGAGGCAGGCCATGCCTTTCATTCTCACGTGATGAGGGAACTTCGTCCCTATGCGCAGTTCTATCCCATGACGCTTGCCGAAACCGCTTCAACTTTCGGGGAAATGCTGCTTGCCGAAGGGCTGCTGCGAGATCCTTCAACGAGCGTTGAGGACAAGGTGCTTGTGAGGGATGCGGAAGTAAACCACGGGGCCATATATCTTCTGGATATCCCCGTGCGGTATGAGTTCGAAAGAAAGCTCTACGAACGGCGTGCCGAAGGGGAACTGACCGTGAGCGAGCTAAAGGAACTTATGGCCGAGACCCAGAAGGAGATTTTCGGAGACGTGCTTTTGGAATGCGACCCGTTTTTCTGGGCTTCAAAGCTTCATTTTTACATAACGGGCGTCAGTTTCTATAATTTCCCCTACACTTTCGGTTACCTGCTGAGCAGGGCGCTCTTCGAGAAATTCAGGCAGCATGGGGAGGAATTTATTCCGGTTTACGAAGAGTTTCTCGCTCTCACCGGTTCGGACGATGCGGAAGGGGCGGTGAAAAGGTCAATCGGGGACGATATAACGAACAAAGATTTCTGGAAAGAGGCGATTGTTACCCTATCACGGCCGCTTGAGGAACTCAAAGAACTTCTCCCCTCGGTTGCTACATAAGATTTCCGATAACCCTCTCCACCGGGGAGAGCGACTTAACCAGTATGTCAACTACTATGCCTAGCATTATGAGAAGCATGTAGATGATTGAAGCCGAGAAAGCCTTTCCGTAACCACGGTTGGCGAAAACGCTTTTTACCACCAGGTAGTTAAAGTATATTCCGGCTACCGCGGCGAAAGCCGCGAAATAGACGGTGTTTGTTCCCGTGAGCCAGAGGATGAAAGTCAGGGGTATCAGGGAGAGGGAGTAGATGAGTATCAGCATGTTGGTGTACTTTGTGCCCAACGCTACGGGAAGAACGTTTATCCCGGCTTTTTCATAATCCTTTCTGTATTTCTGCGCGAGCACCCAGAAGTGGGGAGGCTGCCAGAGCATCATGAATATGAATACTATCATTGCGTCGAGGTGCAGCACGGGTTTTATGGCGGTGTAGCCTATAAGCACGGGAAGGGCGCCCGGTATTCCCCCGAGCACGGTACCGAAAGGGGAAGTTCTTTTAAGGAAGAGGGTGTAAATAAGGGTGTAGCTCAGAATTGCGAGGAGAATAAGCGCTGCGTTTACATAATTGAAGTAAGAAAGCGAGATGAAGAGAGCCACGGCCATCATGAGTATCGAGATTACCCACGCATTTTTGTCTCCAAGAACTCTCAGGGCCTCCACCCTTTTGTTAAGGCGGGTCATCTGCTTGTCGATTTTCTTGTCGAGCAGGTTATTCAGAATTGCCGCTCCACCGGCGCTAAGAAGAAGGGAGACGACGCACAGAAAAACCGTCTGCAGGGAGGGGAAGGCCCGGTTGGCCACCACCATTCCCGCAAGGCCCGTAAACGCCACGCTCATTATTATTCCGGGCTTAGAGAGGATAAGGGCGGAAACCGCCATGTTCCCCACGGATTTTTTCTGGGCTTCACTCATTGCTAAAAAGTTCTTTCGGCGACGGTGCCTTTACTTATATACCCGAACCAGGTGAGAAGGCAGAGGGAAAGTATCAGAAGACCGATTGCGAGATGAACGGCGGTGACGTAAAAGAGAAGCTTTGAGGTTACCACCACAATTCCAAGTCCGATCTGAAGGAAAAGCAGGGCGACTGCTCGAGACATGTTTTTTCGGGCTTCCCTGAATCTTTCGGATTTTCTGGAGAGAATCAGCACGAAGATAAATACCAACGTGAGCAGGTAAGCGACCGCCCTGTGCGTAAAGTGCGCCAGCACCTTGCCCGAGAGCTCAGGCGGAATCCAGTAGCCTAGGCACGTGGGAAAATCAGGGCACGCAAGCCCCGCTTCCAGGTGTCTTACGTAAGCTCCCAGGGAGGCCTGGATAAATACAAGCAGAAAAAGCGCGAAAAAAAGTCCGGCCGGACCCGAGAAACGGAAATCGGGCTTTCTAATCACGCCGTCGAAATACACCATATAAAGTGTAATAGAGAAGATTATGATGGCGTTTGTGAAATGGATAGTAGTCAGGTTCACGGGAAGCTTGGCAAGAACCACTATTCCTCCAAGCACAATCTGAAACAGAAGAAGCAGGACTACGAGCAGCGGAAGTATCCTGTAATTCTTTCTGTACGCGCGAAACCTCCTGTAACAGAGGATGAAAAGTACTATGGACGTTATGCCGCCTACTACGCGGTGGGAGAATTCAACGTATATGTCCCACCTGAAAGGCGGAATTATCTCTCCGTGGCAAAGCGGCCAGTCGGGACAGGCGAGTCCGGCCTTGAGTCCAGATACCGCGTTTCCCCATATAAGAAGTATGAACAGAAGCCCTAGAGCAGTTTTTGCAAGCATGCCTTTTTTGTATGGCTACTTTATTACCGGCACCCTTGTGAAGGTTTCCATCATGGTGAACCCGATGAGAAGGAAAAGCAGGAAGAGAGGATATAAGGCGTATATCCACGTGAGCTTGTCTTCAAACTTAAGATGCATGAAATAAAGGGCGACGATCGATGCTTTTATCGACGCTATTAACATGGCGACGACGATGTTGAAGTCGCCGAAATCGAACTTCGCGACGTAAACCGTAACTGCCGTCAGGACAAACAGCGCAAGACATACAGCGGCGTATACCCGAAGACCGGTGTGATGTTCCTCAGTGTGATCGTGTGTGCTCATTTTCTCTCTCCGTCTACCCGATTAAATACAATAGCGGGAACAAATATATCCAGATCAGATCAACCAGATGCCAGTAAAGCCCTCCGACCTCAACCGGGGTATATCTGTTTCCTTCTTTGAACCTTCCCTGCTTGGCCATTATTATCAGGGCGAAAATTATGCCCATTCCCACAAACACGTGGAGCATGTGAAGTCCGGTCATCATGAAGTAAAGGGCGAAGAATATGTTCGTATCGGGATATATGTGATGGTGGAACTTGGCGCCGTACTCAAAGTACTTGTTTACCCCGAAAGCCGCTCCGCATATGAAAGTTACGGCAAGCAGTATTATCAGCCACTTCCTGTTTCTTTTCTGAGAGGCCGACACCGCCAGAGCCATTGTGAAACTGCTGAATATGAGCACTATGGTGTTTATAGCGCCCAGGGTCACGTCCAGTTTCTTGTGCGATTCGTAAAAAAGATCCGGGTATTTGGCCCTGAAAAGCGCATACGCCGCGAAAAGCCCCCCGAAAAGAAGAATTTCCGTTCCGAGGAAAAGCCACATCCCGAATTTAGCCGCGTTGTGGGTTACGGCGTCTCCGAGCCCGTGTCCGTGCGCGTGGCTTTCGGCGTGTTCTGCTGTGCTGCTCATTTTTTGCGTTAGCCTCCGATCTATTTTTTCCCGTAAGAGTAGGTCCAGTCAGTTACAGTTGGTATTTCGTCAAAATTCTCATGTGGCGGCGGGGAAGGAACCTGCCACTCAAGAGAAAGGGAGCCGTAGGGATTTGACGATTCGGGCCGCCCTTTTTTCCAAAGCGGTATAAGCAGATTCACGGTCATTATTAAAATCCCGAGCCCGAGTATCCATGATCCGTAGGTCGAAAGGGAATGATAGGATATGTACTCTTCAGGATATGTCGCATACCTTCTGGGCATCCCCTGGAAGCCCATGAAAAACTGCGGGAAAAACGTTACGTTGAATCCTACGAAAACCAGGAACCATGCCGCTTTTGCGATCAGTTCATTGAATACCTTCCCGAACCATTTCTGATACCAGAAGTGAAGGGCCCCGAAAAATCCCATCACGGTTCCTCCTATCATGACATAGTGCATGTGAGCTACTATGAAGTACGTGTCGTGCAGGTGCACGTCAACAGCTAGAGCTCCCAGATAAACACCGGTCAGCCCTCCGATCGTGAAAAGCACTATGAATGACAGTGCGTATAACATGGATGAGTGAAAATCTATTGATCCCTTGTACAGAGTTGCGGTCCAGTTAAACACCTTTACGGCCGTCGGGATGGCGACAAGCATGGTCAGAAATGAGAATATTGCCGCTGCCGTTTCCGATATGCCGCTTACGAACATGTGGTGCAGCCAGACGAAGAAGCTTATTATCGCAATTGCGAAGCTTGAATACGCGATTGCCTTGTATCCGAAGATGGGCTTTCTCGCGAAGACGGGAATTATCTCCGAGATAATTCCGAAGGCGGGAATAACCATTATGTAAACGGCGGGATGGGAGTAGAACCAGAAGAAATTCTGGAAGAGTATGGGGTCTCCTCCCTTGGCCGGATCAAAAAAGCCTATGTCAAACGCTCTCTCCGCTATAAGCAGAAGAAGCGTGATTCCCACAACCGGCGTTGCGAGCAACTGCAATATGGCGGTCGCGTAGGATGCCCATATGAAAAGCGGCAGTCTTGACCACGTCATTCCAGGCGCCCGAAGCTTGTGGATGGTCACTATGAAGTTCATTCCGGTGAGAATCGATGAGAACCCGAGGACGAAGACTCCCAAGGTTATCATTATTACCTTGGTGCCCGTCTGAATGCTGTAGGGAGTGTAGAATGTCCAGCCCGTGTCAGCCGGTTGGGCAAGCGCGGAAAGCAGTATTGCCGTTCCGACAAGATATATCCAGAAACTCAGCAGGTTTATTCTGGGAAACGCCACGTCCCTGGCCCCGATCATTAGCGGTATCAGGAAATTGCCGAAACTCGCCGCGATTCCCGGGACGATGAAGAAGAAAACCATCAGGGAACCGTGAAGCGTGAACGCTACATTGTACTCCGTTGCGGTTCTGAAGAAGTCAAGCTCGGGAGTCATAAGCTCGTACCTCATTCCCAAGGCCGCCAGGCCGGCGATCATGAAGAAAAACGAGATCGTAACGAGATAAAGGATCCCGATGCGTTTGTGATCCGTTGTCAAAATCCACGACTTTAAACCTTTCTGGGCTAAATACGGTATATGCTGGGTTTGAGTCATGACTCCGTTTGCCATCTTTTTCTCCTTGATATTGCTACTTCAACGTCTTTATATACTCGATAAGAGCGGTTACTTCATCCTCAGACAGTATACCTTTGAACGAAGGCATCGTTGGCGGGTAGCCCTCTACCATTTTTGCCTGGGGTTCATAAATTGATTCTCTGATATAGTTCTCGTCCACAAGGACCGAGGAACCGTCTGCAAGTTTTTCTGTTTTCCCGTAAAGATTTTTGAAAGTTGGCCCTATGACCTCCTTGCCGTCTACGCTGTGGCACGCAAGGCAGCCCCTCTGGGAATGCAGGTCTTTTCCTCTCTCCGCCGGGGATACGCTGATCGCCGCCAGAGCGGGCCCGTCTTCAAGCTCATCCCCTTTTTCCCATCTTGCGAATGCCTCTGGACTCAGGACTTTTACTGTCGCAAGCATTTGCGAGTGCCCGGAACCGCAGTATTCGGCGCACAGAAGATCAAAGGTTCCGACCTTGGTCGGGGTGAACCAGAGCTGCTGGTAGCTGCCGGGAAGAATATCCTGTTTTACCCGGAACTGCGGGACGAAGAAGCTGTGAATAACGTCATCTGACCTCATTATGAGCCTTACGGGCTTGTTCTGCTGCACGAAAAGTTCATTCAGGGATTTTTTCCCGGTGAAATACTCGAATTCCCAAAGCCACTGCTTTGCCACGACGTTAACTTCGATCGCTTCTGGGGGCGGGTTTCTGAGTTCCTTGAAAGCTATCCATCCCCATGCGAAGATGACCATGAGCAGTATGGTCGGGATTATCGTCCAGATGGTTTCAATGACCGGGTTGTGAGTTATGTAGGCGGTTTCCTGATCCTCGCTTTTCCGCCTGTACTTGATTGAGAAGGCTACGAGTACGGCCGAAATCAGGACGAAGAAAAATACTGATACGATTGTTACGAACAGGGTTATGTTATCAACGCTTGCTGCGAGATTTGAAGCTGATTCCGGTATCCAGGTGGACATTTATGATTTACAACCTCCGCAATAATTAATGGGTTTTTCTTTCTCTTCTCCACATCAGGCAGAGAAACGCTACGAGAACCGTAAGGGTTACCACTCCTCCCGCCTTGACGACGTTAAGAGCGGCAAGCGCATATCTTTTCCCCACAGGGTCAAACTGATAACAGAACATAAGCACTTTATTAAGCAGTTCCGAGGAACCTATCTTTCCCTCGGAAGCCTCTATTAGAGATAACTTGAAGTTACGGGGATCATACTGAACTCCGTAGAGGTATCGCGAGATTGTCCCATCCGGCGTGAGTATGACTATTCCCGAAGGATGAGCGAACTCCTCGCCGTCTTTTTTGAAACGGAATCCCACTGAATCGGTAAGCCTCAGTATGTTTTCCGCCGTTGCTGTTAGAAAGTGCCAGTTTTTGGCCTCTTCGGCCCCGCCCGCAAGCGCTTTTTTGTATCTTGCGGATTTCTTGCCGATAACATCAAGGGGCTCTTCCGGGTCAAAGCTTACGGTCACCACGGTGTAGTCCTTCCCCGGCCTGAAGGCATCCATCTGGTTTATGGCTTCCAGAACTCCGTCTGTCCCAAGAAGGCAGAGTCTTGGGCATGTGAAGTAGGCGAGACTCAGGACCACTGGTTTTTTTTGCCCGAAAAAAGAGGAAATACTTACCGCTTCTCCGCTTTCTCCGCGAAATTCAGTGTCAAGATCTATGGAAGACGCAAGTTTCTCGTCAAAACCTATTTCTTCTACGTCGTTTACGTTAGAAAGCGCCTGAACGTCCGATGTGAAGAGAGCCGGAACCGTGCTTGAGACACACATAACACTGAGAAAAATGAAGAACCTCCACATGAAAGGAGCCGTTTTTCGGCTGTTTTTTAAATGAAAATAATTGTTTGGAGGCCTCAGGGGAGAGGAATTTCCCCTTTCCCACGCCTCAAATAGGCGTAGATTCTATCTGATGTTAATTCTCTGTCAAGAATTCGTTTTCTTTACGCTTATTTGGGCTTTCGGGCTCTGTTTATTTTTTTCTCAGGCAAAGAACTATACCGATTCCGATGAAGGCAGTGAGGGTTGAAGAACCGCCGTAACTGATAAAGAAAAGAGGAGTGCCGATGATCGGCATAAGTCCCGTTACCATAGCGATATTTATCACTGCGTGCCAGAAGAGCATGGCCGCAATTCCAAAGCATGCGATCATTGCAAAGCGGTCTTCTAGGGACATTGCGATTCTAAGAATAAAAAGAATTATGGAGAAATACAGAAGAAGTACGAACACTGAACCCCGGAATCCCCACTCCTCGGAAATCACCGAGAATGCGAAATCCGTATGGTGTGCGGGAAGGAAATTCAAGTTGGACTGCGAACCCAGAGAAAAACCTTTTCCGAAACCCATGCCGGAACCTATGGCAATCTGGGACTGAATCGAGTTGTAGCTTACACCGAAAGGATCGGTGGAAGTGTCCATGAAGGAATATATCCTCTCCTTCTGGTAATCCTTGATCAGAAGATGCCAGGCCGGCACGATGGATATCAGCGCTATGATTATTATTCTAAGCAGCGCTTTTCTGCCGATTCCCATAAGCAAAATGATGCTTGAACCTATGAGGAGAATGGTCACCGCGGTTCCCATGTCGGGCTGGGCAATTACTGCTGCGGTGGGAACAAGCAGAAGAGCCAGAGGCTTGAGGAGTTCCACCGAATTGTAATTTTCCTTTGCGGCCACATCGTTTGCGTAGTAATTGGCAAGCATCATTATTATGCCGATTTTAATAAATTCGGAGGGTTGAACGGAGACCGGACCTACCTGGAACCAGCTTCTGGACCCCGATACCGTTTTTCCGAATACGAAAAGTAACGCCAGCAGCGCGAGGAAAAACAGGTAGAAAGTAATCGAGTGGTTTTCCAGCGTAACGGGTCTTAAGCGACTAATGACCGCCACAGTCAAGAGTCCCGCGAGAACCCATATGAGCTGTTTCTTGAATGCACCCAAGCCGGCCAACAGCGAGACGCTGTAGAGATTCACGAGCCCCGCTAAGCAAAGCAAAGCAGTCAGCAGCAACAGCCAGGAGTAGCTATTCAGATGTGGCAATTCGAACTTCATCTCGTTCCTTCTTGAGTTTGAAATAGGTTTCAATGATTTTTTTTGCTATCGGGGCTGCGGCCACGCTTCCATTTCCCCCGTTCTCAACGAGGACGGTTACGGATATCTCCGCCGAATCCGACGGTGCGTAGGATGTGAACCAAGCGTGGTCCTGAAACCGTTTTTCGGTCGACTCGAATTTTGCCGACACGACCTGAGCCGTACCAGTCTTACCCGAAACGGACGTGATTTTTGATCTTGCGTAAATCCCGGTGCCCCGGTGTTCGTTTACGGCGCCGTAAAGTGCCTTTTTCAGAAAAGATACTGACTTAGCGTCAAGGCGCTGACCTCCCCCGGTTATCCGCAGTGGTTTTTTCTCATCCGTTTTTCTTATCTTAGGTTTGACTATAGTGCCTCCGTTTGCTATTGCTGAAGTCATAACACTTATCTGAAGAGGGGTTGTGGTAACGTATCCCTGACCTATTGCCAGAATTGCAGTTTCGCCTGGGTACCAAGGTTCTTTCAGATGCTTTCTTTTCCATGCCTTGGATGGGCTCACTCCCCGTTTCTCAGGCAGCACTATGCCGGTTCTTTCTCCAAGTCCGAATTTCTTCAGGTAGGGGTAAAGGCCGTCAACACCAAGCTTCTGGGAAAGTTTGTAGAAGTATACGTCACACGATTCGACAATCGCTTTGTAGAGATTTATATCCCCATGGCCTTCTTCGCGCCAGCAGTTAAAACGTTTTTTGTTTATGAAATAATGGCCCGGGCAGTATACGGACGACTTCGGATCAGCAGTTTTTTCCTCTAGCAACGCAAAGGCCGTGATTATTTTGAGCACTGACCCTGGCGGATAGGTTCCTTGGGTTGAGCGATTTAGAAGGGAAAAAGATTTTTTCTTTTTTGTTTTTCTTCTTTCCTTAGGAGAAAGCTCCTTCGAGATGTGCTCGGGACGATAGGATGGACGACTTACCATCGCCAGGATTTCTCCGCTTCTTACGTCCATTGCGACTATGGCCCCTTTCTCTTTGCCCAAAGCGCCATAGGCGACCTGCTGCAGTTGCGCGTCAATGGTGAGGTGGATATCTTTTCCCTGGACCATTTCCCTGTTCTTGCCAGCTGGCAGTAGTGTGGCAACAGAGCCTGAGATCACCTTTCCGTGTGCGTTTACCATGACATATTCAACACCGTTTGTTCCTCTGAGTTCGCTGTCAAAGACCTTTTCGACACCCATTTTCCCGAGTTCGTTCCCTGCCTTGATCCGACCGTAGGTTCTTACCTCTTGTGCGTCGGCGATTCCCGTGTATCCCAGAAGCACGGCGGCTGCCTCTCCATGCGGATAGAATCTCTTGTGCCCCACTTCAAGAAATATGCCCTCTAGCGCTTCCTTGTCTTTTTCGAGCAGAAGAAGCTCCTCTCTGTTTATGTCCTTGGCGATTGTAACGGGATAGAAACTTTTGAGGGTTCCTATTTTTCGAAGTTTTTCCAGGAGTTCTTTCTCTGGGACGTTTATTATCTCCGCAAGTTTTTCCGCGAGTTCCTCGACATCCGTTATTTCTCTCGGAAATACTCGTATGTTAAAAGACGGTTTGTTATAGAGAATTTTTTCGCCGTTTCTATCGAAAATCCGTCCTCTGGGCGCAGGAAGTTCAAGTGCCCTCAGGATATTTCTTTCCGAAAAATTTCTGTATTCCTCGCCCTTGTATATCTGTAGGTAGAACAACCTCGCCGAGAAGACGACAAAAAACAGCACGATTAGGGATGAGGCTATTGTGAATCTATGTTTTAGGAATCCCATCCAGTTTCCTCAGAAGCATTATTGTCGGAACGCCGACCACTGTATTAATGATAGCCTGATAGAAAGCTAGCTCAACACTGAGAAATGCCACCTGTCCGCTGTCTTGTCTCAGCAGAAGCAATATCAGTAGCAGCAAGTGCATGAGCAGGGTTCCTATAAAAAGCGCCAGAGGTAGGAAAAAGAAGTTGTTGCGGTTGTAATTAAGATTGTGCATGCTCACTCGCAGAGTAAGAAACACGGCGAATCTTGTGATCGTATGGAGCCCCAAAGCTCCGGCCGAAAAAACATCCATTAAAAACCCGTTCAGCATGGCAAGTGTGAACAGATAAGGTATTTCGGTTCTGATTGCCAAGCATATTATTAAGATCAGATTGAGATCGGGGGTGAACTTACCCAGAGAAGATGTCGGGATTACCGATGTCTGGATAATAATGAAAAGAAAAGAGCAGAGTAGATAGAAAAGAAAAGAGAAGTTTATTCTCATCATATTCCAACTGGATTCAGTTGGGGAGAGCTAATTGAGATGTATGAGCACCTCTTCAACCCTGCTCACATCGATTACCGGTTTTATGATGGCCTTTTGAAGTCCTCTGTCCGGCTCAATTCTTATTACGGTTCCTATAACAATATTTTTTGGGAAAACATTGTCTTTTCCGGATGATATGATCTTGTCTCCGACTATAATATCTTCCTCTTGCTCAATGTACTTCATAACGTAATGGTTTCCCGCTCCGGCAACTATGCCTCGTGCACGGCTCCTTTGTACAAGTGCATCCGCCACACTTGAGGGATTCGTCATTAGCATTACCAAGGAGGTTTTTTCATTTACCGAGTGCACGGTTCCTATGGCCCTGACGTTGTTGAGCACCGGGGCCCCCTCATTTATCCCGGAGGACGATCCTTTGTCTATTATAAGGAAGCCAGGCCCCACCAGCGAAGGACTGCTCCCTATGACCCTTGCTCCCACCACTTCTCCCTTAAAGGAACTTCTATAGTTAAGGAGACTTCTTAACCTTTCATTCTCAAGTCTTATTTCCGTTAGCATCAACTCTTGTGCTTCCATTTCCTGTAGCTTTACTTTCAGGCGGGAATTTTCAACGCTTGTATCGACGAGGTCGATATAATGGTCCCAGTAATATCTCACGCCATCTTTGACGTAGTTTGCGAAAGCGCCGGAACCGTAGTTAATGCTAAGCATCAACTTTGTTGTGTAATTATTTTCTTTCTTTGCCAAGTCAAAAGTGACAGGCAATAGATGAATTAGAGCGATTATGAGGATAAAGGACAGAAATAGCTGATTTTTGCTAAAAAACTTCTTCATTAAGCTTCCCTTCCGGTCGGAAATACTTAATTTCGATTCTCACAAGTGGCGGAAAAAATCACGTCCACGCTATAATGACAGCCATTGCAAGAGGTTACGGGGCACTAAAACAAAAAACCGTTACTAAACACTGTAACACGAAACAATTCAGGTTGCAAGGGGAAATCAAGGCCGAACTCGGCACTATCTGCCTGATATCACGGGTTTTCTGTAATTATATAGCGACGGAGGTCAGAAGATCTATATCTTCGAGAGCTTTTCCGGAACCCATAACGACGCAATCGAGGGGCTGCTCGGCCCTTTTTATATGTATGCCGGTTTTTTGCTCTATGCGGTTGCGCAGCCCTCTTAGAAGCGAACCGCCTCCGGCTAGCATTATTCCCGACTCAAAGACATCCGCAGAGAGTTCCGGCGGGGTTCTCTCCAAAGTCTGCATAATTGCATCGACTATCTGGTTTATGGTTTCTTCTACCGCCTCTCCGATTTCTTCCGAGTCAATTGTAAGCATTGAGGGAACACCGGAAATGTTGTTTCTTCCGGTTACTTTCATTTGCATCTTTCTGCCGCTGTTTATTTCCGGGTGTGCGGAGAACTTTTTCTTAAGTTCTTCGGCTGTCCTGTTTCCAATTACTATGTTGTGATTTCTTTTCAGCCACTGCTGTATGGCTTCATCCATCTTGTCTCCGCCGGTTTTGATTGATTTACTCACAACTATCCCGGACAGTGCGATAACGCCTATTCCCGTGGTACCGCCTCCTATGTCGACCACCATGTTACCCGAGGGTCTGTGCACTTCTATCCCAGACCCTATGGCGGCGCACATTGTTTCCTCAATGAGATATACTCTTCTGGCTCCTGCTGCCTCGGCCGATTCTTTTACGGCTCTTTTCTCTACTTCGGTAATCTCAAGGGGAACCGATATTACTACTCTCGGGCGCACGAAGCTTTTTTTATGGCCATTGGATTTTTTTATGAAGTACTCGATCATTTTCTGAGCCGCTTCGAAATCGGCGATAACACCGTCACGAAGAGGTCTTATGGCCCTGATCGACTCGGGGGTTCTTCCTACCATCTCCCTGGCGTGTTTTCCTACAGCGATGAGTCTTGATTTCTGTCCCGGAATGTTCTGCACTGCTACAACCGACGGTTCGTTAGACACTATCCCCTTGCCTTTGAGGTATACAAGGGTGTTCGCAGTTCCGAGGTCGATCGCCAGATCGTTTGAAAAATGTTCCAGAATCTTGTCCAGTATCATTATTTACAGCTACCTCTTCTTTAAGTTAAACCATAATCAAACCCGAAAATACTCGTCTTATGTAATTGTAAACCAGACGAGTCTACGGCCAAATAGTTAACCTTTAAATTATAGCATTTTTTTAAATTATTCAAAGCGGCTATAAAAAGGCTTTTCCGTTGTTTTTACCGTGTTCGGCGTTTTATCGGCAAGGTGTTCCCCGCCAACGGATATTTCTCCCTGAAAATCGCGGAATTCCCTCCTTATATAGCCGATGGAGATGTTTTTCCCTAGGGTGGGAGAGTATGTTGAAGAGGTTATTCTCCCCACTTTTTTCTCCTTAACCCAAAGCGTGTTTCCTGGTAGTGCGCTGCCGTCTTGCTGTGCCTCGAAATACGCGAGGTGCCAGTTTACTCTTCCTCTCCACTTTATCCTTGCTATTACTTCCTGTCCCACGTAGCAACCCTTTTCAAAGTCAAGAGCATCCCATATGCCGGCTTCAATCGGTATGGTGGAGATGTCCATATCCTTTCCGTAAACGGGGATTCCGGCTTCTATTCTCAGGGTTTCGAGAGCCTCTTGTCCGCAAAGTCCGGGGACCGGTTGATTTTCAAGAAGAAGTTCCCAGATTTTCTTAGCCCCGCGGTTTTCAAAAAGAACGTCAAAACCGGTCTCTCCCGTTCTGTTGAGCTTCATTACGGTTGCCTCTGCGCAAGTCCGGTGATCGTATTCCTTCATCTGTTTAACGTCGACGCCGAGGCGCTTTTCGATTAATTCCCCGCAGCCGGGACCGCAGACGTGAAAAACGCAGTAATCTTCAGTAACGTCGAGCACCTCGGCTTTGTATGAAAGTCTGAACTTGTGAAGAAGCTCCGCTATGTTCCCGCTCGTGCCGGGTTCTGTATCCATGTAGACTGAGTCTTCGTTTTTAAAGACCCTCATATCTGAAATCATTTTTCCTTTAGGGGTGAGTATTGCCGCGTAGCCCCTGTCCCGGGGTTTTTTTCCTTTACGTCGTTTGTGAGCATTCCCTGCAGGAATTTTATGTGGTCGACTCCCGACAACATGAGTTTTCCCCTGCTTGAAATGTCTATAACGCCCACAGATTCTCTTACGGCCTTTGCTTCCCCTTCCGGGTCACCGTAGCTTTTTGGAAGGAAAAATCCGCCCGTCTCGCCGAATATGGCTCCCTGGGCTGAGTGTCTTTCATAAAGCGGAGTTTTCTTCGCGGATTCCATTAGCGTAAGCACTTGCGGAGGAGGTCTTTGGCCGCCTCCTTCGTTTGTTTTGTCTCTTGAAAAACCACTGCCTGAATGTAGTATAAAGCCCCTGTTCTAAAAAGAAATTGCAGGAGTGCGAAGTGAAAGAACTGAAAGAAAGCTACAAGGTGGTCATCATGGGTTCCGGCCCCGCGGGGCTGACCGCGGCCCTTTACACGGCACGAGCGAATCTTGAGCCGCTTGTATTTGAAGGTCCGGAAGCCGGAGGGCAGCTTACCACGACTACCGATGTTGAGAATTTCCCGGGGTTTCCAAACGGAATCATGGGTCCTGAGCTTATGGATCTTATGAGGGAGCAGTCCGAACGTTTCGGGGCGCAGTGCGTACAGAAGGCCGTAACTGCCGTCGATTTTTCCAAAAGGCCGTTTCTCGTGTCGACGGAAGACGAGCAGATACTTGCCTCGACATTCATTATTTCCTCGGGCGCCACGGCAAGGATGCTCGGCCTGCCTTCCGAACGCGAGCTTGTGGGTTACGGGGTTTCCACATGCGCCACATGCGACGGATTTTTTTTCAGGGATAAGGAGCTTGTGGTTGTCGGGGGAGGTGACAGCGCCATGGAGGAATCCATCTTCCTTACCAAGTTCGCAACCCGGGTTACGGTGGTTCACAGACGCGACAAGCTCAGAGCGTCAGTGATAATGCAGCAGCGTGCCAGAGAAAACGAAAAAATAGATTTTATATGGAACGGTGTCGTTGAAGATGTGCTGGGTTCAAGGGAGGACGGAGTAACTGGGGTGCGTATAAAGGATGTCGTGACCGGTGAGAGTTACGTTAAGGAATGTCAGGGCATGTTCGTAGCGATCGGGCACACTCCCAACAGCGAAATTTTCAAGGGACAGCTCGATATGGACGATAACGGTTACCTGATTACCAATAACGGTACTTCTGAAACAAGCGTCGCCGGCGTTTTTGCCGCCGGAGACATACAAGATACAAGATACAAACAGGCTATAACGGCGGCGGGAAGCGGGTGCATGGCGGCTATGGACGCGGAAAGGTTCATAGAGGAGCATGGACTTTGACCGTTCCGTGTCTTAGTCTTGGACAAAGAGTTTTTATTCGGTTATACAGATTGCCTGCTTTTTTGCGTTTTTTCGGGCGGTTAGCTCAGCGGGAGAGCACCTGCCTTACAAGCAGGGGGTCACAGGTTCGAATCCTGTACCGCCCACCATCTGATTTAAACGGGGCCGTAGTTCAGCCTGGTTAGAACGCTGGCCTGTCAAGCCAGAGGTCGCGGGTTCAAATCCCGTCGGTCCCGCCACCCCGATTGAAGAATCGCACGGAATTCCGCTTAGGGACTAAGGGAGTTTTTAGCTTTTTTATGTATAGTTTTCGTGTCAGAGTCCGCCGCGGGAAATTCGTATCTTGGATATTCAAAAACAGATTGAACGCTTCAAAAAGGGTTACCCCTTCCGCAGGCTCCTTCGCCCCGCGACAGTCGGTGACGGCATAAGAAAACTGGAAGAGGGTGAGTCCCGAGTGCTTCGGCAGCAATACCAGGACGTCCTTCCTGAAGTTAGTGTGTGCAAATTCGTTCCGGCATCGGGGGCGGCCTCGAGAATGTTTCGGGATCTCAGTATGCTTCGGGAAACTTTTTCCTCGGACGAAGCGGCTTTGGATCCCGAAGAGAAAAAGATACTTGAGAAATTCCTCTCAAACGCGGCAAGATTTCCCTTCGCGGACCTGCTTGAGCAAAGGCTCGGGGAAAAAATAGAAAAGATTGCCCCTTCGGGGAATTTCAGACTTGTTTTCGACACCCTTTTGGAAACCGACGGCCTAGGTTACGGAAACATTCCCAAAGGGCTTGTGCCTTTTCACAACTACGGCGGGGAGCGGAGGACAGCTTTTTGCGAACATTTCAGAGAAGCCATAGGGTATACAAACTCACACGGTACGGTCTCAATGCATTTTACAATTCCCCCTGCCTTTGCGGAGCGGTTCGCTCTGGAGGAGAAGGAGTCAGCTTCTCTTCTGTCCTACGAAGGGGTCTCATTTGACGTAACATACTCGGTTCAGGATCCCGAAACGGATACAATCGCGGTCGCAATGGACAACACGCCTGTTACTGACGCCGACGGATCTCTGCTCAGAAGGCCCGCTGGGCACGGAGCGCTGCTGAAGAACCTGAATGAACTTTCCTATGACTGTATTTTCGTAAAGAACATAGATAACGTTGCGAAAGAGGAGCTTCTCCCCGATACAGTTAAGTGGAAAAAGACCCTGGGGGGAGCTCTCTTTTCTATCCAGAAAAGAGTTTTCCTCTACACAGAAGCTCTTTCTTCTTCCTGGACCTCTGAGGCATTTGAGCGGGAGATAATTTCCTTTTGCCGGGAAAAACTTTTCATGGACCTTTCCCAGGAACTTT
This sequence comes from Thermodesulfobacteriota bacterium, assembly GCA_965116725.1. Taxonomy (GTDB): domain Bacteria; phylum Desulfobacterota_D; class UBA1144; order Nemesobacterales; family Nemesobacteraceae; genus Nemesobacter. The sequence goes on from OZ220700.1 coordinate 1,439,908, forward strand.
CAGGGCTGTCTGGAGCTGGCAGGAGGGAGTTCTTGTTTCGGACGCTTCACAGGCCCATCAGGGTATGCGGTGTCGTAAAGAACGTAGGTGAACCGGGCGGCGGTCCGTTCTGGGTGGAAGGAGAAGGAGAAAAGGGAAAATCCCTTCAGATAGTTGAAAGTGCCGAGGTTGACCCAGGCTCCCCTTCCCAGCGGCATATCTGGGAGAACTCAACCCATTTTAATCCTGTGGATATTGTCTGCGGAGTAAAGGATTTTAGGGGAGAGAAATTTAATCTGACCGGCTTTGTCGACCCGGAAGCCGGAATTATTACCGAAAAGACCTTAGGCACAAAGAAGATAAAGGCGCTTGAGCTTCCCGGACTCTGGAACGGTTCCATGTCCGGCTGGATAACCGTTTTCGTGGAAGTTCCCTCCACAACGTTTAATCCCGTGAAAACCGTATGGGATCTTCTGAAGGAGCCCCATCAGGTAGAGTAAGACTCGGAAGCTGTTCTGCGAACTCGGTTCTCAAAATGCCTAAAGAAAATCTTTACTGCCTTATTCTTGCCGGGGGACGGGGAACCAGGCTCTGGCCTCTCTCAAGGCGGTCTTTGCCCAAGCAGTTCCTAACCATAAACGGGGATGAATCACTTCTGCTTGCGACGCTTAAACGTGCCGCCCGTCTTGTCGCTGAAGAAAACATATTTGTTGTGCTTGAGGAAGAACAGCGCCCGCTGATTGAAGAGAACCTTCGTTCCACGGATTTTCTGGGAAAGATAAAAATTATGACCGAGCCTGTGGGCAGAAACACTGCTCCGGCGATTTTGCTCGGGACTCTAGAGATTGCCTCAGAAGACGAGAACGCGGTAATAATGGTTTTCCCCTCGGACCATGCGGTCGGGGACGATGAGAATTTCCGTGATCACGTGCGAAGGGCGGTTTCGCTTGCCGAAGACGATTACATAGTGTGTTTTGGAATCACCCCCTCTGTCCCCGAGACCGGATACGGCTACATCGAGGGAGGGGAGCCGCTTCGCGACGGCGGATTTAGAATAAAAAGGTTCGTAGAGAAGCCCAGTGCCGAAGTTGCGAGTGAGTACCTGCTTTCAGGAAATTTCTTCTGGAACAGCGGAATGTTCGTTTTCCGGGCCCGGACCATGATTGATGAATACGCGGCTCTTTGCCCCAAGGTGTATGAGCCGATCCACGAAGCTTCCCGCGGGAAAATCAGCAGGGATATTTATGACGGGCTTCCTTCCGTCCCCGTTGACCGAGCAGTAATGGAGAAGACCTCGCGCGGAGCCGTAATACCGTCTTCTTTTCCATGGAGCGACGTAGGGTCATGGCGGCTTTTCTACGAGTTTTTCCCGAAAGATTCCGAAGGCAACGTACTTGAAGGAGACGTAATCCTGAAGGGCACGGAGGATTCCATTGTAAAAAGCGACTCGAGGCTTGTCTGCGTGTCCGGTCTTCGCAACGTTGCCGTAATTGAAACTAAGGACGCTGTTTTCATCTCCGATCTTGACTGCTCGAATCAGGCGGGCGAGTTTGCGAAGGAATTAAGAGAGCGGGGGAGGGATGAGGCAGACCGCCCGAAAGTAGTTCACTATCCTTGGGGCAGCAGGGAAGAAATTGAGAAAGGAAAGTTCTCGAGAGTAACGAAAACGACAGTTTTTCCCGGCGAATCCGCAAGTACGGAGAACACTTCTTCTCATGATCTCCGACTCCTGGTTCTCGAGGGAGAAGCTCTGATAATCGGCGATAAAGGCGGCGATAAACTTGGCCTTGGGCAAACCGTTTTTCTTGAAGACGGGGCCAACTGCGCTGTCGAAAACAAAACAGATGATATTCTGATCATTCTTGAGGTTTTTTCCGTTGGAGGTTGAAAAAAACATGCGGAGCGGAGTTTTGACTCTGTTTTCCGTTGAGTTATCATTTTTCCACCAAGCGGGGAGAGGTGGCCGAGTGGTCGAAGGCGCTCGATTGCTAATCGAGTAAGGGGTGAAAGCCCCTTCGTGGGTTCGAATCCCACTCTCTCCGCCATTTGCTATTTCCATTATCAAACGACTGTCTGCCTTTCCGCAATTTTTACTTGACACCAAATTCCTTTCTATTAGAGTTAATAATAAATTTAGACAAGTCTAAAATATTTTTTTATCTACATTAAAATTTAGGCATTTTTTATGGAGATGCAGAGGAACAAAGATGCTTTCGCAGTTATGTGTATTCTGTACGATTGTTTTATTGACGGGAGTTTTGTCGCATCCATTAAGGGCGGAAGAACCGCACTTACCTGAAGCTCATAAACACGCGGAGTGCATTTATAGCGGCGGTTCTGTACTTACCCTGCCAGATGCGATTCAAAATGCTCTGGATTATTCACCACGCCTTAAATCGGCTGTTGCCAGCGTGGAAGCTGCGAAGGGTGTGGAAAACCAGGCGGGGTACCTGCCGAATCCGGAAATCGGATTCGAGGCTGGAAATGTTGCCGGCAGTGGCGGATTCGGCGGAACAGACTCGGCTGAGCTAACCTACAGCCTGACGCAGACTGTTGAAATTGGCGGTAAGCGTTCGGCGCGCAGAAATGCCGCAAAAGCGGCCCGTGGGGCGGCCGGCACGGCGTTAATGGCCGAACAACTGAATATTAAACGCGACGTTCGTATAGCATATTACGATGCGTTGGCCAAGGACGAGGCGGCCAAACTCGCAGTGGAACGGGAGCAGTTAGCCAAGGATGTTCTGCAAACCGTATCTGAACAAGTCCAGGCCGCGGTGGAACAGGAGATTCAGCTAAGCAAGGCGGAAGTGGCTTATGCTACCAGTGCTATAGCGCGTGAAAGAAAGGAGCATGAACTGAAAATTGCCAGAGGAAAGCTCGCAGGATTGCTAGGAGTTTCCGCACTGAATAATTCGCTTGATCACGCCCACTTCTTTGAGCTTGAAGCCCCGGGTTCCATAGAAAACTACCGTGCGAACCTGGATCGTATTCCCGATATCCAAAGATTTCTCCATATAAAAACGGAAAAGGAATCGCTTCTGGACCTTGAACGCGCGAGGGCTATTCCGGATCCGGATTTCAGTCTTGGAGTAAGGGATTTCAAGGGAAGCGACGATCATGCGTTTGTCTTTTCCGTCTCCCTTCCCATACCGGTTTTTAATCGGAACAGCGGGAATGTCGCAAGAGCGCGCGCGGAAGTTAAACAGGCGGCAAATGATGCCCGGCAAGCCGAATTGATTCTGGAGCAGCAGCTTGCGGAGAGCTGGGAGCAGTGGAGTACGTATTATTCGGAGGCTCGAAGATTGAGAAGAGAACTGCTGCCGTCTGCGGAGAAGGCGTTTGAGCTGGCGCGCGTCGGATTTGCCGAAGGCAGGTCATCCTATCATGAAGTACTTGATGCGCAGCGCACCCTGTTTGATGCCAGATCTCAATATTACGATTCGTTAAGGCGTTATCACGTTGCTCGCGCTAATGTGGAGCGGCTAGCGCTGTAATAAGAGAATAGCAAAGAAATATGCGTGTGTTAACGGGACTATGAACCCGAACATAGTTTTTCAGAAAACTCTTTACACGGCAATTGCGTAGGCAACTTCGTTTCTTACATCTTCTATTCTTACCCTTATTTCCGTCCCGGTATCGATGTTGCCTTCAATCAGTTTCGCGCTTATGTAGTTTTCCGTGGTGCAGTTTGACTTGCTCTCGACAATGGCGTCAAGGGTTTTGCCTATGAACGTTCTGTAAAAGTTTTCTTTTTTCGTTTTTCCAAGCGCCCGAAGTTCCGCCGCTCTTTCCTTTTTCACCTGCGGGGAAATCTGGTCTTTCATATTCGCAGCAGGGGTCATTTTTCTTATCGAATAGGGAAACACGTGGAAATAGGTAAGTTCCGATGCGGCCGCGACGTCACGGGAATTTTCAAACTGTTCCTGCGTTTCCCCGGGAAATCCGACCATTATGTCCGTACCGATCGAGGCCTCCGGTAAAACGCTGCGTATAGTGTCAGTGCACTCAAGGAATTGCTCGGGGCTGTATCTTCTTCTCATTTTTCTGAGGACTTCTCTGTCTCCGCTTTGAAGCGCTACGTGGAAGCTTGGACAGACAATTTCCGATTCCGAGACAAAGTTGATCAGCTTTTCTGTGGTATCCGCGGGATCAAGCGAGCTCAGTCTTACCCTGCGTACCGCCTTGGATTCCTCAATCTTTTCAAGCAGGCCGACGAGGTCAGAACCTATGTCCCTTCCGTAGCTTGCCAGGTGAACACCCGTGAGGACTACTTCCCTGTAGCCCGCGCCCGCAAGAGTTCTCAGCCTGGAGATAACTTCATCCGCCTCTAGGCTGCGGGACCGTCCGCGCGCCCTCGGTATCACGCAGAATGTGCAGGCGTAGTTGCACCCGTCCTGCACCTTGAGAAACGCCCTTGTCCTGTCGGGAAAGAATCTTATGTCCGGGGTGTCGAATTTTCTCTTCTTCTCTTTGAAGATATCGGATATGAGAACCTTCGGCTCGCTCTGAACCTCTCCCCGGCGTATGACTCCAAGAAGGGATGAGAACTTGTGCGAGTTTCCGATTACGTAGTCGACTTCCTCCATGGCCGAGAGTTGCTCGGGGGAGACTTGGGCGTAGCAGCCTGTCACTATTACCACGCCGCGGGGATTTGATCGTTTCGCCCTGTATACGTAGTTTCTTGCTTCCGAATCCGCCTTGTGCGTGACGGTGCAGGTATCTATTACGTACACGTCAGCCGGTTCGTCGAATTTTTCGTTCTTTGCAAACTCGGAGGACGGCAGATGGTTAAGCAGGGCTGCCGTGTCATATTGATTAACTTTGCACCCCAGCGTTACAACGGAGATCTTTTTCATTGGACGCACGCCCCTTTTATCCAGCCCCCGCCCACTACGGTTTCGTCCTTGTAGAAAACGATCGCCTGGCCGGGAGTCACAGCTTTTTGCGGTTCTGAGAAACTGACTATTGCCTCCCCGTCGTCCGTGACGGTCACTCTGGAGGGGACCGCGCCGTGGCGGTATCTTATTTTCGAGCGCACCTCTATCTCTCCTTCAGGAGGCCCGCTTACCCAAGAGAGATTTCCCGCGGCAAGGGAGCTGCTGTAAAGGTCCTTTTCCTCTCCGACCCTGACCTCGTTTCGCTCCGCGTCGATACCGACAACGTACATCGGCTTTCCCTTCGCAAAACCGAGTCCGCGTCTCTGGCCGATGGTAAAAGAGGCGATTCCCCTGTGCCTGGCGACGGTATTTCCCTCCATGTCCACTATGTCGCCCTCTATTTTTCCTCTCTCAAGGTAGGGCTCGAGAAATTCCCTGTAGCCGTCTCCCGTGATGAAGCAGACGCCCATGCTCTCGGCCTTCGTGGCGACTCTGAGTCCCATACTCTCGGCAATTTTTCTCACTTCGGTTTTCGTTTTGTCTCCTAGGGGGAAAATGAGCCTTTGAAGTTCTCTCTGGCCCAGAGTGAAGAGAAAGTAAGACTGATCCTTGGCAGGATCAACGGCTCGCTCAAGAGAGTACTCACCGGTTTCGGCGCTTCGGGATATCCTCGCATAATGGCCCGTGGCGAGAAAATCCGCGTCAAGCTCAAGAGCCCGCTTCAAAAGGAAGTCAAACTTCATGAACTGGTTGCAGAGCACGCAGGGTATGGGAGTTTCTCCCGAATCGTACTTGCTTACGAAATCGGAGACCACGAGTTCCCTGAAGGAGTCCATGTAATTTACCACGTAGTGAGGTATGCCTATCTCGTATGCGACTCTTCTGGCGTCGCAGACCTCATCGGCGGAGCAGCATCCTCCTTCACTCTCTCCATAATCCCAAAGCTGCATGGTCATTCCTATGACTTCATGCCCTTGGGACTTAAGAAGGGCGGCAGTGGTGGCACTGTCTACCCCTCCGCTCATGGCTACCACAATTCTCTTTCCCATAATGCAAGGATTCTACCCTAGAAAAAAAGGCGGACAAACAGGGAAGTTTTTCCTTCGTTGCACTTGTGGGCGAGGGTGTGAGACGTCTCGGTCGGGATTTTAAATTATGTTAGAATTAATAAAATGAACGAGGCTTCCTGCTGCCATACTCCGCCACCCGGCGAACCTCTTCGAGTCAGCCGAAACTTGAAGATCTCTCTTGTGTTGCTTCTGTGCTTGGTTGCCGTTTCCTTCCTGCCGCCTCTTTCAGCCCTTAATGCTTCTCTTTTGGGCTATCTCCGACTGCTCGCCATTCCGCTTGCTTTAGGTTTTCTTCTGGGAGGGGCAATAGATTACTTTGTTCCCCAGGGGTTTATATACAGATACCTTGGCAAAACGGGCAAGCCATCGCTTTTCTACGCGCTCGCAGGAGGCTTTGTAATGTCTTCCTGTTCCCACGGAATACTTGCAATAGCGATCCAGATCTACAAAAAAGGGGCGAGCATCCCGGCTGTGATAACATTTCTGCTCGCTTCTCCCTGGGCGAATTTCCCCGTAACCATTCTTCTCATAAGCTTTTTCGGGTGGAAAGGTGTTCTGTTCATAGTCACGGCGGGGTTTATCGCCATTGTTACCGGCCTTATCTTCGAGGCACTTGAGCGGGGCGGCTACGTGGAGAAAAACGACTTCACTGGCTTGGGAGAAGGATACGAGTGGGAGAAGATAAAGAATTTTTCCATGAGGGAAAGTGTTCCGGGGGTTCTCAGGGGGAGTCTCCATCTTTCCAATATGGTTCTCTGGTGGCTTATAGTCGGCCTTATCGCGGCGGTCCTGATAGACGTATACGTCCCCGGGGAATTTTTCATGCGTTATCTGGGTCCGGACGCCGGAGGTCTTTTGCTCACCCTTGTGGGAGCCACGGTGATCGAGGTCTGCAGCGAGGGAAGTTCGGTTATTGCGTTTGAGATCTATGACAAGGTCCAGGCGTTTGGAAATCCCTTTGTTTTCCTGATGGCGGGGGTTGTGACCGACTATACGGAGATCGGACTTCTCTGGACTAACATAGGCAGAAAGACGGCCCTGCTACTTCCCGTGGTGGCCGTCCCTCAGGTGCTTTTCTTCGGGTTTCTCTACAACGCCTTTCTTTGAACCGCAGGAGTAAATAGAATGCGAAGATGTCCCTGGTGCGAGCGAAGCGATCTTGAGAGAACTTATCACGACGAGGAGTGGGGAGTTCCTGTCTTTTCCGACGAAAAGCAGTTTGAGTTTCTTGTCCTCGAGTCCGCCCAAGCAGGCCTCAGCTGGCTTACGGTTCTTCGCAAAAGGGAGAACTACAGACGCCTTTACGACGGGTTCGATCCGGAAAAAGTTGCCCTCTACGGGGAGGAAAAGATACGGGAACTCATGTCGGACAGCGGAATAATACGCAACCGGAAGAAAATAGAGGCTTCTATAAACAACGCTGCCCGGTTCTTGGAAATACGGGATGAGTTCGGGAGCTTCTCCGATTATCTGTGGGGATTTACCGGCGGAGTTCCGGTTACGAACGCCTGGGAGGAACTATCGGAAATACCGGCCTCTACGGAACTTTCAGTGACGGTCAGTCGCGACCTTAAGAAACGAGGCTTCCGCTTCATGGGTCCCACTATCGTCTACGCCCATCTTCAGGCGACGGGAGTGGTGAACGATCACCTGGTCTCGTGTTTTCGCTACGGTGAGATCCTGGGTTTAAGCGAGGGAATCAAATAGCCGCATCAGGTAATCTCCGCTTTCCCTGCTGAACTGGACAATCCTCTCGATCTTTTCCTTGCCGAGATCTTTTTCGATCCTTCTTACCGTTTTTTTTATCGCCAGGGAGTGCGCGGGATCTTCTTTGGCGTGAACCTCTATGAAAGTTGAAGGGTCGGGAACTGTCTCCACCTCAGGGAAAAGAAGCCCCGATACGTTTTCAAACAGATAGGAATGTCCAAGTATCGCGAGAGGGAACTGCTCGGCGGCGTTCTGCAGGAACTCGTCGTATTCCCTTACGATCTCCAGGCAGAAGGGATTTATCTCCTTCTCTCCGAGATCCTTTAGATCACGAAGGGCAATCTCGGCATGTCCGAGTTCTCCCTGTGCGCAGGAATGGAACCTTTTGCTCAGGTAGGGATCGGAGTCTTTAGTGTTTATGCTTGCCATGTTAACCGCTCTCTGACTGAGAAATTCGATTATATAAAAAGTGAACAGGAATCTTGCGTAGGTTTCCCGGGTTAGGTTCCCGGAAACAAGATCCTTTATCTCCTCTTTGTCTTTCACCCTGCGAAGATAGGTTTCGACTTCGATGTCAAGAAGCGATTCAAGCTTTTCCATCTAGTTTTTCCCGAAATAAAATTCAGAACGACTATTATAATACAGAAATCCGTATTGTTAATCGTTCCTGCCATTTTCCGGGTTGACTGCACAACTTGGCTCAGGAACCATTAGGGAGCGTCGCTTTTCCGCGCCCGTAGCCCAACTGGACAGAGCGCTTGACTACGGATCAAGAGGTTGGGGGTTCGAATCCCTCCGGGCGCGCCATTCTTCAATATTAGACGCATTTACGAACCCGGTTTTTTCAAGGGGCGAGCTATAACAAAGGGTTAATCCCTTTAGCTCTAGGTTCGAAAATACAAAGTTCACCAACCGGCGTCTTTGTTCAAGGGTTCCAAACATAAAGGCGTCGTATGCTCCAGAAGCCACTTCTGTTGACACTGGCCTCCTGCCTCCACCGTCACGTGCTTTGGCTTATGACATAATCTTTATTAGTAAGATAGTTCATAATATTAGATACGGTCCATGCGGATGCAGCTAACGCTTGCAGGCAATCACCCAGTTCAAATGATCCGTAAGCAATAACGGAAGCGAGCCAAGACAAGCTGGCAATCAATTGGCATAACCATTGTATGTTTATATCGGCCTTAACTTTTTTCTGAACTAATTCTTCTTGCATCAGCAAACACACTCCTCTCCGCAGCAGCTCAAATCATCTAAGTAGAGACCTTCATTACGATATGGCTCAAGCAGCGTTGTATCCATACCCAGTCGTTTTCCAATTGCATTAGCTACAACGCCAAACCTCTGCCGATACTTATAAATAAAACAAAAAATAAGATCGTCATGACGAACTTGTGGACCAACGAGAAACAATCCAGGAGTTTTGGTTGATTCATCCTGCTCATTCAGCAAGCAATAAGCTTTGTTTTTTTCCCAACTAAACAAGTCTTTAATGACGACCAAACTACTTTTAAATCCTGTTGCCAAAATGGGTGGTGTGGCACTTTGATAAGGTGATGATCTGCCTCTGACATAAATCAAATACTTGTCCTGCTCCAACCTTATCTCCCTAACCATGGATTTACCAACAAGCTCAATCCTGTTATAAATTATTTCTTGCTTCAGCCTCTCCAACGTAAAAGGCGATAAGTTTTCACTTGGGTCAGTTGTTTTTCTACTCCAACGCGCATCGCGGTCTAGTACACGAACCTTCTTGCCCAATCGACTTAAATGGATGGCCGCATCAATGCCACTCTCATAACCGCCGATAATATAAATTTCATCGCCTTTAACGTGTTCCCAGCTTTTCACTCGGCTGTTATGCAGACACAGTTCAGCACCTGGAATGGAATTTGTATTCGGGTATTGAAATTCTCCGGCCGCCCAAATCAGAAAGCGAGACTCTATCGGCTTTCCTTCAGTGATGTGAACCTTAAAGGAGCCTTCAGAATAAAGGACCTTCTCTACATTTACATGTTCCATAACCGGCAGATCAAAATATTCTGATACAGTTCTTAAATACAGCGCATACTCCTTGCCGGTAGGGTGTTCCTTTTGAAGCATATATGCTGGCGAGGTTCCGGATATAACCGCATTAAGGTCAAGATGACCATAAAAATTAGTTGTAAATGAGGGGGTTAAGAGTTGCATTTCCTCTGGCCATTTGTCGAAAGTCGCGCCGACTTCTTCTCTCTCAAGAACAATCATTCGCTTTATGCCCAAATCCTTAAGCATAGCGGCAACCCCTATTCCTGCCGGACCGGCTCCAACAACAACAACATCAAATTGTCTCATCTCTCTAACCTCCCTAACGTTTCATACCGAAAGGATTTACTTAACGACAACTGTCTCATTGAAACATTCCTGATATGGAACATTGATCGATACGCAACTTTTAACGGTAGCTTTGTGTTGGTTCGCAAATTCCTTACTAGGGCGCGCACAACAAACTCTTTTTAAGTTTTCTGATCCCGGTTTGCTATCCTAACCCCTCGTATAATAAGGGCCGTTACGGTATATGACAGGATGATGATCGGGCCGGCGGGCATATCAAGCGCTGCGGCGAAGGCAATGCCGGACAGAACCGCCGCCACTCCGCAGAGCCATGCAACAGGGTATGGCCGTTTGACTTGTACCGCGGCCAAAGCCGGGAGTATAAGGCTTGCGAAGACTACGTAAACGCCGACCAGTTGAACCGATGAAGTGATGGCGAGAGCGAAGATCAGATAAAATCCCATGTTGTTTCGCACCTCTGGCTTGGAGAACCAAGCCAGCAGTATCAACGCGTAAATGGGCGCGTGTTTCGCTACATCTGTCCATGTCACAAACAGCATCTGTCCCGAAAGCAGGTGCTTTACCTCCTCTCCGCCGTGGGGATGATCGGCCAGCAGCAGAAGCGCAAGCGACGCGGCGAGCACGAAAGTGCACCCTATGATCGCCTCCTGTCGCTCTGGCATTGCAGTTTCCACCTTGCGGAAAAACAGCCCTGCTGCGACCGCGCAGCCAAGCGCTATGAACTGAATCAGCCACGGAGACGGATCATGGATAAACATGTTGCCGACCACAAGCCCGAGTCCCGCCATCTGCGCCACCGCAAGATCAATAAAGATGATGCCGCGGCGGAGCACTTCAATGCCCAAGGGAGCGTGGGTAAGCGCAATCATGAGGCCGGCAGCCACTGCCGGCCCGATGATTTCCAGAAGTTCACCGATTAACACGATATGTCTCTTTCAACAAAGCTATAGTCCTGTCAAACAGCGCGAACAGATCGCCGCTCTGCTCGTCGCCGCCAATGGTGTAAGGAAGCACGATTGCCCTTGTCCCGGTTTTCTCCGACAACCATTCACTCGCGTCATCCGGATCGTAAGGAGTACGGATAATCACGTCCGCCGGGCTGCTTCTTAATTTTCGCAGCAGATTCTTCAGGTGAGAAGTTGTCGGCGGAATGCCGGGTTTTGGTTCAAGTGTTCCCACTCGTTTCATTCCAAGCCAGTCAATCAGATAAACAAACGTTTGGTGATGAACCACAACCGGTTTTCCTTTAAGCGTGGCAGCCTCGGATTCCCATCGGGAAATCGCAGCGCGAAAACGCGACGAGAAATCCCGGTAATTATCCTTATAAAAAGAGGCGTTTTCAGGATCTACCTCCGAAAGCCGGTCAGCAAGAGTCTCGCCCACCGTCACCAGGTTGTGTGGATTCAGGTGTACGTGGGGATTGCCTTCCGGATGTATATCTCCCATGCTGCGGTCGACCATAACCGGAACTTCAAGCATGGTGACCAGATGCGCCGCTATAAGGTAACCGATGGAACCGGGCTGGAGGTCGGAGCTTGCCTTCTGAAGCAGAATCGGAAGCCAGCCTATCTCAAGACTTGCGCCCGAGCAGAGCAGCAGATCGGCATTGCGGACTTTGGATATCAGGCTTGGGCGCGCCCTTATATAGTGTGGATTCTGCACGGCCGAGGTAGCCGAAAACGCTTCCACCTTGTCACCGCCGATTTCTTGGGCCAGCGCCGCCCATTCCGGCTCGCAGGCAAATACTTTTACCTTCTCTTGGTCGGAAGCGGCGAAAGCGGGGATGTGAGAAAACGGCAAAACGGCAAAAAACGCGGTTATGACCGCGAAACGCAATGTATTCATTTTTTTCTCCTTAAGTTTGAAAAGAAAACTTCGCTGCCCGCGCGTATGCGCGGGGAATAAAAAGTCTGTTTACAGCTTAGGAGAAGGGGGGAGGTCCGCGAGTAATTCCCGCTTCGCAAGTGTCCCGAACGACGATAACGTCAGCGAGTGGCTGCGGGACGTGCTGTGCGCGGTGAAGAACACGGACTTCACTCGTGACGCCGGGGTCTGTATAGTCCTGACACTTGGCGTTCAGGCATATCTCGCATTCAGTTCCCTCATGCTTGTGTCCCTTGGAACCGCACTCGGCTGCATGGGCGAAGGAGAGCATCTGCGCTCCCAGAAAAGCGATTGTAAGCAATAAGGAAAATGTTCTGCTCATCTGCATCGTTAAATGAGAAATATTATCATTTAGAGCCTGCCATGTCAATATGTCGCGCTTGGGGCCGTTAGTTCTTCCGATTCTTTGGGCCAGTGCCGCCCCTTTCGGCTTGCAGGCAAATGCTTTTTACCTTTGCGAAGGAACATGCCGGGGCCACGAAAAACGGCCCCGGCAGGAGAAAAGGAGAGTCAGTTAACGCTTCACCTTACGGTTGCTCTTAGTATTTATGCGCTGCGTGCGCACCTATGCTCATTATGTACTGGAGCAGGAACTGGTTGTCGCTCAGATCCTCTCCTAGTTTTTCGTAGTTGTACTGAAGGCGTATGCGGGAGAACTCGCTGTTTGACCAGTCTCCCATGACCGCTACCGCGTAGGGATCGTGATCTATCCCCGAATCCTCGGGAGAGTATAGCTGGGAATAGCGGGCGCCGATTCTCCATTTCGGTGAGAACTTGAAAACCCCTTGCGCGTACCAGCCGTGGCTTCCCCCGTCGAGACGTTCTTCGTGGACCTCGTCTCCTTCCGCAAGAGTGTAGACGCCTTCTTCCTCACGCCAGAAATACTCACCCTGGAGAAGCACCTCTTTCTGGCGGGAATTTCCGGTGGGGGCCCAAGTGTAGCGAAAATCAATTGCGTAAAGCCTCGTGTCGCCCGTGAACATGCCGGCGGCGAAGAACTCCTCGAGATTTTCCCCGTGTTCGTCTTCGTGTCCATGTTCGTCTTCATGTCCATGCTCGTCTTCATGTCCATGCTCGTCTTCGTGTCCATGCTCGTCTTCGTGTCCATGCTCGTCTTCGTGTTCTTCCTCATGACCATGGCCGTTTTCAGTAGCATGTTCGTCTTCATGTCCGTGTCCGTGTCCGCCGCCGCGACCGCTTGCCTCTCCGTCAAGCAGATAGCCCCCGATTCTCCAGGATGAATTCCCTCCTATATCACCGCCTACCCGCAGAAAGGCGCTGAATGAGTTTATGTCGCTACCCTCAGCCCCTGCAAACGGGAAATCGTCTCCGCGGAAAATACCGCCTCCCGCCTCGACATAGAAGTCGGTCGGAAGCACGTATGAAATCTGCGCTCCGGTATCATTGAAGGCTTTGTCGAGAAACACCCTGTAAGGCAAGGGGCGATCGGCGAAATCGTCAGCGTGGGAGTGATGCTCGTTCATGTATCCCATAGTCCAGAACGCACGGCCCATTCTTATGGTCGCGCCCGTTGGAAGCCCGAAACCTGGAAGGGTCTCCACGTATGCTTCCTCAAGCTCGATCTCGACCCCGTCTCCATGGTCTGCAAGAGCCGTGGTTATGTGACCGTAGAATTTATGGTCAACACTTGTCGAAAAATTAAATTCGGTTTCCCCAAGAGAGATTCCTTCCGCCCCACGTTCCCCCTCGTGTCCTAGGACGAACCCGGGAATTTCGCCCTCATCCGAAGAAAAGGCAGCGAATCGTCCGCCCAGTATCGCTCCGATTGAAGGGTTGAGGTTCCTGTTGTAAATGGCTCTGCTCGGGTAGACGCTATCCTTGCTCTTTGAGTAAGTCGTTTTGGCCTGAGATGCTTCGGTTTCCATCTCGGCGAGCTTTTCTTCCATCTTCAAAATCCGCTTCTCATGTTCCGACCTCATCTCTTGTATCTCCTTCTTTAAGGCTTCTACCTCCTGATCGGAAGCGGCGAAAGCGGGGATGTGAGAAAACGGCAGAACGGCAAAAAACGCGGTTATGACCGCGAAACGTAATATATTCATTTTTCCTCCTTAAGTTTGAAAAAAACACTGATTCCTGCCTGTATACGCAGGGAATAAGAAAATCTCTTTACTTCTTTAGGAGGAGAGTGGAGGTCCGCGCGTGATTCCCGTCCCGTAAGCGTTGCGGACTATGATAACGCCAATGGGTGACTGCGGGACGTACTCCGCGTGGTGAAGAAGGCATGCTTCACTCGCGGCGCCGGGGCTTGAGAAGCCCTGATACTTGGCGTTCAGGCAGATCTCGCAGGCAGTTCCCTCATGCTCGTGTTCCGAGGAACCGTACTCGGCCGCATGGGCAAAGGAGAGCATCTGCGCTCCCAGAAAAGCGATTGTCAGTAGTAAGGAAAATGTCTTGGTCATCTGCATTGCTAAATGAGAAATATTTTCATTTAGTTTACCACACGGGAAAGTACAGTGTCAATGATGTGAACAAGGTGGAGAGGAAACCATTGGTGTTAAAATCTCTATCAATTTGTCAAGGATTACACACCACTGTCTCAATGAAGCCTGCCTGTAGTGGTTAGTAATCTTCAAACTCGATTTCTCGAGCGATGATAGTTCCCGAACCTATTCTAGTACCTTCAACTTCTACGCGTCTGCCGATGGCGAGGTCGTTGGCGTTACCGTATTCAAAGCGGGTTGAAGAATTATGGACTACGAGGGTGCTACCGAGAAAGAAGGATTGGGAGTTAACGATACCTGTGATTACGCCTTCGATTTGGTAATGGTAATCATAATAGTCGTCATCGTCGTTGCTGTTATCATAGTCGTCATGATCGTCATAGTAGTCATCTTCAAACTCGATTTCTCGAGCGATGATAGTTCCCGAACCTATTCTAGTACCTTCAACTTCTACGCGTCTGCCGACGGCGAGGTCGTTGGCGTTACCGTATTCAAAGCGGGTTGAAGAATTGTGGACTACGAGGGTGCTACCGAGAAAGAAGGATTGGGAGTTAACGATACTCGTGATTATGCCTTCGGTTTCGTAATTCTCTCCATAATTCTCTTCGTAATCGTATTTATCATAATTTTCGTTACTACAGGCTATTGAACCGAGACCGAAAAGCAAAGCTAAAAGCACAAACGCTGGGAATTTTCCGATCGGCATATTTCACCTGAATGCTCTTTATAAGACCGTAACTTTTTCTAGGATCACTGTCACCTGTCTCTACCTGGAATTTGTAAAAAGCCGGAACAGACGACTTCGGGCCTTGACTGTTCTGTTGAGTATCTTCTCTGTTTGAGTAACATTACCGCCACGCATCGATTTTTCGGAGGATAAAGTGAGCGGAAGACCTATTCTGGTTACCGGAGACAGACCGACTGGGAAACTTCATCTGGGACACCTTGTGGGCTCGCTTCAGAACCGCATCAGGTTTCAGAGCGAATACGACTGCTTTTTTCTGGTCGCCAACCTCCACATGCTGACCACGCATTACGACAGGGCCGTCGAGGTTGAGGAAAACACGATCGAAATGGTATGCGACTGGCTTTCCGTGGGAATGGATCCGGAGTGCTCAGTTTTTTATGTCCAGTCCCAAGTGCCTCAGATAACTGAACTCTCGACCATACTCTCGATGCTTTGCCCCGTGCCGAGACTCCAGAGAATTCCCACACTCAAAGAGAAAATTCAGGATATGGGAGTTGGGGACAACTATTCGGCCGGCCTTCTCGGATACCCCGTGCTGATGGCGGCCGACATACTGATGTTCCGGGCTACCAAGGTCCCAGTGGGCGAGGATCAACTGAGTCACGTGGAACTCACCAGGGAGCTTGCCAGGAGGTTCAATTTTCTCTACGGCGATTACTTCGGGGAGCCTGAACCGCTCATTAGCGAAGCGTCTCGCCTCGTGGGCACCGACGGGAACAGGAAGATGAGCAAGAGCCTTAACAACTGCATATACCTAAGCGACAGCGAAAAGGAAGTTGAGCGCAAGGTAAGGAGCATGTATACCGACCCGAAGAGAATAAGGGCCGACATACCGGGCACCGTGGAAGGCAATCCGGTTTTTATCTACCACGATCTTTTCAACGGCGATACCGAGGAGGTAGAGGATCTCAAGGACCGCTACAGGACGGGAAACGTCGGGGATGTAGAGGTGAAGAAGAAACTCGCCCGCGCCATAAACCTTCTCCTTGAGCCCATCAGGGAAAAAAGGGCGCAGTACGAAAAAAGGACGGACGAGGTAAGGGACATACTCCGCGAGGGAACCCTCAAGGCGAAACGGATAGCCGAAGAGAACATGGAGGAGATAAAGGAGAAGGTTGGTCTTTTCCGCACGTAAAGCTCCGCGTGTTTGTTGACAGAGACGCTGTCTATTCTATATCCTGCTTAAAGAAATTGTTTGTGTTTATGACGTTTTTCGCGACGAAAGGGCATATAGAAAAATGAACTCCATCGAAGAAATTATTGATGACGTAAAACAGGGCAACCTCGTAATACTGGTCGATGACGAAGACAGGGAGAACGAGGGAGATTTCGTCATACCCGCCGAAAACGCTACCGCGGAAATGATCAACTTCATGGCTACCCACGGCCGTGGTCTTATCTGCCTCTCCCTTACCCAGGAAGACGCGGACCGTCTGGCTCTTCAGCCCATAAAGCCCGAGTACAACGAAGCTCCCGAACACACGGCTTTCACCGTTCCCATAGATGCGAAAAAAGGGGTTACGACCGGCATATCGACCCATGACAGGGCCTCGACGATAAGACAGGCCATATCCGAAGATTCAAGACCTGAGGATTTCGTGCGTCCCGGGCATATTTTTCCGCTCATAGCGAAAAAGGGCGGGGTGCTTGTCCGCGCCGGCCACACGGAAGGTTCGGTTGACATATCAAGGCTGGCGGGTTTCCACCCGGCGTCGGTTATCTGCGAGATAATGAAGGAAAACGGTGACATGGCGCGTCTTGAGGACCTGATGGCTTTCTCGAAAAATCACGGTATAAAGATCGCCACTATAGCCGATCTCATAAGGTACAGGATAGGCAAGGAGAGCTTCGTGCGCAGGGTGGCTGAGGCGGAGGTGCCTACCGAGTACGGGGTTTTTCGTGCCATCGCTTTTGAAAATGAAATAGACGGTCTTCAGCACATGGCCTTTGTGAAGGGGGAACCAAGCCCCGAGGAAGACACGCTCGTTAGGGTGCACTCAGACTGCGCCATAAGCGATATTTTCGGCTCGCTTTACTGCCACAGCAGGGCGAAGCTTACCCAGTCTCTAAAGATGATAGAGGCAAATGGCTCCGGGGTTCTCGTCTACATAAATCAGGAGTCAAGCAACGGGGGGTTCGCGAAAAAGATAAACCGCTATTCAAACGGGAAAATAAAGGATATGCCCGCCCTTGTTCCGGAGAGACAGGAACTCAAGGCTGAACTCAGGCATTACGGAGTGGGGGCCCAGATACTCAGGGATATTGGAGTGCGCGACATAAGGCTTCTCACCAACAATCCGATAAAGGTGAAGGGGCTTGAGGGATTCGGGCTCAGGATGGTCGGGAGCGTTCCCATAGATATTTCGGATTACACGGAAAAGGAAAATGCAATGGGAAAAAGCGCTGATTACGGTAATATTGTCTCAATATCAAAGTAAGAGGGGAGCAGATGCCTGAAACGATAGAAGGAAAACTGAGCGCCGGGAAATTCCGCTTCGCCATCGTGTCAAGCAGGGTAAACAGCTTTGTCACGAACCCCATGACGGAGGGAGCGATCGATACCCTTGTTCGCCACGGTGCGGGCCAGAGGTCAATAGACGTGATAAAGGTGCCCGGCTCTTTCGAGGTGCCTTTGGCGGTGAAAAAGGCGGCGCTGTCAGGAAAATACGACGCTGTTGTGGCAATTGGAGCCATAATAAGGGGGCAGACTTCCCATTTTGATTTTCTCGCTTCGCAGGTGACAAAGGATCTCGCAGCGGTGGCTCTTGAGACCGGGGTGCCCGTCTGCTGCGGCATAATAACCACTGAGACCACCGAGCAGGCCATTGAAAGGGCAGGGGTCAAGGCGGGAAACAGGGGAAGCGAGGCCGCGCTCAGCGCGCTTGAGATGGTTAACCTCGTAAAAGCGCTTTCCTAGATTTGCCAGATGGGGAAGAGAAGGCTATCAAGAAAAACCGCCCTTCAGTTTCTCTATCAGGCTGATTCAGCCTCCGGGGACGGTTCCTCACATTTATCCAACCTGCGTTCTGATTTTAAATCTTTCTGTTTGCTTCACCACGAAGCGGAGGACGGCGAAACGCTTGAATTTGCGTTTCTGCTCTGCCGGGGCGTTTTGGAGAATATCGACGCCATAGACGGCATCTTAAACAGATCTTCTGAACACTGGAGGGTGTCGAGAATGTCCATGATAGACAGGAACATTCTGCGCCTCTCGGTTTACGAGATCGTTTTCTTGAGCGATATACCTCTGCCTGTTACTATAAACGAGGCGATCGAAGTGGCCAAGGAGTTCGGGTCGGAGACCTCCGCCGCGTTTATAAACGGTATTCTCGATAAGATTGGGAAAAGTACGGAGAGAGGCGAGTTCGGCGATGATAACTGAAGTAATTTCTAAGCTTGTGGAAGGCGGGAATCTCTCGGAAAAAGAAGTGACCGCGGTCTTTGACCTTATGATGGAGGGGGAACTTCCCGAAAGCCAGATGGCCGCCTTTCTTACGGCGCTTCGCATGAAGGGGGAAACCGTTTCCGAGATAACCGGCGTCGCGAAGGCCCTTTTGGGTAAGGCCGAAAAGATAGACTGCGACAGGGAAACCGCAGTGGACCTCTGCGGGACCGGAGGTGACGGAAGCGGGACGTTTAACATATCCACAACCGCTGCCTTCATAGTCTCAGGAGCGGGAGTCACGGTCGCAAAACACGGCAACAGGTCGGTCTCAAGCCCGGTCGGAAGCGCGGACGTTCTGGAAGCTCTTGGAGTGAAAATAGGTATTTCCCCGTCTCTCGCGCAGAAATGTCTTTCGGAAACGGGCATAGCTTTTCTTTTCGCTCCCGTATATCACCCCGCCATGAGAAACGTGGCAAAGTGCAGAAAGGAACTCGGAATAAGAACTGTTTTTAACCTGATAGGTCCCGTGGTAAATCCCGCGGGAGTAAAAAATCAGGTTATGGGAGTCTACTCACCGCAGCTTCTCGTTCCCGTTGCCGAAGTGCTTGAAAATCTGGGTTCGCAAAAGGTCATGGTGGTTCATGGAGAAGGGTGCATGGACGAGATAACCGTTACGGGAAGCACGAAAGTGGCCGAACTTCGGGACGGCGAAATCGCCGAGTACGATCTGCACCCCGAAGACTTTGGCGTAAAAACCGGTTCGCAGGAAGAACTCAGGGGCGGCGCGAGCGCTGCCGAAAACGCGGAGATAACCCTTTCTGTGCTGAGAGGAGGGGAGAACGGTGCGAAAACAGATGCGAGTCTGCTTAACGCGATGGCGGCCATATACGTTTCGGGCAAGGCGGCGAGCCTTGCGGAAGCACTAGTTCTGGCCAAAGATTCTCTTTTAAGCGGGGCGGCGCTTGGAAAGCTTGAGATGCTGATCGAAATTACCAACCGGAACCAGCCGAATGATTCTTGACGATATAGTTGCGTATAAAAGGCGGGAACTTGATGAGGCGAAAAAAAAACTTCCTCTCGAAGAACTCGTGTCCGCCGCCGCGGACCGTTCCCCGGCAATTGATTTTGCCGCCCTTCACGCAGAGACCCGGGGGGTGAAGATAATATCGGAAATAAAACGGGCTTCTCCTTCCAAGGGAGTCATAAGGGATGATTTCGATCATTTCTCTATTGCCCGGGAATATGAAGCCTCGGGGGCTTTTGCGCTTTCGGTTCTTACCGACCGCAAGTTCTTCGGAGGGGATATTTCCTATCTCTCCGATATAAGAACTCACTCGGCGCTTCCGATTCTGAGAAAGGATTTCACCATAGACCCCTACCAGGTCTATGAGGCAAGGTGCCACGGGGCTGACCTAGTGCTTCTTATAGTCGCCGTATTGGACCGCGGGCAAATAGAGGAATATCTTTCTCTCTCCCGCTCCCTCGGGATGAACTGCATCGTGGAGGTGCATGGCGAGGAGGAACTCGAGACCGCCCTGCTGGCGGGAAGCGAAATAATCGGCATAAATAACAGAGACCTTCGGACATTCGACGTTTCGCTTGACGTGTCAAAGAGGCTCTCCGGCATGGTGCCTGAAGGAAAAATCATAATAAGCGAAAGCGGCATATCGTCGGTCAACGATATGGAAGGACTTATGGCCTGCGGCATAGACACTTTTCTTATAGGAGAAACATTTATGAAAGCCGAAAGCCCCGGGGAGGCCCTTCGCGGTTTTCTTTGCTGATGGAGTGCTTGTGGAGCATGCGTGGAGAAGGAAGAAAAAGACCTTGGCTGGCAGTTCTGCTTTCCCTTTTTTTCCCGGGACTGGGGCAGCTCTATAACGGGCAGTTTGCTAAAGCCATCTCGATATTCGCCCTTATAATAATAGTGAATATCCTCTCGCGCGAACCGCTTGAGGTTTTCCTTGAGTTCGCGGATACCCAGACGCTTGAAGATGTTCCCCGCTCTACGCTCACTCTCGTCGCGGGGTATTCTCTTGCGACGCTTTTCATTGCGGGGGTATCAATTTACGACGCGAACGTGACGGCCAAGAAAATAAATCTTGAAATTGAAGAAAAACAGCTTTGAGGAGGAAAAAGTCAGATGGAAAGAGATGATGCGGTAAAGATGAAAGGCAATCCGATTACCCTTATCGGCCCTGAACTGAAAAAAGGCGACCCGGCTCCCGATTTCAGATGCATGGAGGCTTTTGGAAGCCAGGTAGACCTTGAGAGTTTTGGCGACAACGTAAAGGTTTTTAACGTCGTGGTTTCGGTGGACACGCCGGTCTGCGATGTTCAGATAAGGAGGTTCAACGAGGAAGCGGCGGCGCTTTCTGACTCGGTTCAGATAATAACGATGAGCATGGATCTTCCGTTTGCGCAGAGCCGCTACTGCGCGGCCGCAGGAGTGGAGAGGGTAAGAACGGCGTCGGATTACCAGTACGCCTCTTTCGGAGAGGCCTACGGGGTGCTTATAAAGGAGAACAGGCTTCTTGCCCGCGCGATTTTCGTTGTGGGTCGTGATAACGTGATTGAGCACGTTGAGTACGTTGAAGACATAGTGAACGAGCCAGATTACAATGCGGCGCTTGATGCGATAAAATCAATAGGATAGAGGGGAATTATTATTAAGGGAAGAAATCTTGAGATAGGAAACCAGGCCCCTGACTTTGAAGCCGAAACCTACGGAGCGGAGAAGGTAAGGTTGAGCGACTTTTATTCTAACGGGACCGTGGCTCTTTACTTCTATCCTAAGGACAACACTATGGGCTGTACCAAGGAGGCTTGTTCGCTTCGCGATGCGGAGGAGGAACTTATGTCTCATGGAGTGCAGGTCCTGGGGGTAAGCACAGACGGGGTTAAGTCCCATGAGAAGTTCAGAGACAAGTTTTCACTCAACTTCCCGCTGCTGAGTGACAAAAACAGGGAGATAGTGGATCTTTACGGGGTAAGGTGGAGATTCTTCCCCTTCGTTGCTAGCAGGACTACCTTCCTTATAGAGAAAGGTGGCAGGATAGCGTATATTTGGCGCAAAGTTAAATTCTCGTCCCATGCCGAAGAGATACTCAGCAAGGTAAAAGAACTAGGTCTTTGAACGGTGAACAAGGTATATAATTTCCGATAGGTGAGAGGTTTTGACATGCAGTTTCTTGGACTGGCGATTGCGTTTATAGCGGCTTTCTGGGTTTATACGGATGCGAAAAACAAGGGCAAGACCACGGGGAAGGCGTTTTTATGGTTCCTCGGCGTGTTTTTCGTCCTCATACTGTTTCTGCCGCTGTGGCTTATCACGAGACCCAAGGTAAAGCTCTGTCCTTACTGTGGCGAATACTACGAATACAAAGAGTCTGACGGTTTCTGCCCCAGATGCGGTGTTGAGTTGCAGGCCGGGGAATGATATTTTTTAGGTAAAGGTCTTTTTTCGATGAGCGAGACGACTGAGAAATTCGAAGTTACCAAAGATGACGTGATGGAGGTTCTCGGCGACATATACGATCCCGAGATACCGATAGATATAGTCAATCTGGGGCTTGTTTACCGGGTTGCCATAGAAGATTCCCAGGTGAATATCGATATGACCATGACGTCTCCCGGATGTCCCGCCGCAACGCAGATAGTCGCCGAGGCCAAGTACCTTGTCGAGGAGCTTGACGGGGTCTCCGAGGTAAACATCGAGATCGTGTGGGATCCTCCCTGGGATCCGGGAAAGATGAGCGAAGCGGCAAAGGAAAGCCTGGGGATGTTCTGATTACCCGTATTTTGCCACCGTGACCAAGGAGGTTGGAAATGGGAGAAAGTCTTGAGGTAGGGAGCCAGGCCCCTGATTTTGAAGCCGAAACCTATGGGGCGGAGAAGGTAAGACTGAGTGACTTCTATTCGAAAGGGACCGTAGCGCTTTACTTCTATCCCAGGGACAACACTCCGGGCTGCACCAAGGAGGCCTGCTCGCTTCGCGATGCGGAGGAGGAACTTATGTCTCTTGGAGTGCAGGTCCTGGGAGTAAGCACAGACGGGGTCAAGTCCCATGAGAACTTCAGAAACAAGTTTTCACTCAACTTCCCGCTGCTGAGCGATAAAAGCAGGGAGATAGTGAATCTGTACGGGGTAAAAAGCAAGTTCAACAGCGCCCGCAGGGTCACTTTCCTCATAGAAAAAGGCGGCAGGATAGCCCATATCTGGAAAAAGGTAAAGACCTCGTCTCACGCTGAAGAGGTAACCGAGAAGGTAAGAGAACTGGGTTTGTAGTTTTCCTGCCGCGAATTTGATGAAAGATCTTCCCAAAGCCGTTTTCATAACCGGTACCGACACGGGAGTGGGGAAAACCGCGGTCACCGCGGCGCTTGCGGCCCTTCTTTGGGAAAAAGGTCTTGTGACCGGAGTAATAAAGCCGTTTCAGACTGGAACGGATCTCGAAGGCCTGAGCGACGCCGAGTTCATCTACGCATTCCTGGGAAGGGACTGCGTGCTCTCGGAGGTTTCTCCCTGCCGCCTGAAAGTTCCCCTTTCTCCCTATCGAGCTGCCGCGATTGAAGGGGCTGATATTCCTCTTGAGGACATAATAGAGCATACTCGGGATTATATATCCCGAAACGACGTAACCCTCGTTGAAGGCGCAGGAGGTCTCTGCGTGCCCGTTACCGGGAGCTACATGATGGCTGACCTTGCCGTTGATCTTGGTGCCCCGATGGTTATAGTCGCCCGTCCGGGGCTCGGCACCCTTAACCATACCGCCCTTTCCCTTGAGTACGCCAGGCAAAGGGGCGCGCGTGAGATTGCAAGAACATGCTAATAATACTAGCCGATCAAATCTGCTTCCTGATTGATTAACCCGTTTTTTAGCAAGTCTTAATAATGAAGAGAGAGAGACAGAGATTTCTGCGTATTGCTATAATCGCTTTGTTATATCGGCAGGCTTTTTCCTGTACGCAGAAAAGCGCCGAGAGCAGGGACAAAGGGCCCGCACAACCCGTTCTCTTCAGCCACAAGATACACGCCGGGGACAACAAGATAAAGTGTGAGACATGCCACAGTTACACGGAAGTTTCTCCCCATCCCGGTATTCCCTCGATGCAGAAGTGCATGGGATGTCATGCATACGTACCCGGAAGGGACGTTGAATACACAACGCAGGGGGGCAGACGATCAACATAAGAGAGGAGATAAACAAGGTAAAGGGTTACTGGCGAAGGCAGGAACCTATACCTTGGGTAAAAGTTACCGGAATGTACGGCACGACCTCCGCGGGAATGCCGGAGTTTGTGCGTTTTAACCACAAAAGGCACATAAAGCGCGGATTTGAGTGCAGTACCTGTCACGGGGAAGTGGAGAAAATGGACGTGGTTCACAAGGCAAAGACCTTACGATGGGGTTCTGCATATCGTGTCACGAGGAAAACGCTGACGACGAGCAGCACAAAACTGAGCTTAAGGATTGTCTGACCTGCCATTACTAGGCCGGAGGGGATATATGTCTCGGAAAGAAAAGAAAGGAAAAGAGGGTATGAAAAGAAGGGATTTTCTGAAGGTGCTCGGAGTGGTGGGTGGTACGGCCGCAGTTGCCGGAAGCTGTTCGGAACCCGTCGAGCAGATAATTCCTTATGTTATTCCTCCTGAAAACGTTATTCCCGGAGTGCCGAAGTTCTACACGACGACCTGCAGGGAGTGTTCTTCCGGTTGCGGTCTTGTGGTGAAAAACCGCGAGGCCGAGCCATAAAGGTTGAAGGCAACCCTGAGAGTCCTATAAACATGGGCAAGACGTGTGCCGTGGGACAGGCGTCTCTTCAGGGTCTTTACAATCCCGACAGAGTGCGCTCGCCGCTTGTACTCAACCCTGAGACCCAAAGACTCGAAGCCATAGGCTGGCAGCGAGGCGAAGAAATACTCGCGGAGAAATTAAATTCTCTCGGTTCGGGAAAGATTGTCTACCTGAGCAATGACATATCGGGAACTTACTCAAAGTTCGTGACTGAGTTTCTAAACCCCTAGGGGGAGAGCATTACGTTTATGAGACTTTTTCCCACGAATCCATAAGAAAAGCAAACTCAATAGTTTTCGGAAGAGACGAAATTCCTTCCTACAGGATAGACAAAGCGGACTATCTTCTCTCCTTCGGGGCTGATTATCTTGAGACGTGGCTTTCCACGGTTTCAAACTCCATAGGACATTCAAAGCTAAGAGACATAGATCACGGAAAAACAGGCCAGATAGTCCATATAGAGCCGCGTTCCGGAATGACCGCTTCAAACGCCGACACGTGGATAGCGGCAAAGCCGGGTACCGAGCAGTACCTTGCTCTCGGGATCGCCAACGTGATGATCTCAAAGGGCCTTAACAAGGTGGCCGCGGGGCCTGTAGCGAAAATGGTCTCCGGGTACACACCCGAGAAAGTTGCAACGCTCACCGAAGTGTCCGCGGATACGATAGAAAAAATCGCCCGCGACTTCGCAGCTTCGAAGAGCCTCGCGATAGGAGGCGGTGTTGCCAACACCGGATCGAATGCCACCGAGACCATGGTTGCCGTGAACATACTGAACTACCTTGCCGGAAACATAGGCAAGACGGTTGATTTCTCAGATCCGCTCTCAATCTCTGGAGCGAACACCTTCGGCGATATGAAGAAGCTTGTCGAGGAGATGAAGTCGGGCAAGGTGGAGATCCTCATCGTTCATAATGTGAACCCAGTTTTCACTCTTCCGGGGGAGCTGAAAGTCGCCGAGGCGCTTGAGAAAGTGCCATTTATCTTGAGTCTCTCCGCATTTCTTGATGAAACTTCCGAGAAAGCGCACCTCGTACTTCCCGAAAGCACTAACTTTGAAAGCTGGGGCGATTACAGCCCTAAAAAAGCGTAACCGGCATCGTTCAGCCCGTTATGAGACCCGTTTTCAACACCAAATCCGCAGGAGATACGCTTATATCGGTTTCAAAGAACGTCGAGGCGCTTAAAAATACATTTGCCGAGAAGAAATACTACGACTATCTGAGAAGTGCCTGGAAGAAAAGAGCCGCGATAATCGCTCCTGGAACGGGCTTTGAGAAATTCTGGGAGAATCTTGTCGTAAAAGGTTTGGTAACGACCACTCCCGCGCCCGTTGAGGTTGCTCTTTCACCGAAGATAAGTTCTGTTTCGTTCAGTAACCCGAAGTTCAGCGGAGAAGGGAATTTCCACCTGATTGCTTACCCGTCCTACAGGTTTCTGGACGGAAGGGGAGCGAACAAGCCGTGGCTTCAGGAACTCCCTGACGCTCTTACCACTTCTGTGTGGGATTCGTGGCTTGAGGTAAATCCCGCGGTTGCGGCGAAAATGGGCCTTGAGGACGGTTCTTACGTAAAGGTTGATGTTCCTGGGGGAAGCTTTGAGGTCCAGGTTTTCGTCTACGAGGGAATAAGGCCTGATACTGTAGCAATTCCTCTGGGGCAGGGACACACTTCCTACGGAAGGTACGCGAAGGGAAGGGGAGTCAATCCTTTTGCCCTGCTGCCGGCGGCGACCGACGCGCTTTCAGGGGGACTTTCGCTGCTCTCAACAAAGGCGAGCGTTTCATCCCTGAGAAAAAGAGATCTGCTCGTAAGGACGCAATATACCAAAACCCAGGGAGACAGACACGTCACAAAGACCGTCGCTCTTGACCAGATTGGTCACAACGGCGCCCATCATGGGTCGGAGCACTCAGAACATCCTGACTTCTACCCGGAAAAGGAATACTCGAAATACAGATGGGGAATGGCCATAGATCTTAACAAGTGCACTGGGTGCGGAGCCTGCGTAACGGCGTGTTCCGCTGAGAACAACATTCCCTTCGTAGGAAAGAAGCAGATCGCAAAGCGCCGCGAGATGAACTGGATCCGCATAGAGAGATTCTTCGAGAAGAACAGCGACGGAAGCCTTGACGTAAGATTTTTGCCCATGCTCTGTCAGCAGTGCGGAAACGCTCCTTGTGAGCCTGTGTGTCCGGTTTTTGCGACTTACCATAATCACGAGGGCCTAAACGGCATGATATACACCGCTGCGTGGGGACCAGGTACTGCGCGAACAACTGCACCTACAAGGTGAGGAGATTCAACTGGTATACCTACAAGTTCCCTGAGCCGCTTAACTGGCAGCTTAATCCGACGTGACCGTGAGAAGCAAGGGGATCATGGAAAAATGCACCTTCTGCGTTCAGAGAATAAGTTACGGAAAGGACCTCGCCAAAGATGAAGGAAGGCTTCTTCGCGACAGAGAAGTTCTGACGGCCTGCGAGCAGGCGTGTCCGAGCGACGCCATAGTGTTCGGCAACCTGCTTGACGAGAAAAGCAGGGCATCAGTGCTCTCTGAGGACGAGAGGGGTTACAAGGTTTTGGAAGTAGTAAACACCAAGCCCGCGATTACCTATCTTAAGAAAGTCAAACAGGAACGAGTGTAATGAGCCAGACGCAGCAGACGCCTTTAACTTACGCGAGAATAACCGAAGATGTAGTCAGGATGGTCGACAAGCCATCTAAGAAATGGTGGGCGCTTTTTCTTCCCACCGTGGCGCTCGTGGGACTCGGCGTCACATGTTTTTTCTATCAGGTGGCTACGGGACTTGGAGTTGCTGGCTACCGTCACCCGGTTTTCTGGGGAGTATACATAACTGATTTTGTTTTCTGGGTCGGAATAGCGCACTCGGGAACCCTTATCTCGGCCATACTTTATCTGTTCCGCGCAAGATTCCGGATGTCCATATACAGAATCGCCGAGGCCATGACGGTTTTCGCGGTTCTGACGGCTGGACTGTTTCCCATAATCCACCTCGGAAGACCATGGAATTTCCTTTGGCTGATACCTTATCCGAATTCAAGGGAGCTGTGGATAAACTTCAAGTCCCCGCTTGTCTGGGACGTGTTCGCGGTAGGTACCTATCTTACGGTGAGTTCGGTGTTCTTCGTGGTTGGAATGATTCCTGATATCGCGGCTATAAGGGACAAGGTGAAGGAAACTCCGAGAAAAATCATATACTCGATTCTTTCCTTCGGATGGAAGGGCTCGAACAGGGAATGGCTTCACTACACTAGGGCGTATCTTTATTTCGCGGCCCTAGCCACGCCGCTTGTTCTTTCGGTTCACAGCGTCGTGTCCTGGGACTTCGCCATGGGTAACGTTCCCGGATGGCACACCACCATATTCCCTCCGTATTTCGTTGCGGGAGCCATTTTCTCGGGACTCGCGATGGTTATAACGCTTACCATACCGATAAGGAAGATTTTCCACCTCGAGGACTACATAACGCTTGATAACTACGACGGCATGGCGAAGCTCATAATCCTGACCTCCTGCATAGTCACCTATGCCTACGCGGCGGAACTTTTCATGGCGTGGTACAGTGGAAGTCCCTATGAGTGGGGACAGTTTGTGTACAGAATGACAGGAGAGTACGCGTTTTTCTACTGGACGATGGTGGTATGCAACTGCGTCGTTCCGATAGTGCTTTGGTGGGAGAAGGTAAGGAAGAACATAAAGGCCCTTTTCGTCATTTCCATACTGATAAACATAGGTATGTGGTTCGAGCGGTTCAACATCATCGTCATATCGCTTTCGAGAGATTTTCACCCCGGCTCGTGGGGCATATACAAGATATCGTTTGTCGAGGCCGGCATAACGATCGGAAGTTTCGCATGGTTCTTTATGTTCTTCTTGCTGTTCGTGAAGACTCTGCCAGCGGTTTCCATAGCGGAGATGAAGGAAATACTTCCGGTGCCGAAGAAGAAGGGAGGTTAGAGAGAGATGGATCAGGGCGTAGTCGGAATTTACTCATATCAGGATTCGGTTCTTTCGGCCGTGGAAAAACTCAAGGAGGCGGGTTACCGCAACATGAGAGTGTTTTCCCCGTTCCCGAGCCACGAGATTGAGGAGGCGATTGATCTGCCGGAGAGCCCGGTGCGGTTTTTCACCCTCTTCGGAGGCCTGCTGGGGGCGATCTGCGGAATCGGTTTTACGGTTCTGACTTCAAGTTCGTGGCCCATAGCCGTGAGCGCAAAGCCCATAGTTTCGATAATTCCCTACATGGTGATCGTTTTTGAGCTTACGGTGCTTTTCGGCGCGCTTTCAACCTTTCTGGGGCTGATAATAAATTCCCTTATAAGGAAAAGAACCCCGATAAGGCTCTATGACGAGCGTTTCTCTGATGACAAGTTCGGCATTGCGGTTGTATGCGAGAAGGAGAAGATAGGGGCCGTCGAAGCGATATTAAATTCTACGGGAGCTGAAGAAATCAAGTTTGATGAAGCATAGAAAGTTCTTTCGGACAATCCCGGGGAAACCCGGGGTTTCAATTTCCTCGGGGGATTGAAAGTGTGTGTTGCACTCGTTTTGCGGTAGCACTTTCTCTCTCTTCTGCCCATTCGCTTCCGTGGTCTTGGGACATGTGGTCCCAGGACTCGATTCAGCCCTATGAGGAGCCTGTGCTCTTCCCGCGCAACTCGATTTCCACCGACGGAAAAAAAACGAAGCTTGAAGACAGAAACAGTATCGAGCTGATAGAAAAGGGCCGGTCCCGCAAAGCGAGGAGTCGGTTGCCAGGGGGAGAAGGTTTTCAAGGAGCAATGCGCCGTGTGTCACGGCCCCGGAGGATTGGGAGACGGGATCATAATAAAGAAAGGACTCGGTTTTTACCCTGTTAACCTTACCACGCCGGCTGTAAGCCAGAGAAGCGACGGTTACATCTACGCCTATATACGTTACGGTGGCAAGGTGATGATGCCTCCTTACAGCGAGAACATATCGGAGCAGGACGCATGGCACGTGGTCAATTACGTGAGAAAACTTCAGAACCCGGGTTCTGCCAAGGAGAATCAATAAAACAATGGATCAGGCTGTAAACCAGGAAATACTTGCGAAGAGAAACCAGATACCTAACTGGGTATTCATGGTTTTGTCGCCCTTGCGGTTGTGGGCGCGGGGGCTTTCGTAATTAACGCCAGGGGGGAGAACGCCGAGGAAGTATGGCAGCTTTTCCTGGTGAATTTTCTTTTCTGGACGGGAGTTGCGCAAGGCGGACTTGTGTTCTCCTGCATACTCAGAATAACAAACGCCCGATGGGGCAGGGGACTTCTTCGCATAAGCGAGGGCTTTGCGAGTTTCACGGTGGTCTCCTTGGTGCTCCTGCTGGTTCTTTTCATCGGAAAGGAGTTCATCCTTCCTTACGCTCATCATCACTACCACAGCCCCAAGGATATATGGCTTAACATAAATTTTGTGATGGCGAGAAACGTAATAGGTTTCGCCATCCTTCTCGTTCTGAATTATTTCTACCTTAAAACCTCAATTGAACAGGACCTAAACGGCAAGGAGAGGATCGTCAGGTTAAAGAAGCTGGCTCCTGCCGTAATCGGGGTCTACGCCCTTGTTTTTCCCTTTTCGCCTGGGATTCATGATGTCGCTTGATCCTCACTGGTTCAGCACGCTTTTCGGGCCCTACTACTTTATTGGAAGCCTCATAGCGGCCATAGGGGCGACAATAATACTTTCAGTCCCCCTCAAGCGTTACCTGGGACTTGACGACTACCTTTCCGTTAATCATTACTGGGACATGGGAAAGATACTCCAGGGCTTTTCCCTTTTCTGGGTTTACCTTATGTTCTCCCAGCTTCTTACGATCTGGTACGCGAACATGCCCGAAGAGACTGGGTTTGTGATAAAAAGGGTGGTGGATGAGCCTTTCCGCTCCCTTGCCTGGGCTATTCTCACCTGCTGCTTCATATTTCCTTTTGTTTCCCTGCTGCCCCGAACGCACAAGATAGTCACCCCGATAGTCGTCTTCATCGCTACGGTTTCTTTCTCGGGTCTCTGGATGGACAAATTCCTGCTGGTTATCCCTTCGCTTACCAACGAACTGGTTTTCAGTATCAATCACTTTCTGATCACTCTCGGTTTTCTTGCGGGATTTGTGGCGACTTTTCTTATGTTTATAAACAGGTTCCCGGTAATACCTTTCGGCGACCCTTACTTTGATGGCAAATCGAAAGGCGGAGGACATTAAGATGAGGCTTACTCCTGAACAGCTCGACAAAATAGTTCTGCTTTTCACTGTGAAAGTGGCTATCGGTATCGCGGCTTTTATAGGCATAGTGGCTACCGTAGCGCTTTTCGGCACCAAGATAGCTCCATTGATGGGCAAACTTCCCTGGTAATTCCTTCTTTTCTTCCATTGCGCGTTAACTGGGCGCCGCAGAATATGCCTTAAGACGCCTTGCTCGAAACCGGATATAATTTCCGTGCGGGATTTTCCCGTTTTTCATAAAAAATCTTCTAAGGAGTTTTCCATGTCCAAAGACGCCGAAATCAAGCTTAAGGTAGTGCTAGGGGACGACAATGTTCCCGAGGGGCTTTTCTGGGAGGCTTCCCAATCTGAGGAACCGGGAGAGAAGCGTTGCGAGGCAGCTTTTCTCTCCATGTGGGATGCGGAAAAGAAGGAATCTCTTGTGATAGATCTTTGGACCAAGAAAATGGAAGTAGGAGAGATG
Source organism: Thermodesulfobacteriota bacterium (assembly GCA_965116725.1). GTDB lineage: Bacteria > Desulfobacterota_D > UBA1144 > Nemesobacterales > Nemesobacteraceae > Nemesobacter. Next base: position 1,470,878 of record OZ220700.1, read on the forward strand.
AACTATCATTTCTACTATACGATGATGAAAATGGCCGACACGTATGAAAGGGCTACTTCCGAGAAGCAGATATCGAACAGAATGAGAGAATTCGCGGGCGAGTTCGCCGAGATGGTCCTTGAGTCTCTCGGAGGCCAAAAAAATTCCTGACCAACACCTCTGATACTCTGCAGGATAGGGAAACGCCGGGTTTCCACGACATTTCCCTAATCTGAAGACCCGAGAGAGATCAGTAAAAAACTCTCACGGCGATAAAAGCGAAGAAAAAGCCCACGCACCATAGAAGCACGGATAGCAGATATATCCAGTTGCTTGTCTTTCGTAATCTGGTACACGCCATTGCCTGTACCGGATCGATCGGGCAGGGTGCGTTTCTTCCCCTCCAGAGCGCAAATCCGGCGATTAAAAGCATTGCGCCGGAGATTCCAAACGTCCAGGTCTTGTATTCTGACAACGCAATCAGCCAGGGTGCGGTTCCTACGATTCCCGCCAGAACCGCGCCGGCGCCGATTGTTACCAGTAATGCGGGAAGGGCACAGCACACCAGCGTTCCAGCGGACGTAAGCAGGCTAAGCGAGGGGAGAAGCGTTTGCTTCACTCCATAGCCCGAATTTGTGTCATCCATGCTCACACCCCCTCTGAATGCCACTCACATTGTATCCTGAGTCTGTGATAAGCTTCGTAAGCGTTGCATCGTCAATGGTCAATCCGGGCTTCATGGCGACCGCTACTGAGCCTTTGCCGAGATCAACATTGATTCCCGCAACATCGCCGCGTTTCAGGAAGACTTTTTCCAGGGAACGGGCGCAGAAATCGCATACAAGTCCGCTTACCTTGATATTGACGGTGTCTTCACAGGCGGCGTTTTCCATGTTGTTTGAAACGGCAGAGGGCTCCACCACCTGACCTTCATGGTTATGTTCGTGTTCTCCATGCGCAAGGCTTTGGAACGCGAAAAAAAGTGTCATAAAAAAAATCGCTGTGATTGATGTTTTCATAGTTTTCTCCTTAAAATCTTATTACTAAATTGAACAAAATCCCACCTTTGTCGCTGATTCCGACTTCAGCGAGATACTCGTTCTTAAAAAACCGTACAAAAGGCGTAAACGAGATGTTATCTCGCTCTCCCGTGATGTGGTCAACTTGCAGCATGAGCCAGGTGTGGATATCGCCGTAGTCCCCGATATAAGGGGCGATTCCCACCCGCGCTTTCTGCCTGAAGAACTTCGCTATGTCTTCGGCGTAGTAGACGCGGTTCTCATAGCTCGTAAAGTACCGTCGAGTTTCCCAGTCAAGGGCGATATCAGCAAAGGCGGCGGGCTGGGGTTCGCCGTCGGGCACTCCAAGATCACCGTAGGCTATGCCAAGGCCGCTTTTAAGATAAAAATTTGCCTGTGAGTCCGACGCATTATGGCGCTTCACCAAATAGTTAAACTGTGCGCCGTGGAACTGCCACTCCTCCTCGCGCCAGTATTCGGTTCTGTATCCTATTGAATACTTTGCCGTCGGCGAATAATGAACGTGAAGAGAATGCGCGTTCTTGTCGTTTTTCTGCATGACCGTCCAGCCGCCCGGATATGAGACCGGACGAGACAGTGACTGAGGGGCGTAGCCCATCAGGATCACGCAGCATAAAGTGAAAACTGTTAATTTCATGTTTCCTCCTGAGTATCAACTATGGCTTGGCGACGCCGAAGCGAAGCCGCTTATAGCGCGCAGGTGCGCGCGATTTGCTCAGGAGAGGTGTTTTGGAGGTCGGAAAAGGGTTTCGATCTGGCGGGAAGACAGGAGCTGACCGGCAAGAATTCCAACAGCGGTTTCCCCATGATGATCCTTTAATTCTTCAACCGGCAGTGCGTTTATCTGGACACAATGCTGGCAATCACAGCCATCGCACTGGTCGGAGCTTCGATCTTCCGAATCTTTTGTTTCATGGCAAGGCATATCCATGTTGGAGTCCATCTGCATTTCGGCGGAAGCCTTGTCCATGTTCATTGGACATGTGGAGAGGGCGTTCGCAATGCCGCCGGTAAGAAACAATGCGATGCATGTTGCCAGTAGAAACGCTGTCTTCATAGTGCTCACGTCCTAATTATAAACTATTCACTTTTAGTTCAAACTTCAATGGCGGAAGTTCAAAAGAAACAGATTACGCGGGAGTGTTTGCAAATTAATGAAGAACTGCAATAAGTTGTCTTTATCTGAATTCGGGTATTACTTCCTTTGCGAAAAGCTCTATGGTCTTGGGATTCATCACGTCGGAGAAGAAAATCGTGTATTTGGATATTCCCTTCTCCAGATCCGCATTGATTTTTTCTACGCAGTCTTCAGGAGTTCCCACGATCCCGAGTTTTTCTATGTCTCCGAAGAATCCGTAGCGTCTCTGGGCCTTTTCGAGTTTTTCGGGGAGATCTTTTCTATCCTCAACAAGAACGCAGACGGTCTGCTGGGATATCGTTATATCTTCTATCTCTCTCCCGACTTCCTCGCAGTGCTTGCGGAGTATTGAGTACTTGCGGTCAAATTCAATTGCGCTTGTCGCGGGACAGTTCCATTCATCGGCGAGTTCTGCCACTGCTCTTAAGAGGAATCTTTCTCCGGAACCTCCGATGCATATGGGAATGCGGGGACTCTGAACAGGCTTGGGATTGCAAAACGCGTTTTCCACCTTGTAATGTTTGCCGGCAAAAGAGGCGGTTTCATCCGCCCACATCAGTTTGAGTATAGTTACCGCTTCTCTCAGCATCTCTATTCTTTCTTTCGTTGAGGGAAAGGGATATCCGTAAGCGCGAAACTCCTCTTCAAACCACCCAGCTCCTATTGCGAATTCCAGGCGTCCGTTGCTTATAACATCAAGCGTTGAAGCCATCTTGGCGAGCAGGGGAGGGTACCTGAATGGGTTGCAGAGCACCATCGTTCCGAGCTTAACGTTCTCCGTTACTGTCGAGAGCGCAGACATTAGAGTCCAGGGTTCGTAGATGTCTATACCTATTATTCCCTGACCTAGAACATGATCGTAGAACCAAACGGAATCATATCCGGTCGAGTCGCATAACTGTGCTGCGGCCTTTATGTCTTCAAAATCTATTTTTTGCTGTCTCAGCATTACTCCGAATTCGGGTCTGCCCATTGTCTATCTCCGTTTTTTGGTGTTCGCGCGGGGTTGTAAAGCGCACGGGTAATTATCCCTTTAGCCGGGGACGCTGTAAACACGGTGCTGCCTCTTTTGCTTGCTTGGGCAGGGAAATAAAAGTTCACTGTTTCATTTCTTTGTGCTATCATTACGGGCGGCGGGAAGAAGAAAGCCCACAGTGTCTGAGGAACTTTTTACCGCCTGTTTTTAATAGAACGAATTACATTTCTTCTTAAATCTACGACCCAGAGGTTTCCAATGAAAAACGTAGCTGTTTTCGCTCTATGCTTTATTTTCGCTTTGATCGCTTTTCCCGGAGATGGGTACTCTAATTCTGATTCCAGTAAGAACAAAAAAACGTCCGCTGAACCGAGCGGCAAGAAAGAAAGGAGAAAACCAATGGTTCTTATTTCAACTTCACTGGGTGACATAAAACTTGAGCTTTATGAAGAAGAGGCGCCGATTACCGTGGCGAATTTTCTTTCCTATGTGGAAGAGGGTTTTTACGACAACACCATATTTCACAGGGTGATAAATAATTTCATGATACAGGGTGGCGGTATCGCCGCGGACATGAAGCAGAAGCCGACTAAAGCCCCGATAAAAAACGAGGCTGATAACGGTCTTAAAAATGAACGCGGCACCATAGCAATGGCCAGGACCGCCGAGGTTAATTCCGCTACGTCGCAGTTTTTTATAAATCACAGGGACAATGCTTTTCTTGATCATGGTGTCCGTGATTTCGGTTATGCGGTGTTCGGAAAAGTGGTTGAGGGAATAGAAATTGTTGACAAAATCGCCGCTGTTCAGACCAGGCCGGGAGATGTTCCCGTTGAGACGGTGTCTATTTTGTCCATGAAGGTCGTCAATTAACAGACGGTCTCTTTTTTCGTGTCGGAAGAGGTTACTTACAAGAGCACCGGAGTTGACGTGGAGGAAGGCGAGAGGTTCGTGCGGCTTATAAAGCCTCTGGTCGAGTCAACCTACGGCGAAAGCAAAGTAAGCCCGCTCGGGGGTTTTGCAGGCGCTTTTCCGCTTGATACGGACACTTTTCGCGAGCCCCTGCTTGTATCGGCCACAGACGGCGTTGGCACGAAGCTCAAAACAGCTTTTTCCGCGCGCAGGTTTGATACGATAGGCATAGATCTGGTTGCCATGAGCGTTAACGACGTGATTACGTGCGGCGCGAAACCCCTGTTCTTCCTTGACTACCTGGCTACCTCGAAGCTTGATTCCGAGCAGGCGGCCGAGGTGGTAAAAGGTATCTGCGAGGGATGTGTCCAGGCGGGATGCGTGCTTATCGGGGGAGAGACGGCGGAGATGCCCGGATTTTACGCCGAGGGGGAGTTTGATCTTGCGGGTTTCTGCGTCGGAGTGGTGGAGAAAGATCTTTATATTGACGGCGCCGGGGTAGGGCCGGGCGACGCGGTCATCGGGCTTGCTTCAAGCGGTCTTCATTCAAACGGCTACTCGCTTGCGAGAAAAGTGCTTTTCGATATCGGAGACTACTCGATTGATTCGAAACCCCCAAGCCTCTCAAAAACCATTGGAGAGGAACTTCTCACACCCACGGTCATATACTCAAGGGCCGTTCTCGGGCTCTGCGGAGAATTCGACGTAAGGGCTCTTGCCCACGTAACGGGCGGCGGGATTCCGGGAAACCTCTCAAGAGTCATTCCCAACGGACTTTTTGCGGCAATTGAAGGCCAAAACTGGCCTGAATCTGCCGTTTTTGACCTGATAATGAAAACCGGGAACATAAGCCGCGACGAGATGTACTCGACGTTTAACTGCGGGGTGGGAATGATAGCGGTGCTGCCGCAGGAGCAGGCCGCAGGAGCTTTGTCCTTCGCGCAGGATCTGTCTGAAGCGGCTTACCTTATCGGGGAGATAAAAGAGGCCGATACCCCCGGCCCCAGGGTCCGCATTCTCTGAGAGTGCGGGTTCAGTTGTAGTACCTTCTTACCCAGGCGGGAAGCTTGTAATCGAAGGTGGCGGGTATTCTAAGTCTTTCTTCCTCCCAGCTCTCAGGGAAGGGGTTGTAGGGGGAAGCCACCCTTATTGTGCGCAGCACTTCCCTGTCCAGATTCTCGAAACCGGAGGGCTGTATTATCCTCACGTTTTCAAGATATCCATCTTTTCTGAGAGTGAAAACGATCCGTACGTTTCCCTGTTCCCTTCTTACCTGCGATTCCCTGGGGTATTTCCAGACCTGGTAAATTCTCTCTTTCAGTTTCGTGAAATAGGAGATGTACTTGTATTCCGTCGTGTTGAGATCAACGGTAATTTCCTTCTCGACGTCTTTGGTGCCAAGAAGTTGCTCATCTGTATTGTAGTCGAAGGGAACATCTACTATGCTGGGGTTGACCATCTGGGAAGCGGAAGCACTCGGGTCGCTTCTAGGCAGCTGATCGGGGCTGGCCTTTCTTTTCTCGGGTTTATTTCTTTCCCCCTCGGGTATTATGGCGACCCGGTCTTTTTCGGGAGAGAACCTCTCCGTGCTCTTTTCCTGCTCTCCGGGTTCAACCGCCCCTGCGGGTTTTCTTTGTACCGTGCTTTTCTTTGTCGGTCGGGGAGCGGACCTTGAGAGTTTCGTCGTGTCGTCTATCGTAGTCTCTTTTTCCGCCCTGTGAGACTTATCGGCGAGTCTTGACGGTTTGTCGGGAGGTTCAGTCTCTTTAACCGGTATCTCGATAAGTTCTATGTAAGTTCTCTCAATCGAGTCCTTAAGACTTTCGGGGTCCGGGAGTATCTCTGAGAAAAGAAACTGAATCAGTATCAGATTCAGCACGGTTGAGATCAGAAGAAAAACCGGAAAAGGGACTTTTCTGTTTCTGTACATCGGGGTTTACCAGCATTTTGCCGCGCGGTAGGCAGGTCTTTTATATCTTCAGTATATTCTGTATAAGAACCCTGGCAAAGTCGGCCGTTTTAAGGCTGCCTCCCAGATCCCGGGTCCTGTCGCCGTTTGAAAGGGCTATGTTGTAAGCCGTCTTTATCTTGTCGGCCGCTTCTCTCATGTCCTCTCTTCCTTCTGAATCGGCCAGATACCTGAGCATCATTACCGCCGACATTATCAGGGCGAGCGGATTTGCTATTTCGAGTCCCGCTATGTCCGGCGCAGACCCGTGCACCGCTTCAAAGACCGAGTATTCATTCCCTATGTTGGCGCCGGGAACAACTCCGAGTCCTCCGACAAGGCCGGCGCAGAGGTCGCTCATCACGTCGCCGTAGAGGTTCTCAAGCAGCAGCGTGTCAAACATGCCCGGGTCCTGAACCAGCCTCATGCATCCCGCGTCTATGATGTACTCTTCATACTCTATGTCCGGGTACTGCTCGCTTACCTCCCTTGCCTTGCTGATAAAGAGACCGTCGGTGATCTTCATTATGTTGGCCTTGTGAAACACGGTTATCTTCTTTCTGTCTCTTTTCCTAGCGTATTCGAAGCCCCATCTGGCGATTCGCTCGCACGCTCTCTCGGTTGCGACCTTCATGCTCATCACGACTCCGGGGGAAACCGTGTTTTCAACGCCGCTGTAAAGACCTTCGGTGTTCTCGCGCACGATGACTATGTTAACGTCGGAGAACCTGGTCCTCACGCCCTCGATGCTCCGTACCGGCCTTACGGCCGCGTACAGGTCAAGTTTTTTTCTCAGTTCCACGTTCGCCGATGAAAAACCCTCTCCTATCGGGGTCGTGCATGGCCCCTTGAGCGCGACTTTATGTTCCCTTATGGCGTCCAGAGTAACTTCCGGCAGGACTTCCCGGTACTTTTCTATGGCCGATACGCCGGCCCTTCTTATAACCCATTCGATCTTGGCTCCGGAAGCGGAGATGACATCCTTTGTCGCTTCGGCGATTTCCGGGCCGATACCGTCTCCTGGGATTAAAACGACCTTTCTAGCGCTCATAATCTCTGCGTGTGATACGGTTTGAAACCAGATTTTTATGAAACATATATGTTCTTATGTGGCAAGTTATGTGCCAACAGATCACTTTCCGTGTCCGCATGTCCGCGAAGCTTTTGCCAGGCACTTCAGCCCAGTTTCTTTAGAAGCAATACCCCAACCAGAAGCAGTATGAAAAATATAACCGTAAATATGTTGAAGTATTTATCGATAAGCAATTTTACTCTCTCTCCGAAAATCGAAAGAAGGAAGGCAATTATCGCGAATCTGGCCGTTCTTCCCACGGCGCAGGCGGCGATGAAGGTCGGGAAGTCGACCTTGAAGACTCCCGCAGTTACGGTGAACGCCTTAAAGGGTATGGGAGTGAAGGCAGCGGCCAAAACGGCTTCAAAGACATTCTCTGAATATTTGTCGCCTACAATCGCAAACGTCTCTGGGGTTATGATGTGCGATGTGAAAAAGTCCCCGACAAGCCCCCACACCCAGTATCCTATGAGATACCCCGCCGCCGCTCCCAGTATGGAGAAAACGGAGCAGTAAAGCGCGAAGCGGTATGACTTTCTGGGATTTCCGAGGCAAAGCGCCATGAGAAGCGGATCCGGGGGTATGGGGAAAAAAGAGGCTTCCGTGAAGGAAACCAGGGAAAGCGCGAAGGGACCATGTTTTCTGTCCGCCCAGCCCAGAACCCATTCGTAGAGGCTTTTAAGCATGGTTCTCTAGCTTTTCCCTGAGCTCTTCTAGGTACCCGTAATCCGTCATGTCAAGCTTTATCGGGGTTATCGAGACGTAGCCTTCAAGAACGGACACTATGTCTGAGTTTTCAATTCTAAGGGAATCAAGCTCGTCTCCGCCTATCCAGTAATACTTTTTCCCCCTGGGGTCCGTATTCTCCACTATCGGAGCCTCGTAAACCCTCTTGCCCTGGCGCGTAACCCGTATTCCCTTTATTTCCTCAAGGGGAAGGTTGGGAACGTTTACGTTTAGCAGGGTGTGCTCGGGAAGACCGGTCTTGAGAACGAATTCCGCCGCCACTTTTGAGTAATGGGCCGCGGTGGGGAACAGAAAGTCTTTTTTCGCCGCGAGCGATACCGCTATCGCAGGGATTTTCATAAGGGTCGCTTCCATGGCGGCGCTTACGGTTCCCGAATACGTTATGTCGTCCCCCATGTTGGCGGCCATGTTTATTCCGGAGACTACGAGATCGGGTTTTCTGCCGCTCAGGATTCCGTTCACGGCGAGATTCACGCAGTCAGTCGGAGTTCCGTCCACGGCGAACACTCTTTCTGAAATTTCTTCTATCCTCAGGGGCCTCATGAGGTTTAGCGAGTGGCTAGAAGCGCTCTGGTCGCGGTCAGGGGCCACGGTGTAGACTTCTCCCAGATGGGACAGGGCTTCTCCAAGCGCCTTCAGGCCTTCTGAGTTCACCCCGTCGTCATTTGAGAGCAGTATTTTATGCTTCATGTCTGGGAATGGTCGGGGTGACCGGATTTGAACCGGTGACCCCCGGCTCCCGAAGCCGGTGCGCTACCAAGCTGCGCTACACCCCGAATAAAAAGTTCCGGCTAGATTTTAACCCATCAGGGATTTCTCGCAACAGCCAATCCCGGCGCACCGAGAGAGTCGCATGGACAACTGAACTTGACTTGGAAACTGACTTGCGGGTTTGATTTGGTCGGGGTGACCGGACTTGAACCGGTGACCCCCGGTCCCCCAGACCGGTGCGCTACCAACTGCGCCACACCCCGTATTAACAAGAAACCGGATCAGAGGCGAACAGGACGCGAAGTGGCCCGTTCAGAGATCCTGCTTCAGGGATTTTAACTCATTTAGAATTTCGCGCAACAGTACTTTGTCCGAATAGAGGGGGGATATATTTCCGCTTCCGCTTTTCTCATCCCTGAGTCTTTTCTGAACCCCCGCTATGGTGAATTTCTGATCGTGGAGCAGGTGCTTTATCTTGTGGAAGAGATAAATCGTGTCCTTGTCATAAAGTCTCTGGGACTTCCTCCTGATAGGCCTTACTTCTTTGAACTCGGTTTCCCAGTATCTGAGAACATAGGGTTTTACTCCTATGATCTCGCTTACTTCTCCTATCTTGAAATAAAGCTTGTCCGGCAGAGACAGACCTGAAAGCATCCCAGACATACTTATATTATCATTTCAATAGCGGGAAAAAGTCAAGATATAATTATGTCAATTAGTTATAAGACACCTTTAAAGGATTTTCTATGTATCGGGCAGGGTCCCAGATTTCGCAGAGCACCGAGGTGTTCTTTTGTGGGATACCCCTTGTGGCGGGAAAAGCCGTATCCGGGGTATTCTGTTTCAATCTCGGTCATGATGCGGTCTCTTGTCACTTTTGCGACAATTGAAGCGGCCGCTATTGAGGCGCACTTTGAGTCACCCTTTATTATCGCCTTTTGCTGGATAGGGAGAGAAGTTTTCGAGTTGCCGTCTATAAGAAGGCAGTCCGGTTTTTTCCCTAGGGCCAGAACGGCTTTCTCCATTGCCAAAAGTGCCGCCTGCAGGATGTTTATGCGGTCAATTTCCACAGCCCCGGTTATCCCGATCGAGTAAGCTAGGGCCTTTTGCTGGATTTGCTCGAAAAGCTCATTGCGCCTTTTTTCAGAAAGTGCCTTGGAATCCCTGAGTCCGTGGATAGGTCGGTTCTCATCAAGTATTACGGCGCCTGCCACGACCGGTCCGGCCAGACAGCCTCTTCCGGCTTCATCGACGCCGGCCACGATTCTACCGGATCCTGAGATTCCATCTTCAGTGTGTAAAAGGCAGTCGGATTCAGACAATTTCTGCGTTACGTGAGCCCGTAGCTCTCAAGTTCTCTTTTCAGTCTCTCGAGGTTTTCTCCCGAAAGCTCATAAAGCGGGGCTCTTATCTCGGGGCTTATTTTCCCCATCACGGCAAGAGCGGCCTTTACGGGTATCGGGTTTGATTCCACGAAGAGAACTCTGTTAAGCGGGAGAAGGCGGTAGTGAAGCTCTTTGGCCCTCTCAAGCTCTCCTCTTGCAAAGGAGTTGTACATTTCCGATACGTCTGTGGGAGCTATGTTCGCCGTTACACTTATGAAGCCCTTGCCCCCGGCCGTTAAAAGGGGGTAGTTAACCAAATCGTCTCCAGAGAGAAGGATCAGATCCTCTCCGCAGAGAAAAATGGTTCTGCTTGCCTGCTCAAGCGAGCCCGAGGCTTCCTTGATGCCGACTATGCTCTCGCAGTCGCAAAAAAGTCTCTCCACGGTTTCCGGCTCTATGTTTACGACCGTGCGCCCCGGCACGTTGTAGAGTATCAGGGGAACTGATGTCTTGTCGGCAATTGTGCGGAAATGGCGATAGATGCCTTCCTGGGTCGGCTTGTTGTAGTAAGGAGTCACCACCAGAGCCGCATCTGCACCGGCCTTCTCCGCGAATTTCGTGAGTCGCAGGGCTTCCTCTGTACAGTTTGACCCGGTACCCGCGACCACGGGAACCCTCGCTTTTACCGTATCCACGGTGAATTTTATTACTTCTTCATGCTCAGCGTGAGAGAGGGTGGGGGATTCTCCTGTGGTTCCGACCGGAACTATGCCGTGGGTTCCGCTCTCTATATGGAACTCTATTAACTCTTCTAGCTTTTCGTAGTCAACAGCGCCGCCTTTAAACGGCGTTACTATCGCTACTATAGAACCGTGTATCAATTTTTTCTCCGTCCCAAAAGGCTGCTATACCCTAACTTTTTTCCCGCAGGAAGAACAGAAGACGCTCGCGGCGGGAATTCTTGCTCCGCAGTGCATGCAGAAAAAAGTCTCTCCGGTCTCCGCGGAGAGCTCAATGGCCTGGGCCATCACCTCTTCGAATTTCCCCGAAAGCTCCTCAAACTCTTTTCTGTACTGCTGGTGAAACATTATCGAGTCTTCCGCGTCAACTGTTTTTATTTCAAGCTTGAGTCCCTTGCTTCTGGTGGAACCGAACTTGTGATGCGTTATGGTGTCAAGCTCTATGTCCCTTAGAACGTTCACTTTGGAACTGTTTTTAAGTATCAGGACCCTTTTTTTCGTAAGCATCAGCATGCTTCTGAAAAAAGTGTTTCTGTCTATCCACGCCCTCGGTTTGTAAGTGCAGCTGAGGGTCTGGACCGTGAGCAGCACGGAGTCGTCTTCCCCGAGCAGGTCCTTCAGTTCATCGGAGTCGATCCTTGGCGGCGCAAGGAAGAAATCCGAAAGTTTTTTCAAAACACCTCTCTCAGACATGGCTTTGAACCAGAAGCTCAGCTATCTGCACTGCGTTAAGAGCCGCGCCTTTCCTTAACTGGTCTCCGCTTACCCAGAGAGAAAGACCGTTCTTGACCGTGTAGTCCTCCCTGATTCTTCCGACAAAACAATCGTCTTTGCCGGAACTTTCAACCGGCATCGGGTAGTCGGAATTCTCCGGGTCGTCAACGAGCGAGACCCCGGGGAAATTCCTGATCGCCTCCCTTGCCTCCTCGACAGTCACTTTTCTTTCCGTTTCCAAATTAAGTGAAACCGAGTGGGACCGGAAAACAGGAACCCTCACGGTCGTCGCCGTGAGGACTATGGAATCATCCCCCAGTATCTTGCGCGTTTCGTTGTGAAGCTTCATCTCTTCCTTCGTGTAGCCGCTCTCCGTAAAGGAGTCTATGTGCGGGATCACGTTAAAGGCTATCTGGTGGGGAAACGTGTTTGTTTCCTGCGGGGGCTCTCCGCTATCGGACCAGCTTCGCACCTGGCTTTCAAGTTCCGCTATCCCCCCGGCTCCCGCTCCCGAGACCGCCTGAAAGCTCGTCGCCACCACCCTTTTTATTCTTGATACGTCATGGATGGGCTTAAGCGCCATAATGGCTACCGCAGTCGTGCAATTGGGGTTGGCAACTATTCCTTTTTTTTCGTGAAGCGCGGCCGCCTGGGCGTTTATCTCGGGTACTACCAGGGGAATTTCGGAGTCCATCCGAAACGCCGAACTGTTGTCGATAACCACAGCTCCGCTTGCAACGGCGCAGTCCGCGTACTTTCTACTTCTTTCGGAGCCGGCGGAGAAAAGAGCTATGTCTATGCCACGAAAGGAGTCCTCACCCAGCACCGAAACGGTTATATCCCTTCCGCAGAAACTGTATTTTCTCCCCCGGGAGCGCTCGGAGGCGAGAAGGCGCAGTTCTCCCACGGGGAAATTTCTTTCCTCGAGTATCTGCATCATCTCCTGTCCCACTGCGCCAGTGGCTCCCGCTATCGCCACGTTGTATTTTTCTTTTCTTTCCATTTTTCTGTCAGTCCGTCCGGTTGCGGTACTTTGATTCGATTCCGGCCACTTTTTCTATGTTTTCCTTCTCAGAGGGGTCCGGTTCGCTCTGGAACCAAGCGTCAAGGATTTCCTTGGCTACATCAGGGGATACCAGACGCAGGCTCATGGCGAGTATGTTCGCGTCGTTCCACATGCGCGCCCCCGCGGCCGTCTTTGAGTCCGTGCACAGGGCGGCCCGTATTCCGGGAACCTTGTTCGCGGCAATGCTTACCCCGGTTCCCGTCGAGCAGAACAGTATTCCCTGATCGCACTCTTTTTCAGAGACCTTCTCGGCCACCTGCTCTGCGACTTCCGCCCATTCCACGTTTTCATCCGCGAGCGGTCCGAAGAGCTCAACGTCCACGTCTCTTTTGCGAAGCTCCTCTATTACCTCGTCGGTAAGAGCGTTTTTTTCATCACTTCCAACAGCGATCTTCATCTTCGGGATCTCCTCTCTCAGATCGAAAAACATACCGATTCATTTTTATATAAGTCTATACCATAATATGGCGGCGACATCACGGGTAAAACAACCTGCCGGGGTTATCGCCTTAAGGAAGTGTCTTCCGTCTACGGAGTGTTTGATAAGATTAATATAACGCTTAGCTTCTGGTTAGTACTGACAGGGTAGCTCAATCTCGAAATACTCTAAAGCATGTGATATTGTAAAATAATCTGTCGTTAGGACAAAATAAGCAACTTGAACATGGAGTGAAAGATATGTCTCAACAGCGAAGGTTAAAAACTTACATTTCTTCCGGAAGTTCTTGGTGTACTAAGCTTGCTGGGAGCCGTGTACTCCACCGAGGAAGACGATTGCTGCGGTCATGTGCTCAGACCGGTGTTCTTCTTGCCGCCTTCGCCGTTTTCGCAACGCTGGCCTTGCTTGCCTGCTTGCACGACAGCGACCGCCCGACCAGCATTGCCGACCAGCTCAGAGGAAATGCCGAGGCGTTTGAGTACACGATTGGGAAGACCGGCGGGACACTGACGATTGCGACCATTTCAGAGCCGCTTACCCTGAACCTGGCTCTTGCGGACGATTCCGGATCGACAGGAGTTCTGGGGTATCTCTTCGAGGGGCTGACCGAGATCTCTTGGCTTACTGGCGAGGTCGAACCGTCGCTTGCCGAGTCCTGGACCCATTCGGATGACGGCCTGACTTGGACTTTCTCCCTGCGAAAGGACGTGACTTGGCACGACGGAACACCTTTTACGGCGCATGACGTGGAGTTCACCTTCAACCGCATCATCTACAACGAGGAAATAAACTCCAGCGACCGGGCAACATTCAACTTCCGGTTTCTGGACGAGGCTACCGGAACTTGGACGGAAGCGAGGATGACCGTTACGGCGCTTGACGACTATAGGGTACGGTGCGTTTTACCGGTGTCATTTGCACCGTTCCTGCGCTCCATGGGAACCGCTATCTATCCCAAGCACATTCTGGAGCCGTACGTTGACGATGGCACTTTTAACGATGTATGGGACATAGACACGGACCCGGCCGAAGTCATCGGCACTGGTCCCTTTACCATAGAGCGCTATGTCCCCAAAGAACGCGTGGTCCTGAGCCGCAACCCGAACTACTGGCTCAAGGATGATGCGGGCAACAGTCTGCCATACCTGGACAAAATCATTCACCTTATCGTCCCGGATCTAGAGACCGAACTCGTCAGATTCAAGGACGGGGGCTCAGACACTCATGGCGTGCTGGGCAGGGAGTTTGCGGAACTCGAACCGCTTCAGACGGAAGGGAATTTCACTATTCACAGGAGGGGTCCAGCCTTAGGGTCGACATTTCTGACTTTTAACATGAACCTTGGCGAAAACCCGGATACAATGGAGCCCTATGTAGCGGCTGACAAGCTTAAGTGGTTCCGGAATACTCAGTTCCGCCGGGCTGTCGCGCACATCGTCGACAAAGAGGCGATCATACGCGACGTACAGCACGGACTCGGCTATCCGCAGTGGTCCTCCATCAGTCCCTCTGCGGGTGACTTCCACAATCCCGACGTGCGACGGTACGAGTACGATATCGCCGAAGCCAACCGCATTCTAGATAGCCTCGACTGGGTTGATACCGACGGGGACGGGATTCGAGAAGACGATGCAGGCAATACGATCGAGTTCTCGCTTGTAACCAATACCCAAAACAGCGTACGTGAAAGGGTTGGGATGATCGTCCAACAAGGCCTCGAGGAGATCGGCATCAAGGCGGGTTTCAGGCTGGTCGAGTTCAGCGAACTCGTCTCCCAGTTGACACGTTCCTACGACTGGGAAGCCATGGTCATGGGTTTCGGAGGCGGAACGGATCCGTATACCGGAATTGTCCTATGGCACAGCAGTGAGAACTTGCACCTCTGGTATCCGAATCAGCCGCAGCCGGTGACGGACTGGGAAGCCGAAATAGATAGCCTTTACGTCAGGGCGAGCCAGGAACTGGATCGCAGCGAACGCATAGCGCTTTACCACCGCGCCCAGGAAATCGCTGCCGAGAACGTGCCGCTCATCTACACGACAAGTCCGGAACGGCTGACCGCAGTCCGAAACGTCTTCGGCAACACGACGCCTACGTTGTACGGGTTTTGGGATATCCGCTACCTCTATCGAACCGATTTATAGCAGCGATCCTGAGTTTTAGGGCAAAGATTACTCTAGGTGCACGCAGTGCAGGTGGAGATCGGATTTCTCTCCAGCGGACAGCTGTCTGCAAGAGGTTTTTCTGTTCTTGACAGCAACTCCCTAGTATTTATAATGATACGCTTAACAAGGAGTGGGTTCTTTAGCTGCTTTTTCTTTATAAGATTTACATCTCGATTAAATCAGTCCAGCATGGAGGTAGTATCAGGTGAAGATAGTGGTTTTTATAACACAGACGCAGGACACCGAAGCAAGGATAAAGGTCGGTTCTTCCGGCGATTCCATAGACACAGAAGGCATGAAGTGGATCATGAATCCATACGATGAGTTCGCCGTTGAGGAGGCCATCAGGACCAAGGAAGCATACGGGGGAGAAGTTGTTCTGATCACGGCGGGCCCGCAACGCGCTTCACAGGCGTTGCTTCAGGGGCTTGCGATGGGCGCCGATTCCGCAGTCCATATCTCGGATGAAGCTCTCGGGGAGACCGTGGATTCCCTTGTCATTTCAAAACTAGTCGCGTCGGAACTCGGGAATATCGAAGGGGTGGACCTGATTTTCACGGGCATGAAGATCATTGACGAGGAATCCGTTCAGGTGGGAATACAGATAGCCGAGGAACTGGGAATTGCGCACCTTGCGCTTGTAAGCAAAGTGATTGACGTAAAGCCGGACGAGAAAAAGCTTGTCTGCCAGAAAGAGATCGATGGTGGAAGCGTTTCTGTCGAGGTCTCTCTCCCGGCCCTTATAACCTGTCCCGACGCCATGAACGAGCCCCGCTACGCGTCTGTTCCCAATATAATGAAAGCGAAGAGAAAACCGATGAAAACAGTCTCCCTAGACGATGTGGATTTCGGTTCTCTCGGCATCAGCAGGGATGCCGTGGGCAAATCCGGGGCGAAGATAAAAACAGTGAGTCTTGAGGTTCCCGAAGTGGAGAGAAAACTGAGAATCATAAAGGGAAGCGACGAGACTACGGTCAAGGGAGATGAGATTGCCGAGTCCGCAAAGGAACTCGTTAAGCTTTTGAGAGATGACGCGAAGGTCATATGATCCGGGATATCCGGGATTGCTTTATCAGAAAGTATCGCTAGGAGGCTTGAATTAAATGAGTAGTGAAATCTGGGTTGTTGCTGACATAAAGGCTGACGGACAGATAAGGAAGGTGACGTTTGAGGTTCTCTCCGAGGCCAGAAGAAAACTTGGAGGTTCCGTCTGCGCGGTGCTGCTCGGAAGCGGCGTTTCGGACAGGGCTTCTGAGCTTGCAGGCTACGGAGCGGAGAAAATCTACGTGGTAGATAATCCCAACCTCAGGGATTTTAATCCTGACGGTTACGTGAAAACCCTCTGCGAACTTATAAAGAAGCACTCTCCGGCGGTTGTGCTCTCAGGCAACACGGCTTTCGCCGAGGATTACATGCCCAGAGTCGCTTCTGGCGTGGGTTCGGGGCTTGCCATGGACTGCGTAGATATAGGCATGACCGATGACGGAAGGCTCAGGATAAAAAGGTATTCACACTCAAGCAGAGCAATCTCCACTCAGGAGTTCAACGGCGACGGAAGCGCGATGATCGCCACCGTAAGGCCCAACTCCTTTAAGGAGGAAGAGTCAGCCGGTGCAGGGCAGGTAGTGAACGAAGATGCAGGGATTACGGATTCTGATATAAAGATCAAAGTCATTGAAATGAAAACCAAGGAATCCGACCGACCCGAGCTTACCGAGGCCGAGAGGGTGGTTTCCGGCGGCAGAGGGCTTGGGAGCGAGGAGAATTTCAATCACATATACGATCTCGCGGATCTGCTTGGCGCGGCCGCGGGAGCGACAAGAGCCGCAGTCGACGCGGGATACTGCCCATATGACATGCAGGTCGGCCAGACCGGAAAAGCAGTGTCTCCAGTGCTTTACGTTGCAGTCGCCATATCCGGTTCGGTACAGCATTTCTCCGGCATGGGTTCGTCAAAAGTGATAGTCTCCATAAACAAGGATCCGGAAGCCCCGATTTTCGCGAAATCCGATTATGGAATCTGCGGAGACCTTTTCCAGGTTCTTCCCCCGCTTACGGAGGAACTCAAAAAAGCCTTGTCCGAGTAACGGAACCCGTCACACTATATCAACGACTTCCGTTTTTTCCATGGGTCTGCCGAGGAACCTGGACGCGATTGAGGTAAAGGTTTCGGAATCATCGGTAAGGTAAAACGACATCTCCCGCGCCTTGCCGTCTTCTCTTAGCAACCCCTGGGACCTTAGTATGTTTTCGGTCTGCTTTGCGGTTTCTTCAGCTGAGTCGACGAGACTTATCCCTTTGCCCATAACTCCGGCGATCGTGTTTTTAAGAATAGGGTAGTGCGTGCAGCCTAGTATCAGCACGTCTATTCCGGATTCCCTTAGATCTCCAAGATATTTCTCGGCTATAAGGACGGCGGTTTCGTCATTTTCCCATCCTTCCTCCGCAAGCGGGACGAAAAGCGGGCAGGGTTTTGAGTGTATCTCTATTGAAGAGGAGCAGATTTCCCGCAGTTTTTTCTCGTAGGAGCCGCTTTTTATGGTCGCCTGGGTGCCTATTACACCTATTTTCCCGTTAACAGTGAGTTCCGAAGCTCTTTTCGCTCCCGGTTCCACTACTCCCACAACGGGAATTTCGAGATTTTCTTTCAGCATTTCTATCGCGTAGGCAGACGCGGTGTTACACGCCACGACCAGAAGCTTTATGTTCTTTGATAGAAGGAAATTAGTGGTGCTCTCAACGTATTTTCTTACGGTTCTCTGGGATTTCGTTCCATAAGGGACTCTGGCCGTGTCGCCGAGATATACGATATTCTCCTCGCAAAGAAGGTTCATTATCTCCTTTGAGACCGTAAGTCCTCCTATTCCCGAGTCAAAAATCCCTATTGGCCGGTTTTTTCTCTCTTCCATAATTCTGCCGCCGTGGCTGCGTGCTTACTCCGGGGATGGGAAAGAACGGATTTTAAATTCCGCCGGAGAAGGCAATCAACTTTTTTTCTCTGATCTTGAGCTTACTTTTTTGTATTCGTTCAGGTAATCATCGGCAAGACTCTTGGCTCTCTCCACCCTCGCTCTTCTCCTTGTCTTTCTTTTTTCCGCTTCTTTCCAGAGGCGGATTTCGTAGGGAGTTTCAGGGGTGAACTCGGGGACCGGGACGGGGTTTCCGGCTTCGTCGACTTTCACGTAGGTGAGAAACGCCGTGCACGCGTGGGATGACTCCCCGGTCTGAGTATCGTACGAATCAACCTTGATCGCCAGTTCAAGCGACCTTGTTCCCACATGGGTGATGCCCGCCTTGAATTCGATCAGATTCCCGACATTAAGCGGCGAATAGAAAAAAAGGTCGTCAAGGGAGCCCGTAACCAAAACACCCTTGGAAAATCTTTTCGCCAAAATGGCGGCGCTCTCGTCAATGTACTTCATGAGCTTCCCTACGGACATGAATTTTCCGTAGAAGGCGTCTTCCGGGAGCACCATCTTGGTGGTATTGAAAATAAGCCTCGAACTTTCCGTCTCGTCCGCTACGTTGGAGACGTTTCTTTGCCTTTTTTTTATCTCTGGGAGTCTTTGAGTCTTCCTTTCCTCTGCCCGGGCTATAAGCTCCCGTTCAACCGTGCTGGACGCGCTTAGTTTTGTCTCTATCTTTCTCGGTCCTACGTTTTCGTCAACGGCGACGAAGGCCATATAGGAGAGGGTTATAAGCTTTTTTTCATCGGTTTCCCCGTCTTCTGAGTGCACGCGTACCGCGACTTCAATGGACGAGTTTCCCGCATACTCAACCCAGCTCTCGAGAACTACTATTTCCCCGATCTTTACGGGGTTAAGAAAATCTATGCTGTCTGTGGCTCCCAGGACCGCTGGCCCGTTTGCGAACTTAAAGGACGTGATACTGCCGGTGAGCATAATCCAGTCCATGAGTATTCCGCCGTGCAGGGTCCCGTGGTTGTTCGAGTGTTCGGGAAGCACGTACTGGACCATTTTGTTAGCAGTTTCGCGTATGGAGATCATGGGTTTTCTGGCCGCTTTCCGCTGCGGCGTGCGCTCCGGGAGAAGTTCAGTCAGTTTCCGCCCGAAGAACTATCTGTTCATCTTCAAGGGAGATAATCGCCTTGCCGCCGCCTGAGAGTTCGCCGAAAAGAATTTCCTTTGAAAGCTTCTCCGCCACCTCGGAGTTTATTACTCTTTGCACGGGTCTTGCGCCGAGCTGGGGATCGTAGCCCTTGCGTGCGAGAAAAAGCCTCGCTTCCGGCGTAAGGCTGATCGTTACTTTTTTCGGGACGAGCCTCTGCTGAAGCTCTCCGATCATCTTGTCGACTATTCTCTCCACTATCTTTATATCAAGAGGGTTAAACCTGATGATTTCATTCAGCCTGTTTCTGAATTCCGGAGAGAAGTACCTGTCTATGGCTTCCGGGCTTTTGTCCTCAAACTCTTTTTTTGCGAACCCGACGTTCCTGTTCATGCTTTCCCTCGAACCGGTGTTCGTCGTCAGAATCAGAATTACCTGGCGGAAATCCACCTTCCTTCCGTTTGAATCCGTGAGCGTTGCGTGATCCATTACCTGAAGCAGGATGTTGTATATGTCCTCGTGCGCCTTTTCGATTTCATCGAGCAGAAGGACGCAGTGAGGAGATTTGTATATGGCTTCGGTAAGCTGTCCTCCCTGGTCATAGCCGACATATCCAGGCGGTGAGCCTATAAGGCGGGAGACGGTGTGTTTTTCCATATATTCGCTCATGTCAAAACGTATGAATTCAACCCCAAGGATCTCCGCGAGTTTTTTCGCAAGCTCCGTTTTGCCGACCCCCGTAGGTCCTGAGAACATGAAAGAGCCCACGGGCTTTTCCGGCTCGCTTATGCCGGCGCGCGACATCTGTATGGCGTTTACTAGCTTGTCTATGGCTTCATCCTGGGCATAGATGAATTCTTTTAGGCTGTCCCCGAGGTCGTGGAGGAGGTTTCGATCCTCAACCTTTACCGATTTGGTTGGTATTTTCGCGATCTTCGCGACCAGCTTTTCCATGTCGGACACTTTTACCTGTCTCGTTATCTCGGGATCAGGGTTGCGGAGCTTCACGGCGGCTCCGGCCTCGTCCATGATGTCGATCGCCTTGTCCGGAAGCTTTCTGTCCATTATGTACTTGTCTGAGAGTTCTATGCACGCTCTTATCGCTCCCCGGGAGTATTTCACGTTATGGTACTTTTCGTAATGGCGCTTAAGTCCGAACAGAATTTTTCCGCAGTCCTCAACCGACGGCTCATCCACGGTTACTCTCTGGAATCTTCTTGAAAGCGCGTGATCTTTCTCGAAGATGATTCTGTATTCCTTAAGCGTCGTCGTTCCTATGCACTTTATGTCTCCTCCGGCAAGGGCGGGCTTTAGCATGTTAGACGCGTCGAGGCTTCCTCCGGAAACCGCTCCGGCACCTATTACCGTGTGAATCTCGTCTATGAAAAGCACGTTGTCCGGGTCATTCTTGGTTTCGTCTATGACGGCGTTAAGCCTTTCCTCGAAGTCTCCCCTGTATTTTGTTCCGGCCGTAAGGGTTCCTATGTTGAGAAGGTGTATCTTGAGGCTTTTCATCGCTTCGGGAACTTCCCCGGAAACCACGCGGTGAGCCACCCCTTCAACGATCGCCGTTTTTCCCACCCCCGCGTCCCCGACAAGCACAGGGTTGTTCTTCTTTCTCTTGCCGAGAATATGGATTATCCTCTGAACCTCTTTCTCTCTTCCTATGAGGGGGTCGATGCTCCCGTTCCGGGCCTTTTCGATCAGGTCCGTGCAGTAAAGCTCAAGGGGGTTCTTGGTCTCGGTCTTTTTTGTTTCCTTCTGTTGCTCCTTGGCGGTTGCGGGTTTTTCCTGATGTTCCTCGGTCCTCTCGTCTTTTCCGTGGGATACCTGCTTTATAACGGCAAACCGGGTAAGTCCCTGGCGATTCAGGAAGTACACGGCGTGCGATTCGGGAACCCTGAACATGGCGACCAGTATGTTAGCCCCGGTTATTTCTTTTTTTTCCGCACTTTCGGCGTGCATTGAAGCCACCCTGAAGATGTACTTGCTTCCTTCGGAGTAGGTCGGTTCGGGGAGATGGGGGGAGTCGATCGAGGATACGTTTTTAGTGAGGTGTTCCTCAAGATCGGTTGCCAGAAGCCCGGTGTCGACGTCACATTCTATCAGTACTTCCACGGCGACTTTGTCCCTTGTGAGTTCAAGGAGTATATGCTCCGGGGTGATGAACTCGTGCTTGCGGTCTTTTGCCTGCTGGTAGGCTCGATAGAGGGTTTTTTCGAGTTCTTCTGATGCCACCATGTCAGCTCCCCGCCTTTTGGATTTCAAGTATGCATTTCAGCGGATGCTCGTATTTCTCCGCCAGGTCTTTTACCTGTCTTATCTTCGTGGTAGCTATGTCGTAGGTATAGCAGTCGACGACGCTTTTTCCCTTGGTGTGAGCTTCGAGCATTATGTTTCTGCTGTCGTTTTCATTTTTGAAGAACACTTTCATTAGAACCCAGACTACGAAATCCCTCGGGGTGTAGTCGTCGTTCAGCAGGACTATCATATACATGTCCGGCCTTTTTACCCGGATATCCTCTCTGACGACCTGCTGGGGATCCCTAGTATGAGTCGGATTCTCGCGCTCAGACATGCGCAATATTCTATACGATTTTTTCCGGTTTGCCACCGCGGGCCCGCTTAAGCGGGGAGTGTCTGTTGTACTCTGAGATAAGCGACCGCATGTAGGGTCTTTCTTCCCGAAGGAAGTTGTCTATGGATCTCTGCGCCCCGGGGTTGAAAAACAGGTGGGAACTGTAAACCGGTACCGCCTCAAAACCGCGGAGGAACTTGTGTTCGCCCTGCGCACCGGCCTCGAAGACATTTATTCCGTTATCTATGGCAAACTCTATCGGTCTGTAGTAACAGCACTCAAAATGAAGGTACGGAATTTCTATATTGCATCCCCAGTACCTGCCGTAGAGCTTGTCGCCTTTTCTGAAATTTATGGTGCCACCGACCGGATGGCCATCTATCCGCGCGATCACAAGTACGGTTTTTTCCCTGTACGTCTCGAACACCGAGTCGAAGAACTCCCTGTTAAGATAGGCGCTTCCCCACTTCTTCGAATTGGTGTTCACATAGAATTCCCAGATGGAGTCTATGTGCTCGCGTCGTATCTGCTTTTTCTCGAGTACCGAGATCTCCACGCCCAGATCGCCGAGGCGGCGTTTTTCCTTCCTTATCTGTTTTCTTCTTCCAGAGCGAAGGTCTCCGAGAAAGTCATCGAAACAGAGATAACCCGAGTTATGCCAGTGGTACTGGTGGGTGAGCCTTGAGAGAAACCCGCAGTCAGAGAGCAGTTCCTGCTCCTTTTCCGTTACGAACAGAAAATGTATTGAAGAGAGGCTCTTAAGAGAACATACCTCAACCAGTTTCCCTATGAGTGCCCGCGCGCACGTTTCATAATCGTAGTCTTTGCGAATGATTATTCTCGGGCCGGTTGTCGGGGTAAACGGCACTCCTGCGACCGCCTTGGGGTAGTATCTTAACCCCGCGTCCTGATAGGCCCGCGCCCATTGCCAGTCGAATATGTATTCGCCGTAGGAATCGGTCTTCAGGTAGAACGTAACCGCCCCGACAAGCTTTTTCCCCTCGCGCAGCAGAAGGTGGCGCGGCTCCCATCCGGTGCCCGGACCCACGCATCCGGATTTCTCTAGAGCGAAGAGAAAATCAAACTCGAAAAAGGGGTTGTTATCGGGTTGGATGGAGTCGTATTTTCTTTTTTCGACTTCCGTTATCGAATGGCATATCTGGAATGCGGCTGATTTTTTGGATAGCTTTTTTCGTACCTTCATTATCCGCAACCGGCGAGCAAAGAGGGTATCGCCGAGAAATAGTATCAGGTTTCTTTTTGTTTTTGTCGAGATGATAAGCTTGTCAGGCATATGTCATTCCTTCGCTGGTAAGGAACTTTTCCGAAACCTTGAGTGGAGCATAAAAAAGGGAAGAAAATACGGTCTTGTAGGTCCGAACGGCTCGGGTAAAACCACGCTGCTTGAGATCGTAATGGAACTCATGGAGCCGGAAAAAGGGCAGGCCTCCGTCCCCTCCGCGCTGACCGTGGGCTATCTGCCGCAGATAATGGATCTGGGAACGGGTGATCTTACGGTGCTCTCGGCGGCCCGCGCGAGCGACCGCGACGAAGGTTCCGAAAAGCCCGTACACGAAGCCGAGAAAATCCTGTTCGGACTGGGTTTTACGGGGGAACATCTCTCCCAGGAGGTCTCTTCTCTTTCGGGCGGCTGGAAAATGCGGGTCGAGCTTGCGAGAATACTTCTTACAGAACCTCAGGTTCTTCTTCTCGATGAGCCGACCAACCATCTTGACATAAAAAGCATAGAGTGGCTTGAAGGGTACCTTGGAAACTACCGCGGAACCGTGGTCTTGGTATCTCACGACAAGTACCTCCTTGACCGCATGGTTGACACGATAGCGGAGCTTGAAGGCGGGGGGATAAGGGAGTTTCGGGGCGATTACTCTTCTTACCTTGAGAGAAAAGAGCAGATTGCCGCGGTCGCCGAGGCGACTGCTAAAAACCAAGAGAGAAAACTCCGGGCGCAGCGCCGTTTCATAGAGCGGTTCAGGTACAAGGCTTCAAAGGCAAGACAGGTGCAGAGCAGGATAAAAATGCTTGAGAAGATGGAACCCGAAGCCCCGTCCCCGGAGACCCGCAGAACCCTTGAGTTTGATTTTCCCGCCCCCGAGCGCGCGGGGCGAGTGGTTTACGAGATAAGCGATTTCTCAAAGGAGTATGAGGTTTCTGGCGGTACAAGGAATGTCGTTTTTCGAAACTGCCCCGCGCTTCGCGTGGAAAGAGGAGACAGGATAGCCGTTACCGGGAAAAACGGCGAAGGGAAAACCACTCTCTGCAAGATGGTTGCCGGCGTGGAAGGCTTCTCCGGTCAAAGCCGCCTTGGCCACAACGTAACCCTGGGTTACTACGCGCAGAACCAGGACGAGATGCTTAATCCGCAGAACACGGTTTACGAAGAGTTCATTGGAGCCTATCCTCTTTTTTCCCAGACCGAGGCAAGAACGCTTCTGGGCTCGTTTCTCTTCGGCGCTTCCGATATAACCAAGAAAGTATCGGTTCTCTCGGGCGGCGAGAAAAGCCGCCTGTCACTTCTAAAGATTCTGGTTTCCCGTTCCAATTTTCTAGTCCTCGACGAGCCTACAAACCACCTTGACATGGCTTCGAAGGAGGTACTTCGTTGTGCCCTCGAGGAGTATTCCGGCACCTTTTTGCTGATAAGCCACGACAGGTATTTCATTGACAGCTTGGTAAACAGGGTATGGTACGTGGAAGGAGGAGGGGTCGAGACCTTTATAGGCAATTACTCGGAGTCTCTCGAGAAAAAAGCCCGCGACTCCGATGATGAACAGATACCCGCCGAGGTGGAGGACGACGAACCCAGGAAAAAAACCACAAAAGCCCTAGAGGCCGAGCGGCGCAACCGGCTTTACAGGGAACTTCGCGAAAAAGGCATAGAGAACATGGAGAACTGGATGCTTCTTTCGAAAAAACAGATGGAAAATGCCCTTTCGGACCTTGAGAGCAGGATATCAGAATGCGAAACTGAAAAAGAGGAGATGGAAAGGTTTCTTGCGAACCCCGAGACTTCCCCCCAAGGTACTGACTGGGAAGAAAAAACAAGGCAGCTAGGCGAACTCGAGACGAAGCTCTCTGCTCTTTACGGCAGGTGGGACGAGGTGAGTGAGCACATGCGAAAGAATTTTAATTAAATGCAGTTGATTTTTGTCCTGCGGTTTTTTCTTTATAATGATGAGACCCGCGATTTTCTGATTTAAGGGAATTTTGGATGAACGCAGCCGTAATAGCGATAGTCGTAATAGCTCTTTACCTGGTCGGGTACAGGTATTACTCGAAGTTCATTTCCGAGAAAGTCTACGGAGTAAGAGAAGGGGAGCCTACCCCTGCCCACCAGATGCGGGACGGTGTGGATTACGTGCCTGCGGGCAGGCACATTCTCTTCGGTCATCATTTCGCATCCATAGCGGGTGCCGCGCCTATAATAGGGCCTGCCATAGCCGTGTTCTGGGGGTGGGTTCCGGCAATTATCTGGGTTGTGTTCGGAACGATTTTCATCGGTGCCGTTCATGATTTTGGCGCCCTTGTCCTCTCGGCGAGGAACAGGGGAAGATCCGTCGGAGATCTTGCCGGAATATTCATAAGCCCGAGGGGAAGAACCCTTTTTCTTCTCATAGTCTGTTTCCTGGTTTTTTTCGTGATAGCAGTTTTCGCCTACGCGATCGCGGTTCTTTTCGTAAGCTTTCCCGCGAGCGTGCTTCCCGTGAACTTCCAGATACTGGTGGCACTTGTTATAGGGTTTCTCTTCTACAAAAAAGGGATTCCCATCCTGTGGCCATCAATAATCGCGCTTGCGCTTCTTTACTTTATGATCTGGGCGGGAACCAAGGTTCCCCTGACCATTCCCGAGGTAATGGGAAGCCAGGTGGTGACGTGGGTAATCATTCTAATGGTCTACTCCTTTGTGGCCTCGGTTCTCCCCGTGTGGATGCTTCTTCAGCCCAGGGACTACATAAACGGAATCCATCTTTTCGTAGGTCTCGCGATACTTATAACTGGGATAATGGTTGCGCATCCCGAGATGCAGGCCCCGGCCATTAACTTCGCCGCCGACGGGCTTCCCCTGCTTCCGTTTCTTTTCATAACCATTGCGTGCGGAGCGGTAAGCGGATTCCACGGCCTTGTCGCGAGCGGAACCACCTCGAAGCAGCTTGACAGGATGCGGGATTCAAGATTCGTGGGTTACGGGGGTATGCTGGGGGAGGGCACCCTTGCCATGATAGCTACTCTAGCGGTCGCGGCGGGAATAGAGCGTAGTGAATGGCTTAAGCACTATCATTCGTGGGAATCGGCATCAAGCGGCGGCATAGCGAATTTCGTCATGGGAACTTCGAGCTTTCTTACCTCAATCCATATCCCCGAGGTCCTGGGAACCACCCTTATAAGCGTGATAGTAATAAGTTTCGCGGCAACTTCTCTTGATACCGGGGCCAGGATACAGAGGATCGTTATAGGGGAACTCGGGGAAGCCTACGGAATCAAGGCTCTTAAAAACAGGTATATCGGGGCATTTTTCGCCATTGTGCCTCCGCTCGCTCTCGCGCTTTTCGCGCAGGTTCCCGGCAAGGGGCCAGGCTCGGGCGGATTTTTGCTCTGGCCTCTTTTCGGCGCTACAAACCAGCTGATAGCCGGAATCACTCTGCTTCTGATTACCCTTTACCTAAGAAGATCGAAAAAACCGTTTATCTACACGCTCGTGCCTATGATTTTTCTGGTGGCCATGACTACTGCCTCCATATTTTTCAACCTTAAGTATTTTCTGGATAACGCGCTTCTTTTCGGTCTCTCGGCGATAATGCTCGTTCTTGCCGTCTGGCTGATTTTTGAGGCCGTGGTCGTGTCGAGGAAAACCCCCGGCGACGGCTGAGACCCTGCATTACATTTCCTTTCTATCCCGAAGCGCCTTGCCGAGCGTGAGTTCGTCTATGAACTCTATGTCTCCGCCGACGGGTATTCCGTAGGCTATTCTCGAGGTTTTGATCCCGAGGGGCTTTATTGTTCTTGAGAGGTAAACCGCGGTGGCTTCGCCTTCGACGTTTGTGCCGGTCGCGACTATTATCTCTCTTATATTCTCACGCCCCGCTCTCGCCAGGAGTTCTTTTATCCGGAGGTCTTCCGGGCCTACGCCTTCAAGAGGAGAGATTACCCCGTGGAGGACGTGGTATTTTCCCCGGAACTCCCCGCTTCTTTCAATTGCCAGCAGGTCAAGTGGTTCTTCAACGACGCAGAGGACCTGCGGGTCTCTTGAAGGATCCGAGCAGATCGCGCACGGGTCCTTTTCCGTGAAGTTAAAGCACGTGCCGCATGTGCTTACGTCGGATTTGGTCCTGATTATTGCGCTTGAGAGGCTGCGCGCGTAGGCTTCCGATGATCGGAATATATGAAATGCAAGGCGTGTCGCGTTTTTCTCGCCGATTCCCGGAAGTTTGGAAAGTTCTTCTATTAGTCTTGAGATCGGCTCGGGAAGGCCGGTTCTTGGCATCTTAGATAAGCCCCGGCGGAAGCCCCATGCCGGCGGTGAAGCGCGAGACTTCGTCTTTCATAAGCTCCTGTCCCTTGTAAAGGGCCTCGTTTACAGCAGCTGTCACTAGGTCCTGTAGCATCTCAATGTCGGTTTCGCTTATTATTTCGGGCTCTACGACTATTGATACTATTTCCCCCTTTGCCTTTGCGGTAACCGTGACCATTCCGCCTCCGGAAGAAGCCTCCACGGTTTTTTCCCCGGCCTCGTTCTGAAGGCGCTCCATCTGTTCCTTCATTTTCCCCATCTGCTTCATGATGTTTTTCATGTTTCCGCCCAGTTTCATTTTTTCACCCCTAGCTTAAATTTTTTCTTTTTATCACGCTGGCGTCAAACTGCCGGATTGCGTAGTTAACTACCTCGTCCTCTGCGGGATCAGGCTTTCTTGAGGGGCCGCCGGTTCCGTTAACCCCCTCATCGTTTATGGTATCCACCTCGAGCCTTACTCTCTCAACGCCGAGCATCTCCTTTAGTATCTCTCTTAATTTTCCTGATTTTTTAAGCTCTTTTTCATGATTTATGCCGTTTTTAAGAAATTTTATGCTTACCCGGTTCCCACTTACTTCAAGCAGGTGGGCCTGGGCAAGCTTTCTTGCTAAAAACTTGTCTTTGCCGTGCACAAAGTTGACGATTTCCTGTTTTGCGGAACCGTCGCCCGAGGTTTGCTCCCCGCCCGCAGACTCAGGTGTCTGCTTTGACGGTTTTTCGTTTTCGCCCGCGTCTTTTTCTTCAACGCGCTTGCTCTCTTTCTCCGCGGGTTTGTCTTCCCGTTTCTCGGGATCGCGCTCCGCGGTTTTAGTCTGTCCTCCCGGGGAGCCCGGTGTTTTTCCCGTGCCGGAAGCCTGTGGAGACAGCCTCTCAAGCCTTTTCAGAATGTCGTCTATCTTTTCTACTTTTCCGACGGTGCTCATCTTTACAAGCGCAAGCTCAAGCACGATTTCCGGGTAAAAGGAGCCGCGTATTCTCTCTCCCCCGTCGATTATTACGTTAAAAAGAAGCTCTACGGTTTCCGAGGATTCGTCTTTCACCAGTTCTGAAAGCTCGTCTTTTTCATCCGGAGACAGGTCGGAGACAAAATCCTTGCCGCAGATCTTAAGGTAGAGCAGGTTTCTGAACATGTAGATGATGTCCTGGGCCATTCTCCTTGGGCTTATCCCCTTTGACGCGGCGTTTCGCACAAGCTCCACGCACTTTGCCGGTTCCTTGGCGAAAACGGCTCTTAGGATGCTTTTAAGCGACTCGTTATCCGGTATGCCAAGTAGGCCTATAACGTCCTTGTGGGTTATTCTGTCTTCAAAGGACACGGTCAGCTGGTCAAGCAGGCTAAGTGAATCTCTCATGCTTCCCTCGGATTCCCTTGCGATCAGGTAGAGGGTTTCCGTGTCGATTTTTATCCCCTCCGACTTTGTTATCTTCTCGAGAGATTCCTTTATTTTCTCAATCGGTATTTTCTTGAAGTCGTATCTCTGACAGCGGGACATAATGGTCGGGGGGACCTTGTGCGCTTCCGTGGTGGCCAGTATGAAAATTGCGTGCTCGGGGGGCTCTTCCATTATTTTAAGGAGGGCGTTAAAGGCCGATTGGGAAAGCATGTGCACTTCGTCGATTATGTAGACTTTTTTTCTCGCGGAAGCCGGGGAGTACTTGACGCTCTCTATGATCTCGCGAACATCGGCCACGCCTGTGTGCGACGCGGCGTCGATCTCCTGCACGTCAAGCGATTTTCCCTCCGATATCCCCTCGCAGCTTGCACACTGGTCGGTTGAGCAGGGGTATTTCCCCCCGTCCTTTCTCTCGCAGTTTATGGCCTTGGCGACGATTCTCGCCGTGGATGTCTTTCCCGTGCCTCTCGGGCCGGCGAAAAGCAGTGCGTGGGCTATCTTCCCGGATTCGATTGAGTTTCTGAGGGTGACGGCGGGGAATTCCTGACCTATCAGGTCTTCGAAAGTCTGGGGGCGCCACTTGCGGGCGAGTACTCTATAAGCCATATCTTTTAAAACCAGCGACCAGGTATCCGTAACGCACGGAGGTTTTTGCTACCGTTGCTCCCTTCCGGGCCTGGCGGGGTTCGCAAGCCCCAGTCGTACGGGCCCGGCCACTGGATTCCATTCTCCAAACATATGAACCGTTGCGAGGCGGTAGCTAATCAATCTACACAAAAACGGGTCTTTTAGAAATGCGCGGTCGAGAATTTCATTTTATATCAGGGGAAAACGGTACGATGTTACGGCTGGCGGATTTCCCTCGCAATGCCTTTTCACCTGATTTTCTTGTTTTCCGTCATAGCTTCACCTGCTTTGAACGAAAGATAAATAAGATTTTAATAAATTATCTGTATCTAAAATCATGGGATACTATAAGTAAAAGTCGGAATCAGTTGGAGGTAAAAGCGCATGCATGTAAAAAACATTGACGATATAGAGAGCGAGGTCTTGGAGTCTGCCAATGGCGTTTCAAGGCAGATGCTAATAGGTCCCGATGAGGGCCCTAATTTCTCTATGAGAAAGCTTGTCTTTGAACCCGGGGGCGGTATTCCCGCTCATACAAGCGGCGCCGAACATGAGCAGTATGTTCTAGGCGGTACGGCCAGGGTCGGAATCGGGGATCAGGTTTATGAAGTAGCGAAGGGCGACGTTGTGTTTATCCCTGCTGGAGAGCCACACTGGTATGAAGCTTACGGAGAGGAACCTTTTGAGCTTCTGTCAGTTTTGCCGAATAAAGACAACGAGATGGTTTTCGCAAAATAGCCCAGCCGGAAATCGGCAAGCGACACTATAACCTTGTCTAGGCGGCTTAGCAAGGATTATTACCTTGTCCTAGGCGTGCTTTATACGTAATCCGGATTTCTTCTATCCAGAACCGGCAATTTCTCTGTAACCATTGCCGGGGTAAGCAGTTTTTTTGGGCTGAGGCTGAGCAACAGTTGGCGCTGCCACTACTAGCTTAATCCAGAATCAGACTTGGTATTGTGGGAGGCCATATTTCAATAATATCAGGAGGCTCCAATTGATCTGAAGGAACTCTCGCCGCCGCACCCCCCTCATCTGGCCTGTTTACCTGTTGAGAAGTAGGGCACTGGCCCAAATCTAAATAATAAAGAGCCGTTCCCAAAATGGTCTCTCTGGGGTCACCAAGCGGATATCTTATGTCATCTCTTGCTTGACAGGTTGGCTGGAAACCGTCTGCATAACTACCAAATCCTTTATCGTTTACGGCCCTGAACTGAATTGTGAAGTAAGTAGTGCCGCAGTTGTCCTCCGGAACAAAGCCGTAAGGCTTACCACAGGTAGTGTCGCCGATCAAAATAACTTCTACATCAATACCGCGCAAACCATTAATGATAGCTTCGCTTGCTGAACAGGTGTCAGATGTGGTTAAAATGAATACTTGCTCCAAGTTAAGACTCGGCAAAGGAAGGCCAATTGAACTGATACTGTAAAACGGGGACGGTTCTGAAGAGCGCTTGCCGTTGTAGATAGTTCTTAGAAAGAGTTTGTTTTCAGTAGCGCGTGGTCCGGCAATCATAAACCCAAGCCCACTTGCAAGATAAGCGAGGCCGCCGGGATTATAGCGAAGATCAAGCACCAAATCATCAATATCTTGAGAATCGAAATACTCGATAGCAGATATTAAAGCTGGTTCTGCAGGAGCAATATGGTCATTGAAAAGCATATAGCCAACCCGATGACCAGAACTGCTACCAATTAGGATATCCACCAGAACAGGAGTTTTAACTATCTCTCTGGATGTCATAGTTACAGAGAATGGCTGTGATTCTCCAAGCCTTAAAACAGTAAACTCACGTCTTTCAGGTGTAGACGAGGCTAGGCCGGACACCTGCTCAATCGGGACACCGTCAATTTCAAGAATACGCATACCGCGCCTCAACCCCGCGTTGTCTGCCGGTGAGTTGGGTTCTACATAAAGTATAAAAACTCCTTCTCGGGTCAGCGCAACACGAATACCGTATCCAAACGTTATACCCCTTTGTGATTCCTCCCATTCTTTGGTGTTTACTGAAGAATGAAACTGGTCTTTAGGGGTGCCTGAGGAGGTCGTCTCAAAAGTCTTCATCAGTTGAAAGTATTCAGGTGTACTGCAACACGCAGGGTCCCTATCTTCGACCTCATCATACCAAAGATAGGTTTCATATGTGAATGATCGCAACCAGTTGTTTTCATCCACATATGTCCCTTGGATTGCGGTTCCCTGGTCGTAAGCCTTGCTTGGATCAGCGCAGACTTGATAAAAATCATCACTGGGAAGAAACACTCCCGGTTGCCATGTGGTTAGGGGTGTATCGGGTGTACTTGGGGATGTTTGTCCATCACCACCCCCGCCCCCGCAACCGACTGCCGTAAGCAAAAACAGCGCAAGAATAGATATTCTAAGCATTAAATTCATCTTGGTTTACTGGAAGAATTTTTTTGAAAACGGATCATGCACAAACAGAACGGGTTGATACTATAGCATAGAGGTGCTGAGGATTCAAGGAAGATTTATGGGAATTATATACTTAATTAGCCAAGATTTAGGGGATTTCAGGAAAAATGTAGGATTGTATATAATTCCATTCAAGAAGAGAAAGGGAGGTAAACCATGAGAAGGATTATGGTTTTGGTTTTAACGGTTTTTGTTTTAACAGGATGTGCAGGACGTGTAGTCCTTCCACCCGCTCCTCAGATTAAAGAGATAGTAAAGTCAGACTATAACACGGTGTGGGAAGCAGTTATTCAGCTATTCGCAGAGAGAAACTGGTCGATAAAGACTATAGAGAAGGTCTCAGGAGTTATAAGGTCTGAGCGGTTGAGAGTACCCCTTGATCACCTTCATTCCAAGAGCTTTACGTGCCAGAAAAGTGGTTTTCTTGCAACAGAAGCATATAAGACTGTGGAAATCACAATTTTCGCTCGCGAGAAATCAGATAATCGAACCGAATTGCTGATAACTACACGTTCGCAGAAGCTAGATTACTACGGGCAGAACTCTTGGTGGATGGATTGCGTCTCTTTGGGAGACATTGAAACCGAGGTAAGAAACGAAATTGTTTCTAGAGCAGGAAGAATAGAAAGAAACGAATAAATAAAGATATCAGCGTGGAGATATGCGGGAGCGAAGGCAACCTTCCCTGTCATAGGAAAGCATGAGTAGATTATCTGCCCTTTTCGGGGATTTCTGGCTAGTTAAGTATATAACCCTCTCTTCTGTGTTATATTATCACTATGTACGTAAAAAAGGTTAGAGACGTAGAGAGTACGGTTATCGGAGCAGGACAGGGTACTTCGAGGCAGGTTCTCATCAGTCCGGAGGAAGGTCCGAACTTCGCGATGAGAAAATTCGTTATGCAGCCCGGAGGCGATATCCCCGCTCATACCAACGCTGTTGAGCACGAGCAGTACGTGCTTGGCGGCAGGGCTCGGATTGGAATCGGGGACGAAGTGTATAACGTCGAGAAGGATGACGTAGTCTTTATTCCTGCCGGGGTTCCCCATTGGTATGAAGTTGATGGCGACGAGCCTTTTGAGTTTCTGTGCCTTGTGCCGAACCTTGAAGACAAGATAGAACTTATAAAATAATCGTACTTTGGACTAGGTAAATCTGGCGGAGAGAGTGGGATTCGAACCCACGAGGGAGCGTAAACCCCCTACACGCTTTCCAGGCGTGCACCTTCGGCCACTCGGTCATCTCTCCACATATTGTCGTTCTAATTGCACTCCGCGGATTATTCTTTCGGGAGTTTTATAAACGATTTCCTGCAGTTTGTGAAAAACCCTCTCTAGTTTAACAAGAGAATCGGGTTTATTAAAATACAGAAATGCCGAAAAAATGGAAGCTTCAAAAGAGCACTCCACTCAACGACTACAGAATTTTTTCGACGAAAAAGAAGAGCACCATCTCGCCCAAAGACGGTACCATGCACGACTTCTACGTAATGGACGCTCCCGACTGGGTCAACATTATTCCCGTTACTCCCTCTGGTGAAATCGTTTTGATAAAGCAGTTTCGCCACGGCACCGGAGAGATCACGCTTGAGATCCCGGGCGGAATGATCGATCCGGGGGAAAGTCCTGCTGAGTGCGCGCGCAGGGAGCTCCTTGAGGAAACGGGATTTACCTCTACTAGGTGGGAGCAGATAGGGTGCGTCAGGCCGAACCCCGCCTTCATGTCGAACTCCTGCTATACCTTCCTCGCATCTGGCTGTGAGCGGACGTCGGAACCGTCTTTTGACACTACAGAAGACATAGAAACCCTGCTTGTCGCCCCGCAGGAAATAAAGCGATACATAAGGGAAGGCACCATAGATCACTGCATAGTGATAGCGGCGTTCGGGTTTTACTTTCTCGGGGAGTGAACCTGTTGATTTCTCCGGGTTTAGCGAGAATAATAGTCCCCTATCTTAAGGGCGGGTGGCGGAATAGGTAGACGCGACGGCCTCAAAAGCCGTTGGGCTTTAGCCCGTGAGGGTTCGATTCCCTCTCCGCCCAGAAAAAAGCTTCCGCTTTCCTCTTTCTGAACCCCTGATTCTCAGTACCTGGCCATTTCCGAGTCGTACTTCTCAGCCCACTCGTCTATGCCGCCCTTGAGGTTCTTAACCTTGCTGAAGCCCTGCTCGGCAAGGAAAGTCGCAGCCTTCATGCTTCTCCCACCGTGGTGGCAGTGAACAACTATGTCGTCCTTGGGGTCAAGTTCGTCCGTTCTGTCCTTGAGTTCGCCAAGTGGAATAAGCCTTGAGCCCTCGATGCGGCATATATCGTACTCATGGGGCTCTCTCACGTCTATCAGTACGAAGTCGGCCTTGTTTTCCTTGATAGAACTGAACTCTTCAACGGTTATCTCCTCGACCTTGGGTTTTTCCTCTTCAACCTCTTCGCCTCGGCCGATGCCGCAGAACTCCTGGTAGTCTATGAGTTCGGTCACGGTCGCATTCTCGCCGCAGACGGGGCAGTTGGGATCTTTTCTGAGCTTGAGTATCTTCGGCTCCATGTTGAGGACGTCAATGAAGAGAAGCCTTCCTATAAGGGGCGTTCCCTCGCCGATTATAAGCTTTACGACCTCGGATGCCTGCATGGTTCCCACGACTCCGGGCAGTATTCCCAGCACTCCTCCTTCGGCGCAGCTCGGCACGAGTCCCGGGGGAGGAGGCTCCGGATAGAGACACCTGTAGCAGGGGCCTCTTTTCGCATCGAACACGCTTACCTGGCCCTCGAACCTGAAGATGCTTCCATAGACGTTCGGAATTCCGAGGAAAACGCAGGCGTCGTTTGTGAGATACCTCGTGGCGAAATTGTCCGTTCCGTCAACGACCACGTCATAGTCTTTCATTATTTCCATGGCGTTGTCCGAATTCAGCATCTCGTTATAGGTAACGATATTGGTATCGGAGTTAAGCTCCAGGAGACGGTCCCTTGCGGATTCCACCTTGGGAGTGCCCACGGTTTTTTCGCTGTGGATCACCTGCCTTTGCAGGTTGCTGAAATCCACCACGTCGAAATCCAGTATTCCCAGGGTGCCGACCCCCGCGGCCGCGAGGTAGAGAGCAAGTGGAGACCCGAGCCCTCCGGCGCCGATACAGAGGACCTTTGAGTTTTTGAGTTTTTTCTGTCCCTCAATGCCGACTTCGGGCATTATAAGGTGCCTGCTGTACCTAGTTATCTCCTGATTGCTCAAGTCCATTTTAATTACCTTCCTTGCGATCTAAAATATTCAGACACTTAAAGTTAGTACATGATCTGCGCATTTTCAAACCGCAAACGCAACTTTCCCGTCAGTTAAGAAACGGGATTTTTCCCCAGGAAACAAAATAACCGGATTCTGAATTCCCTTAGGAAGTCTTTATTACGTTTGTTGCGGTGGGTCCTTTCTTACCTTGAACGATCTCAAAGCTTACTTCGTCGCCTTCATTGAGAGTCTTGTAACCCTCGCCCTCAATAGCGGTGTAATGAACAAAAACATCATCCTGCACTTCGTCGGATGTTATAAATCCATAGCCTTTGGAGCTATTAAACCATTTTACAGTTCCCTGCATTTATAAAATACCTACCTCTAAATTAATATTTGCGGGATTATTCCACACCTATACTGCTTTGTCAAACTGTATTTCCCCCGTCTCCAGGCAAAATCCTGGATGCGGGGGAAAACATACAGTAGTTCTCAAAACTTTTCGCGGTATACCTGAGTACATCTCAAATCCGCGCAAAGCAGATTCCTAAACAGGCACAACGTTCGTTGCGGTGGGTCCTTTTTTACCTTGAGTGATCTCAAAGCTTACTTCGTCGCCTTCATTGAGAGTCTTGTAACCCTCGCCCTCAATAGCGGTGTAATGAACAAAAACATCATCCTGCACTTCATCGGATGTTATAAATCCATAGCCTTTGGAGCTATTAAACCATTTTACAGTTCCCTGCATTATAATACCTACCTCTAGAAATTTAATATCCGCGGGATTATTCCAGACCTCTATCGCTTTGTCAAACTGTATTTCCACTTTTTCAGGAAAAATTCTAGGTTAGGATGAAACCATATAGTGGTTCTCAGAGCTTTTCACAGTATAATTACGTGCATCTCAAATCCGCACAAAGCGGATTTTCAAGTAGGTATAAAATCAATGGAAGACAGGAAGAAAAAAAGAATCTACATTTTCTGCGTAGCGCTGTTTCTGCTCGGAGGGGGACTTTTCTTTTATAACGTAGTGAAAAGCTTCACAGGGCTCGGCGAGACGCTTAACGAATACAATTTTCCGGGAAGCCACTCAATCCGGCTTGAGGAAAAGGGGGTTTATTCAATCTACCACCAGTATGAAAGCGCTTTTGACGAAGGAAAGACAAGCGGGGACTCCGTCGGGGGGGACTCGATAGTCGTTTACCTGAGAAAGGCTTCCGATGCGGAAAACGTGGAACTCAAGGTGCCCGATTCTAAGAAAAGATACAGTTACATGGGAAGGAGGGGAGTGAAGATGTTTGAATTTGAAAACCCCGGGCCGACAGATTACGTGA
Source organism: Thermodesulfobacteriota bacterium (assembly GCA_965116725.1). GTDB lineage: Bacteria > Desulfobacterota_D > UBA1144 > Nemesobacterales > Nemesobacteraceae > Nemesobacter. The sequence goes on from OZ220700.1 coordinate 1,507,028, forward strand.
TCCAGTCTTTTGCAAGTGTAACTTCGCAACCACCCCGATACACATTGGTTGTTGAGCGCGGGTTCGAGATAACAAGGCTCAAGGGGATACTTGTCTCCCAGGCGTTTTTACTTGCCCCGACCCTTTTCGCGATAATACTTTTCATGCGCACCTACATAAGGAGCTGACCAAGGCGCATGTTCAGAGACATAAAATCCCGGGTGCTTGCTTTCGACATAGAATGGGTTCCCGACCCCGAGTCGGGAAAGGCCGCGTACGGACTTCCGGGGGATATGCCCGATCGCGAGGTGATCGAGTTCATGTGGCAGCAGGGCGGAGCGACCGAGGAAGAGCCGATGCCGTTTCTCAAGACGGTCCTCTCGAAAATAGTTTCCATCTCGATGGTCTTCCGGGAAGCAGAGAGAGACGGAACGGCTTCAAGGCTCAAGCTTCACTCAATTCCATCGATTCCGACTTCTGAAGAGGATTGCTCGGAGAGAAGAATCATAGAAGACTTTTTCAGGATTCTCGACAAGCACCACCCGCAGCTCGTGGGATATAACTCCTCGGGTTCCGACATACCGATTCTTGCCCAGAGAATGATCAAGCACGGACTTCAGGGCGGTTTTTTCACGCAGAGACCTAACAGGCCCTGGGAAGGAGCCGATTTTTTTGCCCGCGGAAGCGGCTGGAACGTCGATTTGATGCGTTGCGTAAGCGCCTGGGGGAAAGGCACCCCGTCTCTTCACGAAATATCGGTTGTAAGCGGAATCCCGGGCAAGATGGAGGGGGTGGACGGAAAGCAGGTCGCTCCGATGTGGCTTGAAGGAAGACTTGACGAGATAGTTGCCTATAACGAGTGCGACGCTCTTACGACCTATCTTCTTTGGCTCAGGATGGCCCACTCGATCGGACACTTCGATTCAGAGCAGTACGCAGAGGAACAGCGTCTTGTTCGCGACATGATAAAGCAGGAGGCCGAGAGCCCCGAAAGGCGCCGGCACCTTCTGGCTTACCTCTCAAAGTGGGAGAGCCTGCGCGGGGTAGGGGCGGATGAGTAAGCAGCCCGACAGCCGCGACATTGCCGTCCTTTCCTTCTACAAGTTCGTTGATCTTGACGACCTCTTGGGAATAAAGAGCTCCCTGCTCTTGTTTTGCGGAGAAAACGGCATAAACGGCACCTTCATTCTCGCTTCTGAGGGAATAAACGCCACCGTGGCGGGTCCCCGCGAGGGCATAGACGGGCTTATCGCCTATCTTGAGAGCGACACGAGATTCTCGGGCGCGCACTACAAGCTCAGTTACAACGAGAAAAGCCCCTTTCACCGGCTTAAGGTCAAATTCAAGAAGGAAATGGTCCCCATGGGCATAAGCGGCATAAAGCCGCAGCGCCTCTCAGGACAGCGCGTACCGCCCGAGCAGTGGAATGAGCTTATAAGCCGCCCCGACGTGCTCCTTATAGACACGAGAAACGATTATGAAAACCGCGTCGGAACCTTCAGGGGCGCCGTGAATCCCGAGACGGAGCACTTCAGGGAGTTCCCCGAGTACGTGAGGAAAAACCTCGACCCTGCGGAGCACAAGGAGGTTGCGATGTTCTGCACGGGCGGAATAAGATGCGAGAAAGCGACATCCTATCTTCTCGAGCGGGGATTTGAGCGGGTGTATCAGCTTGAAGGAGGGGTGCTTTCCTACCTCGAGCGGGTTCCACGCGAGCAGAGCCTCTGGGAAGGGGAGTGTTTCGTGTTTGATGACCGCACCTCGGTCGGCCACGACCTTTCTAGGGGAATCTGGAGCACATGCAGAAACTGCAGGGCCCCCGTATCTCCGGAGGACAGGGAATCCGAGGAGTTCCGTGAGGGAATATCGTGCCCCCGCTGCCACGCAAAGCTTACTCCAGAGAGGATTTCATCGCTTGAGGAAAGACAGAAGCAGATGAGGCTTGCCAGAGAGAGAAACCGCAAGCATCTCGGGGCCGTAATAAAAAGAGGGAGCGTGAAACGGGCGCAGGGTTAATCTTGGGCTTCGAGTTCGTCCTTTAAGATCTTGTAGTCTATGCTGTCGACAAGAGCTTTCCAGCTCGCTTCCACTATGTTGTCGGAAACCCCCACCGTGCTCCATCTCTTCTCCCCGTCTCCCGATTCCACAAGCACCCTTACCACAGAGTCGGTACCGCCCGACCTCGAAACTACTCTTACCCTGTAATCTAGCAGCCGCAGGGTCTTAAGCCCGGGGAAAAATTTTTCAAGCGATTTCCGAAGCGCCCTGTCTATCGCACTTACGGGGCCGGTTCCCCTTGCCACTGTATATTCCGTGACGCCGTTTACCCGGACTTCCGCGGTGGCCTCCGAGAGCGGTTCCTCGTCTCCTTCCCGCTTTTCGACCAGTGTCCGGGTGTTTTTCAGGTAAAACCGCTTTTTGTATGTTCCGAGGGTTTTTCTCACCAGCAATTCAAAAGACGCGTCCGCCCCTTCAAACTCGTAACCCTGGTTCTCGAGAACCTTAAGTTCGTTCAGTATCTCGAGGATCCTTTCGTCCTTGGGGTCTATGTCCACTCCCAGTTCCTGCGCCTTGTAGGCTATGTTGGCCCGTCCGGAGAGATCAGAGACCAGCACCCGCCTCCTGTTGCCGACGCTCTGGGGCTCTACATGCTCGTAGGTGTCTGAATTCTTCATTACGGCGCTTACGTGAATTCCCCCTTTGTGGGCGAAGGCGCTTTCTCCGACAAATGCCTGTTTCTTGAGAGGTGCGAGATTTGTGAGCTCATGAATGAAGTGGGAAACGGAATAGAGTTTCCTCAGGTTTTCCGCGGAAAGGGAATTCATCCCGAGCTTTAGGGCGATATTCGGTATTATGGCGCAGAGATTGGCGTTTCCGCACCGCTCCCCGTAGCCGTTCATGGTTCCCTGGACCTGGGATGCTCCCACCCTTACAGCGTAAAGGGTGTTAGCGACCCCGACTTCGCTGTCGTTATGGGTGTGTATTCCGAGGCTCGGGTTATCGAACATGCCGTTAACTTCCCTTATGGCGTCCTCGACATCCCAAGGCATGGAGCCGCCGTTTGTGTCACATAAAACCACCGTGTCGACTCCCGCCCCATAGGCGGTCTCAAGAACCTTCGCTGAGTACTCGGAGTTTCTCTTCCAGCCGTCAAAGAAATGCTCGGCGTCGAAAAATACCTTGTCCACATGGCGTTTGAGGTACTCGATCGAGTCGTGCACGAGCTCGAGGTTCTCTTCAAGCTCTATCTTTAGGGCTTCCGTTACCTGGAAGTCCCAGCTTTTCCCGACAATCGTCACAACCGGGGTCTCGGCCTCCAGAAGCGCCTGTATGCTGGCGTCTTCCTCGCAGCTTTTCCTGGCGCGTCTTGTGCTTCCGAAAGCCGCGACGCTCGCGTTTTTAAGCCCAAGTTTCTTCGCTTCCTCGAAATACCCCTTGTCCCTCTCGTTAGATCCGGGCCATCCGCCCTCGATATAATGCACCCCGAGGTCATCCAGTCTTTGCGTTATCCGGATCTTGTCGTGTATGGAAAAAGATATGTTTTCTCCCTGGGTTCCGTCGCGCAGGGTCACGTCGTATATCTCAACGGTTTTCGAATTACTCATCGGTTTTTCCAAGATTAAAAGCGTCGTGAAGAGTCCTTACGGCGGTTTCCGTATCTTTTTCCTCAAGCACGCAGGAGATTTTTATTTCCGAAGTGCTTATCATCATAATGTTAATTCCCTCGTTTGCAAGCGTCTTGAACATGCGCGAAGCCACTCCGGAGTGGGTCTTCATCCCCACTCCCACCAGGGAGACCTTGGAGATAAAGTTGTCGGAGAGCACCTGCTTTCCCCCCAGCTCCCGGGCCATCTTCTCAGAGAGTTCTATTGATTTCTTGAAATCCGACTTGGGCACGGTGAACGTGAGGTCGGTAAACCCTTCCGTGCTAACGTTCTGAACGATCATGTCGACCACTATGTTATTGTCCGCAAGCGACGAGAAAAGCTTGGCCGCTATGCCGGGCTGATCGGGCATCTGGGTCACGGTGATCTTAGCCTGATCCCTGTCGTAAGAGACTCCCGATACCAGAACTTCTTCCATGGACTTCATAACTTTTTCCTCATCCAGGACCCAGGTTCCTTCGTCCTCGGGCCTCGGAGTTGACTTAACATGTATAGGCACTTTAAATTTTTTTGCAAATTCCACCGCGCGGGCCTGAAGCACCTTGGAGCCCAAAGACGCCATCTCGAGCATCTCGTCATAGGAAATACAACTGAGTTTTCTTGCGTCTGGACAGATCCCGGGATCCGTGGTGTAAACCCCGTCCACATCATCCTTGTAAAGTTCGCACGCGTCGGCTCCCATCACGGCCGCAAGCGCCACCGCGGTCAGGTCGGAGCCTCCCCGCCCGAGCGTGGTAAGATTTCCGTTCTCGTCGACTCCCTGGAATCCCGCTACTACGACCGCCTTTTTTTCACCCAGAGCGACACGGATGTTTCTGTCGTCAATCGATTTTATCTTCGCCTTGGAGTAAATGTTGTCGGTGGTGATCCTTATCTGGTGTCCCTGGAAAGATATCGCGTCCTGCCCGAGTGATTTTATCGTCATCGCCACAAGGCCGGAAGATACCTGCTCCCCGCTTGAGGTTATCACGTCAAACTCCCTCTCATCGGGGGGATCCATTATCTCTTTTGCGAGGCCGACCAGCCTGTCGGTTTCCCCCGCCATGGCGGAAACCACCGCTATCACGTCGTTTTTCTTCTTTTTCGTTGCTACTATGTGCTCGGCTACGCGCCTTATTTTCTCGATGCTAGCAACGCTTGTTCCGCCGTATTTCTGAACGACAAGAGCCATTTTCCCTTACCTGCAACCTTTATTGTTCTCGATTCCTCATCCCCTCGGGGCGGGAATTGGATATCAATTATAACAGCGTTTCCCGGTAATACATCCCGTACCTTGTCCGCCCATTCCACGACGGAAACTCCGTCTCCGTAGAAAAATTCCTCATAGCCCGTATCCTCGAACTCCGCGCCGCCAGACAGCCTGTAGACATCGAAGTGAAAAAGAGGCACGCTGCCTTCGTAGCAGTTCATTATGACGAATGTGGGGCTGTTGGGCTCCTCCTCTATTCCCAGGCCGCGGGCGAGGCCCTTGGCGAAAACCGTTTTTCCCGCTCCGAGATCTCCCGTGAGTCCCACTACGGAGCCCCGGGGTATGAGTTTCCCCATTATCTCGCCGCAAAGCATAGTTTGCTCGGGTTTGCTTACTTCTAGTAGGAATGCGGGGTCCATGGGAACTATCTTACCGTGGCGAAATGCCTTTCTTCCGTGGATGAGATGACGGAATTTCTTGAAGCGGGGATTTTACGCGATATTTCAGAGGCGGTAAAGCCCGCGGTGCCCGTTTCATCTAAAAGAAGGTCGGCCGCGTGGCCGTGCAGGAAGACGCCGAGCAGGCAGGACTGAAGGGGGTCGTATCCCTGGGCTGCGAGTCCCCCGATTATTCCCGTAAGCACGTCTCCGGTTCCGGCCGTGGCCATGGCGGAATTTCCGGTCGGGTTTATGAACACCTCCCCGCCGGGAGTGGAGACGACCGTTCTTGCTCCCTTAAGAACGACGTAGCAGCCGTATTTTTCGGAAAAACGGGTCGAGACCCCTACGCGGTCATCCTGTACCTGTTTTGTTCTTACGCCGCAGAGTCTTGCCATTTCCCCGGGGTGCGGAGTTATCACCGCGGGAATTTCTGTTTTCCTTAAAATCTCGGGGTTCTTTGAAATTATGTTAAGAGCGTCGGCATCGAGCGTGACCGGCACTTCGCACTGGGTTATTACCTTCCCAAGAAATTTTCCTGCGCTTTTGGAGGTCGATATCCCTGGGCCGACGGCAAGCGCCGTCTTTTTGCCCTCAAGTTCCCGGAGCACCTCTTCATAGGCATCGGGATGAAAGGTTCCGTCCTTTGAGTCCTTAAGCGAAACGGACATTACCTCAGTTGTCTTTTCCTCAACAGCCGAGGATATGCTTTTTGGAACCCCCAGGGTTACGAGTCCGCTTCCGGCGCGAAGGGCTGCCTCGGCGGAGAGGACCGCAGCCCCGCTTTTTCCCGGAGAGCCTGCGAGCACGAGAAGATGTCCGTAGGTTCCCTTGTGTGAATCGGCGGCCCTTTTTTTAATGAGGCCACGGCATTTTTGAAACGTGAGAAGTTCAAGGGGAAGATCCTCCCAAAGCGTCTTGGGGATTGTTATGTCCGTTACGCAGAGCTTTCCCGAGTAATCCACTCCCGGATGAATGCACATCCCGAGTTTCGCCGGGGCGAAAGTGACTGTGACGTCGGCCTGCACCGCTGCCCCGAGAGGGCGCCCCGTGTCGGCGTCAAGTCCCGAGGGTATGTCGACGGAAATGCGCCGGGCGCTCTGGCGGTTTATGAATTTTATGAGCTTTTCGTAAAATCCTTCCACCTTCCTGTCGAGCCCGGTACCGAAGATGGCGTCGACTATGACTTCCGTGTCCTTTATTCTGGGAAGCTTTCCGCCGAGCTCCCTTACGTCGGCTTCGATCTCGAGAAGCGAGTCGAGGTTCGTTTTCGCGTCACCCCTGTAGCGTTCCTTTTTCTCTGCAATGTGGACGCTTACCTCTTTTCCCGAGGAAATAAGATGGCGCGCGATTACGAAACCGTCCCCGGCGTTGTTCCCGGCTCCGCAGATGACCGCCATCTTCTTTGCGGAGGGACACTCAGCGAGGATGACCGACGCCACGGCTCTTCCGGCGTTCTCCATCAGCACGACGCCCGGAACTCCGAATTCCTCAATCGTCCTTCGGTCTATTTCCCTTGAGATCTGCTTGGTTGAGAGTTTCATGGTTCCCTGGGGCTGGTCCCCCGGATTTCCCTATTTCCCCATACCGCCCGCTCCGGTGGGTCTTGTATCTCCGAGGTTTTCTATATGCGCGTTGATGAATTCCTCGGCGTGATCAAAGCAGAAATAGTAGGAAAGAAGAGTGCTGCCGCTTCGGTTGACCGTGATCAGCTGGTAGTGGCGACTGCAGATATCTATTCCGCACCTGACGCACTGCTTGATCTGGTTTCTTTCTCCCGAAAGTTCGCATCGCTCCCCTCCGGGACTTACGTGATCACACTGGTAGATTTCAACTTCTATTGTTTTTACCGACAAGTGCTTTACCTCCCCTTGGTTTCTTCATTAATTATACAGTTTTGCGTAAGTGTTTGGTAAATCGCGCGGATAATTTATAATAGACGGGAAGGATAGAGTTGATGATACATCCAAGACAGGCCCTAAACGGCACATTAAAATATTTCTACATAAAGGCCACCGGAAGGCCGAAACTCCTCAATCTTGAGATAACAAAGCTTTGCAACGCCCGCTGCGATTTCTGCGACTACTGGCAGACAAAACACGAAGAGCGTCTTTCTGACTACACTCCCGTAATAAAGAAAATAAATCCCCTCGTCACGGTAATTACAGGCGGGGAGCCTATGATCAGAAAGGATCTTCCCGATATCGTTAGGCAGGTAAAGGGATGCTCAATATTCATTTTCACTTCCATGGTCACCAAGGGAGATTTCCTTACCGAGGACAAAACCGAAGAGCTTTTCGACGCGGGGATGGATCAGATCGCCGTTTCCCTTGATTTTCCGGGCGAAAAGCACGACACATACAGGGGCATTCCGGGTCTCTGGGAAAAGCTGTCAGAAACCCTGCCCGAACTGGCGGAACGGTTTCCTGACAAAAGCCTCGTGCTTAACACCATAATAATGGAAGACAATCTCGACGAGGTGGTCGAGATAGCGAAGAAAGCCAGGGAGTGGGGCATAGCCATATCTTTCAGTTCCTACTCGGTCATGAAAACCAACAACGAAGACCACTTCGTGAAAAGGGAAGCTCTCTCGAAGGTGAGCGACCTTGTAGAGGAACTGATCGCGCTTCGAAAGAAGTGGAAGGGAACGATACTCTCAACCGAGTACTACCTGAGGGAAATCCCGGGCTATTTCGAGAGGGGAAGCGTTCCCGACTGCCTAGCCGGCATAAATCAGATACACGTTACCCCGAGCGGGCACTTAAAACGCTGCTCCGAGATGCCCGTAGCTGCCCACTACAGCGATTACAAACCGGATCTTTACGAAAAAACCAAGTGCACTTCCTGCTGGTACAGCTGCAGGGGGGAGACCCAGAGCCCGGCGAACGTCAAAAGGGCCATGGAATACATGGGAATCTATATCTAGGTTCTCTGCGCTTTCCAGTCGGTGCCGCCCGGGCGGTCTTCAAGCACGATTCCCTTGGAACTTAGGTAATCTCTTATTTCATCGGCCTTTTTCCAGTTCTTTTCCTCTCTGGCCGAGTTTCTCTCCTCTATAAGTTTCTCTATCTCAAAGGGATCTATGTCTGAGAGGTTTGCGGTGGACTTTCTTTTCTCCATGTACTCGGCCGGTTCTTCGGAGAGGACTCCGAGCACTCCGCATATTTCCTTTATTTTCTCAAGCGCGAGGGTTGCGCTTTGAGTCTTTCCCACCGAGTCAAGCGACCTGTTAATCGAGCGTATCAGATCAAAAAGGCTCCCCACCACGTCGGCAGTGTTGAAGTTGTCGCTCATCGAGGAGTGAAAATCCTCTTCGAATTTTTTGATCGAACCCTCAAGTGCGGGATCAGAACCCTTGGCTTCCCGCGCCTCTGCGGCTCTCAGCAGGGCGAGGTAAATCCTCTCAAGGGCCGCCTCGCTGTCATGCATGCTTTTTTCCGAGAAATCGGCGGGGTTCTGGTAGTGGTGCGAGAGGAAGAAAAGCCTTATGGCCTCGGGGGACCATCTCTTCGTTGCCTCGGAAAGCGTGAAGAAGTTCCCCAGGGACTTTGACATCTTCTCCTTGTTTATTCTTATCAGGCCGTTATGAAGCCAGTACTTTGCAAACGGCTCTCCGGAGGCGGCTTCTGACTGGGCTATCTCGTTTTCGTGATGCGGGAAAATAAGATCCTTTCCCCCTCCATGTATCTCGAAATTCGTTCCCAGATACTCCATGCTCATAACGGAGCACTCTATGTGCCATCCGGGTCTTCCGTCTCCCCACGGGCTTTTCCACGCCGGCTCGCCGGGTTTTGATTCCTTCCAGAGCGCGAAATCAAGAGGGTCTTCCTTTTCTTCGTTAACGTCTATTCTCACCCCTTCGAGCATGTGATCAAGCGACCTGCAGGAGAGCTTTCCGTAGTCCGGGAATTTCCTCACGGAGAAAAATACGTTATTGCCCGAGCGGTAGGCAAAGCCTTTTTCCATTATTTTCTCTATAAGAGCTATTATCTGCTCTAGATGCTCGGTTACCCGGGGCTCGACGTCAGGAGTCTCAACCCCTATCGAGGCCATGTCCTCTCTGTATTCCTTTATGTACTTCTCGGATATCTCATCGCAGCTTACCCCTTCCTGGTTTGAACGGGTTATTATCTTGTCGTCTATGTCGGTGTAGTTCCTTGCGAACAGCACGTCGTAGCCGGCGTATCTAAGGAATCTCTGTATCACGTCAAAGGACACCGCGGAGCGGGCATGCCCCAGGTGAGCGGAATCATATACCGTGGGACCGCATACGTACATACGGATCTTGTTTCCCTCAAAGGGAATGAGATCTTCTTTTTTCTGCGAGAGAGAATTATAGATTTTTATTCTGGGAGGTTCTTTTTGCATGCTTCAAGGAAGATCACCGCGAGACCTCGTTGTCCCGCGATATTTTTTGAAAGGAAGATTTTACGTATTCGTTCCCTAAATTCAAGGGCAGGGCACGCGTGCGCAAGGCGATCAGGGCCCCTTTCTCAAAATCTGGGCAAAGAACGGGGATTATTGCCCCTCTCCAGCAGTTTTTTCTTCAAAGTAAAAAAAACCCTTGCCAAAGCAAAACCGTCCGTTAGTATGATGGTCCACCTTCATTTTTTTTGTTTGAAGTTGTTTTGTTTTCCTTGTTCTTTTTAAATTGACAATTTCCAGTGGGTGAGTACTATATTCTACCCATTTTGATAGCTTGATCTTTGAAAATTTAATAGCAGATGATAGCGGGCGAACTAGAGCAGTATCCGTAAATTCTTTTAAATTTTTATGAAGAGTTTGATCCTGGCTCAGAGCGAACGCTGGCGGCACGCCTAACACATGCAAGTCGAGCGAGAAAGTGACTTCGGTCGCGAGTAAAGCGGCGAACGGGTGAGTACAACGTGGATAATCTACCCTAAGGTCTGGGACAACCCCGAGAAATCGGGGCTAATACCGGATAAGACCACAGTATCCAAGGATACAGCGGTAAAAGATTTATCGCCTTTGGATGAGTCCACGCCCCATCAGGTAGTTGGTAAGGTAAAGGCTTACCAAGCCTAAGACGGGTAGCCGGCCTTAGCGGGTGAACGGCCACATGGGGACTGAGACACGGCCCTGACTCCTACGGGAGGCAGCAGTGGGGAATATTGGGCAATGGGCGAAAGCCTGACCCAGCGATGCCGCGTGAGGGATGAAGGCCTTCGGGTTGTAAACCTCTGTCAGGAGGGACGATGGGACACTTGTGTCTTGACGGTACCTCCAGAGGAAGCCCCGGCTAACTCCGTGCCAGCAGCCGCGGTAATACGGAGGGGGCAAGCGTTGCTCGGAATTACTGGGCGTAAAGGGTCCGCAGGCTGTCAGGCAAGTTGGTTGTGAAATCCCAAGGCTTAACCTTGGAATTGCATCCAAAACTGCCTGACTAGAGTCCAAGAGAGGTTGGCGGAATTCCCGGTGTAGCGGTGAAATGCATAGATATCGGGAGGAACACCAGAGGCGAAGGCGGCCAACTGGCTTGGTACTGACGCTCAGGGACGAAAGCGTGGGTAGCAAACCGGATTAGATACCCGGGTAGTCCACGCCCTAAACGATGGATGCTAGGTAGGGGGAATTTAATTCTCCCTGCCGTAGTTAACGCATTAAGCATCCCGCCTGGGGAGTACGGTCGCAAGGCTGAAACTCAAAGGAATTGGCGGGGGCCCGCACAAGCGGTGGAGCACGTGGTTTAATTCGATGCTAAGCGAAAAACCTTACCAAGACTTGACATGTTAACTTAAGCCTATACGAAAGTATGTGGTGGTTCCGGGCTTGCCCGGAACAGTTATCACAGGTGCTGCATGGCTGTCGTCAGCTCGTGCCGTGAGGTGTCCGGTTAAGTCCGGTAACGAGCGCAACCCCTATCTTTAGTTGCCATCACTTCGGGTGGGCACTCTGAAGAGACTGCCAGCGACAAGCCGGAGGAAGGTGGGGACGACGTCAAGTCATCATGGCCCTTACGTCTTGGGCTACACACGTGCTACAATGGCTAGTACAATGGGTCGCGAACTCGCGAGGGTGAGCCAATCCCATCAAAGCTAGTCTCAGTTCAGATTGCAGGCTGCAACTCGCCTGCATGAAGTTGGAATCGCTAGTAATCGTGGATCAGCATTGCCACGGTGAATACGTTCCCGGGCCTTGCACACACCGCCCGTCACACCACGAAAGTCGGTTCTGCCCGAAGTAGCTGTGCTAACCTTCGGGAGGCAAGTTCCTAAGGTAGGGCTGGTAATTGGGGTGAAGTCGTAACAAGGTAGCCGTAGGGGAACCTGCGGCTGGATCACCTCCTTTTTCACGGAGATATCTGTCTCTTTTTCGCTCGTCGTCTGCTTTTTACGAAAAAGTATTTCCTGCGCTTAAAAAGCAACAGGGGGCCTATAGCTCAGCTGGTTAGAGCGCACCCCTGATAAGGGTGAGGTCGTTGGTTCAAATCCAACTAGGCCCACCAGTAGGGGGTGTAGCTCAGTTGGGAGAGCGCCTGCTTTGCAAGCAGGAGGTCGACGGTTCGAGCCCGTTCACCTCCACATAAAAAAATTTCGAATGCTTTTTTGATCTTTGACAATTGAATATAACGCTGAGAAACAGAATTGATCGTGTTGTTAGTATTATCGAGGATTTTCACGCCTCGCAGATAAGATATGTAGAGCAGAAGGTGGATGCCTTGGCAACGGACGGCGATGAAGGACGTAGTAAGTTGCGATAAGCCTCGGGGAGTCGCTTAACAGGCTTTGATCCGGGGATTTCCGAATGGGAAAACCTGACCGAGCAAACCTTGGTCATGCCATTGTGAATATATAGCGATGGCAAGCTAACGGGGGGAAGTGAAACATCTCAGTACCCCCAGGAAAAGAAATCAACCGAGATTCCCCTAGTAGCGGCGAGCGAACGGGGAAGAGCCCAAACCGAGAGGATTTTCCTTTCGGGGTTGTGGGACCTCAGTATGGGACTTTGATAAGTAGCAGAATAGTCTGGAAAGTCTTGCCACAGAAGGTGATAGCCCTGTAAGCGAAACTTTGATGAGCCCTAGAGGGATCCCGAGTACTCCGGCACACGTGGAATGTTGGAGGAATCTGGGTGGACCACCATCCAAGGCTAAATACGTGCCGTTGACCGATAGTGAACCAGTACCGTGAGGGAAAGGTGAAAAGAACCCCAGTGAGGGGAGTGAAATAGAATCTGAAACCATCTGCTTGTAACCAGTGGAAGGGCTATGTCCATTTATGGAAATGCCTGACCGCGTGCCTTTTGCCTAATGAGCCTGCGAGTTATCTTCAGTGGCCTGATTAAGCCGAATAGGTGTAGTCGTAGCGAAAGCGAGTCTGAATAGGGCGCCAGTCACTGGGGATAGACCCGAAGCGAATCGATCTATCCATGGCCAGGGTGAAGCAGAGAGAAAACCTTTGTGGAGGCCCGAACCGGTCAGGGGTGAAAACCTGTCGGATGAGCTGTGGATCGGAGTGAAAGGCTAATCAAGATTCGTGATAGCTGGTTCTCCCCGAAATATATTTAGGTATAGCCTTGTGTGATGACTAGCGGAGGTAGAGCACTGATTGGACTAGGGGGTCGAAAGATCTACCAAACCCAGACAAACTCCGAATGCCGCTAGGTTAGCACAGGAGTCAGTCGGTGGGAGATAAGTCCCATCGGCGAAAGGGAAACAGCCCAGACCGCCGGCTAAGGCCCCTAAATACGAACTAAGTGGTAAAGGATGTGAATTGGCATAGACAGCCAGTAGGTAGGCCCAGAAGCAGCCACCCTTTAAAGAGTGCGTAACAGCTCACTGGTCGATGCAAATTTGCGCCGAAAATGAACCGGGGCTAAGTTCGTTGCCGAAGCCGCGGGTTGCGTACTTGTACGCAGCGGTAGGGGAGCGTTCCCAACGGGTCGAAGGGTTACCGTAAGGAAACCTGGACTGTTGGGAAGTGAGAATGCAGGCATGAGTAGCGATAAAGGTGGTGAGAATCCACCTCGCCGTAAACCCAAGGTTTCCTGGGCAAGGCTCGTCCTCCCAGGGTAAGTCGGGACCTAAGGCGAGGCCGAAAGGCGTAGTCGATGGAAAACGGGTTAATATTCCCGTACCATTCGGTCTGAGTGATGGAGTGACGGAGAAGGATAGGTCATCCGGGTGCTGGATATCCCGGTTCAAGCTTGTAGGGGGAAAAGACAAGAAAAACCTCTTTTCAATACCCTGAGAAGCGAGTACGAGAGGCATTAGCCTCGTAAAGTGATTGAGTCCATGCTTCCAAGAAAAGCTTCTAAACGTTGACGACCGAGTGCCCGTACCGAAACGGACACACGTGGGTGAGTTGAAAATACTAAGGCGCGTGAGAGAACTTTGGCTAAGGAACTCGGCAAATTAACCCCGTAACTTCGGAATAAGGGGTGCCCATATGTACGTGAAAGCCCTCGCGGCTGGAGCGGAAATGGGTCGCAGTGAATTGGCGGTAACGACTGTTTACTAAAAACACAGGGCTCTGCAAACACGCAAGTGGACGTATAGGGTCTGACACCTGCCCAGTGCCGGACGGTTAAGGGGATGGGTTATCTTCGGAGAAGCTCAGAACCGAAGCCCCGGTAAACGGCGGCCGTAACTATAACGGTCCTAAGGTAGCGAAATTCCTTGTCGGGTAAGTTCCGACCTGCATGAAAGGTGTAACGATTGCCGCACTGTCTCGGCCAAAGACTCAGCGAAATTGTGGTTCCGGTGAAGACGCCGGATACCCGCTACGGGACGGAAAGACCCCGTGCACCTTTACTATAACTTAGCATTGAGTTTTGGTGCTGCATGCGCAGGATAGGTGGGAGCCTGTGAAACTTCGCTTCAGGGCGGAGTGGAGGCAATGGTGAAATACCACCCTTGTAGTTCTGAAATTCTAACTTAGGTCCGTTATCCGGATCAAGGACAATGTTAGGCGGGTAGTTTGACTGGGGCGGTCACCTCCTAAAAGGTAACGGAGGTGTGCAAAGGTTCCCTCAGCTTGATTGGAAACCAAGCGCAGAGTGCAAAGGCATAAGGGAGCTTGACTGTGAGACTGACAGGTCGAGCAGGTGCGAAAGCAGGTCTTAGTGACCCGGTGGTTCTGTGTGGAAAGGCCATCGATCAACGGATAAAAGGTACGCCGGGGATAACAGACTTATCTCCCCCAAGAGTTCACATCGACGGGGAGGTTTGGTACCTCGATGTCGGCTCATCGCATCCTGGGGCTGGAGAAGGTCCCAAGGGTTGGGCTGTTCGCCCATTAAAGCGGTACGCGAGCTGGGTTTAGAACGTCGTGAGACAGTTCGGTCCCTATCTGTAGCGGGCGAAGGAGATTTGAGAGGATCTGCTCATAGTACGAGAGGACCTGAGTGGACGAGCCTCTAGTGTACCAGTTGTCGTGCCAACGGCAGTGCTGGGTAGCTATGCTCGGAAAGGATAACCGCTGAAAGCATCTAAGCGGGAAACCTGCCTCAAGATTAGATCTCCCGAACGTAAGTTCCTAAAGGTCCCTTGAAGATTACGAGGTTGATAGGCTCAAGGTGTAAGTCCCGTGAGGGATTAAGCTGATGAGTACTAACCGACCGTGAGACTTACTGCGAGGTTTGAAAATTCTCGATACAACACACAATTTTCTCAAGCGTTATATTCGGTTGCCAGAGGTTTTGCCGCTTCTGCGGGTGTAAGACCTTTCTAGAATCGTTCCCCGCAACTCCTTTTATCGTTTATAATAACCGTGTTATGGATATCTCCGGTCTGCTTACCCATCTGGGAGCAATGGCGATTGTCGCCCTCGCATTGTTCTACTATCTGACCAGAGAAAGGGGCCGGCGCGAATCAGCTGAAACAGAGCTGTCCATTATAAGAACCGAACTGGAAGAGTCAAAGAGCAAGGGTGTACTGCTTGAAGGGGAGCTTAAAGAATCGGTCGAGGCCACAAGTGTTCTTAACGCCGAGAAAGCCTCTCTTGAGTCCAGCGTAAAGGAAAAGGAAGCTGCAATTGCGGACCGTGATTCCAGGATTTCCGGGTTCGAAGGACAGGTGAGGGAACTCACTTCCCAGATTACCGAAAAAGAAAGTCTTCTATCAAGGCTTAGCACGACCATAGAGCAGGAAAGAAAGGGTTTCGAGGAAAAACTGTCCATTCTGGATGAAGCGAAAAAAAGACTCGGAGACGAGTTTGAGAACCTCGGAAACAGGATTTTTGAGGATACGACCAAGAAATTCACCGACAAGAACAAGACGGATATGGAGACCCTGCTGAACCCCCTCCGCGAGCAGATAAAGGATTTCGAGAAAAAGGTCACCGATACCCACAAGGATGCGAGCAGTGACATGGCTTCCCTAAAAGCTCACATAGAGAACCTCAAGAATCTGGGCGAGCAGATGAGCCGCGAAGCCGTTAATCTCACCACCGCCCTCAAGGGAGAGTCACAGGCCCAGGGCGCCTGGGGGGAGATAGTGCTCGAGAGGGCCCTTGAGATGTCTGGCCTGTCCGAGGGCAGGGAATATCACTCACAGCCGAGCTACAAGGGTGGGGACGGCAACACGCTGAGACCCGACGTGATAGTTCATCTTCCCGAGGGAAAAGATGTTGTAATCGATTCCAAGGTCTCACTCACCGCTTATGAGAGATACATGTCCTGCGAGAATGAGGAGGAGAAGGGGGATTACCTCAGGCAGCATATTCTCTCGTTTCGAAACCACATAAAGGAACTCAGTTCCAAGGGATATCAGGGTATTCCCGGAATCACGAGCCTTAACTACGTTTTGATGTTCGTTCCGCTTGAATCCGCTTTCATGCTGGCCATAGAGACCGAGAGGGATCTTTACTCTGAGGCTTTCGAGAAAAACGTGATAGTCGTCTGCCCCTCGACTCTTCTCGCGACGCTTAGAACAATACACAGCATCTGGCAGTTTGAGTATCAGAACGCAAACGCCAGGGAAATAGCTGAGAGCGCCGGCAGGATGTACGACAAGTTCGTGACTTTCACTGAGCATCTCGAAGAAATCGGAAAGCGCATAGAACAGTCCGATCAGGCTTATCAGAAGGCGATGAGCAGTCTTCGCGACGGCAAGGGCAACCTAGTGAAAAGAGCCTTGGATCTCAAGGAGTTAGGAATAAAAACCTCGAAGGAGCTTCCCCCTGATTTCTCGGAGAGGTCCAAACTCTCGGAATACGCTGTTTCTTCTGGCAAGGAGACGGACGAGGGATCATAGTGATCCGTCGTGTTTAGAAAAAGGAGGGGAAATCGTGTACGATTCCACTTCCTAAATTCGATATCTAGAGAGGTAGCATAGATTGTTTGAGAATTCTATTAAAGGCAAGTGGGCGCTGGTGCTCGGTTCTTCAAGCGGTTTCGGGGAGGCCTGCAGTCTTGAGCTTGCACGCCGGGGAATGAATATTTTCGGCGTTCACCTTGACCGCAGGGGCACGATGGCGAAGGTGGAGAGCATAGTTGAGGAGATAAAAGCTACGGGAAGCGAAGTGAAGTTCTATAACGTAAACGTGGCCGACGCACAGAAAAGACAAGAGGTCATTGCGGACATAAAGGACGTGGTGCAGCAGGATGGCTCCCAGGTGAAGGTGATGATACATTCCGTTGCCTTCGGGACGCTAAAGCGCTACGTTGCGGATGAACGCAGAGACGTTCTTAACAGCAAGAACATTGACATGACCCTGGACGTGATGGCCCACAGCATCGTTTACTGGGCCCAGGATCTTGTTATGGAAGGAATAATGGGCGAGGGCGGGAGAATATTCGCCATGACAAGCTCGGGGAGTCACAGGGTATGGCCTACTTACGGCGCGGTATCGGCCGCCAAGGCCGCCATAGAGGCCCACATACGGCAGCTTGCCGTTGAACTCGCTCCAAGCGGTATTACCGCGAACTCAATAATGGCCGGAGTAACGGACACTCCCGCGCTGAGAAAGATCCCGGGAAACGACAAGCTCCTTGACCACGCTCTTGCGGCAAACCCTACAGGAAGACTGACGACACCGGAAGATGTGGCAAAAGCCATCGCGCTTCTCTCTCTTGACGAAGCCTCCTGGATCACAGGTAACGTGATAGGGGTCGACGGCGGGGAAGATCTTGTTTGATGGAACCGCTTGGTACGAATTGACCACGGGAGACCTTGTCTAACAGATCTTATTAGTATAGAGTATAAAGCATGTTAAGTTACGGCAGAGACAGGGACTTGGATTTAGGACTTTTTCTGCTAAGAGTGGGCTTCGGCTTCTCGATGCTTATTTTTCACGGCTACGGAAAGCTGATTGGGGGTCCCGAAAGATGGGCTAAAGTCGGGGGGTCACTGCAGACCTTCGGCATTGATTTTTATCCGGTTTTCTGGGGCTTTATGGCGGCTTTTGCCGAGTCTTTCTGCTCGGTTTTCATAATCGCGGGGATTTTCTTTTTGCCTGCGACTTTTCTTCTATCCGTTAACATGATCGTAGCGGTTCTCTTCCACCTGTATCTTCCGGAGGAGTCACCCGCGGCGGGATGGTCTGGGGCTTCACACGCGATTGAGTATCTTTTCGTCTACGTGGTGTTGATGATTTCCGGCCCCGGAAAGTACAGGATAAACCTGGGCTGAGGGTCTTCGCTGTAAGCGCTTTGGTCTCTCTAAGAGGAAAATCAGCAAGTATCTGCTCTGTATAAAGGAATTATCGGCGACACGTTACTCTATGTCGTCCGGTGCCTTTTCAAGATTCGTTTTTATTATTCGAAGGAAGTTTTTCCCCATTATTTTCTCTACAGCCGCCCTCGGATATCCCTTGCCGAGGAGATACTCGGGGAGTGCCGGGAGTTCGGATATATGTCTCATTTCCTCGGGGAAATCATTTATCGGCGCTCCGTCCATGTCGGTTCCCACTCCCACGTGATCCTCGCCGCAGACGCCTATAATGTGATCTATGTGGGCGTATATGTCTTCGAGGGTGGCGCAGCCTTCTCCTTTCCTTAGGAATTTCCCGTAGAAAACAACCCCGATTACCCCGCCCCTCTCGGAGATGGCGCGGAGCTGCTCGTCACGCAGGTTTCTTGGATGATCCACAAGCGCTCTTGAATTAGAGTGGGTCGCAACGGGTATGAGATCTGTTAGTTCCACGCTTTCCCAGAAGCAACGTTCGTTAAGATGGGAGAGATCAAGCGTGATGCCCAGGGCGTTCATCTGCCGCAGAAGCTCTTTTCCCTGCTCGGAGAGTCCTTCTTTGCTCTCGGGCCCGGAGGCGTAGATGTTCCTGTTGTTCCAGGAAAGACCGATAGCCCGGACGCCCCTTTTTTGGTATTCAATAAGATGTTCCGGGTTCAAGATTGGATCCGCTCCCTCCATGAGAGTGAAAAACCCGATTTTTCTGCCTTCCCGCAGTTTGTCTATGTCTCCTCTGTTTTTTATCTGAAAAACGCTTTCTGAGTGTTCGCTGTATATCTTGTCGTAGAGGTCAAGTTGGGCCATGGCTTCTGCAACGGAACCCGCGGGTTTGTGCTTCGGGTGTATGAAAACGGTGTTGAAAACAACTCTGGTCCCGCTCTGTCTGAGTCCGGGCAGGGTTATCATGCAGGGAACCTCGGGATTCTTGAAGTCCCTTTTGTAGTGGCGCATGTGAAAGGCTATGTCCTGGTGAGCGTCGATGGTGAAAAAATTAGCCGGGACGGGCGCTCCCCATCCTCCTCCTCCCGGAGTCTCGATTCTCACGGCTTCTCCGGCTTTTACCGCAACAGAGCATTTCGCGGGCAGCTTTTCCTCTTCCCCACCCGATACAAGCGTGTTCCGCCCGCTTTTCCCGTCTTCTCCGCCTCGGGCTCCCCAGGGCCGCTTCTCCCTTCTCTCGGTTATTAGGGAGACATGAGAGTCCTCAAGGAACCTGTACTGCCTTATGATTCCGTCCCCGCCCGGGAACCTGCCGGCGCCTCCTGACCCCTTTCTCACGGAATATGATTCCACCATTACGGGAAGCTCCCTCTCGATTGCCTCAACGGGGGTGTTAAGCGTGTTTGTCATGTGCGTGTGCACCGCGTTTGCCCCGTCCGCGCCCGACCGCCCTCCCATTCCGCCGGCTATGGTCTCGTAGTAGGCGTAGGAGGCATCGGGGGGCGCGTTTCGCGGCGAGCCGAACGCTAGGTTGCTCATCGTTCCCGCGCTTGCCGCCTGTATCGTTTCGGGTATTGCCTCCGCCAGCGCTCCGAACACCACGTCCACTATCCTCTGGGAAGTCTCTACGTTTCCGCCTACGACCGCGCTCGGGTACCTGGCGTTAAGAATCGAGTCCTCATCGACCCTGATCTCAATTGGTCTCAGGGTTCCCGAGTTAAGAGGCGTGTCTTCGCCCGAGAGACACTGAAAACAGTACAGGACCGCGGAGGTGGTTACGCTCAGGGGAGCGTTAAGGCATCCTTTTACCTTCTTCGAACTTCCTTTGAAGTCCACCACTGCCGCGTCCCCGCTTATCTCTATCTTTACCTGTATCGGTATATTCCTCGTTCCCGCTCCATCGTCTTCAAGGTAGTCAATAAAGACGTAATCGCCGTCCGGTATTTTCTCTATGGCGCCCCTAACGAGCCTCTCCCCGTAGTCAAGAAGCCCGCAAGCGGCCTGGTTTATTTTCGAAAGAGAATATTTTTCGAGAAGCTCCCGCATCCTCCTCTCCCCGGTATCAAGCGAGGCTATCTGCGCCCGAAGATCCCCTTCTCTTTCCTCATGATCCCTGGTCGAGAGAATTATTTCCTGGAGCAGGGTTTCTTTCAGCACTCCTTCTTCCCGTATCCTTGTCGGGGGTATTATGATTCCCTCTTCGTGGATTGTCGTTGAAAGTGGCATGGATCCCGGGGTGTCGCCTCCTATGTCGGCGTGGTGGGCCCGCGAGGCGAGCAGAAATTCGGGCTTCCCATGAACGAACACGGGCGCTACGCACGTTACGTCCGGAAGATGCGTTCCGCCGCGGAAAGGGTCGTTAAGTATAAAAACGTCTCCCGGGGAGAGGTTTTCCGTAGCCACTGATCTTGCGGCAAACGACATTGATCCCAGGTGTATGGGGATATGGGCCGCCTGGGCAATCATTTCTCCGTCTGAGTTGAATATGGCGCAGGAAAGATCCCTTCTTTCCTTTATGTTGGGGGAGAATCCCGCCCTTACGAGAACAGAACCCATCTCCTCGGCGATTGTTCCGAGAAGGTTGTTGAAGATCTCGAGCTCGAAAAGTTTTGGTTCCATACGGGCAAGATAATAACCAATTTTGAGGATTGCCCGCGTGAGAAGCGGGATTCGGAGTGGCAGTTGAGTCCCGCGGCTTTAGGAGATTGCGCTTTTTAGCGCTTCTCCCATCTCGGCCGGGCTCTTGCAGGTGGTGACTCCGGCGCGCTCGAGGGCACGGAACTTGTCCTCGGCGCTTCCCGAGCTCCCTGAAATAATGGCTCCCGCGTGGCCCATTCTTTTTCCCTTGGGCGCCGTGGCTCCCGCGATGAATGCTGCTATGGGCTTTGTGAAGCTCTGACTTATGTATTCCGCCGCCTCTTCTTCATCAGACCCCCCGATTTCCCCTATCATTACCACCGCGTCTGTGTCCGGGTCGTTCTCATAGAGCGAAAGCGCGTCGATAAACGTGGTTCCGATAACGGGATCTCCGCCTATGCCTATGCATGTTGACTGTCCTATGTCGAGGTTGGTAAGCTGCCATACGGCCTCGTAGGTGAGAGTTCCGCTTCTTGAGATTATTCCCACTCTTCCGGGTTTGTGGATGTACCCAGGCATTATCCCCACCTTGGCCTCCCCGGGGGTTATCACGCCCGGGCAGTTGGGTCCCACGAGCCTTGAGTCAGAACCCCTCATGGACTCTTTTACCCTTACAACGTCCAGGGTGGGTATTCCTTCTGTTATGCAGATTACGAGCTTGACGCCGGAATCGAGGGCCTCCAGCATCGAGTCCATCGCGAACGCCGCAGGAACGAACACAAGGGATACGTCCGCTCCGGTTTCCCGCACCGCTTCGGACATGGTGTCGAAAACCGGGAACCCCTCGACGCTGCTTCCGCCTTTTCCCGGAGTGACGCCGCCAACGACGTTGGTTCCGTACTCGCGGCACTGGGTCGCGTGAAAAAGCCCCGCGCTTCCCGTTATCCCCTGCACCAGAACTTTTGAGTCTTTATTTACGAGAATGCTTATTTTTCCGGTTCTCCCTTGCGAGCTTCATTGTTTCTCAAATGAGGGGGAACTATAACATGCCTGTCCGTTTTTTCAAAGTTCCCTGCTCCGGGTCTGCGAAGATGGCAAAGGATATCCTGCAGTCCTGAAACATCTTTTTCAGAAGGGTGCTCCGCAGCAGTCCTCAGAACATTGTTGCCCAGTTCGGGGGAGGGCTGATTTATAAGCGGTTTTCTGTGAAGGGCGCGCTGGCTCTTCTAGGACTTACCGTTTCGTATCATACTCAAATTACTTATAAATTGTTACAATGCCCGTTCATGGCCAAGCCACCCCCCAGAACGGGCGGAATGATACAAATATATAAAATCAGCTTTCCTGACGGGTCGGCTTACGTCGGGCAGACAAGACAGCCGGTTTCCTCCAGACTCGCGCAGCATCGGCAGTCGAACCCATGCAATTCGATTCTGCACCAAAACCTTCTGATAATGAAGCCGACTGTGAAAGTTCTCTCTCGTCACCGCAAGCAGGAGATTGCCGACCGGGAAGAAAGAAAGTGGATCATGGGACTTGAGAAACCGATAAACAGATATGTTGACGGGAAGCAGATCAACGTGAATCCCGAAGCGCCGTCGTTGCGTGACAACAGGTGGCCTAAAGAAAGAAACCGGCGGAAGAGGCCCAAGTACCCTCGTAGGGACAGCGGTTATCACGTTTGTTCCTGGTGTTGGCGAAAACTTCCCGTGTCGGAATTCTATTCGGACTGCTGCAGGTCGATTGGTCTCTCAAGCCGGTGCAAGAGATGCGCTGAAGCCGAGAGCAGGGCCCGTCGAGAGGCGATAAAAAAAAGGGAAGATACTTCCGTAGCTTATTTCCAGACGAAGCTGGCGTGTCAGGCGCTGCGGACGACGAAAACCCGACCGGTGGTTAAAGTTGTATGAAAAATAAAAGGATATCCGGGCATGAATCTCGGGACCCGGTGGAACTCTATTCTATATTCTGAATCTGTTCCCGTATTTTCTCGAGTTCAAGGCGTACGCCTATTGTAAGGTGCGAGATCCCCGCGTCCTTGCATTTCGCCGATATCGTTCCCGCCTCCCTGTTCATTTCCTGGACCAGAAAGTCAAGCTCCTTCCCTACGGCCCCCTTTTTCCTGGCGGTTTTCCTGAACTTTGAGATATGAGCCTCAAGCCTTACGATTTCCTCGTCAATCTCACTTTTCTCCGTGATTATTGCCGCGGCTTCCTGGGAGAGAATAGGGTCGTTCTTGTGCTTTGAGGAAAAGATTTTCTCGATTTTCTCCTTAGTCTTTTTGTCGGATTTCTTTATGAATTCCTTTCTTTTTTTCTTTATGCCGTCAACCGTCTTTTTTATGACCTCAAGACGCCCGAGTATGGATTTTTCAAGCTTTTCTCCCTCTGCTTCCCGGCTTCTGTTGAACTTTACGAGAGTTTTTGCGACCGCTTCCTTGATCCTGGCTTCCGTCTCCCTTGAGACCTCTGGTCCGGCGCGGCTTTCAAGAGAGTTCTCCATCATGAGCAGGTGCTCAATTCCTATCTCCGTTTTGAGCCCCAGGGCGGAATTGATTCTTTTGAGGGAACTGTGGTTTTCCCGGAGAACCTTTTCGGATAACCGCTGCCTTTCCCTTTTGTTTGTCTGCACGGAGAGCCTCAGGCGAAGCTTCCCTCTCTGAATCGAGTTCTTCAGTCTGTCCTCAATGGTGGTTTCCATGTGGAGTAACGATTCGGGAACACTGGCCTTGACGTCAAGGAACCTGTGGTTCTCCGACCGCATGTCCACTATGATCTTTCCGATCTCCGTACTTACGGATGATTCCGCGAAACCTGTCATGCTTTTCATGGTAGTTTTTTCTTTTTTTCTGTATCCGTTTTCTTTTTTCCCAAGCAGGATACCCGCAAGGGGTTCCGCTTCGCAACCGCCTCCGGGTACGCAGAGAAAACCGCGACGCATGTCGCCGAAACTTGCCTGCGCCATTTTTCTCGTTTAACTTCTTACTTTATTCACAGGATCTTTCAGTTCCCGCTCCATGAGAAAAGCTTATCTTTTCGTTCTGCCATTGCTGCTTCTTTTTGCTTCCTGCGCCATTCCCGTGCGAAGTCAAGACGCAAGAAGGCCGCAGCCGAAGGTTTCCGCCACCAGCGTGGTGAACTCTTTTCTCGAGGCGCTTAAGGAACGGGACTTTAAATCCGCTTACGACAAGATCCACATATTCAGTTCAGACCGCGAGGGTTACATAAGCAGGTTCGAGCTTCTTTACGAGCGCTACGACATCAGGATAGTTGACTACAGGGTCCTGGCGACCCAGCTTTTCAAGGACACGGCCATAGTGGTTGCGGAAGTGGAGGTTGACTACAGGGAGCCGGGCGAAGACAAGCGTCAGAGGGCCAGGTACACAAACCGCTACGATCTTTCCATACCCGAAAAAGAATGGAAGATAATGAAGGACGAGTGTATTGAGAACTGCAGTTACGGACCGCAGGGCGGAGACGGAGGAGGCTAAAGTGATAAAAGTTGCGGTAGTGGGGGTGTGCGGGCGTATGGGAATGAGCTTGGCTTCGCTCGCGGGCTCAGACGGGGATATTGAGCTTGTGGGAGCGACTGAGGCGGCGGGACATGCTTCGGTCGGCCTGGATCTAGGGGATCTTGTCGCGGGCGCGGGGCCGGGAGTAAGCGTGAGCGACAGTATAGAGGAAGCGGCCCGGGACGCGGACGTAATAATTGACTTTACCGTTCCCGAAGCGACCCTTGCCCACGCCGAATATTCGGTTCGCAGCGGAAAATCGATGGTCATAGGGACAACGGGCTTTGAGCCTGGGCAGAGGGAAGAACTCCTTGGGCTGCTTCGGCGGATACCGTGCGTTTTCTCTCCCAACATGAGCGTCGGGATAAACGTTCTTTTCGAGATATCAAGGCAGGTGGCCTCTCATCTGGGAGAGGGCTACGACGCCGAGATTTTCGAGGCCCATCACAGGGGGAAAGCAGATTCTCCCAGCGGAACGGCAATCGCGCTCGGGGAAGCAATCGCCGCCGGTCTCGGATCAGAACTCGAAGACGTGGCGAAATACGAAAGGCACGGGCGGATAGGGGCGAGAGGGAAAGGGGAGATAGGCATCCAGACGCTTCGGGGAGGAGACGTGGTCGGGGACCACACCGTCATGTTCCTCGGCGACGGAGAGAGAGTGGAACTTACCCACAGGGCGACCAGCAGGGAGAACTTCTCTGCGGGCGCGATTCGCGCGGCGAAGTGGATTCCGGGAAAACCTCCGGGGATCTACGCCATGAGAGACGTGCTCGGATTCTGATCCCGCCGCGTTTATCCATCATGTACCAGTTCAGGCTTATCGAAAAGGAAAAGGGCGGTTCCGCCAGGCTGGGAGAAATCCGCACTTTACGCGAAACGGTCGAGACTCCGGCATTCATGCCCGTGGCGACCCAGGGAGCGGGCAAGGCCATAACGCCCCTTGATCTTCACCGTCTTGGTTTCAGGGCTCTTATAGCAAATGCCTACCATCTCTACCTGAGGCCCGGCACGGACATAATAAGCTCTCTCGGCGGACTTCACCGCTACATGTCGTGGGACGGCGCGATCGTCACCGACAGCGGCGGCTATCAGGTCCTGAGCCTCGCGAAAAGCAGGAAAATAACGGAAGACGGGGTCTCCTTCCGCTCCCACATAGACGGAAGCGAGCATTTCTTCTCCCCCGAGGTCTCTGTGGCCGTTCAGGAGGACCTGGGCTCTGACGTGATGATGTGTTTTGACGAATGTCCTCCCCATGATTCCCCCTACGAGTACATGGAGAAGTCGGTTTCCCTTACGACGCGCTGGGCGGGGCTCTGCAAGCAGGCGCGGCGGGACCCCTCAAGAGCCCTTTTCGGCATCGTGCAGGGAGGAGTGTACGAGGATCTTCGGGCGCGCTCTGTGGGCGAGCTTGTGGACATAGGGTTTGACGGCTACTCGATAGGCGGGCTGGGGATCGGTGAGTCAAGCGGGGCGACTTTTGAGATCACCGAACTCTGCGCCGGGCTTTTGCCCGAAGACAGGCTCCGCTACCTCATGGGCATCGGGAATCCGAGCGACATAGTGAGGGCGGTAGCTCTCGGAGTCGATCTTTTCGACTGCGTGATCCCGACCCGCAACGCCCGCAACGGCACTCTCTTTACAAGCCGGGGAAAAGTGGTTATAAAAAACTCCCGTTACGCGTACGACAGCTCGGCTCTTGATGAGGATTGTGGCTGCTACACGTGCGAAAATTTTTCAAGGTCGTATCTGAGGCATATATTCATGGCCGGGGAGATTCTCTCTCTTCAGCTGCTGACCCTTCATAACCTCTATTATTACTCCGAACTGATGAGAAGAATAAGAGAATCGATAAAAACCGGCACCTTCAGGCAGTTGTGCTCGGAACTCAGCGATGCTGAGGAGGAACAGTAATTGAAAAAACTAGCTTTTGCCGCTACTTCAGCCCTTTTTCTTTTATCATGCATGCCTCCCGGGACCGGGCAGGGAGGAACTGGGGGAACGCCGTTCTCGGCCATACTCCCGTTCGTTTTAATATTCGCCCTTTTTTACTTTCTTATAATAAGACCCCAGCAACGTCAGAGCCGTGAGCGCAAGAAGATGCTCGCCGAGGTAAAAAGAGGCGACAACATTGTTACCACCGGTGGCATATGCGGCAGGGTGATAAACGTCGACGGGGACGAGCTCACGGTCGAGATAGCTAAAGGCATCAACATAAAAATGGTCCGCTCCGGGATCTCGGAGAAGACCGATTCCGGGGCCGCTGAAGGCAAATCCAAAGGGGGCGGCTGATTAGATGAAAGGCGTGTCCCGTCTTTGGATTACCGTTATCGCTCTTTTCTCATTTCTCTGCGTAATACTCCTTACGCCTACCTTCATGGGCGACAAGCTTCCCTCGTGGTGGGGAAAGGTTTTCTCAAGCAAGGGGATAAGCCTCGGGCTTGATCTTGAGGGAGGGATATTTCTTCTTCTGGGAGTGGAGACCGAAGAGGGCGTGGAGCAGGAAATGCTCATAGTTGAGGAGTCCCTGGTATCGAAATTCAGGGAGAACAGGATTCTCGTTAAGAACTCCTCAGTTTCTGACGGGACCCTCACGATCGGCCTTTTCCCGGGCGCGGATATGGACAAGGCGCTTGAGGTCGCGCGCGACGAGTTTGAAAAGGTGGCGGACATAAGCTCCGACGGCTTTCTGGTCAGGCTCTCGATAAAATCGTCCTACGTGGATGAGCTTGAGCGAAACTCAATAGAGCGGGTCCGCAACATAATAGAGAACCGCGTTAAGGATTTCGGCCTCGTCGAGCCGAGCATACAGAAATCAGGCGAGGACAGGATCCTGGTGCAGGTGCCGGGCGCTTCCAAAAAAGACAGGCAGAGAATAGTTAACCTGATCAAGAAGACGGCTGTCTTGGAATTCAAGATCGTAGGGGCGGTCGGGGTGTCGGAGGAGAACCTGCTTGCCGCCGCCGAAGCCGGGACCAAGAGGCAGCTCGCGGAAAAAGGCCTTGCCATCCACGAGGGAGACACCGGGAACGAGAACGAAAAGTTTTTCCTGACCGAAAGGCTTGCGAGCGTGACGGGGGAGTATATCTCGGACGCTCGGATAACATTTGACAATTACGGAAACCCCGCGGTCGGGTTCACGTTCAGGGGGGAGGGCGCGAGCAAGTTCGGCAAGCTTACCGAGGCTAACATCGGCGAACGTCTGGCGATAGTTCTTGACGGCGTGATAAAGTCAGCTCCCACAATCCAGGACAAGATAACCTATCAGGGCACGATAACCGGCACTTTCACCACGGAGGAGGCAAAAGACCTCGCGCTTATCCTTAGGTCAGGCTCCCTTCCGGTTCCCGTGAGGGTCGAGCAGGAAAGGACCGTAGGGCCTTCCCTGGGGCAGGACTCGATAGAGAAGGGGAGATTCTCCATGATCGTCGGCGGCATACTTGTTCTGGTGTTCATGGTCTTTTTCTACAGGATGCAGGGTGTTGTGGCGAATGCCGCGCTTGTGCTCAACATACTTTTCATAATGGGTTTTCTCTCCGCCTTTGGCGTTACGCTTACGCTTCCCGGCATAGCGGGACTCGTTTTGACGCTCGGAATGGCGGTTGACGGAAACATCATCATATTCGAGAGGATAAAAGAGGAACTCATGGCGGGTAAAACCGCGGTTCACTCCATTGAAACGGGATACGCGAGATCCGTCTGGACCATACTTGACGCGAACGTCACGACGCTTCTTACGGCGCTTATACTTTTCTGGCTGGGTACTGGCCCCGTAAAAGGTTTTGCGGCAACGCTTTCAATCGGAATAGTATCAACCGTTTTCAGTAACCTGATTGTGGCGAGAGTCTTTACGAACATGCTTTACAGGGACAAGAATCTAACGGAAGTAAGTATCTGAGGGTGCGCGAGTGCGGATTATAGGAAAACTGAGTTACGATTTTGTGGATAAGATGGGGGGCGCGATGCGTATTTCCATCGCGCTTGCGGTTATCTCCATCGCTTCCCTTCTGTATCACCAGGGGCCTAACTGGGGAGTAGAGTTCACCGGCGGGACGGAGATACATATAAAGCTCGCAAAGAGCCTTGAGACCGAGGTTCTAAAAGGTGCGCTTGCCGAGAACGGCTTTCCCTCGGAATCGGTCCAGCGCTTCGGCCTTCCGGGCGACAACGAGCACCTGATACAGTTTGCACCGGAACTTGCGACTTTTGACCAGATAGGAGATTTTCAGAAAAAGCTGGAGGACCTTTTCGCCACGTCAGAGAATTTTGAGGGGGCCTCCATCCAGAGAATAGACTACATAGGTCCCAGGGTGGGTAAGGAGCTCATAACCAAGGCCCTTTTATCCATACTGATTGCGTGCGTCGGAATACTTGCCTACCTGGTGTTCAGGTTTGAATTCGGTTTTGCCGTGGGAGCGGTTATCGCCCTTATTCACGATACCCTTATAACCGTTGGGGCCATATCGCTCGCGGACAAGGAGTTCACCCTTGCGATTGTAGCCGCGCTTCTGACCGTGATAGGTTATTCGGTTAACGACACAATCGTCATATTTGACAGGATAAGGGAGAACATGGGGAATTTCCCCGAAAAGGGCTTCAGGGAGCTTGTAAACGATGGAATAAGCCAGACGCTCTCGCGTACGTTGCTCACGGCTATAACGGTATTCATAGTGCTCCTTCCGCTCTTTTTCCTCGGCGGCTCGGTAATACACGATTTCGCGTTTACCCTTATGGTCGGGGTCATTATAGGAACCTACTCGTCGATTTTCGTGGCGAGTGCCTTCGTGGTCTACTGGAGAAAAAGAAAGGGGACCATGTAGAAGCCGCGCTTTGGCGGATGGCCCCGTCAAAAGCTGGTTCTGTGCTTTGATAATCGCTCTCATAACGGTTAAATATTTCCCGTTTTGTTTCTTAAAACAGATAACTTGTTCACACCATGCAGGAAGCGCTTGAGCAGATAAGAAACCAGATAGATTCTGACCTTGAGGAGGTCTCTTCGGAAGCCGATCTCGTCAGAGTGAAGGCGAGCTACGTAGGGAAGAAGGGGTCCCTCACGCAGCTTCTAAAGTCCATGAAGGACCTTCCCGCTTCCGAGCGCCGCCAGGCGGGCATTCTCATAAACGGAACCAAAAAGGAAGTCGAGGAGCTGATCGAGAGAAAATCCGACGAGATAAAGCGCAGAGCGATGGATGAAAAGCTCCTTGAGGAGGCAACCGACTTCACTCTCCCGGGGCGCGGAATGCCGGTCGGAGCCAAGCATCCCATAACCCAGGTGATGGAGCGCATCGTCTATGATTTTGAAAGGATGGGATTCGAAGTCGCCGAGGGTCCCGAGGTCGAGCTTGACTACTACAATTTCGAGGCGCTTAACATACCGAAAAACCATCCCGCAAGGGACATGCAGGACACTTTCTACATAACCGACAACATGGTCTTGAGAACCCATACCTCGCCTGTGCAGATACGGATCATGCAGACCCAGCAGCCTCCGGTGAAGATAATAGCTCCCGGAAAGGTTTACCGGTCCGACAGCGACGTTTCCCACACCCCCATGTTCCACCAGATAGAGGGTCTTCTCGTTGACAAGGGGATAACTTTCGGAAACCTGAAATCCGTCATAATTCAGTTCGTGAAACTCACTTTCGGCGACAATACGAACGTAAGGTTCCGCCCGAGTTTCTTTCCCTTCACCGAGCCCAGCGCCGAGGTGGACATAGAGTGTCAGATATGTTCCGGCAACGGATGCAGGGTATGCAAGGGTACCGGCTGGCTTGAAATAATGGGATGCGGAATGGTAGACCCCGCGGTTTTCTCAAGCGTTAACTATAACACTGACATCTATTCGGGTTTTGCCTTCGGCATGGGGGTTGAGAGAATCGCCATGCTTAAGTACGGAATAAACGACATAAGGCTTTTCTTTGAGAACGACGTAAGGTTTTTGAGGCAGTTCGTATAATTTTTTGCAGGGCCCCAGTCATATGTGAGGCGCCGTTTTTTATGGATCGCTTCATTTTAGTGCATGAAAACCACCGGATTAAACAACGTTTCTGAGTTTGAAAATATCTTTATATATGAAACCAATACGAATCAGATATTAAAGGAGATTCGAGAAAACAGAAAGGAGAACATAAATGGGAATCAAACCTGATCACTGGATAAGAAAAATGGCGCTTGAGCACAAGATGATAGACCCTTTTGTGGAAGGCCAGGTAAGCAAGGGCGTTATATCGTACGGCCTTTCCTCTTACGGCTACGATATAAGGGTAAGCAATGAGTTCAAGGTGTTTACCAACCTTCACAGTGCTGTCGTGGACCCTAAGAATTTCGATCCCAACTCCTTTGTGGAGATAGAGAACGATTACTGCATAATTCCCCCGAACTCCTTCGCGCTCGCAAAGACCGTTGAGTATTTCAGGATACCCAGAAGCACAGTCACCGTGTGCGTCGGTAAATCCACTTATGCAAGGTGCGGGATAATCGTTAACGTCACCCCATTCGAACCCGAGTGGGAGGGGTACGTGACGCTTGAGATCTCAAATACAACCCCCATTCCCGCGAAGATATATTCAAACGAGGGAATCGCTCAGGTGCTCTTTTTTGAGGGTGATGAGGAATGCCAGATCTCCTATGCGGACAAGAAGGGAAAATACCAGAAACAGACCGGCATTACACATCCGAAAATTTCTCAGGGGTAGGGTTTTAGGAAGCAATTTTGTCTTTGGGAGACCTACTGGACCCACAATCTTCTGGAAAATTCTGATTTTTACTTAAACTACCGGATATTACGGACTTTTTTCTTTTTTTCAGGTATTATAATAATCACAATATCTCTAACCGGGAGGTACTTGTTTTGAGCGAGTCTCAAGAATCCGAAATAATGGGCGAATTGCGGCAGGATAACGGTTACGGCGACGATTACACCGCCGAGCAGATAAAGGTTCTTCCGGGCCTTGAAGCCGTAAGAAAACGCCCTGACATGTACATAGGGGATACCAATTCCCGGGGATTCCACCATCTCGTGTTCGAAGTTCTCGATAACAGTGTGGACGAGTCCCTTGCGGGTTTCTGCGACAATATCTCCGTCACCGTGCACGTGGATGAGAGCATTACGGTTGAGGACGACGGAAGAGGGATTCCGGTTGATGTCCACGAGGAGACGGGAAAACCGGCCGTTGAGGTCGTGATGACCATGCTTCATGCCGGAGGAAAATTCGACAGCAAGGTCTATCAGGTTTCGGGAGGGCTCCACGGCGTGGGCGTCACGGTGGTAAACGCCCTATCAGAGAGCCTCTCAATAGAGATAAAGAGGGAGGGGGAGGTCTGGTACCAGGAGTATGAGAAGGGAGAGGCGGTAAAAGACCTTAAAAACACCGGGAAAACGAAAAAAAGCGGAACGAAGATACATTTCAGGCCCGATTCCGGGATATTCGAGGTTAGCGAGTTCAATTACGACATCCTCGCCCACAGGATAAGGGAGCTTGCCTTTCTTAACAAGGGTCTTCGTATCACCCTTAACGACGAGAGAACGGACAGGTCCCAGGAATTTTTCTACGAAGGGGGGATCGTCGCTTTCGTTGAGGAGCTTAACCAGAACAGAAAAGCGCTTCATCCCGAGGTTATCTACGTCACTGGCGAGAGGGACTCGACCGTGGTTGAAGTTGCCCTGCAGTATAACGACACTTACAGGGAAACCATATTCTGCTACGCGAACAACATAAACAACGTGGAAGGCGGAACCCATCTCTCGGGCTTTCGCACTTCCTTAACGAGAACTATAAACAGGTACGCCGAGGAGAAGAATCTCCTTAAGAACCTCAAGATGGCTATTGCCGGAGAAGATGTTAGAGAAGGTCTGGTGGCCGTCGTTAGCGTAAAGATCCCGGATCCGAAATTTGAAGGCCAGACCAAAACGAAGCTCGGGAACACTTCCGTAAGGGGTATCGTCGAGTCTTTGCTGAACGATAAGCTTCGGGTGTTCTTCGAGGAGAATCCCGTTGTGGCGAAACGTATCGTGGAAAAAACGGTAGAAGCCGCGAGAGCGAGAACTGCCGCGAGAAAGGCGAAGGAGCTTACCAGGAGAAAAAGTGCCCTTGAATCCGGCTCGCTTCCCGGGAAGCTCGCTGACTGCCAGGAGCGCGACCCCGAGAAAAGCGAACTCTACATAGTCGAGGGAGAGTCGGCGGGCGGGTCCGCGAAACAGGCAAGGGACAGGCACAACCAGGCCATTTTGCCCCTTAAGGGAAAAATTCTGAATGTCGAGAAGGCCAGGCTTGACAAGATGCTTGCCAACGAGGAAATCCGTACCACGATCACCGTTTTGGGCACCGGAATAGGGGAGGAGGAAGGCGACTTCGACGTATCGAAGATACGCTATCACAAGATAATACTGATGACCGACGCGGATGTTGACGGGTCGCACATAAGAACCCTTCTTCTCACTCTGTTTTACCGCTATTTCAGGGAGGTAATAGAAAAGGGATATCTCTACGTCGCCCAGCCACCTCTTTACCTCGTGAGAAGAGGAAGGAAGGAAACTTATCTCAAAGACGATCAGGAATACGAGGAGTTTCTCGTCAAGCTTGGAGTAGAAGGCCTTGAAATCGCTTCCGGGGGCACAAACGGCCACGCAAGGCAGATCAAGGGACAGAAGCTTTTTGATCTCGTGCAGAAAGCCATCAGGTACGGAAAACTTCTTGACCGCATGAGCAGGTGGGGGAGAAACAGGGGGATAGTTGACGCTTTTGCCAGAAGAACCGACCTCGGCAAGACCAATCTTAAGATTGGTAACGAGGCCTCCCTGGATGCTCATCTTGTCGGAATAAAGGAATGGCTCGGAGAGAACTATCCCGACATAGTCGATCTTGACTGGAAGCTTGGAGAGGACACCGAGCATAATTCAAACAGTATTGAATACGGCTTCAGGGAAAACGGAAGGGTCACTTCCTCCTTTATTGATTTTAACTTTCTGGCTTCTCCCGATTTCAGGGAACTCAGGAAACTTGCGGAGTCTCTTAGTCCGCTTTGGGACTCTGCCTGTCATATCGTTGATAACAGCGAAGAAAAAGAGATCGGAAGCATTGAGAGATTCGTTGAATTCATCATGGAGAGAGGGAAGAAGGGTCAGTTTATACAGAGGTATAAAGGTCTCGGAGAGATGAACCCGGAACAGCTTTGGTCAACTACCATGAATCCCGAGAACAGGGTGCTGAAACAGGTCCAGGTTGACGATGCTGTTGAAGCGGACGAGATATTCTCAAAACTCATGGGAGATCAGGTTGAACCCAGAAAGGAGTTTATTGAATTAAACGCTCTTAGAGTTAGTAATCTGGATATTTAATAACACTCAGAACCGCTTTACTTCACCATAATTTATAAAATTTTCGTGTGACTCTTAAGTTCGTGTGAGGACTTTTAAGAACGAGTTTTAGACTAAAGAATTCCCGAAACGATAAGAAAACTTATGAGAAGCAGGTTAGCTACTGCTAGGGGGAAAAGCCTCTTCCAGCCGAGGCTCATTACCTGATCATACCTGAACCTTGGCAAAGTCCATCTTACCCAGATAAACAGAAAGAGTAAGAAAAGGACTTTGCCGATAAAGACAGCTGGCGGCAGATACCAATGTGTGTTGATATCGATGCCGAACCACCCTCCGAACGGTAAGGGATACCAACCACCCAAAAACAAACAAGTTATCATGCACGAAGCAACTATCATATGAGTATATTCAGCCATGAAGAACATTGCAAATTTTATACTGCTGTATTCGGTGTGGTAGCCGGCGACTATCTCGGGCTCGGCTTCCGGCATGTCAAACGGAAGCCGGTTGGTTTCAGCAAACGCGGAAACGACGAAAACCACGAAGCCTATAAAGGACGGGATTAGGAACCACATCTTCTCCTGCGCTTCGATTATGTCCCCTAAGCGAAGCGATCCCGTTATGGCGATTACTCCCAGTATGGAAAGGCCCAGAGCGAGTTCATAGCTTATCATCTGCGCCGCGGCCCGAAGGCCTCCCAGGAGCGAGTACTTGCTGTTAGAACCCCACCCGCCGAGCACCACGCCGTATACGCTAAGCGAACTTATTCCGAGCACGTAGAGAAGGCCGATATTTATGTCGGCTATCTGGAACCTTATGAATACGGGATCCTGGAGAAATCCGAAGAGATCCGTGTGAACTCCCTTTCCTATGGGAATCACGGCGAGGGCCGCAAGGGCCGTGACGAGCGCGAACGCCGGAGCCATTATATACATGGTCTTGTTCGCTTTCGGAGGAATTATGTCTTCCTTGAAGATGAACTTGATGCCGTCTGCAAGAGGCTGGAGCAGTCCCGAGGGTCCGACCCTGTTCGGTCCGTAGCGATCCTGTATGAAGGCGCTTAACCTTCTTTCCGCAAAAGTGAGATAGGCGACAACCGTCAGGACGACGAAAAAAACAAGCGCTATCTTTGCGACCGCTATTGATATTAGAAGTGGAGTCATCTGCCCGCGCCGTGTTCAAGAACTTTTCCGACGGTACCTATCCTGTCGTAGCTGATCCCCCCGTATCCGGGAATCTTGAGGCTTATGTCATCCATCACTTCCGACGCGGAGCCGTAGCTGAAAAGGGCCTTGTCGAGCCGCTCCCCGATCATGCACAGTATTTCGCATGCGGACTTAGCATTCCCGGGAGGAGATATGGCCTTTCTTATTCTCTGAACCCGTCCGGCGTCATTTGTGAAAGTCCCGTTTTTTTCATAGGGACTTGCCGCTGGAAGTATTACGTGAGCGTGTCTTACGGTTTCGGTGAGTCTGTAGTCGATGACGGCAAGGAAGCTGATTTTCTCAAGCGCTCGCGAAAGAGCGTACCTCTCGTGGCCTGAAACCATCTCGAACAGGTCCGCCTCGATGACGACCAGCGTATTGATCCTGCCGGCGAGCAGCGAGTCCATCGTAGCTTTCATATCGTTTCCGTTTGCCTGCGTCATGAAATTCCTGGCTCCGGCGCTGTTTGGATACGGGTCGTTGCTTACGAGGTCGAATTTCTTTTCTATTTTCTCGGTTCCCGTGGCGCAGACTGCCGGGCAGTCTCCAAGGGTGGATGAGAGCTTCGCCACGAGAAACATTTCCTCGTTTGTAAGCCTGGCCGATCCCGCAATCGCACAGGCGCCCGCGTCGCCCGACTTTATTCCCGAGAGCCTGGCCCCGACGCTGTTAATCGCGTTTTCCCAAGAGGCTATCTCGTAGTCCTTACCGCTTTTCATTATGGGGTCCTTAAGCCTGGTTGACTCTTGGACCCCCTTGTAGTCGAATCTTCCCCTGTCGCATATCCAGTGTCCGTTAACTTCCTCGTTTATTCTTGGGCGTATGCGGGAGACCTCTCCTTTTCTCGGATCGACGCCCACAGTAATGTTGCACCCGGTGCTGCAGAGAGAGCACACGGAGTCTGTGAATTTCATGTACCAGACCCTCTCTTCGTGAAGGTTGTCTTTGGGGAGCAGGGCTCCGACCGGGCAGATGTCAATCACGTTTCCTGCAAGTTCATTATCGAGCGTTTTCCCGGGGAAAACGGAGATTTTCTTCCGAAAGCCTCTTCCGGTGGTCCCAAGTTCGTGGGTTTTTGTTACCTCATCCGTGAAGCGCACGCATCTGGTGCACATGATGCACCTGTTGGCGTCGTACATTATGCGGTCGCTCAGGTAGCTTTTCTGCCTTACCTTCTTGTTCTCGGGACCGCCGACCCTGCTGTAGCCGGGACCGTGATCGAAAGTGGTCATCTGGAGCGGACATTCTCCGCCCTTGGCGCATATGGGACAGTCAAGCGGGTGGTTTATCAGAGTGAACTCAACGGCTGCTTTTCTGGCCTCAAAAGCTTTTTCGGTGTCTGTTTTGACCACGAGGCCGTCTCTTACGGTCGTGTTGCATGCGGGGAGTACCTTGGGAACGCCTTCCACTTCCACAAGGCATTGCCTGCACTGGGCGACCACGCTCAGCGAAGGGTGATAGCAGAAATGAGGGATCTCTATCCCGGCCACCGCGGCAGCCTGGATGACGTTTATTCCGTCGTCCACATCAAGTTCAATTCCGTCGATGGTTATCTTGGGCATAGAGAGGACTCAAGGGAAAAGCGATTAGCGTAAATATTATCAGAGAAAGTGCTTTTGACAAGTCAGACGTTTTCGTCCTTTTTGGGTGTCTGAAACTTGGTTTTCTCGTCCATATCGTCTTCAAATTCTATGTTCTTTTTTATATCGTCCTTGGCTCTTTGAAGCTCTCTTATCCCCCTGCCAAGGGTTCTTGCGACCTTGGGCAACTCCTTGGGCCCCAGAACCACAAGTGCGATGAAAAGTATTATGAGTAATTCAGCTGTGCCGAGTCCGAACATCGTTTCTTTCTCCCAGTGTCTAATATAACCAAAACCGGAAGACTAAGTGGCGGTTTTGTTAATTTTTTTTACGGGAGTCCTTATAAGTAGTACTAAGAAGGCCGTTATAAAAGACGCCGCCATCGCCACGACAAGGGAGTTCTGGTAGCTCTGGGTCATGTCGAAGAGAAGTCCGGAAACGAGGGGGCCGCTGATCGCGGCGAGGGAGAATCCGGTGCCGAAAATACCGAAGATGCTTCCAAGTGACTTAAGACCGTAGAATTTTCCAAGTATAGTCGGAAACATCGGTACCCATCCGCTGTAGAAAAGGCCGAACAGAAAGCCGAACAGGTAAAGTGACCACACCTCCGCGACCGACAGAATGAGGATTATAGAGGTTGCCTGGAAGAAATAGCAGACAAACAGTATGCGCACGTCGCTTAGGAAGTTGGTCACGACTCCCGAGAAGAAAATCCGCCCGATGATGCTTCCGACCCCTATGAAGGCGGGCGCCCCGGCCGCCACGAGCGGCGTTATTCCCGCCCCTACCGAGAAGTTAAAAAGGTTAACGACAATGATGAGAAAAGTGTTAAACCCCAAGAAGAAGGCAGCGTACATAAGCCAGAAGCTTGAATGTGAAAACGCTTCTTTCGCGCTCCAGGCAGAAGCCCCGTTCTGTTTTTCCGCATCTTCCGAGTTCTCTCCGTACGCCTTTAGGTTCATGTCCTCGGGGCGGCTTTTGATCAGAAACGCGGAACAGAGTATCGCGGTAAAGATTATGGAGATATAAACAAGGGCGCGCTCGTAACCGA